>JAHBUS010000009.1 GCA_019637955.1 Pseudobdellovibrionaceae bacterium | reverse complement strand
TGCACCCACATTGAGGCCTGTGCCAGCAGAGACCGAAGTCACGCCCGAACCCGCGACACCAAGAGCCTGAGGACCTGAATTCGACTGGTACTTCAATTGGTTCGACACCGTGTCGTACCAAATCTGACCCGCGCTCGCGCCCGCGGCGTTGCCCGAGAGGCCTGGAACAACGGCGGTGCCGTTGGACCCTTGCCGCATGTAAAGGCTCGAAGTCCCGCCGAGAAGCGCGGTCAAAATCGGAAGTTGAGTCGTGTTGAACACCGACTCAAGATTGGTCATGTTCACGCGGTTGATGCCGGTGTTGTTCACATTCAAAATCTGCGAACGGTCCAAGCCGCCAACGGTCTCGGCCACCTTCGCGCTCGGCACCGAGGCCACCGCGATATCTGGAGACAGCGTTTCCATCAGACCGCCGCTCGGCTGGATCGACACGCGCAAATAGCGGGCATCACCATCGCCGGGCGTATAACCCGCGCCGCAACCGCTTGAAGCCGGAAACGAGTTGAGCGTGTTGTTGAAGATTCGGGACATGGTGTAGCCGGGATCGTTCGAGGTGCGTCGTCCCGACAGATCAGGCAAACGCGAACCCACTTTCAAACTGAAGTATCCGTTTGAAAGTTCGGTGTCGTAGACTTGCGTCTCTTCATACAAAACGCAATCACGTCCCGGGTTCATGATTTGAATCACGAAAACCAAGCTGGCATCTTTCAGGGGCGTGTTCGTTCCGCCGCGGAATAAGCGGCCATCAACACTGGTCGACCACGGTTGTTCGGCGGCCGAGGCCGCCAGGGCCGTCACGGCCGACAAAAACAGGGCTAAGTGCCGAAGGTGATTCAGGAAACGTTCCATCAACTTCTCATCGACAGACCCGCTCGCTTTCTTGAAAAGTTAACCTTCAAATCCCGAAACGGAACGGACATTTTTCCCGTCCTAGGGCCAGTCCGGGATGGCACTCCTGGACATCCCAAGAATCGACTCCGCTGGTAATCTCAAAATGATGCAAATCATTCGCGCCGCACTCCTTGTTGTCCCGTTGTTGATCTCGAGCTTCGCGCACGCGATGTTCGTTGAAGTCGGGGTTTCCTATAACTACATGAAGCGCACGTTCAGCGAGCTCGACAAAGTCGAGAACCAAAGCACGACCGGATCGGTCGCGTTTTACGCCTGGGAGCAGATCGCGCTCGAGTTCAGCTACACCAACGGTCTGTACGTGAAAAAAGAGCGTGAATCGAGCCTGACCAATTCCAGCTCTCAGCGCACGACCACCCAGTACTCCGACATTTACGAGAGCAATCTGATCTACGTCTTTGCCGATAAGAAAGCGACCTTCCAGCCGTACATCAAAGGCGGCGCCGCCTACATCAAAAAGAAGCAAGTCGTGCAAATCGATAATGACATCCCGTTTTCGATCGAACCCAAACCCGGGCTCGCGCCCTCTTACGGCATCGGCATGAAGTTCCTGCTTTCGGAATCTTTCGCCATCAAAGCCAGCTACGATGCGGTTCGCACGCCCATCGACGACGACAGTTCGGTGGATGACATCACGGGACGGGTCGGCATCTCGTGGATATTCTAAGATCCGCGCTCCTCGTTCTCGCCCTTGCGCAAACCGGCTGCTACTACCTGAAATCCGCTTACCATCAAGTCGGTTTGCTGAGCGACCGCATTCCTGTCGAAAAAGCTTTGCAAGATCCCGAACTGAGCGACGAGCAAAAAGCCAAATTGCGTCTCGCGCAAGAGGTTATGGCCTTCGCCGAAAAAGAACTCGGTCTCAATTCGAACGGCAACTACTCGAGTTTCGTCAAACTGAAGCAGCCCTACGTCACGTACGTCGTGAGCGCCGCTCCCAAGTGGGAACTCAAGCACCACATTTGGAGCTTTCCGTTCGTGGGTAAAGTTCCATACAAGGGGTTCTTCGTCGAGGACGACGCAAAAACCGAAGAGAAGGGATTGCAAGACGACGGCCTCGACACCTACATGCGCGGCGTTTCGGCCTTCAGTACGCTCGGGTGGTTTCGCGATCCGCTTCTCTCGTCCATGCTTCGCTACAAAGAACCCGATCTCGTGAACACGTTGATTCACGAAACCGTTCACGCCACTCTCTTCATTAAGAGCAACGCCGATTTCAACGAGCGCTTGGCGACTTTTTTAGGAAACTGGGGAACTGAATTGTTCTACAAGCAGCGCGAAGGGCATGACTCCCCGACGCTGCAGGCGATCAAAAATGAAAATGTCGACGAGAAGCTCTTTGCCGAGTTCATCACCAAAGAGCTGGCCATGCTGGAGGCCTGGTACAAGTCCAAGCCCGAACAGAATGAAGATTTGCGTCAATCCAAGTTCAAGGATATTCAGGGCCGCTTTGACACCGAAGTGAAGCCCCGTTTAAAAACGCGGTCCTACGAAAATTTCCCCTCGCTCAAACTCAACAATGCCCGCTTGTTGGTCTACAGAACCTACTTGCAGGACCTCTCCAAGTTCGAGGCGCTCGCGAACCGCACCGGAAATGAGTTCCGAGCGTTTCTCGAGAAGGTTAAACAACTCGAGAAACACTCCGAACCCGAAAAAGCAATTAACGACTTAAAGTAACCAGCGTCAGCTCTTGGCTTTTGGCCTTGCGCTGCACCGGTTTCGCTGGTGGCACTTCCACCGGAGTCTTCTCGATTCGTGCCATGATCCGATCGTGCATTCCATTGTAAAAATCGTCGCCAAACTCTACGTCGAGAGTGTCCATCTCGCGGAGTTTCTCCATGGTCCCGCGATGTGGGTCCATTGGTGCAGGGTTCGGTCGTGGTTGGGGTGCGGGCGCACCCGGTTTGTTCTCACGTCTCATGATTCGGCCTCCGCCACCTTTCGGTGCATTTCCATGAAAAATCCCCCGCTCTCTTCCGTCCAGTGGCGAAGATCGGGTTGATTAGAAAGCTCATCTTTGAGCTTCATAAGGGCATGTCGGTAATTGGCTTTCGCCGTGTCATAGGGACAATCCATGATTTCGGCGATTTCTTTAAAGCTGAGATCCTCATAGATGCGCAAAACCAAAGCGGTCTTTTGCTTCAAGGGAAGATCATCAACGTATTTCTGAATGATTTCGGCGACCGAGCAGTGCACGAGCGTGGACTCCGCGCGGGCGTCGACGGCCAAGGGAACGTCGTCGATATTCATATTGCCGCGGCCATGGCGGTCGCGCAGACGGTTTTTCGCGGTGTTCACCGCGATCTGGAAGAGCCAGCTTTTGAAACTGGCGCGTCCTTCAAACGAGTTCAGTCTCTCAAACGCCTTGATGAAGCTTTCCTGCACGATGTCCTCCGCTGCGTCTGAATCTTTCATGAAGCGCATTGCGAGCCGCATCAGTCCTTTTTGATGACGGCGCACCAGTATTGAGTAGGCACTGCGATTTCCCCCTCGTACTCGATCGACGATCTCAAGATCCCCTTCGATTTCGAACCCTAGATCGTTCTTCAAGATCTGAATTCTTTCAGCCATATGACTCGCCCCTGTCGAAAAAAGGTTAATGCCTCACAATTTTTCAGGGTGCCTTTCCTCCAGAGCGCCCTTGATCCTCTAGACCCGTCTTCGAGTCCCCCTGCTTATTACATCAGCAATTCGAGGGCCAAATTTTCGGTGTCAGTTTGTCTAACTTATTGAAATTATTAATTATTTAACCGATAAGCGTTTCTTATCGAAGGCGCCCACTCAGCGCGTCGGCACTCGCTTTCGCGCCCCACCTCTTTATATTAGGAGGAATGAGATTTTTATTTCTGTTCATAACCGCCCTGCTCACCGCGAGCTGCACCAGCTATTTCAAACGGCAAGAGTGCGAAAAGACCAACTGGTTCGACTACGGCCAGCGGGTGGCCGAACGAGGTCAATGGCTCGAGTCCGATTCGTATTTAAATGAGTGCCGAAAGGCCGAGGCCGATATCAGCTCCGCGCAGCTCGATCTCGGCTTCAAAGCGGGCCGCGAAAAATACTGCTCCAAAGAAAACGCCTTCGCCCTCGGACGCAAGGGCCGCCTCTTTTCAAAGGACATGTGCGAAGGCCCCGAACTTAAAATGCTTCTGTCGCAGCACCTGGTCGCAACCCTGGAGTACTGCAAACAAGACAATGCCCAAGAGGCGGGCCTCTCGGGCCTTCCCTACTTGAACGTCTGTCCCGAGAATCTCGAAAAGAAGTTTCTCCCGCCCTTCCGCAAAGGGCGCGTGAAGTTTCTGGAGGTCAGCATCGCGGAAAAAGAGCGTCAGGTCTCGAGCCACGGCCAGCGCGCCCGCACGCTTGAAGGCGATCGCGGCTCGCTCGACTTCCGCCGCCGATCACTGCAAATGGAGAAAAACCGTCTCGAATCCTACCGATCGATGCAACTCTCGAACGGCACACCCTCTTCGCAAAGCCAGGCGTCTTTGTATGACGGCCAAATTTCGCAGGTGGATGGCCAATTAAACAGTCTCAATCAACGATCGAACGATTTGGAAAGGCAGATTCAGAGCGAACGCGCGGAAGCCGCGCGGCTCGAAAAAGAAATCTCGGACATGCGAATCGAAGCCAGCATGCTTAAAGCGAATTAGCTGGCGACATGGTGACGCGGTTGCGGCCACCTTGTTTGGACATGTAGAGCGCTTCGTCCGCGCGCTTGAAGAACGCATCCCAGGACGTCTCGTCGTGAAGGCGCATGCCGACGCCGATCGAAATCGTCACCGGGATCACGCGGCCATCGTACTGAAAGGTCGTGCCTTGAATGGTCGTGCGGATCCGCTCCGCGACTTCCATCGCGCTCTTGAGCGGATTGTTGATCAAGATGATCACGAACTCCTCACCGCCGTAGCGGGCAAAGAAGTCCTCGGACCGCGTGAGCTTGGTCGTGATGATGCGTGCGAGTTCTTTCAAAACGTAGTCGCCTGCCGAGTGGCCGAACTGATCATTGATCTTCTTGAAGAAGTCGATATCGAAAACGATCAGGCTCAGCTCTTCATTCAAAGTCTCGGCCCGTTTCATGACCTCAGGTCCACGCTCGATCAAGGCGCCTTTGGTGTAAGCGCCGGTCAAACCGTCACGGGTCGCTTTTTCGTTGAGCTCTTTGTTCGTGAACGCCTCGATGTTTCCTTTTTCGAGGAACTTCATGATGACGTTGCCGATTTTGATCTGATCGTTATTCTTGAGCTTAAAGGGAGAGCCCGGATTGAGGGTCGCGCCGTTCACCAAAGTTTTGTTCGCCGAACCCATGTCCGACACCAACACTTCGCTGCCGGCAATCTGGATGCGGGCGTGGTTCCGGCTCACCGACTTGTCGTCGATCTGAATCGAGCACTCGGCCGAACGTCCCAGGATGTACTCTTGTTTGTCGAGGGCGAACTGCTTGCCGACGTAACCGCCGGGCCCCATCAAGACAACGAGCGCGGGCGGCGCCTGATCGGCCTGCTGCATGCGGCCGCTAAACGTGTCACTCCCAACGATACTCGTCTTTTCGGAAACATCTTCTGCTGACATCGACGTGATACTCCGGCGCATTTAGCGCACCCCTCCGATTATAGAGGGGCCAAAGAGAGCCGAGCAAATCAGTTTTGCAAAATTTCTTTCGCGAGTCTTTTGCCCAGCTCAACGCCGGGCTGATCGAACGCATTCAAGTCGAGCGACTCACCGACGCACGCCACCACGAGCTGCCAATACATGAGCAGGTAGCCGATCGACTTCGGCCCTAGGTCCTGAAGCTCGAGCGCCTGCACCGAAACTTGGCTCTTCTCGAGAGCGTCCATGGTCGCCTGCGCCTCCGCGGCCAAAACTTGACCCAGCCCCACGGGCTTCAGCCAACTCAGTGCCGAGAACTGGCTGCGCTCCAAGTGCGGTCCCGCCGCTTCGCAATCGCGGACGCGGATCTGAACCACCCACTTGTCCTTGGAGCCCTCCATCACTTGCTGCAAGAGCGAGTGTTGGTCGCAGGTCCCGATGGCAGGCACCGGGGTGCTCACGCGCGGAGCCGGGCGCCCTTGGCGGTCGACGGTTTTTGCGAGCGATTCGGCCCAGAGCTGTTGAAACCAAAGGCCAAAGTATCTCAATGACGACGAGTAGCTCCAAAGAAAGGTGATCCACTCCTCGCGGCCGAAACTGTCGAGGGCCTGTGCGGACAGACGGGCCACCGATTCGCGGTCCGCAAGGGCGGCCTTGGCGCCCGCGCGGATCTCGTCGATCGAAAGTCCGAGAGCCGCGGCCAAGACCATCCCAACGGGCGACAGGATCGAAAACCGCCCGCCGACGTCGAGGGGGATTTCGAGAGTCTCGACCGCGTGCTGTTCGGCCCACGCGCGCAGCGAGTTGGCGCGAGGCTCGGTGATCACGATGGCCTGTTTGGCGAGCGCGAGACCTTGCTTTTCAAGTTCGAGAGCGAAGAGATCCGCCGTGGTCAGCGTCTCGAGCGTCGAGCCGCTCTTGGAGATCAGCAAAAAGTGAGTCTGCTTCCAGTCGCCGATCTTGCTGCAAATTTTTTTGAACTGCCAAGGATCGACGTTGTCAGCGAGATGCACCTGGATGTGCGAATCCGAAAGCTCGGCCAAGAACTGCGGACCGAGGCTGCTGCCACCGATCCCGATCAACACGATGTCGGTCGCCTTCGCCGAGAGCGCGCGGCCGACACGGGCCGCTTCGGCCCAAAGGGCGTCGCGGTTCGGGAGGTCTTTAAAACCGATGTCGGTTCGAGCTAAAAAGGTCTCGAGACCGGCTTGCGTGCGTTTGAGATTTTGGGGCGAAACAGGGCGGTTGGTTTGGCGGAAGGTGAGCATCCCGGCAAGATACAAAAGCCCTTAAGAAACGGCAACATCTTCCTCGATACGGTGGTAGCCGCGCCACTCCTTGAGACGGCCCCGCGGGCGCCCGCCATCTTGAGGGTACTCGAGATAAACGTAAGTGAGTTTCGTGATTTTACCGAGCGACACCACGTCGAGCGAGGTGACCTCGGTCCACGTTCCGGTGTTGAAATACTCTTTGTCTTTTTCCCACTGACGGTAGGTGTAAACGTGCGAATGGCCGAAGATCACCGTGTGCACGCGCTCATCCTGTAAGATCTTGTGGGCCGACTCGGTGAGATCCGGAAAGATCGCGCTTTCCAGAACGATTTTCATCAGCCGCTTAAAGCCGATCTGCTTGCGGGGATCGTTCACGAAAACCGCGCGCGCGAAGTACCCGATCAACTGAAACACGGTTTTGATCGTCATCAAGGTTTCGTTGAAAAGAGCCCAGCGGGCCATCTTCGAGAACGGACGGACCTTGTCGATGAATGGGTACTGGTGCTTGATCTTCAGAACGAATTCGACAAAGAAATGCGAACCGAAAGGCAGATTCAAGATGGGCTCGGCCAGTTCCTTCTTTAAAAAGAATCGGCGCGGATCCATGCGGTTGGCGGCTTCTTGCATGTGACCGTGCTCGATATGAACGCCGTCGAAATAATGAACGATGTTTTTATAGCGAAGCGGCGCACCGATGGTCTCGTTGAGATGCTCGCGGCAGGCCGGCCAGAGCATGGCCTGGTCGTGATTGCCCACGATGTAGGTGATCGAATTGCCGTTCTTGCGCGCGAACTCACCCATTGCCTGAAACACCTTACGGTGCCCGACCAAAATGGACTTCATGATTTCGAGACACACGCCTTCGGTCAAAACGGTCAAAAAATGGCCTTTGTAGTCGACCTGCAAAAAATTGAGGAAGTCGCCGTTGATGATCAGCTCGATCTCGGCATCATCAAAGGCGGCCGAGGTGTAGTAGTGCAAAAACTCACACAGCTTGTCGCTGTAAAAGAACTCCTCGAACGAATTGATCCCGCCGCTCTCCAAAACGCGGCCCTTCCCCAAATGCAGGTCGCTCACGACAAGTTTCAGTCGTCGCTTGCCCGGGGGCGTGCTGGTGGCGTTATTTGCGGAGGCGGTTTCTTCCATATCACTCGGCTTTTTTGAGAGGCATGACGGTCCCAATGGTGTCGTTCGCCTCTAAATGCGTGAGTGCCAATCGAAGTGCCCGAACCGTACGACCCAACTGATCGTGCTGGCCATCGACCTTTTCGCCGAGTTCCGAGCACTTCTGCTTGTAGTTCTCAAGTTCGGAGTGGAGGTGATCCACTTTGTTTTTCAAATCAAGAATGGCTTCGTCTTTAGAGCGAACCAACGCTGTCTTTTCCATTTTGGACAACTCAAGACGATTTTCAAGCTCGCGCTCGCGCACCCGGATCTTTTTCAAATCTTTGGCGAGGCGCGACTCCAGATCTTCGATCTTTTGTCGCAGCCGGACGAGTTCTTTGTCTTTTTCGACAAGATTTTCGCGGTAAATGTTCATTTCCATCTGCGCGTGCTCGAGCTCGTCCATTTTGGAGCGCTCGACCGCCGAGATCTTTTCGAAAAGCTCTTCGGCGCGCTTCTTGGCGATCTCGCCGGCCGAGGCCAGGAGTTCGTTTTCGGTGCGCAGCTGCTCGACTTCTTTTTCAAGTTCCAGGATGCGCGACTGGGCCATGCGCAGGTTCTCGGCCTGCATCATCTGGGCTTCGGTCACGCTGGCCGCGAGCGAAGCGCTCGACTTCGTCAAAGGACGCGAGAACCCGTGCGACACTTTGGTCGCGGCCTCGTGCGAGCTCATGCCTCCATGACGGATCATGGGCTGCGTCCGGTCACTCATATCACGATTGAACGTGATCGAGTCAGGACCACCCGATCCTTCATCCAAGCGGCGCGTGTGCGAGTGCTCTAAATTTTGGGTGTTGTCCGAAGACGACGACTCGTAAGACACCGGAATCGTTTTCGACTCCTCGTCCAGGTCTTTTTCGCTCGCCCCCGAATTCATGTAGTTCGCCATCGGATTCTCGATGGGAACCAAGGCGGACTCGGGCTGAGCTTCGGGCTGCTGCATCGACTCAAGTTCGACGGCGGGCTCATCTTGCAGTTCGAGGGGCTTAAAATTCGAATTCGATTTTTCGTCGAGGCCGACCACCACGATCTTTTTCGAAATCTCGATGTCACCCGCTTTGACGATCACGGGCTCTTTCAGCATCGAAGGCTGAGAGACCTCATCGTCGACGGGTTTGTCTTGACCGAAAATGGCGGTCTCGCTGGCGAGTCCTTCAGGTAAGAGACGAGTTTGCGGAACGACGCGCGTGGGATTCGGATTCGAATCCAAAATCGCTTTCCCCAACTCGGAGCCGTCTTTCTTTTTATTGACGAGTTCCTGCTCATTTTGGAGGTCTTCCAAAATGGACTTCACCATCGTCTCTGAAATCGGCTTTTTAGACTTCTTTGCCATCCGAGAGACTGATCGGCAGAATCCGGGTTTTCATAAAGGATTTTGAGGAGCTAGAGGGTCTTCACAAGCCGGAGCTGGACGATCATCCAGCCCCCGATGGCTCTAAAAGAATAGGATCACGCCAGGTGAACAACTTGGCGGTACGATTTGTAACGGTCCTCGACCTTGGCCGGGGTCACGTCGGCCAGCGCCTTCACGCTGAAATCCTGGATCGTGAAGCTCGCGACCACGGTTCCGCGCACGCAAGCCTGCTTCAGATCCGCCGTCGTCGGCGCGCGTCCCAGCGACGCGAGATAGCCGAAGAAGGCGCCCGCGAAGGTGTCGCCTGCGCCGGTGGGGTCGATCACCTTGGTGATCGGGAACGCCGGCAAAATGAAGAAGCCTTCGTCTTTGGTGTACAAAACAAAGCCGTACTCCCCGCGCTTGATCACGAGCGCCTTGGGGCCGAGTTCGCACACGCGAGGCGCCGCTTCGATCGCGTTGCCCGCGCCCGTGAGCATCATCGCTTCGCCTTCATTGATGAGGGCGATATCCACGCGTTTCAGGGTCTTTTTCAAATCGTCGAGCTTCGACGAGATCCAGAAATTCATGGTGTCCATACCGACCAAGAGGGGCTTTTCGCACTGATCGAGAACCTTGCCTTGCAAGTCGGGCGAGATGTTCGCCAAAAACACGAATTTCGAATCTTTGTAATGCGCGGGCAAAACGGGATCGAAGGTTTCGAACACGTTGAGCTCGGTTTTCAAAGTGATGGCTTCGTTCATATCGCCCTCGTAAGCGCCTTCCCAGTGGAAGGTCTTACCGGGCTGAACAATCATGCCCGAGAGGTCGACGCCGCGCTTTTGCAAGAGCTCGCGGTCGGTCGATGAGTAATCGTCACCGACAACGCCGACGACACGGACTTTCGAGAACAGGCTCGCGGCGAGCGAGAAATAATTGGCCGATCCTCCCAGGGCGCGCGGCGCGCTTCCCGACGGAGTTTTGATCGAATCATACGCGAGGCTGCCAACCACTAAAATCTCGGACATTGTTTCCTCCAATTTTCGAATTTGAAATATCCATGCTGCGGGGTTTGTTTTCGAACTCGGATGTCAGCTGTCCGCAGGCGGCGAAGATGTCGCGCCCCATGGTTCGGCGCAAGAGAACGTGAGTTCCCAAACGCATCAGCTCCGAATGAAACAGTTCAATCTGCTCGTCCGACGGGCGCTCGAATTCGGAACCCGGGTGCTCGTTGAACGGGATGATGTTCACCTTGCAGGGCAACCCGCGTGTGAGCGCGTGCAGCTTGCGCGCGTGCTCGATCTGATCGGTGATGCCTTTCAAGAGAACGTACTCGAACGTGACGTGATCGCCCGTCTCGCGGTTGTAGTCGCGGCAGGCTTCCAGCAGTTGCTCCAGATTGTACTTCTTGTTGATGGGCATGATCGACGTGCGGCTGGCCTCGTCATAACCGTTGAGCGAAACGGCCAGGCGCGTGCGTGAAGCGGAGATGCGCCACATCTCGGGCACCAGGCCTGAGGTCGACACGGTCACTTTACGGCGCGAAAAATTGCGGCCGAATTGATTGTGCAAAACTTCGATCGACTTGAACACGGCTTGCGGATTGTCGAGCGGCTCGCCCATCCCCATGAACACGATATTGGTGATGCGCTGGCCTTCGCCGAGCGCGCCTTCGGCCTGCAGGAATTGACCCACGATTTCCGAAGCGGTCAAACGGCGCTTGAGTTTTTGCTTGCCGGTGAAACAGAACTTACAGGCCATGTTGCAACCGACTTCCGAGGACACGCAAAGCGTGAGGCGTTCGTCCGACGGGATCAAAACCGCCTCGACGGTGTTGCCTTGAACGTCGAATAAAAACTTCTGCGTGCCATCGACCGATTTCAAGTGCGACAGAATTTTGGGAAGATCGAACGAGAGCTTGCCTTTGAGTTCGTCGCGAAAGCTCTTGGACAAATTGGTCATCTGATCGAAATCGGTGACCTTTTGCTCATAAACCCATTTGTAAATTTGCTGCGCGCGGAATTGCTCTTTGCCGAGGCCTTTCAAAAAGGCTTTCAGATCGTCCATGGTGAGACCAAAAAAATTCACGGGCTGTCCGGGCTCGACGACCTCACGGAACGCGGGATTTTCGACGTCCCAGGGACGGCGGCCATCGGGTGACATCGAAGGTCTTTCGACCGACCGGGGCTGTTTCGTGCTTTTTTGAGTTTCCATAGAGGCCTGGGATGTACCATAGGGGGCGGCTCGGCGCCATGAAGATGCTGAGGGTCTCTAAAAGTTTCCAAGCCTTGAAGATCGGCCCGGCGCGGCTTCCGCGCTCGACACGAGCTCTCTCGTAAGCATCTGATTTTCTTCAGCAAATGAACGCACTCCGAACAGTGAACAGTCAGAAACAGAAGTTTTACCCGCCGCCGAGCCTGCACTGGCAAAAGACATGTTTGTTGGGTAGAAACGCCGCAAAGTTCAAATGAACTGACCAACCAGGCACAGGAAAAGTGCCAGAACTGAAAGA
Organism: Pseudobdellovibrionaceae bacterium; assembly: GCA_019637955.1. Classification (GTDB taxonomy): domain Bacteria; phylum Bdellovibrionota; class Bdellovibrionia; order Bdellovibrionales; family Bdellovibrionaceae; genus JAHBUS01. The sequence continues at coordinate 111,940 of JAHBUS010000009.1, read as the reverse complement.
TGGGGTTTCAGTGATGTCGAAGTCTCTTTTGCTTGTCCTGCCGTTCTTCCTCGCTCTCACCGCTTGCTTGGGCAACAGCAGCAGCAGCGACGGCCCCGGAGCGTCCGAAACGCTTCAGTGTGATGCCAATGCGGGCGAGCGCAATCCCGGTATATTCGGTGGACGCCGCGCCCACAAAGATTCTTGGATTGGCCGCGGGGTTGTCGCCATCCTGACCGAAGAAGGCGGGGGCATTGAGCTTTGCACCGGTTCTCTCATCGACCGCAACATCGTTCTGACTGCCGCTCACTGCGTGAACCGCATGGAAATCGCGTCGAAAACCCAAGTGATGTTCTCGGTTGAACCCGTCTGCGACGTGAAGGCCAACAACCGTTCAGCGCTGCAAACCGTTTCGGCGGTCCGCGTTCACCGCGGTTACGGCGTCACCCGCGGCGGCGGCGATGACATTGCGATGATCCGTTTGACCAACCCCGCGCCTTGGAACTACGGCACCCTCAAACTCGTGGGCCGCACCTTCGACATGAAGAGCGACACGCAAGTCCTCCTCACGGGCTACGGCAAACGCACGGATTACAACACCAACGCCGCCGTTGATCCCCACGATTTGAAGTACACGTACGTGAAACCCTACTCGGGCAGCGATTTCTCGAAGAGCCTGCTGCCGCTCGCGACTTCGCCCGTGCTTTACTTTGATCAACGTGGTGGCTCGGGCGCCTGCGCCGGCGATTCGGGTGGACCCGCCTTGGCCCGTAATGCCGACGGCGAATACCGCGTGATCGGCGTCGCTTCGCAAGTCGACAACTTGGATCAGCCCGATTTCACGCGCCAAGAAGACGTCACCTGCCGCATCGGCATCGCGCACACGAGCGTGGCCAACTACGCAACCTGGATCGAAGAGTCGTTCACGCAGCTGCGCAACTCGGACACGATCCGTTCGCGCGCCATTGACTACTAAGGTGCCTGGCACCTTCTAAGCATTTGCGTTAAGTTTCATCCGCCATCGCGGCCGCCAGCTCGGCGGCCGTGCAGGGCACGCAGCCCACTTGGGCGACGACGACGCCCGCCGCGAAATTCGCCATCACGCAGGCCTCCTGCAAGCTCAGACCGCTCACCAATCCCAGAGACAACGCCGCGATGACCGTGTCGCCCGCGCCCGTCACGTCGAAGACCTGGCGCGCGAAGGTCGGCACTTGCGTCATCGAGTCGCCCGAGAAGATCGTCATCCCGTCTTTTCCGCGGGTCATGACCACCTGCTTGGCGCCGGTTTTCTTTTGCAGAGTTTGGCCGACCTCAACCACCTTATTGGGATTGTGGCGAAGGTCATCGGCGTTCAGGCCGCTGAGCGCGACCGACTCGTCGAAGTTGGGTTTGATCAAATCGCAGCCACTGTAGTCGTCGCCTTTGCGGGTCTGATGAGGATCGACGTACACGGGTTTTGAGTTCTTGTGCGCGATCGCGACCACCGATTTGAACAGCGTGGGCGTGACGAAGCCCTTGGCGTAATCCTCGATGATGACGGCGGCGCACGACTTGATTTCGGCCTCCACCCGTTCGATCACGCGCGCTTCGGTTTCGGGAGACAAAAAGCGGCGGGTCTCATGGTCGACGCGCACGATGTGATGGTGCTTGGCCATGATGCGGGCCTTGCGTGTGGTCGGGCGGGTTTCATCCAACACCAAGTTGTCGGTCGGAACCTGAGTGCGCGAGAACAAACCTTTGAGCAGATCCGCCCCGGTATCGCGGCCAATCACCGAGATGAGGCAAGGGTCCCCGCCCATCGCGCGGATGTTTTGCGCCACGTTCGCGGCCAGCCCCAAACGCAGGTCTTCGGCATCGACTTCGACCACCGGCACCGGCGCTTCGGGAGAAATCCGGCGCACCTCGCCCATCACGTACTCGTCGAGACCCACGTCGCCCAGAATGAGAATTTTTTTCCCTTGCAGCTTTGGCAAGTGATTGATGAGGCGCTGGCGAAGTTCGGGAGTGACCGGAAATGCGGGGATCGAAATGGCTTTTGACATAGGCGCATTCAAGTCGATATGGGAGGGCAATGTCAAAACCGAACACCGCGACACGAGGTGGTCCCGGGCAGGGCCCACCGCGAGGCCAAGGCCTCATTTACCGGTCGCAATTTTTAAATCCCAAAGCGCGCGCCCGGTTCTTGGACGAACTGAAGGCTTACCATCCGATTTGGGAGCAGCGGTTTTCCGAGAGCAACCCGCCGCCCGAGGGACAATCGCAGCGCCGGCTCTTGCGCCCGGTGTATTGGCTCGGCAATTGGCAATTCGCCTGTTTGAACTATTATCATCCGCCCAAGGGCCTCGACTTTCGCTGCGTGCGGGCCGAGCCGTTTCCGCCCTTCATGCAATCGATCGTGAACGAGATCCAGACGATGGTGCGCGGACATTTTCCGGCCAAAGACGTTCCGCGCGACTGGGAGCTCAACACCTGTTTGGTCAATTACTACGGCTCGCAAGTTTCGCCGGACGGCCGGCGCGAAGACGTCGCGCGCGTGGGCGAACACAAAGATTTTGAGCCCGGCCCGGTGGCGTCGATTTCGTTCGGCGACCGCGCCTTGTTTCAGTTCGTGTCGAGTCAAGGCAAGCAGTCGCGCAGCCAAGTTGTTTTGCAGCAGTGGCTCGAAGATTCGTCGCTGCAAATTTTTGGCGGCGACCGCTTCAAGAAGCATCTCTTTCACCGCGTGCAGCGCGTGGAAGACAAGCGCGGTGAGCGCTTCGACACCTACACCGGCGATTTCGAAACGCGCCGTTTGAACCTGACCTTCCGCTACGTCCCGCGCGATCACATCCAGCCCTTCGCGCGTTTTCCGAAACACCTGCAAGAAGACATCAAGCCTTATGTTGCAGAACTCGGAAAGACCTCCGCCTTCTTCAAAGACCTGCTCGCGTAGCGGCCGGGCCGCGCCGCCTCCACACTTTGTAGCAGCTACATTTTGGCGGTTTTCCAGGTGAGCTTGATGCGGTTGGGTTTTTCGTACGTCAGGCGCAGATTCTGGTGCAGCCAGCGGCGGGCCATTTCGATTTCGGCCGGGAGACTGGCGGGGCCGTCAAATCCCAGATCCAAACTGGCCAGGGAGATCGAAACCGCGCGGCCTTTGATCTGGCGCTCGTCCAAGAACGACACCGGCTGTTTCGGGTAGAACATCACTTTGACGTCGGCGGCCCGAGCGCCTTCTCGGATCTGGATCTCCAGGTGCGGAAAAAATCCGTGACGCAAAATTTCGGTTTGAATCTCGTTGTCGATTTCGAAACTGACCGACTGTTCGTCCATGGCGAATTCGGGAGACTGGCTCAAGACGTAGTCCTGAAAAATCGAGGCCATTTCACGCCAATCGTACGCGCCCGGGAGCGAGCAGTGCGCCGATTTCTCGAGCGGCCAGAGTAGAACCTTGGCCGATCCCAAATCCACCTGCTGACGTTCGATCAAACCGGAGTTGAGCAGGTACGGCACGATCGGGTCCTCGTGCGTGGCCAAAATAAAAAGCGGCGTCGGGACGTCTTTCACCAAAGGGAGAAACGCGTTGCCCTTCCAAAAATCTTTTTTACGTTCGTTCCAATCGGCGGGCCATCGAATCCAAGCCGCGTCCTCGGTGGGACCCTTGTAAGTCCGGGCCACTTTGTCGAGGAGATCTTGCAAGAAATGGTCGTCACGAAGACCGGCGTCTTCGCGGCGCAGCTGCGCGAGGCGCTTGCGGGCCCACATGTTCATGAACATCGTGCGCCAGCGGTGATTCAAATGGTAATCGAGCGTCTCTTGCAAACGCAGCGGTGGGCACAGCAAGAGCGTGCTGTTCACCCAAGGTTTGGGCTCTTGGTGCGACTGCAGAATATGGGTGAAGAGCTGGCCGTTGGCACCCATCGAAATCCCGAGCAAATGCAGACTGCTCACCAGGCGCGAGATCGGCTCGGACTTGTCGCGGAGGTGTTTCAGAATGTGCAGGTTCTGCACGGCCTCATCCATGCCCGCAAAGGTGCGACTTTTGTTGCGCGAAATGAAGTCGGAACCCGTCATGCTTTCAACCGCCAAGATGTTGAACGGGCTTTGTTCGAACAGCTGCATGACCAAGAAGCGCTCGGCGTACATCTGGTCGATATTCGAGAAAATTCCCATGCGGAAAACCACCATGGGGCGCGGCTTGTCGTCTTTGAGGCCCAAGAGGGCGTGGACCACGGTGCCGTTGGGGTATTTCATGCTCACTTGACGCAGGCGCGGGTGCTCCCGGATGCGGAAGCGTTCGAACATCACCTTGTAGAAGTGCACCCAGCCCCAGTTGGAGCCGTTTTGAAACGAACTTGAGCATTCGGCGCGGTACGCCTGCCATTTGCTCGAAAATTCAGCGAAGTCTTTGACCTCACGCGGCTCACGTTTTTGCCATTCGCAAGCGGGGTCGAAGACCTTTTGCTTGCCGGTGGGCTCGTATTTCAAAAAGTCCCATCGGTAAAGGGTTGAAAAAAGCTCGTCCTCGCCGAGGACCGAGGGAGTGAATTCGGCGCGAATCTGGAAAAAAGGGCTCTGAACCGACTCAAAAAGCGCGGTCCCCGACGCCGAGGGCGACGCAACTTGTCCGAAAGCAAGGCTTGAGAGGGCCAAAAGCAAAGCCAGCATGGCCAAGGGAGCTAACACATTTGTTGCGCCTCGCCAATCTCGGGGTTTTTGGCTCTCCGCAAGGAGACTCGACGGACCCCTTGGAGTCTCCTAGGATCGAGTTTTCGCTCTATGAACTCAATGCGCCCCTGGCGCCGCTCGAACAAGAGCTATCGAAAGGACACTTTAAGTCATGTCTTCTGACTCTTCGCTGATGACCGATTATTTTTCGCCCCAAGAATCGCACCTGAACCACCCGCTCTTCGTGAATGCCCTGCAGTCGATCGATGAAGCCGCCAAACTCATCAACTGCGATCCGAACATTTTGGGCCGCTTGAAGCGTCCCAAGCGCGGCATCACCGTCAGCATCCCCGTGCGCATGGACGATTACTCGATCAAAGTTTTCACCGGTTATCGCGTTCAGTACAACTCCACCCTTGGCCCGTACAAAGGCGGGATCCGCTACCACCAAGACGTGTGCTTCGGAGAAGTCACGGGCCTGGCGGCGTTGATGATGATCAAAAACTCGGTCATGGGTCTTCCTTACGGCGGCGGTAAAGGCGGCATCACTTGCGATCCGACCAAACTCTCGCGCACCGAAAAACAAAATCTCACCCGACGCTACACCTCGGAGCTCGGCCCGTTCATCGGACCGACCAAAGACATTCCCGCTCCTGACGTGGGCACCGATTCGCAAACCATGGCTTGGATGATGGACACCTACTCGCAAGAGACGGGCTTTGCTCAACCCGGCGTCGTCACCGGTAAACCCGTCGAGATCGGCGGCTCGCTGGGACGCGCGGGCGCGACCGGCCTGGGCGTGGTCTTCGTGGCCGAGCGCGCGTTTGAGCGCGTCGGCAAATCGATGAAAGGCGCGACCATCGCGGTGCAAGGTTTCGGGAACGTGGGTTCGCACGCGGCTCTCTACGCGCACGAGCGCGGCGCTAAAATCGTCGCGGTCAGCGACGTGAGCGGCGCGATTTACAACGGTGATGGCTTCAACATCCCCGACGTGATCGACCACATCAAAGAAAACAAAACTCTGATCAACTACCCGCGCTGCCAACATATCACCAACGAGGAGCTGTTGTGCCTCCCCGTCGACGCGCTCTTCCCCTGCGCCCTCGAGGGCCAGATCACCGAGAAGAACGCCGACAAGATCCAGGCGAAAATGATCGTCGAGGGCGCGAACGGTCCCGTGACCAATGATGCGACCAAAATTTTGCACGCCAAAGGCGTCTTCGTCGTTCCGGACATCATCGCCAACGGTGGCGGTGTGGTCGTGTCGTACTTCGAGTGGGTGCAAGACATCATGTCGTTCTTCTGGGACGAAGATGAGATCAACAACCGTCTGAAATCGATCATCACCAAAGCTTTCGACAAGGGTTACACCATGTCGAAAGAGAAGAACGTCGACATGCGCGCGGCCGCGATGGCCGTGTCGATCGACCGCCTGCAAAAAGCGATGCTTCTGCGCGGACTGTATCCTCGATGATTCCAATTTGGAAATTTCTCTCCGCATCGGCGGCGCATGCACTTGCGCCGCTGGGGGTCCGCTTTTACAGCGACCTTCCGTCTCGCACCTCACCGGAGTGGAAACCCTTCACCTGGAAGGGCCTCTCTTTCGCGAACCGTCTGGGCGTTTCTGGCGGCGTGGACAAAAACGCCGAGACCCTCGACTGCTGGTCGCGCTTGGGATTTGGTTTTGCCGAGATCGGCACCGTCACGCCCCGTCCGCAAAAGCCGAATCCGGGCAAAATTCTGGACCGCGATTGGAACGAAAAACTTCTTTGGAACAAAATGGGCTTTCCGAACGCGGGTCAATACGACGTCCGCGCCCGTTTGCAAACCTTGGGACCACAAGCGGTTCCGGTGTTCGCGAACGTGGGCAAGAACCGCGACACCGCGCCCGAAAAAGCGCACGAAGACTACGCCGAAGCCGCACGGATTTTGAGCCCGTTCGTGGACGCGATCGTCATCAACGTGTCGAGCCCCAACACCCAAGGCCTGCGCTCGCTGCAAAGCAAAGAGATGCTCGGCACTCTGGTGACCCACACCCGTGAAAACTCGAACGGCAAACCCGTTCTGGTGAAGTTCTCTCCCGACGAGAGCGAAACGGCCCTGCGCGAAAGCCTGGATGTCGCCGCCGGGCACGGAGCTGAGGGTTTTATTCTCACCAACACCACGCTGTCTCGCCCACCCGACTCGAACTGGCCCGAAACGGGCGGTCTCTCGGGGCGCTTTCTTCAAGAACGTTCCAAGGCCGCCTTGAAAGTCGCGGTCCGTCACTTTCAAGCCTCCAGCTCGAAGCCCTTGCTCGTCTCGGCGGGCGGCGTTTTAACGCCTGCGGATGTCGCGGAAAGACTGGATTTGGGTGCGGATCTTGTGCAAGTTTATGCGGCATTGGTGTTCGAAGGGCCCTCTTTCGCGCGCCAAACGGCCTCGTATTTTCACGAGAAGGTGAGGACGTCGTGACCGAAACCAAACCCGTCCGCTCGAGAACGCGCAAAGTCCACTGGATTCCGGTGGTCGCGGGCTTCGTGCGCAAAGGGAAGATGGTTCTCGTCGGTCAACGCCCCGAAAACCACTCGCTCGCGGGACAATGGGAGTTTCCCGGCGGGAAAATCGAATCCGGAGAGACTCCCGAAGCCGCGCTCGCGCGCGAACTCTCGGAAGAGCTCGGCATCGAAGCCGACGTCGGCGAACTCAAGCTTGCGTGCACGCACCACTACGGCGATGTGAATATCCTCATTCTGTTCTACGAAATCTTGTTCTGGAAAGGCGAGCCCAAAGCCAAACATCACTTGATGCTCGAGTGGATCGAGCCCCAGGATTTGATGACCCGCCAGATTCCCGAAGCCAACCGTAAAATTTTGGACCGCATCTTCAAAGCCCTGGGGACCGAATGGCCAAAGTCGCGCTGATGACCGAGACTCTCAGCCCGCTCGCCCTCAACCTCGCTTCGGCTCTCGAGCAGCAGAAGCAAGAGGTCGTTCTCATCACGTCGCGTTCCGAAATCGAAAAAGCGCCCTCGAAGATCCGCGTTCTGGCGCCGTTCAAACGCTGGTCCAGTTTCGAAGCCCTGCGAGCGGCCCCGGCCTTGCTCGGCGAGAACTTCGACGTTTGGCATTTTTTGTTTCCCACCGCCGACGCCCGCCCGCGCACGGCCCACTGGATGCTCGCGGCGCTGGCGCGAGGAATCCCCGGCAAAGTCATCGCCGGCTCGTTTTCGAACATCCAAAACGTCGCGGGTTGGAAAAACGAAAAATTCATCGGTCTGTTGGACCTCGCTCTCTTTCCCAACCGCTCTTTCTTGATGCAGATGAAGCGCCGGCACACGTTTGGCTCGCACACGCTCGCCGAAGTGTTACCGCCGCTTGATTGGATGCCGTCGACATCGACGCCCCGGTTTCGCGACGAAACTCAGCGCCTGCTCTCGGGTCTGCGCCCCTTCTTGATTTTGCCGGATTTGCAATCGGGTCCGAAGTGGCTGTCGCAATCACCGGTCGACTTTGTCGTTCTGCGCGCGCCTCCCCGCCGCGGCTCGAGCCACCCTCACGTGTTTTACACCGGTGAGCTGTACCCAGCCGAGCGCGAGGCCTTTATGAAACGGGCCAAGGCGCTCTGTCTTTTGTACGGCGATTACTCGGTCTTGGAGCTGCAGCTCTTCCATCAGTGGTCGGAAAAGCATCAAATTCCCGTGATCGCGAACAAGCATCAAACCGAATTGTGGCCGGGACTGTGCTGGCACACGAAGTCGGGCTGGGTGCTCGAAGAGAGCGGCGATCCGCTGCGAGATCTGCTCGTACAAAACCCCTCGTTGCAACTGGAGCGCGGTTTTGAAAACTACCCGCACCGCGAACTTGTCGATTCAACCCTGAACGAACTGCTCCGGCTGTACCAAAAATCCTTCGCCTTGCGCTGGACTTGACCCGATCCTCCGGCACGGCCATTCTAAACTTGATGGCGCGCGCGAAAAACCCCGACGAAAAACTCCGCATCTGCTTGGTGGCGTACAAGTTCCCGATTTTGGGACGCGCGTCCGACACGGGTTTTCTGTGGCCCATCGCCCGGGGTCTGGCGCAAAAAGGCCACTCGGTCACCGTGATCGCGGCGCGCAGTCCTCTGGGCAAGCAAGAGGTCGAGCGCGATGGCGTGCGCGTGTTTTACCTCTTCGAAGGTTTTCCGAATTGGTCGCACTTGCCGTTCGAAGAAGCGGCGTATTTGAAGTTTCTCGAGCTGCACACCGAAAAACCGTTTCACGTTCTGCACGGCATGGACCGCACCGCCTACCGCATCGGGCGCCGCAAACGTCAGCTCAAACTTCCGGCCGTCGCGTACGACGTCGAGGCCACGCAGATGTCGCAGCTCTTTTCGATTCTGGGCATGGCTCACGAATCGGTGGGCTCGCTGCTCTCGACGGGCGTCGCCGTGGTTTACAAATTTTTAACGACTTATCTGGGCGGAGACCGTGAACTTTTAAAAACCGCCGACGGCGTTTTCGTGACCTCGCCCCAGCAGCGCATTTTTTTGGAGCGCTACTATCTTTACCCGGATTTTCACACCTACACGGTTCCTTACGGGATCGAGCTCGGCGATCTCTCGCAGCAGCCCGAAGCGCATGAGCTGCGGCAAAAAAACAAGATTCCCGAGGGTGCGCACATTGTCCTGACCATCACCGACATGAGCGAACCCCAAGAGATGGTCAACGTCCTGCGGGCTTTTGAGCGCGTCGCCGTCAAGAAACCCAATACCTATCTGGTGATTGCGGGCAATGGACCCGGCTGGAAGCACATCGAATTCGAGATGCTCAGCCTGGCGCTCGGATCGCGGGTCAAGATGACCGGGGCGCTCAAGCCCGAAGACGTGTCGGATTGGATTTCGGTATCGGATGTCTTCTTGAATATGAGTTCGCGCACCACTGGCTTTGAACCGGCGATGATCGAGGCCATGGCGCAGAAAAAAGTTTTGATCGGGTCCGAGGTCAGTCCCATCGCGAACATCATCGAAGACGGTCAAGACGGCTTTTTGCTCAGGCCCGCCGACGTCGATTCTCTCTCGCATCTCCTGGTCGAACTCTTCTCGGGATCACTCCCCTCTTTGGAGATTGGACAAAGGGCGAGGGACAAGGTGACAAGCTTATTCGACACAAAAAAGATGATTCAGTCGGTCGAAGAGGCCTATCAGCGTATCTTGGAACGCTAAAGCCCTCGCCAAACGGCAGTCGCATCGTGTCACTATTGAGCATTTCTAGCCAGGTGGGCCGTCTTCTGTATAATCATCGTGTTATCAACAACTTAGGATGCGTCGATGACCAAAGCGGATTTGATCAATTTGATTTCAGAAAAAGCCGGAATTACCCGTGTTAAAGCGGAAACCGTCGTGAATACGATCTTTGATTCGATGGTCGAAGCGCTCATGCGCGACGACCGGATCGAGATCCGTGGCTTTGGTTCTTTTGAGAATCGCCGTTACGGTTCTTACAAAGGCCGCAATCCCCGGACGGGCGAAGTCATCAACGTGAAGAAGAAAAAAGTTCCGTTTTTTAAAGTCGGTAAAGAACTGAAAGAGGATGTGAACAAATGAAAATGATCCTTTCGACACTCGCTTTGATGATGGCTTTTGTCTCGGCGCCGGCGTTGGCCGATCGCCACGAAGTGAAAGAGGCCTGCAAAAACGACATCGAAAAACTCTGCAAGGGCACCAAACCCGGCAAAGGCGAAGTCATGAAGTGTTTGAAAGAACACGAAGCCCAAGTCTCGGCCGAGTGCAAAGCCGCCGGTCAAGAGATGAAGCATGACATGAAAGCCGCGCATGAAGCCTGCAAAGCGGATCTCGAAAAGTTCTGCGGCGACATCAAGCCCGGCAAAGGCCGTAAAATCAAATGCTTGAAAAAACACGAAGCCGAGCTTTCGGCCGAGTGCAAATCGGCTCGCGAATCTCTCAAAGATTAGGTTTTAAGTCCGTACGGGAAAGAGCCGAACCTCGTTCAGGCTCTTCCGATTGGTGAGCGCCAAGAACAGGCGCTCCAGCCCCAGTGCGATTCCTGCCGTGGGCGGCATTCCGCTCTCCAAAGCCAAGTAGAAATCTTCGTCCAACGCCACCGTTTCGCGGCCGAGCGCTGCTTTTTTGCGAAGATCGTCGGCGCTGCGCTCGCGCTGCAAGCGTGGGTCATTGAGTTCATTGTACGCATTGGCGAGCTCAAGACCCTTCCAGTACAGTTCGAACCGGTCGCCCCACCCCTCTTCGGTGAGACGAGCGAGCGCGGCCTGCGAGGGCGGATAATCGCCCACAAAGACCGGCGACGACGACTCGAGCGCGGGCTCGACCTTTTCGAGAAAAATCTGAAAGAAGCAATCGTCGAAATCGGAGTTCGGCGCGATCCGCACGCCGAGCTTTTGGGCGAGAGCTTCAAGTTCGGCCGCCGTGGTGGACGGCGTGAGCTCGAAACCCGTGTGCTCTTCGAACAGGGCCGCCATCGTCGTCACCGACGATTTTTTAGTGAGGGCGCGTCCCAACGACTTTTGCACATGTTGGATCAGATCCAAGCAGTCTTTGCGCAGGCTCGCCAAATCATGACCCGGGCGGTACCACTCCAGCATCCAGAACTCGGGTTGGTGATGATCGGTGACTTCGCCGTTGCGAAAACAGGGGCGCATCTCAAAGATGGAGCCGTAGCCGGCGGCCACGAGTTTCTTGAGGTGCAGTTCCGGGCTTGTCGGCAAAAAGTAATCCTGCTCGCGGCGGCCCATTTTGAATTTGGTTTTGAACACGTCCAGATGCGGCTCGGTCCCGGGACAGATCACCAGGGTGGGCGTTCCCACCTCGAGAAAATCTCGTTTCTCAAAAAACTGGCGCACGCTTTTTAAAAACAGATTCCATTCGCGCAACGTCTGGGGGCTCACGCGCGGCTCGGGCGCCTCTTTCAAGTGGGGCGCCAGCAGCCTTAAGTTTTTGATGCGGCCCTGAACATCGAGTTCGACACCGACCCAGTCCCCCACCCGAAACAGCGCGAGCAGCTCGCCCGCCGGGCCTTGTTGACCCGCAAACTCCGCGGTGGACGAGGCCATCAGGCGCAGGCGGGAGCCTTCGTGAAAGATCAAGGTGCGCGCGCCGATGGAGTGCAGTTTCAAGCACTGACGGCGCAGCCCCTCTTTGAACGCGGGGTAACTCGCGCCTTGCAAGAGCTGCTCGCGGTTCATAACGCCCCGGTGGCCGGCATCAGAACGCGGCTGCATTTGAGCGACGACATCGGCGTCGTGCGCGGCTGGGGCTGAACCTCGCGGTAAGGAATCGTGGCGGGGCTCGAGTTGGTCACCGCGAGCCATCCCAATCGCAGGATGTCGCGCGTGCTCATTTCTCCGGAGGCCTTCAGATCGGTCCAAACGCGGGCCGCATGGGCATTGGCGGCCTGGCGCGAGAGCGCCGCCATCGTGAACTTAGAACCCGAGTCCTGCAAAAGCTTATCGAGAATCGCGAGTCCGCGGTTCATCCCGATAAATTCGTAGGGGAACTGCAGGCCATTTTCCATCGCCCAGGTCGCCCAGCCGCCCACGCCCATCAAAGGTTTGCGGCCTTGGTCCATGTCGCGCACCAAGACTTTGACGCGCGCTTCGAGCTGCGGGCGCGTGATCTGATTGCGCGTTTGATCGCTGATGCTCCAAAGGGCATGGAGGATCGCCGAGGGCTTGAGAATCTCGATCCCGGCTCCGAGAAGCAGGATCTGGCTCTGCATTTCGCGCGAAATCGTGCCGCCCATTCCGAAATCCAGAATGTTCACGCGGAGACCGCGCTCGTGCATCTCGATCATGAAATTGCCCTGGTGCATATCCGCGTGGAAAAAGCCGGACTTGAACGTGAGCTCTTCGACCCACATCCGGGCCAGTTCTTCGACGATGACTTTCTTGAGATCAGGAATCGCCTCTTTGTACTGCTCGGCCACGAAATCCAGTTTTTTTCCGATCACCAGATCTTGCACCATCAACGAAGAGGCGCGGTCGTAATCGTAGATCTCGGGAACCGAGATGAACAGATCGTTCTTGTACGTCGATCCGCCGAAGAAACCTTTTTTCGTGTAAACCTCGCGGCCGCGGATCTGGCGCACGATCGTTTCCCGCAGCGAAAGCTCTTCGCGAACGGTTTTGGTCAGGTCCGACACGATCGGCGTCAGCAGCGGAAATCCCGCCGCGCGCAGCACGGGATCGGCATCGATCTTGGGCGCGATCGCCGACAAGATGCGGTGATCTTCATTCACGCGCTTCTCGATGTCGGGTTTTAAAAAACGAATCACGACGTCGCGCGGGCCCTGCGAGGTGCGGATGCGGCCCTTGTGAACTTGGGCCATGGTTCCCACACCCAGCGGCTTGAGGTCGTACTTCATCCAATCGTAGGTGCCGCGCTCGCGCTCGATCATGTCCTGCACGATCATCGCGGGAACCGGCGGGGCCTTGGACTCCAACCGGCGGAAAATTTCGAGAAGATCCGGGCTCAGGTTGGCCTCGCGGGCCACGACCTGCAGCAGTTTTTGGAACTGCGGTCCGCCCGAGAGGATCATGATCTCGAATTTTTTCATCGGATCGAGGTTCAAGTCTTGTCCCATCAACCGCACGGTGACGAGCGCTTTGGTCTCGGGCGACATGTGGGTGAAGTACTCTTTGAAGATCTGCGAGAGGAACGCCTTCATTTCGGGTGAAAGGCCTTGCAACTTGTCGGTCTTGGCGATCATCTCGCCGATCCCCTGGATTTTACTGAACTCCTCGTTCATGAGGGCCTCGGCCTCGCTGAACGCGCGCAGAACCATGTCCCGGCGGGGCGTGAGCAAGAAAAACTTGGCCAAGCCGCCCGCGGCGATTTTGGTGTCGATGCCCGAGAGGGTGGGACCTAAACGCCGGATCAACTCACCCGCGCGGCCCGCGTGAAATTCCAAGATGCGGCTTTGCACCTCGAGAGTCTCCCCGCTGATACTGATCGGCGCGCGCAGGCGGCGCTGCTCGAGCAGATCAATGTCCGAAGCGACGCTGTAAGAGTCGGGCCAGTTTCCTTGGAAGTAGTGGGGAAAATGCGAAAAATCAGAAATGGTGATTTGACGGGTGGCTTTGGATTGGGATTCACGCAATTGTTTTGCGAGAAGTTCGGCGATCGCGATTTTTTCGTCGTCGGATTTACCGACGCCCGCGAGCAAATACGCCATGACGGCGCGTTCCTCGTAGGAAAGCAGCAAGGGCGTCGGGGCTGGGGCCGATCCGAACGCTCCCGTCGTCACTAAAATGAAAACCACGACTATCCGCGAAACGTGCCACATTAATCGCATGAGTATTCCCGTTCAAAGAAGCTGATTGTAGAAGCTGCGAGGCCAATTGCAGGACCCACGCCCACGTGCGCGGCTCTTATTGCGGATTTAACGGATTTTTCGCTGCCAAATATTTCGACACCTCTGAATTTATGGGATAGGTCATAAGAACTTTAGACGAACACTGGAGGTCTCATGCAGCCACTACCGATCCGCCCGCAGACTTTGGCTTTTGATCCCGTGAACGCCTTGAAATGGGTGCGTGGAACCGCCGACTGGGTGGGCCTGCGTTTCGTCCAAGAAGCCCAACAATCTCGCGGTATCCGCAATCAAAAACCCGAAACGCAAAACTACGCTCTTGAGCGCGGCGTGCAGATCGAAGTTCTGATCGACGGTCACCTGGGTTACGCCAGCACGTCGGACTTGACCGAAGCGGGTCTCAAGCGCGCGGCAACCCGCGCGGCTCAGCTCTCGAAAAAAGCCGCGGCTTCAAAAGTTTTTACGTTCACGCCCGACCTGCGCCCGCAAGCCGTCGGCAAGTACATGAGCCCCGTCGTTCAGTCGCCGGATGAACTCACGCTGCAAGAATTTATCAGCTTCCTCATCGAGGCTTCGAGACGTCTCAAAGTCTCGGACGATATCGTGAACGCGGCGGCTGACGTGATGTTCACCGAGACCCACCAACACGTGGTGTCCACCAGCGGCACCGATTTCGCGCAAGACTTCCTGCTCTGGACCACCAACTTCACCGCCACCGCTCAGCGGGGCGGAGAAACTCAGCGCCGTTCCTTGAACGGGCCGGTCGCCCGCTGCGTTCAAGGGGGCGCCGAAATTTTGGACCGCGAGTTCTTGCTGCGAGAGTGCGAGACCGTGGGCCGTCAGGCGCTCGAACTGCTGGCCGCCGAGAACTGCCCCACCGGAAAAATGGATTTGATCCTGGCGCCCGATCAGATGCTTTTGCAAATTCACGAATCGATCGGCCACCCGCTCGAACTCGACCGCATCTTGGGCGACGAGCGCAACTACGCGGGCTGGAGCTTCGTGAAACCTGCCGACTTTGGATCGCTCAAATACGGTTCCTCGATCATGAACGTGACGTTTGACCCCTCACCGAAGGGTGAATTCGCCAGTTACGGCTTTGACGATTGCGGCAACCCCGCGCGCCGCGAGTACCTGATTGAAAACGGCATTCTCGTACGCGGCCTCGGCTCGCTCGAAAGCCAAAAGCGCTCGGGCCTTCCGGGCGTGGCCAACTTCCGCTCGAGCTCGTGGAACCGCGCGCCCATCGACCGCATGGCCAACATCAACCTCGAGCCCGGCGAGACGCCGCTGGAAGACATGATCTCGTCGGTCAAAGACGGCGTTTACATGGAGGCCAACAGCTCCTGGTCGATTGATGACTACCGCAACAAGTTCCAGTTCGGCTGCGAGTATGGCCGCCGCATCCAAGATGGAAAACTCACGCACGTCGTGAAAAATCCCAATTACCGCGGCGTGACCGTGCCCTTCTGGCGAGGACTTCAAGCCGTCGGCCGCGCGCAGGAGGTGGGTCAGTTCGGCTCTCCTTATTGCGGCAAAGGCGAGCCCAGCCAGGTCATCCGGGTCGGCCACTCGTCGCCGCCGTGCCTCTTCTCGCAAGTCGAAGTGTTCGGAGGTGGACAATGACTTTCAGCACCGATTCCAAAGCTCTTTTTAACGGATTGAAGTCGCGCCTGTTCAACGAACTGCGTTCGGGTGAAGAGTTGAATTTGAACTTGAACGCCGAAGACACGCTCTTCGTGCGCCTGAACAACGCGCGCGTGCGCCAGAACACTCAGGTGGAGCAGCGCCGCCTCGAGATGATCTTTCAACAGGGCCAACGCCGCTTCACGCTGCAAACGGATTTGACCGGCCACCTCGAGTCCGACACCGATCTCTGCCGCAGCCTGCTCGAGCGTGCGCGCATCGAGACCGCCACTCTGCCCGAGGATCCCGGCGTCACGCCGTTCGTGAATCGGGGCACCAGCCAAAACATCGAAGACGCCCGCGAACTCAACTTCGATGAGGTGATCACGACCCTGCAAAAATCCGGAGAAGGCACCGACCTGACGGGCCTGCTGGCCTCGGGGCCGCAGGTGCGCGCCAATGCCAATAGCAAAGGGCAGGACCATTGGTTCTCGACGCGTTCGTTCTTCTTGGACTACTCACTTTTCACCGTGAACGAAAGCAAAGAGAACAAGGCGGTCAAGAGCACCTACGCCGACAAAGAATGGTCGACCGAGCAGTTCCTGAACAACTTGACCTTTGCCAAAAACCAACTGGCGCTGCTCAAGCGCCCGAGCCGCGATTTTAAACCCGGCGACACGCGCGTGTATCTCGCGCCGAGCGCGGTCAACGAACTGATTCAGATGATGGGTTGGGGCGCGCTCTCGTACGCCTCTTACAAAAAAGGACAATCGGCGTTCGCCAAGATGGTCGATCAGGGCGCGAAGCTCTCACCCTTGTTCACCCTGCGCGAAAACTTCGATTTGGGTCTGACCACGCCCTTCAACTCGCTGGGCGAGGTCCCCCCGCGGCAGGTGAACCTGATTCAAGCCGGAGAACTCAAGCAACTGCTGGTCAGCTCCCGATCGGCCCACCAGTACGGGGTCGAGTCCAATGGCGCCGACTCCAACAGCTGGGGCGAAGAGGCTCCGCGTTCGCTGGAGCTGATGCCCGGCAAGCTGGCCGCCAAAGATGCCCTCAAGCAACTGAAGAACGGGCTTTACTTAAGCAATCTTCACTATTGCAACTGGAGTGATGTACAGACGGCGCGTGTGACGGGCATGACCCGCTACGCTTGCTTCTTGGTCGAAAACGGCGAAATCGTCGCGCCGATCAAGGACTTGCGTTTCGACGTGAGCCTTTTGAATATCTTCGGTTCGGAGCTCGAGGCGGTGACGTCGGAAAGCCACATCCAGCCCGAGACGGACACGTATTCGCAGCGCTCCCTCGGCGGCAAGAAGCTTCCGGGCCTCCTGATCAACAAATTCACTTTTACCCTCTAAAGAATGGGCCCAAGTCCACCAAAGGTGGACCCATTTTGGAGCCAGCACCAGCTGGCGCGGAGCCCGTCCACGCGGTGGCTCTGAAAAAATGACCTTGGGCTTTCTTTCTCGAGGGGACGGTGTTAAACAGCAGCTGTCTTCAACTTACTAGGAGGAGCCCATGGCTTACACTCTCGACCTGAACAAATTGATCAAAGACGTTCGCGGCCCCAAAGGCATGGCGGCGGTCACTGAGGAAATCAACAAATTGAAAGCCGAGCTCGAACGAGTTCGCAGCAAAGTTGAGCCCAAAGTTGAGCAGAAGCTCAAACAAACCCAAGACCGCTTGGCCAAACTCAAAAAAGAGCTCGAAGGCCGTCAAAAGACCTTCGAAAAAGAACTCCAAAAAACCATCGTCACGGTGAAAAAGACCGCGATGGACGCTGAAAAGCGCCTGGAAGCCGCCCTCAAAGGGAAGGCCGCTAAAGCCAAAACAACCGCTCGCAAAACGAGCAAAAAAGCCGCCACTTCGAAGAAAAAGACTTCGAAAAAGGCCTAAGTGACCACCTCCGGCGCGTTTAACCGCACGCCGAGCAGGTGCACCGCTTCCCGAAACCCCGAGGTCCAGCCTCGGGGTTCTTTTTTTGTGCCTCTCCCTGGGCCTTATGCTAAACAGGGAGCCTGATTCACCAGAGTGTTAGCGCGTCCCAGACGCGAGAATCGGGAGCCCACCATGTCGGCAGATTTCTCTTCCGTTTTTAAAACCAGTTTTGAATTTGAAAAACGTCACAACGGTCCTTCGATCGCGGACGAAAAGGCCATGCTCCAGGAGCTCGGCTTCTCGTCGCTCGACGAAATGGCGTTGAAAGTCATTCCCCGCGACATCCGCAGCACGTCGAAGTTTGAACGCCTCGGCGAAGGCCTCTCGGAGCAGTACACGCTGAACCGATTGAAAAAGATGATGGCGAAGAATGAGATCTTCAAATCGTACCTAGGTATGGGTTTTCACGACACGCTCACCCCGAGCGTGATTTTGCGCAACATTCTCGAGAACCCGGTTTGGTACACGGCCTACACGCCTTACCAGCCCGAGATCGCGCAAGGCCGCCTCGAGGCGCTTTTGAATTTTCAAACGATGGTCACCGATCTCACCGGCATGGAGATCTCGAACGCCTCGCTCCTCGATGAGGGAACCGCGGCCGCCGAGGCCATGGCCATGACCCACGCGCTGGCGAAAAACAAAGCCACGCATTTCTTGGTGTCGCCCGACATGCACCCGCACGTGATCGACGTTTTGCGCGTTCGCGCCGAGCCCTTAGGCCTCACGATGCTGGTTGAGGACGTCGAGAAGCACGATTGGTCCAAACCTCTCTTTGCGGTCTTCGTTTCGTACCCCGACACCAACGGCGTCGTTCACGACTACAAAGCCTTGGCCGCCAAAGCTCACGACAAGGGCACGTTCGTCGTCGCCGATGTCGATTTGATGTCGCTCGCGCTGCTCACGCCTCCCGGCGAGTGGGGCGCGGACATGGTGGTCGGCAACACGCAGCGCTTCGGCGTTCCGCTCGGCAACGGCGGCCCCCACGCGGCGTTCTTGGCGACGAAAGATGCTTACAAGCGCCTACTCCCCGGCCGCCTCGTCGGCGTTTCGATCGACAGCTCGGGCAAACGCGCCCTGCGCCTGGCGCTGCAAACGCGCGAGCAACATATCCGCCGCGAAAAAGCGACCAGCAACATCTGCACGGCGCAGGTTCTGCTCGCCAACATGGCCTCGATGTACGCCGTCTACCACGGTCCCGAGGGCATTAAAAACATCGCGACCCGCATTCACGCGTACGCGCAGCTCGCGGCCACCGGTCTGAAAGAGCTGGGCTTCAAAGTGCGGGCGGAGAAAAACTTCTTCGATACGATCTTGGTTGAAACCGACAAAGCCGCCGACATTCTCAAAACCGCGGCCTCGATGAAACTGAACTTCCGCCTGAAATCGGCAAGCGAGCTCACGCTGTCGTTTAACGAAACCACGGGACCGACCTGCATCGAAGAGGTCTGGACCGCGTTCAACGGCGGCAAGAAGCCTGAGTTCTCGGCTCCCGAACGTCACGCGAAAGTGACGGGCCTGGCGATCGACGAGACGTTCAAGCGTCAGTCGAAGTATCTGACCCACCCGACGTTCAACATGTACCACTCCGAGAGCGAAATGCTCCGTTACATCCACACGCTTCAGAACAAGGATCTCACGCTCACGCACTCGATGATCCCGCTCGGCTCGTGCACCATGAAACTCAACGCCACCACCGAGCTGATGCCCGTGTCGTGGCCCGAAGTGAATAAGATCCACCCCTTCGCGCCCGCCAACCAAATGATGGGCTACCAGGAGATGATCAAAGATCTCGAAGAAAAGCTCTGCGAGATCACCGGTTTTGCGGGCGTGCAGCTCGCGCCCAACTCGGGCGCGCAGGGCGAATACGCGGGCCTGCTCGCGATCCGCGGCTACCACTTCTCGAAAGGCCAAGCGTACCGCAACATCTGCTTGATCCCCAGCTCGGCTCACGGCACCAACCCCGCGTCGGCGGTGATGGCCGGCATGGAAGTCGTGGTCACCGCGTGTGACGATCAGGGCAACGTCGACGTCGCGGATTTGCGTGCGAAGGCCGAGAAGCACAAAGACAATCTCTCCTGTTTGATGATCACCTACCCGTCGACCCACGGCGTGTTCGAAGAGTCGATCCGCGAGATCTGCAAAATCGTTCACGACAACGGCGGCCAAGTGTACATGGACGGCGCGAACCTGAATGCCTTGGTCGGCCTCTGCCGTCCTGGCGAGTTCGGTCCCGACGTTTCGCACATGAATTTGCACAAGACCTTCTCGATCCCTCACGGCGGCGGCGGACCCGGCATCGGCCCCATCGGCGTGGCGGCTCACTTGGTGCCCCACCTGCAAAAGCACGTGACCTCGGCGCCCTACGGTTCGGCGAGCATTCTGCCGATCTCGTGGTCGTACATCACGATGATGGGCTACCCGGGCTTAAAGCGCGCGACGCTGCTCGCGATTCTGAACGCCAACTACATCGCCAAAAAACTCAACCCGGCCTTCCCCGTTCTGTACAAAGGCAAAGAAGGCCTGGTGGCGCACGAGTGCATCATCGATCTTCGCGGCATCAAAAAAACCACGGGCATCGACGTCACCGACGTCGCGAAACGCTTGATGGATTATGGCTTTCACGCACCCACGATGAGCTGGCCCGTGGCCGGAACTTTGATGATCGAGCCCACCGAATCCGAATCGAAAGCCGAGATCGACCGTTTCATCGAGTCGATGCTCAAAATTCGTGAAGAGATCAAGGCGATCGAAGACGGCAAAATGGACGCCGAGAAAAATCCTTTGCGCCAAGCTCCCCACACGCTACCGGTCGTGACCGCGAGCGAGTGGACTCAGCCCTATTCGCGCGAAGTCGCGGCCTACCCGCTGGCTTGGGTGAAAAACCACAAGTACTGGCCCACGGTGGGACGCGTGGACAACGCTTACGGTGACCGCAATATCGTGTGCAGCTGTCCTCCGCTTGAGGACTACGAAGAGTGAAGATCCTGCTGATCCGCTTGGACAAGATCGGGGACTTGGTGGCCACCTTGCCGGTGGACCAGATCCCCGAACTTCAGGGCCACGACGTCCACTGGGCGGTCAGCGAAGGCCTCGGTTTTTTACCGAAGAACGCCGAACCCGCCCGTCGGTACACCGAAATTTCGATTGAGGACCGCGCCAAGGGTGAAGCGCAGCTGCGCGCGCTTTTGAAAGAACACAAATTCGATCTCGCGGTGATGTTCTATGGTCCTTGGTGGGTCTCGAAAACTCTATGGACCTCGCAATTGCGTTTGCGCGCGGGACGTTTGAGCCAGTGGCACAGTTACTTGTTTTTCAATCGTGGATTGCGCCAAAGCCGCAGCCAGGCCGACCGCCACGAAGCCACTTACAACTTGGAACTTTTGCTTCATGCGCTGGGGAAGCCGATGGACCCCGGCCGACTCGCGCCGACGCTGCACTTGGTGACCAAACCTTTGCGCCATCTGTATGAGCGCTTCGACATCACCAATGGCGGCTATTACGTCGTGCATCCTGGAATGGCGGGTTCGGCGCTGAATTGGCCGACCAAGCGCTACATCGAGCTCATCGAAAAAATCAAAGACGACAAAGAAGTCGTGCTCACCGGCACCGCCATGGATGAGCCCTACCTGGCGCCGATCAAAGATCATTTCAAAAACGACGAGCGCGTTCAGAGCCTCCAGGCTCAGCTCACTCTCGACGAGCTTCTCTTTATTTTGAAATCTTCGGCGGGCGTGATCGCCCCCAGCACCGGCGTCGTGCACTTGGCCGCGAGCGTGGGCGCGAAGACCGTGGGGATTTACTCACCCGTGCAGGTGCACCATCCCAAGCGCTGGGGTCCTCGCGGTGCGAATGTGCACGTGCTCGTGCCCGCGGCGCCCGGTGAGAACTGCATGGATGAAATCACGGTGGATCAAGTCGTTGCATGTCTGAAATGATCTCGAGTGCCTTCGCTCTGAATCCCGATCTCACCGCAAGGCTTGAAAAGGCCTTGGCGCCGCTGAACCTTTCGCTTTCAAAAGCCGGTGACCTGGCCACGGCCGTCCAACGCCAGAGCGATTTTTATATCAACGAACCGACGGGACGCACACCCTGGAGCGACCGTTGGTGCCAGACGGCCCAAATCAGCTACTACCTTCCGCTGAACTTCTTGCGCGCCAGCCGCGTGATGCGCGAGGCCCAGCGCCTCGGGTTCTTCGAGGGCATCCGCTCGGTCGTCGATTTCGGTGCGGGCCTCGGCCCCGTTCAACTCGCCTATGAAGCTGAAGTGCAAAGCCCCGCGCGGTTTTCGGTGGTCGAGCGCTCGAGTGAAGCCATCCGTCTTTCGCGTTTGCTGGGCCTCGAATTTGACGTGCTCGAAAGGCCCGACGGCAAACGGGCCGATCTTTTGACCGCGTCGTACTCTCTGACCGAACTGGCGTCGCCGCCCGAATGGCTCTTTGATTTTGACAACCTGATTTTGATCGAGCCCTCGACCCGTCAGGATTCACGCGCTCTGCTGGAGCTGCGAAAAATCCTGATCGATCGCGGCTATCAGATGTGGGCGCCGTGCACGCACCAAGAGGGCTGCCCCTTGCTCGAGAAGAGTCCGGCCGATTGGTGCCATGACCGTCTTCATTTTGACCGTCCCGAGTGGATGCTCGCGGTTGAAAAGCGACTGCCGTTTCAGAACCCGACGCTCACCCTGTCTTACCTGGTAGCCAGCCGCCGTCCCCGGCCGTCAACAAAGCAGACAGTTCGGACCGTCGGCGATCTGATGCGCGAAAAAGGCAAGGCCCGCCAGATGATCTGCCGGGGCCCTGAACGCGAATTCTTCGCTTGGATGGCCCGTCACGGAGAACCTCAAGAAATTCCTCGCGGCGTCTTGTGCGAAATGCCGGCGGGCGAATCCAAATCCAATGAATTTCGCGTCCAAAGTCCCGTCGCGCACACCTAACGGTGTTCGCGGCGCGCTTGTCCATCGGTGACGTTTTTCGTCGCTTCAATCCAGACGCACGGACAGGTCTTGAACACTTTTGGAACTCTTTTCAACGCCTCCATTCCGGGATCCAATTAAAGAACACGAGAGCCTCTTTTGAGGGTGGCCTTTTTCTTGGAGGAATCCTTCGCGTGATCGGAGGAAACATCACATGAAAGCATTGTCGCTCTCTTTTGTTTTAGCAGGATTGCTGACCATCCAAGCTCAAGCACAGACTCAAACCCAGTCGACTTCGAGCCAACAACCTTTGCAACAATCGCAGGCGCCTCGCGGTTCGTTCCAACAAGACTCGGGACGCACCGATCTGAAGGAATTTGATCACCTCGATCCCCGTCACATCGTTCCCGAGCGCCCTCTGCGCCAAGCTTTGACCTACTACAAAGTGAACCGCGAGAGTTTTACCAACCGCGATTACATTGTCGTGATCGATTTCACGCAGCCCTCGTCCAACGAGCGCCTTTACGTGATCAATATGAAGACCGGTGAGGTCGACACGCATGCGACTTCGCATGGCCGTGGTTCTGATCCCAAACGGGTCGGCCGCGCGCAGACGTTTTCGAACCGCAACAACTCGCACGCCTCGTCGCTCGGCTTCTACCGCACGGCTGAGACTTACATGGGAAAACACGGCTACTCGCTCCGTTTGGATGGCCTCTCGCCCACGAACTCCAACGCCCGCGACCGCGCGGTCGTTGTTCACGCCGCCAGCTACGTTCGTGACAACAGCCGCCAGATGGCCGGCCGCAGCCACGGCTGCCCGGCTTTGGATCCCCGCGTCCTGAAGACGGTCGTCAGCAAAATCAAAGGTGGCGCCCTCATGTATGCTTGGGCGGGCCAGTAACTCTCGCCATTCAGACTGCGCGCCTGACGGCGGCTTGACAGCCGCCCCCCCTCACGAGAGATCTTCTAGTCGAAACTGGAGGATCTCTGATGACACCCAACCTCAAAAAAACTCCCCTCGCGGATGATCACGTCCGCCTCGGCGCCAAGATGGTCGATTTCGCGGGCTGGTGGATGCCGGTCACGTACAAAGGTCTCAAAGAAGAACACCTCGGCGTCCGTCAAAACGTTGGTCTCTTCGACGTTTCGCACATGGGAGAAATTCGCGTCAAAGGCCCCAAAGCCGTCGAGACGCTCGAGTGGCTCACCACGAATGACGTCTCCAAACTGAATGCCGGCGAAGCGCAGTACAGCTTGCTCCCGAACTTCGAGGGCGGACTCGTCGACGATATCTACGTTTACTGTCTCGAAAAAAACGCCGACTACCTCGTTTGCGTCAACGCCTCGAACGCCGACAAAGACTGGGCGTGGATGGTCAAAAACAACAAGGGCGCCGATCTCACCAATGAATGCGAAAAATGGGGCCAGATCGCGGTTCAAGGACCCAAGGCCCCCGCGCTCATGGAAAAAGTTTTGAAAATTCCCGTCACCACGATGACCCGCAACCAAGTTTTGCAGGGTGAATTTCAAGGATCCAAAATCATCGTCGCGTCGACCGGCTACACCGGCGAAAAGGGCGGCGAGATTTTTGTTGAGGCCGCGGGCACTTCGAAACTCTGGAACGCGCTTCTGGATGCGGGCCAAGAGTTTGGCGTTCAGCCCATCGGGCTTGGCGCGCGAGACACCCTCCGCACCGAAATGAAGTTCTCGCTTTACGGCCACGAAATCGACGACACCACGATCCCCTACGAATCGGGTTTGGGCTGGGTCATGAAACCCGCCAAAAAAGACTTTATCGGCAAAGGTCCCATGCTCGCGGCCAAAGAAAAGGGCCTGAAGCGTCAGTTGGTGGGTTTTAAAGCCATCGACAAGGGGATTCCGCGGCAGGGTTACGACCTTTATGCGCCAAATGGTGAGAAAATTGGCATTGTGACCAGCGGAACCCACTCCCCCAGCCTCGAAGTGGGCATCGGAATCGGCTTTGTTGCAGCGCCCTATGCTTCAGTCGGCACGGACATTTTGGTAGATATCAGAGGTCGTAAAATCAAGGCTCAGGTGTGCCCAACACCGTTTGTGACTATTTAAAAGGGGTGGCCCATGGCTGTGCACGTACCGGAAGAATATTACTACACCAAAGATCACGAGTGGGCTCAAGTTGACGAGAACATCGTCACCGTCGGCATCACCGAATTCGCTCAAGACTCTCTGGGCGAAATCGTTTACGTCGAACTCCCCGAAGAAGGTCAAAAGGTCACCCAGAATGAACCTTTCGGCGTCGTCGAATCCGTGAAAGCGGTCAGCGATTTGTTCGCTCCCGTCTCGGGAACCGTGATCGAAGTGAACACCTCGCTCACCGACGACCCTGCGGTTTTGAACGACAACCCGATGAATGACGGCTGGCTCGTTCGCATCGAGATGGACACCGAGAAAGAACTCGCCAACCTGATGCGCGCTCCTGATTACAAAAAACTGATCTCCGAGGCGAAGTAAGCCTCGGCGGAGCCCGGGTGGTGGAATTGGTAGACACGCTGGTCTTAGAAGCCAGTACCGAGAGGTGTGCAGGTTCAAGTCCTGTCCCGGGTACCACATGAATCCGCTCTTGCGGCGCCTGCTCGGCGTTCCCAAAGTTCAAGCTTTGCTCCGCCGCCTCTACCGCACCGGACCCGTGGTGTGGTCCAAACTGCTCGAAGATTTTAATCTGCGAATCGAAATCAAAGGCCTCGAGAACCTGCGCGCCCTGGCCGGACAGTCGATTGTCGTCGTGGCCAATCATCCGCACGGTTTGCTCGAGACCTTCATCGTCGGTCACGTGCTGGTCGATCAAGGTGGGCGACGTGACGTGCGATTTTTCGCGAACGAAATCATCGGCAAGCAATTTCAAGTTTTGATGCCGCATTTGATCCCGGTGCGGATCATGGGGCGCCCCAATCCCGACCGTTTTCAATTCAATCAAAAATCCATGCAATCGGCGCTGCAGATTCTCAAAGAGCCGGGCTCAACCGTGATGATTTTTCCGGGCGGAAACGTGTCGAGCTTTAAGCTCTCAAGTCCCGAAGGCGCCTTCACGGTGACGGACAGCCCCTGGAAGTGGAGCCCGATCCGTCTCATGCGGGAAGCGAACGTGCGCATCGTCCCCCTGCACGTGTCGGGACGGAACAGCTTGGGTTTTCATTTCTTCGGCGCGCCGGCGGTTCTGCTCCGGCGCCTGATCTCGTTTCATGAATTTATGCGCACCCGAAACAAGACGATCACCGTGACGATCGGAAAATCTTTAGGTCCCGAGGATTTCGCCGGCGGCCCCGAAGCCGTCGACGAGCACATTCTGCAGCTTCGAAAGCTGGTCTACGCCTTGCCGGAGGGGTCTTAATTGGAGACCTGGCAAATGAATCTCTTGGTGGCGGTCGGATGTTTTGCGGCGGCGAGCGTCCGCTACTTGCTGATGGTGGGTCTTTACTACGCGGCGGTTTACCGCGTGATGCGCGAGCCCCTGGGGGCTTTTAAAATTAACAAACAAGACCCAACGCCAAAGATGATGGGCTCCGAGATTTTCTGGGGCCTTCTGAACAACGTCAATTTCGCGGTCGTGGGCGTGGTGGTCTACGAGTTTTACAAGCGGGGCTGGCTGCGCGTGTTTCTGGACTTTGAGGCTTTCCCTTGGATCTACCATCTTCTGCTCGTGCCCGTTCTTTTGCTTTTGCACGACGCCTATTTCTTCTGGATCCACTGGGCCATGCACAAAACACGCTTGGGACGCTGGCTCCGTCATGACGTGCACCACGGCGCGCACAACGTTTCGCCGTGGAGCGCGTTCTCGGTGCACCCGTTCGAAGGTTTGCTGGAGGTCGCTTTTCGCTTGATCACGTTGATGGTGATCCCGATGCACCCGTTGGACTTTCTCTTTTTCGAGATCCTCACGTTCGCGCTCAATATCATCGGCCATTCGGGGTATGAGTTTTTTCCGCGCAATTTTGCGACGTCGCCGGTGACGCGCATGAAGAGCTGCGCGACGTTTCACTACATGCACCATCAGAATGGCGGCACCAACCTGTCGCTGTTTTTCAATCACTGGGACCGCCTCATGGGAACGCTCAATCCCGACTACGAAAAAGTCTACGCGCAAGTCGTGAAGGAGAGACGCCCATGGCGGCGCACCTGATTCGCAAAATGCCGGCGCCGGTGCAGCGTTGGCTGTTCAAACAGATCCGCTTCTGGCCCCCTTATTGGGGCGCCGGCATTCGCATCGACGACGTCGCGGCTGACTTCCGTTACATCCGCTCCTCCATGAAGCTTCGCTGGTTCAATCGCAATTATGTCGGCACCCACTTCGGCGGTTCGATTTACAGTATGACGGACCCGTTCTACATGTTGATGTACATGCAAAATCTCGGGCCCGACTTCATCGTCTGGGACCTGGCAGCCAGCGTGCGCTTTAAAAAACCGGGGCGCGGCCGCATCAAAGCGGAGTTCACGTTAACAGCCGCCGAGATCGAGGCGGCCCGTGCGCAGGCCCTCGCCCATGAAAAAATCGTGCTTCGCAAAAAAGTTCTCGTGATCGACGAAGAGGGCGACACCGTCGCGATCGTGCGCAAAGCGATTTACATCCGCAAAAAGCGCCCCGCGTTGTCTTCGACACCCCTCAAAGATCAAAAAAACTAAGGGCTCCTTCACACAGATTTTTCGGTTTCTTAATGTCGCCGTTTGGCCCCGGTGCTAATCTAGGCGCGATGCCAACGGTTCTAGGTTCCGCCTCTCATCCCCAATTTGAACGCTTCCGCGACCTGACGTCGCGCATGCGGGATCTGGTTTTGATCGAAGGCATCGTCGCGCGGCCGTTCAGCGACCCCGCTCTCCCTTACTTTGCGGCCCTTTCGGACGAGAGCCGCGAAGAGATGCTCCGTCACTTCGAGATCTTCTTGCTGATCGTCAGCCGCGCGTCTTACGAAGGTCTCGACATCTCGAAATCCACCCGCCGCCTCAGCCTTGATTTTTTGCGCGAAGCGGACTTGCAACCGGCACCCGATTTACTTGAGCATTTGGAAGATGACGATCACCTCGCGGCTTACAACCACCGACAGCAGATCGTCTTTCTGACCCCCAATCACTTTCGCTTGATGTCTTATTCGATTGAAGACCTGTACTGCCGTCCTTGGCCGATGCTCTTTCAGCGCAGTGAACAGATTGAAAAGGTGCTGGTCTCCCGCGCGTTGGAGTTTGGCCGCGGTCTGCACACCAAAACCCTGGTCCATAGCGACGTTCCGCCGCACCTCTTGACGGAGATCAATGGGCCCGAGAGGCGCACGGGCACCGCTCAATCCAAAGTGTACTCGCCTGTCTTTCGAAACGGCCGACCCGCCGGCTTCGTCGCCGTTAACCGGGCTCGGCTTTCGCCGTCCTGAGCGTTTCCTTTTTACCTGTCAAAAACATAACGGCGGCATCTTTGCCCCCCATCACTTAATCTCCTCGGACCTTCCCATCCAAAGGAGTCTTTCGTGAAATCGTTGATTTTAATGGTCGCGCTGTTCTTCACTTCGATCCTGGCTCAGGCCCGTTCTCTTCACCCAGAGTTTGAGCGTCACTTGCGTCCGTCATCGGGCATTCAGCGCCTGTGCGATCGTTACGAGCATCGCGGCAGCACGCGTTCGTGTTTTATGGATTTCAACGGTGAGGAGCGGGGCGTTTGTGAGTACTGCACCGAGGGCAAATCTTGCTTCATGGCCTTTAACGGTGACGCGCGCAACTTCTGCGAAGCCTACGGCGAGAATAAAAGCTGCTTCATGGCGTTTAACGGCGAAGACCGTGGATGGTGTGAAGTTCTCAAAGAAGGCAAATCGTGCTTCATGGCTCTCAACGGAGCCGCGCGCGAGGCCTGTGAGCGAGGATTGATTCCCCGCCGCCACCTCTTCTGGCAAAAATAATTCGCGATTCGTGAGCGGTCAGTCTCCGCAGCTCGTGGCGTAGAGCCAGTTGTTCGGTCCGACGTGGACCGTGATCAACTGGCCCAGGGCATTGCGGACCGACCCGAGACTCGCGCCGTACTGGGCCTGCGAAACCGGGCTGGCGCCGGCCAGTGCCGGTCCCAAGCGGGCCAGCGTCACGGGCGCCGTCGGCGTGAATCCGCTCGTTCGGTCGCTTACCACGAGCGCCGAAGCTTGATTCGAACTGCCCAGCCCGCCCATGTAGGACACGAACGGAACTCCCCCGTCATCGAACGTGAGGCTCGTGTTGAGCATCTGTTCATGGGTGGTGGCCGGAACCGCACTCACGCCCACATCCGAAGAATTTTGCACGGTCGTCGATGTCCAATTGGCCGGGCTGTTGCAGCTCGCAAGCGCGCTCGTGCACTCGCTGAGAAACACCGAGTTGGTCGAGGCTTGATAGTAGCTGAGCGCGGGCTTGGACGTCTTGGGATTGAGACGGATCGACAGCCCTTCGCGGCCCACACCGCCGCCGGTGACGGCGACGGAGGCGGGCTTCCAGGTGTCGCCGCCATTCATCGTGAAATTGAAACGCACCGAAGCCGTGGTGAGATCGTAATACGCGATCACGATATTCCCGTTCAAATCGAAATCGGCCGACAATCGCGTGGCGAACTGCGCGCCGAGCGCATCGACCGTGACCATCGCGCCGAAGACGCCCGTTTCGGGATCAAGCCGGAGCGCACGCAGCCCCTGGCCCCCCGCCGCCGTGCTGTTCATAAGAATCAGGACGGGCTGAGCTTTGCCATTCACGTAGGCCATCGCGATCGCGGTGTCATCGGTGGCGGGCGCGGTCGCCGACGCCGTCTTGGCATTGATCGGCGCCTGATAAACCGTCCAGGTCCCCAGGCCGTCAACCGCCGTGTTGGTGGCCAAGAAATATTTAAAAGTTCCCGAATCATAGTACGACACCCATGGCAAACCTTCGTGATCGAAGGCCAGCGCCGGGAACAGCGGGTTGATGGTATTTGGCAGAGTCGCGACCGACCAGGAAGAGTCCGCGGTCGAGCCCGAGCGGAGGGCATATTTCAACCGGCCGCCCGCGAGCGCGCCCGCGGAGTGATCGATGTAGACCGCCGCCGGCTCACCCGTGCGTGACGCCGCCACGGAGACGTTGCGGGTTTTATTTCCGGCCGCGAGAGGCATATTGATGCCGCCGGTATAATCCGGAATGACGGCGTAGTAGATCGCGGCCGCGTTGTTCGAAGGAACGTTGATGTCGTTCACGATCGCCATCGAGAGGTTGAACGGCGCCGCCGCTTGTCCGTAACTGGCGTACACCATGCCGTAGCTATTGGCGAGATCCGCGCCGCCCGCCCCCGCTCCCGCCGCCGGAAGCGTCACGGTGTCGAGAGTCGCGGCCGCGTACCACGCCGTGCTCTGAAAATTGGACGTCGCGCTGTTGATGTAAGACACGCTCGTCGTGGCGGTGTTGGTCACGATATGAAAACGTCCGCCCGAATCGCGCAAAAGTTTGGCCCATGCCGTTCCCGCCGTGGTGCCCGATGCCACCGAGGTTCCCACCGTGAAGGCTCCCGGGGCTTGGCATCCCGAAGCGGAGGTGTAGGTCGTCAGGGCCGTGGCGGCGGCGGGTTTGACCAAAATGCGAACACCGTCTTGCGTGACGGAAGGATCGGTGTGCAGGCTCATCAGCACCGGTGCGGCCACGGTCGAAATGTTGCTGGCGGTCCAGCCCGCCGATGTTTGACACGTGCTTAAGTTCGCGCTGGAACAAACCGCGTAGCGCGTGTTCGCCGATCCGTTGCCGTGGTAGACGGCGACGGGATAGTACGTGGTCGCATCGAACTTGCACCAACCGGTGTCCACGCCCATGATGTTCGCGGCCTGCGTGGTGTTTTCAATCACGTCGGTGTTGGCGGTCATGGTTGTGAAGCCGGCGAGCGACGCGCACGGAGAGTCGCAGTAAATAAAACGCGCGCGGCCCGCGGTCGTGGAGTTGGTCAAGTAGGTGATGCCGACATGGTCAACCGGGCTCACCGAAACGCTCGCGGCGCGGGTGGCGCCCGCGCCCAGCGTGTCGATCACGGCCGTGCTCCAAGTTCCCGTCGAACCGAAAGCGGCACTGCGAAGCGCAGCCTTCACGGTCAAGGCCCCCGTGGTCCAGACCACCAAGGGTCGGCCTTTGTTCGCGCCCACCGTTAGGAACGCCAGCTTGACCCAAGTCGCCGAACCCGCCGCCACAAAGGTGTCGGCCGCGACGGTTTCGACATTGAACTTCGCTCCGTCCCAGTAAGAGGCCTTGAGACTCGCGTTGCCGCCGGTGGCGGACCCATCGTAGTAGGCGGTCGCGGGAATTTGCGTTCCGGGCATCACCTTGGTGTCGGACCACAGTCCACGTCCCACGCCCGTGACGGTGCCCTTGAACCCGGTGTCGATCACGCGAGTTTTCGGCGAACTGCAAGAGGCGGCGGTGACGTTCGATGGGCCATTGCTTTTGCTACTGGGGTCCGATGAATCGCAGCCCACCAAAACGGCGAGCGCCATCAAGAACAAAAGAAAATCACGGCCTTGGCACATAAAGGACCTCACTCGCTGACAACAAACCTAGGACATTTTCAGCTTAACAGCCCCTCCCCCCGAGGCACCAAGACCTCGACCATTTCCCCCTCCCCCCTCCCTCTCCACAACAAAATATAGACCTTCGATAGAGAGACGCCAACGGCGTCACGGGTGGATAGAGCGCAGGATGCGCGAGAGACGCCAACGGCGTCACGGGTGGATAGAGCACGCCAAAGGCGTGCGTGGCGAACTTTGCGACGAGATCGCGTGAAACGTCACTCTGTGCGAGCACCCTTGGGCCAAGCTCGATCTGAGCGAATTAGAGAGAGAAAAACGCCTGGTCCGAAGCTTGCTCTATGGTGGCCGGAGTCTTTAATTGCACGTTATTGGAGGACATTTATGGAATTTTTATCTTCTCTTGGTCGCGGTTTCATGTCGTCGGATGCGATTTGGATGTGGGCGATTCTCGCCGCGCAAATCGTTTCGATCGCCATCACGATTGAGCGCTCGATCGCTCTTTATATGAACCGCAAAGACAATCAAAAAAATCTGGCCAAATTGCTCGGCGAAGACATTCGCACCGGCAACTTGGAAAAAGCGCTCAAGCGCTCGGAAGCTCTCGGTAAAAGCGAGCCTTTGGGCGTCGTTGCCGCCGCCGGACTTCAAGCCGCGATCGATATGGGCGGCAAAGAAGAGATTCAATTGAAAATGGACGAAGTTCTCCTCGAAGAGAACACGCGCGTTGAAAAACGCATCGGCTTCTTGGCGATGTTCGCCAACGTGGCGACTCTCTTGGGTCTTTTGGGAACGATCACTGGTCTGATCCACTCGTTCGCCGGGATCGCCAACGCCAACCCCGCCGAGAAGGCCACGATCCTGTCAAACGGGATCTCGCTCGCGATGAACACGACCGCTTACGGTTTGATCGTCGCGGTTCCCGCTTTGATCATGTACGCGGTTCTGCAAAACCGTGCGACCCGCTTGACCGACGATTTGAACAAAGCCGCGCTGAACCTCTTTATTCAGCTCAGCTACAACTACGAATCGGTTCCGGCCAAAAAGAAATCGACCCGCGCTTAATTTAGACTTGTTAGCTAGAGGTGCTTAATGAAAAAAGAACTGAACTTCGAAATTAACATCTTGCCGATTCTCGACATCTTGTCGGTTCTGATCTGCTTTCTCTTGCTGACGGCCGTGTGGATCCAAATCGGATCTCTCGACACCAAGCAAGCCCTCGGCGACAACTCGATCTCGGGAGCGAAGAACCCACCTTCGCTCTTTATCGGGGTCGCGCCGAACGGCACGGTCCGCTTCTCTTTGCGGGACGTGGGCACCAAGATTCAAACCGAAAGCGTGATCGCGTCGAGCAAAGCGGGCATCAACTGGGAGAGCTTGAACCAAAAGATCCAAGCGATCCGTGCCCAGCTCCCCGATTTGAAAACGGTGGTGATCCGTCCCGAAGCCAAAGTCGGTTACGGCGAAGTCATCCGTTTGATGGACCAACTTAAACAGAACCAGCTGACGGACATCGGTCTGTCACCGCTGGGTTGATCGAGGCGGCTTTATGAA
The DNA here is from genome assembly GCA_019637955.1 of Pseudobdellovibrionaceae bacterium. Classification (GTDB taxonomy): domain Bacteria; phylum Bdellovibrionota; class Bdellovibrionia; order Bdellovibrionales; family Bdellovibrionaceae; genus JAHBUS01. The sequence goes on along the minus strand of JAHBUS010000009.1, from coordinate 79,461 downwards.
AATGTCAGCCATGGACAAAACAACCCGCATCTCGCCCTTGCAGCAGGCTCAATTCCTGAAGCCCGGCGCGAAGGCCGGAAAACGCGGTCATGCCGAGCTCGCCCTCGCGCTGCCGCTCACTTCGCTCATCGATGCGTTCTCGATCATCGTGATTTATCTTTTGATCGGAACCCAAGCGACGTCGTTCAACATGGGAACTGAAGGCAAAATCCAGCTCCCGATGGCCGAAAGCAGTCAGACGATCGACAAACAACCGTTGAACGTCCGCATCGAAAAAGGCGTTTACTACGTCAATGACATTGCGGTCGCGACCTCTCGTTTAGGTCAAAGCCTGGTTGAGGCCAAAAAAGCCGCCGGCAATGACGATGTTGAAGTGTTGATCCAAGCCGACCAAAAAATGGATTACGCCGATCTCGATCCGCTCTTGAAAGCGGGTTCGGAGGCCGGCATTCAAAAACTTAAATTCGCGGTGATGCCTACAAAATGAAAACACCACTCTTCTCCCTTTTGCTGACGACCCTCTTTTTGGCGGCGCCCGTCTTTGAAGCGAAGGCCGAGAAGATGGATTCCGAAACCCAGACGCTCGTGATCGAGCGCCTGGATCGCATCTTGAACAACATGGAATCGAGCGATCCGTCTTACATCCGCTCGAACCTGCGCATGGCCGATCTTTTGGCCGAGCGCGCCCGCCTGCGCTTCATGAATGAAATTGAAGCGAACTGTAAAGACTGTAAGGGCTCATCAGCGGACCGTAAACGTGCGATCAAGATTTACGAGTCCTTGCAGAAAGACACGCCCAAAGCCACGCAAGGAATCATTATGTTCCAGCTGGCTCACTTGTACGAGACGGCCGGCGAAAGTGCCAAAGCCGTTTCTCTTTTCGAAAATATCCTCAAGGCGAAAGCCGGCGTGTATCCCGACGAAGTCGTGAACCGCGCCCGCACCTCGCTCGCGGACGTTTTCTTTCAATCCGGAAAATTCAAAGAGGCCTTGGCTCACTACGAAGTCGCGATGAAAAGCTCACAGACGCCCAATAAAGGCCTGATCCAGTACCGCATCGGTTGGTGCCACTTCAACATGGACCGCCTCGAGAAGGCGATCCAAACGCTGCGCCATTTGGCCCAGACGCCCTCGCTGTTGACCAAAGAGACCGCAAACGGCGTGATCGCCGACAACGCCTTCCAGGGCGATGTCTTGCGCGATCTGGCGACGTTCTACTCGCGCCGCCCGGTGACCTCCAAAGAGATCGCCCAGTTCCTAAAGTTGATCCCCGTCAGCCAACGCAAAGAGATCCTGTTCTTCTTCGCGGGCGAAGTGGGACGCCTTGGCCAGAAGCAGGCCGCCTCTGAGATCTACCGTGCTTACTTACAGACGCCTGGTCTGACCAATGAAGAGCGCCTTGAAGTCATGGTTTTGGTCGCGCAGACCAACTACGACAAAGGTTCTTCGCAATCGATCGAAGATTTCGCCCTGGCCGCGCAGGCCTACAAGAAAATCCGCTGCTCTGACGACGCCAAATGCCTCGAGCTGCAAAAAAAGATGAAGCATTATGTGACGGAGCTGCACCGTTCGAAAAAGGTCAAACCTGATTTCGATGTGCTCCGCGCCTACGATATTTACGTGAAAACCTTCCCGGATGAGACCGACATGGCGATCCTGGGCGCGCAGGTGGCCGTGGATCTCGGCAAGAGCGAAACGGCTTCGCAGCTCTACCATGAGGCCGCTCGCACCGCAAAGGACGAGAAGCTTCGTGAAATGGCCCTCATGGGCGAAATCGAAGCCGCCGAAAAGTCGAAAGACCTCGGGAGACGCGAACTCGCCTACAAGCACTACCTCAGCCTGATGCCCAAGGGTTCGAACGCGTACAACGTTCGTTACCAACTGGCTCAAGTTTCTTATGACCGTAAAGATTGGAACGGTTCGGCCGAGCAGTTCCGTGCTCTGGCACTGGACAAATCGGGTCCTGCGGACTTGCGCAAAAAATCGGCGGACTTGTCGTTGGACGCTTTGGCGATCCAAAAACGTGATGCCGACATCGAGCTGTGGGCGAATGAGTACGCCTCGGTCTTCGCCGCTCACCGCGCTGAATTCCAAGGTTTGGCCCGTAAAGCGTTGACCAATCAGGTCGCGCAAACCGCGAATAACGCCAACTCATCAAACCGTGAGCTGTCAAATGCTCTCGATAAAATGCAGACGGCAAACTTGAGCGGCGCTTCGGATGCCGAAAAGACGATCCACTACCGCAATATGGGCGTTCTGGCCGAGAAGACGTCGAACGAAAAGGCCCTTTTGGCTTCGATCGCGGGCCTGCTCTCGATCAAGTCGATTTCGCTCGAAGACCGTGAGGCGGCTTTGGCCCGCCAGGTGGGCTATTACGAGAAAAAACTCGAATTCCGCTCGGCTTACACCACCGCTCTTCGCATGAAATTTCCCAAACTGAAGGCTGCGGAGCGTGAGCTGAAACTCGGCACGCTCGCCGATCTGGGCGGTTTGCGTCCTCAGAAACATTATGAAGCGGCTTTGCGCCAAGGCCTCTCGGGCAACAGCGAACTTTCGGTTCGCAGCCGCCTGGTGATGCTGGCCGGGAATAACGTCAGTGAACTTAAAAAACAATCCAAGGGCCTCTCGCGCTCGTCGCAAGTTTTGAGCGAAACCGTTCTTTTGGTTTACGCGAAAAACCACTCGACCCGCGGCCTGGAAAGCTTCTTGAACAACCGCCAAATCGAAAGAACCGCGGCGGTTCAATTCATCAAGAAGCAGCCGTTCTACCGCACGCACACCACCTTGGATAAAAAGCTCTCGGCTCACGCCATCAACGCTCAGAGCGAGAAGGCCATGGGCCGCACCATCCAAGAGCGCGTCCGCCTGCTCACGCAAGCCGAAAAATCTCTGTCGGAAGCCGTGCGCCTGCGCGATTACACCGCTCAAGTCCTGGCACTCACCACCGTGAGCCGCGAGAACGAGCGTTTCACGAAAGACCTTTTGAACACGCCCATGCCCAAAGGCCTCAGCCAAAAAGAGCAAGTTCGCTATGGCAACATGCTCAAAGCGCAAGCCAAACCCTTCCTCGTGAAGGCGAAAATCGCCGCGCAAAAATTGTCCGAGTTCTGGGGCAACCAGCGTTCACTCAAGACGCTGATGCAGGACCTAATCAAGGCCCGTCCCGAGGTTCACCCGTACCTCGCGCAAGAGGTTCGCCTGCTCGCCGAGGTCGCGCCGACGTCGGAACTGCGTTCTCAGCTCGAAAATGCGCTCGATCAGTCGGCTCCCAGCGAGCGCGATTTGAAGGCCGCGCGTGAAGCCGTGAGCGCGAATCCGACCGATGTGGCGGCGATTGAAAAATTGAAAAATCTCGAAACAAAAATCGGCCATCCCTTGATGATCACGTATCTCGAAGGCCGTCTAAATCAAACACAGAAGAGAGGAACGTTATGAAAACGATTCTTCTGCTGGCCTGGACTTTGCTCATGTTCCAGACAGCAAATGCCGCTTCCGGTGCTTCGAAAGCGAAGGCCAAAGCGAAGCCCAGCCCCTCGAGAGATCGAGCGCAACTGGGGACTTCGTTTCGGTTCGACGGAAGTTCGCTTCACGGTAAGTTCCAAACCTCGCCCAGTACGACGGCGACCGTGGAGAATGATAAGTTCCTTGAGGATCTGTTGGGTGCCCGCAAGCACTTCGACGATCGGCTCCAGGAGGATCGCGAGCGGCAGTAACTGACACTTAGGCCTCCCCCAACATCGGGAGGCTGGAGAGGGACAGATGACTGCACGACGCTTGATTCTCGAAAACAAACTGGGCCAAAAGGTCCGCGCCTTCAATGTCGAGGCTGGAGAGATGCATGTCATCTACCGCTTGGACAACCGACGCGTCGAGATCCTCTCCGACTTGAGCGTCCTCGATGACGCCGGTATCGACTACCAGATTCTCAAATCCGTCACGACCACCGCCCTTGATAAAGGAGCCGTGACGCTGACGGGCCTCGGCCGGCTTCGTAAAGCCGAGGACCAAGAAAAAATCGACACGCCTTCCTTCGAACTCGCTCACGACGACGGCGACCAAAAACTGAAAATCGTGATGAAGAAAACGGCCGTCGGCCATTTGGTCGGTGTCGTTCTCATGATCGGCGTTTCGGCCCTGGTCGGCTACTTCTCGCAAAAGAAAGAAGAGCCCCAGCTCGTCACGATCGTGGTTCCAAAACAAGAAACCCCCGTTCAACGTGAGCACGTGAAGGTTTCCGAAAAGAAGATCCAACCCATTCAAGAAAAAACCAAAGCGAAAGTCGCGAACAAAACGGTGAAACCCAAAATCGTGACCCGCAACATCGTGAAGCGCACGCCTCCCGTGACGCCCAAATTCCATTCGGCTGTTCGCAATGCACCCGAGCGTTCACTCGAGCGCGTCGGCGCGCTCGCGGCTTTGGGCGGCATCAAAACCGGCGCGCGTAACGCCGAAGGCCTCGATGCCCGTTCGCTCAAAAACATCCGCTCGGCGGGTGTTGGCAGCGGCGGTGGCGGCGTGGGTGGAGCCGGAAGCGGCGGAATCCGTGGGATGATGCCCGGCTCGGGCCTCATCGCTGGTTCGGCTGGCAGCGGCGGGCAAGCCCAATCCGCAGGTGGCTACGGCACCAAGGGAACAGGCGGCGGTAAGGCTGGCTACGGTAAAATCTCGCTCGTGGGCGGAACCTCGGGCTTGAGCCTTCCCATGTCGGAAGAAGCGACGATCGAAGGCGGTCTCGACCGCGATCAGATCGCCGCCGTCATCAATCGGAACAAAGGTCAAATCATCTACTGTTATGAGCAAGGCCTTCAGCGCGATCCCGAGCTTCGCGGCCGTGTGTCGGTGGACTTCACCATCGGCTCCAACGGACGCATCACTTCGGCGAAAGTCGCGCAATCGTCTTTGGAGTCCAAATCCGTTGAATCTTGCATGGTCGCGAAAATGCGCGGCTGGCAGTTCCCGCGTCCCGTGGGCAGCGTCAATGTTGACGTTCTCTACCCCTTTGAACTTCGCCGCGTGAGCAGCCGGTAAGGAAGGAAGATTATGAAAAATATCACTCTTCTCACAAGTTTGGTTCTCTCCGCCCTCGTGGTTGCCGCTTGCGGTAAGTACGAGAAGCACCCAGTTGAAAACATCGACACCTACCGTGAAAACGGCCGCAAAGAGCTCGAGAAAGGACCCGAAAAAGAGCAGGTCCGAACCGAGACGATCATCGTGGAAAAACCGGTGGAAGTTGTGCGTGAGCAGGCGACCATCGACGAAAACTCTCTGATCATCGCGCCCGACCGCAAGATGGTCTTTATCGAAGGCGCCAGCACGACTTTTAAAGTCGTTGCGCGTTCGACCATCCAGGGCGTGAAAGTGAAGCTCACGGGAAAAAATCTTCCCGAAGGCGCGAAGCTTGAGAAGTCGCCCACCGAAGCCGATGTTTATCTTCTCACTTGGACGCCGAAGATCTACACCGTGCCCGCGGGCGAATCGCTCAAAGAAGTCGACGTGAAATTCGGTCTCGAAGTGACCGAAACTCCCAGCGAGCGCGTGAAAAAGGCCCTGGAGAGCGTGACCCGCGAGCGCGAAGCGACTCTGTTCGTGAAACGCACCCAGGCCGTTCCTTCGGATCTCAAAATCGAAGGCTTGGCGGACGACGTGGCCGAAGGCAGCGTCACCAAGTTCTCGGTCACCGTGAAAGTTCCCGGCATCGACGGTCAAACTCCCCGTAAACCCATGCTCACCATCTTCAACGACTTGGGACAGAGCGCGGGCGTTGAGTACACCGAGCAAGACGGCACCCGCCACGTCATGATCGACCCCGCTCAGCGTGAGGCGGTTTATGCCGGTGAGCAAAAATGGAAATTCTCGCTCGTTTTCGACACCAAAAACATCGCGGTTCGCCCGGACATGGACCGCCGCGGTCAATCGCTCTCGCAATCGGCCGTCTCGCACGTCCGTTTCAACCTGCTCGTCACCAGCCCCTTCGGCACCGTGACTCCCCAGGTCTTGAAACTCGTGAAGATCGGCATGAACCGTCCCGTATCGTCGCCGCGCTTCGATCTGTCGGGTCTGACCGGTCCTGCGCTCGAACTCACACCGGGCGAAAAGATGAAGTTCAACTTCACCGTCGTTTCGGGTGAGCCCTCGGCCAATTTGAAAATGGAACTTCCCGATCTCAAATCGCTGGTGGGTTCGCCCAAGCTCAGCTGTAAAGTGAGCCCGAACGGCGCTTCGAAACAGGACTGCTCGCTCGAGTGGGCGGTTCCTTGCGCGGCTTCGGACGACAACTTGAAACAAGAGATCGCGATGACGGCAACCGCGACCATCGCGGGCCGCAACTCTGAACCCGTTCGTCAAGTTTTGAACACGATCCGTTCGAAGAAAGACAAAGTTGGTTGCGCGGCGCCTGCTCAGGCAACGCCCGCTCCCGCTCGTCCCGCACAAGCTCGTCCCCAAACACAGGCAGGTCGCTAATGAAAACCACTTCGCTCAGCCTTGTTACCTTAACGTTGATTCTGGCCGGCTCGGTCGGTTTCGCAAAACCCTCGAAAAGCTCGAAGACCGTCGCGGCCCGCCCGGCGTCGTCTCAGCCCGCTCCCAAGAAAATCAATGCCGCCCATGATATTGATTCTCTCGGTGGCAACGAAGCGCTCGTGCAGATGGCCAGCTCCATGGACCCCGACAACCGCGCGCGCATCGTGCAGAACCGTTTGGTGGACCGTTACAACCGCTTCGAAATCGGCGCCAGCTACGGCGGCGTGGCCGGTGGTGACGCCTACATGCGCACCCAAAACTTGGGCGCTTCGCTGGATTTCCACCTCACTCCCCGCTGGTCGCTCGGCGTTCGTTACTACGACTACGGCAATGACCTGACCCCCGAAGGCCGCCGCGCCTTTGAACAGGCTCAAGCCGCTTACAATGCCGGTGGACGCAGCTACTCGATCCCCGACATCGACTACCCGCTCAATTCGTTGATCGCGGTGGTGAACTGGTACCCCATGTACGGAAAAACCAACCTCATGGACATCGGCATCGCGCAATTCGACCTGTACGTGGTCGCCGGTGGCGGTCAGATGCAGTTGTCGTCAGGTCCCACGTCGCTGCTCACGGGCGGCGCCGGTGTGGGTCTGTGGATGACTCAGCACCTCTCGGCCCGCGCCGAGCTCCGTTACCAAAACTATAAAGACCAAATCATCACCGGTTCGCGCAACATCGACACCGTGGTGGGCACCTTTGGTTTGGGATTCTTGTTATGATGAACCGCAATGTCTCTACCCTTCTTTTTGCTGTTGTCGCGCTGGCGAGCACCGGCCGGGCCGAGACCTTCTCGGTCAACGCCTGGTCGAAAGACCTTCAGTCCTCGCTTGGAACACACCCGACCGCGGTGGACCGTCTCTTGGACGTGAACGCCATCGTGAAGCGCACGCTCGTTCAAGAAAAGTCGGCACCCCGCGCGGCGATGAATGAGGCCCGTGCTCTTTACGGCAAAGGCCAATTCGAGCAAGCACTGGCGAAATACAACGAAGTTCCCCGCGGTTCGGACCTCTGGCTCGAGGCCGTCGAGGAAAAAGGCTGGGCTTACCACCGCGAAAAAGATTTCGAGAAGGCTTTGGCGCAAACCAAAACCCTGCTCAGCAATCCGTTCTTGTCGATCGTGGGATCCGAGCCGTTCTTCTTGCAGTCGCTCTCGCAGCTGAAAATCTGCGATTACAAAGGCATCCTTGAAACGCACAAGCTGTTCAAAGAGTCGCAGCGCCAGCGTTTAGTCGAACTGCAAGGACTTTCCGAAACGGGCAAAAGCGAAGCTTTGGCCAAACTGATCGAAAAAAACGACCAGTTCCCTTTGAGCTTCGAAAATGTGGGCGAATCGGTCAAATCGATGCCCCGCCTGTTTTATAAAGATTTGAAGTTCCAGCAGGCCGTGCTTGAGCTGAAAATGGCCAAAGCCGCCATTCCCGTTCTCGAGAACGCGAAGCTGAACAAAAAGCAAAAGTCGGTCTTGACCCGCCTGCAGAAAATCGCGGCTGACGGTCAAGCCCGCGCGGAAGCCCGCTTGAAAGAGCTGGCTTTGCGTGAAAACGACCAGAACTTCAAAATGCTTCAGAAACTGAACCTGATCGAAGTCGAGACCATCCAGCGCATCCATGCGGACCGCGAGATGGACCGCGAGTCGTTCCGCAAAGGGCAGTTCGCCAAAGCCGGTGACGATCAACTCGTCTTCCCCGATGACGGACGCCCTTGGATTGATGAGCTCGACAAGTACCAGGTTAAAGTGAACTCGTGCCCGCAGAATATCCGGAGGAGAATGTGAAACATCTGATCTTGCCACTTCTCGCGATGCTGACTTTGGCTGCTTGCAGCCCCGAAAACGCCAGCGTCCAGGGCCGCCGCGACAAACCCGCCCCGGCGAAACCGGTTGTTCCCAAGTACGATCCAATCCCGGCCGACAAGATCCAGTGGATCTCGGTCGACGGGGGGCAGAGCGAACTCGATTTCAACCCCAAAGTTGATATCATTTTCGTCTTGGACAATTCGGACTCGATGAAAACCGCTCAAGAGAACTTGAGCCGCAACATCAACCGCTTCGTTGACGGTTTCGGCAAAAACCGCATGATCGACTACCATATCGGCGTGGTTTCGGTTTGGGACAGCTCCGAGCGTTTCGTGAAAAATAAAAAAGACGGCTACGCGATCGGCGAGCTGCGCAAGCTTAAGAACGCGAACAACCAGATTTCGAATGCCCGCTTCGTTTCACGCTTTCAGGGTGCCGCCGAGATTTTGTCGGCGACGTTGAAAATCGGGATCGCTCCTTACGCCGAAGGTGGACCCGAGAATGAAGAGATGTTCTCTCCGCTCTCGGCCGCGCTGAAAAACACGTCCGGAAATCCCGACTCGAAAGATTTCTTCCGTGAAGACGCTCAGCTCGTGGTGGTCGTGATCTCGGACGCCGACGATTCGACGGCCGGCATCACTCCCGAGCAAATGGCTTCGGAGCTGATCAACTTCAAGGGCGGCAAGCGCGCGAAGGTTGCGGCTTACGGCGCCCTCGTGAAAAAATCGGATCCCGAAGAGTCGAAAGACTGGGGTCTGCGCATTCACGAGAAGTACCACCCCGAATGCTTCACCTTCACCGAAACCCGTAAAAACGGACGCACGGTGACCACGGCCAAGAACAACGGCCAGTGTAAAGAGGGCTTCGGTCCGGACCGCCTCGAGCAGTTTATCTTGGCCGCCAATGAAGGCCAAGGCACTCCCGCCGAGATCCGCGCCCGTCACCTGATGAGTCTGGTTCAAAAAGATTTCGGCCAAGATTTGGCGAAAATCGGTTCCGACATTTCGATGAAAACGTTGGCGAAAGAAATCCGCTTGCCCCAGCGTCCCCGTCAGGATGCCAATGGCTCGCTGATGATTCGTGTTCGTTACGGCACGGCCAAGGCTTTGGCCGAAGGCAAAGGTCAAGTGATCCCCAACGCTCAAAAAGGCGGCTGGCTCTTTGACCCCGATAACAACTCGGTCAAACTTTCGGGCGACGTTCAGTACCAGTATCAAGAAGGCGCCCGGTTCGCGATCGACATGGTCCCCGTGACCATCCGCTAGTCCCGCGTCTCGCGCCCAAACGAGAAGCGGCGGCTCCTCTTGAAGAGAAAGCCGCCGCCCCCCGGAACTGATCTTTTCAATTCTCTGATCTCTTACATGATTTTATCGGACGACGTCTTCGAAGACGACGCCTTACGGGTCTGTTCCGATCCGTTCGTGCTGGTCATCGACGCTTTTGTCGACGAATCCGCCGAGCGGTTCTCCGAGCTCTCGACGCGAAGCTCGTTGCGGACATCGCTCACGCCTTCGATGTGCGCGGCGCAATCTTCGGCGAGACGTTTCGTGCGGCGGTCTTCAACCGTTCCGCGCAAAGTGACCACACCGCTCTCGATCGAAACTTCGATTTCCGATGCGTCGATGTGCGAGTCGCGGCTGAGAGCATCGCTGATCTCTTCTTTCAACCGGTCATCGCTACGACGGTAGCCTTTGGGGCCTTTGCCGTAGTGACGGCCTTGATCTCGGCCCCAAGTTTGATCCGAGCCGTACCCTTGACGGGGCGATAAACGGTCCGAGAGCGACTCGCTCAAGCCCATTCGGTCACGGTCTCGGTCGTAACTCGAGACCGAGCGGTCGCCCGAGCTGTAACCCATTCGTCCTGAAATTTCGTACTGATCGGCCGCGTTCTGAGTTCCGCGGTACGCGTCGTCTTCGTTGTAGCGGCCGTGCGAGCGCGACGACGAAAAATCACGAGACTGATAGCCCAGCTGGGGCTCGAAGTCTTGGCGAGAGTTGTGGTTGTAGTCTTGGCCGTAGCTCTGTGAGCTGTAGCGTCCTGCCGAGGACTGGTCTTGCGAAGGACGTTGCTGGTTCGTCGTCGCCGCCTGCGTGGGACCGTAATGGCGGTCATAGGGACCATAGTGCTGTTCGTAACCGCCGCTTTGACGGGTGTTGTCCGAACCGTAAGACGACGATTTTCCTGTTGAGTACTGTTGTTCGTAACCACCGTAAGAACCCGCTCGCGAGCGCTCACGCGAATAGTCCTGGCTTCCGGTATCGAGATCCGAAGATCCACCATAATAAGCCGGGTCCATTTCGCGGTCGAAGCGTGAACGGTCGCTGCGTTCCGATGAATGCCGCTCGTAATCGTGGCCTCGGAAACGCCGCGATTGTCCCTCTCGCGAGTCGCGGTTGTTCCAGTTGGTGTCACGTCCTTGAGGGCGTCTGTTGCTTTGCATAACTGTCTCCTTGTTGTTGTGATCAATGTGACCAGTTTGAAATTCGAACAAGGACCGTTGTTGCAAAAACACGCGCCAAGAGTGTCAAAGAATCTTGAGTCTCAGATGGCTGCTGATTGGATTTAAGAACTTTTTTAAGAATTTTGAGGGCACCGTTGGCAAGCGCTGGGGCAAATTCGGTGCGACCAAAAAAAGGCCCGGTGGAAACCGGGCCCCTTCGTCATCAGTGTTCGGTCAGGAACCGATGAGTTCGATCACTCAATGCTGGCGGGCGTAATGACGATGTCGACGCGGCGGTTCTGGGCGCGGCCTTCTTTGGTCTTGTTCGACGTGATCGGTTTCTCAAAACCGTAACCGACGGCCTCGACTTTATCGGAAGCAGCAGCCGACTGCGACACCAGGTATTGCGAAACGGCCTGGGCGCGCTCCTGCGAAATTTTCTGGTTCACATCTTTGCTACCGACAGAATCCGTATGACCTTCAACCACGACCTTTTCGGCGCCGAGTTCCTTGATCACGTTATTCACTTTGGCCAAGGTCGGAAGGCTTTTCGCCGGCAAGTCCGAACGCGAGGCGGAGAACTGCACCGATTTCAAGCGAACCACGAGGCTGTCACCTTGACGGTAAACGTCCGCCTCATTCTTGCTGAACTGAGATTCGATCTCTTTCAACTTCTCGTTGAACGCGTTTTCTTTTTCCAGTTTCAGGTTCGCGGCTTGTGCAGCCGTCAACTGTTGGTTCATGCGTTGAGTTTCGCTTTCAAGCTCTTGGTCCTTCGCGGCCAATTCAGCTTGCTGAGCTTCGGTCATGTTCTCCAAGCTCATCGCGCGTTTTTCTTGCTCGGCGATCGCGGCTTCTTTGGCGCGGATCGCGAGGGCGATTTCTTCGGGCGACTTGTTGCGGGCCTCTTTGGCCGTCAACGTCACGCTGAGAAGCGCGCGGGCCGAGTTTTTCGCGGTCGTTACGGCTTCAGCGTACTGGCCGGGCTCGTTGCGGTTGGCTTCGATTTGGCGCTCCGCCGACTGAAGATCGGTCTCGGCTTTGCTCAACGACTGCGGGGCATAGCGTTTGGCACCCGCATCACGAGCCTCTTCGATCAAACGGCGAGACTGTCCCAGTTCGCGGCGCTGAATCGCTTTGAGCTCGATGGCCATGTAGTCTTTTTGAAGTTTCAAGCTGTCGTCGCGGTACGTGCCCGATTTGATTTTCGTCTCTTCGGTCATGTCCTTCAACTTTTCGTCCATGGTGGCCAGTTCACGGGGATAGCTTTTGACCGCTCCGGCTTGCAGCGCCTTTTCACGAGCATCGGCCGCCTCTTTCAATTCGCCCCGCCATTTTTCGCCGCTTTCTTTGGTTTTTGAGATTTCGTCGCGGGCGATCTGAAGGTCATTCAGAATGCCGGTACGATCGCCATCTTTGTTGATCTGACGGTCCGCACGGGTGATCGCACGGTTCGCGTTTTGGTAGTGCACGGGAGAGAGAACATCCAGTTGTTGTGCTTGCAGTTCGCGCATCTCTTGCGACAGGTTTTTGGATTCGGCCGCGGGGTCGACACCGGCGGGGTACGAGTGTTTCGGTTTTGTGGCGCAGCCAGCCAAAACCATTGCAGCCGTTGCGAGGACACCAAGGCCCATCGAGCGGATCGTCATCATAAAGGAACTCCTTTGTTTGAGAACGCCGGATTTGTCCGGCGTTGTCGTCTTTCTTTGTCTGATGACTCCGGAGATTCCAAAAACGCGGCCAATGACCAAGTGAAATAAAAAGGGGAACCGTGATGGTTCCCCTTTTACCGAGCCCGATTTCGCCCCAAAAACTGGGGCTAAAAATCGCTCGTTGTTCGATAGGTCAAGGTGTGACTTATAAACACCTTTGAGGGTGACTTGTTTAGTTCAAAGCCTCGATGGTCATTTTGTGGAAGCCGAGGTGCGCGCCGAAACCGCTGAGCAGTTGGATCGACACTTGCGCCGCGATTTGCGGGGGCTGAACTTTCACGGCCGTGAAAGCGGCAACGCCGCCAACGAAAGCGACTTGTCCTTGAGCCACAACGTACTGACCCAACAAAACGTCAGGGTGCAAGTTGAAGAGGCTGATCTCAGCCGAGACACCGGCCAAACGGAATGTGCCGATACCGATCGCGGGCGAGATGAACTTGGTGCCCATGCTCACGCGAACGGGACGGTGGTACTCGCCGCCCAAACCGTCGGTGCAGTTCAGTTCGCCGTAAGCGACGGTGCGGAACGAGCCGATGATGAATTGCAGACCTTGCGATTCGCCTTCGAAGGCCAAGCCGCAAACCCAAGCCGGGCGGGCCTCTTCACGAGTGGTGACGTGGTTCAGTTCGACGGTTTCTTGAGCGAAGGCCTGAGCGCCGGTGCCGAGGATCATCGCCGCGATCAACAGAATTGCTTTCATTTTCATTCTCCCTTGTGTGTTTGTTTCCTTCGATCTCAAGATCAAAGGTGTTCGTGTTAAGGACACGGCAAGCGTTTAAATGAGGTTTGATGGCAAAAGCAAGGGGCCCCCGAAACACTGTGTTTCGCGGCCTCAAGGTCGAAACACAGTGTTTCGGGTTGACATCATTCGCCCCCCTTTCTACAAAGCCTGCGGGATGGATGGACGCCTTTTACTTTTACAAGAATTGACCGCGCGCAAGAACCGCAACGCTTCGTACAGTTTGCGGGCGTTCGCGCGCGATTTGGGCGTGAGCCCGGCCGCGCTTTCGCAGTACCTCTTGCGCAAACGCGAGTTTTCGAAAAAGAACCGACAACTCGTGATCGACCGGATGAAACTCTCACCGCTCGAGCAGAGGGCTTTTGACCAAGACCGCGCGGTCCCGTCCAAACCGGACACGCACGAATTGATTCAAGAAGACACCTTCCGCTTGATCGGCGATTGGGTCTCGCTGGCGGTGCTGAATTTGGCGCGCTTGAAACGCAACTCGGCCCGCCCCGCTTGGATTGCCCAGCGCCTGGGGATCGAGACCGAACAGGCCAGCGACACGCTGAAGCGCCTCGTGCGCCTCCAACTGGTCGAAATCAATGACGACCGCATGGAGCGCACGCAGCGCCCTTTTGCCACCACGACGGATGTTCCTTCGGAAGCGATCAAACGTTTTCACTTGAGTGTTTTGCGAAAAGCCGAACAAGCCCTGCTCGAACTCCCCGTCGAAGAACGTGACATCACGGCCATCACCATGCCGCTCGACCCCGCCAAGCTGGCGGAAGCCAAAAAGATCCTGCAGCGCACGCGCCGCCGGATCGCCAATCTCGTGTCAACGCCCGACGCCGACAGCGTCTTTGTCCTTTCCGTTCAACTCTTTCCCGTTTCTAAAAAAGAAACTTAGGAGAAACCGATGACGAACCGACAGCCAAACCGACTGAAGATGATGTTCGCCGCACTGGCGGTCACGGCACTCTCAACGAACGCGTTTGCCCGTCGTGGAGGCGACGACGTCGGCAACGGCGGCGGCTTGGCGGAGCAAAATTTCGTGGTGGCGCTCGAGAACCTCGAGAAGTACGCGCAGATCTGCTTGGACCTGGACGCCTGCCAACTGAACGACTCGCAGCGCGCGGTTCTGCGCGACATTATCGAAACCGCATCGGTGGCGCGCGACCTCGACAAGCCGCTGATTTTCGTCTCGGAAAAACAGGAACCCGGCACGTTCATTTTGAACGGCGAAATGAAGGTGGCCAAGACCGGCCTGAAACCGGGCACCCCGATTTACATCAACACCGACATGATCTATTCCAAAAACATTTTCGGACTGGTCGAACCTTTGTCGATCTCTCAAGCCGTGGCGGTCTTGGTCCACGAGTTGGGCCATCACGTCTCGAAGCTCTCGCACTCGGAGCTGGATTTGATCGGGGTTCGCGTCTCGCTCATGCTGCAAAACCACGTGCAAACGACGCCGGTGCTCCCCTGGAGCCCCGACATCAGCGCCACCATCGTGCAGTCGCCCAAGGGCGAATCGTTCCCGCAAATTTTGCTGCGCGTGGGTGACATGCTCTGGGACTTGGGCCCCGCCTTTAAGACCTCGGTCTTCTGCCCGAAGTTCAACATCCCGATTCCGATCTTGCCGTTTCCGGATTTGCAATTCGGCCGCGAAGCGCCCCTGGGCGTGATGTACCACAATGTCCACTGGGAAAAATCGGCGCGCGAGAACTCCGGCGGAGACTACACGATTTTCGGCAACCTCACGCACATGTGCGACAGCCGCAATGTCTTTATGGCGGTCAATTCGTTCCGCATGCGCATTTCGTTTCAGACGGCGCTGGATCCGCAAGGCAGACCCGTGTTCGTGAACAACTCGCTTCGCATGGAGCAAAGTTACGAACCCTGGTACAAATTGATTCAACTGCCCCGCTAATCCAGATCCGTCAGAGTTCATCCACGGACGAGGGGTAACGGGCAGCTTCGATCGAAGACTCCTCGAGATTGTTCTTCTGAACGGAGACGACGTTCTCCCAGATTCGACGGCTCACGGGACCGGGCAGCGATTGCTCGATGCGCCCGGAGCTGGCGGGATCCAAAGACGACCAGTAATAGAGAACTTCGGCCTTCACGCCCGCCAGGTCCCGCTTGGTCACCATGTCGATCGACTCGCTCTCGATCTGAGTGTCGCCGACGATTTCCATCAGCACCTCGGCAACCGGGCTGTTCGCGTCCGTGCGAAGCGATTCGAACAGCACATCCAAAGCCGCGTCCTGGGCCTGTTTCATCTCGGTGCTGTCGCCGGCACCCACCTTCAACAGGTGGGTCAAGGATTTCACGAATTCATCGTTTTCCAGAAGCTCGCGCTTCGCGCGCTTTTCGTCATCCGTCAGAAAGACTTTTTTATTCAGAGCGCGGAAGTTCTCGATGTCCTCGCGAAACGCGTAGGTTTCCAACATTTGATGAGGGCCTTCGGGTTTCACCGTCAGGGCCAGCGCCGCGGCCGGCTGGGCCGCGGGTCCCGCCGAGACTTGAAGCCTGGGGGATGCGCGTGCCGCCTCCGGGGCCGCCACCGCGGCTTGCGAAGCTGACGGCTGCGGGACTTGGGAGCGCGCCCGCGAACCCGAGTCTTGCTTCCAATTGACCGCGGCGAAAATCAAGCCAAAGACCAGAACGCCGGCGAGAGAGCGCAAGATCAACGGTTTCATTTCTCAAACGCTCCCCGTACGAGTTTGTCACGGAACAAGGTGCGATTCAGATTCTTGGCGCCTTCGTTTTGGAAGTACGCGGTTCCGTTCAGGTAGCCATTGGTGACCACGATGTTTTTATGCAGAGCCGACGACTTCACGAACAGGTTGTAGACCTTTCCGTGGTGCACGGTTTTTTGGATCGAGACGATCGGATCCAGTTTTCCGCCGATCTGAACCAACGGGTCCCCCACCTTGAATTCGGTCGCGACTTTCATGGTGCCGTCGCTCGCGAGCAAGGGATGGTTGGTCGTCAGCTTCAGCTGGCCACCCGAGCGCATCTTAAAGACCAAGATGTCGTGATCGGTGTCGATCAATTCGGTGATCCAATTTTCAACCGCCGTTTTCTGCACGTCTTTGCTGCTCATCGACGAGCTGCTTTGCAGGGTCATGACGTGACCGATGTTCTGGGTCAAGGCTTCGATGAAGGGTACGTACTTCATTTTCTCGCCTTTGACCTGGGTCAAGATCTGCTCTTCGGGAGTCGCGCAAGAGGACACGCAAACCGAAGCGATGTACACCGTCGAAGGCACCACGCAGCTGCCGCTCTCGGATTTCGGAGCGATCCAAGCCTTTTCAGGTTTCTTCGAACGGTCCATGAACGTCGGGTACAGATAGCGATTGCCTTCGTCGATGCCGTAGTGCTCTTTTTTCGAAGGGTCCACGCTCACGCTGTCGAACTTGGTCAAGAACTCTTCGATCACGGGCACCTGCGCGCGGCACTTCTGCATCCATTTGTAGCGGCCTTTGGCTTCGGTGTTGCTCAAAGAGTCTTGGTTACAACGGTGCGGAACGTAGTCGCGGCAATAATTCTCGGTCACCCATGCACCGTTCACGGTTTGCGTTCCGTCCAATTGAACCGAATGATTCAGACAGGCGTAAGATTTAATGATGGTGACGTCACGTTTGTTGATGATCACGCCGATCTGGTTCGCCGGGCACAGGTTCGAAGCGTTGGCCTCTTCGGTCGAGGTTTCTCGGTCTTCGCGGGCCACGGCCGCGGGGTTGCCGTCACAAACACGGGTCTCCACGGGCGCCGAGCCGGCACAGCGGGCCGCATCGACCACGTCGCCCGTGCTGCTCTGACACTGGAATTGACGGGTCTGCTCTCCACCGCAATCGGCCGAGCAGGTCGACCAAACGTCCGTGCCGGTGTGCGAGTACGTCGGGCACGAGCCTGCCGTTTTGATGTCGCCTTGACGTTGGTTCGAGGTCGTCACGGTCCCGTTTTGACAAGTCTGATCGGCGATCTCGCTGAACAGATTGAAATAACCCTGTTCACCAAACGAACACGTGAGCGGAACTTTGATTTCGCCGATCGCCACGCCGGTTTTCACGGTGCCATGAGCGCCGAAACCTTCACAACCATTCGAACAGGTCAGGTATTGATGACCGGTCGATCCGCCGAGCACGCCGTTTTGGCAGGTGCGGGTCTCGCTCACGCTCGCGCAAGAGCCGGCGGGCGTGGTCGAAGAGAAGAACGTTTTACTCGCGCCGTTGAGCATGTAATAGCGGCCGTTGATCAAGCTCAGGCCCGCGGCCACGGGATCCACGCCCGAAAGCGCCGAGGCGGGAACTTCACACGCCAATCCTTGGCAGCTGCCTTCACTCTGGAGCTCTTTGGTGCGAGAAATTTCGATCCATTTCAAGATGCCGGCTTGAGGACGGCACTCGTCTTTCACGAGATCGCGGTACGAGTTCACCTTGGTGCCGTTCACGCCGCAGGTTTCATTTTCGGAATAAAGCTCGCTCTTCGTTTCGCGCTGAATCCCCGATGCGGGACACTCGTTCAAATCGGGAGTGGGCGAGGGTGTGGGCGTGCTCACCACGGGGGCCTCAACCACACGCAAGGCATGCGTGAGCGTCACCCAAGGCGTGGTGGTCGAGGTGGTGAAGAGCTGCACGGTCACGGTGTAATTGCCGGTCGCCGCATACGCGTGCTCGACCGTTTGGTCGGTGGCGGCGGCCGACTGATCGCCAAAATTCCACTTGATCGCGGTCACTTTCGAAGCGACGCACGACGGGATGAACACGGACATCATCGCGTTTTGTCGAACCACGACTTCATAAGGAGCCGAGATGTTCATACGATACACGCACTCTTGACCGTCTTGCAGGGGCAAAACGCTCAAGGCTCGCGAGAGCACCAGCGGCTCTCCGGCGGCGTTTTTCAAAGTGACTTGCAAGTTGTAAGTGCCCGGACGGCCGTACATGTAAGTGACGGGACCCCGGCTTGCTAGGGCGGCCGAGCCATCGCCGAAGTTCCATTCAGCCGAGGCCAATTGATACTCGGCCGGGATGCCAAGATCGAACACGTTGTCGACACCCACCATGGTGATTTGGGGGCTGATCAGAACGGGCGCCCCCGCGACAACGGTCGTTTTAAAAGAGAGTTCGGTGGGCGTGGTGGATCCCGCCGAGAGGACCTGCGCCGAGATCACGTAATCCCCGCCCTTTTGAAAGGTGGAATTCATTTGAGATCCGATGCGGGTCGAGCCGTTCACGGCGACCGTTTTCCAAATGACCTTTTGGCTGCTCGAGCAGCTCAGGTCCTGGCTCAATTGATAGTGGCCGGTATCGCCCTTTTGCACGACGGTCGTGCCTTGGATCTCGAGCTCACTCGGATCGACCGGCGCGGTCTCGGTCTTACAGTTGACCGCGCTGTTCATGCTGTCTTCCAGACTGCTGGGGGCCGGGGCTTGCGAACAGGCGCTGAGCACCATCAACAATCCGCCGACCAGTAAGAGATTCCTTCTCGTTTGACCCATCTTTGAGTCCTCCCTGCTTATGGGTCCATTTTGGAGGATGTCAGGAAAAGGTGTTAGAAACTTGAGACCATTGGATCATGTTGGAATGAATGCCTATCAAAGAAAAAGACGAAAAACCGAACTTCGGTTTTTCGTCGAATTCTTTATCAGCAAGATGGCGATCCACTGATCAACTTCAAATGTGAACTTATTTATCTATCAACCCGTGTCGCCTTCGGCGACTCTCTATCAACCCGTGTCGCCTTCGGCGACTCTCTATGCTCGCGAACCTTGTGACTTCGAAGGACGGCGTCCGCCGAAACGTGCAGGTGCTGTGGCTTCGGGTCTGCCACCGAAAGAGCGTTTCTCGTTTTGAGAGTCGCGACGAGGACCTTTATCGAACTTCTTGGGGCCCGATTTGAGGCCACCACCCTTAAATCCGCCGGTCTTGGGGCCGCCGGGGCCACCTTTCTTCGCACCGAAGGGCGTGCGTTTCGAGGGCTCTTTATTGAGCGAGCGGTCGCTCTGGAAGCGGCTTTCATCGCGGGGCTTGAGGTGCGGGTTCATCAGGCGCTCGATGATGCGCCATTGACCGCGGTCACCGGGAGTCACGAACGACACGGCTTCCCCCGAGCGTCCATTGCGGCCGGTGCGGCCGATACGGTGAACGTAGTCTTCGGGAACTTCGGGAAGATCGTAGTTCACGACGTGCTCCACGTGGGGAACGTCGAGGCCGCGCGCGGCCACGTCGGTCGCGACGAGGATGCGGGTCAGACCGTCACGGAACTGCTGCAAAGCGCGCGAGCGCTGAGCCTGCGAGCGGCCGCCGTGGATGATCGAAACTTCGCAGCCCGAATCCACCAGGAAATTGCCGATCTTCTCGGTGTTGCGCTGAGTGCGCACGAACACCAAGAGCGTGCCTTGGCGCGTGTCGATCTCTTGCAGGAGGGTTTGCGCTTTTTGATCTTGCTTCACTTCGAGGACTTTTTGCTTGATACGGTCGGGAGACACCTGCTCGGCTTTGACCGAGATGCGCGTGGGCTCTTCCATGAATTCGCGCACCAGCTTGATCAGCGTCGAGGGGAAGGTCGCCGAGAACAGCAGGTTTTGACGCTTTTCGGGAAGACGCTGCACGATCTCGCGCAACTGAGGCGCGAAGCCCATGTCGAGCATGCGGTCGGCTTCGTCCAACACGAGGTAGTCGGTTTTGGCCAAAGAAACGCTGCCGCGCTCGAGGTGGTCGATCAAGCGGCCGGGAGTCGCCACAACGATGCGCGGGTTCATGCGCAGAAGTTTGAACTGCGGCACCATCGAGACGCCGCCGATGAGACTGACCGAGCGGATGTCGCGCGCGAAGAACGTGAGATCGCGAATGACCTGCTCCACTTGCTGCGCGAGTTCGCGCGTGGGCAACAGCACCAGCGCGGTCGCTTCAGGATTTTCGATCAGACGTTGAACGAGCGGAATCGCGAACGCCGCGGTCTTGCCCGTGCCGGTTTGCGCGGATCCCAAAATGTCTTTGCCTTGGATGGCGACGGGAATCGCGGCCGCCTGAATCTCGGTCGGCGTTTCGAAGTTCATTTTTTGGAGGGCTTTGGCGATCGAGGGGTGCAGTCCCATGTCTTGAAATTTCATGCGTTCTTCTAACACCATTCGTTTGGCAAAGCCCTTGTGCTTTCAACGATTTATAAGATTTGCACTGCACTCTCTTCGAAGAAACCAGGACCCGGAGTGTGGAGAATTGGCCTTAAAATTCCACAATTCATAGCCCAAAAGGCCATAAAAATCAGTTATTTACCAGAGATGTTGCCCCCCGGCCCCGAATTGTGGAAAAGAGAAGAATGAACATCATTTCGATCTCCATTCTACGCCCCGTTTTTGCCTGGATCCTGATGTCGGCTCTCATTATTTTTGGCGCCGTCTGCTTGAGCCGCATGGGCGTCAGCCAGATGCCCGACATCGACTTTCCGGTCTTGAGCATCTCGGTCGACTTCGAAGGCGCCTCGCCCGAGGTGATCGAGAAAGAGATTTTGGAGCCGATCGAGGAGCGCCTACTGGGCGTTGAAGGCATCGTCGAGATGCGCTCAAGCGCGCGCCAAGGCGTCGGCAGCATCCGTTTGGATTTCGATATCAACCGCAACGTCGACGTGGCCTTGCAAGAGGTGCAGTCGGCGCTCAGTCGTTTGGTGCTTCCGCCCGAAATCGATCCCCCGATCATTCGCAAACAGAACCCCGAGGATGAGCCGATCATGATGCTCGGGATCTCGGCCGACAAGCCGCTGAACGAAGTCATCAAGTGGACCGACAACGTGTTTTTGGATCAAATCCGCTTTTTACCCGATGTGGGTGAAGCTTCCATCGCCGGCTTTTCCTCGCGCAACTTGCGCGTGTGGGTCGAACCTCGCAAACTCAAAGAACTCGATCTCACGATGGTGGATCTGCTCGACACCATCAATACCCAACATAAAGAATCCGCGGCCGGACAGTTCGTGTCGGGCCAGCAGGAGCTGCGCGTGCGCTGGCTGGGCGAAGCCTTTGATACGAAAGAATTTGAAGACATGCGGATCCTCCGCCGTGGCAGCGGCCTGGTCCAGCCCCAAACCACTTTGCGCCTGAAAGACGTGGCCCGCGTGGAGGACGGACTAACGGATGTCCGACGTATGGGACGCATCGACGGGCGTGAGGCGATCTTCGTCAGTATCCGCAAACAACGCGGCACCAACGAGGTCACGCTCTCGGAAAATATCACCAAAAAGGTCGCCGAACTTCAAAGCACCCTCCCCGAGGGGTACAAGGTGCAGGTCAATATCGACTTTACTCAGCCCACCAAAGCCACGGTGCATTCGACCATGGAGAAGTTGGTGGTCGCGGGGATCATCACCATCGTTATCTGCTTTCTGTTCCTGGGAAGCCTGCAGTCCGCCGTTAACATCCTGTTTTCGATCCCGACCTCCATCCTCGGCACGTTCATCATCCTGTACTTTTCGGGAATGACCCTCAATCTTTTCACCCTGCTCGCGCTGACACTGGCGATTTCGATCGTCGTGGATGATGCGATCATGTTGCTCGAGAATATCGTGCGGCACTTTAGGATGGGAAAGTCACCGGCCAAGGCCGCCTATGATGGCTCGGTCGAGATTTTGCCCTCCGCGACGGCAGCCAGCCTCTCGGTCGTGGCGATCTTTTTGCCCGTCGTTTTCATGAGCGGAATCATCGGAAAGTTCTTCTTCCAGTTCGGGATTGCCATGTCGGGCGCAATCTTGTTGTCGCTGCTGGAAGCTGTCACAATCACGCCCATGCGCGCGGCGGCCCTGCTCGCGACGTCGCCCAAGACGTCGAAGTTCGAGCACTACGTGGATGGCATCAATGAAAAATGGTCGCGGGCCTATCAACGCTCGCTGCAGATTTGCATCAAGTGGCCCAAGACCATCGTCTTCTCTTCTTTGATCTTGTTTATCGCCTCGATGTCGATGGTGCGCTTCGTGAAGCAAGAGTTCATTCCGTCTCAAGATCAGAATATTATTCTCGTCAATGGCCAAACTCCAACCGGAACCAATTTGGCCGAGACCCAAAAAAAATCTCTCGAGGTTGAAGAGATTCTCAAGCGCAACAAAGATATCAATAACTACATCGTCAGTATCGGAGCGGGCGGCGGGGGCGGGGCGGTCAATTCGATGTTCTTCCCGGTTTACCTCAAGCCACGCCAAGAACGCGAAAAGACGCACCAACAGGTCATGGCGGATCTGCGCAAAGAGTTCGCGAACGTCAAAGGCGTGCGTTTGCAAATGCGCGACATTTCGGCGCGAAACTTGACGACCGGCCGCCAGAACCCCATCGCGTTCAATCTCCGGGGACCAGATCTGAACGTGCTCAAGGAAAAATCGGAAGAGATGATGAAACGTCTCACTGATGAGGGCTTCGCCCAGGATCTCGACACCGACTTCCGCGTGGGCCTGCCGGAGCTGCAAGTGAAACCCAATCAGGAGCTGATGGAGCGCTGGGGCGTCACCCGCGATCAAGTCTCGCGCACGCTGGCGGCCGCTCTCGGCGGAACCCGGCAAGGGCGCTTCACCGCCGATGGACGGCGCTTCGACATCCGGGTCAAAATTCCGGATGAGGCGATCACCAGCGAGAAAGAAATCGGCATGATTCCGGTGCGCAACTCCTTCGGCAATTTGCTCCCGCTGGAGCGCGTGGTGAACATGACCCGCGAAGGCGCCCTGCAATCCATCTCGCGACTCAACCGCCAACGCGCGATCTCGGTTTTCGGAGATATCGCACCCGGAAAATCGCAGGCGGCGGTTCTGGACCGCGCCCGCTCAATGGCCAAAGAGGTTTTGCCGGCCGGTTACAGCTTCGGTCTCGAGGGTTCGTCGTCGGGCTTCCAAGAAGCGTTCAAGAGCCTGATCACGGCTCTGCTGATGGGGATTCTGGTCGCCTACATGATCCTGGCCGTGCAGTTCAACTCGTTCGTCCATCCCTTTGTCATTTTGGTGGCGCTGCCGTTCAGTTTGACCGGCGCCTTTTTGGCGCTGTGGATCTCGGGCGTTTCGCTCAACCTGTTCAGTTTTATCGGGATTATCGTCCTGATGGGGATCGCGAAAAAGAACTCGATCCTCTTGGTGGAGTTCACGAACCAGTTCCGTCACAAAGGGATCGACGTCAAAGAAGCCCTGCTTGAAGCCTGTCCGCTGCGTCTGCGCCCGATTTTGATGACCTCGATCGCCACCGTGTGCGCGGCAATCCCGCTCGTGATCGGCAACGCCATCGGCGCCGAGACTCGTAAGCCCATGGGTCTGACGATCATCGGCGGCAGCATTGTGTCCACGGTCTTCACGCTCTTCGTCGTTCCATCCTTGTACCTGATGATGTCGAAACTTGAGCGCACGCAGAAAGTCGATCTCGGCGACACCAATCTCGAGACCCCTACGCCCAAAGCTCTCGACGAGCCCGTCCCCTCCCCCGCCAAGTAAATCCTTGCGGCCGTTTGGTGGCATCGAAACTGCTCTAAGGTTTCGCGCCACGAAACGAGCCCGAGGAGGCCTGGATGAAACCGACTTTGACCGCCAAAGCGCTGACGTTTTTCGTCGTGCTGTCTGCTGCTTCGACAGTTTTGGCGCGCCCACAGATCGGCATCTTGAAGAAGGACCCCGTGGCCGCCCAAGGCCTGTGCACGCCGAGTCTCACGCAAAATCAGGCCGAGGACGTCCTGCGCGCCTTTAACATCCGCACCACCAACGCTCTTGAATCGGAAATCCGCGCGATCGGCCGCGGTCTCAGTCAACTGCAAAAGCTGGCCGGCGGCGTGTTCGCTCCCGCCGAAGGCGCCCGCTACACCTTTAAAAATGGCGGCGGCAATATTTCGCGCCAAACCGCGAACGGCATCGAGATGAGCCGTGGCCGCTCGCAAAACATTTCGAGCGTCGCTTACTTTATTCACGAACTCGGTCACTATGTGGGCAACAACAATGACGGCGCCCTTTACCGCGAATACAAAGCGACGATCAAAACACCCTGCCACTTCTCGCGTTACGCGATGAAAAACTGGAGCCCCGAACGCGCCCGCAATGAGGAGTTCGCCGAAGTCTTCGCGGCCTTCGTGACTTACCCGGCGCTTCTGACCGAGGGCGGACCCGGCTGCCAAGCCGCTTACAACTATTTTAAAACCCGTGTGTTCGACCGAGGGGAACTCGCCGTTTGCGATAAGAGCTTACAGCGCAGCAGCCTCGACTTCGAGGGCTACACCACCGTGCGCGGAGGATCTGCGCACGTGCACGCGGATCACGATGACGTCGAACACAGCTGTTCGGAAGAGTAAAAGGAGAACTGGTATGTATCGCTCACTTCTTTTCGCCTCCGCCTTGATGATTTCGGGTCGTGCCCTTGCCGACCAGATTCAATATTTGCCCCACGGGCCGCAGTCGCTCTCGGCGATCGTCACCACGATCCAGAATGCGCGCAGCTCGGTGGACCTCACCTACTACATCTTTGAACCCTGCACGGTGCCCGGCCGCCTGGTTCTGAAAAATTTGGCCGCCAAAGCCCGTCAGGGCGTCCGCGTCCGCGCCATTCTGGATGCCCAACCGCTCAAGGCGGCCGAGCGCGCGAACCTCACCCAGTTTTTCAAGCGCCGCGGAATGGATCTGAAGTTTTATAACGATGCCTTTGCCTTCAGCCCGACACTGAACAATCGATCGCACATTAAGTTCACCGTCGCCGATGGCAACACTTACGTTTCGGGTGGACGCAACATCGCCGATGGTTACTTCGGTTTCGATGCGGGCATCAACTATGTCGACCGCGACCTGATCGTCAAAGGTGCTTCCGCCCGCCAAGTGCAAGCCTCGTTCAATGAGTTGTGGAATTCGTCGATGGTCTCGCAAGGCTCGGAGTTCGAAGCCGATGGCCGCTTTGACAGCGTCTGCCTGAAGGAAGACGCCACCTACCAAAAAGCCGTTCAGATGCTGAGCCAGAAGAAAGCCGAACTCAAGGCCCGCACCAAGGAACACGCATGTTCGGACGTCACGTTCACCACCGACAACCCGGAGTTCGCTTCGGCACGTTACGGTGACGGCATGGCGGGCGAATCCAATCCCGAGTACCTAAACTCCTTGCGACTCATGGAAAAACGAACATCGGGACAGGTCCTGGACTTCTTCTCGAGCGCCAATCGCCGTCTGGAGGTCGAGAACTGGTCGTACGTTCCGGCTCATCGTATGAGCGCCGTGTTCGAGAAACTCCGCCAGAAACAGGTGCGCGTCGAAGTTCTCACCAACGCCGCCGCCGCCGCGGGCGGAATTTTTGACAGCTCTTTTGACGACATCATGAAGTATTATGTTGAACGCGACACCAACGGTACTCAGGCCGTTTTGCAAGTCTCGCGGCAAGGTTCGATGAACGACCGTCACGATCTGACCCCCGCCACGGGCCGTTGGAAGATCCACTCGAAAGTGGCCGTGGCCGACAACCGCGATGTTTTGGTGAGCAGCTTTAATTTGGACCCGCGTTCGTACCACACCAACTTGGAATCCGCGGTTGTCGTGCGCCGCTGTGAGGCCTTGGCGAAAGACCTTCAGGCCGGGTTCCAGGGTTTGCGCCAGAACGTGAAGCAAGACCTCAAGTGCAAGACCTGTCACCCCGAAGTCAGCCCCAACTACACGATGCGTGTGCTTGGGTGGATCGCGCACGAGCTGCTGTGATGGCGTTTTTGTTTATTGACAAGCTCTGAAGCGCCTTGATTTAGATTGTTAACAAATTGTTTGCATGCAAGGCGTTATTCCTCGTCAATTGTTAAGATCTCCTTTAGCGTTGGTCCTAGGGCAGGGCATACACGTATCGGAGGTACCATGATTCGCAAAGCTCCTATTGCAGACCTTCTTAAGAAATCCCGAGAGCACTCGGGCCTCTCTCAAGCCGATGTGGCGAAAGAGTTGGGCTATTCTTCGCCGCAATTCGTTTCCAACTGGGAGCGCGGACTGTCGAGTCCTCCGATCCATAAGTTGAAAAAGCTTTGCAAGCTCTACCATGTTTCGATGGATGACGCTTACAAGGCGATGCTCCAGGCAACGCTGCAAGAAGTTGAAAGCAAACTTCATTCGCAATTTTATGGCACAAGTGGGCGTTCCCGTCGTAAATCTGGAAACGCATGAAATCAGTCGCCGTTTTTTGCGGCTCCGCCATCAAAGTTGATCCCGTTTATATCGAAGCCGCCCGCGAACTGGGGCGGCTTCTTGCTTTTCGCGGCCTGGAGGTCGTGTACGGCGGCGCCTCGGTCGGTTTGATGGGCCAGGTGGCTGACGGAGCCCTGGAGCGCGGAGGCCGGGTGACGGGCGTGATGCCCGCCTTCATGTCGACGCGTGAACTCACCCACCAGAATTTGACCCGGCTTCATGTCGTGAAGTCCATGCACGAGCGCAAACAACTGATGGCCGACCTTTCGGACGCCTTCATCGCGATCCCGGGCGGCTTCGGGACGCTCGACGAGCTTTTTGAAATCATCACGTGGAAGCAGATCAACTTGCACATGAAGCCCATCGGTCTTTTGAATTTGAATGGGTACTTCGACGGGCTGATCGCCTTCGCGGATCGGGCGACCCAAGAGGGCTTCGTCCAGCCTCACCACCGCCGGTCATTTGTCGTGAGCGCCGATGTCGAGTCTCTGCTAAACGACATTCTCCAAGGGTCCTGATTCTTCACATGCGCAAGGCATTCAGTGGTGTTTTGCTCACACTTGCGATGCGCGCTCCGTTAAGACTATTGATTCGTTCATCTTTTCTGCAACCTCCTTCGAGCAACTAACCCATCCGCAAGGATGAGAAAAAGGAGAGAGTATGAAAACACTGATCATCATGGGCGCACTGATGGCCGCCTCTGTCGCTTCGGCGAACTACACCACCGACATGTCGTGCAGCGATGCCCGTCAGCTGGTCAAATCGCACGGCGCGGTTGTTTTGTACGAGAGCGCGCACATCTATGACCGCTACGTCGCGCACGCGGGCTACTGCATGCAAGGCGAAACCACCAAACCGGCGTGGATCCACACCGCTGACGACGATCAGTGCTTCGTGGGCTACACTTGCGAAACGCGCTCGAGCGAAAACGGCGGTTGATTCCGGTCAAAAAAAAACTCCCGATAGATTCTCTCTACCGGGAGTTTAAATCAGTCCCAAACCCGAGGGGATCGGTCTGGGCTGTATCACAAAACATCACAAATCACTTTTCATCACAAAACCCTGATCGAGGGTCCAAACTCCCGCGATCAGATCACAAACCAATCAATGAGCGGCAGATGTCGGGCGTTTCGAAGTCCACGACTTCGAGCCAGTCCACCGCCGGGTTCGAACCGTCGAAGCGTTTCAAAACCACCTTCATCGCATCCATGCCGGTGCGGTTCGGGACGTTGATCACGACCCCGTAGGTGATATCGATCACGCCTTGATCCACGTGCTGAGTGCCGATTTCAACCTTGCTGACAACCGCCATCGCACGCCCGTTAACCACCGCCATCTCCGTCAAAGCGGGACAGCCTTTGGCGACCACCGAGTTCAAACGCTCACGAACATCCGCGGGAAGCTCCGAAGCCGATCGACCGTACTCGATGACATCCCTCTCGACACCGTTGCCGGCTTTCGCCACCACCGCCGCCAAAACCAGAGACATCGACAGACCGAAGATCTTCTTCATTCTACCCCCACGATTCATTCGTGGGCGGAAATTAAGCCAACTTTCGCTTGCCGCATAGTTTCTTATTAGGATACTATTTCTTTATAGGATATTTATGGTTCTAACCGAGTTTATTTCGTTTTTGCGGTCGGAGATGAACTTTTCCAGTCGGAAAAGTTTTCACGCCGCTCTTCAGAAACGCGGTTTGGACTGCAACTATCCCACTTTTGTCAAAATCGAGAATGGCGACTTTTTCCCAAGCGCCCAGCTGATCTCGCAGATGGCGAAAGCGCTGCCGGCGAACTGGAGCGAAGAACTCGTCAAGAGCTACGCACGCACCCAGTTTCCCGACTACGGTTATCTTTTCCCGAGCGAGCGGCCCGCCAGGACATCAAAGCCCCCTCCCCACGCAAAGTCCCCCACTGGCGGTTCCGCTCGCGAGCTCACCAAACGGCAGGTCGCGATTCTGTCTCGTTCGATCGCGCATTATCATTTATTTTTGATGCTCACGATGGCGCGAAGGCCGCTGCCTC
Organism: Pseudobdellovibrionaceae bacterium; assembly: GCA_019637955.1. Lineage (GTDB taxonomy): Bacteria > Bdellovibrionota > Bdellovibrionia > Bdellovibrionales > Bdellovibrionaceae > JAHBUS01. Next base: position 51,082 of record JAHBUS010000009.1, on the reverse strand, counting down.
GCAAAGACGTCGAACGCAAATTCAAACGCGCTTCTTTCGATAAGATTCTTGACGATTTTCAAGACGGCCGCATTTTGATCGAAAACGAGAACACCCTTCAGTTGCAAACGACGGAGTGGAAGTTTCCGTCCTCGAGTGACGATTCGGGACTCGCGAAAACCTACCGTCAGTTTGACGAATGGGATTTGCAATTCGGCGAGCAGTTCGGCTTTGAGACCTTGCTGCAGAAGATGATGATCCGCCGGATCTCACCGCGATACTTGAGCTTGATTCAAAAACAGCTTGAGGTGTGCCTAGATCTGGTGCGCACGTCGGATGAACTCGAGTCCAAACACAACGAAAGCTTGGTGCAGGTGCGCGTGCAACTCAAATCGGGCGTGCTCCCCGGCTAGGCGCCCCGCTCAGACTCCAGATAGTCGAGATCTTTGCCGAAGGTCTCTTGCATCTTCCAGAGCGCGAGCGCGCCGACCAGCAGCGACCCCAGGCCCACGGTGACCGCGCTCTCCAGGAGCGTGAATCCGTGCGACTTCGACAAATAATTGAACGTGAGCGTGAGCGGAACGAGCGAGCCGCGAACGAAGTTGGGGACGCTGGTCGCGACGGTGGCGCGCAGGTTCGTTCCGAACTGCTCGGCCCCGATCGTCACGAACATCGCCCAGTAACCAATCGCGAAACCCAAAAATCCGCACAGGGCGTAGAACTGGGCCGGGGTCATGCCTTGCGCCCGCGCGTACACCGAGATTCCGAGCAGGGTCAAAAAGAGAAAGAGCGCGACGACTTTCTTGCGGCTCTTCAACAACTGGCTCAAAAGGCCGCTCGCGACATCACCCACCGAAAGACCGATGTAGGCCATCATGATCGACGTGCCCGCTTGAATCGGACCCGTGACATCGAGAAACCGCGCCAGCTCGGGCGAGAAGGTCACGAAAATCCCGATCACGCACCAAATCGGCACGCCGATCAGGATGCAAGACAGGTACTTCCAAAATCGGGGGCCCGAGCGGAAAAGCATCAAAAAGTCGCCCTTGCTGACCTGGGCGTGCGCGATGTTTTTGAAAAGCCCCGACTCCAGCATGCGGATGCGAAGGACCAAAAGGCTTAGGCCCATCACCCCGCCGATGATGTAAGCGGTCTTCCAGTGAAACATCTCACCGATGATGGCGGCGAGCACCGCGCCCAAGACGCCCACCGCCGCGACGACCGTGGTGCCAATGCCGCGCGACTCCTTGCTCATGACTTCGGCGACCAGCGTGATCGCCGCGCCCAGCTCGCCCGCAAGACCCACGCCCGCCACGAATCGCAAGACCGCGTACTGCCCGGGCGTCACGACGAAGGCATTGGCAATGTTGGCGAGCGAATACAAAAAGATCGAGGCGAACAGCACCGACAGGCGCCCGCGCTTATCGCCCCAGACGCCCCATAAAATTCCGCCCACCAAAAGGCCCGCCATCTGCGCGTTGATCAATTGGATGCCGACATCCAAGAGTTGGTCTTCGGGAACACCGATGTCTCGTAAAGAAGCCATGCGCACGATGCCGAACAAGAGAAGATCGTAAATATCGACAAAATAGCCAAGGGCGGCAACCACCACGGTGATGACGATCGAGCGTTTTTCATGTTTCATAGTCTTGGATTAAGCGAGCTCGCCCGGCCAATCAAGCGGGTATCAACGTTATCTTTTTGAGAAGGACGGTGCGAAATGAAGAAGCTTCTCCCGCTAGTGACCCTCGTGTTTCTCGCCGGATGCTCCAGCATGCTCTCGAGCGTGGTCAAGCCTCCCAAAATCAGCAACGAATCGCTGCAAGTTTCGAGCGCCAATCTTCAGCATGTCGATCTCAACCTCAAACTCGATGTCGAAAATCCCAATGGCTTTGAGCTGCCGCTTGAAAATTTGCGCGCCGAGGTCTTCGTCAAAGATAAGACGCTGCTCTCGAAGCACTGGGAGAAACTCCCGACGCTGGCGGCGAAAGGCCGCACCGCCGTCGAACTTCCGTTTCAGGTGGCCTGGACGGATTTGATGAGCTTGGGTCTGAACATCCTTCAGGACGCGGAAATTCCGTACCGAATTAAGGGCACGCTGTCGGTCAAAGGGATCAGCGTTCCCTTCGACGAGACGGGCTCCTTGAAGGTCAAACGCTAAGATTTCCTGACAATTGGCAGGCCGATCTGAGCTTTTCTGAGACTGATGTCTCGAAGTTAATCAAAAAGGCCAGGATTTTGAGCCCTGGCCTTCGTTTCTGTTAGACTGGATTCAATGAGAAAACAGTCCTCTTCTCGTCAATCTCAAGGAACTGTCAAAGCCAAGATCTTGATCGGGGCTTTGCTCACTCTTGGCTTTATCTTCCTCGCCTTCGAGTTGATGCAGATCCAATTTCCTTGATCGGCCGTCACGCGCCCGCGTGCCGGAGCAAAATCACTGTGCCGGGCACTCGAAGAGACGGTCCAAGCGCGCGTTGAAGTACGTGCCGCCCTTCATGAGTTTCCAAGGAGCATAGGGATAGAGTTCCGCCTCCACGCATTGCCCTTTTTGCGCCACGGCCCACTGACGATCTTCGGCCGAAGACGTGTGGATCTCGCCGTCCGGCGTCTTGATCGCGATCGAGAACGAGAACAGTTGGGGATTGATCGAATTGTTCGCGGCGGCATCGCCCGAATTCTGCATGAGCGCCACGTTCAATTGCACGCGCTCAACCGATTCGATCACACCCACGACGTGCTTCGAAAAGATGTAAGGATAGAATTCAACAAAAATGTAGGCGCCGAAGAACAAGACGATCAAGACAAGGATCGCCTTCAGGTAACGTTTTACGGTATTCATCATCACTCCTTAGACGGCCTTGGGGTTTTCGGTGCGGAGCTTGTTCATGGCCTTGACGATCATGAAGACCGCGAAAGCAATGATGGTGAAGGTGATCACCGACGTGAGAAAGGTTCCCACGTTGATGGTGACCGCGCCCGCCTTCTGCGCATCGGCGAGCGTGGCGTACGGACCCGCTTGCGTGAGGCCGTCTTTGATCGTGACGAACAGATTCTTGAAATCGACGCCGCCGATGACGAGGCCGATGGGGGGCATGATGACATCCGTGACGAGTGAGTTGACGATTTTGCCGAACTCCGCCCCGATGATCAAACCGACGGCCATATCCAAAACGTTTCCTTTAACCGCGAATTCGCGGAACTCTTTCATGATTCCCATGGTGAACTCCTTTTAATTTTGAACTCCCGAAAAGTGCCTTTGAAATAGGCCCGACGTCAATCGCAGCGACATGCGTTAAGGCTACTCAGGGACAGGTTTTTTGGGCATCAAGACCCTCTAACAACCTGTGGAGGAAATTGATGTTGAAACGACTGCTCATCCCTTGTGTTTTGTGTTTGACCGCCATGAGCGCCAAGGCTCAAAGCACCGCCGCTCCCTTGGTTCCCGAACCTCCTAAACAGTGGGCGCACGAGTCCGAAGTGGCTCTCGTCACCTCCACCGGCAACTCCGAGAACGAATCCGCTTCGGCCAAGCAAAAAACCGCGTACTCTTTTGACAACAACATCGTGACCAACTCGGCCCGGTACCTTCAGTCCAAAACCTCCGGCACCGAAACCTCACGCAACTGGGACGTGAGCCTTCGTTACGAACGCACCTTGAGCGAGCTCTGGGGCACCTTCATCGCGCACTTGATTGAATCGGATCCTTACTCGGGGTTCATTCAAAGGAACTCAACCGATCTCGGCGCGAAGTACACCATCGTTAAGAACGACGTCCGCACTTGGCTCGCGGAGGCCGGCGGTCGTTACGCCGAAACTTACACCGTCACCGGCGAGCACGATTACGCCAATCTGGGCCGCGTGTACTCGGAGTACTCGCAAGCCTTGAACGAAACCGTGTCGTTCAAAATCTGGGCGGAGTACCTTCCGAATTTCAATGAGTCCGAAGCCTACCTCGCGAACGGCGAAGCTTCGATGACCAGCATCTTGAGTAAAGTCTTCTCCCTGAAACTGTCGTACTTGGCGAAGTACCAAAATCTGCCGGCCGTTGCCGGCGCGAAGACCACCGACACCGTTTTCACGACTTCGCTCGTCGCGAAGTTTTAATTCTTGAGGAGAGGCTTTGAAAGAACTGCTTTGGGCCTCTCCTGAATTTGCCGCCGAACTCGAGGCCGAGCTCTCGGCAAAACGAGTGGCGGTCTTGGACCGCCGCGACCATCTGTTTCTCGTCGAGAACGCGCCCGCCGCTCTGGTGTGGTGCGAAGCCCGCGGCCGCCGCGCCGAAGTCTTGAATTTTCAATCCATCACCGACGCCCAGAACGCGCTTAAAAAGCACGGCCGGCTTTGGTGCGACACTTCGGTCTCGCACTTCCGCCGCAGCGAACTGATCGCGCAAGGCTTGAGAGTTCTTTCTCCCCGTCTGCGCAAGGCCTTCGAACCCGTGCCGGCGGGACCCCTGGGAGCATACGCCCTTACGGACGAACACGAACTCTGGATGACTCCTGAGTTGGTGCCCGCGGTGCCGCCGCTCTCTTGGAACTTTGAAGAATCCAAAGCGGCGCCATCACGCGCCTACCTGAAATTGTGGGAGCTGTTCACGCGCCAAGGCTTTCGGCCTCAAGCCGGTGAGACCTGTCTCGAACTCGGCAGCGCGCCGGGTGGCTGGACGTGGGTGCTTGCGGGCCTGGGCTGCAAAGTCATCGCGGTCGACAAGGGCGAAATGGACGCCAAGCTGACCGCCAACCCCCGCGTGAAATGGCTGCGCAAAGACGCGTTCGCGCGTGATCTCCCCGAGGCCGTCGGCGGTTCGGTGGACTGGCTGTTCTCGGATTTGATTTGCTATCCGAAAGACCTGCTCGCGCTCGTCACCGATTGGCGCGCGAAGGGTTTGGCCCGTCATTTTGTCTGCACGGTCAAATTTCAAGGCGAAACCGACACCGCCTCACTGGACCAACTCTTGCGGATTCCGGGATCCTACGCGCTTCACCTTCAGCACAATAAACACGAAGTGACCTGGGTCTGCCTTCAGACGAATGTCGAGACCGCGACTCTCAAAATTCCATAATCTTTGAAAGAGCTGGCCCCGCGGCTAAGATGAATTCAGTGAAACAATCATCGAAAAGCTCGATCTCATTTCTCATTCTCATGGTGCTTTCAGCTTCGTCCCTGGCGATGACCAAAAGCTCCTCAACCGGACCGGTCTCCGCGCAAGGTGAAGCCCGCAGCGGCGCCGATTTCAGCGGCGGCACGCAGCTCGCGGCGCTTCCGCCGGCGTCGAATCCTTTTGGCGGCGGCAGCGACTTGATGTCCCAGCTCGCCAACAGCGCCTCGGCGGGCGCGGGCCGGTTGTACGATGGAGCCTATTGTTACCGGGCGGTGAAAAAAATCATCGCGCACGCGCTTCAAAAAAATCTCAACTGCGTCCGCAATGCCCTGCCCGGCGGCTCCGCGATGTACGACCGTGCCGCGAGCGATGCCCCCCGGGATTTGACCCGCGCGGGATTTCGCAACGACATGAGCGCTTGCAACACTCCCGGCGTGATCCGCGTGTACCGTGGCGTGCGCGGCGGGGGCCGCGCCCTGAAGGGCGATATCCATGGCCATATCGAAGTCCTCGGGAGTGATGGCAACTTTCACCACTTCACCAGCAGTGCGCAGTCCATCGACAAACGCTTGCCGGGACGCCGGATTCTGGAAGGCTGCTTTGTCGGCGACTCCGCCTCGGTCGATGCGGGTCCGCTCGGCAAATGCTCGAAAAGTCTCGTCCAAGATTCTGGCGGCAATGGACGGCAACGCGCGCGAGGTCGCGGCAGTCGATCGAGGAGACGATGATGAAAACGATTCTGATAACCTTTGTCATGATGAGCTCCTTGGCGGGAGCGCAGACGATCATTCCCAAACCCACGCCGGCCGGCGGCTGCGAGTTGTGCGCCAAAATCGACAAGATCAATGCCGACGCGGATGAGAACGAAGTCGAGGCGGCCCGCACCTACGCCGAGCTGCTCGACAAGGCGAAATTCTCAAAGGACGCCAAGCTTCGCAAACAAGAGTACGAAAAGGCGCTGCCTTTGGCGGCCCGCCTGGTTGAAAAAGACGATCAACTCGAGATCGCTCAGTACTTGGTGAGTATTCGCGATGAGGATCCGGCGCTCTTCGATGCGACCGCCAAAAAGCTTCCGGAAAAATCGCGCAAGCTGCTCGTGGACTGGGAGAAAAAGATGCGCAAAGAGTTCAAAACGGGCGGCGAATAAGTTCTAAAGCTGAGAGCATGAGGTCAACGAGCAGCCGCCTTTGGAGCGGATCTGGCAATTGAACAGAGCCTGGTCCGCGGCCTCTTGGCGGGTCGACCCGCGGCCCATGCCGGCGGCGCCCATATAATCACTGGCCTGACAAACCCACAGAGGCGTGCGCGCTTCGGCGTCGATCTGCTCGACGAACTCCTCGTGCTCTTGGGCAAACGAAACCGGAGCCATCAAAATTAAAGGGAGAATCAGAAAGAGGGTCTTCATGAAAGTCTCCTCTATGAACGATTTTGGTGCCCGAGACAGGACTTGAACCTGCACAACCTTACGATTACTAGTACCTGAAACTAGCGCGTCTACCAGTTCCGCCACCCGGGCACAGACGATTGGATTCAATCGGTAGGGGACCAAAATCTTCAATTTGGCCAGGAAAGTCAACCAGGGAATGTCGGGCTCCCCGCGGGCCACGGATGCCCATTTTTAAGGCATTAGTCTCAGACTGAGACATGCCTCAAGATAGAACCCCCGCCGATTCGAATTGAGACCGTCGTCCCGAACTCGACTTGATCCGTTGCAGCTTCTTGCTCAAAATGAAGGCTGTGGCATCTCGCCCGAGGGGGAAATTCATGAGAATCCTGCGATTCTTACTCACATACGTCTCTGTTTTGAGCCTGCTGATCACTTCGGTACCGATGACCGCTTTGGGGAAAAGCAAGTACGACCTGTCGCCCAGCACCCGCGAATTCTTGTCGGTCATGGGTGAGGGCAAAGAGGTCGAAAACTTGGCCGAGTACTACAACCGCGTCGGCAAGTTTCTTCCCAAAGAAGTGGCGATGGACTTCACGCCCTTTCTTGAAAACAAAGGAAAGCTCAAAGCTCCCCACGTCAAAGTTGACGGCGACACCGTCGTCCTCACGCAAGACTCGATGACCCTGACGATCAAGTACGCCACGAAATCCAACATCAACGTGGTCACGATCAATAACCGCGTGATCTCGAAGAAAGACTTCTCGACGGTGAAGGGCCTCGTGTCGCGCATCGAATCGATTCTGACCGAAGACTACGGCGCGCGTCCCAAAACCGCGGCGGCGTCGCTGTTCAGCTTGATGATCCCGCAGGCGCAAGCGCAGACCGACTGGATGCCCTTGCTTCTCGGCGGCGCGGTCGGCGCGGCGGGCGGCTACTGGCTCGGCGGCACGACGGGCGCTTTGCTCGGTGGCGTGCTCGGAGCGGCGGTGGGTTATTTCTTCTTCAGTGGCAACAAGTGCTCGGGCCCCGAGTGCTGCTGGACCGGCGGCACCACGTCGACCAGCTACGTGGTCGGCTGCTGCGCAGATCTGAAGGCGACCAAGATCACGCCTCCCACGATCTGCACCCAAGCCACCGCGACTCCCGCGCAGGTGATTCAGTACAACACCCCCGCGTCCGGCTCGACATTACCGACCGGCACCGGAACTCAGCGCTAAGTCCCGATGCTGCGGAGGTTCTGGTCGCTCATCACTCATGAAGACCTGGGCCTCACCGCGGCGGCGCTCGCTTTTACCACCGTTCTCGCCCTGATCCCCTTCGTGGCCGTCACCCTGGCGGCCCTGAATTACTTCCACGCCTTGGAAGCCCTCGCACCGAAGGTCGAACTCTTCTTGCTCAACAACCTGCAAGGCACCGCCGGCACCGAAGGCGTGGCCCTCGTGCGCAAGGTGATCGGCCGCATCCAAAACGGCAAGATCGGCTCCTTCGGCGCGGTGATTTTGATTCTGACGTCCACGCGCATGATCTTCGAGCTCGAGCGGGCTTTTCACCGCATCTGGCAGATCAAGAATCAACGCCCCTTGGTGAAGCGCCTGTTCTTCTCATGGATGTTCTTGATCCTCTTTCCTTTCGGCCTCGCGCTCTGGGTGGCCATCTTCTCGGCCAAAACCGTCGCGCAGCCGCTCAGTCAAGTTTTGCCCTTCGGCTCGGGTTTTCTGGTGATCTTTCTTTTGCTCGCCGTCCTGTTCAAGTTGGTGCCCTCGCTGAAGGTGCGCGCGCCCGCGGCCCTGCTCGGATCGCTGTTTTCAACGGTTCTGCTTTGGGGGCTCGAGCGCACCTTTAAGTTCATGAGCGCGCAGGTGTTCAGTTACGGCAAGGTCTACGGCAGCCTTGCCGCCATTCCCGCCTCCCTGCTTTGGATCTTTTTGATCTGGCTGAGCATCCTGTGGGGCGTGGCGCTTTCGGCCTCGATGCAAAAATCTTGATCTGAGACGCTCCCCTCGACCTTTGTCGAAGAGATCGCCGAATTTTGGTAGACTGATCGGGATGCAGAAACCGAAGTCTCCTCTCGATTCCTCGGATCTCGATGGCCTGGATCTACCGCCCGACGAGATGGGCGACACCAAGTCGCTGGCGGGCTTTGTCCGCCTGGTGGAATTCATTAAGAAAGAACACTACAAAAAGAAGCTCGCGCACCAACCCGAGTTTCATGTGCGTTTGATGAAGATCGAGAAGTATGCCGCCCAGAAGGATGACCCCGATATTGGCGAGCTGAAAAAAGGTTTACAACTGAAGAAAGCCGCCTGAAAATCGATCGCATGGTCAAGAAGTCCGAAGACGTCTTCCTTGAAATCAAAGATGAAGCCGATAAATTCAAAGTGATCGAAGACATCGTCCGGTACTCCACCGAGATCAAGGTGAAGGGCCTCGCCCCGATGGGTAACGTTTTCTTGGTCAGCCCCCGCTCGATCACCGGCCACGAAGTTCTTTGCAAGGTCATCGGCTCGTCTTTTATCGACCCCTCGGACAAGAACGTCATCGTGCAATTCGACCACTACGAACACAAGTTCATCGCGCAGGTCAAATACCGCCAAGCCGCCGACTTTTTGTACCTGGATTTCAACACCAAACTTTACCGCGTTCAGCGCCGCGAAGACTTTCGCCTGCGTCTGCCGCGAAGCTTTCAAGGCAAGTTGACGATCAACCTCGACGGCAATAAATACCCTTGCACCTTGATCGACATCAGCGCTGGCGGTTGCCGGATCGAAGCCCGCAAACGCGACTTCACCGTCAAAATCGACCAGCAATTTCCGGCGGTGTTTTCGGCCGCAGGGCGCGACCAACTTCCCGTCGAGATCAACGTGAGGCACGTCGGTCCCCACCCCGACAAAGACGACTACAACTCGCTGGGACTTCAGTTCGTTAATCAGACCGAAATCGTCAAAAACCGCATGGCCGCGTTGGTGATGGACCTCTACCGCGAGTTCTTCACGAAACGGTCCTAAAATAAATCATCGCGATCAATCCCGGAACGACGATAAACACCCAGCCCGGCATTCTGAATTTGAGCGCCACGAGCAAGGTCACCGCGAAGAGTCCCAACTGAAAATGGTTGGCCGATTGCGCGAGCGCCCAGATCGAGACCAAGATGCCGCCCACGATCGCCGCCGTGGCGCCCTCAACGAAAGGCTTGATCCACTCTTGTTTGGTGAACCAGCCGACGAATTTCGGGAACCACGTCAAGTGATGGAACGCCGAGGGCGCAAAGATCGCGACGGTCGCCACGAGCGCCGCCCCAAGTCCGCCCAGCTTGTAGCCCACGAACGTAACGGTGACCGAAACGGGACCGGGCGTGAGCTGACCGAACGCGAGCGCATCCATGAACTGCGCATGCGTGATCCACTTGTTCTCGATGACGAAATCGCGCTCGAGCAGCGGCACCATCGCCAGCCCCGTGCCGAAGACGAACGCACCAGCCTTGAAGCAGATCCACATCAGCAGCAGCAGTGAAAACCCCGCCTCCAGTTTTTTATTCAGGCGCCAGCGGTACTCGATCGCCACCAAGCCGAAACCCAAAAGAAGGATCGCCGCGATCTCGGGAATCAGATGCAGAGCCAAGGCCGCCGTCGCGAGGGTCGTGACGATCCAAAAGCGGATCTGGCGGGTGTAGTCCGCGACGAGCGAGCGCACGGCGAGGGCGATCAGGGCGAGGGCGCCCATCTGAAACCCTTGCATAAGGTTGACCATGTCCGCGCTCTGCTGAAAGGCATCGTAAGCCGCGGCCAAAATGATCATCATCACCGTCGCGGGCAACAGCAAAAGTGTCGCGGCCAAAAGGCCGCCCTTGCGATCCGTGTAGCGAGTCCCTAGGTACTGCGCGGTCTGAAAAGCCACGGGCCCGGGCATCGACTTGATGGCGGTAAAAACCTGACGGAACTCGATGAGCGAGATCCACTGACGGCGCTCCACCAACTCTTTTTGCATTTCGGCGATCAGCGCGAGCGGACCGCCGAACCCGGTGAGGCCCAAACCTAGAAAGAAGCGGGCGATCTCGCGGTACCGGCGCTTGCGCTCCTCGGGTCCAATCTCATCACTCGCCGGATTCAAGAGGCGTTCCCGGCTGATTTTTGAGAGCGTTGATGTCGTTCATGAGCTGATCCGCTTCGGCATTGCCCGAAGACACGGGAGCCAATGGCGCGGGGCCTGCCGAGCTGGGCGGCGCGCCGGATTTACGCTGCAGTTCGCGCTCTTTTTTCAGGTCGTCGTATTTGCGCGAGTACACGCGGTACTCTTGATTGAATTCACTCTGTTTTTCGCGAACGTAGTCTTCAAAGTTTTTGCGGCGTTCGCGAACGTCGGACTCGTAGTCGCCGCGCTTTTCGCGCTCATCGGCGAAAAAGTCTTTGCGCTTCTCTTCTTGGTCTTTGAAAAACTCCTCACGCGGATCTTTGGCGGGCTTGGTTTTTAAAAAAGCGTCGCGCGCGTTTTTTTGATCCTTCAGGAAGGTGTCGCGTTTTTGCCGTTCGGCCTTAGTGAACTGGTCGCGCTCTTTTTGCAGGTCGCGGTTCATGAGGTCGCGTTTTTTACGGACCGTCTGATCGAATTGGGCGCGGATGTCTTGGGGTGAACGGCGCACGTCTTGGAACATCTGCATGACAAAAGCGACCTCGTCGTTTTCACGGCGGCGTTCGGGCAAAACCTCTTGGCGCAGGTCTTCCATTTTTTGCCGGTCGGCCTGGAGGCTGTACTTGTCGTCCACGAGCGGCGCTTTGTCGTCGCGGCGGACATACTGATTCGACGTTTTGGAGGTCTGGCAGGACGCAAGCCCCAGAAGCATGATGAGAGCGGCACATTTCAGGATCATCGACGGGGTTTTCATAAGTTCTCCATATCACAAAGGTCCAGTCTCAGGCTAGTTCGACTCCAGAGAAAAGACAAACAGCCGATAAGAATCTCGATGCTTCATGGACGAAGACCTCATCAGAACAAATTCACGCCCGCTCGGCCCCGACAGGTCCGCAAGCGAGTTCCCGTGCGCATCATCAACTCGCGCTTGCAGTGGCGCTACACGCTGATTCTCGGCATCACCAGCACCATTCTCGTTTGCTGCTTTGCCGGACCCGCTTGGTACTTCGTGCGCGACAATTACAGCATCTTCAAACGCATCGCTTACGACAGCCACCCGGGCCTGATTTCGCATCTGGAACGCGAACAAATCTGGATCGGCCTTTTGCTGCTCCTAGGAACGCTCGCCACGGGTCTGATCACGGCGTGGACGACCTTAAGAATCACGACTCTTTGGCTGGGCCCGCTCGCGAACATGGAGCGCCATATGCGCCGTCTGATTCGCGGCGACTGGAGCGGCCACGACTTTCACGTGCGCGAAACCGACGAGATGCGCGAATTCACCAGCACGTACAGCTATCTTTACCGCACGCTGAGAGCTCAGGCCGAAGCCGAAATCAAACTGCTCGAAAAAATCCGGGTGGATGAGACGCAAATCGAATCGGTGATGGCGTTGGAAAATCTGCGGGCCCTGAAGCGCAATCAGCTGGGTCTTAGCCCCGACGAGATTTCTGCAAGCTTCGCTTCAGCTCCAGAGAAGCGTCACGCTTCTTGATCGACTCCCGCTTGTCGTGAAGTTTTTTTCCGCGCGCGAGCGCGAGCTCCACTTTGGCCCGTCCCTTTTTAAAGTAGACCTTGAGCGCCACGCAGGTGAGGCCCTTTTCTTGAATGCTGGTGATGATCTGATCGATCTCCTGGCGGTTCAGCAAAAGTTTGCGCAGGCGTTCGGGCTCGTGGTTGTTGTAGCTGCTGGCCTTGTAGACCGCGATGTGCGCGTTCTGCAAAAAGGCCTCATCCCCGCGGAACGACACGTAAGCGTCTTTGAGCTGCACCTGACGGTCGCGGATGGATTTGACTTCGCTCCCCATCAAAACAAGACCGGCCTCGTACGTTTTGAGGATCTCGTACTCGTGCCGCGCTTTGCGGTTTTCGGCGACAATAAGGATTCCGTCGTTCTGGGGCTTCATCGAGAGGTCTTCATCTCTTAAAATGAGGATAAATCTCAAGGAAATTCTGGAGACTCAGCTGCTCGGCGCGCGTTTGGGGGTTAAAGCCCCAACTTTCGAGCCGGCTTTTGACCTCTTCCTTCGGCAGAGCGTACTCACCGGCGAGATTGGAGGCCATGTATTTACGCGGCTGCGAAAAGCAGGCCTTCAAAAAACGCAGGTAATCGCGCTTGTTTTCGACCGGGCTGGGCTTGGTCTGAAACACCAGCACGCGGCTGGCCACCTTGGGCGGCGGCAAGAAATCGTGACTCGAAGCCTCGAGCAAAAGATCGATCTTCCAAAAGGACTGCGCCAGCACCGAGAGAAACCCGTAAGGGCCTTGCTTTTCGGTGGCTTTCATCCGCTGCGCGACTTCTTTTTGGAACATCAGCACCATGCCCGCGAGCGGGTCGTCATCAAGACTTCGGTCCACCACGAGAGACGACGAGATTTGATACGGCAAATTGCTCACCAGCACGCGCGGCTTCTCGCCGCTGAGCTGTGCCCAATCCCACTGAAGGGCGTCGGTCTCGATAACCTCTTGGCCGTCGTCGCGCCAGTACTGCGCGAACACCGAATCCAGTTCGATCAAACGCAAAGGCACGCCCAGCTGTTTGAGACCGTCCGTCAAGGCGCCCATGCCGGGGCCGACTTCGAGGATCGAGCCGGGTTTTAAATCTTTCGTGGCCTTGAGAATTTTGCCGATCACCGAGTCTGAAATCAGAAAGTTTTGCCCCAGCGATTTCTTGGCCTGAACCCCCAGCGCCTCTTGGCGGCTGCGCAGACGTTCGCGAGCAGGTTCGAGCTTCATCGGTTCTCTCCCACGAAATCGGCCGGTTGGGAGCTCGGCGAAGGGCCCATGTCGAGTGCATCACGCTCGCCGCGGTTGAGACGCTCAACGCCCACGCGCCCGATCATGGCCGCATTGTCCGTGCAATATCGGATCGGCGGCACCACGAGCTGCACGCCCATTTTCTGCGCCCACTCCTGCCCACGCGCGCGCAATCGAGAATTGGCGCTCACGCCGCCGGTGATGACCGCGCGTTTGCATTTTTTGACCCGCACGGCACGGTCGAGTTTGGCGATCAAGACATCGACGATGGCCTCTTGAAACGAAGCGCACAGATCGTTCAAACGTTTTTGGGTTTCGGCCGGCCCGAGAGATTCGATCAAACGCGCGGCCGAACTCTTGAGCCCCGAGAACGACATCATTTCGTTGTCCTCTTTGATCAGCGAGCGCGGCAGTTCGAAGGCCGTCGGATTTCCGGTTTGCGCGAGCTTGTCGACTTGCACGCCGCCCGGAAAACCCAAACCCAGCATCTTGGCGAACTTATCAAAGGCCTCGCCCGCGGCATCGTCCATCGTGGTTCCGAGAACCTCGTAGCGACCGAACTCGGGGACATAGTACACGGTGCTGTGGCCGCCGCTCACCGCGAGCGCCACGAACGGGTACGTAAAATCCGCGGGAGCCGAGAACTGATCGTCTTTTAAAAAAGCGGCCTGCAAATGACCTTCAAGGTGGTTCACGCCGATCAGCGGAAGACCGCGCACTTGCGCGAGCGTCTTGGCGGTTGAAACGCCCACGATGAGGGAGCCGATCAACCCCGGGCGGTTGGTGACCGCGATGCCCTCGATACCGTCCCAGTCTTGACCCGATTTTTTGAGAGCCTCTTCAACGAGCGGAAGTAGATTGAGCGTGTGATTGCGGCAGGCGATTTCGGGCACGATGCCGCCAAAAGGCGCATGCTGCAGATCTTGATTCGCCGAAACCACCGACTCGACGAAACCGTCATGGCGGACCACCGCCACCGAGGTGTCGTCGCAGCTGGTTTCAATGCTGAGGACACGTTTGATCACTTGAGTTTTTTCAGACGGATGCGAGCGCGGCGGGCCTCATCCGACTTCGGATATTTGGCAATGAGTTCGTCGTAAAAAGTTTTGGCTTCGTCTTTCATTCCCAGTTCCTGGAAACAAACGCCGATTTTGTAAGTCGACTCCTGAAACTTTTTACCTTTGGGATAAGTGTCGCGGTATTTTTGATAATTGAGGATCGCCTTGCGCCACTCTTTTTTGCCGAAGTGCTCTTCGCCGATATCGAAGGGCGTGCGCTTATCGTTTTTGTCGCCGTCATCGTCGGCCTTGGCGTGAGCTTGCTGCGCCTGCGAAGCGGCGATTTGGGCCGCGCGCGAGTTGGCCGCGACCTGTTCGCTCAGAGCGGACATTTGCTGCTCGAGCTTACCGACCTCTTCTTGCAGAAGCGCGTACTTTCGGTTGGTTTCGTTCAGTTGGTTTTCGAGATTTTTATGAATGCGGTCTTGGCCTTGATCCGACTGCGCCACGCGGTTTTCGACGACCTCGACGCGGCCGTTGAGCTCACGAAGGTTGGCTTCGAATTCGTTGTTGCGGCTGGTGGATTCGGCCTGGGCCTTTTGCATCGCCGTCGTGGAATCTTGAGTGTTTCGGCGTCCATCGCCCTCGCGCAGGGAGCTGCGAGTTTGCAGCTGCGGGCAACCCGCGAACACGATCATGGCGCCGGTCAGCGCGAACATCTTGAACAACTTCATAGGACCTCCCCACTCTTCATCCGGATCAAACGGGCCGAGTTCTCGGCTTTTTCGGCGGCGATCCGGGCCCGCACGAACTGTTCTTTGGCGCGCTCATACTCGCGCTCCTCAAACAAGAGCTTGGCTTTGCGGTACGACTCCTCGGCCTGATGATAGAAACCCGGCGAGTGCCGGGCTGCTTCAACGGAACGGGCCGCTTCGAGAGCGGCCCGGGCCAAGGTGTAGTCATCAATGGGTGCGGGAGCCGTGACACAGCCAGCGAGAACCAGAATAAACGCTGCCGCCAGTGTCCGCATCTCTCACGAATCCTTATTGCAAAGGAACAAAGTTGGCGCGGCGGTTTTTCGCGTAAGCCGACTCGCTGTCGCCGTTTTCAATGGGCTTTTCTTTGCCGTAGCTGATGACCGACAAGCGGTTCGAAGCCACGCCGAGGCTGACGAGATAAGCCTTCACCGATTGAGCGCGGCGCTCACCCAGCGACAAGTTGTACTCGATCGAACCGCGAGCGTCGCAGTGACCTTCGATTTGGATGTTGGTTTTTTGCGACTTGATCCAGTTCGCATTGGCCGCGAGGGTTTTCTTGGCCGAAGCCGACAATGTCGATTTGTCGTAGTCGAAGTAAATGGTGTTCAGACCCGCGATACGACCGCTGTCGCTGCCTGCGGCATCGAAACTCAAGGGAGTCGAGTCGATCTGAGGAGATGAAGTCTCCATTCCTGAGCCGGTGCCGCTGTCTTCGACTTTTTTCGAAGATTTACAAGCGCCGAGAGAGAGAGCCAATACGACAACGGAGACGAGCCCCAGACCTTTTTTAAACATGTTGTTCCTCCAGAGGGTTGATCACTTAAAGATCCAAGTTTTCTATCGTCCCGCTCGCTTGTCAAACGATTCACCCCATGCTGCAATTGGGCCCTATGATCAAAATTCTGTTCTGCCTGTTTTTGAGTCTCTTTTTAACGGTCCCTTCGCTCGGCGCCGTCGACCCAAAAATCGAATGGAAGACGGTGCAGTCCGAGCACTTCAATTTGATTTACGATGCAAAGCAACAAGAGCTCGCTGCGTACTACTTGGTCCGGATGGAGCGCGCCTGGGCTCATCTCGGAACGCTCTGGCAGTCGCGCCCCGAGCGGCTCACCGTCATCTTGAATGACCGGACCGATCTGACCAATGGCTACGCGACCGCGCTTCCCTACGCCCACGTGATGCTTTTTCCCGCGCTGCCCGGGCCGATGGAGTCCATTTCCGAAATGGGCGATTGGGCCGAGAACATTTCGATCCACGAATTCACCCACATTCACTCAATGGAACAGCGGCGCGGGGCTGTGAAGTTTCTTTCACACATCTTTGGAACCATCATCACGCCCAACATCCTGCTGCCGAAGTGGTGGCTCGAAGGCGTCGCGGTTGACGCGGAAACCCGTTTCTCGAACCAAGGACGCCTGCGTTCAAATTTTCAAGACGCAACCCTGCGCGCGCTGGCCTCCTCGCCCCGCTGGGAGGAGTTCGACCTGGGAGAGATCAATGAATTCGACATTCCCACCTGGCCTTACGGCGCCCGGCCCTACTTGTTTGGCAGCGTGCTTTGGAGCGAGATGATCGCGCTCGAAGGCGAAAAGATGGTGAACGACTTGCACGTCGCTTACGGAGGACGTTTGCCTTACATGCTCAGTTCGCCCGTGCAGGACCGCTTTCAGGGCCAGAACCTGACCGATCTGTTCCGTCAGGCCAAGCAGTCCGTGCAAACGCGCGTGCACAAACAAAAAGAGCAGCTCTCACAAGTCGCGCTCACCGAATCGCAAAAATTCAACGATCCCGACTTTGTCGAGATGTTCACGCCGCGCCTGTCGCCCGACGGATTGAAAATGGCTTTCTTGGCCAAGACCGACGTGCTCAAACGTTCGATTCAAGTGTACGTACGCCCGAACGTGACCGACGCGTTCACGGCGGAGCATCGCGTGCGCACCTTCGGTCAGCGCAAAGAAGAGGTCACCACCCCCGGCGGCGACGTGAAATTTCCGCGATTGAATCACGACGATGCGCCCCCCGGCGGGACGATCAGCCGCGTGAGCTGGCGCCCCGACTCGAAGCTGTTCGTCTTTGATCTGATCACCGAAAAAGACATCTTCCATGACGTTTCGGATTTGTGGACCTACTCGCTCTCGGACGGCAAAGGCAAACAGCTCACGCGCGGCTTGCGTGCCCGTGAACCCGACTTTGCGCCCGACGCAAGCCGCATCGCTTTCGTGCGTCTGGAGGCGGGCCGCACGATGCTCGCCGTGTACGACCTCGCCAGCGGCAAGGCCCAAGAGCTCTTCCGGCCCGAGCTGATGGCGCGCGTGGCGTGGCCCGTCTGGCTCGGACCTCAGCGGATTTTGTTCTCGCTGCGCGATCAGACCAGCGAGAAACTCATGATCTACGATTTCGCATCGAAAAAGGCCGAGCCCGCGGCGTGGACCGTGAGCGAGTCGACGCTGCCGCTCGTGCGCGGCGATCAGGTCTACTTCGTGTCGAACCAAAACGGCGTGCGCAACGTCTACCGCACCGACCTGGCTTTAAAAAATCCCGTGCCCGTCACGCATCTTTGGACCGGCGCCTACGCCGCCGAATTCGATCCGCACCGCCGCGAACTTTGGGTCACGCAAATCGCCGACCGCGGTTTTGAAGTGGTGCAAGTTCCCGAGAAGAACTTTGTCGCCGCCGGCGCCGCGCTTCCGCGCGTGCAGCCCTTGCTCGCAGACCGCTACCCGGTCAAGGCCCTGAGTCCGCTCGCGCCGACGGCGGGTTTGCTCGACAAAGCCGAAGATTACCGTGCCGGTTCTTACTTGTGGCCCCAGTACTGGCTGCCGTTTATTTACTTTGACGACAAAGGAACGCAAATTTCGGCCAGCACCAGCGGCTTTGATCCGCTGGGTAAACACACGTACGCGCTTTTCGGAAGCTACGATTCGGCGACTCAGCAAGGGAGTTACGCTCTCGGTTACGCGAATCAGAGCTTCCGTCCGACGCTGGTCTTTCAGACCTCGAAGCTCTCGTCGTACCTGGCCGATCCCGATCAAAAAACCACGGCCATCGGCACGCAAGTCGCGGCCGTTTATCAGCTGGCCTCGATTGATCCCGATCTTTCCATCGCGGGTGGGTGGAGCTGGCTCTCGCGCGAGCAGTTTCAAATCAAAACTTACCAGACCGGTCCCTCGCTCGGTTTGACCTACACCAATCTCTCGCAATCGGGCGAGCAGATCTCGCCCGAAAGCGGCGGGACGGTGTCGCTCTTGACCACGCACTTCTTGAAAGCCGACGACCGCGAACATTACACGATGACCTCGCTCACCGGCGCCAAGTACGGCAAAATTCCGTGGGGCCGCCACCACGCGTGGATGGCGCGCGTGAGCGGCCAGTACGTGGACCGCGAGATCTCGATCTCGAACTACGACTCGACGGTATCGTCGCTGGCGGCGCTACCCATCGGGTCGCAGGCCTACCTGATGCGCGGCTACGTGACCGGCGCCTTTCTCGGCAAGTCGATCGCCAACGGCTCACTTGAGTACCGCTTTCCGGTGATGCGTCTGGACCGCGGCCCCGACCGCTTCGCGTTTTACATCCACCGCATCTCGGGCGCGGTGGTGGCCGACGTGATCGGTCTCGAAGGCTACCAGTACGATGTGACCCGCGACCCCAGCGTTTACCGCCGGGTCACCGCGTGGCGCGGGTTCGGCAGCGCCGGCGGCGAAGCGAAGTTCGACGTCACTTTGGGTTATCACTTCAGCATGCAGTGGATTGTCGGTGTCTATGCGCCGTTCGGTTCGGAGTACGCCAAAACCGACCCGCGGTTGGGACTCGCGATCGGTCTTTGAGCGCCGGAGAGCCGCAAAATCCGCGCTTTATCGGAGCGCATCATGACCCACCCTCTTGACACGGGGTCCAGCCCTTTTGAGACTTAGAGGTTGAGGGGGTAACTGATGACAAAGCTCGAATGGGTGAAAGATCTGGTTCGCGCTGAAGAGCAGATGGAAGAGACGGGAATCGTTGATCTGAGCATCGGCTTTGACAACGAACGCACTCTGGCCAAGGAATCCCTCGAACTTCTTCAGGTTTTGAAAAACGAATTCATCGAAGCGGCCACCGCCTTCAACGAACTCAAAGCCTCGGCTTTGGGACGCATTAAAATTTACGGGATCGCCAAAACTCAGGGCGATTTCATGCTGTTCCGAAACGGCTTCAAAATGATCTTCTCGTTGGTCGAGCCCGGCCAGATCAGCATCCGTTTCAACTTTATGGGTCCCGGTTTCTCGGCGCCCTCCCCGATTCAGCCCCCTGGCGCCATCGGCGCGACGCCCTTGATGGATGAGCATCTGCTGACCGCTAAAAAAGGACCGTTCGGCGAATCGGTTTGGAAATTCAACGACCAAGACATCCGCGTGGACAGCGTCGTTCGCTACCACATGACTCTCTTCATTCGCGAATCCGCGAAGTAGGTCGTTTCATCACGTAGACAAATCAAAAAGCCCGGCTCACCCGGGCTTTTTTTATTGAGTTGGATTGGCCGTCTCTTAGAGACGAGTGGCGCTGAGAATCTTTTTGAACTTCAGGGACATCTTTTTTGTCGTCGGGTTCACGATGACTTCGTATTGAGCTTTGACCGTGAATTCTTTAGTGTCGTCCGCTTTGGGAATACTGCCTTCCATCTCCACGGTCACGAGATTCATCGGATCCAGGGGCTTGGTGGAGAAGCCGACCGAGATCGCGTGCTGGGCGATCTTCTGCTCCCAACGGAGGGCCTTCGTGATTTCGAGCTGGGCTTTGCCGGTGCAATCGTCGCAAAAGACAACCTGGGTTGCGGGCGATTGGTTGTCACTCGGAGGGTTGAACGCGAGGAACAAGGTGTCCGTCGCACTCCACTTGTGACCAACGGTGTAGGTGTAAAGGACGGACTGTCCGTAGAAGTTCGGGATGCTCACGGCATTGAGTCGCGTGATGGCGCGGGTGTCGTGGTTGGTTCCGTGCGAACGGACCACCCAGTAGTCTTCATCTTCGAGATCTTTCAAGATCCGGTCTTCGTAGATGCTAACCAAGGCGTTGAAGATCTTGCACTTCGGTTGTTGACTGATGATCATCTCGTTCTCGTACGCCTCATCCGTGTCCAGACGTTCGAAATCGACCATCTGGCCTTGGCAACCCCAAGCCAAACCCAATTCGCCCGCGGACGCGTAGATGCGGTACGGACGCGGCCCCGAAGCGGGCGTGCGGCCATGGAAGCGCGCCTTGCCGGGATCGTTGGCGGTGGCGTGCGGACCGGGGCTTGTGCAGCCCGAAACCAGGATCAGGGTCATCATTGCGACGAGGTATTTCATCGTGAAGCTCCATCAGAAAATGTTGATTCTCGGAGCCTAGCACGGGCGCTCGTGAACAAAGAGTCCAGAGCGCGGCGCAGTAGTTGATCTTAACTGAGATGGTCGTTCACGTTGAGTTTCGGGAACACAACCTTCTGGATCTCGACGGATTTTCCCGACGAGGTTTTTGCCGTCTCGCGAACCCGGACGGGCTCTTTCTTGGCGGCGCTCACGCCCAAGGATTTGGCCATCGGGTTTCCGGGCATTTCGATGGTCGGCGCGAGGGGGGCTTTTTCTTGGAACGGACTGGTCGACGTCGATGTGTTCAAGCTTTGGCGAAACTTTTCTCCCAAGTTCGCGAGGGAATCTTCGGGCCGTCCCGCGCTGGTTTTGCCTTCGGTAAAGTTCAGCTGCGGCAGTTGCGACGCGGCCGTGAAGGCGCCGTCGACTTCGGTCTGCGTGCGGTCATCTTGGCGGGCCAGGGGCTTGAGCTCCAGGCTGGGCTTGGCATTGGCTTTCACGGTCTCGGTGATCTCGAGCCCGAGTTCTTTCTTGGCCCACTCGGGCAGCTCGTCTTCGGCGAATTGCAGCTGGTCACGGTTGACCTTGGCGATCATTTCGACCTCGCCGCGGCTCAGATCCACCGCCTCGCTGATTTCATCGAGGCTCGCTCCTTGGTGCGCCATGCGGGCGGCTTTCACGTACTTGAGCGTGTTCTGGCGTTCGATGATCTCTTCATGGGGGATTCGGTCCTGGAAGATCTGCGCGACCTCCATGCTCTTGGTCATCGACGTTTCGATTTTTTGGATCTGTTTGTCGGCGGCGAGAATCTGCGTCTGCACTTCTTTGGCTTTGGACTCCAAAAGACCCGTGAGCTGCTGCACTTGATTTTCGATTTGATCGCTGAGGTCTTCGAGCACGGCGATTTTGCTTTGCAAAAGCTGAAGGCCGCGGCTGAGGCGAGGGTCGTCCTTTTGCGGACGCGTGAGCTTCACCCAAACAAAGGCAACGCCCGCGAATAACACCAGATCCACCAATACTTGCACTAGAATCCCAAAGGACACGTCCTGTCTCCTCGCTAAAACTTTCTTCTTTTATTTTACGGGCTTAGAGCGAACTCTTGCGAGGGCAAACCTCACGTCCTGGTCGGAGGTAGGGGTTCGATCGGCGGGAGCCAGACCTTCGGCGAAGCTTAGAGCGGCTTTGTCCCGATGACCGGACCTCACGCCGAGTGGATTTTACAAAGAGGGCTCCTCGGGATCGCGAGCGGACTTGCAGGTGCAAGATCGCATCTGGAGGTGCTATGAATTTGCGGCATGAACCCGACGAAGTGCTCATCTCGAAAACCGAAAAGCTCGTGCGCGAGGAGCGCGAAATTCTCACGGTGATTCTTCACCGGCTCAAAGAGATCAACCGCCGGCGACTTTATTCCTCGATGGGCTATAAATCGCTCTTCCACTGCGCCGTTGAGCGCTTTGGCTACTCCGAGGATCAGGCCTACCGCCGCATCAACGCGATGAAATTGATTGATGATGTTCCGGAGCTCGAACAGAAAATCAACGAAGGGGCACTGTCTCTCACTCACATCGGCATCGCGCAGACTCTTTTTAAGCAAGAGGCCAAATTGAAGACTCCACTTCCGCTCAAGATCAAACAAGAGGTGATCGAGAAAATGTGCGGGACCTCCGTCAGGCAGGCCGAACGGATTGCGCTGTCTTACTCCTCGGCCCCGCTGATGACGCCCGACAAAATCAGGGCCGTGTCCGAAGATCACATCGAGATCAAACTCACCGTCGCCAAAGACGTCGAGGCCAAGCTTGAGAAGCTCAAAGGCTTTTTGGCCCATCAAAATCCCCATCTCAGCCTCGGCGAGTTGGTCGAAAAACTCTGCGATCTCGGTCTCCAGGAGTGGGACCCGTCAAATTCCGCGGCGCCCAGAAAACGACGCGTCAAACCCCATTCAAAAGCGCAAGCAAAACGGCAAGCCTATCAAAAGTCCCAATCCGCTTGCTCCCATTGCGGCTCCCACTACGCCCTCGAGGTCGATCACCGAACACCCCGCGCCCTCGGGGGCTCTGATAAACCCAAAAACCTGCGTGTTCTTTGCCGCTCCTGCAATCAAAGGGCGGCGATCGAAGCGTTCGGGCAAATCAAGATGGATCCCTTCCTACGCAAAAGACCACGCCCCCATCAGCGCAGCCGATTGTAAAACTGCCGGCGTCTGGAATCAGATGGCGATCGGGCCTGTTGAGACCACAATCAATCTCCATCTCTGGAACTGGTTTCGTTATGGATTTGGATCTCAAGAGAACTCGGTATCTCGATGGATCTGAGCGCCCGCAAGTCTCACCGAGACAAAATGGCTCCATTTGCGTGGCGCTGCGCTTGCAAAAGGTCGCCACGGTTCCCTTTTGGCTTTCACTCTTTTGGAAAGGACTTTCGAATGAAAAATATTCTCGTCATCTCGGCGCTTTCGCTCATGGCTTCTTTGGCGATGGCCGACGCCGTCCAGTGCTTTAATAACGCCACATCAATCTACAATTCCAACCGCCTCGACCGAGAGACCGCGCTTCGGCTCTGCCAAGCCCCTGACGGATCGGGGGCGATTGATTGCTTCAACCAAAGCACCTCGATTTACAATTCGAACCGCCTCGATCAAGAGACCGCGCTCCAACTCTGTGAAAGCCGCAATGGCACGGAGGCTGTTCGATGCTTTAGCAACGCGACCTCCATTTATAATTCAAATCGATTGGATCGTGAAGCCGCTCTGGCGCTGTGCTCGAAGCAACGCCGCCGCTGCGATTAAAATTTAGATCAGATCCGCGCCGAAGCGCTGAAAGCGTTCGACCGCTTTTTTGAGTTGGGCTTCGCTGGTCGCGAAGCTCAGGCGCAAATAGCCTTCGAGACCGAATTCGATCCCGGGAACGGTCGCCACCGCTTCGCTGTCCAACAAGACGTCCGCGAGGGCCGCGCTGTTGGTGATTTTTTTGCCCGAGCCTTTATGGGTCTTACCCATCCAACCCGTGCAATCCAGCCAGACGTAAAAGGCACCGTCGGCTTTTTCGGGCTTCAAGCCCGGAATCGCGGCGAGGCTTTTCTGAAAGCTGTCGAGACGGCCGCGCAAAATCTCGCGCACCTTTTTGACTTCAGGCTCCGGGTTCTCGAGTGCTTTGAGCGTGGCTTTTTGCGTGATGCTGCAAACATTCGACGTGCTTTGAGAGAAAAAATCGCCGAGCACTTTGGCCAAAACCGGCGGGCATGCGGCCCAGCCGATGCGCCAGCCCGTCATCGAGAACGATTTCGAAGCGCCATTGATCGCGACCGTGCGCCCGTGCAGATCAGGCGCAACGTGCAACAGGTGCGGCGCCACCTTTTCGTCGGTAAAGACCAGACGGTTGTAAATATCGTCCGAAAGAATCACCACGTGCGGATGCTTGCGCAAGACTTCGGCCAAAGCTTTGAGTTCATCGGCCGTGTAGGCAATCCCGGTCGGGTTGCTCGGACTGCACAACAGCAGAATTTTAGTTTTGGGCGTGATCGCTTTTTCGAGCTGAGCCGCCGTGAGTTTGAAATTTTGCTGGGCGGGGCAATCTAGAATCACGGGAATGCCGGCCGCGAGTTCCACCATGGTCGGGTACGACACCCAATACGGCGCCGGAATCAAGACCTCTTCGCCCGGGTTGAGCAGCATTTGCAAAGCACCGAAGATCACGTACTTCGCGCCCGCGCCCACCACCACGTCCGAATCCTTCACCGGCACACGCAGCTCTTCACTCAGCGTCTTGGCCAGCGCGGCCCTGAGTTCGGGCATGCCTTGAGCGGCGGTGTACTTGGTGAAGCCATCTTTGATCGCCTGGATTCCGGCCTCGGCCGCGGCCGGCATTGTCGGCCAATCCGGCTCACCGACGGTGAGCGAAACCACGTCTTTGCCGGCCTTGCTGAGCTCCCGCGCGCGATTGGCCATGGCCATGGTCGGACTCGGTTTCAAAAGCTGGGCGCGGGCAGAGATCATGGGTCACCTCGTGATGGAAAAACAAAACTTCAATTAGCGCGTGCCGAATTTGGCCTTCAGCGCGGTCTCGACCGCGTCCGGCACCAAACCATGCACGGAACCTTTGTTCCGCACAACCTCTTTCACTCCGCGCGAAGACACGTAGTAAAACTCGGGTTTCGAGAACACCAGCAGGGTCTCGATTTCGGGCGATAGTTTTTTGTTCATATTGGCCATGGACGTTTCGTACTCGAAGTCCATGACCGCACGCAGGCCCCGGATGATGACACTGGCGTCTTGCGTGCGCATGTAGTCGACCGTGAGACCTTCGTGCGACTCGACTTTGACGTTTTTCAAATCCGTCAGCGAACGGCGGAGCAGCTCCTTACGTTCATCGATGGAGAACAGCGACCCCTTGTCGGGAGCGACCGCAATCAAGACGATAACTTCGTCGAAAACTTTGGCGATGCGATGAATGATGTCGAGGTGCCCGAGATGAATCGGATCGAAACTTCCGGGATAAACTGCGCGCCGTACGCTCGTCATGACTCTTTCATTCGGAAAAGAGACAGGAATTTGTCTCCGAATTCACGAACATCATAACGATAAAGCGTGCCGTAGTCGTCGGTAATCTTCTCTCGCCGCCCCGACTCAATGGAGATCAGGGTGCTTGCGTGAAAAAGCTTCGAAGCGGCGACCGCCTCCATGACATCGTGAGCCATCTCTTCGGTGAACGGCGGGTCGATCAAAATCAAATCGAACGGCGTCTCGGCGAAGGATTTGGCGTACGCCAGCGCGTCTTTCAACACGATTTTGTGGGGATCTTCGATTTTGAGCTTTTGGATGTTCTTTTTGAGAATCTCGATCGACTTGAAGTTCTTGTCGACGAAGGTGACTTCGCCGGCGCCGCGCGAAAGCGCCTCGAGCCCGAGGCTGCCCGTGCCGCAAAATAGATCAAGAACTCTAGCCTCGGGCACGTCGTGCTGCCAGATATTGAAGAGGCTTTCTTTCACCCGGTCCGTGGTGGGCCGGATGTGCGATGCCTGAAACGGCACCAAGTGGTGACCTTTGTATTTTCCGCCATTGATACGCATGGCTTACTTCTGCCCGATGAGGGCCAGGAATTTCAAGATGTCTTCGCGTTTTTTTGGCGGCAGCGATCGAAAATGCAGTTCGATCGTGAAGTTCTTCTTGAGCTCTTTGTTTTTGACGTCTTCCACGGCGTCGTAGGTCTTGATGACCTTGACGGGCTCATCGAAGAGGAGATGCACCACCGGCAGTTCGAAGCGGGCCTGATGGTTGTCGCCGACTTTAAAATGGTGCTCATTCGCCGTGCGCATTAAAAAACCCACGTCGGTCAATTTGTGCACGAAACCCCGCACGGGCGGCGCTCCCTCGGCCAGGACGATGTCGATGCCGAAGGGGTAGGGCTGCACTTTCTTGATATCAGTTTGGGTTTCTTTTTTCGCCGCCATCTTTCGATCCATTGGTTCGCAGGTCTTCCGCTATTTTAACTAAGGCGAATATATCTTCAAATGGTTTGGGAACAAACAAGTCCGCGCCGAGCCTTTGGGCCGTTTCGGGATTGTGCTCACCCGAAAAAGCCGAAATCAAAATGATGGTGGTGCGCGACTTCAAATCGTCTTCCAGCTCGGTGAGGACCTGCGGACCCGTGAGTCCAGGCATGAGGACATCAAGAAAAACGACGTCGGGGCGTTTTTCCCGCCAGCGCACAAGCCCCTCTTGCCCGTCCACGGCCTCACTCACCTCGTGGCCTTTTGCACTGAGCGCCCGTCCCAGGGAACGGCGCACGAGCGGTTCATCGTCGATGATCAAAAATCTCATGCTTTTTCCTCCAAGCGCGGAAGTTCAAACCAGAATGAAGCGCCCTCGCCCTCCACCGATTCGACCCCAATTCGTCCCGAAAAACTCTCGACGATTTCTTTCGACAGACTTAAACCCAGACCCGTGCCACTGCCTTCACGTTTGGTTGTGAAGAACGGCTCGAAGATCTGTGTGCGGATGCCCTCGGGAATTCCCGGACCGGTGTCGCGCACCCAAAGACGAACGAACGCGCCGCGATCTTCGGTTTCGATCGTCAGAGTTCCCTGTTTTTCCATGGCCTGGCAGGCATTGTGAACCAAATTGAAAATCACCTGCTGCAACAACTGTGGTTCGGCGCGCACCGAAAGACCGGCGGTCGTCAGCTCTTTGTTCAAACGGTGCATGCGCATCGCCGTCTTCAAGAACGGCAGCGTCTTCTCGACGAGGTCGTCAAGACGCACGTCCTGCAGATTTTTCTCGTCGTGATGAACGAAGTCGAGAAGATTGCGGATGATTTTTTGGCAGCGCTCGGACGCCTTTTCGATCTCGCCCAGGTCTTGCGCAGTCTGCGTTTCGGCCGCGAGTCCCATGCGCAGCACCTGCGCGAGAGAGCGCAGACCCGTCAGTGGGTTGTTGAGTTCGTGCGCGATGTTGCCCGCGAGCAGGCCGAGGGCGCCCATTTTCTCGCTCTGAAGCAAACGCATGTAGATCTCGCGCGCCTGAGACTGATCGACATACTGATTGACGACGTTGGTGGGCTTTCCACCCGGCACGAGCGAGATCGGGTACGAGTGCACCTCGTAAACCCGCCCATGGCGCCGGATCTCGCCTTTGCCCGCCTGGCCCGTCATCAGCACCTTCGGCACCGGGCAGCCTTCACATCGCTCGTCTTTGCCGGCGAAGCTCTTGAAGCAACTATCTTTGATCAATTGCTCCGAGAATTTCTTGTTCGAACGCAGCACCCGGTCCGACCGGTCGATGATCGCGATCGGATCCTTGAGACCGTCGAAAGTTTTTTCCCAACGGTACGAGAAATGCGTCAGCTCGGACTCCATGCGCAGGCGTTCGATCGCGGTCGAAAGCGGCTGCAGCCGCTCGAGGCAAAAATCCAAAACCTGCGAGACGTCGCTTTCGGGTAGCGAATTTTCAAGAACGAGCTGAAAGGTGGGCTCGGGAACCGCGTCTTGCGTGCTGACGTCGATCGGAATCACCAGGGCTTTGCCGAAAGGACGCGCGAAGTAATTGGCCAAGCGGCGGCTCATCTCGGGATCTTGCAAATGGATGTGCGGAACGAAGGCCATGGCGTGCCGCCACGGACGGGTTTGCATCATGGAGTTGCGCCAAAACACGATCTGCGGCCCGCGAGAGTCGATCTCATAAATCATGACGGGGTCATGCACCTGGTGAAACGAACGCAAGTCGCGCCGGAGCAGATCGATCAAATCTTCAAACGACGAGCTGCCCGAGAGCTCTTGAATGAAGCGGATGAGTCCGCGGATGCGCGAGACCTTCTCCTCTTCGAACTCTTTCGAAATTTGAATGTGGTGCGTGCGCTCTTCGACAAGGCTCTCGAGACTGGCGGTCAGTTTTTCGAGCTCGCGGTTTTGCCGCGTCGATTCTTTCAAGAGACGCAAACGCGAGTCCAAAAGCTGCGCCTCGGTCACCGCTTCGCGCAGGGACTCCTTGAGAAGATCGTAATCCAAAGGCCAGCCGATCACCGAGAAAACCTCGCCCCGGTTGACGGCCTTGCGTAAGATTCCCGGGCTGTCGACATCCTGAACCAGCACGCGGATCGAGCTGGACGCCCGCTCGCGGATCTCGCGCAAGATTTCAAGCTCGGGATCCAGACTGGCATCGACCAAAATTAAACGAGCCTGCTTCAGAGCCGGCTCGTTCAAGGCATTCTTCGAATAGACCCATTCCCATCCGCTGAAGACGGGTTCGTTCTCGAGACGGTCAGCGAGCGCCGGTCTCCCCGGCGTTATCCACAGAATGATCCCCTGCGGACTTTTTGAAGATTCGGTCTGTGAGATGTTGGCTGTCCTGATCATTCTCCGCTCTGAGACGTCCGCCCAGATCCTTCATGAGATCAAACCATGCCTGCAGGGCATTGGCTATATCATACTCCAGAACGTCGGCGAGAATGGCGAAGTCCTTCTTCTCGAAGGCGCTCAGGGCTTGCCCCACGGCTTCGGTCATCATTTTCTCGTTTTGCATCCAGACCTGGCGGTCTAAAAACAACTCGGTGTCGATGATCGAGTCCATCGAGACGAGACTCTCGATTAAAAATTGGCACGAATCGATGAGCTGGACGAAAGACGTGTACTGCCCCTCGGGGCCTTTCAAACGGATCCCTTGAGCCAAATTGTCGGACAAGGTCACCATTTTCGGAAGCTCCAGCTCCCAGTTGTGAACGATATCGATCAAGAGCGCCGACGGCTTCTCGGAGCGAACTTCGACCTTCGCGATATCGGTCATGAGTGTCGCGCCCAGTTTCACCTCGTCGCTCTCGTGCAGGGCCATGTCGTTGATGATAATCTGGCAAACGACCTCGCCGCGCTTTTGAAACTCCGCTTCGACCTGCGCGATCAAATCCTTGAGATTGTCACAGCCAAAATAGATTTGCTCCAGTTCGCCGCGATTGATGACGGTTGATTTCAAGGTCCCTCGCTTTCGGCCGACGCCTGATTGGCGGCCATGTTCGCTTGCATATCAGCGTAAACCAACAAAACCTGTTGAAAAAGGTTTTGGATCTCGAGCGTGCGGCCCAGGACCATGGTCGTGTCGCCGGGGGGAATGCGGATCTTCTCGGTTTGGTACCAACGGATCACCGGCGCCCAGGAGGGAACGATCTTGGCGATGGCCCCGATCACCTCTTCGCCGCGTTCGATCAGCGGGGCTTTGTCGTCGATCGAAGCGCCGCCTTGAATCGCGGTCATCTGCTCGATTAAGAATCCGTTCACTTCGATCAGCTGTTTTTGCGCCTCGAAGAAATGCGGATTCACGGGCTCGGGGAAGGGATCGCCTTGATAGACGGCCTGCAAAAGTTTCCACTGAAATTCGGCTTCTTTCGGAAACAGTCCCGAGTAACTGGGCGTTCCGGCTTGCGCTTGGATGATGCCGATTTCGGGACGCTCCCCATTCACGGCGGCCTTGATCGCGCGGGCGACTTTATCCGATACCAGATCCGTCTCGGTGTTTGCGCGCATCACCAAACTGCCCTTGGCGCGCGGACCGGTCTCCCAAAAACTCACCAAGCCAACGCTCAAGTTCAAGCACTTGGTTCCCGTGAGGCTGGCCATGTGCATGGGCGCGCTGTCGGCTCCCACCAAAAGGGCGGCCTGGGCGACGATCGAAAACGTCTCGGTGAGCGAGGTGCGGCCAACGAAGTCGTGAATCTGCAACCCAGAAACCGAGGCCAAAATCGTGTCGGCAATCGCGCGCTCATTGGCCGCGCCGATCAAAGCGACGCTGGCACCCACATTCTGCGTTTTGAACTGGCTCAAGATTGAGACCCATTTTTCGGGAGTCAGGGTCTTATGGCCCTCGCTCGCTCCCACGTGAAACGCGATGAAGCGGCCTTCAATTTTGGTGTCGTACTTCGCCAGCTTGGGTGCCGCCCAATCCTGCTCGGTCAGATCGGCCGTGCAGAGCGTGCCGAAAATTTCGGCCAAGTGAAATCGGTTGGCGCGGCCGGGTCCGACTTGCGCGTAGAAGTAAGCGCTCATGTCGTCGGGAATCGCCAAGAATCCATCCTCGGTGCGCGAGTAACCAGCCACCTGCGACGAATCGGGCTGCACGAGGTGCGTGATGTACGAACTCACCGGTGAAAAAGAGAAATTCACGACTTTGTCGAAGCCGCGGGCCTTGAGCTCATGGATAAAGGTCTTCAAGTGAGCATGCGCGCTCGCGGCGTCCATGTTGTCTTGCACCAGAGGCACGAGGACCTCTTTCACCGGCAAGGTGATCACCTCGTCCACCGCCTCGAGCCCTTGGGCGGCGGGAGCGAATTTCTCGCGCGTGAGCAGCGTGATCTTGGCGTCGGGGTTCTGGCGCTTCAGGGCGCGGATCGCGGGCCAGCTCAGATAGATATCGCCAAGTCTAGCGAGTTGCAGAATCAGAATTTTCATGGGGCACCTGTTCGCGAACGATTTCGGTTAAAAGTTTCAAGATCTCGGTGTCTTCATTAAGACCCTGGGTTTTCATCACCTCTTCGGTGGCTTTCTCCAGGCGTTTCAATGCGGTTTTCAAGTAACCTTCAAGCTCTTGCGCCATGGTTATCCTCTCTCTCTGATAGTTCTTGGGTCATTCGGCGTGTTAAGTTTTTTTGGATCAGAACCAGTTCGGTCGCTTCGCGCAGCGCCTCTTTGCGGTTCTTCAGTTTTAAGAAACGATTCTCGTCGCTCACCTGCATCGAATCGACCAAACGGTGAAAGAAATCCGTCTTGGGCCAAAGAAGACGCAACGACTCCGTTAAGAGGCGCACCTGCGTGTCGCTGGCCATTCCGTCGTTCTGGGTGCCAATGGTTTTCAAATCGTTCCAGATGAGAAAGCTCAGATCTTCGAGAATTTCGTCGGTCTTCTCAAGCTTGTGGTTCAGCGTCTCCGTCCAAGCGCGCAAACTCTTGGTCGACACCACTTTCTGGGTCATCAAACGGGCGGCACTCCCGTAGGGGGCCACGTTCTGCTCATGGTCGCGCCCGAGGTAAAATTCCCAAACGAGCTGTGCCCAGATTTGCTCAAGCCCCTGTCCCGCTTCGGCGAGCAATGGCCGCGCCGATATTCCGGGAAGAACTTCGAAGCCGCGAACGTTCGAGATCTTGATCGATTTCGTTCCGTGTCCCATCATGGCCACCACCTCGTTGTAAACTGTTTGTACGTTCAAAGATTCCGAGCAGAGATGACGGCGCTGACCGCACATCTCCGAATGACGGCAAGGGGCGCAGGCCACTTCGGGCCACAACACGCGCGCTCCCGACTGACGGGGCGCCGTTTTGTAGGGATCCGCCGAACCCAGGTAAAGACCCAGAATCGGCGCGCGGCAGAGCGCGGCGAGGTGCACGATGCTGGTGTCACCCGAGATCACGAGTTTGGCGCGGCTCAAGGCCTGCTGCAGATCCCGCCAATCCAGAACTTCCACGCGGAAGGCATAAAAATCGACGAGCATCTTTTCGAGTTCGAAAGGCGCGCACAGAATACGCACGTCTTCGCCAAGCTCCCGGATGTCACGCGCGAGCTGAAGCCAGCGGTCCTGCGGCCAATTCTTTTTCTCGTCGCTGGTGAAAATTTGCAGGTAAACGGGTCCGTGTCGGTGGTTGTCCGCGCCGAGCAGGCCCGCGCGCGGAGACTTGACCGCCATTTGCACGGCGTCCATCCACTGAAAGCTCGGACGACGAGAAGGCCCCCAAACGTCGTTCAGGTAAGTCTCGGCGCCCCGGGCGCGCACCAACTCGCCGTCTTGAAATTGAGCGCCGGTCTTCACGGGAGCTTGCAACAGATCCATTAAACGCGTCGACAAAAAGTTGTGCGTCCAGTTTTGGATCTCTTGAAAGCTCTCAAGACGAAGCGCCTCGCAAAGGCCGCGCAGTTCTTCGAACGCCGCGAGCAGATTGCAGTTGGGCGAAGTCAAAAACGTCTGCAGGCGTTCGCGCGGAAAGAAGTGGTAGCGAAACTCCGGAAACAATTCGGTCACCGGGCGGAGCGACTCGTTCACCAAGACGTGAACTTCATGGTTTTCACCCAGCGCCCGCAAGTGCGGAATCTGTTGAAAGAAGTCTCCGATACGAAGAAGCGAGACGACCAGAATCTTCATCGTACCAACTCCCGCAAAACCGAAAGCATCTTTTCTTCGGTCGAAGAGGGAGGCAATTGACCCTGCGCCAACGACTTGATATTCACGGCGAGATTTGCGGGAACGGCCTGGGCCGCCGACTTGAGCTCGGGAAAGTGAAATGTCTCGCAGGCCTTGGCAAACAGGCGGGCGTCCTGCCCGAGAAGGCGGGCGTGAATCTCGAAGTCCGTGGCCGAGCACGCCGAGCGGAACAGGACGACCGGGCCGCGCACGAGAGTGATCGCGGCGAAGTCCGTCGCTTCGGTTCCTTGGTGCAATTGCACGTTGGTCTGACGGAAATCATCCCAAACCGAAGCGGTCTCGGCGGGAGCCGACGAGAAATCGATTTCGTGCGAATCGAAGATCAAGAGGCGGATCTTCGGGTGCTGGCGTCGCAGCTCGAACAGGTGCTGGGCGGTGCCGACACCGACGACGGCGATTTCAGTTTCTTTGCCGGTGAGGCCGAGCGACGACACCCACGCGACGGCTTCATTCACCGGATCGCGTGACGAACACAACGCGCGTCCTTCACGACGCGCCCACGTGTACGACTTGTCATTCAGCTTCCACTCGATCAATTTTGCTCCCGAAGTTCGCGAACGCGGGTCTGCAGGTCAATCAAGTCCTCGCGTCCCGGAGCCCAACAGAGCGCGCGTTCCAATTCGATCTCGGCCATCGCGTACTTACGTTCGTGACAGAACATATGGATCAACACGAGCGACATCTCGATGTCCGACTCCTGCGTCGAAAGATAGTCTTGCATGCGCACGATCGCGGCGGAAACGCGGCCGTGATCGAACGACCAACTCGACATCAAGTGAACCGCCGTGCGGTTCGAAGGCGCGATGTCCAAGGCGTTCTCGAGCGTGGCCTGCGCCAAGTGCGCGTCGCCCACTTGCTGGTGGCAGAGACCCAGCCCCACCCACGCCTTGTCGTTCAAAGGATTCAGCTCGACGGCCTTACGGAAACGCTCGGTGGCGCGCCCCCAGTCGGACTGTTGCACCGACAGAGTTCCCAGATTGACCTGCAGAACGTCCGAATCGGGATTCAGCGTGTAAGCCTTGTGATAAAACTCCTCCGCGGACTCGAAGTCGCCTTTACGGACGTAGATATTTCCCATGTGTTTGAAAATGTCGAAGAGCGACGGTCCTTCTTCGCCCACTCGCAGGTTCGCCTCGAAAAACGCCTCCAGGGCGCCATCCAAGTCGCCCGTGGTTTCGAGCATACGGCCGAAATCGCAAAAATTCTGGAACGTGGGCTCGATCTCAACGAGGGCTTTGTGCAGGGACTTGCGCTGCGCCAGATCCCATTCTTGATTGCCGAGGGTGCGGATCATCTTGCGAATCGCTTCGGGATGACGCGAATCCAAGAACAGAGCTTGGCGGCAAAGGTGAGCCGCGGCGGCCCGCTCGCCCGCTTTCAAAAGAGTTTCGGCGTTCATCAACAGCGTCGCGATGGTGGGGCGGTCTTTGGAGGGACCGACCGGCTTGATCACACGGGCATTTTTTTGATGTTCTTGATCGAAGGCAAAAATCGCCTCGGTTCGCTGCTGACGGCCTTCAGGTCGAATGAGAAACTGTTCTTTCGCGTCTGCCGCCGGGGCTTGTGCGGGCTGATTGTCTTGCAGAACGAAGCGTTTCGACTGAAGTCCTGAATTGAATTCTTGCATGTGTGTTGTGACTCCTTCACGAGTGTCCAGAAAACTGAAGGAGCAACTTTGTTGCCAGGACTTGAATGAAGCGAACGCGAAAATAGCCGCAGCACAGCCCCGAAAAAGGCGAAAGCTTGACGAGTTTTCGAAAACATCGTCAAGCTTTTGACTTCAAACAAGCTGGATTTAAGTCGAGGTCGGCTAGAGCGCCAGATCTTTCAGCTCTTTGAGCTTGCCCTGAACATCGGCCGGGATCGAAGTGCCGCCGCTGCCGGAATAGCCGATCAGGGTGCTCTCTTCGAATTTTTTAAAACAGCGCTTGGACCATTCACTATGCGGCACCTTGCGAATGCACGCCTCGTAATACTCTTCATGCAAAGACGAGAGCGACAGGTCGCGGACCGACTCGTAGGCCTGTCCCATCAGGTAGAGGGCTTCGCCGGCACGAGCGGGCTTCTTTTCGGTGTTCAAGACCGGGTACAGGAGTGACTGCACGCGCATCATTTCGACATCGCTCGCGCGGTCATCACGGCCCTTTTGTTTTTTGAGCGCATGGTCCACCAGTTCGCGGCTTTTCTTTAAAGGATCGCGGACTTCGCGCTTCTTTTCTTTTTTCCAGTTTTGCAGTCCGGCCTTCCAAAGCTGCGCGTTCGTTTTCATATTAAACGGCACATTCGGAGCCTGAAGAATGTCGTCGATAATCGCCAGACCTTTGGCGGGGTCATTCTGAAAGCGAACGGTGATCTGCAGCGCCATGTGCGCGGCTTTTTCCAAGTCAAAAACCGTCACGCCCTCTTTGATGCCGCCCTTCAGGACTTGATCGAGATCCTTCAAGGCCGCGTCGAATTGTCGCGTGGCCACCAAGTACTCGGCGCGGTCGAGAGGCTGCAGCAAGGTCAGCGATTGCTGGAACTCGTTGGTTTGAAAGCTCGGGCCCGAATTCGTCCGGGTGTGGCACTCAATGCAGTATGCGCCCGTGTTGAGCAGGCTGGTGCGGGCGTAGTCTTTTTTTCCCTGCTCGAAAGCCTCACGTGAACGGCGGATATCATCGTGAAAACCTTTGGACAAGAACGCTAAGGTCGCATTTTCGTCTTTGATCGCCGTGGAGTGGGTCACGTTGTTCGAGACGCGCTCGAGCGTGCGCAGGCGCGCCGCAATTGACGCCTGATTCTCGGGGGCTCTGAACTCGCGTGCATTCAACAACGTGGGTAGCAACTGGTCCATTTGCAGCTTGAGGTTCTGCATCGACGCATTCAGGTTCGGATCCTGCTCCGCCGGAGGCTGCGCTTTGGGCGTTGAACTTTGGCAGGCATTCAAAACGAGAAGACCGGCCACGACTGTCAGTGAAAGTGCGAGTGTTTTCATCCGTTTAATTGTGGAGTCGGCCATGAACGGATGTAAAGAACGGGAGGCTTTGTCGCGCCGTTCCTCGGCGCGAACTGGACCTCCCGTGATTCAAAAGAGGCTCACGCCTCTTAAGCCTCTTCGTCTAACTGATGATTCTTGAGATTGGATTTGTAACCGCTCACGGCGCGCTTGGTTTTGCGCAGGTCTTGCAGTTCGCGGATGATGTTGGATTTGGCCGACTCGATGCACGCCAGAATCTCGAGATCTTGCGACAAAATACGGCTGACGTACTCGTCTTTGACCGCGAGGGCTTCGCGCAGCTCACGGCGCTGCTCGGTGGTCACCTGATTGGTCACCAGGTTTTGCGCCTTGTCGAGTTCTTGATCGAGATACTTAACCATCTCGAGAATCTTCTCGCGGGTTTGGTAGAAGTCTTCGAGTTGGTCAAAATTGCCTGCCGAAAAATTAAGAATTTCATTCTCGTTCAGCGAGTAGAACTTCTCGAGGTAGTGATTTTTCTGGTTGAGCAGCGAGATGATTCTGAGCATGTTGACCCCTCCTAGGGTGTACCTTCATTATTTTTTTTCAATTTTTCGACGGCGCCCTTCCAACCTTCATGCAAAGTCTCCAAAACCTTGCACGCATTGCGCAGAGGCTCGGGGTTCCCGCTGATGTTGGCTTGGGTGTACTGATCGGTGATGAACATGTAGAGCTGCTCGAGCTGCCTCGAGATGTCGCCGCCCACGTTGTGGTCGAGCGTGTTGTTGAGCTCCATGACGATGTCGTAGGCGCGACCCAAATTCACGCAACGGTCGTGGATGTTTTTCTCTTCGGCCGCTTTGATGGCGAGCTTGGTGAACTTAATCGCCCCCTCGTACATCATTA
This sequence comes from Pseudobdellovibrionaceae bacterium, assembly GCA_019637955.1. GTDB lineage: Bacteria > Bdellovibrionota > Bdellovibrionia > Bdellovibrionales > Bdellovibrionaceae > JAHBUS01. The sequence goes on along the minus strand of JAHBUS010000009.1, from coordinate 15,146 downwards.
AAAGAAGTTTCTCGCGGCTTGCGCTCGAGACCTGGGTTTGCTTGTACTTCTGATACGGATGACTCATCTGTCCCTACTCCCGTGTTAACCTTGTTGCTTAGCCCCACCGCCGAGCGCCGCGCCTTGCTGCTGCAGCTTCGACATTTTGGTTTCAAGATCCGAAAACTTTCGTCTTAACGACTCTTCTTTTTTGACCAGCTCGTTCTCTTTGCGCTCGATGCGCTGGTCGGCGGTTTTGATCCGCTGTTCGATCCCGCGTTTGCGAGTCGAAAGCGGGCCGTAGGCCGCATTGGTGAGATTCATCATTTCGCGTCTCACGGTGGGCACGAATCCGGTCGCGAAGTTGTCTCCGCGAAGAAACGCGCTCACTCCCTTGGGATTGGACGTGAGTGCTTTGTTGAATTTGTCCTGACTGAAGTTGAGCGTTCCGTTGCGGTTGAACTCGATGCCGAGTTCGTTGGCGCGTTGAACGTCGCTCCCCGTTCCCATCTGCGGGCTCTGGATCGTGCGGCGAAGCGCGTTCTCGACGGTCCGAAGCATTCCGTCGCCGCCCAAAGGGCCGAGGCGCTCACGGCCCGAGCGGTCTTTTGACAGCTTGGCCTGCCCTTGAATCCAACTGAGCGCTCCGTTGTAGGCATCCACGAACGTCTTAATTTTTCCGCTGATGACTTCGTAGTCTTCTTTCACGTTGATCGCGATCGCCTTGCCGGGGGCGGCCTGCTTGAGTTCGAGATTCACGCCGGGAATGATGTCTTTCACCGTGTTTTCCGGAACCTCAATTTCAAAGCCGTCGACTTTGATTTTCGCGTTCTGCGCGGGGTGCGATTTGTCGAAATGAAAATCCTGGTCGCCATCGAGAAGATAGATGGTCGGAAACTCGATTTGCATGTCGTCGCCCGTCGCCAATCCCGAAATCATCAGGCGGAACGGATTGTCTTTATCCGAGCGGTCATTCATGACGGATGCGCGCAAGCCGTAGTTGCTGCGATTGATCGCATTGGCGACGCCTTCGAGTGTCGAACCGCCGCCTTCGCCATTGATATAAACTTCTTTGACGCCATCGGGAGTTTTGAACTTGATATACCCGACGCCCATTTCGGTTTTGTCTTTGTCCGGAAATCCGTTCGAAATCGCGCCGGGCTTCTGCGCCAGCTGCAACACTTCGACCTGCCATGAACCTGGAATCGCCGATTCAGGGTCAACAACGCCGTTGATAATGTCGGGCGCGCCGGACGTGAGCTTATTGTTTTGAAAACCGCGAACGCTCACCAATTCCGAGAGCGATTTGGGAATTTCGGAAATTTTCGACTCGAGATCGGAGACAAGCTTGAGCTTGTCCTCATCACCGGCTTTCTTGTCGGTCATTTGCTTGATCGGGATGCGCTCGGCTTCCATGATCTGCTCGACAATGTTGGGCGGGAGACCAGAGGCCATTCCCGAAAATCGAATCGTTGACATGAATTAAGTATCTCAAAGTGAGACCTAAACTGTGAGTCAATGATTTGTCCGGACTCGACCGGCACCTTTGAGCAAAACCGGCGCTCAGTGCGGATTTCCAGCCAAGATCTTGACTGGCCTTAAGGACGAGAAATCGATTTTTCAGAGGAGAATCACGCAGTTTTGCGGATCAACTGACCCTTGTCTTTGGCGCCCGCGGTTTGCAACGACCAAAGTTCAGATTCTTGGATTTTGCGTATGATCTTGCCGTCGCGATCCTTCAGAGCGACGTGACGGCGGCCTTCGTGAACGACGAGTTCGACGGTCCATCCGTGCTCTTTGACCGAGGGAAGATCGCGCAAGTGCTCGAGACATTTTTGCAGCTGCTCGTCAGACATCGGGCCTTGGTCGTGCTGACCTTGGCCGAACGGCATCTGCCCGTTTCCATCACGGTCGGTCGTCGAATCCGATTTGATCGTCTTCTCGGAGCGCTCGATGGGTTTTGGCTGAGGAGGGACGACACCCTTCCACACGTTCTTGATATCCATGCGTTCGCTATCGGAAAATCGGGCGCGAAACTGCACTCGACTAGCCGAAGATGCGACGCATGGCTAGGTGGGGGACCTGATTAGTGGGTTTGCTTGACGCCGCGATGGTGTTGGCCGAGATCGCGATCGGTGCGCTCGATCACCTCTTCAAGGCCTCCGGGCGTGTCTTCGACATCGCCGTCATCGACGGGCTGATGCTCGCCCAGCAGTTGACGTCCGGCGCGGTCCATCTGCGTTTTCACGTCGACTTCGCCGCGCATGAAATCCGACTGCTCGTCTTCGAGTTCATCGAGCGTTTCGCTGCGAGCGCCCATGTTCTCATCCAGCGTCTGCAAATCGCCTTTCAAGGTCTGATCTTGATCGGCCAAGATTTGCGCCTGATCGTCTTGCGATTCGCCCATTTCGTTTTCGATTTCAACTTCCGGCATGTTCATACAGCCTCCATCATGGCTCACACCGCTGCCATTTCGAGGCCGGGCGCCAAAGCCAACAAGAGCGGAACCCAGGACTTAGGCTGAGGAAAAACGCCCCGCAGAAGTTGCGAAAAAGGCGCCGACTCCCCTATAGCGAAGCTGGTGCTGGGCCTCAATACTGCACCCCCTGCTGTCTGAGAACAAGCACCCACCCCAGGAGGGATCATGAGACCCGGATTAAAGAAAGAATTGTCGTTGTTGTGCGGTTTTGCTGCGGCTTACTACTTCGCGCGAAAGCAGCCCACCAAAGCCACACTGATGACGCTTGCCTCGGGGTCTTTGCTGCTGTCGTCGCTTAAACCTTCGGGTTACTCGTATTTCGGAAAATCGGTTTTGATTACCGGCGGCTCGCGCGGCCTGGGTCTCGCGCTCGCAAAAAAGTTGGTGGCCGAAGGCGCTTGGGTGACGATCGTGGCGCGAAAGCCCGACGAGCTGCATGACGCGAAACTTTTGCTCTTGGAGATCGACCCTCGCGCTCAAGTCCAAACGATGGTTTGCGACGTGACCGAGCCGGACCAACTCACGGTGGCGATCAGTCAGGCCGTGGCCCGCTTCGGCCGTCTCGACGTCTTGATCAACAATGCCGGAGCGATCTCGGTGGGCCCTTTCGCTTCGACCGAGCGCCAAGACTATGAGGCGCAGCTCAAGCTCCACCTCTTCGCGGTGATCGAGGCCACCAGAATCGTGCGCCCTCTTTTCCGCGATCAGCGCGGTGGCAAAATCATCAACATCTGCTCGATGGGCGGCCGCGTGAGCGTCCCGCACATGCTTCCCTACGGCGTCTCAAAATTTGCGTTGTCGGGCTTCTCGCAAGGAATCGCGGCCGAGTTGAAGCGTGAAAAGATCGACGTGACGACGGTGTACCCCGCCTTGATGCAAACGGGATCGCCGATTCAAGCGGTCTTCAAAGGGGATCAGCAAAAAGAATTCAGTTGGTTTATGAGCGCGGACAATTTTCCGCTCTTGTCGATGCCGGCGAACGTGGCGGCCGAAAAAATCCTGAACGGCGCCCGGAACGGCGAAACCGAGGTGACTCTCTCGGTGATTGGAAAAGCAAGGTCTGTGGTGGCCGCGTTCTTCCCCGAACTCATGGCGGTGATGATGTCGCTCCTGGCCCGAATGCTCCCTCGCGGGACATCCAAGACTTACAAAACCGGAGCACAAAGCCGCGCTTCCTTCGATCAGAACTGGGCTCTCTATCCTTTGCGCATGACCGGAGCCAAAGCCGCGCAGGAATTGAATCAAAAGCCTTCGCAAGATGCCAAATTCAACTTGGGTCTCCGCTAACCGCCCTTGAAAGTACCCCTGAGAGAGAAAAACCTCTCTCAGGGTAGGTCGGTACTCGGAGAGACCTGGAGGATCTCTCCTCCTATCTCATTAACCGATCAGTTTCAGGGCCAATTGCGGTTGCATGTTGGCTTGTGCGAGGGTCGACGTCGAAGCATTCAGCAAGACACTGTTACGCGCCATTTCTGCCGAGCTCGCCGCGATGTCAGCGTCACGGATGCGTGAGTTCGCTGCCGACAAGTTTTCGTGTTGAACACCCAAGTTTTCGACGGTGCTCTGGAAGCGGTTCTGAAGGGCGCCGATGTTGGCGCGGAAACCCGCGACTTTCGACTGAGCTTCATCCACCAAGGCCAACGCTTCGTGAGCGCCTTCTTTGGTCGTGTAGTCCACGCCGCCGACACCGAGTTCATCAAGCGTTGCGTTCAGTTCCGAAGAGTCGAACGAGATGCGGTCTTCGAACTCGTCATTGTTGATACCGACCTGGATATCGAACTTTTTGCCCGAGCCATCCAAGAGGTTTTGCGTTCCGAAGCGGGTCGTTTTCGAAATACGTTGCATTTCGCTTTTCAATTGTTGGACTTCAAGATCGAGGTATTTGCGTTCTTTATCACCCAAAGTGTCCGAAGACGCTTGGATACCGAGTTCACGCATGCGAGTGAGAATATTTGAAACTTCGCCCAATCCACCCTCTGCGACTTGGACCATCGAGATCCCGTCGTTCGCGTTTCGAGACGCTTGCGAGTAGCTGCGGATTTGCGATTTCAAGTTTTCAGAGATACCGAGACCGGCGGCATCGTCAGCGGCTTTTGTGATTCGCGAGCCCGACGACAATTGAGCCATGCTCTTGCCGATTTCACGCTGCGATGTCGACAGTGTACGCTGTGCGTTCAACGAAGCGACGTTAGTTGTAATTCTCATTCCCATGGGGACCTCCAGTTAGTTGCATCTTCCTGGTGCGACCGAATCAAGGGAGTTACCTACACTCACACAGGCCGGTTGCAGCTTCCATTGCCGCGGGGTTAAACACGTTGGTGACTTGTTCCGTTCAGCTCGCCGATCTGCTAACGATCCTTCAGTCTGCTGTCACACATTCTGAAGTCTCTCGATCTGCTTACCGTCCAGGACCGATCAACATTCTGACTAGCTCATCGGCGAGGTCTGGCAAGGCTTGAGCCTAGTCGAGTGAAACTGGACCATCGACCAGCGCGAACTGGACCAAGGTTTGGAAAAATAGACCTTCGAAGGGCGTTTTTCAGGATCAAGGTCGAGGTGCGACCGATGTCCAGCCCAGGTCTGGCAAGACCTAGTGCGGAGCGATTTAGGTCGGGGCCGACCTTTTTCTAGTCGGGATGGCCCCGCCAACATGCGAATTGATGAATAGAAACATTCACCAAACGAATTGGCCACTCGAGGCGCACTCCTTTACACCCTTCAATATCGAAGGAGAGCTCCATGTTGTCGTTTCTATTCGCCGCTTTGATTCCTCTTGCCACTCCGGCCGCCGCTCAGGCGAATGACTTTGCCGGCACGATCGAAGCGACGCTCCAAGCCTGCACAAATGCGATGACGACTCGACAAGCCACCTGCCCCACGCTCGAGAAGGTCAACCTGTCGGGCCACTCCCTCCAGGAAATGAAAAACGAAATCGAAGACCGGCGCCGCATCGTCCTCAAACGCGGCGACTTCGACAGAGCCTCCGCCGTTCTGGGCACGAGCTTTCTTCGCCACTCCCGCTTAGCCAACCCGAGCGAAGCGCTCGCGCTCGGGCGCACGGAGAGGGTGCTGAAGTCCTATGTCTACAACGCCATGACCGGCGGTTACGTCGCCTTTATTGGCGAGGACACCGTGGTCTTGATCCATCCGACCAAAGGCGGCGCGCTGGTCATCATGCACGGCGAGTCGTAAAGGTTGAACCGGTCCCTCTTTGGACTGGCATAAACCGTGAATAGTGGACGGTTGGATCTCAATCCGACCGCAAAAGAGGACACTATGACACCGACCACTTCCCGTTCTGCTCGTTTACTTGGCGCGATTCTCCCCCTCCTTTTCCACACGGCTTTGGTTTCGGCCCAAACGGCCCCACCGTCGGTGCCGTCCGAAACCGTCAAAGGCGACTGGCGCTCCCTGCAAGTGACTGAACCCAGCGGACGCGTGCGCTGCCAAACCCGAACGGTCATGATGGATCTGCCTGGTGCCGCCGGCACCCCCGCGACGCCGGTGGCGGGTGAGCTTTCGCTGTCTTTTTATAAAGACGCCAAGACTCTTCCCAAAATTCAACTGCGCCTCCCCTCGCAAAACGACAAACCGAACGTCCTCCTCGTCAAACTGAGTTCCAAGGAAAGCCACTTGATGTTCCTCGACACCGCCGCCGCCGATGCGGCTTCGGTCGACACCTATCAGTCGGCCCCCCAACAGCTCACGACTCTTTTGGACGTGATCCGCGGTCAAAACACGCTGTCGATCTTCTTGGATGCCAAAGTGCCCACGCCCACGCTTCTTCGCGTGTCGCTCAAGGGTTCGTCGGCCAGTCTGGATCTGATGTCGACGTGCACGGGCCGTTCCTCGCTTTTACCGACCGAGTTTTTGAAAGGTTTGAACACCGCCGTCGATCTCTCGAACGTTCAACTCTCCGAGACGAACATCAAGGCCTTGCTCGCCGCGACCGACGCGGCCTACACGGCCAGTTTGACCGCCGGCGAAGACAACGCCGCGCTCGCAGCTTTGCGCAAGCAGTTCGCCAAACTTTTGAATGACGAAAAGAACGCCCAGGACGCTTACAACCGCGCGCAAAAGAACACCGACGATTTGCGGGCCGCTCTCGAATCGCGCCAACAAAAGTTAACGTCGCTGCGCGATGAGCTCGCGCAGCTCCAGGCCGCGCGTCCTGGCGCCGTTGCCAATATCGACAATCTCAAAGCCATCGAAGCGCAAAAACTCGCCGCGTATGAACCCATCCGGCAACAGCTGATTCCCTTCGACAACGAAGTGAACCGTCAAGAGGGCCGCGTGGACGACGCACGCACCGATTTGGCCAACGCCCGCCAAGATGTGGCGAGCAGTCAGCAGCACTTGAGCAATCTCCGCTCGCGCCAGAGCAACGCCCGCAGCGAGCTCTCGTCGGCCGAGTCGCGCAAACGCAGCCTCGACAGCGATTTGGACCGCGCCGAATGGGACGTGCGCCGTTTCGACGTCGAACGCGAACGCCGCGACTACTTGGACCGTAGCTTCCAGTACCGAAACGCGATCAATCAACGCAACAACGCGCAAAGCGCTTTGGGCGGGGCGCAGAGCAATTTGAGCTCGGCGCAAAGTACGCTCTCCTCGCTCCAGTCCCAGCTTGCCACCTGCCGCGCCACCGCCGGTGCCGATTGCAGCGCCCAAGAAGCGCAAGTGAACAACCAGCAAAACGTGGTGAATCAAGCCGCCGCGCAAGTGCAAAACCTGCAATGGCAGATCAACAGCGCGAACCAAACCATCCAGAACGAAGAGCGCCAAGCCGAATGGCAAGCCCGCTCTCGCTACCAAGATCTTCAGCGCAAACGCGACGACATCGCGAGAGATCTCCAAGACACCCGCCGAAAAATCTCGGATCTCGAAACCGAAATCCGCCAAATCGATTTCGAAATCCCCCGTACCGAGTCCGACATCCGAAACGCCGAATCCCGAGTCCGCAGCGCCCAGGGCTATTTGCGAGACGCCCAAGCGCAACTTGAGACCGCGATCCAGAAACGCGCGGACATGCGCAAACAGCTGGATTGGGAACGCCTGAGAGGCGAATATCTGACGTCGAAATCAAACCGCGAAAAAGCGGTCAGCGATTTGGCCAAAGCCGACGCCCGAACGAAAGAACTGCCGTCGATCATCAAAGATCAAGAGGCCTCGGTCGCCAGCGCCCAAAAACGCTACGACGCCAGCCTCCCGCCCACGGCGCAAGCACTGGCGAAGCTCAACGGGATCACCGCTCAACTGACGATTTTCAGACAACAAGAGGCGGATTTGGTTCAGAGAATCGCGGCCGCCAAACAAAGCTTCGACACCAACCGCGCGCTCTACCAAGCTCTGTACAACGCGCTCAAAGTTTTGTAGGCCCGTGGATCTTCAAAGCCGTCGAACGTGAGTCACGGCGGCTTTGAGCTCCGGCAGTCTTTTCTTCAAGAATTCATTGACCCGGCTTCGATCGGCCACCGACGGCGATGAAAGCCAAACGACCAAGGCCTTCCCGTCTTCTTTGGCCGGGTTTTGAATTTGGACCTGCTCCAGACGCGGGAACAGAGCCTTCAGTTCGCTCGTCACATGACCGCTCCATTCGGGGCCGATCTGCAAATCACGAACATTTTGCTCCACCGAAGCCAACTGAGCTTGAAGTTGTTTCGTCAGCTGACTGTCGAACGCCAAGGAGCTGCGGGACCGGACCTCTTGTTCATTGGGTCCAGCATTGAGTTGCTTAATGTCCAAATTCGTATTTTCGATTTTGTAAAATCGAAGCCGGTCTTTCAAACTTTGGACCTGCGCGTCTGTCAGAGGCTCTCCCACCAAGTGAAGTTGAATGCGCGGCGTTTTCCAATCGTAACGCAGGTCTTTGCCGACGATAAACGACTTCTCAAACACGGCCTCGCGCTCGACAAAATCGCGCGCGCGGGATTGAAAAACGGTTTCGAGCTGAAGAAACCAGGCAAAAATTAAACTTGGAATCACGACCGCCATCGAGATTCCGAGGACCCATCGATTGACCTTGGTTTCCTCTTCCTGATTGGCGAATTTGACCGGAGCAAAACGAAGGTAACGAACAAAGATAAACGTCGAGACGCAGATGAAAACGCAGTTGATGACGAAGAGGTAAAGCGCGCCCGCCAAGTACGAAACATTCCCCGTCGCAATTCCAAAGCCCGCCGTGCACAACGGCGGCATCAGGGCGGTCGCGATGGCGACACCGGGGACCGCGTTTCCGCGCTGGCGGCGCGAGGAGGCCACGATTCCGGCGGCTCCGCCGAAGAAGGCGATCATGACGTCAAAAAAGGTCGGTTGAGTTCGGGCCAGAAGCTCGGATTGAACTTCCGAGAGGGGCGTGATCAAGAAGTAAAGTGCGGACGTGACCAAGCTGATGGCCACCGCGTAGCCAAGATTGCGCAAGGACGTTTTGATCAGCTCGTAATCATAAATTCCCAGGCCCAAGCCCATCCCGACGATGGGTCCCATCAAAGGCGAAATCAACATCGCGCCGATGATCACGGCCGTCGAATTCACATTGAGTCCGACAGAGGCGATAAAGATGGCAAAGATCAGCGTCCAGGCATTGGCGCTTTTAAAAGACACGTTCGCCCGGATGCTCTCGACGGTGCCCTCTTCGTCCATATCGGAACGAAGATCGAAGAGCCGGCGCAGAAGGCGTCCAAAAGTCCCAATTTTATCGAAGAAGGCAGATGTTTTTTCCATGCACCGATTGTGCTGGAAAAGGGGAACGTCGGAAAGAAAAAAAGCCCTCGGGATCTGTGACCTCCCGAGGGCCGGGCTTAAGAGTTCATCGGTCTGTGGGCGATGACTCCAAAATCCTGTTAAAGCGATGGTTGATTCAAGTAAGAAGACCCGCCCGTCAGGCTTTTGAGAGCGCGGCACTCCCCGTAGAGCGCCGGCCCCATGAGCGGATCTTCGTGTTCAATTAACCGATCAGTTTGAGCGCCATGCCAGGGAAGGTGTTCGCCTGAGCGAGAACCGACACGGCGGCTTGCTGAAGAACCTGGGCCGAAGCCATCTCGGCGGACTCTTTCGCCACATCGGTATCACGGATGCGCGAGTTGGCGGCCGACAAGTTTTCGTACTGGATGTCCAAGTTCGAAGTGGTCGCATTCAGTCGGCTTTGCACGGCTCCGAAGTTGGCGCGCATTTTACCGATTTTCTCGAGGGCCTTGTCGACCGATTCGAGGGAGTCGCGAGCCGAGCTCTTGTCTTCCATGCTGATGCTATCGAGACCCAATTCCGACGACGTGGCATTGGCGTCCATCGTGTACGAGATCGTATTCTCTTCACCGGCGAAGGCGCCGACGTGGAAACTCATCTCACCACCTGATCCGTCCAGAAGTTTTTTATCGCCGAACTGAGTGGTTTTTGCGATACGGTCCGCTTCCGTGATCAACTGTTTCGACTCCTCTTGGAGGAAACCGCGTTCCTTATCACCGATATTGTCCGAAGCAGCCTGGATGCCCAACTCTCGCAGACGAACCGCGATGTTCGTGATTTCGTTCAAGCCACCCTCTGAGATTTGAATTGCCGATCCGGCATTGAAAGCATTGTTACGTGCCATCGCGACACCACGAATTTGACCGCGCAAAGACTCCGAAATCGAGAGACCGGCGGCATCATCAGCGGCGCTGACAATGCGTGATCCCGAGGCCAATGCTTGCGTCGAGTGATTCATACGCGCTTGTTGTGTACCGAGTACCCGCTGCGCCGAAATTGACGGCAGGTTGGTTTGAATTCTTAAGCCCATAAAACAGTCCTCCCAACAGACTTGCGCACTCTCGTGCGACTTTTGCGCGCATTTTAGGCGCGACTTTGTTTTTGTGAATTGGAGGTCCCGCAAGCTCCGTGGTGACAGACACTCGGCTTGCAGGATTCAGAGGAGGACTTCTTCACCGCGGACTTTGACTGCGCCGAGGTTTCGAGGTCGATCTTCTTTGTCTCCAACGTGTTTTGCGAACACCGTACTTCTCGGCCTTGGTCCAGGAACCTTGAGGACCTTGGTCTAGTCTAGCTTTTGACGCAGTGCGTCTTGTGTTGGATATCTTTCGACAAAGAGAAAAGAAAAAAATTTGCGACGAAGGTCGAGTTTGTTTCAGCCTGAGGCGAAAAAGAGGTTTCAGGCTTGTCAAATGCGCGCGCCAAAATGAGAAAACCCGCCTCGTTCTTGGATCCGGGCGGGTTTCATTTGACGGTTTCAGTTCAGAACAGGATCTGGATTTCGACTAAGCGATGAGCTTGAGCACGCTCATCGGGTATTGGTTCGCCTGCGCGAGCACGGCGACTTGGTATTGCTGCAGAGCTTGCTGTTTGAACATCTCGGCGGAAGCCTCGGCAAAATCGGTGTCGGCGATTCGCGAATGCGCGGCCTGCAAGTTTTCGGATTGCACGGCGGCGTTCGCCGACGCGCTTTCAAGGCGCGATTGAACCGCGCCAAAACCGGCGCGAGCACTGGCGATCTCGCCCAGCGCTTCGTCGATGCTCTCCAGCGAGTCGCGCGCATCATCCGCATCGCTCACCGACAGACCCGAAATGCCAAGACCGCTCGCCGTGGTGTTGGTGTTCGAGTCGTATTGAATCACGTTCTCTTCGCCTTTGTACGCGCCCACTTGAAAATCGAAATGTTTGCTCTCGCCCGAGAGCAATTTGTGAGAGCCAAATTGGGTGGTGTTGGCGATGCGGTCGAGCTCATCCTTGAGCTGCGTGAACTCCTTGTCCAGCAGGACCCGTTCTTCGTCCCCGAACGTGTCGCTTGCGGCTTGCACAGACAACTCCCGCATGCGCACCAAGATATTGTTTTGCTCGCTCAGCCCGCCTTCGGCGATTTGCACAAATGAGATCGCGTTCTCCGCGTTCATTCTCGCCGCATTGGTTCCTTTGATTTGTCCGCGGAGTTTTTCGGCAATCGCAAAATCGCCCGCACCCGCCGTGGGATCGGCAAAGCGGCTACCCGTGGACAGCTGCTTCAAATTGTCTTCGAGTTTTCGTTGCGATTGCGACAGCGACCTTTGAGCCGCGATAGACGCCACGTTGGTATTGATCCGCAAACCCACATTGCCTCCCTTTGAGGAGGAGTCTTGGGTGGCCGGAGTTCACAGCTCCGGCTGCCCTTGCTTGCCCGGACCTTGGCCCGGCTGTCACGCCGGGCTTAGAGGTCCTGCTGGTGCCCACAGTTCGATCTCGGAAACACTCGGACGCAGTCTCCATACTCTTCGGCGCACTGCGTCAAGACTTGAGGATGATTCATGTTTTTTAAATTTGAGGCACCCTAAAGGTGCCCATCCATTGGAGATTCTCGCTATGAGAAAAACGCGGGATTACCGACCGAGGGCGCGTCCTGCCGGGCGCGAAGCATTGGACGTGTTCGTGGGACGGGCCGCGATCGGTGCGGGGGGAAGCCCCGGATACCCTCGCAGGGCCCTGACCCGCGCCGCCCGCTCGCCCGTCACCTTGTAATAAGGAACATTGGTGCCGGTATCGGTCAGACCGATCTTGGTGAACGGGTTCGTCGAGTTCGTCCAACTGAAGAAGCCCGAGAAAAAATCGAAGCGACCTTTTCCGTTAATGCCACGACCGCGATCACGAACCACGAAGAAGCCGTCATGCGTGCGGCCATTCGGCAGCTGCAAGCCCGCGACGGCGGGAACGTAAATCACGTCACCGGGACGGTACACATCCAGATCGGCCGCGAGCGTGTAGAACGGATCCAAACAGATCTGCTGAACGCCGTAACCGAATTTGCAACCGTCTTCATCGATTTCGAAGAAGCGGTCTTGACCGCTCACGCGGGTCAAAATGTTGAACGCGCGTGAGCGTCCGTTTTTGACGATTGAGCAAGAACCTTGAAGACCGCACGCCTTCAGCGTCGATTCGCAAACCTGCGTGATCACCTCGCCATTGGAGCCATGAAAATTCACGCGCCCATCGCAAGGTGTTCGGTCATCGTTGAACTCGGGGAAATAATACACCGTGGGACGGATCATTCCAGACTCGGCGATTTCATTCGGGCTCAACTGACGGTTGTTCGCGGGTGTCTCCTCGCGAGGCAATTGAGGCCCCGCCGCCGGACGCTGGGTCGGCAGCACCGGCTGCGATGCCGGAGGCGCGGGAGCTGCGGGTTTCGGCGTGGGCGTCACGTTCGGGCGCGTGGCCACGGGCGGCGTCGCCGGGGGGCGCGCCGGCGCCGTTTGCGCCGGAGGCGTCACGTTGGGCTTAGGTGTGGGAGTCGCATTGGGACGCGCTTGCGGACGCGTCTCTTGCGCGGGCGTGTTCGGCGCGACGGGCTGAACCGTGCGCGGAGCTTGCGGCGCGGGCGCCTCTTGCTTTTCGGTTTCGGGAGCCGACGGCTGAACGGTGGCCGCGCCCGGCTGGACGGGAGTGGCGCTTCCATCGCCCGGCTCTCGCGGAGTTTCGGGCGCGGGAGCGGCGGGCGGAGTTTGCGTTTGCTGTTCCGGAGTCGACGGCGGGGCCGCACTCGGCTCAGCTTGAGGACTTTGATTGGAACCGCTCGGAGGGCGCTGTTCCGGCAAACGCTCGGGATTCCCAGGGCTGGGCCGAGGCATCTCCCCGCCTTGCGTGCGCTCACGGTTTTGTCCCGACTGGAGCGACGAGGTGGCTTTGGTGGTGTCCACTTTACCGCAGCCCAGAGCGATCAAAAGAAGAGGTGCCAGGAGAGACGCCCGTAAAAACCCGAAGGTCTGATTTTGCATTTTTGTTTGAGGCGCCATGTGAACTCCTTTCCGATCTCTCTTGAGACCTGATCAAGATAACAAAGGGCCTTTGCTCTCAGGGATTGATTCGGGGGCCTTGAAAAATGACATGGGTGGTGACGGCAATTGTCGTCACCGTCCCCTCGGGACCGGTTTAAATCGCCATGAAGTCGATTTTAGAATGCGCCGGGGCTTTTCGCGGACCCCAAGCGTTTGTTTGCCTTCGCATAAGGAGTTTTGCGTGAAAAAACGCGGCTCTCGCTCGCGTTTTTTCATGGGAACTTCGGTTTGCTTTTTGATCAACGCGCGCCGTGAGCGCGCCCTTTTTTAGAAGCTAAACAAAGTCGAAATGCTGAAGCGAGAGTCTTTCCAGCTGGTTCCCGCTAAGTTTTTATAATCGTAAGAGATATACTCGGTCCGCACCTGGAGTTCGGGAGCCACTTTGTAACCCAAGCTGACACCCGCTGATGACACCGTGTCGATCGAGGCCGCCGCGGGGTCGTCTTTGAGCTGCTCCCCGCGCAGCGCGAGCACCAGCTCATCGCTGAACTTGTACGAGAGCAGCGCCAGCATTCCTTGGCCTGGCTTTTCCAGGTCGCCAGCATCACCGCTGGAAAGTGTGTTCTTGTTCGGGTCCGAGAGCTGATTGTACTCCAGGTCAAAAGCGAACGACCCCAGGCTCATGCCGAACAGGACATCCAAGAGCGAGCGAGAACCAAACTCGGTGCCGTTCGACTTCAAGACTGAACGGCTCAGGTAGCCGATTTGCCCGTGCCACAGCTCATTGCCGTAACCGACAGCCGCGCCATATTCAGTTTTGTCGTCACGCGCAGTCGAGGAGCCATACGAGCCGCGGTTGTTGGGGTTGGCGCCCAAAACCTTGGCGTAATAGCCGTTCTTTGCCGCTTCGACCAAAGCTCCCGTGTGGGTCACGGGCAAAGTCACGTCGTAGACCAAACCCGTCTTCCCGAAGAAACGGTCTTTGGAGTCATTGAGCTCAACACCGTAAATCGTATCGAACTGTCCCAGCGTCACCGACCACACGGGCGTGACTTTGTATTTCAGGTACAACTGCGACTTGTCGACCCCGACCGCGATCGTGCTGTTTGACGATTGGTTGGGCGTTGTCGCGGCGGCGTTGGTGTCGACGTCTTTCATGCGTCGGAAAGCGAGATCGGCGTAAACACTCACCCGGTCTTTTTCGTACGAACCGTAGAGGGCGCCGTCCTCCAAACCAAAACCAGACTCCGCGTTGGCGTTGGTGACCGACGGATTTTCGGGCGCGGAGAACACCGTGTAACGGAAGTCGCCGAACGCACCGAATTTAAAGGTGGCCGCCGGAGCGGGGGTTTCTTCGGCTTTGGCGGGAAACTCTTTGTCCGAAACAGGTTTGGTCTCGGCGGGCTCGCGCACCTCCGGAGTCGCGGGAGATGAGGCCGTCAGTCGCTGGTAACGAACCACGGGGCCGGCCGGTTTCCAGGCGACGCCCCCCCAGCCATCTTCAGCGCGTTCAAATTTGGCCTCAAAACGCCATGAGGGCGTTTGGTAGCGCGCGGTGAGCCCTTTTTTACTGCACGTGATGAGACCGGGCGCTGGGCCTGAATGCCCCGGGCACGACGCGAGATCGAATTGCACTTTGGCGTCCGCGCAAGTCGTTCCGCTCAAAACGCGCGCCGACCCGCAAGACGCGGACGGACGGCCGGGTTCCTCGGCCTGAGCCGAAACGGCGAGACTGAAGAACAAAACGGCCACACTCCATTGAATTTTCATGATGTCCTCTTTTTAGTTGTCGTCAAATCCAGGATCGTTTCCGGAGGGCATCTGAAAATCGTCACCCACGGCTTTGGCCGCCGAAGGTTGGCGTTTCAGGACACTTGCGGACGCGATGGTTTTCTTTTTTAACGGAAGAATTTTGGCCACGGGCGCCGCCGAGACGGGGGCCGGGGACACCGCCTCAT
>JAHBUS010000008.1 GCA_019637955.1 Pseudobdellovibrionaceae bacterium | reverse complement strand
GCTCTCAGGTGTTTGTGTTCTCGTTCTCAAGGTTCGCCAGAAGTGTGAGCCATTTGCTGAAAGCTCTCCAAAAATTCAAAGAGAAAAACGTGAGATTTGTCTCGACGACGGAACAGCTCGACACAAATTCCCCTATGGGATTGGCATTATTCACGATTCTCGGGGCCTTGGCGCAGATGGAACGGGAAATTATAAGAAATCGCGTGATTGCAGGTCTCCAGAATGCCAAGGCAAAAGGTAAAAAAATAGGCCGAGAGCGCAAGAGAAACGATGCTTTGATCCATTCTCTTTTAGAGGCAGGGCTCTCGTTTAGAGAGATTTCCAGAATCGCTCGTTGTTCGCATGGTTCGGTGTCGGCGAGCAAGCGGGAACTCCTTGCAAAGAAAGCGGCTTTCAAGGCTCAGGAGGATGAGCAACAAAAAACAGAATCCGTCGCTGTGGTTGAGCCCACTGTTCAGAACGATACCCCACCGTTAGCGGTGACGGCCTCGTAATAGGTCATTGAATCAAGATTCATGTTGTCGAAGGGCTGCGCTTGTCGCGGCCCTTTTTTGTTTGAAGCCCTAGCGTCTTTATGACCGACGTGCTACCGAGCGGATTTTCGGAGGTCACGTCGGCAGTGCTGACTCGACTGCCTAGCCCTACAGATCGTAGTGTCATTATTCGGATGATTTTGATGGGAAAAGTTTGAGAATATCGACGTTTGAAGTTTTAAGGCTCATGCTCTCGTACTGATCGGCAATATAAATTAGAGCCGCTTCGCCGTATCGCCGCTTAGAGTTTTTTCGAGTTTGCTTTGAGCATACGTGACAAAGTTGAGTAATTCCTGGTGCTTCTCGGCGAGACGATCAGGCGCTATTCCTAGATATCCATTGCGGGCTTCAGTGAGGAGCTTGGCATGATGTATCGGCACCTGCGGAATGAGCCATTCTGCGGCCTTGTCCTTCGAAGTAATGGTCCCGGTCAAGGCCGTAAACCAAATGCGAGCGATCGCCAAGGCGATGGTTCGCTCATCCCCCCGGAGCTCGTTTACTGACTGCCATTGCTGGAGGGTACTTAGCAAAGCCTTTTTGAGGTCCGCCTCCGGAACCTCGTCGAAGATTTCCATCGCAGATGGGCCGTGAAGAGCGATGCTGGACTTTCTAATCTTGGTGATCAGGATCGCCAGGTCCGGATCAGCTTTTGGAGATTCGAATGAGCCAGATTCGATGTCCTTACGGAGCCATTCTCCGAGTTGAAGCTCCCGTTTTGGTGGGTAAACCCAAGGTTTAAGAGTTCGAGCATCGACGACCGTGACTTCAATAGGTCGAATGCCATGTGCAGCAGGATATGAAGAAACTGACAGCATTTCAGTCATGAGCTGCTTGCGATTAGATTCTGACAGCGAGTTATTGACGACAACGAATAGGTCGATATCGCTCTCAGGTTTCAGGCCTCCATCAAGAGCAGATCCATATAGATAAGTAGCTATCAGGTGTCGTCCGAGATGCTTCCGAATAATTGAAGCAGCTTCATCGACTTGTTTTTGGATGGATGCGGGGATCTCGGAAGTCATAGTGTCTCGCAGAAGGGGATGCAAATAAAATTCCTAACTACATATCCCAGCTCTAGATCGGCGGTCAATAAGGAAATCGTTCTGCCTGGGGCGCGTAATATCGCACCTGAGCGTTCTGGGGTGCGAACTCTGCATTCTTGACCGATCTGCTACCAAGTCAAATACATTAAATTTGATTATAGGCCGGTGACAATTTCCGGTTCTTAAAAGTCCCTGAGCTGGACGCTGGAGCCCTAGGTCAATAACGCGATCCTTTTAACTCGGTGGCACGTCGTCAGTAGCGAAATAGGCTGAGTCCTCTTTAGCCCGCCTCAGAAGGCTTAGAGCGATCCGTGCCTCAATGCTTCATGAAGATTGGTTTTTGAAGCAATCGGAGAAGATGTTTTGTTATCTATAGAATACATTTCGCGTAAGATGACCCATTCCGCCACGGTGACGCCAGTGGCTTCTAGTTTTCGGGCAAACGAATGTGAAACCGCGTTGGAAACGACTCTTAGGCGGTAACCTATATGAGATGTAAATGAGCTGACTTCATTTTTTACTTTTTTGGTCATACTTATAAATATAGTTTCCTAGTAAACTATTGTAAAGATATTTAGGACACAATCGGGCGTACCTTGCAAAAGCTACCTATTTTGATACGGTGTTTAGGCATGACACAATTTATTCTTAAGTTTTTTATAGCAACTGCAGTCTTATTTTCTATTTCAGCGAACGCGCAAGATAAATCAGCACCACCACTTCCGTCAGCTTGTAGCGATGATGCTGTAAAATTTTGCTCTGACAAAAAGGCTCCGCGTGATGTCGCTAAGTGTTTATTAAGTCGTGCAGCTGAATTAAATCCGCAGTGCAAACAAGAAATCGAAAGATATATTCAGATGATGTCTGGGGCCGAAGAACGTGGCGGCGGTGCTTTAACTTCATTTGGTGGTTCAAACGCTATGGGGCCACCAATTCCATTAATCACTTATTCGGGCCGTGTAATGCCTGGTGAGGGTGAAAAAAATCCTTCTTATTCTGAGCACAAAGTCGATTTTTCTGTTCCAGTTTATAAAGGTGAAGGTTACACGATTGGTTCATCATTAGCGGCAGGACAGTTGCATTTAGGTGAAACAGTAAAACTTGATAACGGCAGAGAATTACCGACAGACTTACATCGCTATGAAGTTGGCGCTCAGTATTTTTCACAGCTTTCAGATAAAAGAATGCTAACTGTTCGCGCGTCGGCAGGCTATGCCGGTGATAAACCATCTGTTGCTAATAAAGATGCTAGTTATAGTATAAATTTAACTTACGGAAAACCCGCTTCAGGAAATGGTTATTGGATTTATGCTTTATACATGAGTAATAATAGTCCGTTTATTAATTTCTTTCCTATACCAGGTGTGATTTACATGTATCGCACACCTACATTTACGGGATTATTTGGTTTGCCTGTTTTATCACTGCAGTGGACGCCTGAAGAACTTTGGTCATATTCGTTTTCATTATTTGTAACTAACGTGCAATCAGAAATTGCTTATGGACAAAGAAATCAGTTTCAAACTTTTCTGCATTACAGTTTTAATCAGCAGTCTTACATTCTGCATCAGCGTGAACAAGACCGCGATCGTTTAACGCTGCAAGATCAGAAGCTGGCTGCGGGTTTTCGCTCTGTGCTGATGAAAAAGATGCAGTTAGAATTTCAAGCGGGGCGTAGTTTTGACCGTACGCTTTATATTGGTAAAGGTTTTATGAATAAAGACCGCGGATCAGCAACTATCGATGCCGATTGGTTTGGATCTTTAGGAATTAAAGTCGCTTTTTAAACCTCATTACGTATTCATGAGGATAGGGCGAATAAAGCCCGAATTGGCCGTCCTGACATCTAGTTTCGCCGGTGTTCTTGGTAAAATTGTGTAATTGGGATGGGTCTTTGGCAACGAATTTCCCGTTTTTCTGAAGTTTTGGCCATGAAATTGATTTATGGAGCTTGTTTTTTCTGATTTTGAGCGAGCGGATCCGTTACGGCTAATTTCTTAGTCGTTGAATTGTTGAAAGTCTTCGAAATGCTGCTGGAGAAAGTCATCTGGGAAATGACTATCTCGCAATGGCGGTCCTCTGGCAGGCGTGAGCTGCGGTGGTTTTGTATCAAGCCCCATGTGATCTTCTGTAAGAAAGCAAGCCTTTAAGAGTAATAGTTTTCCTTCGCTTGGTTTCCCAAGCTAAGCCGAGACCTGATGCTTGCATCCCCGGTCGTCGTGTCTGGTGGCTCTTTTTCTTCGAATACATCATGGAAAAGTTTTTTATGAACCTCTTCCATTGTTTTGATCGGATTTATGCCTCTAGCGCATTCATTCTTCTGTTTGGGCCACAAAGGCCATAACAATGTTGGATTAAAAACGCAGGCGTGCCAGTCTAAAAGTGGACGTGTTTTATCGTTAAACCGTCAAGAAAATATTGGGCCTCTGCCTGCACCTTGAAGTTCATCCGAAGTTATCCTTTCCTATCAAAAATCAATTTGCTTTTCCGGCTAGTCAGCTTGAAAAAGGAATCAACTTCTCGCATCACTTCCATGTGTTATTCGAATAAATCAAGGGCTATCAGCTATAAACTTTGTTCAAAAAAATCTTTTCGTAACTTTTTGCGCTCCTTTAAGTAATCGGCATAGTTTTCATTATATTTATCGTTATTTTTCAAGAGGCACAAAGCGATCGATGCTATTTGCCGAGCTAAATTTACCTTAGCATCCTTGTGATCTGCGCCTTTGGCGCGAAGCGCGTCGTATCGATCACGAAGTTCACCATCGAGCCTCATTACATTTTCTGCAGCGCCAAGAAACACGTTTCGCAGTTCTCGCCGTCCAAAAAATCTTTTGTTTCCATAAATTTTTCCGCCGGAAATCTGTATATGGCGAACCAACATACAATAGCCCCAAAATTTGTGTTTATTTTCAAAACGATTTGGCTGGCATACGATCGCTGCAATAATGTTTGCGCGGATTATACTGATCCCGGGTATCGTCATCAAATTCCGAATCGGTCGGTACTTTTTTCGATTCCTTTCGAAAACCTCTTTGTACTTGTCTTTTTCATTCTCAAGAAATTCAATTTGATTAAATAATTTTTCAGCCACAAATTTGGCTGCTGGATTTTTTAATTCCTTTACCCTTGAATTATTTTTATAAAAACTATTCTCATCTGTTTGAATTGCCTCAGCTCGGAAAACCGCCTTTAGGCGGTTTTTAAATCTTACAATTTCCTCGACGATATCCAAGTAACCGCTCACGGTAGTGCGGATCTCCATCCAGTGGCTTGTATCGTGAAATACTGGCTGTAAATGATTGGTGCGCAGTTCATTTGCCAAATGAAGCGCGTCCCTGAAATCTGTTTTTGCTCCCTGTTTTTTCGCTACATACGTTGGATTACAAATTAATAAATTGTCGACTTTGTCTTTCAACTGCAAGTACAGCCATTGCGATATCGAAGACTCTTCGAAAGTCATATGGCGTTCGCCAATAACTTTGTTGATTACATGAACTAGACTTTGCTCCGATGTTTTAACGGTTTCTCGTAAAATGCATTGTCCATTTTCGTCAACAACTGCAAAAGTTGATGTTGTCGAGTGGGCATCGAGTCCAATATAATATTTCATAAGCGGCATCCTCCTTTGGATTAAATGGGTTTAACGTTCCATTTTACATCCAATCCCGAGAGGGTCTGACACGGCTTAGGTTTAATTTTAACCTAGCACGAGGTCCATTTTTGGATGTTCCCCTGAGGGGATGCCTGCTTTCTTACATTGTCTAATATTTTCCGAATCACTTTAGGGTCTTCAATGGCGGCAATGATTTTCATCTTGCCCCCGCACTTGGAACAAGTTTCAACGTCGATGCCAAATACTCTGGCCAGTAGCCTTGCCCAGGGAATGTTTTTCTTTTTCAGTTCAAGTTGTTTTGATTCGATTGCAACTTGATTGTCTGGAACTAGCTTCAGCTCTGGAGGTTTTGGTACGATTTGTTTTCGGTATTTGTAGTGTGGGCCGAGTACGCCGTGATATCTAGTTAAGTGAACTCGGGGCCGTGGGATCAAAGCCACGAGTCGTTCCATCAACTCCATCGGTGTTAACTTCATAGCAGTGGTGCCATCGTCCCATGGCTTTTTGAACCGATAAATCACAGCACCTTGATCGTTTGTTGAAAGTCGTTCTTCAGCGACTGCGGGCCTTGCAATATACCGGCATACTTTTTCTAATCGGTCCCGCTCATGAGCTTTAGTAGCAACGCCTGCGTGAAGTGAAAAGCCTGAGTTCTTTGCAACAAGTCCTTTAGTTGCTGTGTGATCGTTGTCGGTGATGGACTTCAGAACCATTGCCTTTTTGCCTTTACTTTTTCCTGTCGCAAATCTGTAGGTCACCGACGTGGCTTGGAGTTTGGAGAGCGTATCTTCATCGGGAATAGGTATTTGGAATCCGTCTTCGGTGTCGCGGATGATGATTTTTTGTCGTTCCAGGTATTTGGTGAGCTTAGCAATGATTTTTGTTAAAACCTCTTCGATCTCTTTAACTGTTGGTGGACTTGCAACCCAGAAGTCGATGGGTTGTTTTTGTTCGTTCAGTTCATAGCAGCCATCCACAAACAGTTGGTGGAAGTGGATGTTTAGGTTTAGGCTTCCACCGAATCGCTGGATCAGGGTTACAGCTCCTGATTTGGAGTTTTTGGCACCAAGTCCCGCTTTTTTGCGATAATATTGGCCGATCACCAAGTGCGCGATATCCAGAGCCCTTGCCATGACTTTGGGTCTAACTGCCAAACACAGTCTGATCGGCACCGGAAACGTCAGTACCCATTGTCGGATGTTTTTGTGCGGCAAAACATGATCGACTAAGTGGGCTGCGGTCTCTGACATCCGCCGAGCTCCACATGATGGACAGAATCCGCGTTTTTTGCAGCTAAACGCCACCAGCATCTCGTGATGGCAACTGGTGCACTGGGCTCGTAGAAATCCGTGCGCCAGTATCCCGCAGCGCAAATACTCCTCAAACTCCTTGATCACGAAATCTGGTAGCGGATGCCCCAAGTCCCATTCGACCTGGCTCTGGAACGTCAGCCAGTTGGCCTGAATCAGTTTGTAGAGCCTTGTTTTTTCGGGTTCGTGGCGGTGGTAGTGGTAGGTTTGGGCATTGGGTGCAGACATCGGCAGACGTTGTATCTGCAATAGCCATGGCTATTTAGTATCGCTTTATTGACGTCAGCGGTGTTGCTGCGGTCCGAAAACACGACTGCGGCTGTTTGGTTGTGGTAAGTGCGATCAGGTAGGTTGACCTTCTGTTCGCTCGTTAAATCCCCGTTATGGAAGGCTCAGTGCCGCTGGATGACGACTGCCATTTATCCATTACTTTCTGGACTAACTGGCACAACAAGTTTGGATTAATATTTAGAGATGGATTTTCGCACCTTAATCTTCGCGATAAGCATAGCCTTGATATTCCCGCATCCTGCCAAATCCTGTTCTGACATTAAACAAGTTGCACAAGATCTTTCGCGAAAAATGAATGGCGACACAGCGCTCTTCTTCGGCGAATTTCATGATGTTGCTGAGTCTCGACAAACTATTCTCAGGTTAATGAAGGATTTTGGCGATAACTTTGACTGCTTTGCTTTCGAGGCTTTCACAATTGAAGATAAGGCGACGGTTGAAAAATTTGAACAGTTTATCGATGAAAAAAATCTCGATTCACGTCAGCTCCTGGAGAAAGTCTTTCCCATCGGCTCCTTCTGGGATTCGGATGAAAGCGATATGCTATTTATTGAGGTAAGAGCCAAACTACATGGTTGAGTTTTCCTTTGCAATGGTGGCTATAAAATATCTAGAATTGTATAGAGTTTAGTCATAACCAAATCACTTGAGTACATATTAGAAATACCGTAATTATATGTATGTAAGTGATTACTTAAATCAGGAGTTTAAAATGACGACCAAACAAACCACCACAGCGCTTTTGGCGGCCGTTGTCGCGCTCAGTGCGGGCTTGGTAAATACGGCAAGTGCAATGACCTTGAATGAATACATGGATCAGGTAAGGGGTCAGAGCAATGCCTACAAGGGTACAAGCACTCAGTCAGAGGCTTCATTCTTAAAAGCACGTGAAGCAGATCTGTTCTTTACACCACAATTATTTGCAGAGCTTCGTGCGGGCCACGATGGAAAACTCGGCAGTCCCGCTGTGATGGTTTACGATAAGATGGAGTTGCAAAACTATAAGCTGGGTGTTTCTCAGCAGTTTAGTTTTGGTTTGCAGACGCGATTTTATTATGACCTCACTAAAACTAAATTCGTGAATGCTAGCTTCGGCCCAACTGTTGCCACAGATTATTGGGATGCGGCTCCGAAAATTGAACTCACAATGCCTTTATGGGGCGGTGGTTTTGGTCGCAATGCTAAAGCCAATGAAGAGGCCGTACGACAACAGAACAATGCCGAGGCTTACAGCAATGGCGCACAATCAGTAAATATCTTGATTGGTGCTGAAGCGGCTTACTGGCGTTTATCTGCGTGGCAAGATGTGGTTGTCATTCAAGAACAAGCTTTGAAGGCTGCGCAAAATATCTATGATTATGTTGGTAAAAAACAAAGAATGAATCTTGGTGAAAGATCCGATGTGATCCAAGCTCAAGCTTTAGTTGAAGGTCGTACACTGGAATTGCAAGTGGCTCGTAATGAACAGAAAGATGCCCTTCGCAGTTTCAATAAATTTCGTAATGCAGAGACCTATGCTCCTGTAGATAAACTTCAATCTGTAAACTACAAAGCCCTAGAGACCATTGCTGTACCTACGAAGCGCCCAGGCGATCGTTTAGATGTGAAAGCAACAGAGGCACAATTGATTGCCGCAAGAGCCTCATCGGCACTAGTGTCTGAGCGCAATCGACCGACTTTGGATCTTTCAGGCTCTTATGCGTTGAATGGACGTGATGAAGCACTGAGCGAAGCCCTTAAAAATTCAGGGCAGGCGAATCGTGACACGGCTTTTGTGGGGCTTAACTTCAAAATGCCGCTCAATATGGGAGCCACTTCAGATGCTAAAGACGGAGCGGCGAAATCAGAAAAAGCTGCAGAATTGAATTTTGAATACGCTAAGTATGCGCAAGATCAGGATTGGGCGAATTTGACTCGCAATCTTACAGATGCTCGGGATAACTTGAAGCTCTTAGGACGAATTGAAGAAGTGCAAAAAACAAAATTAGACAATGAAAGAACTCGCCTTCGTCAGGGGCGTACAACGACTTATCAAGTATTGCTTTTTGAACAAGATTACACATCTGCGGCGTTAACTCGTGTTAAGTCCGCGGCCAGTATCCTTGGATTACAAGCGCAATTAAAACAGTACCAAGCTGCATCCTCTGAAGGGGGCAAATAGTTATGAGCTTAGCAAGTACATCAATCAAAAGACCAATTTTCATTGCTTGCGTCACTATTGCCATGGTGGTTGTGGGCTGGGCAAGTTTCAAGTCCATGAGTGTGGATCTTTTCCCGGACGTGAGTGTGCCGGTTGTTACAGTGCAAACGATCTATGCGGGCGCTGGGCCTGCCGAGGTTGAAACACTTATCAGTCGACCATTAGAGGAAGAGATCAGTACCATTTCCGGTATTAAACGTATGACCTCTAAAAGTTTAGAGGGCGTCAGCCAAGTTATCGTTGAATTCCGCAGCGACATTGACTCGAAATATGCAGAGCAACAGGTTCGCGATAAAGTGAACATTGCAAAAGCGAAGTTGCCTACTGAGGTTGAAGACTCTGTGATCAAAAAGTTTGACCCCTCTGATACACCTATCTTGATGTTGTCACTTGTTGGTCCGGGCATGGGTGATGCTGAGCTTTACGATATTGCTGATGAGTTTGTTAAGCCACGCTTAGAACAAATTAGTAACGTTGGTGCTATTGATATCCTAGGTGGCCGTAAACGTGAAATTCAAGTCTTGTTGGATCGTAACAAGCTTCGCAATCGCGAGGTTTCAGTCAGCCAAGTGGCATCACAAATTGGTGCTTCTGGTGAAAACGTACCAAGCGGAAAAGTCAGTCGTGGCGAGCAAGAGCTAGTATTCCGTGGCCTTGGTGAGTTCCAGTCCGTTCCGGAAATTTCAGATACTCTGGTAAACCTTTTTGGTAATGAAGTGCCAACTCGTGTTGCTGATCTTGGTATTGTTAAAGATACTTTAGAAGATGAAAAGTCCCGCGCTTTTGTGAACGGCGACAAGGCCCTCTTCTTGCAGGTGTACCGTCAGTCTGGTTCAAATACAGTGAAGGTGGCTCAAGACGTTCTAAAACAAATGGAACGTATGACCCCTGAACTTAAAAAAATGAACGCGAATTTAACATTACGAACTGTTACAAACGCCTCTGTAAAGATTCAGGATAACGTTTCTGAAGTTTATGAGACGATTGTTATCGGTATTATTTTAACAGTTATTACGGTGTTCTTCTTCTTGGGTTCTGCACGGACCACTTTCATCACGGCTTTATCTTTGCCAGTTTCATTGATCAGTGCCTTTATGGTTATGAAGCTTGCGGGTTTTTCGATAAATATTATTACATTACTTGCTTTAACTTTGGCGATTGGTCTTTTGATTGATGACGCCATCGTGGTTATTGAAAATATTTATCGCCGTATGGAAAAGGGTGAAGATGCCTTCGTGGCTTCCGAGAAAGGGACTGAAGAAATCCAAATGGCCGTGTTTGCGATCACACTCGTGGTTGTCTCGGTATTCGTGCCTGTTGGTATGATGTCTGGTACTATTGGTCAGTTCTTAAAATCCTTTGGTTTGTCCGTGGCATTTGCCATGGCCGTGAGTTTATTTGTGGCCTTAACAATTATTCCGATGTTGGCGGCATACTTCGGCGGTGACGGACACGGTTCTCATGCGGCGGATGCGAAAAAATCCATCTATGATAAAACGATTGGTCGTATGTTGAAAGGATTTGATCGCTTTCAATCATGGCTTGAAAGAATTTACGAAGCATTGCTTCGAGTAACTCTTCGTCATCCGATTCTTACTATTATTGCGACTTTGGTTGTTTTCTTTGTCAGTATGTATTCTGTGACAAAGGTGCCAGCAAGTTTTATTCCTGATGATGATAGTGGTGAAATCACTGTGACATTAGAGATGGCTCCGGGAACAAGCTTGGATGGAATGCATAAAATAGGATCTGAAGTTGATAAGATCATCCATGAAAATCCACAGGTTGATTTTACAACAATGATTATTGGTAGTGCGTACGGTGAGGCGAATAAAGCTAGTTTCTATGTACGTTTGAAGCCAGGTAAAGTTCGTAAAATTAAAACGGAAGTATTCCGCGATCGTTTACGTGATCAATTGGCAAAATACAAAGAGACTGCAAATCCTGTTGTTAAGAAATACGAGGCATCGGGTGGTATGGCTGGTCAGCCAATTATGTTGAATATTATTTCAGCGGATCCAAAAGACCTAGAAAAATATGGATTACAGATTTTTGAAAAATTGAAAACCGATCCACGCTTAAAGGACGTTGACTCAAACTTCCGCCCTGGTAAGCCAGAGATGCAAGTTCAGTTAAAACCAGGGGCCGCAAAACGTTACGGTATCAATACCAAAAACATGGGTTCAGAATTACGTGCCCAGGTTGAGGGCTTCACACCGGCTAAGTTTCGTGAAAAGGGTCGTGAGTACGAAGTGCGTGTTCGGTTGCAAGAGGACCAACGCGATATAAAAACGACTTTCAATCAGGTGTATATTCCGAATATCAATCGTAAGTTGGTTCGATTGCAAGACGTTGCCAGTGGTGATATTAAGTCGGGACCAGCCTCTATCGAGCGTCAAGATCGTGGTCGTTATATTCAAATCACTGCAGGGCTTGCGCCTGGGGTGGGTTTAAGTAACGTTGTTACAGACATCAATAAAATGTTGGGTCCAGGCGGTACGATTGAGCTTCCATCAAGTCTTCGTTACAGTTTTGCCGGTGAAGCCGAGAACATGGGCGATCTTATTTCGTCGACGGTCTTGGCTTTAGGATTTGCGATTCTCTTTATCTATCTTATTTTGGCAAGTTTGTACGAGTCTTTCATCACTCCGTTTACAATCATGATTGCCTTACCACTGGCATTGAGTGGTGCATTCTTGGGATTGTTTGTCATGAAAGAAACCATCAGTATCTTTGCGATTCTCGGTCTGTTTATGTTGATCGGGGTGGCGGGTAAGAATGGTATCTTGTTGGTGGATTACGCCTTACAGATGATGCGCGAAAAAGGCATGAGTCGTAATGAGGCCCTAATTGAGGCAGGTAAAACACGTCTTCGCCCAATTTTGATGACATCGTTTGCTTTGATTGCAGGGACTTTGCCGATTGCAATCGGTTTGAGTGAAGCCTCTAAGGCCCGTACAGGGATGGGGGTTGCAATTATCGGCGGTATGATTTCTTCAACATTGTTGACCTTGATTGTGCTGCCTTCGGTGTTTGTCTATGTTGATCGATTTAAAGACTTTGTTCGTAGAATTGGAAGTCGTTTTATTTCAAAACGTAAAACTCAAGAACATGGTTTTTCGAAGTAGGAGTTCATTATGAGTGCGGAGTCTGACAACAATAGAACGAAGCTTCTGCGTGCCGCAGCAGAGTTGTTTGCAAATAAAGGTTTCGATGCAGTAAGCACTCGGGACCTTTGTAACCATGCAAGTGTAAACGTAGCCGCCATTAGTTACTTGATTGTGGCTGATCGGCGCTTCCCGCGAGCGCCTTAAGCTGATCTCTTTAAAAGCTCTTGCACTTCCGCCGCTACAAAAAACAAATAGCCCATCACGAAGCACATCATTTCTGATCGAGCCCGTATTTTTCGGTGAAATAGTGGAGTCGGTTTGGGGCAATGTTGAGTCGGCGGGCAGCTTCAGCTTTGGAGCTGGAGCTTTTCATAACATCCGCCATCATCTGCCGCTTCTTTTCGTGAAGGTAGCGGTCTATTTCTTCGAGCGTTCTTGGGTCTTCGATTTCTCTCTTTTGATACAAAAGAGCTTCAAGGTCTTCAGCGCGCACGATCTCGCTGTCCGCGCCGATCAGATGCCTCTCAACGACCGAGCGAAGCTCACGCACGTTGCCCTTCCAAGAATACTCACGCAGCACTTCGAGGCAACGGCGATGGAATGAACGGTCAAAACCGTTCTCTTTGCAGACCTCCCGCGTGAAGTGAATAACGAGCGGCTCTATGTCGTCGGGTCGAGAGCGAAGCGGCGCGGTTTCCAAAATCACTGAACTCAGTCTGTAGTAGAGGTCTTCGCGGAATTTTCCCTCGGCGATAAGTTTAGGTAAATCTCGGTGGGTAGCCGCGACGATCCGCACATCTACCGAAATCGGGCGTGTCGCCCCGACTGGCGTGATTTCACGCTCTTGCAGAACTCGCAGGAGTTTTACTTGAAGATCAAGATTCATGTCGCCGATTTCGTCGAGGAAGATTGTTCCTCGATGTGCGAGCTGGAATTTTCCAGCCTGATCGTGCGTGGCTCCAGTGAAAGAACCCTTTTTGTGACCGAACAACGAAGAGTCGAGGAGTGATGCTTGCTCCGCTGCGATGTTGACGGCAACAAAGGGACCGCTAGATCGGTCGCCGCATTTATGAAGCGCACGAGCCACAAGTTCTTTGCCTGTGCCGCTCTCTCCGTAAATCAGCGTCGTTGCTTTTGATGGTGCAATCTTCTCGACCTGACGGGCCAGCTCATAGAGTTTTTCTGAGCGACCGATCATTCCCATCTTCTTGATGAAGTCTTCCTTCTCGCTGTGGGTAAGGTCGTCGTCATCAAGCAGACGGAAATTCTGCTCGTACTTTTCGCAGTAGGCGGCAACAGTTGAAAGTAGCACTTCGTTCTCGGAGTTTTTGTCGAGAAAATCTAGCACGCCAGCTTTGAACGTCTCGCGCATTACATCGCGGTTGTCGTCGAGCGAATAGGCTAACATTTGTTGGTTTGGCTTGATCTTTATGATCTCGGCTACCGCCTCTGCGCCTGTCATTCCGACCATGTGGTAATCCATCAAGATGAGCGCATAGTCTTTCTTGGCCGCTTTGATGGTGTCTATGGCCTCTTGACCCGACTGCACAGTTTTGACTTGATAGCCCTTCATTCTTAGCAGAGCTTCGTTCACTATCAAATTTTCTCTGTCGTCGTCCACGAGGAGAATGCGGTAGCTCATGGTCTTACCTCCACGCGGGGAAAATCTAGAGTGAATGTGGTGCCGCTCTTACTTGATGAAACGACGATCTTCCCTCCGTATTGTTCGCAGACTTGCTTTACCACGAAAAGACCAAGGCCAGTGCCTTTGTTTCCTTTGGTGGTGAAGTCCGCTTCAAAGATTCGCGCTTGAAGCTCTGGCAGAATCCCACCACCCTCATCGCTCACAAGAACCGAAACACGGTCGGCCTTCGGTTCTACCTTTAGTGATAGCGTTGCCCCTTCGGGGCTCGCATGGATG
The DNA here is from genome assembly GCA_019637955.1 of Pseudobdellovibrionaceae bacterium. Lineage (GTDB taxonomy): Bacteria > Bdellovibrionota > Bdellovibrionia > Bdellovibrionales > Bdellovibrionaceae > JAHBUS01. The sequence goes on along the minus strand of JAHBUS010000008.1, from coordinate 207,973 downwards.
CTGTTGCTACATAGATTTTCGATAAGGCGACTCAAGGCTGGCGCAGGGATCGGACTCACGCACGACGATTCCGCATCGACTTGAAATCGGATGCGTTTTTCAATGGCTTCAGAGTCGGCTAATAATTCCGAAGCCAACTCGCGCACTTCTTTGGCGACATCAGACGTTGAGGCGGTGTCAGTGACTTCGCCAAGTTGCCGCTTGTAAATGAGCTTCAACTGCTCGGCATAGCTTGATAGGCGTTTAAGGTTGGCGCGAATGTTTGCGAGCGTTTCAGGATCTGCACTGCTCTGAGCCTCAAGTAAACCTAACAGGCGTTTTATGCGGGCCACAGGATTTAGGATGTCGTGCCCGATTCCACGAAGTGTGACCAGTGCCCCTTGCTCGCGGGCTCGCGCTTCGAGTGCAATGATATAATCCTTCATGCCGAGGAGTGCATTCCCGACGGGCGCAATCTCAGAGAAAGGCACTTTGCGATATTCAGATTGATCCTTTGGATTTTCGGAAATCTTTTTTGCCCAAGCCGTCAGTGTCGAGCTGACTTCCCGAATGGACTTCATTGTGTTCCTATATGCACCAAATCCTTGGATAAGCATTCCCAAGATAACGGCAAGCGCAACGCCAAGGACGAGCGGCCAATCTGTTTGTGCTGCCTTTTCGATGTGAAGATAGCCCCAGAGGTGCCGTCCTTCATCGTCGAAGTAAATGGGTTTTTCAAAAACGATTCGCTGCTTGAGCCACAATCGGCACGGAGTTGGGTCCGCACATGAGGACAGAGACTCCTCTCGTAAATCACCAACCCAAGCCGCACGGTTCTGATCGAGAAATAAAAGTCGGTCGTTTGGTTTGAGGCCAAGATTTTTTCTAAAGCGAAGCTCGGTAGCGCGGATATCGCCAGAAAGAATCTCGGTACGTCCCGACGCGATGGCTGATGCTGAGATAGTTTCAACTTCGCGGGCTGCATCTTGGAACATCAAGAAAAGTGAAAGCGATCCTGTCAGACACAGGGTGAAGATGATTCCACCAGTTGTCCAAGCAAGAGCTTGTCGCTTTACGTTTTGTTCCAAGGACTCAGGTTTCATCGCATTCTCACCTTAGAAAATAAAATCGTCTCGTCCGAGTTTGGAACTTCCGACAGGTCAACGCCTGGCTTTGCAATGGCAAGGCTAGAAAAATGGAAAAGCGGCAGAACGTGACCCGCCTCTTGAGCGCGAATGATGATTTCTCTCATGCGGGCGGCGCGATCCGCTGACGTTGGCAATCCGCGAGCAGCGCGAAGTTGTGCAGCAAAATCCGCTACACCATCGCCCGATGGAATGAACGGCGGCTCTCGCTCTATAAAGAAAGACATTGCGCCTTCAAAATTTGGATCAGCTACGGCGATTTGCACGCCAAAAATGTCGAAGTCGCCGAGCTTCATGCGATCACCTGCTTTAGAAACAGAGATGACTTCGATTTTAGCTGGTTGTCCCGATGCCGCAGAGATAACCTTCGCCAAGTTCTCGCGCATTCCCGCAAGAACTGTCGTGTCGAGTAGTAGAACTGTGATCGGGCCTTTGCCGCGCCACTTATCGACAGTGGGAACCTTCGGCTGCTGACTGGAATAAAGCTCATAGCCTCGCGGAAAAAATTGTTCAGCATTGGTGAATCCAGTGAGTCCACCTAATAGAGATGAGCTGTCCACCTTCTTTGAAAGCAACTTTATGAAATTTGCTCCGTCGTTTTTTAGAAATCGTTTTGATGGATAGAGGCTATAAACCTTGTCGAGACTGCGTTGCCAAGTTTTGAAGCCCTTGCTCTTTAGTTGATCGAGGGTTTCTTTCGACATGAGAGAGCTGCCAGAGGTCAGATTCGGCCAGTCGTCTTTGTCGAAGGTGGTCATCAAATCAACGCCATCTTTCGGGCGTTTGATTTCAATAAGTGCGGGCATCGCGCTTGTGTAGGCATACCAGTTCTTATTTGCTTCCAACGTCAGCGAGTCGCCACGATTTTCTTTCACAAAAAACGGCCCGACTGTTTTTGAAAGATTAAGGACGTCACCCTTCAGGGCCAGAAGTCCATACATGGGTTCAGTCAGCTTGAGCAGAAGTCCGCTCTCTGTGGCCGCGCCCTTGGTTACAAAAATCAGTGTGCGCTCATCAGGGGCCTCGATTTTCGTGACGGCTTCAAACAGGGCTTTGAGATCGTTTCCATAGAGACGTTTAGCTCGCTCCAATGCCGTCTTATATTCCACAGCCTTGACTTGTGAGCCATCTGACCAGCGTAGATTTTTACGAAGCGTGAACGATACACGATCAGGCGGAAGAATCGTCCATGTCTCGGCCAAGCCCGAAACAACCTGACGCTCGTTATTGAACACGACGAGCGGAGTAGAAAGGGCAATAGAGAGTTCGAGATCAGCCATCGACAGGATGTGGGCTGGATCGACCTCTTTGGCAAAATTCATGTAGGTTCTTACGCTTTTCGTATGCACTGATCCCTCCGAGGCGGCAAATGCCAGATGGCTACTTGCTAGCAGACATCCCAATAGAGCTAGGGGCACCAGCGGCAACGATGTTTTCCATTTTCTCATCCAAGACATAGACCGTTCCTTTTTCATCGACCGCGATCACTTTCACGATTGCGGCAAATTGGGGATTCTCATTCAGAAATTTCAAGACTTGCTTGTGAGCTACAACCCGCTGTTCGAGCGGAAGTTCCTCGATCAAGTGCAGGCCCTGCGGTAGCTCCCCAGCAAACGCAAAAAGACCTGATACACTTGCAAGCGTGAATAAGACTCCTTTGATTGCTCTGTTACGCATATATCCCTCCTTTAACCCACAAAATGCGGGTGTTGGTTTCGTTTAGACACATCATCAGTTCGGCCCCAGAAAATTTCTCGATACTTGGGGCTTTTCACTCTTGCCACGATTCGGTCACCGACTTGAAAAGTCTGTGCGTCAAACGCGGTAAGATTCAATTCATTAAATAATGTCTGGTGCTTCTGCCACTTACGGCGCACTTCAATCTCTGTCGCAGTCAGAATCTTCACCACTTCTGGCATCGTCTCTTTGTAGGCATACGCCAGCGAATGAGCCGCAGGGCTTGCGCTCACACCTTGGTCGCCAGAATGGAGAGCGGCAACTTCGGCGATAGAATCAAACTGGATTGCAGAGTGGGCGGCACGGAAGCATTCATTTGCGGCGGAGATGATTGCATCCTGTAGTTCAAACGCTGAAGCATGGCCTGCGACGAAATTTCCGCTGTCATTAAAGAGGAGCGCAGATACACACGCGCCGTTATCGGTACTACTGAGAAGAATACGAAGATCAGAAAATTCGAGGCTGGTTTGCCGCTCGCTCTTCCATATAAGGAGGGACTTCGGCCAAAGTGATTCAGGCACCACATAAAAAGGACCGCCGTCTTCCCAAGCCGTTAGAGCAACATCGCGTTCGATCAGCTCAAGCACCGCCGCACGAACAGCAAGCTCGCCAGTACGATGAGCCGCCCAGCCGCTACTTGTCTCTGATTTATTAGTATCAGTGCAGAATTTGAAAAGAGTCAGTCGCTCGAACGCCTCGGAGATCGCCTTTACACGGGCAAGATCAGGCGGGCCTTCACCGTAACCAGTGGCTGTGAATCCGTCCGCTTCCGCTGTTATGGAAAGGGCCACAAATCCAGAGAGTGCGTAACCCTCTGGCCGTTTGATTTCGTTTTCGCTTGTGATTTTTGGACCGAAGAATAGCGGTGAGGTTTCAAAACCCCTTCGCAGTCTTTGGTTGTCTTGAGCTAGATCGCTCACCATGCTTGGCCCCCCTATACAATCGAAGAGAGCAAAGCCGATGCCACAACTAGAAGTTACTCTTTAACTGTCGTACCCGGCAAAAAACGCATAACCAGCATCCATCGGCCCTCTTAACGATGTGGATATACAACAGATATATAAATAATTCTTCAATTTATTTGAATACTGGTGGGCGGCGGCCTCGCTTAACACACGTTAAGTTATTGAAGATTAAATGGTTTTTGTTTTCTGCGAGGTATTCAAATTTCCTGAATGGTTCGTGTAGAAAATTCACATTCAAAATTCTTGATGTTCTTCAAATTTTTTGAATACGCGAAAAGCTTCTAAATTTGTGCGCGCGCATTTTCATTCAAATTATCTGAAGATTTCTAATCCAGAAAAATTCCGTAATTTCTGCCGATTCCTTTTTGATGTTCAAGCGTTAGCTCATTTTCGCGCCGAAGTTGGCACAGCTTGCAATTTTAGTTGTTGAGAGGGCGGAAAACCATCCCTCCACCAGCAAAGGAGAAAGCTATGAGCTACTGGCGAAAGTGTCCACGCTGCAATGATCGCAGCTATGAAGTTCTAAGAACTCACGCCCATTGTGTGAGCTGCAACTACAGCCCCGACCTACTGGAGCGACCGATGTCTCCTGATGATCTCCCCATCCCAACATGGGCAGAAAATCTCGGCGACAAAACCACAAAAGAAGAAAGTGATGAATCTGAGCCGTCGCTGGAAGGTGCCGCGTGATCCGCAAGATCATCACTCGCATCAGGATGGCGGCCCAAAGAGTTCTCTTAAATATGCGTGGATCGGCTGCGGCATCGGCCCGCGTGCAGGAGCAAATCAACACGGCTCGCGCCGAGATGCTTCAGAAGTACCCTGAGACAGTTATCCGTCGGTGGTCACTATGAGCGAGATGCAAGTTCTGATGCTGCTCAAGCGGGAACTCTATGAACTGATGGGCGCACTCTCGATTGAAGAGATCATGTGCAACGCCCAACTGATCGCGGAACTGAAAAATGCACTGAGGCTCTTAGGTCAATAGGGGGACAAGTGAAAACGGTCAAACAAGAGGTGGGGATGGTGCTTGATTCAATTTCCGCAGAAGAGACGTCGAGAAATCGAAAGATCGCGGCCATCGTTCGGCGAATCAAAAAACTGCTCCTGCATTTGAAGTAGGAGCGCAACGCCGACTCGGAATTAGAAAACAAATTTATACGGGGGAATTTTAATGGAAATCGAAGTAAATAAAATGAAGCATGATGTATTTGTAGGAAACCACGTCGGCCAGAAACTTGATTGCGCACTCCATATCGGTTATGCGCTCAAGTACGAGAATCTGAAATACTACATCCTGAAGCTCTGGCCGTTCCCGAATGTCACTTACTACCTGAGCATGAATCGAGACTCGTCAGATAAGTTCACGGTCTTCACAAAAAAAATCGAGACCGAGACGAGCGTGCATTTTCAGAATCCTGTCGGCTACGCAGTTCTGCGCGGCGATCTGAAGGAATATCTGGAAATCAATCTACGCCTTCCAAAGCAGAAGGTCTATATGTCGATCTATCCTAGTAATTAAGGGGCGATGTCGTCCCCAATAAATCCCCGCCTCTAAAAAAGTCCATTCAAGGTCTTTCAAATCGAAAAGGGGTTTTATGAAAATCAAGAAATATGGAGCCGCTCTAGTCGGCTCGTTGTGGATGTTTCTCACGCCGATGATGGCATCTGCCAGCGTTGAATCAAGTTTGATGGCGGTACAGTCGAAGCTCATCAATACCGTCTTGCCACTGGTAGGGATTTTGGGACTGGTGTTCGCGGCTTTCTCGTTCTTCACAGGATCGCAGAACGCTCGCTCGCATCTGATTTTGGCGATAATGGGGGCCGTTGTCGGCTTTGGTGCGCCATCCATCATCCAGTTTGTTCAGTCACTAATTCACTAATTTAGTTACGCGCCGATGCTCGGAGGGTTTTGCCCTCTGGGTGTCGGCCCATTTTTCGGAGATCGTGCATGGCTTTGAAAGTAACACCTGTCAGTCAGTGCTTGGAGAAAAAGCTGCAAGTTATGGGTTTTGAAATCCCAGACCTGCTTTTCGTGTTCTTCCTGCTCTCGATTCTAAATTTTCTCTTCGGCACCACTTCGGGAAAGTTGTTTCTGGTATGGCTCCCGACTTTGGCGGTGGCTCTCACTATTCGCATCGGCAAACGTGGCAAGCCCGACAACTATCTTCTGCATTTGGGGAAGTTCTGGATGCGTCCAAAGGCTTTGTGGGCCTTTCCTGAGTCAAAGACTTTCCAGAATCCGCCGCAACTCAAGCGCAAGGGGGCTTAATGAAAACAGATATTTTGACCGACGAGATTCAGCTCTGGGGTTTTGAACAAGATCGCATGATTTTCGAGGACGGCTCGATGGGCGCAGCTCTGAGGATTTCACCTCTTGATGTTGTCGCCTACTCAGACGAGGGAAAAAATGCGCTCTCTGGCAGTTTGATTCAATTTTTGAATAGCTTGCCAAGCAGCATCGACATTCAATTCGTCTGCGACATTCGAGACGGAAATGAAGATGAGATTGCAGGCTTTGAAAGCGTAGCGATGACTTCAACCAATGAGGCAGCCAAGGTACTCGCGCTCGGACGTGCCTCGATGTTTCGGAAGTTCGATCAACAGGGCTTCATCCCAAAGTATGACCTCCATATTTTTGTACGAAAGCCATTTTCACAGCGGCTGGCAGACAGAACGAGGTTCTTTTCTCTTGAACCCAAGTTTCAAGAGGTGACAGAAGATCGTTTGAAAAAAGAGCTGTCGATGTTTGATCGGACTCTTGAAGACTTGCTTCAAGGTATCAAGTCGCTGGGGCTAACCGCTTGCGTACTTACCCCCGAAGAAGTTTTGAAGCTCGTCTATAAACAGTGGAATCCCACGCGGAAGATCGGGCTTGGACAATACGACCCCGAAGACCTGCGAGAATCGCTTTGTCTGACCGACGTTGCGATCTCACAAGAGGGGTTTTCTATCGGGAATGTTCACCATAGGATTCTGTCGCTCAAAATTTTGCCAGAGGCGACTTACTCATGCTTGGGCGCAGTCCTTCAGGGGCTTCCGTTTGGCTCGCGGTTGTTCTTTTCGGTCCATGTGCCCGATCAAACAAAAGAGCTTGAAAGTCTCAAGACGCAAAGGCGCATTGCCTTTTCAATGGCGCGGGGAAAACGAAGCGGTGTTTCTGACATCGAGTCCGAAGCGAAACTGCAAGACCTAGAGACACTGCTAGAACAAATGATTGCAAGCGGTGAAAAGGTGTTCCGCCTGAGTCTCAACGTACTGTTGAAATCGGAAAACCTAGAGGAGCTTGAAGACAAGGTAAACCAAGCCCTCATTGCGGTGAGAAGCCTTGGCAGTAGCGAGGCCATGCAGGAGACGATTGCGGCCTTCGATATTTTCTCGCAGATGGCATTACCAAATGGCCGGGCGGCGGAGCGATCTAAGCGAGTGAAGACATCGAACCTCGCCGATCTTTTGCCGATCTATGGTGCTTGGACTGGCACAACAGAGCCGAGTGTGCTTTTGCGGAGCAGCTCTGGTGCGCTTTTGAAATTCGATCCGTTCGACGCGGATTTCACGAACTCCAATATGCTGATTTCTGGTGGATCAGGCAGCGGGAAATCGTTTCTTACAAACATCATCCTTATGCAGATGCTCAAAGAAAATCCTAAAATTTTCTTCGTCGATATTGGCGGAAGTTACAAGAAACTTTGCGAGAATCTTGAGGGGCAATACCTCCCGCTCGGCGTATCTGATGGAATTTCAATCAATCCCTTTGATTTGGCCGCTGGCGAGGAAGTCGTGTCCAACCAGAAAATCAAATTTTTGGTGGGCTTGATCGAACTCATGGCTAAAGAAGAGGACGTTTCTCGTTTGCCAAAGCTAGAGCGTGCCGAGGTCGAAGAGGCCATCCGCGAAGTCTATGCGACTTCAAAATCACCGCGTCTTTCTGACCTTCGAGAGATTTTGCTAAACCATAAAGATCCGAACATCGTGCGTTTCGGAAAAATTCTAACGCCTTGGTGTGGGGATTCGCTTTTTGGAAAGTTCCTCGATCAAAAAACCAATATCAGCTTAGACAAGCAAGTGGTCGCCTTCGATTTGAAGGGGATGGAGACATATCCTGAACTTCAGGCGGTGTGTCTGTTCTTGATTACCGATCTTGTTTGGCGCGAGGTTCAAAAAGATCGCCTCACCAAAAAATTTCTCTGCTTTGACGAGTGTTGGAAGCTCCTCAAGAACGAGTCAGGAATCGTGTTTATTGAGGAGGTTTTTAGAACTTTCCGTAAATACAAAGCATCGGCCATTGCGATTTCACAAGACATTGACGATTTCGCCAAGTCACGGATTGCGGGCGCACTGCTCCCGAACTGTTCGATCAAGTGGTTGCTACTACAGCAACAGGTGGATGGCGAACGTCTCAAAGAAGTTTTGGACCTCAACGACAACGAAGTTCAAATGGTGAAGTCGCTCTATCAAGAAAAAGGTCGACTATCGCAAGCGTTCCTACTCGCGCAGAAAAATCGAATCGTCGTCGTCGTCGAATCCACTCCTCTTGAATACTGGATCGCCACCACAGATCCAAAGGATTTAGCAGAGGTGGATCGACTTACGACTGAAACTCCTCAGCAGAACCATATTCAACGGCTTCAGTGGCTCGCTGAAAAATATCCGCATGGGATTGCGGCGTTCGAGAAAGAGAGGGCTTCGTGAGTAAATTTAAGAAAGCGGTTCTTGTTCATCTGATGGCTCTGGCGTTGGTGTTCACGCCGACGACTGGTCGCGCTGATATGTGGGGCGGCGATCTTATTTATCTCGCACAGATTTTGGCGAATGCCGTGCAACAGCTCGCCCAACTGAAAGAGATTCTCGGCAATGGACGGGATAATTTGAATCTGATTCGGGAGATCAATCGCGGGATTAACGACTCGCTTGGAATTGTAAGAACGATCTATCCCAATATCGACCCAGGTCTTTACAAAGATTGGGACAGGATCGACCAAGCCCTTCGCGGTCTTGAGCAAATCTACGGAGCGATAACGCCTTCGCAAGATGCAAGAGTGCAGCGAGACACCGATCAAAGCGTTGCTGAGGCGATTTCGCTCAATAATTCGATCTATAAGTACACGTCGGACATCGACAAGATCGGCGAAGCCATCAAGCAATATAGTCACGCGGTTTCCCCTGGCGGCGCACAAAAGCTCACCGCAGAAAGTCTCGGCGTGATGTTGACCGTGATGAATCAAAGTCTTCGGACCCAAGCAACAGGACTCAAAATTCAGGCGCAGGCGTTGGCCTTACAGAATCATAGAGAAAAAGAAATGACGCGTCACATGATCGATATTTCGGGACAGCTCGGTGATTCGCTAAAGACCCAAAGCCCTGACTATAAACTTCCGAGGTTTTGAACATGACTGATTTATCATGGCTTGCTCAGGAGGCGCGGAGTATCCACGCCCTCTTTGAGTCGGTGTTTTATGGACTTGCTGTCGTGCTGGTTTTGATCGGAGTGATAAGCGAATACTTCAAGCTGCCGATTGGTGGGATGGCGTTCACGCCTGAACTGATTGGCCGTGTGCTGATCGCCGCCCTCTTACTGCACAGTTATCCCGAAGTGACTAACACCTTGAGCGACGTTACAGACGCACTCGCTAACCGCATTGGCGATTACAACAACTTTAACCTCGTCACCGCCAGAATGAAGGAAAAACTAGACACGATGGTTTGGAGTTGGACGGCGGTGAAGGATAGCATCATCATGCTTTTTTCCTTCGTGACATTCTTCATCCTCTACATCTCAGTTTTCATCACAAATGCTGGGGTCATCTATGTTTGGACGATTCTCTATGTGTTTTCGCCGATCCTGATTGCGTTTTTTATTTTGCCAGCGACGGCGGGTGCGACCAAGGCACTCTATCGGACGCTGATCGAAGTCTGCATGTGGAAAATTGTGTGGGCAACGCTCGCAGCACTTCTTTGGAGTAGTGCTTTGAGTGACATGAACAAAACCGACATCAATTTCCTCACCGTGATTTCGTTCAACCTGATTCTGGCCCTCTCACTACTCGCAACACCGATTGTTGTGAGCGCGTTGGCCTCTAAAGGATTGTCGTCAATGGCAAGCTCTGCCATCGGGACCGCCGCAATGGCCGCTACATTTAGTCCGTCATTGGTCGCCAAGAAAGGCGTTTCGATGGGTGTTTCCGCTGGAACTGGTGCGGCTAAGGCGTTCCCTCGGCCTGACAAAAAAGAACCGCCGAAACCCAAGACGTAGAAACGTCACGCTGTCGCTGAATATCTAAAACGATTTTGAACGAGAGGAAGTCTTATGCGTTTATCTCAGGCTTGGGCCGACGTTGCCAAACAAAATAACGTCCTTCGATTCGCCGTGATCGGTGTCACCTTTGTTTGTGTGGTCATTTTGATGATCGCGCTGAAGTTTGCCTTCAAAGAGCCGCTTGTGATTGAGCGCGGTTGTTTTTCTACGATTGCACCAACGCAGTCACAAGTTCAGACCCCGCAAGAGATTGAGGCTTTTTTGAGAGAAACTGTCGCCGAGAGATTCAACTCTAGTGCCATTGTGGTCAATGACTACTTTGCTTTGGAGGAACTGAAGGCCCGCGATAGCGAGCAGGTCGAACTAAAGCGAAGGGACATCAAGCAAAGTGTCGTCGTGAACTCCGTCACCAAGCAGGGCGACGGCTATCTTGTGGACACTGACCGCATCTTGTCTGTCGGAAAAATCAGATCGGCGTTTCAGATGCCCATGACCGTCACCATCGCAAAAGCTACGCGCACAAGCGGCAATCCTTATGGCCTTGTCGTGTTGCGAGTGGTTCCTATCAAGACGGAGGACAAGAAAGATGGCAAGTAAGAATCAAAAGCGGTCGGAACTATTTTTCTTCACACTCATTTTGGTACTGCTGACGTCATTCACCATCAACGCTTTTGCAGAAGAGGCGAAGATCATTTGGCTCGACGAGAAAACCATCGGCAGAGTGCTGATCTCGACTCGCGGGACGGTGCTAAGTTTTCCGATCAAGCCCACGAAAGTCATTCTTGGGCGAGCTGGAACTTTTGGCATCGAGTATGTCGAAAGCGATCTCGCTATTTCGCCACTCAACACCGCCGCACGCTCAAACCTATTCGTCTATCTCTACGGTCGGCGGTTTAGCTTTGACTTGGTTACGTCTCCCCAAGGTGGAAGCCCTGTGATCCGCGTGCTGGATGCCATCGAGCCCAAGCCCGCAGTATCGCCTCCGCCAGCGAAGGCAAAGGGGAAAAAATGAAGTCCGACAAGGTGGAAACTGTAGAGATGATCTCGGAGGGTACGGCGAAAAAGACCTTTCTTGAGAATTTCAGCTACATTCGGCGCGAAGCGAACCAAGGGACGCGATTTAAGGTCATGGGAATACTGATGGCTCTCGTGGCCATCGCCATCTCGTTTTTTCGTGGCGAACCCGAAAAAGAGATCGAGCTATCGGTCCCGATGTCCATTCCCACTATTGGCGAGGCGCAAGTTGATCCCACCGCGAACGGCTACTCCCGCACCGACGATGCAAAACGACTGGATGAAAAACGCCGCTCACCGCAAGCTGGTACACCTCTCAAACTTGCGGGACCTAAACTCATTACTCGGTCGAGGAATGTCGAGATTCCGTCAGGGACTCTTGCTCGCGCCGAGCTGGTGACAGGGGCATCCAACGGATCGGTGAAGGCCATCTTGAAAGATGCTGTGCGCGTGAATGGCGAAACCTTGATCGAGGCAGGGTCAACCATTCTAGGGCGTGGGTCTTCGACGGAAGATCGCCTCTTTGTCACGTTCACGAAAGTTCTCCACAAAGAGGGTGACGTTTCACAAGTGGCGGCGGAGGCCGCCGATAGCTCGGACAAGACGATGGGGCTTAAGGGTTCCAAGGTTGCAAGTCGTGCCATCAAGCTTGCGGCGAATGTCGGACTCAAGTTTGTTGCGGGGGCGACAACCGCCCTTCAAGAAACAGAAGGTCAATCTGGTGTCGCCGTCAAAAAGCCCACGATGAAAAATGCTTTCTTGAGTGGGGCCGCCGAATCTGCGCTCGAACAATCGAACCAAATTGCATCTGAATATAAAAACTCTGCGCCCGTGATAGAGGTAAAGGCCGGAACAGAGTTTTTCTTATTCTTCGCTGACAATGGGGGCTGATTGAAAACCAAAACTGAAAAGCGAGACAACCTTGGTGAACTCATCAAGACATTCAATCGTGTCACACGGCCATTCATTGAGATCGTTCATGGGGTACGCAAAGGTACGATCCCCTACTTCGAGTGCGGAGCGTGGGCATTGATAGTCAGTGTTGGTGTCGCCCTTGGAGTTGATGAGTGGCTCCTAAAGAAAGCTCACCTGTCCTTTCTTTATCCGTACAATCACCCGATCATTTATTGGTCGCTGCAAGCAGTCTTGCTTGTTTCTGGATTTTTCTTCTGGGGGATTCGAGAGGCTGTGAAGCTGAATAGGCTTCTCTCGACTCTGACGAGCATATTTGTTGAAGCGGGACTCAAGACGAATATGGGCCGAGTGCCTTCATTTGTCGCGGATCATCCGATTGATTCTGGCGTGCGCGAAATGGTGCTTTCAATGAATGGAGTTCCTCTCTCCGCATTTAAGCAAGCCCGCGAAAAACTAGAGACGGATGTTTTTGGATTCATCGAAGAAATGAAGGATGAGCGCAGGAAAGGGCTCATCAAAATTAAGTATTCCGAAAAAGACATTCCTAAGATCATCAACTTGGAAAGTCCTTATGGATACAGGCACTATGATTTTATAGTCGGCAACACGCGCACAGGCGAGAAGCGTTCAAACCTTGAGACAACTCCGCACCTATTGATCGCAGGGACGAGTAACTCTGGTAAATCGACTTATCTCAAGCAATTCATCTCGACCCTCTACTTGAACAACAGTTCGTGTGAGTTCACGCTGATAGACCTTAAAAATGGTCTTGAGTCGATCCAGTTTCATAACTTGCCGAGAGTTAAAGTCATCACTCGCCCACAAGAGGCGGTGGAAAAATTAGCTCGCCTTCAAAAAAAGATAGCCGAGCGCGCAAATTTCCTCCTGGCGAATGGCTGTCACAAGATTGAGGAATTTTTCGCTCTCCCTAAAGATAAGAAGAAATGGACGGAGCAAGTTAAGTCCGACAAAGACATTGGCCGTCACGTTGTCATAGTGGATGAGGCCGCAGAACTATTCCTTGTTGGCGCGGAGCTAAACGCCGAAGGCGCATCAAAGGCCCGCAGGATCGTCGCACAACTAGCGGCACAAGGACGTGCCGTCGGTGTTCATGTCATCGTTTCTACACAACGCCCCGATGTGAAGGTTATCGACGGAACGATCAAGACCAACCTGCAAGGCCGTCTCTGTTTCCAAATGCCCGACAACGCATCCAGCATGACGATTTTAGATAGTGTTCGTGCGGCTGACCTTCCTGACATCAAGGGCCGCGCTATCTGGCGCGACGGCATTGCGATGACAGAGGTGCAAGTGCCCTTATTGTCTGACGAGAAAATCGAGGAGCTGTTGAGTCCGATGCGAGAGAAGAAAGTTGTCACTCCGAATCCGGTCGTGCCTCCCGATAATACAAGCAAAGATTTCGACGAGGCTGGTCTATGAGTAAGAAAAAATATCTTTCACTTTCGGACGATGAGCGTTCCATTCTTCAATTTCTCTGGCGCGTAAAGGTCGCTTCAACATCTGTCATCTTTTTTCGTTTTGAACCTGATTTCAAATGGAAGACGTTTACCGCCTATGCGCGACTTTCTAAGCTAAAAAAGAAGGGCTGTGTAGATACGCGCTCAGACGAATCAGGAAATTTTCGTGCGTGGGTACTAACAGCTAAAGGCTTCAAGGCGATCCGACAAAATCTTTTGGCACTTAAGGAAGAGGGCTTTGCTTCAGAGAGCATCACGCATGATCTCCATGTGACAGCAATTCACTACGGCGAGTGGATTCAGAAGGGTTCGGCACCAGATGTGCGCTTCGTAACCGAGCAGGAGTTACGTCGAATTGATAGCGACGATCTTCCCAAATGGGCAACGCCCCTACAATCACACAAGCCCGATGGTGTCTGGTATTTTCCCGAAACTAAGGCGAAGACGCTCGTCGCTCTTGAACTCGAATTGAGCCGAAAACGAAGTGATGACTACAAGAGCCTTGGAGCGTTCTACTCCGAACAGGAAAGCATCTGCTCTGTTCTTTGGATTGTTCAAAAGAGGAGTCAGGCCAGCTCAATAGTGAATGCGTTTCAAGCGGCCACTATTACTTATCGTGATATCCATAATTTCGTGCTTCTCGATGATCTCAAAAAATCTGGCTGGGCTTCCGTGATTTTTTTTGGCCCGAATGTCGGAATGTCGATCCATAACTTTTTAGAAAATGCTCGTCGTTGCCAGCCCATAGCCATGCCGTTGCCAAGCCCTGGCTATGGCTACGTCGAAAGAATGCTCAACTTTCAAATAAAACGATTCAATTCAGAGACTTCTGCGTCCGTCAAAAATTCGAGATTTCGCGCTTGAATACGGTATCAACCTCAAAATCCGCATCTCTCCCCAACATCATTCAAATCTCACGCTCTCAAATCCATATCTGTTCTAGCTCGGAGGAAATTTCCGCATGAAAAAAATGAGTTTAAGCTCCTTATTTGTATCTCTGTTGATTGGTTGTTCCACCATCAATAAGAAACCCGCGCCCAACGGAGACAAGAAGCTCCCACCATCTTTGAGAAACGCTGAAGTCAAAACACTCTGGATTCCAGACAAGATTGAAGCCGACCGCTATGTAGAGGGTCATTACATCTACATCATCGAAAAGCCCGCGACTTGGAGGGCGGAATAATGTCGGATGAAACCAAGAAGAGACGGATTCCAAAATATGACCGCGTGACGTTGTACGAGGAAGCCATGAAGCGCGTCGATGGCTGGATCAAACAAGCGCAAGACTCCAAGGCTGGTGTCTCACTGTTCAGAAAGGACATTCTGAATTGGTACATCATGAACGCGCCTGAGAAGCTGGACGCAAAATCCATCGAAGGTCTGTCGGCACAATTCTTCGACCAAGAGCGATTTTTGAAACAGGCCCTCAAGCGAGTCCGAGACGCAAAAGGTCGTGGCGAAACAGTCTCACTCCAAGAGCTAATGACCGACGAGCAGAGCGTAAAACCCAAGAAACCACGCAAGCCACGCTCGCCGAAATCAAGCTCAACAGAGGGCGTTTCTGTTGATCCTGTGACCACTCCGACGAGTGATTTTTCATAGGGAAAATGCCCTCACTGTGCCTCTGATTTTCGTCCCACCATCGCACCCAATTTCTTGAAATTTCATGGGGATTTTGCTATGGTGAAATCATTGGTGGAGGAATCATCCTCCGCTCTGCTCTTTGACAAGTTAAAGTGGATGAACGCTCGTGAAGCTGCGTTTTACTTGCGAGTTTCGGTGGGCCAAATCAGAAACATGGTTTGGCGGGGACAACTGAAGTCCTACAGATTCCGAAACCGTTTGCGCTTCCTAAGAACTGATCTTGAACGACTCGTAAAACCTTCTTTTTAATCGAAGGAGTATTTTATGTCAGTCATCGAGTATCAGTCCGAAGACGGAGAGCGTCTTTGGAAAGCCTATGTAAGTGTGAAGAGTAAAACCAAGTCGTCCGTCCGTGTTCAGCGGTGGAAGTTTGGATGTAAGACGCAAAAAATTGCAGAACGAGAAGAAGTAAATCTTCGGCGTGAGTGTCACGCTGAGATTTTACGGCTAGAGAACCAAGGCGAAACATGGGGCGCACTTGTTGAGAGCTGGGAGTTGTATCTAAGAGATCATCACTCAGGACTCAATGAACGCACACGCAAGGATTACATCGCCGTTTTAAGGAAGCACACAGGTTGCTGGTGGAAACGTCCAGCGAATGAAGTTTGCCGAGCCGATGTCATCGAGATTCTGGAACAGGCGAAAGTCAACGGAACCTCGAACAGCCATCGGAACGTCATCAAAGTCATTATCAACCGCGTGTTCACTTACGGCATAGATCATCGGATTGTTTCTGGGATCGAGAGAAGTCCTGCACATGGTATCAGTCTTGGGCGTGAAGAAGAAAAGAAGCCTGAAATCTTGAACATTCAAGAGATCAAACAGCTTCTCGCTGAATCACGTGCTCTTAAGCACGCATGGTATCCAGTTTGGGCAATGGCTGTCTTAACAGGTTGTCGAAATGGAGAATTGAACGCCCTCTTGTGGGCGGACGTTGATTGGGAAAATCGGGAGATCAATCTCACGAAGTCCTACAACACCGCGACCAAGAAAGTGAAATCAACCAAGGCGGGTTATTGGCGGAAGATTCCAATTTCAAACGAGCTGCTGAGTCTCTTAGCTGAGATCAAAGCGGACGCAGGGAATCGGAAAGAGATTTTGCCAAGGCTCCCAAGGTGGGATCAGGGTGAACAAGCCAGAATCTTAAGAGAGTTCTGTGCAGGTATTGGGCTACCTTCAATCAAGTTCCATACGCTGAGAGCGTGTTTTGCGACACAGCTCATCAGAAATGGAGTCCCGCCGATCCAGATTCAAAAAATCTGTGGCTGGCGCGACCTTGAAACCATGCAACGGTATATCCGACTTGCAGGGATTGAGGTGAAGGGAGCAACCGACAGCCTTCAAGTTTTGCCAGCGATCCAAGTCTTTGAAAAAGCCGCCGCGATGTTCACAAGCGAACACGAGAAGGCCAAAGCAGGATGAGGATTCGCACCGCCCCAACAGCGTCGTCACTATTGACTAATAGGTTGGTCTTAGTAGAATCTTACTGAGTGCCTAACCTAGCGGAATTGTTGAATACCCTTCAAATCCGCCAATTCACTTCCATACAGAGTTCTGCGATATTACCGAACGCCCTTCGTCACATCCGTCTTTTTCACGCACGTGGGTGGAGCCAGCGACAACTGCTGGTTGATCCGCAGGCCCTTGGCGATCGCCGAGTTGGCGAAGGTGCGCGCATCCAAAGAAACGCCACGGTCCGACACCAGCGAGGGCTGGTAGTAGTGCTGATTCCAAATGGGACGCGTTTTCATCCAGGCTTGATTGATCTGGGCGGTGAAGGCGCGGATTCCCGTCACGCGTTTGGCCGCTTCGACATCGCCCGCTTCACCCGGATCTTTGTAAAAGCTTGAGACCGCGTAGTTGTTGCCGGCCACGAGTAGCTCGGCGGTTCCGTTGCCGTCAATGTCCGCCACCACCGGATACTCGAGCAGCGTTCCCGTCGGATTGACGATCTTAAAGATCTCGAGAAGCTTGCCGGGACGGTAGCTATAAATCCGGAAGTACTCTTCGTCGCCATAGAGAAGCTCCGGTTTTCCATCTCCATTAAAGTCAAAAGAACTCATCCCAGTTTGCAGCGATGAGCAATCTTGCGTTTCAGAGGCGGCCAAGAGCTGCCCATGACCATTGAAGATCATCAGGTTTTGACCCGTGGCCACGGCGACTTCCATCGTGCTCGGATCATCGTCGAAGTTTCCGATGGTCAGGGGCCCCCCGCCGACCGTATTGCTCGGACATCGGCGCACGCTCAACGAGTCGAGGCTCGTTGTCGAAAGAAGCGCCCCCGTCGAGGCGTTGATAATTTCAAGCGCGCTTCCCGTTCCGGGGAACTGCGCGATGCGCACGACTTCGTTTCCTTGCACATCCGGGCGCACATCGCCCGCACCGATCGCGACAAGTCCGAGATTGGTCGTGTTCAGGGGAGAAGACACGGTTCCGTTCAGATTAAAAATTCCCGCAAAGGTGAGAATCTTGAGATCGCTCTGATCGTTCTTTGTGGCCAGGACGAGCGCTTTGCAATTGTTGGCGCCGGTCTGACCTTGCAAGGCGACCTTCTTAAAGGGCTGCCTGGTTGCGTCCTCTTCGATCGTGTAGTTGGACGTGATGATCTCGGGACGTCCGTTTTTATCGAGATCGTACGCCGAAAGTCCATCCATGCAGAAGATGGTTTCGGGAACCGGGAAGGTCCAACGTAAAGTTCCGTTCGAATTCAGCGCGACAATTTTGGTTCCGGTGTAGTGCTGGTACACGATTTCCATCGTGCCGTCGCTATCGAGATCCACGAGCAGTGGCGTCGTCGATCCCATGGGAGCCAGGTTGGCCGCTCCCATCGCCATGAGATCGCGCCCGGTGCTGCCGTTGATGATCCTGATCACGCCATTGGCGGTGTACGTGGTTCCGACGGCGTCACCGAATCGGTCTTGTTCGCGAACCGAGAAGTAAGTCGCAACAACCTCCGGCTTCCCGTCGCCGTTGATGTCCCCGACAACCGGTGCCGACATCACTTGATCGAAGTTCAGATACTGCGCGGTGGGAAGCCATTGCCATTTGAGCGTCGGGATTGTCGCGCCGGCGCCCACTTGGATGCACTCTTCAGGAACGGCGGGGTCAAAGAGGCGGGCAGACACTTCGACCAAGTTGGTCGACGAGGATTCAACAAGGCCGCCAGAGCTCAGATCTAAACCTGCGGGCCCGCCGCAGTTTTGGAAAGACACCGCGATGGCGGTCAAAACGCCAAAAAAAGCGGTGGTTTGCGCGACTTTGCCAAAATGTTTGAGCTTGAGCATGGTTTCCCCCGAAAGGCGCGGTTCCGCATCGGCGGCGCGGCCTCTCATCCCCTGTCTGTTTATTCTAGGCGGATAACAAGGTTCTCGCCAAATGAGTGCGAGCG
Source organism: Pseudobdellovibrionaceae bacterium (assembly GCA_019637955.1). Lineage (GTDB taxonomy): Bacteria > Bdellovibrionota > Bdellovibrionia > Bdellovibrionales > Bdellovibrionaceae > JAHBUS01. The sequence goes on along the minus strand of JAHBUS010000008.1, from coordinate 189,452 downwards.
AACGTCCAGGTTTGGAGCGGCTTTATCTCGAAATGAGACAAGAGCGTGGATGAGGTTAGGCTTCGTCGTAACCCCGTCCGAGAAATTGGATGAGGCAAATCCCGTTTCCGAAGGGATCGGACCCCTGAGCAATCCGGCCCCATTTTTCATCGCGTGTGGGAGACTCGATCTTTCCACCAGCGGATAGAAATTGCGCCAGGGATTCATCGATCGAATCGACGACGAAATCGAGGTGAACAGGCGTCCAGTGACGATCATAGCGGCGCCGATCCGGAGTCATCGAACTCGCGGAGGAGCCGCTCTCTTTTTGTAATAGATAAAAGTGCAGGCCCGCGCCGGTGAGTTCCAGAACTTGCGGACCCAAATGACGCCCGCGCCGCAAATGAAAAGCGGCGGTGTAGAAGTCCGCCGCTTTTTCGAGATCTTCGACATCGATATTGATCAAAACCGACTTGATCGCAGGCATTTTATTTTTTGAACAAAGAGAGATACGAACCGTAGCCCTTGGCTTCAAGTTCTTCTTTGGGGATAAAGCGCATCGCTGCCGAGTTCATGCAGTAGCGAAGGCCCTCGGGCCCCGGTCCGTCGTCGAAGACATGACCCAAGTGAGAGTCGCCTTGTTTGCTGCGGACTTCAGTGCGCTCCATAAAATGCCGTCGGTCCTTTTTCTCGGTCAAGTTTTGCGGTTCGAGCGGCTTGGTGAAGCTCGGCCAGCCCGTTCCGGAATCGAACTTGTCGATGGAGCTAAATAAGACTTCGCCCGAGACGACATCGACATAAATGCCTTCGCGCTTGTTGTCCCAGTACTCATTGTTGAAGGGGGCTTCGGTGCCCTCTTCTTGAGTCACGCAGTACTGCATTTCGGAAAGTTTGGATTTGAGTTCTTCGGGTGAAGGCTTCTTGTACATAGAGTCTCCTTAGGCCGCAGCGCACGAGAACGAAACAAGACGCGCGTTGTGGGCAGAATAGGTGATTTGGATCGGTCGACAGCAAACCTCGCAGTCCTCGATGTAGGTTTGCTCTTCGTCCAAACTCACATCCAGAAGCATCGAGATTCTCTCGAAACAATGGGGGCACTTAAAGCGTTTCTCAACCTCTTCCATAAAAAAAGTGTGGTCTCAGCCGTGCTGAAGAGCAAAAGGTTTGTGATTTTATTGGCATTCGTCAATGGCGCAAGACACGGCGGCAGCTGAAGGTTCCCACGTGGGAACGCACGCCGTTCCAAACGCCTTCAAGAATAGCCACGCTTTCGGGCGCGGATTTCAATTCGGGGTGAAATTGAACCAAAAGGCCTTTGCCATTTTTAAACTCCAGGGCCTCGGTGATCCCCTCGGGGCTCACGGCGGCGAGCTCCAGCGGTCCGCCCTCGTGGAAGATCACGGACTGGTGGTGCCAGCTGTAAGCCTCAAACGGACGCAGTGAGCCGATCTGTGTGCGCAAGATCCCATGAGTGGTGGTCAGCTGACGAACGACGTGATCATTGTCAGCATGACGTGTGGGCGACTGGATTTCGATCGGAATGTCTTGCACCATTTTGTATCCTAAGGCGACGCTCGTGATCTGGTGGCCACGGCAAACGCCGAACATAAATCCCTTTTCAGCCTTCACGTACGCCCGGATCAGCTCAATTTCGAGCGCGTCGCGCGCGCCATTAAAGCCGCGCGCGTAAGTGACGGGCTCGCGGTACATCTTGGGAGTTACGTCATCACCGCCCATGGCGACGAGACCCGCGAACTCAGAAACAATCTTGTCGTAGAATTGCGCGCGCGCGCCGGGGCGAAGACGTTCGGCCGCGCCGAGCGCCAGGACATAGTTGTCGGTCTGCGGGAGCTGGGCCATGAATTTTTGCACCCGGGCCGCGTCGATGCGGTGATCCCCGGCGTTGTTCGCGATAAAAAGAGACTTGTCGCGGCCCTTGGGGAGTTCGCTGTAAGAGCCCTCGCTATTTTGGAAAACCGAAGGCGGGAGCACCTCTTTGAGCTCGGTCCCACTGTGCAAAAGGGCTCGGTACGACTCCACCGCCTGGCGGTTGGTTTCGCCTTCTTTCACGGGCAAAAGAAAGCGCGGATGCGAGGGAGTGGGTTGCCAGACCAAAAGGCGCACCTCCGCCCAAAGGTTTGACATCCAAAACGTCGTAATGAGAAGTCCATGCAGCCACAGCCTCATGCCCTGGACTCAATTCAAAAACCGGGCCCTTTTCATTGGCAAAATCGGGTTCTGGGCTATGATAAAGGCATGAAACGTTTAGAGACTTACCTGAGTGAGTACGCCGAATCTCACCAAAATCCCGTGAACATCAAGCTCCACAATCTCTGCGTTCCGGCGATCATGTGGAGCTTGCTCGGATTTGCCTACACCTTCGGGCTCACCGAGGGCCTGACCTTGGCGCACGCGATCACGTTCGCGGCCCTGGTCTATTATGCGTTCTTTGAAAATGTACGGGTCGTGCTGGCGATGACGGCGATGACGCTCGTGATGTTCGCGACGTTTCCTTGGATTCCGCAGCTTCGCTGGGTCAGCCTCTTCGTTTTCGTCTTGGCCTGGATTGGTCAGTTCTACGGACACAAGGTGGAGGGCAAAAAGCCCTCGTTCTTTCAAGATCTGCTTTTTCTTTTGATCGGACCGGTCTGGGTTCTTTCGAAACTCTTTCCAGCGCTTATTGGCAGACCACCGACTCCGGGTTCGTGACGAAAGATTCGATCATCGTTTTCGCCGCGCTTGCCGAGCCGACCAGAAGCTGCGTCCCGGCGGGCAAGGTCGACGGATTGAACGTGACGTTGCTCTCGGCAATAATCAGAACTTGAAAATCTGATCCCGCCGCGCGCGCCGCGATTTCGGCCGACACTTGCGATTGGGCATCTTCGAGATCGTAAATATGGGTCTCAAGTGCGTTGCGGGTGTTGTAAGTGAGGTGCGAATACCCCCAACAGAGGGGATCGGAACGACGCGTGTTGATCGTATTAAAGTCCAAGTAGACCTCGGCGTCTAAGACGTTACGAACCGCGCCGCTGGATTTTCGGGTGATGAGAAAGACTTTGCCGTGAGAAAGATCAAGCCCCTCGGGCTGGGTCGATTGAAAAACCGCGGTCGACGGTCCGACCTCGATCGTCTGAAACGACTTTCCGCAGTTTTGAAAAAGCAGAAGGGTCATCACGGCCGATAGGCACAATGGCAAATAGCGTCCCCAAAACTTGGAACTCATTCATCCCCCAGACCTTTATGTTCGGAGACTTAAGCCCAAAAAGAAAGAGGGCTTTTGGCCCTCTTTCTTAGAGTGAGACGAATCACGGCCGAGAACCGCTTACGTTGATTTTGTCAGGTCGAAAAATTTGAAGAACGAAGCGACGCGCGCGAAGAGATGGCTCATAAAGAGACGAGGATTCTTCACCGACATCACGCCGCGGCTGACCGTGTGAGTTTCAAAGTGAAGGTGGGGTCCGGTGCCGATCCCGGTCGCGCCCGAAAGGGCGACGGTCTGTCCTTGCTTGACGGGAGTCCCGTTACGCAGGCTTTGCTTCGACAAGTGCGCGTAGAGCGTTTGCATGCCTTTGGTGGGATAGACGACGATCGTGTAATAACCGTAACCCTTGAGCCGGCCGCGGCGGGACTCCGTGCGGTTCGCCAGAACTTTTCCGTCATAGACGGCGACAACTTGAGTGCCGGTCGCCGCTTTGAGGTCGATGCCTTTGTGCAGGCGCGTGCGGCGTAAAACGGGATGGCGGCGCATACCGAATTCGCTATTTGCTTTCAAACAACCGTTGCCGCAGTTTTTGATGGGACTGATCATACGTCCGCCGATGTCAGCGATTTCGTGAGGCATGTTGTCGATGCGCCACTGGGCATCGGCATCAATGCGGTTCAGCGTGTTGGAGACCGACTTTAGGAGGCGGTCATCTTGCTGCTCGTTCTGAAGCTTAACCGCTTCCTTCACGGGCTCGCTGTTCCCGTCCATGACTTTGAGATTTTTGATCATGGTTTGGGACAAACAATAGTCGTCGCGCTCGAGCATTTCGGACTCGCGAAGATCTTCATCCAAGATATCGATCACGCGGATTCCGCAGATCCAGCCACCGCGCGACATGCGCGCGCCCGCTCCCGACTCATTCTCGGAGTACTCTTGATTCACGCGTTCGGGTGAGATTTTCTGATAGTTGATGGCCTCGCTCATTTCGCGGATATCGAGCGAAAGGATCGACTCCGAAGGAACGGTGAATTTCGGAACCAGTAGCGACTTGCCATTGATCTCGGTTTTCAAAAAAAGACGGACTTGATCTTGAGTCTCAGCGTAATAAGTCGCGCTGTACGCGTCGACGTTGTCGGCCAAGGCGGCGCCGGCAAAAGTGGCGATCAAGGCGGCCAAGGCCAGGGATGTCTTTTTCATTTCGAGGTCCTCCGATGGATGGTTCGGATCTCATAGCAAAAATCAATTCCAGCAGTTGAACGCGCGAAACGGCGTTGGCTTGAACTTCAGGGAAAGCACCTTATAAGAAGGATAGAGCGGTGACCAAAATGGTCACGTTGAGAGTCAGGGAAGCGCGACCGTTTGGGGTAAGGCTTGATCCGTGTTCGATCCCAGACCCAATTGGCCTTTGTGGTTGCGGCCCCAGCAGCGCAGTTGTTTATGCGAAGTGACGCCGCAAGTGAATTGCGCCCCCGCTTTGATTGTTTCGTAGACAGTTCCGATATCGACGGCGACGGGCTCGTCGTGCGAAGCCAACGTCCCGTCACCAATTTGCCCGTACTGATTCGAACCCCAGCAAAAAGCTTGTCCGGCGGCATTGAGGGCGCAGGTATGATCCGCGCCCGACGACAGGGACGCGAATTTTTCGCTCGTGGTGACGTCGGCGGCCACGGCCTTGATCACGGTTGTTGAATCTCCGATCTGACCTGAGGAGTTGAGGCCCCAACATTTGGGCCGTCCGTCCAGCAGAAGCGCGCAGCTGTGCGAGCCGCCACCCGAGAGCGCTCGAAATTTGAGACTTGAGTCGGCGACGATCGGCGAAGGCCGGCTTGTGACCGTGCCATCACCCAATTGAAAATGGGCATTGAGCCCCCAGCACTTCAAAATGTTTTGCGGGGTGATCCCGCATCCGTGCGAGGTGCCCATGGAGATTTGCAGAAACTGGCTGGTCACCGCGGTCATGGTCGGCGTCGTCAGCGCGGAGCCCGCGGTGCCGTTGGCCGTCTCGCCCGCACCGTTCTCGCCCCAACAGTAAAGACGCCGGTCGGTGGCGAGCGCGCAAACCGTCGCGAGGCCGGAGCTGAGAGATGCAAAGCGGACGCTGCCTTGGTTGACCTTGGCGGGCGTGGCGCGACTAGTGGTGCCACCATCGCCGAGTTGAGAGGCCGAATTTCCGCCCCAGCACCAAGCGGCGCCTTCGCGGTCGAGCGCACAAGAATGTTCGCCTCCCAGGGCGAACGTTTGAAAGTTCTCGGAGACCAAAACTTTTTGCGGAAGAGCGTGATCCGTCAGGGAGCCGTCGCCGAGTTGACCCGAAGCGTTCTCGCCCCAGCAGTAAAGCGCTTCCCCGCCGCGGGCGCAGGCGTGAGTCGTGCCGGTTTCGATTTGCCACACGGCCAGCGAACTGGTTTCGGCTTCGAGATCGCGCACGGGCGCTTGGCAAGCGGTCAAAAGACTGAGGATGAATCCGGCGCGGATCAGATGCGTTCTCACATTTTTATCGTAACAGAAATGGCGCTGTTTCAAAATCGACGGAGGTCGAGTTTCCCGTTAGACAGGGCCTAGGCCTTGTGCCACGCTGGACGGCTGTTGTTCCACTTCCAGCCGAAGGAGCCGGAATGAAACGGTTCGCGTTTTTGTTGTTGCTGATTTTGCCTTTGACCACCGGAGCTCAAATGAAAAAGCCCCACCAACTCGAAAAACATGGCGATGTTCGCATCGACGATTACTACTGGATGAAAGAACGCGACAGCAAGCCGGTTCTGGATTACCTCAAGCAGGAGAACAAACGGGTTCAAGAGACGCTGAAGCCGTTTGCGGCTCTGGAAAAGACCATCTACAACGAGATGAAGTCGCGCATGAACAAGGACGAAAGCTCGGTCCCGGTCAAGGACGGCGATTTCAAGTACTACGTCCGTTACGTCAAAAACAAAGAGTACCCGATCCATTGCCGCATCGCTGATCGCGAAGCCGCGAAAGAAGAAATTCTTTTGGACGAGAACAAAGAGGCCAAGGGGAAGGATTACTACGATGCCTCTCGGCTTGAAATGTCGCCGGACCATCAGCGCTTTCTCTACGCCATTGATACCGTGGGGCGCCGTTTTTACGATCTTTTTGTTCACGACATCAAAACAAAGAAGCGCAAAAAAATTGCCGGCAATATCACCCCCTCGTTCGTTTGGGCCGAGGATGGAAAAACGGTCTTCTACGTCAAGCAAGATCCCGACACGCTTCGGTCAAATCAGATGTACCGGATCAACGTCGATGCGGACAAAGAACCCGTTCTCATTTTTGAAGAAAAGGACATCACTTTCGATATCGGCGTCGCCAAAAGCCGCACCAACCGTTATTTGTTTTTGGTGTCCTCAACGCGCGACTCAAGCGAATGGCATTACCTTGATGCCAAAACACCCACGGGACACTGGCAGATTTTTTCCCCTCGAGAGGCCAACCACGAGTATGGGCTTGAAGATTCGGGCTCCGACTTTTTGATTCTCACCAACTGGAAGGCGCCTGAGTTCCGTTTGATGCGCGCCAACGTGGAGGCTCGCAAAAAGGAGGCGTGGACGGAAGTGATTCCCGAGCGCAAGGGTCTGCTTCTTCAGAGCGTGGACGCGTACAAAGACTTTTGGGTTCTTTCAGAACGCGAAAAAGGTCTCACGCAGATCCGTATCTTTGATCCCAAGACAAAAGCGGGCCGTTTGCTGGCGTTTCCTGATGAAGCTTATGTCGTTTCGGGCATGAACCTTCCCGACTTTGCTTCGGCGCAGGTGCGCTTTTTGTACTCGTCTTTGATTCAGCCTTACACCGTCTATGAAGAAAACGTGGCCAACCAAAAGCGCGAAGTTCTTAAAATTGACAAGGTGCCCGGCTACGATCAGAGCAAATACGTGACCAAGCGCCTTTGGGCGACGGCAAAAGACGGAACGCAAATTCCGCTCTCAATTGTGATGAAAAAAGACCTGGAGCTCGACGGTCGGGCGCCCGGCCTGCTGTACGGCTACGGCTCCTACGGTTTATCGACGGAACCTGGTTTTGATGAGACGGTTTTCAGTCTCGTCGATCGGGGTTTTGTCTACGCGCAGGCGCACATTCGCGGCGGCTCCGAGATGGGACGTCAGTGGTACGACAACGGTCGACTCGAAAAAAAGATGAACACGTTCACCGACTTTATCGCGGCCGGTGAGTACCTCATCAAAGAAAAGTACGTGGCTCCCAAACGCCTGTCGGCGCAGGGCGGAAGCGCGGGCGGCCTTTTGATGGGCGCCGTGATCAATTTGCGCCCGGATCTGTTCAAGAGCGTTCTGGCCGAAGTTCCCTATGTCGATGCGCTGACGACCATGCTTGACGAAACCATTCCGCTGACGGCAAGCGAGTACCGCGAATGGGGAAATCCCAATGACAAAAAATACTACGACGTGATCAAGTCCTACTCGCCCTACGACAACGTCAAGGCGCAGGCCTATCCGCACATTTTCGTCACCACCGGTTATCACGACTCGCAAGTGCAGTATTGGGAACCGGCGAAGTGGGTGGCCAAACTCCGCGAAGTCAAAACCGATAAGAATCTGCTTCTCTTTTTCACCGATTTGAAATCGGGCCACTCCGGTGCTTCGGGACGATTTGAGCTTTTAAAGCAATTGGCCAAGGAGTGGGTCTTTGTTCTTGAGGCTGACAAGCTCTAGGATCGTTTAAAAAATAAAGGCGGGTCTTTGGCTTGCCTTTTTGCCATCCAGCAACATCTTGGGGTTCATGAGTAGTTTCACCGTCGTCAAAGAAAATTGGCTCACACGCCGTCCGCATGCGGGCGCGCTGGAGCTGATGCTGCTGGCGGTGTTCATTCTCAGTTTGGCCAACGCCGCCTTTCATGCCGACTTCATGGGCCTTCGCGATTTGATGCCGGTCTCGAAGGACGCGTTTTACCAAAAGCACGAATACTGGCGCGCGTGGACGGCACTGATCGCGCATGCGGATTGGGGCCATCTCTTTAGCAACCTCTTTTTATTCGTGCCTTTGAGTTATTTTTTGTTTGGCTATTTCGGGCCTTGGTACTTTCCGGTGACGGGCTTTTTTGTCGGCGGCCTCGTCAACATGGCGACCATCCTGACGATGCCATCGCAGGTGGATCTGATCGGCGTTTCGGGCGTGGTGTACTGGATGGGAGCCGCTTGGCTGACGCTCTATCTTTTGATCGAGCGCCGCGAATCGGTGCGCCGCCGTTTGTTCAAAGTTCTGATCATTGCCGTGGGTTTGTTTTTACCGGAGTCTTACAAACCCGAAGTGAGTTATCTGGCGCACTTCTACGGTTTTGTCGCCGGTGTTGTGAGTTCGTTCGGTTACTATGCTTTAAACCGCGACCGCATTCTGGCGGCGATCGTGACCGAAACCATCGTTGAGCCTGACGATGAGGGGCCGCCAGTCGCCGAAGTCGAAGGCCGCATCGAGGATGATCTCGATGACGACGAATATTGGCATTAATCCAATTTAAAAATTGTAACGGATGGTGCTGATCACGGCACTTTGCGATCCGGGAGTTCCGAGCTTGTCTTGAGCGTAGCGGTATTGAAGGCCCAGACTCATTTCTTTGACGGCCGTCCACCAGATCGAGGCCGCGCCGTTGTGACTGACTTTACTGGCGCCATTGCCGGCGGCATAAGCCTCTTTGCGGTCGAACTCATACTCGTGCCAATCGGCGAACATAAATTCATGGCCTTTGATTTTGAAAATGTAGATCAAGACCCAGCCGCCCATGTAGCCGTTTGAACCGCTAAAATACGTTTGCGAGACGTCGTGAAAACCCAAGAACGGTTTGAACGACCAGCCTTCGCCGCCGACTTGATAACCCAATCCCAAGACGCGGTTTTGCTCGCTAAATCCCAGCGCGCTAAACGCGTAGGCATGCGCGTAAACACTGAAGCCGGTTTGACCAAGATAGTAACGCAAGTTTGCTTTCGAGGCGGTGCGCACGTCGTCGCCCGTCTTACCGACGTTCTCGATATCGAAAAATCCGTAGAGCTCACCCCAGGTGTGCTGCGCGCCGCCCTCGATCTCGAGGTAAGTGAAGTCTTTTTTGGTCGATTTGTCTTCGGTGCCCTGGCTCCAATCGAGGTGATTCAGACTGATGTTGCCGAAACCCCACTGGTAATCCGCGTGGCCCGCGTTTGAAAGCAATAATGTGAAGGCGAATGTCGAAAGAGCGATTGAGCGAATCATGGGCACCTCATGCCAGAAAACCCCGACGCACACACGGAATTTTTATTTCCGCATGATTTTTACCCGCCCCTTCACCTATGCTGGGGCCACGATGTCCCTTCTCTCGCAAATCCGTAAAGACATGTCTGTTTCGGCGGTGGTCGCCGGTCTCATCATCGTTCTGGTGGGCTTTACCAGCTCGGCGGTTTTGGTCTACCAAGCCGCGCGCGTGTTTGGCCTGAGCGCCGAGGATTCCAGCTCCTGGATGGGTTCTCACGCCATCGGCTTGGGCTTTTTGACCTTGATCCTTTCTGTTCGCTACCGGATGCCGGTGCTTTTGGCTTGGTCAACGGCCGCGGCCGCCATTTTGGTGACTGGAAATAACGGTTTCACGGTCCACGAAGCCACGGGCGCTTTTCTATTTTCGGCTTTTTTGATCTTTCTGTGCGGGGCCACGGGTCTGTTTGCGAAAATCATGAACCGCATTCCCATCGCGATGGCCTCGGCTCTTTTGGCGGGCGTTCTTGTGCGTTTTTGTTTGGACACGTTTGCCTCGGTGAAGACGCAGCCTCTCCTGATCGGTTCGATGCTGATCGCTTACTTGGTGGGCCGCAAGTGGGCGCCTCGCCTGACCATGCTGCTCGTTCTTGTCACCGGCGTCGTGGCGGCGGGGCTTTCGGGCTTGATGCATTTTGAAGGCGTCCAAATTCAGGCCACACGATTTTATTTTGTGTGGCCCGAGTTTTCGCTCACCGCGATTTTGAGCCTGGGACTTCCCATCTTTGTCGTGACCATGGCCTCGCAGAACCTGACCGGGATCAGCGTCATGCGGGCCAATGGTTATGAGCCGCCGGTGTCTTCTTTGATGGCGTCGTCCGGCTTCGTCAACATGCTCACGTCTTTTTACGGCGGGTTCACGATCAACATGGCCGCCATCACGGCCGCGATCGGCAATGGGCCCGAGGCGCATGAAGATCCGAGCCGCCGTTACATCACGGGCGTGGTCTCGGGTTTGATTTATCTGGCGATCGGCTTGATGGCGGGAACGGTCGGCTCGATCTTCGGCGCGTTTCCTTCGGAGATGGTCTTGGCCATCGCGGGGTTCGCGTTCGTTTCAACCACGGCGACCTGTTTGCAGAATGCTTTATCGAATGAGCAGGAAAAAGAGGCCGCGTTTCTGACGTTTTTGATCGCGGCCTCAGGCCTCACGCTTTACGGTATCGGCCCGGCTCTCTGGGCGTTGATCGTGGGATCGGTGGCCCATGTGTTTTTCTTATGGAGACGCCGGGCAGCCTAAGTCCGAAGCGATGCCTTCGCGGCGGCACAATGGATGATGGGGCGAGCAGCGCAGGCGGATGTGCATGTGATCGTCATGCCCTTCGGTGGGACGGATTCTCTTCATCATCTCAAGATCGTCCGCGTTTTTAAAGACGCCGTTTTTCGTCCCCCAGGTGCAGAGAAAATTTTTAATTTCGGGCGCGACTAAGATCATTGAAATCACCGAGATGGTTTTGCCGTTCTCGACGATCTTTTGATCGAACATCGAGCGCCAGAACGCCCAGTTCATCTCGGGGTTGAAACGTTCGGTGACCTGGCCTTTGTCATCAAGAACCGACTTCCAGCTTTGATTGCCGATAAAAAGGATATCGGCATCAAGGCCATTCTGGTGGCTTTTGTGCGGACCGTATTTGCCGCCGAATTGCATGGCGATGTCGCCGACCGCGACCGTCATTCCGGGCCAAATTTGCGTGGTTAAGAACGCCGCCGCATTTTCAATGAGAGAGATCATGTGGCCCGTGCCCCAGGCCTCTTCGGCACCGCTGACGCGTCGAAATCCCAAGCCTTTCGCGGGGAGCAAGGTGCCGTCGACCAAGGCGCCCTGCGCGCCATCGGCCGTGGACTGCATCGGCCCGGTGGCAACGCCGCCGGTGCGCAAATCGAGCCAAGGACCAATTTTGCGCTCGGCCTCTTCATCGAGATCGTAGGGCGCGGAAGCGAAGGGGGTCCACGCTTCAATCCACTCGGGCGAGGGTTCCTCGGCAGGGCCCCCATGAGCCTGGGCAAAAAAACTGAGGCAGGCGAGAAGAGCGAAAACCGCGACCGAGACCGTTTTGGGGTGCATGCGAACTCCTTAGGTGAGAGCCGGTGGCAAGGGTTCGCATATTTTATCAGCTCCCGCAAAGAAGAAGCCGACGTCCCGCCGAAACTGAGAAAATACAAGGGTTCGGACGTCTTGTTTTTGTCAGGCGGCGGCTGTTTTGAAGTTGAGGTTCACGGCATTTTCGATTTTTTCGATGTTCACGGGCTTTTGGAAAAAGCCGGTGATGGCAAACTCTTTCAGCATGCTGTCGAAGACCATCGGGTCGCCGCCAGAGACGAAAATAAGAGGGATGTGCGCGCCCGAATGGCTTTGTCGCAAGCGAGTGGCAAACTCAATGCCATCCATGCCTCTCATATACAGATCTGAAATGACGCCCACGATTCGGTGAGGGCTTTCACGCAAATGTTCAAGAGCGCTTTGGGCCGTTCGAAAGTGCATCACTTGAAATTCAGTCGTGGCCTCGAGGTGTTCTTTTAAGATCTCCGCGAATTCGATATTGTCTTCAACGAGTAGAATTTTCGAACGGGACTGGAATTTCACTTTTCCTCCGATACGCGGTCTCGCGCTGAATGACCTATCGGCTTGATCGGCGACAAATGAAGATCAAAGCGAATGGCTTTAGTCATTTTTAACCGGGATTTAAGATTGCCTCGGAGGAGTTTTCGCCATGTTGCGAACTCTCCATATGAATTTCACGCGAACTACTAAAGAAAAAAAGTTTGAAGAAAGAAGAAAAATTGGCGGAGAAGGACGGATTTGAACCGTCGGTACACCTTTTGAGCGTACGAGCGTTTAGCAAACGCTTGGTTTAAGCCACTCACCCACTTCTCCGCAGGTCAGAACTAGAGCTCTGGTTTCATTCTTGCCACGGGCCTACAGTCAAAGCAAGCCGCGACGTTACCGGTAATTTTCGGGGAAAATCTCGCGCTCCACCGTCTCGATGACCGTGTGGATGAGCTTGATATGCACTTCCTGGATGCGGTCGCTCGTCTGAGCGGGCACCACGATCGCGAGATCGGCCATGTCTTTGAGCTTTCCGCCGTCACGCCCCAGCAGGGCGATGGTTTTTACGCCCTTGGCTTTCGCCGCCAAAAAGGCTTGGACCACGTTTTCCGAGTTGCCACTGGTCGAGAGGCCGATCAAGGCATCACCCGGGCGGGCCAAACCCTCGACTTGACGAGAAAAGATGTACTGAAATCCATAGTCGTTCGAGACACAGGTCACGTGGCTGGCGTCGCCAAGAGCCAGGGCACCTAACGGGCGTCGGTCTTTGCGGTAACGGCCGGTCATCTCTTCGGCAAAATGCATAGCGTCACAATGCGAGCCGCCATTTCCGCACGAAAAGACGGTCCCGCCTTTTTTAAAGGTGTCGATCAGAACTTGCGAGAATTGGACGCATTTTTCGATTTGTTCCGGGCTTTTAAGGAAGTCGGTGATTGTTTTTTGGGCTTCGGTGAAGCAGTGGACCCAAACGTCTTGAGGTTTCATGAACCCTCCAATGGATCTTAAGATAAACATTTTGCATCCAAATGGCAAAACCTTGATTTCCACGAAGCTTTCCACTAACTTGCCGTCTCCAGCGCACTCGTAGCTCAGCTGGATAGAGTACCTGACTACGAATCAGGTGGTCGGTGGTTCGAATCCTCCCGAGTGCGCCAATTTCTCTTCCCCGAAATCCCGGCCCATCATGAAACAGAACAACAAAGTCAGCCCCGATCAACCGTACTTTTGGATGCGTTTGGGTCTGATGCTGCTCGCGCTGATCGGGATCGTCTGGGCGATGGGTTATTTTCAGTCGGGCGAGTTCGAAAGCTCTCCCAATGTCCAAGGCATGATGAACCCCGACGGCGAAGGCGTTGAGCGCAAAGCCCGCGTGGTGATTGAAGCGCCGCCCAGCGCAAGCCCGACCCCGACCGGATCTGCAAACGGTCGTTGACGATCCGCCCGGTTTTGAATAATTTGGCTTTTCGACGTTCAGGAGTAGCTCAGTCGGTAGAGCAAGCGGCTGTTAACCGCTTGGTCGGGGGTTCGAGTCCCTCCTCCTGAGCCATTTCTTTCTCATCGCTGGTCTTGTCCGTACCGTTAACATCTTTTGCAAATTCCTCAATGCTTTCGCTGAATTGGTCTTTGAAGAGGAACTTCAGAGTCCACGTCCCTGTTTTCTCGTCCTTGCCCACGAGGACTTTTTTAAAAAGCTGCTTGTAAGCGTTCTTGAGAGCGGCGGGATCGTTGGTTGCAACCAGGCGGACAACCTCCCTAGCGTTTGAGGTCAGCGATTTCAGACTCACCCCTTGGGAAAGTAGCAGGTCGCGCTTCTCCCCAATCTTAGTGATTGCGGCCTCGCGATCAGTGACTTCCTTTTTTATTTTTCTGCGCTCGTTGATGAAGTCGTTCCTGATGTCCGTAAGTGCAGAGTCATCGGACTTACCGTCCGAAAGGAGAAAGTCCAAGCGTCTATCAAGATCGACCTGTTGTTGCTGTAGACCACCAATCTCCCGCCGCAAGTGCTCCGCCTGATTCTGGAGATGCTCGGAAGCTGTTTTCGAGTTGCGCAAACGGCTTTTCAGACTGTCTTTGAAGGCATCGGACTTGGAGAGTACGCTACTGGCCATCGCCAAGGCCTCGGCTTCGACGAGTTCCGCAGGGAGGCGGAGTTTCTTTCTTGGACAGTGGTAGTAGTTCAATCTTTTTGTCTTTGATTTGCCCCAAGAGCCATTTCCTTGGAACGCAGAACCATCTTCATATTCCAGCAAACCCGAAAGGGGATAGATGCGATCCAGTCGTGTGTTTTTTGATTTGCTTCCCTTGAGGCGGACGATCGTTGCTTGCACAGCCTCCCAGAGTTCTGGGGGAACCACGCAACCATGAGGCAAGGAAACTTTGAGATACCGCTCGTAGGGCATCAACTTGTGTTCGTTTTTGCCCTTGTTTTTAAGGTTAACCTCCCAGCAGCCGATGTACTTTTTGTTCGTGAGAAGATTTGTGAGCGAGTGTTTGCCGAAGTTTTTTTCGGTCTTCGTTTTTATCATCCGCTCGTCGATCTTTGCGAGCGTCACTTGATACGAGCCGTAGGACACGAACGTCTGCATGATCCAGATCACGACTTCTAACTCCGCCTTGTTGGGGGTGTAGAGGCCGACCTTGGGAGTTCCGTTGATCTCAAGCTGATCGAGGCCGAGGAGTTTGTGAGTCGAATTAAATTTCCCAGCAGACTGCATCGAGGAAAAGTGGCTTTCGCGTCCCCGCTTCGAATTAACGCTGGACTCGTATTCGGCGAAGGCGGCGAGGATGTCGAGTTGAAGGATCTGTGTTGGATCATTCGGGTTGAACGGAAAGGATCGTATGATGATTTCGCACTCGCTCGCTTGGCAGTGCTTAAAAAACTGCTTCCACAGACCCGACTCGCGGAAGATGCGGGCGAGTTCTTTGATCACCACAAATCGAACTTTTTTCTTGCCGATCGCACGTTGGAGTCGATCTAGCTGTTCGCGGCTTTCAGATTTTCCAGTGACGGGTCGCTCAATGAAGAACTCCGTGATCCGGTAGTTCATCTTGTCGTATTGCGAACGGCTGCGAGCTTCGTCCACAGCGATGTGGACTTGCTGCTCCGCTGAACCGCGATCGACGAGAAATTGTTCTGGAGTTGAAAGGCGAACGTAGGCCGCGCCATCAACGATGGGCCAGCTTTCATCGACGGGCTTCCAGTTGGATTGGTAGTATTCACCAAGTTGCTGGAGAGAGTTGCATGTCTCCTCGATGATCTTCTTCTGTTCTTTCCTGGATAGCTTGTTAAAACTTCTCATCGTCCAAAACTCCTTTCAAAGTTTCAGCCATACTAAACGCGACATCTTGTAGCGATTCCGGAGAAGGCAGGCCAACCGTATCTGATTTGAAAATGTAGTCGTCGCTTCGGCGTCTTCGTTGCTGCCCTTGGCGACGGCCTTTTCTCATTCCAACGCACTCCTTGCAACGGCTTTCCCTGCCGTGAAGACCACGCGCTTGCACATGGAACTTCTGAAGTCCCTTCATGATGCGGCAACCAGAACAAACTTTTGAGGTCATGATGACCTCTCGCTGAAGTGCGCCCACCATCGGCGGAACTCTTTGATGAAATCAGAAAGCGCACTTTTGCCCAGAACCCACGGAGGGTTTTGGGACCGCACGTTTTGGGCAGTTACTTGTTCGATCCCGCGAGTGCGGGCGATGCACAAAGCCTTGCTGAACTGATGCGGCTTGTCCGCCAAAATTCTTGGCATTTTGTACGGAGACTTAACGCTGGATTCAAAACGCTCGCGCCCCGCCAGTTCTCCTAACACAAGGTTTTGAAGGGAAGGCTTCAGGCGGGCCGACGTTCTTTTCTTGAAATCACAGCAAGTTCGCACGAGAGAAAGGTTGATCTCGGGTTTGATCTCCAGCGACGTTCCGCGAAGAAGTGCTGTGATCTCTGGTTTTGACAAACCGGCTTCTCGCAGGACTCGTTCGATCAGCGCGATGCTTGGCGTAACGTCTTCAGCTTGTAGCTTGGCTTCCAGGCGTTTTGAGAAGCTTTCAGACACCAGAGAGATGCTCTTCCAAGATCGGCTGCGCTTTAAAGCCGCTGCTGCTTCGAGGCCGCTCTTGCAAACTCCAAGTCTGTATTTCTCCTTGTCTTTGAACTCCGCCCGAAGATGACTGGTTCCACCGTAATTTCCCTTCGAGTATGTTTTGAACTTGAACGACCTTCGATGGAAGGCCAAATGGTCATGAAAGGTTGTAGTAAGCGGACGATCCTCTTGGGCATTGTTCGAGGCAATACCGGAAATCTCGAAACCGGAGAGATCCTTCACCAAGTGAAGGCTCTTCTGCATGATTGATTGAACTGCCCCCTGGGAGATCACGTCCTTGGGCATCAAAAGATCGAGCATGGCTTCGACGCTTTCTATGTCTATGGTGATCTCACAACTTGCCAGCGCGGGGACGGAATCTAAGAAAGCCCGCGTGAACCCAAGCAGTTGATCGAAACTGGTAGTAAGCCCCACGTTCAACAGGTGCGTGGGCGTCTCTTCGAGGTATCGCACCATGCTTTTAAGGATTAGATTTGTCTGACTCTTCTTTGAGGTGCTTCTTAGTTCCTGCCGGATACGACGCGCGAGGGACTTGTCGATCAAGGCCGGACCTGCGATGGCTTCGGAGTACCTGGGGATGCTCCACTCTGCGTGTAGATAGGGGGCATCGTTGTAGTTGGACTTAATAAAAAATTTTAAGTTCGAGCAGTTGGTGACCCTGAAACCATAAAGCTTTTTGAGGGGAAGATGCTCCCGAAGGTCAAACCACTCGTCTCCATCTTTTTTCTGAAGACGAAGCCTCTTTGTACTTTGAAGAAAGACGTTAAACGCCGAGGTCATCGACATATTTTCAAGATGGGTTCGCTGTTGCGATGATGTTGGTTTGAAGCAAAAGCTGGCGCTGATCAGATCGAATCCAAATGCTTGGACATCAGCGAGTGGTAAGGAGACGAAACCGTCTTCGGTGTCGAGCATGGGGTTGGTCTTCATGCGAACCACGCATGTCTTGTGAGGGACAAGATGAGGTATGTACCTAAGGTACTCTCTAGACGGGTTTGATCTGGATAGACGTGGGAATGAGTCCTCGAAATATCAATGACTTGGAAGCCGACGCGGGGAGCAATCATCTGGCATTGCCCGAGTCTTCGTCCGGGGTTTCCGGGTTTTGTGCAAAGTCCCAAGTTAACTAGTTCCAAGCTTTCTTCCTGCCTTTCACCTCCATTTTCTGTCGGATAGGAAAAGAAATCGAACTGACCTGATGGTCATGTATCAATAGAAACTTCAAAAAGTATCAGTATAAATATAGGCTTTTCTCAGTGAGTTTAGAGCCTTGAGAAAAGAAAAAGCTGTCCGGAGGCCCCGGAGCAAAACGAATGATAGTAAAGAATCTTGCCAAGACGACTTGGTGATCTTTGAGTTCATCGAGTTGGCGACCGCAGTTTTCGGTGGGTTTCCGGCCTGTGACACCTGCGACCAAGGTGCTTGGAAGACCTCGGAGTTTCGGACCTATTGGAAGCTTCGTACCGACCATGCGCGACCTAGCATCTTTACCGTCCGATGTTCCAAAGGTCATTCGCGATCCGTCATTGGACTTTTTCGTTTGGCCCCGGCGTTTCAAAGCGCAAAGGCTTGGGACGGATCTTCAAGCTTGCGACGAGACGTTTCCCACAGGCTTTCCGCGCGGGAGTGTAGAGAGTTGGCTCGTGGCTTGGCCGACGGCGTACTTGCGTTTCCAATCGTAGCGTCAAAGGGCAATACGGTGTCCGACCGTGTTCAGGCAGGCAGGTTGAACGATCTATTGAATGGATTGGTTATCGCGGCATCGGTCCCGAGTTCATACTTGGGTTCAGCCGAAGTCATTGGTGGAGCGTCTCTTTCGCGAGGCATGGCAAGGTCGATCGTAGCTCCAAACTCACAAGAAATTTTCCAGGTACGAAGTCAGGGTGTTTCATTTAGCGTACAGACGATCGACGCTCCCTCGGTTGGGCAGGTTGAAACTGTAGTGACTCGTGAGACAAGGTTTAAGGACTACGATCAAGATGATCTATCAGCGAGTAAAGTGCGTCGCGGATACAGACACGTCCAATGGGCAGTACACCGTAAAGGTTGGTGGTTTCAAACGAAAGACATCACAGATCGGCCTAGGGAAATCCGGTCAGTGCTTCTGCTCATCAACGCGTTGGCGCGATCGAACTTAAGCTGTCTTCGAGGAAAATCTCGGCAAAAATATCTACTGAGCACTCTCCGTTACGCGGGCATCCAGACCCAAGTTCGTGGCCGAAGCGCAAGGGCGCGAAAGCTTAGACGGCAGTTGTTTGAGCACTTCTTTATGGGGCTTATGCTCTCGATGTATTCTCCCGCACGCCTTTCATCTAAGCGCCGCTAAAGGCTCTGTAGGAAAGACTGGATCATCTCTTCGAGAACGGCAGTTGGTGTTACTCCCTGTTTCGCGCAGGCTTTCTTGAAGTTGTCCATGAGATTTGTAGACAGCCTGAAGGTGACATTTGCCTTCTCGGGTTTTTCTTTGCTTCTTATGCGCTTCAGAATTTCTTTTGCCTCAATCTTAGACATGTCTCACCTCCGACCGCTCATCTGCATTATATTACGCATTTGCAGTTCATATTGCAAAATATAATGCAAAATGTCAAGATGGAGCTAGATCGAACGATGGAGGTCTTTTGAGAACCCAAAGAGTGTTGACCAAAACGGCTATAACCGATCGCGAGCTTGAGCATTTGCTGGCTCTCCGTAGGGCATACGATGCGCAAAAGCGTAGGCTTGAAATGGCCGAGAACGCCCTTGTCGAATTAGAAAATTCCCTCCTCAGCCAGATCGAAGCCGGTGCGACAGTTATCAGCCGCCACGCCGTGCAGATCAAGACTGTGGAACGCCGAAATGTTCCTTGGAAATCCGTCTGCGCCGAAGTGATCGGTGCTGAAGCTACCGAAGCAATCTTAGCGAACACGCCGCCTTCGGTAAGTCGTCGTCTTCTTGTGAAGGAAGCCGCGTAATGACAATCACAGCAAAACGACTACGGGCTGCGGCCTACGGTCGTATCAGCACAGTTGTACACGGTCAGGATCTCGCAAATCAGATCGAGCCGATCAAGCAGGTCGCCGAATCTCGTGGCTTTGATCTCGTCAAGGTCTACGCCGATGAGGGTATTTCGGGTGCGACCGAACGCCGTAAAGGCCTCGACGAAATGCTCGCGGATGCGAAGCGCGGAACATTCAAGGTCTTGATCGTTATGGAACTCTCGCGGATAGCTCGTGACGTTCGGCATCTTCTCAACACGCTTCATGAACTCCAACAGGTCGGCGTGTCGCTCGTCTCAATCCGCGAGGGCATAGAGTTCAACGACACGCCATTCGCAAAGGGCATGGTGACCATGATTGGGCTGCTCGTGACGATCGAACGCGACTTGCTGCGCGATCGAATCCGGACGGCACTTGCAGTTCGGAAGGCCGCCGCTGCGACAACCGGCTGGAAGTGCGGGCGGCCATCGAAGGTGAATCCGGATCTCATTGACGCCGTAAAGAAACTGCGAGCCTCGGGATCGAGTATTCGGCAGACCGCCAAGTCTTTGAACATCTCAAAAAGCACTGTCCTTCGGATTTGCCGGGTGGATCAAAACCCTCCCCAAGAAAATCAGGAAAAAGCTCGCGTCAAAACCGGCATCAAAAGTGGGACTGAAAACAGATGATTTTGGGACGCTGGTTTGATCGCAAGTTCGAACGATCTGGTTGGCGAATCGGATAACGGTCAAGGTGCGGAACATGCGAGCCGAAAAAATTCTTATGGAAACAAAAATATCCGACATCCTTCGAGAACGACTCGAAGGTCAGAACCTATCGAAAATTGCGCGTGAACTTGGGATCAGCAAATCGCTTCTCGCCGACTGGGTCGCGGCTCGACGCCTTCCAAGCCTCAAGAACATCAAGGCGGTCGCGAAGCTTGCAGCCTACCTCGGTATCAGCCTCGAACAACTCCTGCTCGGAAAAGAGGACGATCGCAAAATTATCAGCGCCGTCACCTTCGAGGACGAGAAACGTAGCTACCGTGTTCACATCGAGAGGCTGAAATGAAAAACTTCATCGCACTGATTCTCCTGATACTTGCCGGTTGTTCTTCGACCAAGGTTCTACGCAACACAAGCACCGATCCTGCGACGCGTGTCTTCGTCTATGGGGGAACGGTTTCGCCAGGCGACGTGGCTCAGATTCAGAAGGCACTGACGCTCAACGGTCGATCCAAGTTCGTCGTCGTCGATCGCGGTCCCGGATGGGAAGCCGCGATCCGCGAGCAGGATCGCCAGTTTCGTCCTGGCAACGATTTCGAGCGGTTCAGCGATGCGGAGAGGCTGGCGCATCTCGGTAAGATGACCGGTGCTGCTGGCGTGATCGTACCCTCGTCAAGTTGCTGGCAAGCGCAGAGCCTCTTCTTCGGTGAATACCGCAAATATTGCCGCCAGACGCTTTCGTTCGTGAACGCACTCGACGGGCGCGTGGAGTATTCCGTTGAGGGTGAAAACTCGGTGCCGTGGGCGATCGGACGAGATCCCGATTGGGATCAAGTGACCAACGCGCTGATGGAAAACTTCCCGAAAGAGTTTAACCGCCCGCCGGTTCTTGAGCCCCTCGCCAGCCACATGCTCGAATCCGAGGAGAGGGCCAAGCGGGTTCGTGCTCTGAACCGCGCTCCCGCGACATCCGAAGATCAACGTCAAAAAGATTTCGATACCCTTCGGCGGAGCGCCGAAGAAATGAAGGAAGGATCTACTGATGAAAACCACTAAGATGATGGCGGTTTTGATTCTGTCTTGGGCTGTCCCGGCACTTGCTTGTGATCCTCAAGCCTGCGTTGCGAAGGCGAAAGAACTCACGCGCAGCTTCGGCCCGATCAAGGGTGTAGAAGACAAAGCCCGAGCGCTTGAGTTTTTGGATCTTCACAAGACCTGTGCGTGTGGAGTCCTCGAAGGTTCCTATGCGAAGGTTTACCCTTCGATGGCGGATACCGCAGCAGGACGCCTGAAGAAGTTCGATGGAACCAACTACGACATGGCTTGGCTCAAGGATGCCGAAGCGAAATCGAAGTCCCAGAAGTCCGTCGATCAAAAGGGAAAGACGGAAGCTGACCGCCTCCGCTACGAAAAGATGGTGACGGAAATCAAAGCAACCTCGGACTGGTCTGGATTCAGTTGGACTTTTGCGGGAACGGCCTACGAGTCTTCCAAAAATCCATGCAAGCCTGCGTCTGCCGATGAGCACCTAAAACATGGCTGCTCGGTCGAAGAACTCTACGCGGACAAAGGTATCTTGTTTCTTTCGTGCCCGGCGTCGTTCGACAACGCAGCCTTCGGTGTCGCGGGTTTCTATAAGGACAAGGCGACTTGCGAACGCTGCTTCCCTCGCCGGTCGGTGACTGCGACGAACCGATTCCCCGACACGAATCCACGATGTTTCGACGGCCTCGCGAAGAAGTTTGGGAAGTAAGATGCCGAAGAAAAATGACAATCTTTTTACTGACATTCTGGTGGGCGGAGCCAAGGTTAAAGCGGCGATGGACTTAGACTCGGCGGCTCGTGATCTGGCGGCATTGAGACAAATTGAGCAGCAACGGATGGCTTCCGAAGAACGCGAACGAGATCGCCGCGAGCAAGCGGAGTCCGTTGAACGTCAACGACGACATGCCGTCGCCGTCGAGGAAGAACGACAGTCCAAGCTCGCCCGCATCGAGATGATTCGACAAAAAAATCTTGGCATCCATCTCGATCAGTTACGAACCGTCGAGAACATCGCTCTTCAAAGAAGTCTTACGGTCGAAGAGGCCGCGCAGAGCTTCCGTGACACGCTCATCAAGAACGAGTGTGGCTTTCTTCTTCCAGATCAGACTTGCCCTCCGGATCAAATGAAACTCGCGCTGATGGAGAAGTACGGCCTTTCGATTGAAGACTTCGCGGGTGTTGCTTCCGAAGTGGTTGTCGGCTTGCCGTTTTCCCGGGCGGTTGACGATTGGAGAAAGCTCACGGCAGAAGCCGATCTGAAAGCCATCAAGTTTGGTCAAGATGAAATCGAGAAGGCCACGAAGCTCTTGGAGCGGGCCGAATCCATCCAAAAGAAATCGGCGCAGGTTGGCGCGTTCAGTGTGACGAGTATGCGTAAGGCGCTGGGCCTTCTGCGAGTCTTTCCATCACCGCGTGTCCTGATGGGTGCGATCGTGCTCATGACTTTGGCCGCTTGGGTGCCGACGAGACTGAACTTTTTTGTCGCCTTTGGTTGCGCCTTCCTCGGTGTCGGCGGCATCGTCCTGGCCTTGACGATGCTCGTTCGCCGCTCGTTAAGTTCAACTTTGTTCGATCTCGGAAATTTTCCGAGTCTTGGGACCCTGAAGGAGCCGCATGGTCGGCTAACGACGGTCTTCGGCCTTCTTGAGCGAATCGCTCTTCATCTCCCAAAGGGTCCGCTTCGCGACGCGGAGTTTGAGGCTGCGTTCTGGCTTGCCGCTCGGAAAGACATGGAAGTCATGACGGTGCTGTTTTCTGAGGCCAACTCCGCGACCCTGAAGTCGCTCTGTCAAAGGATCGACGCCTTCAAAGTTCTTGATGGGGCTCATGCGAGCGTCGTCGAGGTTTTGGTTGCAAGCAGTCGTGCGGAGAAAGTTGCGGAGATCATCGTGGCTTCGGCATCTCGCTTTCAGGCTCTGACGCCTGACGTGATCTTCCGAACGGGATGGTGTGGGCTCGCAGCAAGAAAACGACTCGGCCAGTCGTTCAGCGATGTCGCAGCCGTTGCAACCTCAACACTCGATGAGCTTCGCGATCAAGGCGAATCATTGAAGGCACTTCAAGCCGTTAAAGAGACGAACGCAGAGGTTGCTCGCGTAATGTCCGCGCTTGGTCAGCAAGCAAACAACTCGTCGATGAGCGCAATGGAGCGCAACGCTTTGAAATCCGTGCAGAACCACATCGGCACGGACGCTGGATCCATCAACGAAAAGTTGGTGAGTCAGTTGACGACGACAGCGGCCTACCTGAACAGCGTATCGCGGGCGGAAACACGCGCGGCATAGGAGGCGATCTGAAGTTTTGGAGGCCAGTCGTTATCTGCCGTGAAGATGGGACCACCCGCAAGGCAGACATACTTGATGGTGATGGCGGACGGGACCTACTTCAGAAGATTCTCCTGATGCCACGAGCAACACCAATCTCCGTCGCAGCCGCCTGGGCCTTGCGGTGGGAGTACATCACCGAGGCGGTGGACGCTGGCGAATGGGAGAGGATGCGCTTTCTTCAGACTCCCGGTTTTTTGGATCTTATCGAAGCTGAAGGATTTCACGTTGAGTTTGCTTTTGAGGACGTTTTCTCTTTTCGATCTTAATGAAACCTTGCTACGAACGCCTGTCGCATCGGAGGCGAAGGATAGCTCAGGCCCCACTAAAGGAACTCGATCTCATCGGCCTTCGGCAGACATCTGTACCCGAGGGAGGCCAGGGCCTTGGCGAAGCCAAGATTCACGAAAGCAATCAGGCGTTTCATATCTTCAGGATCTGATGATTTGAATAGAGAGTAAGCGTACTTGCCGTGAATTTGATGAGCCGCTTGAAAGCACAAAGCTTTAAGCTCAGGGGGCTGGGCCAGCATTTCCTGTAGGTTGCTCTCATCGAAGGTGCTCGTGTCGAACTGAACGAGCTTTCCGTTTGTCGCCAGTGCCCAGTAGGATTTGAAACGAACACGTTGCATGGTTACTTATCGGCAGAAACAACATGAATCTTCAGTGTGAACCGACCGAGCGTTATCGCAGCAGTGACTCGACGAGGTGTTCGATTTCTTCTTTTGCTTCGATGACGTTCAGCCATCGAGTAGGGAGATTATCGACGCCACTGAACGATCCGAACAGGGCCCCAGCGACCGCACACGTCGTGTCAGCATCCCCGCCGCGAGCGGCGAGTTTAACCATTGCTTCCTCGAAAGATCTACAGTTCACGATCGACCAGAACGCCGCATGAAGCGTATCGCAGACCCAGCCGGTCGTGGGCAATTGGTCCCACGAGAGAGTCGCTACACCCGAAATATCGAACGGCCATTTGTTACCGTGGGCCGAGAGCCGCATCGCGCGGATGACTTCCTTGCGATCTCCGCCGCGCAACCCAGCCCGCAATCCGGAAATGAGGATGCGGTCGGCAAGGACGCAGTTCTCATGCCCGTGGGTGAGTCGTGTTTGGTCCTCTAAGATTTTTAAGAATGGAGGCATCCACGGCAGATCCAGCAGAGAGAGGCCAGCAACCCGCATCAGCGATCCGTTCGCCTCGCTGTGAGTCTCTGGATCTCCTCCAAGCGCAGCTCCACGCTTCAATCGCACGATCGCCTGTCGGATGGTCACGCCTATGTCGATGGGTTCGCATTCATGCCATTCGATCAAGAGCGAGCGCATGGCCTTCAAATCGAACTCTGTTCGACTAGGCATCGAACGAAGGACTATCATCGCAAGGTCGGTATCGTCGGTCGGCTGTCCGGCTCGCCAGCCGAAGGTGCCGCCGCCGACTATTTCGGTATGTGAGAAAGTGGGATCGGGCTCTGCGAACTCTCGGGTTGCTCCGAAAGCGTCGCCGACAGCATGTCCGAGTGCCATGCCGAGAGCGCGGCTCTCAAGTGAAGAAGCTGCTTTTGTTGGAAGTTCCATCATCTTCTGCTTTCTGGTTGATTGAGTCTGGTGCGGCGCGCGTTTGCCCCACTGACTTCAGGCCCATGCAAAGAACTCATCCCTATTCATCTGCGGGGTTCACGAGGAACATGTCCCAAAACCTGCAAACAGCGTTTAGGGAGGACTCCGGGCATGACTTGTCTTACTTAGAGAACCCTCGCGCCTGATGATCCCTAGAACGGTAGCGGCAGCCCAAGGGGAACGGGTGAGCGTTTGGAAGCCTTCGGCGTCAAGGATAGCGGCAATTTCACGATAGGTTTGACCATCCCGGCGTAGGCGGATCATGCGGTCAATGGCTCGTCGCGCAAGCGGACACGGTTCCAACCCGTTGGTCCCAACCCGCCATCCAAACCTGAGGCCATGACCTGGATGGCCGAAGTGAGGCTTGAGCTTTTCAATCCGCAGCCCGTTCCGTCGTAAGGACTCGGAAACGGTGGACCTACCGATGCCGAGCTTCGCTGCGATCTCGGCGTGTGTGGATGCGGTCCGAGCTAAAGCCCTAATCTTCTTTGAATTTTTATCTTGATGCGCTTGCTCAACGACTGCTTCGAGAGTTATATTGAGTCCGGACACCAAGCCAGCGATGTCGTCTGAGTGGTGAGCCATTTTTTACTGGAGGCCACCTGTTCCTCCATAGCGGTGAACACCCTCGCAAATCTCCAATAAACACGGACCTCGCCAGTCTTCTTTAGTTCAATTTTTTCAACTACTTGGCGAATGAAGTGTCGTTGACGAAGTGGCTCCGCTTTCCTGATCTGTTTTATAATTTCGTGTGCTCGTGCACGGTGTTTCTTAAGATCCAAGTCGAAACTTTCGAATTCTTCTAGCATCGAGTTCACGTCGGATTGGCGAGTTAAAACACGATCTTTTTCTGCCGCGACTTCTTTAGCCTGCTTATTGAGGAGTTCGATCAAATCCGGACCCATATTTTGATTTGAGTTGGTGAGACCCAAGATGATTTTCATTTCTCGATCCTGGAGGGATAGCATTTCTGTCTTTAATGATTCTGACTCTCTCAACAGTTCTTCAATTTGTGCCTTGTGATTTTTGATGATTTCTTGAGTATGACTCTCCATAGCTTCCTCACTAGCCAAAGAGTTCGCTAGGCTTGCAAGAACCTTTTCCTCCAAGAGTGCAGCTTCAACTTTCGTGTTCGTCTTCCTCTCCACATAGTAAGCGTACTTTACTTTATTCCTCCCTGGACTCGAAGTGCCCGCGTATCTTGCACCGGATTCGGTAACTAGGACGCCATGGAGAATATAGATCCGCTTGCCAAGCCGATGCTGATTTTTTCTTTTCAGTTCATCATTTTGGTCGAGCTGATTCTGCACCTTTTCGAACAATGATCGGTCTATCGCTTCGCCAAATGGAAGACGCACAGGTTTCTTTATCTCATCATTCCCAATTTCTTTGACGAGCATTTCACCAATGTACTTTCTGTTTTTGAAATAGCTCCGAAGAGAGGTGCAGTTAAAAGGTTTACCACTTAGCTTCGTAATCCCTTCCTCTTTTGCCTTTTCCACAGTTTTTGCCATCGAGCCATGACTTAAAAAGTCTCGCATCAGTAGTTCGATTTTCTGAAGTTCCCCCGGGATCGTAACCCATCTACCTCTTTCTTGTGGATTTCGACGGAAACCTAGAACTGGCCGACTCCCGTTAATCTTAAAGTTATTAAATGCAGCAGATCGAACCGTAGTTTTCACACGTTCAATTGCAAGTTCTCTTTCAAACTGTGCGATTGCTCCAATTACCGCGAGCATCATTTGGCCTGTCGCCGTGTTCGGGTCGCAGCCTGGAAGATTACCTATGTGTAAAGCGACCTTATGCTCACGGCATAGTTCGCAGAATTGCAAAAAGTCGCGCAAAGAACGACTGAGACGACTGATCTCTTTTGCAATTACGAAAGATACTTTTTGTTCTTTCACTAGGCGTTGTAGCTCCTGAAACTTAATCCTTTTCTTTGTGGAGCTGCCGCTAACACCTGTCTCTTCTATCAGAAAGTGTCTGATAACATGTTTTCTACCGGTCTGCTTGGTAAGGCGTTCGGCACTTTCGATACCAAGATTTTTTTGCTGTCGAAGAGTTTCGCGCTCGGCTAACTCTTGTGTAGATGCGCGACCATAGAGGGCGCCAAATAATTCGGAACTAGTTGTTTTTGGTGTCTTCATTCTGAATTTCTCCCAAGTAGTTGTTCACTTTGTGAATGTCTGGGAGGTTCACAGTTAAGACGCGTATCGCATTAGGGTCGATGAAATTTGCGGGCTTCCTCTTCCTCCGAGATTTCTTTTTTAACCGCGCCTTCCTTTTCTGCGCAAGTTCACATGCGCGGCATGCAGAGCTAAGGCGTCCGCCCTTCGGATAGAATTCAGATAGCGGCAGCATCCTTCTACATTTGCTGCATTTCTTTGTTTGATTGTTGGAACATCGTTCCGCTCCGCCGCGATCCATCGAGGCATATCAACGCCATGAATTTCTCCAAACCAAGAGCGGATAGAAGACGTGATTTGGAAACTATCGGAGACCCTGCGCTATCGCAAAACTCCTTGAGTCACCTGGCCGAAGTCGATTTTTTCCCATGGCTTTGGGTCATCACCGATTAGAGACAAGTGTTTGCGTCGCTCAGTTTCCTTTGTACAGCGTTTCCTTTCGGCAGCCAAACGACGAAGAAGCCCTTCGACAGCATCGCCTCTAGCGCCGCCGTAGTGATCCTCGATAATGGAAACCACCAGTTCAAACGGCACGGCGGTTGTTCCACTCTCCATTGATTCGAGAGTCTCGGCAGGAATACCAATGCGTTCAGCAGCTTGAGTGAGCGTGAGACTACGGGCCGTTCTTGCTTGTCGAAGGTAACGTGATAGAAAAGGCCACAGTTCTGCCGGAACTTGATTAGCGCCCATTATTTAGTCCAAGAAATTCAATTGCGCTGAGCAATTCAGGCATATGACGTTTATCAATGACGATGACTCGTTCTTTATCATCTGGAGGTACACGATCTACGGCTGAAGTAAAGAGAATGAAGTGACCGTCAAACTCAGGGTTCTCTTCAACATAGTTGAATAAATCTATTCCTGAACCATTGGGCATTATTAAGTCGGAGACGATGAGTTCGAATTTAGCCGACTGTAGGTGCTTGATAGCACTTTGCACACTGTCAGTTTCGACGATTTGGAAATTGAAGAGGCGACGCAGATTCGCAGCGATTAAGAATCGCATTTCAGGCTGATCATCAACCACGAGGATATTTGCACCCATGTGCAGGCTCCTTTCAAAGCACCGGTCGATGATTGCTCTCTTTTGATCTCCTTCATTTCCCGGAATGTGCCGAGATTATAACACAGATGTAGTTTATGACGCAATTATGAACTCTTACTCGGAGTACGATCAGTTTAATCGGCAGGCCGATCACTTTCGCTCAGGTTTGAGCGAGAACTGAAGATCCAGAGCAGCACAAGCCGCCAAAAGAACCTTGAGACTTGGAACGCGCCGTTGCTGTTCGATATATTGAACCATGGCAACGCTGATGTTGAGCCGTTCCGCCAACTGTTCTTGGGTAAGATTTAAATGTTCACGTCTTTCTTGGATTGTTCTGCCAAGAACTTCAAGCTGGGCTTCAGCTTTCCTACGATATTTTGGTGGTACGTTTTCGAATCCTCTACTGCTCACCTCTATAAGTATCGAAAACTCTTACTCTAAGTAACACAGACACAGAGTAAGAGATTAAGGTATGCCCTTGACCTGCTGCAAATTGACGAACCACGTCAGGGCATGGTTTTTTCCCGCCCCTTTTCGGGGAGGCTAAATGAGCAGGACAAACGAGTTCATCGAAAGAATCAAGGAAAGAGGAAGCAGTTCAAGTTTTGAACGGAGGACCTTTTTACGTCTTCACTGTAACGAAGCTGCTATCGACGCCGTAAACGACTATCTGACGAAGCAAACGGACCGACCGCTTGTTCTGACCGGCGACTGCGGCATGGGGAAAGACCACTTGATGTACCGACTGACGTACTTGAAGAATCTGAAAGCCATGCACCTCTCTGCCGAATACTTGCTGAATCTGCTTCAAAGCATGAAAATTTCAATCGACGAAATCGACGTTTCTGTTCTTGCCCAGGAGTACGAGTTCTTCAGACTAGATGTCGCTCAACTCTTGCAACGCAGTGAAAACCCGCACTCATGGAATCAGTTCCTGATGAGCCTTGCTAAGACTGGTTGCAAAACCGTGATGACGATGGACCGATTTGTCGGTGTGAACCAACCGGATAATGAGGCGATTCTCGCACACATTGGACCCATGAGTGAGCACGATATACTGACGCTTTCAAAGTTCTACTTCGTACATGAATTTGGCTACGAACCTCAGGAGGACGAAGACCTCAGGCTTTGCTCCGAAAATCTGCTGGAGCAAACTCAATCGTGCCGAACTATCGCTGGAAGCATGAAGAAAGCCAGAATGATTCGGGAAATGCGGGACAGTCAGGAAGAATCATGACTGAGGAACGTAGTAACCGGCTTCTTGAAATCAATTCGTTCGCGGCCCTCCATTTTCACAAGGCTTTGACATCTCTCCACTACGACGATCCGGTAAGGCTTTGGCTCACGAATCGCGAGATCGGCGTTGAAGCGATCGACATCTTCAAAATCGGGTTTGCAGAGCCAGGCTTTTCAGGGTTCCCCAAGGTTTTGCAAGGCCAAGGATTTACACGAGACATCGCTGTGGAGTGCGGACTGATAAGAGAGCGACGAGACTTGCCGAACGAATATGTCTCCGTGTTCCGCCGTCACATCATGTTTCCCATTCAGAATGAAGGCGGACACTTCGTGGGATTTGTTGGCCGAAATTTGATTCCATCGTGTGCGCCCAAATATCTTGGACCGATAAAGTCGCCGGTCTTCGGTGACACAGCCAAATTCTACGGCATTCATCAAGCAAAGGTAGCCATTCAAGAGGCCAAGCAAGTAATTCTTGTCGAAGGCGTGCTGGATGCAATCGTTCTCTACATGTCGGGCATTCAAAACGTCGTCAGCATTCTCGGAACTGGTTTCACCGATGAGCAAGCGTTGAAACTGAAATCTACAGGAGTGGAAGTCATCGCATGGTTTGATGGAGATGAAGCTGGCTGGTACGGTCTTTATCGATTGCTTCACATGCTCAGAAATAGAGGAATACCCGCCAGAGGAGTTTGGAATCGTCGATTACCAGAGCCTCGCGATTACGTGAAGACGATGGGGCCGGAACACACGCGCAGGCGAATCGAGAAAGCATGGCCCTTTGAAAAGCTGTTCAATTCAACGCTCCCGCGCACCTCAATCATCGATAGTTAGCGCGTGTTGAACTTCTGCTGAAGGTACTCCAGCGCAATTTTCATGAATGCCGATAAGTTGGCATTCATGAATCGCTGTGAAGGATACACGATGTGCACGGGAATGACTCCCGAGTACCAGCCAGGCAGAACGCGGACTAAGCGTTCTGCTTTGATTTCTTTTTCCGCGCAGAAGGATGGGACGAGGCCAATTCCCATACCTTCCATAATGAGACCCTTATGTATTTCGGTTTCATCAGCCCTGAGTCTTGGGTGAACTTCGATTTTCAGATTCATCTGTCCATCTGATAAACTCCAAACTCTTGAATCCAGTGGTGCAAAGGCCAAGCAAGTGTGCTTCGCCAAATCCTCAGGAGTCTTTGGTGCGCCATACAGCTTCACGTATTCGGGTGACGCCATTGGAACAAACGAAAATGTGCCAACCTTCCTTGCGATCAGGGATGAGTCGTTCAGTTTCCCGACTCGAATAGCGGCGTCAATTTCATCGTTCAAGAAATCGACTTTGCGTTGAGTTAGAAGAGTCTCTACTTCGGTCTTTGGAAACTTCTTCGTGTAATTTGCCACGAGAGGCGGAAGTATATCGACGCCGAACTCGATGGGCGCTGTAATACGCAGAAGTCCCTGAGGTTCCGCTCGACTGGCGATGACCTCCGAGTCAGCCGCCTTAAATTCCTCCAATCCGACAATGCAGCGTTTGAAATAGGCTTGCCCCACGGGAGTGATACTCAGTTTTCTGGTCGTTCTTTGAATTAAAGTCGCCCCCAGCCTTCTTTCGAGCGATGTGACCTTCTCACTCACCGTGGAAACAGGCATTCCAAGGTCTTGGGCTGCCTTGGTGAAACTTCCTTTTTGAACAACCTTAATGAAAACAACAGCTTCGTTTAAGTCCATAAGCCTCACTTTTCGATATGGCGAAAAGAGTATTTGAATTTATCTATCTAATAGAAAGTCGAAAAAGTCGATACTTTATTTGAGTAGGCACAAACAACAAACAAAGGAGACCTATATGAAACTGAAAAACAAAATCGCACTGGTAACTGGTGGTTCTCGCGGAATCGGAGCGGGCATCGTTCGTAAACTTGCTGAAGAAGGAGCCACGGTGGCATTTACTTATGTCGGTAGCGAGAAATTCGCCGAAGACATCGTAAATGAGATCAAAGCCAAAGATGGTCGTGCACTGGCTATCTTGGCCGATAGTTCTGATCCCAAAGCAGTAACAGACGCAGTGAACCAAGCAGCAAAGACTTTTGGCGGCTTGGACATTCTCGTTAACAGCGCAGGGATTTCAAAAGGCGGCATGATTGATGACCTGTCTTTGGAAGACTTTGACCTGACTTTCAAAATCAATGTCAGAGCGGTCTTTGTCGCAATTCAAGCCGCCCTCAAGCACATGAAAGCCGGTGGCAGAATTATCAATATCGGAAGTAACACAGTGAAGTTCTTCTCGTTTCCCGGTGCTTCCGCATACGTCATGAGCAAAGCGGCTGTCGCTGGCCTCACTAGCTCTCTTGCCAGAGATTTAGGTCCACGTGAAATCACGATCAACGCGGTCCATCCCGGTCCTACCGCTACTGACATGAACCCCGATGGAACTGAGTTCGCTACGACAGTGAAACAACTTATGCCGTTCAAAAAATACGGCAAACCTGAAGAAATCGGAAGTGTCGTGGCGTTCCTTGCTTCAGGTGAAGCAAGTTTTATCAACGGAACAAGCATCGTGGCCGATGGTGGCCAAACAGCTTAACAAGTAAATCGATATAAAGGAGCAAGTTATGAAACTAGGAATTATTGGCGCAGGCGGCATCGCCCAAGCCATTGCAAAACAAGCATTACGAGCCGGATATGAAGTGGTTCTCAGCAACAGTCGCGGTCCTGATTCCTTGAAAGCCGTCGTCCATTCTCTTGGAAAAGGAGCCAATGCCGGAACCAAACAAGAGGCTGCAAGCCAGGAGGTGGTCTTTGTTTCAGTCCCGTGGCCGAAATTGAAAGATGCACTGAAAGACCTGCCTTCTTGGAATGGAAGAATTGTTGTGGATACCAACAACCCGATTAGTGCTCCAGATTTTAAATTGGCAAATCTTGGTGGGCGCACGTCGAGCGAAGTAGTACAGGAACTTGTGCCGGGTGCGAATCTGGTCAAGGCCATGAACACCCTTCCTCCAGAGACACTTGAGTCTGATGCTTCTCAGGAAAGCGGCCAGAGAGTTCTCTTTATATCCGGCGAGGATGTGCGCTCGAAACAAAAGGTAGCAGGAATCTTTGAGCGAATGGGATTTGCGCCAATTGACCTGGGTGGACTGGCCGGTGGAGGAAGCCTTTATCAGTTCCCCGGAGGCCCGCTAGCTGCCCAAAATTTGATGCGCCTTCCTTTGAGATGATCTCGGTGCTTGCTCTCTCTCGAGCAAGCACTAACTCCAACGAATCAATCACCAGTCTATGGCTTGCCGGTCGATGCGTTCCCAGTAGCGGCGGCGGCGAAGGGCAAGCCTATTTTTCTCTCGCAGTCGTTCCACGTTTGCCCAGTAGTATGCTCGATTGTATTTGCGGCAACAGGTGATGCAAGAGCGTGTGAATCCATCGCGGCTCTTGCGTGATCTGTAGAATTGCTCCACTGGTTTTCGGTGATGACACCCGTAGCACGATTTCTTTCTCATGCTTCCAAGGTAAGAAGGACACCCACGTTTCATAGCAAACCGCACTCGTTTCACCTGAAAACGTCTCGCACGTATTTCGACGTTTCGGGCTGAGAAGCATCTTCCTGATGCCAGCGGCGCGTGTTCTGATTTTTTCCGAAATTATGCTCGGTGGACCGATTGAAGTAATCGGCGGAAGAATCGAATCTGCATCGAAGACCGCATTCAAATTCCTTTCGCCACTCAAATCAATCGGCGGACCGATCAATACTTCGGTGGTTGCACGAATCCGCCGAAAAAGAGAGTGGATATGAGTAATCAATTGAAGTTAGCACACACATTGAAAGCGTTGATGGATGCGCATGGGCCAAAGGGAATCAAGGTCAGCGAACTCGCTCGTGTAACCGGTGTACCGCAAGCCACGATTTCGGGCTATCTCGCGGGATCAGGGGCAGGAGTCAATAAGCCTACCCACATCAGAACGCTTGCGAAGTTCTTCGGTGTTTCGATGGAGTATCTGCTTTTCGGCGAAGACGACCGGGAACCTACGTTGAGCGAAATCGCCAAAGAAGAACTTTTCGAGGGCTGGCTTCATGTGACCATCAACAAAGCAATCAAAGGGAGACGCAAGTGAGATCAATTCTATCAATCATCCTTTTCGCATCGGCCTTCGCAATTAGCGGTTGTAGCAACGGATTTACGTCGGGCTCAAGTTCTAGCGAGAATGGAATTCCTTCTCTCGGGCCGAATGATATCGTCGGTTCGGGCGGGTCGATTGCGCTCATGCAATCGGGTTCAAGTGTCAACGCGGGAGACTTCACCATGCAATCCGTGAGCGGCGCTGGCGGAGTTTCCTTTCAAGGCGGATGGACTTCGGGATGCGTAGCGGGAAACAATTCCTCGAACATCATCAATATGGCTGTTGATGGCTACAACGCTTTCATGGTCATCCGAATTTACGTGAATGACACCACTTGCTACTCCGGGAACTTGGACATGATTGAAACCCGCCACTACACTTACGGGTCGGCAGGAACGGCCCCAACATCCTTTGCGGCCAACACGCTGTCGTCGTTTCTCGTTCAGGTCATTCAGCAGCCGCAGACAACGGACGCCGCAAATGCAATTGATGATGACTGCGGTCTTACGCCGGGCACTTCGCAAGTCGGAGTCGATAAAGACGTAAGTGCCTGTGACACCTACAACGCGAACAGTGGCTCATCGAGTCTGACGGCACCGAAAGTTGGCGTCACCGATACCAGCAGTGTTTTCTACACCAACGGCTCCATTCTTCGTCTTGGGACATCGAGCGGGCTTGCAGCTTCCGGCACCGTTGGATATTTCACCAAGCAGTAAGTCACGGAGGCAATGGCATGGATTCCAATTTCAAAATGCGCAAGTATCAAATCCGACCTCATGTGCTTGATGGGATTCAAACGACATTTAGCTGGATCGACGATGCCACTGTCGAAATGCTATTAAGACTTGAAACGGGAACGCCCATTTCATTGGAAGAAGCTGCCGAAAAATTCTATGCGGCCTCGATTCGGGATGATCTTTCGTTAGATCATGCGGTTTTAGATTTAGGAATTGTGGGCTTCGCCTTGGCGAGTGGATTTAGAATCGACATTTTCCCAGACCTCGTACCGGTATCTTTGGCTGCGCGATCAGGGAACCTAGACACGGGTCGAGGAACTGATACCATTTAAGTAAACAAAACGTGAGATATGTTGGCATTTCCTCCGAATAACTGGATTGAGGCAAAGGATGCCAATTCAACTCGGTCTGGAGGACATAATGAAAATACAAATCTCGATTCTAGCTTCTGCATTAGTGCTTGCAGCTTGCGCGACAACACCCGAGCCGAAGCCTGCTGAGTCAGCGACGTGGCAGTCGCAGTTGAATCTCAATGCTTCCGTAGATAAACCCTCGGTCGAAGTTGGAGAGTCCTTTGAATTAAACCTGAAATGGACGCTTCCCGTAACAATTGAAAATCGTGACCCGGAGCCGAAACTACCGGATCTGAAAGAGTTTGAACGTCTAGGCGATAGCTCTCATGTGAGCAAGGGCTTCTTCATCGGTGAACGTCTGCATTGGACCTACACGCGCACCTACAGCCTATCGTCGAAGAAGGCCGGGAAATTTACAATAGGTCCCGCTGAGATCTCTGTCCAAGGTGAGACGTTCCGGACATCTCCGGTCAATGTCGAAGTGACAAAAGAAACTTACAAAGATTTCCTAAAGACAAACAAATGCGAAAAGCAATTTTGGTCGCGATATGCGGTGGGCGAACAGTATCACAGTCTTGCGGCAAAAAACAAAGTGAGCCCTTATGATTTAGCCTTTGGCGATGATCACACTTTAAGAAATGTTTCGGTGGCAGACCGCCTTTGGGCAACCAGTAAGTTTGTGGACTACCTTTCCGAACTTCCCGAGCCGCTGACGAAGAAGTACAACAATGCATTTGCATCGGAATCCGCAACTAGCGCAAACAAGAAGTCCGTTTTCAACATGGCCGTTAGACGCGACCATGACTGTCATGCAAAGTTAAAGTGACGGTTGGTAAGCCATGAGTGAAGCGAGAAGAATGGTTCTGCTTTTGGGTGCCGGTTTTTCATACGACGCAGGTTTGCCGTTGGCGATGGCGCTGACCAAAAAGTTTACCGACGTATTTGCGGACAAAAGCCTCTTCAAATTCTATCGAAAAACAATAAACGCACGCGCAGTTGATGCTCTTGAGGAAGTGATCTCCGAAGGAAAGATGAACTACGAAGAAATCTTGGGCTGGCTATATCTGTCGCAATATCGCTTTGAGCATCGTGACTTGCTTCAAGAATTTAGTGAATTACGCACGCGACTTACGGATCTCGTCTATCACATTCTTCTTCAGGAGCAGAATCGCAGTCATGT
Organism: Pseudobdellovibrionaceae bacterium; assembly: GCA_019637955.1. Taxonomy (GTDB): domain Bacteria; phylum Bdellovibrionota; class Bdellovibrionia; order Bdellovibrionales; family Bdellovibrionaceae; genus JAHBUS01. The sequence goes on along the minus strand of JAHBUS010000008.1, from coordinate 153,871 downwards.
TGCGCGAGACTCATGGGTTGAGAAATACAAAGGGATCAAAGACCTTGCATCCCTTCACAAGCCGCTTCGCATTTTTTCCCTGAATCATGATCTTGTTATTGAAGACATCTGCGAGCACTTTGCGCTTCCACTTGAGAGCGGGTTTGGTGGCGACCGAAAGAAAACGATTTTGGCAAAAGACTCGGTGCCCGTTCCGTTTTCAACATTCACTCTTGCAGAGATGAAATCCGGCAAACTCAACCTGCATCAAGAAGGAACCCATGGCCTGAGCCTCTACAAGGTTCATGGTGGTCTCGATTTTTTCATAATGAAGGACCAGACCGAGTTCGTTCGCGTCAATACGGGCTCGGTGAAGGGCGATTTAACGTGCCTGAATTTGCTCGGCTCACCCGAGAAGAATGGTGTGAATGTCTTTGGAAATTCGGTCGTCACCGATGAAGGCGGAGAAATTCAATTTTTGCGCCGTCTCCATGTGGCGGGTGTTTATAAATTCGATAGTGCGAAACCTCAAAACTTGCCAGAAGAGTGGCTAAGTCGTTTCCGTGCGGACATCAATTACGCGGTTGACCTTGTTTGCATTGGATATAGCTTCGGAGACCTTCATATCAATGCTGGAATCAGAAATTGGATTGAGCACAACACGAAGAGAAAGTTGTGGATTGTGGACCCGTCTATTTCAGCTATTCCTCAAGGGTTCAGGCAGTATCATAAGCAGGTTTTTCCACTGCCGATTAAGACGGCTGAGTTTCTGAATTCTCCGCAATCCCACATAGCCCCGCGATAAGGCTATATTCTGCTACCCATAGTCAGGGTTATATAAGTCGAATATAACCTTCTTCAAATCACTGCGATACCAGGTCTGCAAGTCATAGGCGGTGCAAATTGTTTGAAACTCCGCCCTATGTTTTATTGAGTTGTGGTTCTAAGTAGGCACAGAGAGGGAAGCATGCTTGGCGCAGTCATCGGCGATATCGTTGGCTCGGTTTACGAATTTGACAATATCAAAACAAAAGACTTTCCATTCTTCCAGGACCGTTGTCGCTTTACGGATGATACGATTTGTACACTAGCACTTGCGGAATGCCTTCTCGATGGAGGCGACCCAGCAATCTACTTACGCCGCTGGTGCCGCGAGTACGAAAGCAGTTATGGGTTTGGATTTCGTCGATGGGTACATGACGACAACGCTGGTCCCTACAATAGCTGGGGTAACGGAGCGGCAATGCGAGTGAGCCCAGCGGCTTACCTAGCAAAGAATCATCAAGATGCCCTTCGATTAGCCGAACACATTACGCAAGTAACTCATGATCATCCTCGCGGACTTCTTGGTGCGGCGGCAGTGACGACGGCGATTTGGCTTGCTCTAAGTGGTGCTACTGCTGCGGAGATTCGCAAGCAGATTGAAAGGCAATACAGATATGACCTGGGTCGAAGGGTCGATGAAATCCGGCCCAGCTACGAATTCAATGAATCCTGCGACGGCACCGTACCCGAAGCGATCACTTGTGCTCTTGAGGCCCAAGATTTTGAAGATGCGATTCGCAACGCCATTTCAATCGGCGGCGACTCTGACACTGTAGCCGCGATCACCGGATCTATAGCCGAAGCACTATTTGGAATTCCATCTGACTTGAGAACCGCAGCGATGCCGTTTCTCAGAGACAGATTTATCGAAGTCCTGAACCGCTCTTACAAGAGCGTGGGCTCTTTCCAATCAAAGCGCGACTCCAAATCGACCCGTTGAATCGCTTCAGCGATGATTGCAAGTTCACCGATTTGCCGGGAAAGAAGTGAGGATTCTTGAGCTGTCGGGATACCAAAGTGTTCGCAAAGAGTCTGAATTTTATAGTTTGGCATTCCGGGATATGCTTGTTTCATCACTTCATACAGATCAGTTACATCTGGCGGTTCTTGCTTAAAGACCAAGCCGAAATTCTCCTGAATGACGGAGAAGAAGTTGCCACAGTAGTGCAGCACGAGTGGCGTGTTCTCAATCAGAACTATGATTTCGCCCATCATGTCGATGTTACACGAGCCATCGCTAGAAAAGGTGTCGGCATCCAAGCCTAAGACGCTCATCAAGCGCGGCGAAGGATGAAATAATGGCTGAAGATTGAATGTCTTTTGCCATCTAAGTTTACCCGAGGAAAAGTGGGATAAATCGACCATGAAAATTTCATTCTGAGGTCCGATTTTCAAATCGATTGCTGTGAATGCCGATGGCAGCAGAAAATCTGATGAATCCATACGGTCAATCTAAGCAGGTGTTCTTTTGTCAGCCAGGTTGTTTCGACCGTACAAAGGAATCAAAGAGTTCGACGACTTGATCGCCTGTAAGTTCATCGCTCTCGTAAAGTCTTCGACCAATTAGTTGAATGGCCGGTCGAAGCGGCCTCAATCTCGCAACACAGACGTGAATTTGGTAGTCGATGAACGCCCTAACTAGTGGGTTCGCAATCAATGTATCCAATGGACTTGGTTCTGGAACTGGCATAGATGCCGCTAAGTTTCTAAACTGTTCGGACTGCATCATGAGGTCAGTCCATTTGACCGCAGCCGTTAAGTCATCGCCGCCCATGCCTGTTACACCATCGAACAACAAAATTTCGCTGGCAAAGCCGCCAAGTGAAATCATCACTCTTCGAGTTAGTTCGTTAATCGTCAGTGTTTGTTTTTGCTCGAACGGTTCAAGTATCGTAGACCCAAGATATTTCTCTGTACCAAGTGGCGAATTCATTTCCTTGATCGAGACGCTTCGGATTGGCTGCCGACAGATCAAGGCCATGATCGCATGACCGACTTCATGGTATGCGATTTTCAACTTTCTTTGATCCATGTGCACGACTCCTGCTCGTGGAGTAGCCGAGACGATTGCATGGGCAAACTTCCTTTGAACTCCATAGTTTTAAGCAAATTTGAGTTCACCTCCGGAATTGTCAAGTTTCCGAGTATGAAAGGTCTATAGGTTGGACATCGCTCCGAGCCCTACTTCGAAGTCGCCTTTAACCCAACTATCGCGACAAGCAACAGCGCAAGGAAGAAAAGTCGAAGCGGAGAAGCGGACTCGTCGAACAGCGCTATTCCGAGAATTGCAGCGCCTAGGGCCCCAATTCCAACCCAAACACCGTAGGCAGTTCCAATCGGCAGAACCTGACTCGACTTTGCAAGTAACACCATACTTGCTGCTAGAGTTGTGAGAGTGAAAATGCTGGGAACGAGTTTCGTAAAGCCTGCGGTATATTTCAATCCGACTGCCCAGCAAATTTCCAGGAGGCCAGCGAAAAAAAGAAGAACCCAAGCAACACTTGTAGACATAAAACCCCCTTGGAGCCGTCTTTTCGTAGCCTGGTACGGTTCGTCTCGTCAGGTGGCATGAGTTGCCAATGGTTTTATGAGAACTCTAAATCTATGAGCGACGGCGTTCAGCAACTAAAGATGCCATTTCTTTGTTTCCCTCTTTGATAAACCCGTCGATCACACCCTTGTTGTTTTCTGCCGACTGATTTTGACTCACCTTAAATTTGCCTTCGATTGCTTCAATCACAACTTCAATTCCGATGATAATTTTCAGTTGCGAAAGAATGTAGTCGTCTGGCGCGTCACTCACGCCCCAAGGAACGCTTCGGTCTTTTTCCATTGCGGAGGTCAGGTCGTTAATTTGTTGCAGAACCCAATTAGGGTCATCAAACACCTTGGCTTTTCCGCGCACCTGTACCGTTGAATAGTTCCAAGTGGGCACTACTTTTCCATTCACCTGCTTTGACGGATAGAAACTCGGCGTCACGTAGGCTTGAGGACCGTTGAATACGAAAAGAATTTCATCTCCGGCCTGAATTCTTTCAGCCTGCGAATTCATTTTGGCAAGATGAAGGCGGATTGTCCCTTTTTTTCCAATTTCATGAAGGCTCACGGGAATAAGGTTCGCCAGAAGCCCTTCGGGGCCAGATGTAACAACTGTCGCTAGTGGGTACTGCCTAATGAATTGGTGGAGGACTTCGATTCTATCCTCAGCGAAGACTTTTGGTCGATACACAATATCCTCCTTATTCCTTAATCCAGGCCACGACATCTATTCCTAATTTTCCTGCGAGTGCCACAAGAATGATCCCTGAAACTAAAGCCACAATTCGCATTGCTCTAGGATTTCGCAAAAGACGACTGCCTGCTGAAGCGAGCAGTGCTAGTGCGAAGAACCAAAGCGTAGAAAAAGTTGATGCCCCCGCACCGAAGAAGAACCGTTCATACAAGTTGGCAAACTTGGAGGAGTAGCCTCCAACTAAGACGACTGTATCCAAGTACACGTGAGGGTTTAGCAAACTAAAACCCAGAGCCGTGATAATCGCTTGTTTAGTTGTAACTGCAGACTTTGCGTCTAGCGATATTTCAACCCCATTCTTCGCCTCTTTCAGCTTCAAGATGCCGTAGAAGAAAAGGAATCCAACTCCGACGATTCCTAAACCAATCTTGAGAATTGGAACTTGGACAAAGATCGTCGCAACGCCTAGGACTCCGAAAAATATGAGAAGTGTGTCGCATGCTGAAGAAACGAGAGCGACAAGTAGGTGTCTTTCTCTTCGAAGACCAGAGTTAAGAACGAAAATGTTTTGTGCGCCGAGTGCGAGAATGAGGCTTGCTTGGAGGAAGAAACCCTGAAGAAAGATGCTTATAAGCATACGACTCCCTTAGAGCCGTCTTTTCGTAGCCTGGTACGGTTCGCCTCGTCAGGGGCAATAAAATGCCATTTGTGATTCTTGAAATATAGCATACCAACTCAGCCGCGTCTACGTAGAGATAAACGTGAATCATTTCTGGACCCCAAAGCTGCCTGGCGGTTCATCAATCACCTTCGATGGGATGTGTCGAACGGATATTCCTGGAAAACATCCGATATCCGCAAGTAACGGTCTTTTTGAATTTCAGAATTATCTTCCGAGTATCTGGAGGCGATATGGACGAAATTGAAAAGGCGTTTCTTGAACTGCCAATACGAGACAGTGTTTCCGCTCTCTCGGCTTCGGCACAGGCGATTTTGTGGCAATTGATTGCGATGGACCCGAACAAAATGAAGACCTTCACCAGCCTCCATGACCTTTCATCTCGGGTTGGCGGCTTTCAAGAGGAAGTCATGAAAGGGTTCTTGGAACTTTGGATTAAACGCTACATTTTGAGGTATCAAGATGAAGATGGAGAGTTCTTCTGTAAACTTCGACCTGAGGCTTTAGTTGTGGCGGCAGATTATCTGAAGAATTTGAAACCAGTGCTCGATCTAAATTCTCCCGTATCGTCGTGAAACGTATCCGTTATCTCGTCTAGTGTCCCTTTTTTCTCCGGGCTTCGATAAATTCCGAGCGATTCCTCAGGATGTTTTAATGGAGTATGAATCATGTAGCACATACTCCCAGCAAAAGTGTTGTCCTCTCGGGCGACAAGACACTCGAAGAACTCATCGAGAAATTTCTGAAGTCCCATGATGTGAAAGAGATTTCGGTCGAGTCATATCGTCGGAGACTGCGCGACTTCACAAAATGGATAACGGATATTCCGAAAGTAGTATTCAGCCGCGAACTCCTCATCAACTACAAACGCTCCCTTGTCAGTCGAAGATTGCAAGCGAACACCATTTCGGCTTATTTGGTCGCGGTAAGGATGTTCTTCGAGTTCTTGGAGGCATCTAAGCTGTATCCCAATATTGCCAAAGGTATCAAAGGCGCTAAGCGTGAACGGTCTTTCCGTAAGGACCCGCTCACCATCCCGCAAATTTTCCGATTGTTGGATTCTATTGACCGGACCGATCTGAAAGGAAAGAGAGATTTTGCACTTTTGAATCTTGCGATCCGCACTGGTCCGCGCTCCATCGAGATTTCACGTGCCGACATCGAGGACTTGCGTCAAGAGGCAGGCCAAGCTGTTTTACATTTACAAGGCAAAGGCGAAGATTCAAAAAGTGCGTTTGTTGTACTTACCGAAGAAACGCTCACGCCAATTTTGGAGTATCTGGCAGAGCGCCCGAATGCAAAGCCTGATGAACCATTGTTTGGTTCAACTTCCGATGGAAACCGGCACGAACGTCTTTCGACTCGCGCTATCCGAAGAATCGCAAAGGAACGGCTGCGCGGAGTTTCCATCGACAGCCCACGAATCTCCACGCACTCGTTTCGTCATACAGCGGTGACGCTAAGTCTTCTCGCAGGCGCAACCCTTCAAGAAACACAGCAAATGGCTCGTCATGCAAACATCGCAACGACCATCATCTATGCCCACAACCTTCAGCGGGCCGCAGGCGTTCCGGAAAAGAAAATCGAAGAACTCCTGCGCCGGGACGTGGCGAAAGGCGTTAAAGATTAGCGTTCGGCGGGACCAAAGTCTGAATCGTATCCATTCACTGTTTATCTGGAAAGCCGATAAGTGTGATGTAGGTGGTTCAATGGCACTTCGACCCGAAACACAATTGGCGATTCAGGCACTCGTTCTTGGGAAAAAATCTCAAGAGAGTGCAGCACAGTTCGTGAAGTCGATGGCTTTCGTGTTTCGGGAAATCAAGAAAATCGACCAAGCGATGACGAAAGGTTATCGGGTCGCTGCTAAGCGGGTTCTGAAGAAAGAACCTGACCTCAATGACGACGAAGTTTATCAGAAGGTCTTCCGCCGCAAGCCTTTCATGGTTCGCTTCATCAAAAGCGAAAACAAGAAGGCAATGTTCTACCACTTCTTGATTCTTCAAGTTTCAGGATGGATCAAGAGTTCTTATGCGATGCACTCGCGCACGTTAGCTCGGCATTCAAGAAAACAGCCGCACAAATGGGCTGAAGAATTTCGTAAGGTCGGTCCACAATTCAATGATCTTCCCTGGGCTGAGTCGATAAACATAGCCAGCAATTATGTCCGCCACAAAGAAGAGTGGCACTTCAACACGATTGAAATTGATCCAGTAACTCGCGAACTGCGAACCCGGCAAAACATCATCGACACGCTTGAAGGCGACTTGCCAAAGAAGAATGCTCGTTACCTCCTAAGGCTTGGAGTTACTGAGGACGTTCTTTTCGGTTCTTTCCGTGATGCTGGGGCAGAAACGCTGGAAATAATTGAGTCCGCCGATGCTGCAAGTTTGAAGAAGAACTGCGAGGAGTGGCTTGCGGCATTGAACGACTATGCTCAGACCGAACTTTTCAGTCGCATCTAAATTTCCATGCGGTGCAAATTGACGGCTTAGGATTCAATCTGGGCAAATTTCCTCCATGACAAAACTCAAGCTACAAGCCTACCTCGAAGAAAATCAAATCACGAAATACGCCTTTGCAACGGTGCTGGGCAAGAAACCGCCCGCCGTTCGCCCGTACTTCCGCAAGGGTTACGACCCGAAGTTGAGCACGCTGGGCAAGTGGGCAAAGGCGCTTCGGTGCGAAATTTCTGATCTGTATGTAGAGGCTAAACATAAAGGGCGGCAACGGCGAAAGCGTCGTTCAATGTAGAACTATGTCTTTCCGAGGGTCGTCTTCGCTGGGCTTAGTCGCGATCTCAACTCGACCAAGAGCGATGTCGATGATGAGATCCGTAAATTCGATGTCACTCATAACTTCATTGTCTTCGGTTGCTAAACGATGAGTTTCTTGTTGCTTCTTATCCAAGTAGCCTCCTAAGGAATGTGCCAGAAATGAATTGCCGTCGAGATATTGATTGATCCCAAACACTTGTTTGCTGAGATTCTTTTCGTTTTCTCGACTGAATTTGAATTTCGCTTCGACGACGCGACAGTTGCTCAGCGGACATTTTCTTTTTCACCACCTGAGTTCGCCAATCATGACGACGCACCAGGGAATTGGGGAAACCCGGTTGCCCAAATTTTATTGAGCAGATCCCCAACTCGTGGTCGGAAAGGCGTTTGAATTCTGTGGGCCGAATCGGAGGCTGATGCCTTCCGTTCGTATAAGTGCCGCTTGGACCGGTTATTGATGTTACAAAGATTTTTCCGCGCTCAGTGCCTACATCAAGATAGAGATTTACAGCCTCGCGAAAGTCAGAAAGATCATGCTCGTTCAGTCGCGGAGAGAGAATCTTAATTTCGTTTTCTATACGCATAAGGTAATCGACCATCGCATCGGCCACTTTCGAGAGTTGGTTGCAAAGTTCATCAACTGGACTTTGTTCTGAAACCCAAGGCTTGAATTTTAGCTTCCGTATTTGTAGCTCCATGCGGATGCCGTTCGGTTTTGGATAGACTTTCAATGTGCGAATAATTCCTTTGCCTTTCAGTGGGAGCGACACGCAACGGGCAGTCCATTTGAAATGAAATGGAACGGTGGATGTCGCACGGACTTCGCCGACCTCAATCGGCTCTCCTTCGATCGAAGATGCCGCCTGACAAAGCAAGTTTCTCAAGTCTTCAAAGGGAAGAAGAAGATGATGGTCCTTGCAGACTTCGATGTTGCGTATGGCTGTCGGATGCCAACATAGAGGGAGATCCTGGAGGTTCTCTGAGAACAATAGTTGGATTCGACCGACAATGAATGGAATCAGATTTTCTCTGATGGTGTTTTTATCTACGTGCAAAGCCAAATCAGTAAGATCTGACTGTTCGTAAAAATTTGAAGTCTTAGATTTTTTGGCATAACTGACGCCAAGATATTGGCAAACAAATTTATGACCATTGGTAATCCAGCAGTCCTTCACCAAGGAAACGTCTCCATGGGGACTGATTCGTAAATCTCTTCCACGGCAAACTCTTCGCAGGCCCGTTGACATTGGCCGCGTTATTGTTGTTGCAGGTGGATCACTGACTCGAAATGGAAGTTTCAATTCAAGCTTATCAATAGAAAACGGGGAAAATCCTATTTCTGAAGTAGATTGAGAGGGCGATATCAAAGTCTCTTCCATGAGACTTTTTATTGAGACGTGCCGATTAAATCGGACAGAGTTCGTGTTCGTTTAGCTCAGAGTGAAATTGGGCGAAGGTCCTTCGACCTCGCCAGTGAATCCAAATCCCTGATTTGGTGGAAACAACCCAGGCTTATCGGCGGCAACAGCACTCGCGAAGATTTTCGTTACAACTTCCCTCTCAGCCTTGCTCGCCTCTGTCACATATTGGTCATGTGGGAACAGGACGAGATGAGCGGTTTCAGTCAATTCCTCCAAATTTTGCTGGATGGTATTGAAAGTGATCTTCGCGGCGATCGCAGCGACCGCCTGGCAATGAATAGCGAATTGACTTGAGGCGAGACTCGAAAACTTCCTGAATTTGTGAAAGTACCGAGCCGCAGGAGTTGGCAAATTCACGCGATAAAGAACAACTTGTTTGTCTCGAATCGCAAAAAGCCCTTCGTGATCCCAAAGCTGTCTCAGTGCTTCGGCAGGTGGTTCCCAGGCGATACCAAGAGACGCAAGTTTATCAATATCCTCTGTAATTTCGATTAAGGACTTTTCATACTTCAGTTGGTCAATTGGATTAGACTCTGATTTGCGCCTTCGCCGCGAATAATCGGGATTGTCTTTCAAAGCGAAGGTTTGCGGATCTAGTTTATAGAGCGCATGAACCTCTTTGAAAGCCAATAGGTGTTTGCCGGAAACTAGCTTCAAGTCCTCAACCACCGGTAGGTCTGCTCGCTGCCAACCTTCTACTTTTGCGTAAAAGTGACTTTGATTGTGGCTAATGATGAACTCGAATACATCCGGCTTTCCGTGTTCTTTTGCCTGCTCATAGCTTTTCACCAACTCCGTGTAAACGTCTGCATAGATGCGCCGACCAAATGGGGTATCAAGATACCCATTTTCATATACGGCGTTCATCACCTTATCCTTGAAAGCGACGAGTTCTGGGAACGTGCCCATGAAGCGGCGAAGCCGACTTTTGGCCTCTTGTTCACTCACAGGTCTTCCAAGGGCTTCCATCAAGGAAATGGCGTACTGTTGAGCACCCAGGCCGTAGGAAATTGCGAGATTGTCAGTCTTGCCGCCCGAGCGAATTGTCTTGTTCAGCTTACGGGAACTGCTTGAGACATTTTTAAGGTCAACTGAATGGACTTCCTGGGAGTCGTTGTGACCAATGAATTTGATCTTTCCACCAATCTCTTTTGTCACCCAGAAGTTCAACAGCTTCTGAGGTGTCCAGCCCGGTCCGAGGGCATCAGCATAACCAGCGAATGCTTGCATGAATTCTTCCGGAAAAACCTTCTGCAAGATTGAGAAATGCGTATCTGGAGACAACCCGCTATAAAGTCGAAAACACTTACCCCAATAACTATCGGGATTGAATTCCAAAAGAGCCGCTGCCATAACGCCGAGATCAAGACCAGAAATGTCCACGGAGAGCATTTCTTGGGAATCTGGAATCTGAACTGTAAGGAGACTTCGCAATGAACGAAAATCGTCTCGAATCATACGGAGAAGATGGTCTTCTTCGTAAACTTCTGAATCGACAAGCGCCTTCTTTGACAACGCTTGCAGATTCGGCCTTCCGCATTTCACGCGGCCTGTACGGGCGTCAATAGTATAGCGAGGAAAAATTCGGTAGGTGCCGTCTTCAAGGCGGACTGCGTGGCGCTGAAGCTGATCAAGGTGGGCGTAGGCTTGCCATAACTCAAGAGCGCGGATGAGATGATTCAGTGAATTACGAGTCTTCTGCGAATCTGGATCTTCTGAGTCGATTCCATCCCGTAGATATTTGATACTGGTAATGTCCACTTGCTCTTGGCCCTTGTCAGTTTCAAACGGAAGTAAAATTGGCTTCAGTTTTCCGTTACGCAGGACTTTCAGATTTGGATTTTTGCGAAATGCCGATGCGACATCATGATGTGATTGCAGGTTCAAGGGGCGTCCAAAGCCTTCAGCGATCGCGTTCTCCTCTTTCATGATCGCCTTCATAATGATGTCGCCAAAACGCATCGACCGCGCTCGGTCAAACGCAACACCTCTCCAGTTCAGGCCGACGATGCCCCACACAAAAGGCATTTCTATTTCTGTAAAATAGGTCCATTCGGCGGGTGTAGCAATATTTTGAAATTTGAAGAAGATATTTAAGTCGTGATCGCAGTCTTCAACATTGTACGTAACCATCTCCGTCATCGGAATCTCTCTCGTGTTACGATCACCTACGACATCACCATATCGAATCCCAAAGTGTTCTTCTGTTAGAAACTTCAGTCCATGACACTGGCGACCGAGTTCATCGACATGGAACACATATTTTCGGTTGTCCAAGGTTCGCGAGAGGGCCGCCGTATCTATAACGCGACAGAAGTCTTTAGCCCGGAATTTATAGGAGGATGCTTCGGCGCTGTTGTAGTACCGCGACAATAGCAAGGGCACATCATAGTCGGCATTGTGGAATAGAACCTGTCCCTCGTATTTCGGATTGAAGAGAGTGGCATCGAGAATCCGCTTTAATTGTTCGCTTCCTCTTTCGGTCCCAGAGACGTACGGGTCAACGTGAAAGCAAACTTTCTGGCGTGGTTCACTGGGACCTTCACATGCCACTAGTGCCGCTGTGATAACGTCCTCGCGGCGCGTACCACCTTTAGGGGTTTCAATATCCAAAGCAATGTACTTGGGTATGTTAGCCAGGAATTGATCGAGGTCGAAATGGGTGTCGAAGTAAACTGGCACTTCCATCAGTGCGCTTCGCTGTCGTCGTGAATCGGTTCTTTTGCCGGTGAGCCAAATGAAAGTTCGAGTTCATTTGAATCGCGAGTATTTACGGCCACGTTCCATTTGCTTTTCAGAAGGCCATTCAAGATTCGCGTACGTTCCTCCACTGAAGCGTCACCCAACAGTAGCCGAATCGCTTGTTCTTCTTTACGTTCGACCTCTTGGAGATCGTCAAGCCGCCTGAAGACGTAAGCAAAGAGGCGTTGAATGAAATCGTCCAAGCAGATTGTCTCGGGACGAACCGAGTTCGTCCCGAGAAAGACTTTGATTGTATGGTAAATTTCGTAATGTCGATGTCGAGTAATGTCCGTAAATTCTGGTTGTGCCTGCGGTAGAAACTTTGTAGTCCACCACTCCTCAAACTTTTCAGATGCTAAGGCGTAATTCGATTCTGCAAGGAGATTACTGGATTCAAAACCAAACCACGATGGTCTTAAGTCGATGGACCGAAGCAATAAATAAGGGTCACAAAACTTCAGAACTTTGTAGGCCCGTATAAATTGAAAGTACCGAAAAGCTTCAAATTCAGGATTGTTGACGAACTCATCCTTCTTTCGGAAGTCCTCTCCGTGATTGACGGGTCCAGCCCGCCGCAGGAAGCTTTGTTCCGCCTGATATATGATAAGTAAACGGTATGTAGCATCGACGTGCTTTTTTGCATTCTCGCGATCTAGGTATGACTTGTCGTAAGCAAACTCACCAATCTTGATTTCGCCTGCGCTAGAGTCGATGGTCCATCGCGAATTGCTGATTTTAGACTGCTTTGATTGTTTTTGCGGTAGCTTCTTTCCAGACCATTTTTCAAATATCGCGGCCACGCGCTTTTCATTGCATTGTTGATACATAGGCTTGGCGAGGTCTTTTTTGAGGCGTCTACCTGAAATGACTTCTTCTTCGATGTATTGCCGGAGCTCTTGGTCGAATTGAACAAATCGCTCTTGAGCCTCAATGTCATCTGGGTCGGTGAGTTTGAACCCGGGGATCAAATAATTTGCCGCAAAGTCGAGTGTGTAAATCGCTTTTGCAAGGTTCGGTTTTAGATCTTCTGTCTTCAAAGATTTCACACCCAATATCCCGCACATAGCTGTCGAACTGCGGGCGAGATGGAAGTCTTTCCTCAACTGCTCCGCTAAAGGTGTGCGTGCCTTGCCTATAAGATTGAAAAATCGTTTTAGATCCTCAAAGGTCGCAGAAGGGCTGGCATCGAGGTAACTCACTATCGGAAGAAGTCTACGAAAGTGCGGTTTGGTTTTCTTGTTTCCAATGTCGATGTTCGCAATCAGCATAGCTCGATGAGAAAATTCTAGGACTTCGGCCTTCGTAGCGTCGTGGAGAACTGTGCATGGTACAGAAGTTTCGGGCTTCCTGAAGAAGAACTGGCGAAGAGAAATCAGAAGATCATAGTTCGCAGCAAGCAAATGTTTGCCGTCTATGGTTCTCCAAACAAGCGGACATCCTGCGAAACTGAAATCTTCCTGAAGTCGAAAGTATTGGCGAATCCGCTCTGGGTTTGGACCGGACTCGTCGATCTCATGTGCTTCTGGTGTTAATGAAACGTCATGCGTGATTTGATTCAGTCGTAAGTGGACAAGTTCTGTTCTCAAAGGTGCTCCTTCAATATCATATTGAAGATTGGCACCCGTGATGATGCCAACCTCCAAAGAGAAGTCTCGTTTTGTATCTGACTAACTTCTGGAAAGACGTGTCTATTCCTTCAGGTCGTAGATCCCAAAGGAGAAGGAGGCTAACCGAGAAATGTCGAATATAAGTTCGCTTCCCCATCTCTCCTGCTCAAGACCAATTTTGAATCGCAGAAAGTCGGCCAGTTGATTCGGGTCCAGATGACGGTGAAGATGGGTAGTATGCATAATGTGTTTGATCTCTCCGACGGTGGGCTTGTTGTGACCGCCTTCGTGGAAAAGCTTTGCTACGGGTGGAAGATATTTTCTGACTTTTTCCTCATTGAAATGCAATCGTCGCAGGCGTTCATTGATTTCGATTTGCTCAAGGTCCGAGAGCGTTAGCAACTTCTTTTTCGATTTTTCGTCGTTAGACATTCGTGTGTTCCTCTGTTGTTTTTGATTTGGAATTTCTCGTTGAGATCAGTGGATTTTGGGATCTTCAGATTCGGAAATGGATTCCGCGCCTCGTTTACCACCGTTCTTCTTCACTTTGATTGCTTTGGCGATCGCCTCGCTTACACGCGTCTCAAGTTCCTCTGATGGGCCGCTGTATTCGACAACGCAGACAAAGAGTGACGTTGCAGATTCCGTTGGCAAAAGCGCCAAAGAGAGCATGTTGTCTTTGATTTCGCCCACATCCCGCGATTCGGCCAACAGAATCGCGGGATGTTGTCGTTCCTTCGACGCCGTATTGCTGAGACCCTTTGGCTTGGGGCCATCTTTAACCTTTGGCACGTAACCGGATTGCCGCTTGCCTTCTGATTTCTTTGTCAATGCGGTTGATTTTGATGTTTCAGAGGTAGCTTGGGATTGGGTAACATCAGGTTTTGATTCTGACGAGTGTCCACAATGGACACTCAGGAATTCATTTCGAATTTTGTTCCCTGTTGTATGCGATAGCCGATATTTCTCAGCAAGTTGCCTGCCGGATATTTTCTCAACTTCTTCTGCCGTTAGTGCGCTAAGAAATGCTTTTGCATAAGCGGCTCGGTCTTTATCTTTGATTGGTTTTCCATGCTTTATATTCGCGTCGAACTCTGCCTGAATTTCTTCGGCCCGGGAACTGACATCCAAAATCGTGACCACGACAGAGTAGCAGTTAGGCATCTTCCGAATCGCAGCCAGAACGTTCAGGCCATCAATCAGCTTGAACCTAGGGCCTCCACCATCTCGACGCCGACACACAATAATCGGAGGTTGCTCAAGACCGTATTCAAGACCGAGACGAATCGACTTCTGGATTTCTAAGTCAGCTTTCCTAATCCTACCAGAGTCGTCAGCTTCAATGTCATTCACATCAATGCTGACCAGCGCCGGTTTTCTTACTGAGTCTCGAGGTCGTGCCTTCGCTGACCTAATCTCATGTTCATCAGAAGGGATTGTAGCCAATGCCATGTCTGGCTGATTGTTTTGGAAATCACCCATAGAGTCTCCTTAACCTCCACGATGTAGTTAATAGGGAGGATGGCGGCATTAGGCTTCAGAGGCCTATCCAAACAAAACGGAAATACCTTTCGATGCTTGGAAAATGCCTTCGGCTAGGGTGCTCGAAGCCGGAGTTGGTGATTGTCTTAATCCGAGACGCCTTGGCTAACTCGCCGGAACTAGGGTAAACTATTGTGATGGACCATTCGCTTTCAAACAACTCTTCGTTAATAGCCGCGCTTGAACTCTTGGCGGCTTGGACACCAGCAACAAACCCATCAAATTTGGGTGCGCAATTACGAGATCACTTGGACATTTTCATAGATCCAAAAGATTTGGAGAGGGAAAGCAAGAGACCTTCGATTGTCCAAATACCCGAAGTGGTGAATTACTACGGTTCTTACTCAGCGGAATCTTCCGAACTGGCGGTACAACTTGTCAGTCATATTGCGTATGTGGACCAATTTACCAATGAGGACTGGCTGCCTTGTGAAGTTCGGGAGGCATTGGACATATTATTGGCTCCTCATATTGTATTTGGCTTGTGTGGTATCAAGATTGAAGCACTTGTGGTCGATGCGACCCGGAAATTTGCGAAGTCTGGTTTTCCAAGAGAACTTCTGTCAAATGCAGGACCTTCGACAATTCGGGAGAGTTTTTTACGTTTGCGATCCAGAACTTCGGGATCGCCGATTTCTTCCATTTTCATGAATCCGATTTCGGTTTGGTGTTTAGACTTAAATGTCCATAAGAAAATTCTCTCCGCAACAACCGGAAGTGCAGACGTTCAGATCTATATGGACGAATTCAAAAATGATGTCAGGCGGTCGGTAGACGCATGGTTCGTTCGACAAGAGACTATCGACGAAGCTGTTTTTCGATCAGGTCTTCTCATCACAAAAGAAACACGCACTGAACTAAAGTACCTTCACAACAATCGGATCTATGAAACGGCGAGAACGCTAAATTCGGATCTCCTTGTTATCGAGTGGAATCCTTCAACGCAAAATTCCGATTACGAGAAAATGCGTGGCAACACAACGAGAGTATTTGATTTTCGATATTTCCGTCGGACAGGCCGCTCCTTTTTGGAGCTTGATTTGATTTTCCCTTCCGATGTGAAGGATGAAATCAGCGGTTGGCATGTCGCCGTTCTGGTCAAGAAGTTGGACACCTTAATTCGTAAGCATGGCATCAATCACGACATTCTCATTGAAGAGTCCGCGAAGGACGGAATTGGTAAGGAAGTTTTGTATAAAAACTCCGCTCTAAAAAGAGCCTTCGACTCCGTAGGTACTACGCCCTTCTTGTTTGAGAAGGGCGACACTCAACTTTCAGTTACAGTGAAAGTTCCCATCCTTCTTGTCGGACAGCCACCTGAAGACCTTCGCAAGATGAAGACGCGTGGCTTATCTGAAAAGCAGAAGATGGAAAAGAACGAACAGTCCCGTGGCTTGGTTCGCTCAAAACGATCTTCAGGCTAAGCATTTGTACTATTCGGCATAGAAACAAGCTTCAGACATTGAAATACGGTTTTCACATGCCATTTAGCTCCACGTTTACGAGTGGGAATCTTAAGGTCATTTAGAATATCCACGATCTCCCGAATTGACCGGCCTTGATTCCGTAAGGCGTGCATTCTTGCTAAAGTTGTAGCTTCCGCTTTATTGACCACGAGCGCACCATTAACCCGGCGCATCCCGAAGCGTTCCTGTTTCAAGGGCCTTACTTCATCTTGGGGTCGTAAAGGTATTCCGAAGTGCAGCAAATAGCGGCGCACGGTCTTCTTGGAGGAAACGGTCAAGGCAGCAATTTCGTCCAAAGAACAGCCTTCATCGAGATATTTGTCGCGGAGGAAAAACTCGTTCCGAAACGACTTTATTGTTGCGAACTGCAATGTATTCGTTATGGTGGTTGGAGGAAGCAATGGCGGCTTCCACTCACCATTGGTGAGCCATTTTTCTCAGCAATAAAACCAGCACTCTGCTGGTTTTTTCATTTCTAACGGCCTCTGTCTTGCTTTATTCCGCCACGAACCATTGAGCGTGCCTTCGTTCTTTCTTGCCGGAAGTTTGCTGAAAGAAGGACAAGGCCGCCTAAAACTTGAACGGAGAAAACATGAAAAAAATGATCCTCGTGGCTGCGACCGCCCTGATCGGTCTGACCGCGAAGGCCACTGTTGATGGCCACGACAAAATCTTTTTGGTCGTTAAGAATATCCAAAGCGAAGAGTATTTTGTTGAGCGCGCACCGATTCTCGGTTGCTACGGACTGCCCAAGGGCCCCCGTCTCGCGGCCTTCACCGCCGAGTATAAAGTTCCCTCGAATATCGGCTGTGGCGGCCAGCGCTTTGATGACAATATCAATGCGCTGACTTGCGCCTCGATCGTTTCGATGTCGGAGACAGATGACGGCATGGGTTTGACCGAGGTTGTTCTCGATATTTCGAAATGTGCCGACAAAAGCCATGCAGATTTCACGGCGACGATCGAAAAAGCCGCCAAAGCAAACTTCGCCTCGAAGAACGTCTCCTTCAAGCTCGTTCTGAAAAAGTAAGAATAAGTCATAGAGTAGTCTGAAAACGGCGCCCAAAAGAGGCGCCGTTTTTATTTGGCTGTCGGAAAGTGAATTTTGATCACCGTGGACGTCTGATTGAAGTTGATATCGAAATTGGCCTCAATCTCCTGGAGGTCCGAACGGATCAACTCCAAGCCCAAACCCGATCCGTGATCTTTGCTTGAACGCGTCGCTTTGTCGCTGTCTTCGACGCCGGCATTATCGCTAAAAACCAACGTGGCTCCCTCCCACCTGACAACGATTTCGGGTGATTTGTGAGCTTTGGTTTCAAAAGCCTCGACCGAATTCAAAAACAGATTAAAGAAAATCGAGTGCATGCGATCCGCGTTGCCATAGACGGTTTTACGTTCGGGGAGCTGAATGCGAACGCCCTGCAGGCGTCGTTCCAGAACCTTCATCGCGCTTTGAAGCGAGGCCAAGATATCGACGGAGACCCGCAGTTCATCCACGTTCACCAGTCGGTGGATCGAGCGCAGAACTTCGCGTACATTTTCCATATCATTGGCGAGCAAGAGAAGCTGCTTCTCCAAAACGTCTGGCGAAATCTTTTGGCTTTGATCTCGTAAAGCATCGACCATGATCAATGGCGACGAGAGGAGGCCCTTCAGGTCGTGCGTGAGCCGGGTGGTTTCTTTTCCGATGACTCCGAACCGCAGCAGGCGATCTTGATCTTTGCGATACGTGCCGATGGCGAATTTATGAATGAACCATCCCATCAAGAAGAAGATGGTCGAGGCCCAGTACCAGTCCAAGCGGTCGACCGGGGGGAGAACCACGCCCCATCGGTCTTGCAAAGGGTACGAGACCATGATGCAAATCATCGTGAACCCCCAGATCAACGGGTAGATCCACTGACGACGCATGCTGAAGAAGGATGTCGCAATTGCACCCTGCAAAAAAGCGATTTCGTACAACGGCGCGAGCCAGACGTAGTAAACGCAGTAGGCCCCGAAGTTCGCCATGAAGAGCGCCGCCCAAAAATCCGAAAGCCCGTCGCGGTAAAACTTGTAGCCGAGGCCGATCCCCACAAAGCCGAAGAACATCTTTCCGTAGAAGAAGAGGGCTTGATTTTCCAGAGCGAGACGCGAGGTCTCGGTCACTCCGTGAATGAGCGAACAAAGACCAAAAAGCACCGCCACCAGAACGGGATAAAGATTGCGTTTAAACTTCATAGCAATAGCCGACACCGTAAATCGAAATGAGTCGATCTGCAAAGGGCGGCAACTTTTTCTTCAAATTCAACAAGTGAGTATCGAAAGCATTTTTGCTCACCTTATTTTCGCCCCAAAGGTGTGCGCTCAGGTCTTCTCTCAAAACTTGGCGTTTTCGATGGCGCAAGAAATAGGACAAAATCTCATACTCGGTCGGGGTTAAATTGACCACCACGCCGTTGACCATGACTTGGCGGGTGTTGGCATCCACTGAATAGCCCAATTCGGCGTGATCGATGCTGCCGGTGCTTGAAATGGCTTCAACGAGGAGTGAATGCAGCTCCGACAAAGAAACGGGTTTTTCGAGGAAGCCAAAAACCCGCCGCTTCAAAAACCCCACCGTCATTCCTAAATTGACCACTCCCGAGACGACGATCACGGGCTGAGAGTGCCCAAAATCTCGCATCTGATCGAGAACCGAATGGCCGTTTTCGAGGCCCAAGTGGTAGTCGAGAATGACGGCATCGACTTGATTGGCCGCAAGCTTTTGCATGGCCACCTCAACCGTGTGCGCCGGAATCAACTCGAAGCTGTCGCGCAAGGCGAAGCCAAGGTTCTCAAGAAATTTGGCGTCATCATCTAAAGCGAGAACGCGGCTCTGCAGTGAAGGCATTTAAAAATCATAAGGCGAAAAAAGCGAGGGTTCAAGATGGCGTTGTGTTGGGAGGGTTTTGCTCTTGAGTATTTCTTGAATTTTAGGGCCGCGAATCTCGAGTGCTTTTCAAGATCACGTCCACAAGATGTTTAGGGTCGATCGGTTTCGTGAGGTGGGCGTGAAAGCCGGCCTCTTCGGTTCGCCGGCGTTCTTCGAGCATCGCGTGCGCGGTCAGCGCAATCACCGGGGGACGGTAGTTTTTCGCCCGTAAAGACTTCAAAGCGCTGTAGCCATCGGATCCTGGCATCTGAATATCCATCAAGATGATATCGTAGTCGTTTCTGAGCGCCATTTCGACGGCCTGGTCCCCGTTTTCGGCTTCGTCGACAACGGCGCTTTCGCGAGTCAGAAAGTGCCGGATCAAATTGCGGTTGTCTGCCGTGTCGTCAACGGCGAGAACACGAATGCCTTCAAGCTTCTTCGAAGTCGCTTTCGTTCCAGAAGAGGTTTTCGGTTTTTCGGGATCGTGCGCGGGCGCCGTTTGATCAAAAGCCGCGCGGATGCGAATTTCAAAAGCGGCGCCGGTCGTCGCGTAGCCCTCTTTAAATTCGACCGTCCCGCCCAAACCCTCGGCCAGTTTGCGCGAAAGAACCAGCCCCAGCCCGGTGCCGCCGAATTTGCGGCGAACACTGTTGTCCGCTTGGGTAAAGGGTAGAAACAGCTTCGAGGCCTGTTCGGGCGTAAGGCCCGTTCCGGTGTCGATCACCAAAACGCTCAATTCGATTCGGTTTGCGCCCAGATTTTCGGCGCGCAGGCGCACGCGAATTCCGCCATGAGAAGTGAATTTGACGGCGTTGCCAATGATGTTGACCAAAATCTGGCGCAAGCGCGAAGGATCCGAAATCAGGCGGTCCGGGACCGGCGTTTCGTTCTCGATACTCAGACTGATGGACTTGGCGCGAACGGATTCGCCGAACATTTCGACGACCTCATGAAGGAGGGCGTGAAACGAGAACGGGACAAATTCCAGCATCAACTTTCCGGCTTCAACTTTCGAGATATCGAGAATGTCGTCGATCAACCGTGTGAGCGCGTGACCGTTCCTGCTGATAACATTGAGGTGGTCACGTTGATCTTTTCCAAGATCTGAACCTTTCACAAGTTCGGTAAATCCAAGGATCGCACCTAAGGGCGTGCGAATTTCGTGGCTCATATTTGCCAGAAAGGCTGTTTTGAGATTGTTCGCGCTCTCGGCTTGTTCTTTGGCGTGCGCCAGATCGATTTGCAGTTCTTTTTGGGCGGTCACGTCGGTACATGTCCCGTACCAGCGCACGGTCCGGCCATGGTCGTCGGTGACCGGGTTGGCTCGCACCAGGTGCCAGCGATAAGTTTGGTCGGATTTGCGAAGGAGTCTGAACTCGGTGTCGTAGCGCTCTCCGGACTTGAGCGAAGCGGTCCATCGGCTCAGGGCCTGCTCCCGGTCTTCAATGTGAACGAAGTTGAGCCATTCGCCAGGATCCAGAGAGCCGGTGTATTCGAAACCGCGTTGATTGGTGTAGATCATGGTTCCATCGGGATCGGCGGCCCAAACGATTTGCGGCATCGAATCGGCAAGCATGCGGAATTGCCGCTCGCTCTCGCGCACAACCTCTTCGGCCCGTTTGCGTGCCGTCACGTCGACGCTCGTCCCGGTCATGCGGATGGGCTGCCCGTTCGCATTGAAGTAAACGCGCCCCTTGGCGTGGATCCAAAGAAGCGACTCGGGCCGGGGACGGATTCTGAATTCAATATCGTAGGCTTGATGTTCATTCTTCTGCGAAGCCAAAAGCGCGTCCCAGACGCGGGGCTGGTCCTCGCCCAAGATTCGTGCGAAGACATCATCAAAAGGCTGCGTGCTCTGGTCTTGAGCAAAGCCCCAGTCGCTCAGCATGTGGGTGCTGCCATGAACCAAGTTGTCGACGATATTCCATTCCCAAAATCCGATGCGCGAGGCGATGAGGGCCGAAGACAGCCGCATTTCGCTGTCGTTGAGTTGGGCCTCTTTGCTTTTAAGGTCGGTGATATCTTGGAAGGGCACGATCGCGGTTTCGGCATGACCGTACATCGCGGGAATCATCGCTGAGTTCACGTTCAGGAAGCGCTGGCCTTCGGGCGTTCGAAAGATCACCTGCTCGTTGTTCAGGATTTCGCCGCGGGCGGCGCGCGCCGAGGGAAACTCCTCGGGCTTGAGGCGCCGGCCTTGAAGGTCTTCGACCTCAAAGTACGGTTTGTAGTTTCGCATGTGATCGCTCTCGGTTTTCATCACCATGCCGAAAAGCTGACGGGCCTGGTCGTTCACGAACAGATACTCCCCGGTTCCGGGGTTGGCCATCACGAGCGCCACGGGCAAGCGGTTCAAAACCGCTTCGAGCCAGAGCTGTTGATTCTCGATCGTCTCTCGGGCGCGTACGCGCTCGGTCGCGTCCACCACCGTGACGATGATGCCTTCAACCGTGCCATCGGTGCCGCGAAAAGGCTGATAGGTAAAGTCTTGAAAGGTTTCTTCGGGCTCGCCCTCTTTGGACCGTCGAAGAAAGACGCGCGCTTCACGGGCCGCGAACGGAACGCCGGTTTGAAAAACTTGGTCCAAAATTTCGTAGAAACCTTGGTTGGCGATTTCGGGAAAGGCTTCGCGCACCGTCAGGCCCAAGAGTTCGCGGTTGCCCACGAAATCGCTGTACATGGGATTCATCAGATCGAAGCGCAATTCGGGCCCCTTCAAGATCGCGATCGCGACGGGGGTTTGAGCGATGTAGCTTTTTAAACGTTCGCGCTCCGCGCGTAATGCATTGTTGGCGGTCACATCGGTCGCAATGACCACGATTCCTTTGATGTCCCGGTTGAGATCGCGAAAAGGAGAATAGGTAAAATCGAGATAACGGTCCTCAAGGCTTCCATCGGGACCTTGAAGCTTCACTAATATATTGTGGGCCTGGTACTGAACCCCGGTTTCGTAGACTTTATCGAGAATGGCGATAAAACCCTGGTCTTTGATTTCAGGAAAGAGCTCCTCGACGGTTTTGCCAAAAACCACTTTTCGCGCCGCCAGTTTTTCGTAGGCTTGGTTGCAAACGGCGAGAGCGTGCTGAGGACCATCCAAAATGGCAAAGGGAATGGGCGATTGGGCCATCAAGTTGTTCAAGAGGCGGATTGTACTTTCGGCCGAGAGTCCCATGCCTCGAACATAGCGGTTTTCCGCGGTCGCGGGTACTTCAAAAAGACCGACAGGCGCGGGCCTGAGCGACGTTTTGGGTCACTTGTTCAAAAAGTTCGTCAAATGTCCAGAGTTCAGACGGAAGGACTAAAAACAAAATTCCCTTACCAAAACAAGGGTTTCGGTTGCTGGCACCACTTGGCGCTGTGCTTGCTCTAGGGAGCCTCGTGATAAAAAAACAAAGAGGTTGTGTATGAAACAAATTTCGATGCTCGTCTGCGGATTGTTTGCTCTCCTGGCTGTCGCTTGTAATCAGGGCGGTGGCGGAGGCGGTGGAACGGCTTCCACTCCGACTTATTCGATCAACAATGGCCAGTGTTATCAAAACAACGGTCAGGTCGTGGCGATGACTTATTGCCAAGGTGGAACTGCCGGTTACTACATGAACGGAACTATCTGCCAAAACGCTCAGGGTCAGCAGTTCCCCGTTCAGTACTGCCAACAAGGCACCCTGCCGATCAATCCTGGTTACGGCCAGGGCTATTATCCCGGTTACAACCAAGGTTACTACCCTGGTTATAACAACTACGGTGGATACGGTGGCTACGGTCAGCGTTGCTACAGCTACTACTACTACGCGAACGGCTACTTCGGTTCGCAAATGATCTGCCGTTAAGAGATTCTATAATTCGACGGCAAAAAGCCCGCGCTCAACACGCGGGCTTTTTCTCTTTAAAGAGAGAAGTTCTCGGGAACGAACATGGCTTCAAGCAGATTCGGAAGCTCGGTTTCGGTCCATGAATAGTCGTCGGTTTCGACCGTGATCCGGCGCCATTTAAAACCCAGAGCTTCAACGCCCGAGAGCGTGGCCGGTAAGGTCATCCGGTAGCGGATCGTGAAGCCGCCAGGGAACGGGACAATCTGAGTTTCCAGAACTTGATCGGGCATTTTATCCGCCTGAACATTTCGCGGCATGAGAATCGCCGAGCCCTGGTATTTCACGATGAAGTCAAAGTCCAAGAATTGGCGCAGAGGCTTCTGCGTTCCTTTAAAGTCGAGCTCCAGCCAAAACTGCTGGCCCTTCTCGAGAACGAAAGAGTTTTTCAAGGGAGCATTTCCCAGCTGCAGCTTGGGCTTAAGGCCTTGGACGCGCCAGTGGGTGGCCTTGAGAGCGACGGGAGCGCGGGGGTTCTCGATGCGGACAAACTGCGGTTTGCTCGCCAGAGCGAATCTGTTTTCACGGCCGTCAGAGAAAGCGACAAAGGCCAGCGAGAAGAGATCGGGACGGGCCTCGCGAGGAAACGTGAAGGCCATCGTGACGTGCCATCGATTTGCGCCCAAGGATTTGAATTCGCACGTTTGGAAGGAATCAAAGAGACCGATGCCGTTGCGGTGAACGAACCAGCGAGAGGCCGTTAGGTAAGCGTTGCAGGTCTTGGGCTGAAATCCGGGTTCACTGGATTCCACAATCATCTCGCGTTTCCAGATCTCGCCCGGATGGTAGGTTTCCTGACTGTCCTTGATGGATTCAATGTGGAAAGTTCTGTAGATATCGAGATCTTCTTCGGGGCCGTCATTGTTGCCGGCCATCAAATCGCCTTCGATCACCGACGGTTGCTCCCACCAAGCCCCTTGGGGATCGACGGGAGTTTGGTAGACGAGAGCGGCAATGATGGAGAAGTTGGTCTTTCGAACGACCACCGTGCCCGACGATTGGCGGCAGCGGTTTTGAACCAACGAGGATCCACGAACGCGGATGCGCAATCCACTGGAATGAAAATGCATCACCCGCCACAGGGGAGCCGAGGCGGTCTGGCCCAAGAACGTCTCTCCTTGCTCGCAAACCGGAACGCGGGAGCTTGGAAGGGCGTCGTTGTCGCTGACGGTGGTGTTGGTACTGACGAGCGCGCGCATCGCCTGGGCGCCGCTGGGATCGCTAAAAATCACGACGCGAAATCCGGGCTGCGCGAATTCTTCAAGCGTGGACTCATGCCAGACGCTGGCGATGTAAGCCGCGACGGCGGCGCCCACGCGGTCAGGAAGGCGCGAGTTGTCGTCGGGATAGCCCAGGTGGTGAACGGATTCATGAACGAGAAGGCCCACCCAGGCGGAGAGGGGCATGTCGAGGCGGTCTTGATTCAGATAAATCAATGATCCGGGAGTGTTCTCGGTCACGGCGACCCGGTGGGCCTCATGCGTGGAGACGCGAAACAAATCAGGCCGTGCGCGCTCCGAGAGAAAGCTCAATTGCCGTGCGCGTGCGGCGGCCGGTTTTGTGAGAAGCGGCATCAATTGCGTGAGGACCGGTTTGATCGAAGGGTCTTGGCATTCACGGCCGTGGGTCAGACAGGCCTGCGCGAAGTCGCCTAGGTATTTCCACACCCAACGGATCTCAGCCTCTTTTTGAGGGCCCTTGAACATCTCGATCGGATCGGCGTGAGCGCTGAGGGAACCGAGAGTCAGCAATAGAACCAAAAGAGACTTCATTGATTACTCTCCTTGCCCGAAAATTCGGGTCTGTGAGGGATCTATGACTTCAAGGCCCTGATCGTTGGCAAAGCTCACCAGCACAAGACGAAAACGCGAGCGGTGCACGCGACCTTCACAAGTCCAAGAAGCGGTGGCCTCCAGAGGCACACGCAGGTCTCCGGCGTCTGAACTCGGCGGGACCGAGCCCCAGCGAAGGGATTTGATCTCGAGTTTCTCGGCTGATTGCCGGCAGTCCGTCGCAGCCGATAAGGCCGGCGTGAGATCGTGAGAGACCAAACTTGCATCGCGGACGTACAGAAGATCTCCGGCGGCGCTCTTTTTCAAAGAGAGGGCTTCAAATGAGCTGATCGGCGAGATCTGCACCAATGTCCGCAGAACCTTGGCATTGAGGGCCGTCAGGAGCGCGGCCTTCAGTTCGGGAAGAGCCTGCAGGTTCAGCGGACGAATCGACGCGAGAACATCGAGCCAGACCAAAACCGAATCGTTGACGTCCAAGGCCTGAGACATCTCGCGGTCTTTCCAGAGCGTGCTTGGCTTAAAGGTGACCGTTTTGTTTTTGCTATCCACGAGAAAAGCACCGTTGAAGTCAGATTCTGTTTGGGTGAACACCGGTACAGGCGCGCTGACCGCGCGGCGGAGCAACTCGTCCAGCAGCGTGCGGGCCGGGGCGCTGAGCGCGCATCTTCCATCTGCGCAAACCGAAAGCAGGTCAGCCAAATGCAGGTGCGAAAAGATCAGCGAGTACTCGGAGCGTCCCGCGCCGTTGCGAACAAAAATCGGAGCGGCTTGGGCGGTGATTGTCGCGGTGACGAGAAGAGCGGCGATGATGGACTTAAACATTCGAATCTCCTGCCGGGCGGCGGTTTTTTACGGGACAAAACTGAAGACTGATCGAGTACAGCGCATCTTTTGGTTCGTGCTCGATCTTTTGCCAAAACTGAATCAAAAACTGCTGCATCTCTTCGCGCAGCTCGGGGAGCTTGGAGGTGGGAACCGCCATGACCACCGAATTGAACTCGCGCTCCCCGATCGGATCCGCGTGCAACGACTCGGCGTGCATCGAGAGAATCTGTTGGTGGTAGCGGCGGCGGGCGATGGAAGGCACGTCGTCGGCCGTGACCGAAGCCTCGGGAACCGCGCACCACTGACCTGCGGGATTTTTTCGGATCAAACCCAGGCGCTCCAAGCGCTCGAGGGCGAGCGCGGCGACGCTGGATTTGAGTCCGAGGCGCTTGGCAATCCAAAGGGCATCGGATTTAAAGTCGGGAAGCTGGATCAGTTCCAGAATCGCGCCATGGTACCAATCGGCGATGAGCGCGAAGTTGTCGTCGCTGATCCGTTTGATGGATTCGACCTTGCGAGCGTCGTCGATGCGCTTATGGGCCTCGAGGCGCACCTTCTCGTTTCTCGAGAACTGCGCGAGCACGATGTCTTTGAGATAGTTTTGCTCGGCGAGACGGCGCGAGATTTTTTTTGAAATGGCGTGAATGGACTCTTCAGAAAGACCTTGTTCGCCCTTCATCACCTCGCTCAGGCGCGAAGGACTGAGGCTCAAATCGCGCGCGAAGGCGCGCAGTGAGTAGCTGCCATTGCGCTTTTTTCGCTTCTGCAGCTCATGCCCGAGGACCTCGGAGATGCTTTTGAATTCGGTGATTTGCATGCCGGGTGAACTACTTCAGGCCACCAAAGGACACAAGTCATTTCAGATATTTACCGGGCAACTTCCGAATCCAAGCGAACGCTTCGGGCCGTGATCCTTTGAGAAAATCAAACCAATTTCATAGGTTGCGCGCACAACGGACACTTCATTTCACTAAACAAGGAGAATGCGAATGAAAAATGTACTCGTTATTTTGTTGTCTTGCCTGGGCGTCGCCGCTGGGGCCGCGCCGATGACCGTCTCGCCCGTGTTGGGGGCGACGAGCATGAGCCTCAAAGGATCCGATATCTCGGGTTCGCGGGGGGGGCTTCAAGCCGGAGCCATCGTCAACTTCGAATCCAGCATCGCTGATTTGCAGTACGAAACCGGACTTCTCTACTCGCAAGCAGGCGCGAAAGATGATGCGCTTCTGGCAAGTGTTGAATACGAATTGAACTACCTGGCGGTTCCGCTCGGCGTTCAGTACCGCTTGTCGGGCGAAGACCGTTCGTTTTGGGCGGCTCGCGGCGGTTTGACGCTCGCGGCGCTGATGTCGGCCAAGGCGAAATCGCAAGTTTTTGGCAGCGGCAGCGAAACTGATATCAAAGATCAAACCAACACCTTCGATATGCTCCCCTACATTGGGATCGTGAAGTCTTGGTCGATCGGTGAGTCGCAGCGTTTGGCCTTGGACTTCACCTACACGCGCGGCCTCATGAAAGTGTTCAAAGACCAGAGCTCGAACACCGAAGGCTGGACCATCAACCTCGCTTACGGATTTGCGTTCTGAGGGAGATGACGATGAAAACAACTCTTCGCTTCTTATTTTTCGGATCGGCCCTTGCGCTGACGGCGTGCGGAAGTATCAAAACCAAAGACCGCAATGTTGAACTGACCGGTCAAGTGCGCCGCGCGGCCGTCGTCGGCTTTATGGCGGATCTGCCCGCGCGCTCGGGAATTTCTTTGAGCGGCAATTCGGGTGAAGTCAGCGGCAAAGCGGGCGGCTCGATGATCACCAAAGAATCTCCGCAGACCGACAGTATGCTGAAGGAGATCAGCAAGGCGTTCGGTCAGCGCCTGAAGTGGTCGATGCTCGACACGGCAAAGCTGCCCGAGAATCCGAGCTACCAAGAAGCATACAAAAAGACGATGGAAGGCTTCCAGAACAAGTTTCCTCCGGGGGCGGGTTCAAACCGCTTCATGGTGGCCAAGTTCATGGACTTCGACTCGTTACGCATTTTGCCCCAGGCGGACCGCGAGAAGCTGATGCGTGACTTGAAGGTCGATGCCGTGATCGCCACGAAGGTCGATGTTGTCTTGAACGGGACGACCGTGATGGGTGTTGGCAACCGCTACCCTCAGTCGAAGGTCTTCTTCCAAGTTTTCAAGATGGGGCAAGCAAACCCGATCTGGTTTGAAACCCTCGACGGAAAAGAGATGGAGGAGTCGATCGGCAAAACGGGGCTGACTTTGGACGAAGAAAAAGCCGCGAATTTGGCTTTGATCTCTTTGAAAGACGGTCTTTCGAAACTGCAATAACTTTTGAGCCGAAGCCTGCCTCCGGAGTGTCCGAGACTTTTCTGGATAAAAACGGCGGGCTTTGGCTTATTCTTTAACTTGGCCCAAGCGCGAGCACCAGTTGAGCTTTTGTTTGGTGCCTCCTTCGTACGCCACCGAGAGGTGGTTTTTTTCGACGATGGCCTTGAGATCTTTGCCGTCGACCTCGATGTCCGCGAGCACGCGGAAGTACTTATCCCGATCGACATTTTTCAAATCGATGCGCTTGGCGCGTTTCAATTGATTTTCGACCAAACGCTGCGCGATCCGCGCCGCTTCTTTCTCGCAAGGCAGTTTGCCTTTGATTTCGGGAGCGTCGATGTGACGGACGCGAACCGAAATTTTTTCGCCCAAGAGCGGATGCACGCCCGGGATCTGCACGGTCACGGTGTCCGCGTCATAGTTCTTCAGGTATTTCACGCAGCGAAACGTGGTGGCGTCATGCGCGCAGGCATCGCTTGAGGTTGAAGCCGTCTCGCGCGCGGGTGCGGGGGCTTGGTTTTGCCCGCAAGCTGTGGCCGCGATGAAAGTGAGGAGAAGAAAAACGCGTCTCATGCCTGGAAGGCTAACCAAGGTTCACGTTGATGGCCAGTGCCGCGGCGCTTCGATGTGGTGCAGGATTAAAAGTTTTTGCGACAGATCCGAACTTCGGCGATGACTAAGGCATGAGACTCAAGTGCGAACGCCCTTCCAATCTGAACCTCACCAGCGAAGTGCAGGCCGATGTCCGCTCTCTTCGTCCCGACGAAAAAATTCGTGAGGTGATGAAAACCGGGGGGCTCTTCTTTGGACTCGCGCTGGTGTCGGTTCTGATTCCCGTCTTTCACTTTGTTTTGGTGCCGATGTTTTTGCTGATCGCAGTGATTTTCGGAATCAAAGCGGGCAAGCGCAACGAACGGCTCACGCAGGACGTGCGCGTGACGTGCCTGAATTGCGCTTCTGAGATTCTCTTGAAGCCGGTCAGCTTTGAGTGGCCGCTCGAGTTTCGCTGTCCCCAGTGCGCGGAGCCTCACCGCTTAAAGCCCTTTTAGGGCCTTCAACAAAAATTGACTGGAAACCCGCTCGGAGCTTTGTTATCCTGGTCTCAGCTTCGTTCATGAAGCTCTTTCACATCGGAGGCGCCTATGAAATTTGAGATTGTTCACCGCGGTGCCGCCGTGTCTTTGTGATTCTGATCACGTTCACGTCACCGCTCTAAAACAAAAATTCATTCATCGAGAATCACGACCTTTTTCGTAAAGGAATTTCGAGTGCATTCTATTTCTAACGGCGGCGACGAGAGCGCTGCCGTCGCGCGGGTGGTTTTTCGCTCGCATGGATTCGTGCGCCTTCAGTGGGGCTCGCGCATCGAATCCGGTTTGTTTTTAAAAAGTTTAAATCCGATCGTTGGCGATCGAGTCGTGATTCGCGATCCGCAAACGGTTCCGTGGGTGATTGATCGGATTTTAGAGCGCACGTCGCTCTTGAAGCGGCGAGATCCCGGGGGCGGCAAAGATCAAGAACTCGCGGCGAATGTCGATGACGTTTGGATCGTCACGTCCGCGAACCAAGATTTGAATCCGCGAAGGCTCGAGCGTTTGCTGGCGCTGGTCTTGTCGTCGGGGGCCCGCGCCCGTTTGGTCGTGACCAAGGCGGATCTCTGTCCCAATTGGGACGACATCACATCCATGTTGGGCTCGCGCTTTCAAGGCGTGCCGATCCATCTGATTTCAAGTTGGAGCGGCGCCGGCGTTTCCGAACTCGAGGCGACGCTTCAGCCCGGACTTACGGTCACGATGCTGGGATCTTCGGGCGTCGGAAAGTCGACGCTCACCAACCGTCTCTTGGGCGACAACCGTCAGCAGACGCAGGACATCCGTGGTGATGACGACAAAGGACGCCACACCACGACGTCGCGCGAGCTGTTCGAGCTTCCAGGGGGTGCGTTTTTGATCGATCAGCCGGGACTTCGCGAGGTGCGACTGACCGATGCGGAAGACGGGATCGAGCAGGTCTTTGAGGATCTGGCTGAGCTCGAGATGCGTTGTCGCTTCTCCGATTGCCGGCACCAGGGCGAACCGGGCTGCGCGGTGGCGTCGGCTTTCGAGGCCGGGGAGTTCGATTCGGACCGCTGGGACTCGTACCAAAAACTCAAGCGCGAAGCCGAGTTTGCCCGGGCAAGGGAGGCCAAGACGACGCGCCTTCGCGATAAAGAGCGAGGCCGCAAGATGAGCAAGATGCTGAAGCGCCTTTATAAAGACCGAGAAAGGGGGGATTGGTAAGGGGGGCCTGGATGCCCCTTTTGAGCGGTAGGGACGCTTTTTTTCAATTTTGGCGTCCCAAAACTCGTTATATTCGAGCCGGCGAAAACCCCCTGTGGCCCTCAAATTGGAATAGCGACCGGTGTAGGAGACGTTCATGCTCAAGCTGGTTCTGCTCACGACACTGCTTTTCGCGACCGCCGCGTCGGCCAAGGGTCTTACGCCATTGCCCGTGCACGCCATCAAATCCAACCCCCAGGCGGCCGCCAAGCTCGTGGCTTTAAAGGCTCAGGCCAAGCCCGTGTCGACCCTCAAGTCGTTCCGTGAATGGAAGTCCGAGAAGATCCAGGCCTCCTTGGCCCAGGTCGATCAAACCACCCGCCGCGTGCAGGATCTGCGTCTGAAAGCCCAAAGCCCCGCCCAGAAAAATGCCCTCGAAAACGTCGAGCAGCAGCTTTCACAAGAAGAGTGGAACCTTGAAATTGCTCAGGATTTGACCGTGACGGACTATCTGGTTCTGTACCTGGCGAGCCAAAACGTTTCGGGTAAATTCAACGAGGCGGCCGGCAAGCTGACCTCCGATGAAACGGCCCAGGTGCTGGAAGCGTACGTGCGCAATATGAACGCCGTTCCTAACCATGGCCAGGGTCTTCTGCCCTCAGCCGCCATCCAAAACCGCTAGTTTGCAACTGAGCCCGAATTCAAAAATCCGCTGAATTTTCGCCGCGCTTAACTCTGCGCGGCGAATAGCAATCCCCATAAAAAATGCCATCCCTTCCTTGACAGGTTTGCACCCGGGTTCATATTCATCTCGGTTCCAACCTAACAGTTTTCTCAATGGAGGTTTCTCATGGCTAAACACGAAGTCGGCGTGCGCCCTTTGCACGATCGAATCCTGGTTCGTCGCACCGAAGGCGAAGAAAAAACAGCGGGCGGTCTTTTGATCCCTGACACTGCTAAAGAAAAGCCTCAGCGCGGTGAAATCGTTGCTTGCGGCAAAGGCCGCGTCACCGAAGACGGCAAAGTTTTGCCCCTCGAAGTGAAAATCGGCGACAAAGTTCTGTTCGGAAAATTCGCGGGCTCGGAGCTCAAAATCAATGGCGAAGAGCTCTTGATGATGCGCGAAGAAGACATCCTTGGTGTGATTAACAATTAATTTCCATTCGGAAAATCGGAGATAAAAATGTCTAAAGAATTGTTGTTCTCAGAAAACGCGCGCTCGTCGATCCTCAAAGGCGTGAACACTTTGGCAAATGCCGTAAAAGTGACCCTTGGACCGAAAGGCCGCAACGTCGTCATCGACAAATCGTTCGGTGCCCCCCTCATCACTAAAGACGGCGTGACCGTTGCCAAAGAAATCGAACTCGAAAACAAGTTCGAAAACATGGGCGCGCAAATGGTGAAAGAAGTCGCCAGCAAAACCAACGACCAAGCCGGTGACGGAACCACAACCGCAACCGTATTGGCGCAAGCGATCTACCGCGAAGGCGTCAAAATCGTGACTGCCGGTAACAACCCCACCGCGATCAAACGCGGAATCGACAAAGCCGTCGCGATTGCCGTCGCTGAATTGAAAGCAATGGCGAAACCCGTGAAATCGTCGAACGAAGTGGCCCAAGTCGGCACCATCTCGGCGAACAACGACAAAGAAATCGGCCAAATGCTCGCCGATGCGATGGATAAAGTCGGCAAAGAAGGCGTGATCACGATCGAAGAAAGCAAAACCGCGAAAACCGAAGTGACGGTTGTCGAAGGGATGCAGTTCGACCGCGGTTACCTGTCTCCTTATTTCGTGACCAATGCTGAGCGCATGGAAGCCGTTCTCGAGAACGCTTCGATCCTCGTCTACGACAAAAAAATCTCGTCGCTCAAAGAAATCCTCGGCATCCTCGAGGGCGTTCGCGCGACAAAAGCAAGCCAGCAGATCCTGATCATCGCTGAAGACGTCGAGGGCGAAGCTCTGGCGACTTTGGTTGTGAACAAACTGCGCGGCATCTTGCACGTCGCTGCCGTGAAAGCTCCCGGTTTCGGCGATCGCCGCAAATCGATGCTCGAAGACATCGCGGCTCTGACGGGCGCGAACCTGATCTCGGAAGACATCGGCCGCAAACTCGAGCAAGCCACCGTTGCTGACTTGGGAACCGCGAAACGCGTTGTGATCGACAAAGACAACACCACGATCATCGACGGCGCCGGTAAAAAATCGGAGATCCAAGCACGCGTGGCTCAGATCAAAGCTCAGATCGAAGAAACCACTTCGGACTACGACAAAGAAAAACTCAAAGAACGTTTGGCTAAACTCTCGGGCGGCGTTGCCGTCATTCACGTCGGCGCTCCTTCGGAAGTCGAAATGAAAGAGAAAAAAGCCCGCGTTGAAGACGCTTTGAACGCGACTCGCGCTGCGGTTGAAGAAGGTATCGTCGCTGGTGGCGGAACCGCTTTGCTCCGCGCTTCGCTCAAAATCGACAAATCGAAATTCTCGGAAGACGAGGCTTTCGGCGCATCGATCATCAAACGCGCTTGCGAAGAGCCCATCCGTCAAATCGCCGGCAACGCTGGTTTGGATGGCGCGATCATCTTGAACAAAGTTTTGGATAACAAATCGGCGACTTTCGGTTTCAACGCTTACAGCGATGAGTACACCGACCTCGTTAAAGATGGCGTTATCGACCCCGTGAAAGTGGTTCGCTGCGCTCTCGAGAACGCGGCTTCGGTGGCTTCGCTCATGCTCACCACTGAGACCATGATCGCGGAAGCTCCCAAGAAAGACGCTCCTGCAATGCCTGGCGGCGGCCACGGCGGCATGGGTGGAATGGGCGGCATGGGCGACATGATGTAATGTCACTCAAGGCGGGCTTCGGCCCGCTTTGCCCTTGAATCTCAGAAAGATTGAAGAAACCCCGGTCGAGAGACTGGGGTTTTTTTATTTGGTCAGGCAGGCGTGGGTGATGTCGAGGGCGCAGCGAACGGCGGCTTCGGCGTTCACCATTCCGGCATGGCGGAATTTGCCTTTCAGCGCGGGGAGCGGCTGAATCGTGGCTTCCAGAATACGTTTGGTGGTCGGCGCATCCAGCGAGGGATCAGCGGCGCGAACCATGCCGCCGATGGCGGCCACGATCGGAGCGGCCAGCGAGGTGCCGTTGCCTTCATCCCAGGGGTCCTCGATGTAGGGACCCGAAATTTTCTCTCCGGGGGCGCCCAGGTGGACGTGTTTTTTGCCCCAGCCTGAACCCTCCCAAAGTTCCATTTTTTGATTGATCGCGCCCACGGTGATCGTGTGTTCGTAATCGAAATTGGCCGGGAAAACGTTGTGGCTGTCGTTGTTCCACTCCCAGTTGCCGGCCGCGATCACGACCAAAACGTCCATCTTGCCCGCGTACTCAATCGCTTTCTGAAGATCCTTGTCCTTCCCCTCGTCGCCGAAGGAGAGGTTCATGACCTTCACACCGCGTTTGGCGCCGTAGTAGATCCCTTGAATCGCGTCGGAGGTGTCGCCGTAACCGTTTTCGTCCAGAAAGCGGTAGGGAAGGATTTTGCAGACCGGGCAAGTCCCCTGCCCGCCGACGCCGTTATTATGCACGCTCGCGATGATCCCGGCGATGAGCGTCCCGTGCCCGTTGTCATCCCAAGCCTCGGGCCGCGAGTCCGCGAAATTGTAACCCAGAAAATCGTCTTTGAGTTTGTTTCCGTCATCGTCCAGGCCGTTCATGGGCCACTCGAGAGGATTGAACGCCAGGTTGGCCTGCAGATCGGGGTGCTGGTACTCGACGCCGCTATCGATCACGGCCACGACGACCGGGGCGGTCGTGTGCGGGAGCAGCGACCAGGCCTGGGGAGCGCGAACCGCATCCAGATACCACTGCGTGGAGCGCATGGGATCGGCGCCGTGCGTGGGCATGAGCGGTGAATACACCGGAGGTGAATACTTCTTTTTCTCGGGAGCCGGTACGGGTTTGGAAGCCCAGACCGTGGTGCCCATCAACACGAAGGCGAGAAAACAAATTTTGCTCATGACCGGACTTTAACTTCCATCCGGCCAATCACGTCAAACGAATTTTTTTACCGGCCCACTCTTTGAAATTCGGGGAACACGCGGTTCTCGGGGAAGTTCATGCGCTCGCCCGACAGGAGATTCGTGTACGACTCCCAAAGGACGGATTGAAATTCGATCGGATCAAGACCGAGTTCTCTTAAGTGCGCTTCGCTCGCCTTCAAGAACGACACGGGATCTTGAATCCACTGTTGCAGGTCTTCGTAGCGGAAAGGCCGCTCGACCGGCATGACGCCCTGATGATTGAAGCCTTTATTCAGAACTGCAAGCCAGTATTTCATTTGGAGGGACGCGGTGGCTTCGTCGCGGGGGGCGTCGAAGAACCGGGCTTCGCCGCGGTCACGGACGTTGGCAAAATCGGGAGTCCAAGACGACTCGGGGTTGCGGATATCGACGCTGCGATCGAAGAATTGAGCGGGCACGATTTCGGCCATCAAGGCGGTCAGGTTGAGCGGAACGTACTTGGGTTTACGGCCCACGCCCGTGTTGAAATAGCGCTGGTTGTAGAGCATTTGGCCCAAGTCCTTCCAATCACCCGAGAATTTCTCGAGGGTGCGCAGGAACTCGGCGCGAGGCTCGACCGGCCAAGCGGCTCGGTAGCGCTTGGGATGCGTCCAGATCGCCATCATGATGGGCGAGCGGGTTTCGAAGTAGGTGATCAGGTTGGTCACCGCGCGCGTGCCCTGGGCCACGGGCAGAGCTTTCAGGGGCGCGAGGTCGAAGTTGTAGTGCGCTCCGCCGAATTTGCGGTCGGGCGTGTAGCCGAAATCGCGGGCGGTGCCGTAAAGGCGGGGCAGGATTGATTGGATTTCGGCGGGACTCATTGCGGGCGTCGGGATTTCAACGTGTCCGCCCCATGCGTTGCGAACTTGACCGCGCACGTACGTGCGCTGAATACCGTCCCACTCCACGCGCCATTTGCGTCCATGAGCATCGGCGAAGGTGTACTTCACGCTGATGCCGTGACCGTGAGCCTGCTGGGCAACGGCCTTTTCAACCGACACCGCGCCCAGGGAGCGGCCGATGCGTTCGGCGAGCGCGCCGATCTCTTTTTCGGCCGACTCTTTAGATTGAGGTTTGAGCTCGATCGGGAAGCGGAACGAATACTCCAAGCCCGACTTGAGCTGGTTGACGTTCACGGGACCTTTGCTCTCAACCACGATTGAAGGCAGTTCTTTGGGGACGGGCGTGAGGTAGCGCTCAAATTCATGGTCCAAGCGGGCACGGCTCGAGAATTCGAACATCAGCGATTCCAGCGCGCTCATGGTCTCTTCATTGATCTCGGCTTTTTCGGTGGTGTTTTTGGCCTTGGGCCATTTGACCGCGAAGTCCTTGGCGACTTGCACGAGGCCTTCGGCATACTCACGTTGAAGTTTTTCGATCAGCGGGGTTTTGGCGCCGAGCGGGATGCGGTTGGCCCAAGGGAACAGGGGCGACATGACTTTGTTGCGAACGTGGTTTTTCGCCAGGGTGTGAGTGCTGTATTCGATCGGTTTGTAAGTGGCTTCGAACGTCTCGACGGCGCGAATCCCCGCCTCGTCAAGTTTTCCGGTCAAAAGCTCGCGCGCGGGCGCGCTGGGGTTGAATTCGTAAGAGTTGTATTGGCGGAGCGCCGTGTAGTCTCCCGTTTCCAGCCGGGAGAGCAAGATGCTCTCGACGAAATCGCGGGCCGCGCCTTTGTTGCCCGAACGCAGCTCCCAGTCCGGAACATGCGCTCCGCGCTGGACCTGCTCGGGGATCTCCGCGCTCGATTTGAAGGAACGCGCGCCCACCATGCGGAACTTGTCTTTGAATTTCTCGGGCTGATCTTTGATGACGGCCGAGTACAGGCGGTTGAGCGAGTCTCGGGTGTAAACGCCAAGGTACGGGTGCGCCAGAACCGAGCTGACCTCCTCGGGGTTGCGCTTCATTTGACGCCAGTAGAGGAACCAAGTCGTGCTATCGAGAAGTTCGATGTAATAAGGCGCCATCTCTTCGCGCAGACGCGCATCGCGGGGCCAAGCGTGGAACAAGTGTTGGTGACCGACTTTGCCATCGAGGAAGGCCTCGGCGGCCTGACGTTCTTCAAAGAATTGACGCTGGGACGTGATTCCGTTGCGCGAACGCACCTCGTACGATCCGAGATCGTCTCCCACGGTGATATTGCGGGGAGTGTTGGCGCCAGGAGCGACGTCGTCGAAGTTGATGATCGATTTCTCAAAAAGCAGGCTCTTGAAATTCAGCGGGAGCGCACCGAACGGATTTTCGAGCGCGACGATCGCGTCCAAGCGCTGTTTGGGCGTCATCGAGCGCCAGCCGGGCGTGCTGTTCCCACGCAGATAGGGTAAGTCCTTGAGCATGTCGGTCAATGGTTTACGAGCGGCGGTTTGTTCCTTTTCAAAAGCGGCGACCATCTTGGCTTTGGCTTCCGCACGCATGTAGGGGAACCAGCTTGCGATCTCCTCATAGAAAAGACCCTCTTTCTCGAACGAGCGCACGATCGGAACTTCGGTGCCGTTAGAAAGACGGACGCGGTCGCGCGACGTGGGAGTGAGAAGATCTTCACGGTATTGATTGTAAATCTCGTGGGCCGTTGCGGGACTGCCCGTGCCCGGGATCGACGGCAGAAGAGCTTGGCGGCAAAGAAGCTGCGCGCTGGCTTGAAGCGGCAGAATCAAAGCAAAAGTGGCCAACGCAAATCGATAAGAAAACTGTCTCATAATGAGAACTCCTCCGTCAGGGATCCGTTAGGGTCCTTACAGAGCAAGTTTCGTGAAAAGTCTTCTCGATTGAGCCGGGTTTGACTGTCTAAAGTTTGGTCAAAGACCGAAAAGCGGTAGTCGGTCTTTCTGCGTGTTTTCGGGACCTTAGTTGGCCGGACAGACGAAGATGTCGCCGTTCATTTGGTCTTTGTAGGTTTCGCGGAACCAGCTTTGGGTTTCGATCGCGTCCCATTCCAACGAGTCATCGCCCGAGGTGAAGTCCGCGTTTTGATAGCGATGCTGCAAGTAATGCGTGATCTCGTGGGCGAGCGAATCGAAGACCGAGCGTTCGTATTTGTCGTAGTACTCGCGGCCGGTCATGATGAAAATTTCGTTTTTCAACGGATTGTACATGTTGAGGTAAGCCTCAGGGCGGAAACCCCAAAAACTTTCGGCCGCATCTTGAAAATCGGCAAGCGAGTAAAGACCTTCGGGTTTGATTTCGGGAGCGGGGACGGTTTCGATCAGAGTGATGTTCTTTTTCGCGGCGACGAGCTTCATGACACAGTCGCGAGCGTCGATCACGTTTTGCGCGGGAATCAGCGAGGTTTGGGCTTCGGCCAGAGCCGCCGCCACGATCACGAATCCAAAAATAATCAAACGAGCCACAGTCCCCTCCCGTGCTGTTGGCGTTCAGGACTACCAACAGGGGGAGGTGGAATTCAATTAAAATAGGAACAACACGCCGCCCGCGAGCGTCGTTAACGAGTGGGCCGCGGACGTCGCCGAATCAAAGCGCGATCCCGTTCCCGAGAAGGTGGTGTTGTACTGGCGGAAGCTCAGTTCTCCACGGAGTCCGATACGGGGCCCCGTTTGCCATTCGCCAAAGACCGAGAATGTCGAGATTCGGTTCGAACTGGAGCTGCCCGAACTCGAAGGCGCTTCGCTCAAGGACGGGCTCCAATAGTACATGAACTTTCCGCCAACCGTGACGGGCAGCTGGAGTTGATCGCCGAGCGGAATGCTGCCCGCAAGCCCCAGTGCCAGGCCCCCGTATTTCATCGAGGTGAAGGCCGTGGGCGTGGAGTCTTCGATTTTTGAGTCCATTTGCGAGATCCCGGCCATCAACTGCAGTTTGGGCCCCCAGAACTCTTCCGAAACCAAGACGTTATAGCCCCCAACAAGTTCGGTTTCGAGCGTCTGCACTTCAAGGGCACCGGGGCTTGAGCCCGAAAGACCGTTGTCCATTTTGGCGACGTACTGATGAAGCTCAAGACCCATGAACCAGTTGGCCGAGAGCCACATCTCGCCTTCGACGTGAAACGAGGGAACGAAGCTGCTGCGGGCCGAGACGGAGCCGCTCGCGCTCAGATTGTTGCTGATCGAGTAACTTCCCATGCCGAGCAAAAGACCGACTTTGCCAAAGCTCGGGGGAGCCACCGGTGTCCATTCGCGCGGATTGTCGCCGAACGCGACATCCGCATCGGGACGGCCGGTGAGCCCTCCCACCGTGGAGCCATCTTTCAGGGTGGCGGCGCCAGGATACTTAACGAATTCATCGAACGTAATTTTGGAGCCGGGCTGCAACTGCCCTTCCGCGCGTTCGGACGTAATCGAACCAAAGCTGATTTTTTCGTCCACTTTGGTCACGCGGATCTTACCCATGATTTCTTTTTCGGTGCCGACCAAGAAATGAAAACGCGGATGGCGTTGGATCTTCGTGACTTGGATCGAGTCGATGTCTTGGCCTTCTCTCAATCCACTGGATTTTCCGAGATTGAAAGTGACGGTTTGCCCACGTCGACTCAAAATTGTCGCGCGGTAAGGAATTTTGGACTTCACCGTTCGGTAAACTCGGCGCAGTTCTTCCTTGAGATCGGCGATGTCGTAAGACTGGATGTCCGATCGGGTTTCGATCGCGAGCGGATAACCTTGCGCACCCGAAAAAAGAGCGAGCCGGATCGAGATACCACTGGGCCCACGCGCGATACGGCCGGCGATGAACGAGTCGGCTTTTGATTCTTTCATAAACTGGGCGGCGAGTTCGCGCTTTTCTTCAAATTCTTCGGGCGCCACTTTCTTGGTGCCCGCCGGAGGCACGACTTCGAATTCGGGATCGGCGCTCATAAGCGATTGCAATTCGGCTTGCAGCGGACGCGAGTAAATTCCATCGAGATTGTCGACGAGCGGATAAAGAGTCCATTTCGAAATCGTCAGCTCTTTGTCGACGCTGCTGACATAGGTCGAGGACTGACTTCGGGCGAAGGGCGAGATCAAAACGACGAGGGCAATCAAGATGATGTGATTCACATTTTTGAGTCTAAAGAGCCCGCGAAAAGAGGTCAATTCGACTTCAAAAAACTTGGCCGTTCACCGAAGAGAAGGACGTGAAAATTCTCGTCTTGTTTTTGCTGATTTCATCCGCCGCTTCCGCTCAAGTGGATCTCTCAACGCGAGTTTTGGTCTCTCCCGGAAAAGCCGCCGTGACCTCTGGACTCGAGTCGGGCCGGTACCAGAAACAGGAAGCCGAAATCGAAATCAACCGCGAGCCCGAAGCCGAGGCGCCCGCTCCCAAAAAGATCGAGATCAAGGCAGAGGCGAAAAGCGACCCGGTTGACGCTGCTTCGACCATTTCCATTCAGCCCCGCCCGCTTGAAACCCCCGCCCCCACCTTGCCGTCGCCCACGCCGACTCCCGTGGTCCTGCAGCCCACCCCGGCGCTCACAGAGCCCAGCGTGGTTCAACAGGTCGAGAGTTTGGTTAAAGGCGAAGAAATTCCGCAAGTTGAACTTTATCGAGAACGTGTTCATCCGGACGACACTCGATTGAACCGCGTCGAAATCGAAATCGCGAGCGGCATGGGTTACCTCGAGGCGGTGTCAAACTCCGCGTATCGCAGTTTCGCCTCGACCAGCTCCTTGATGTCCGTCGGCGGGTCGTTCTGGATGACTCCGTTTATCGGCGTTTCAGGACGTTTTCAGACGGCTCTGACGGCGGACATTCCCTCGGCGATCGACCGATCAAGTCGCGTCGTCGCTCACCAGGATTGGTCTGAGCTCGAACTGAACTTCCGTAAGTTCTTCGGTCTCTCGCGAAAAGCGAACTCGATCGAATACGGACTTTCGTACTCGTCTTTCGACTTCAAAGTTCCTTCGGACGAAACTTCACGGGTGAGCCTGAAATCGAACGGCCTGGGGCTCAAGGCCATGATGAGCCTACCGACGGCGCCGTCGTACACGTGGCGATTCGGCGGGTCCTTCTATCCGCGAATTCAGCACAGTGAGTCCGCGACCGGTTTGGATTTGAAGTCAGGCTCCAGTCCTGAGTCGAGTCGAGTTGACCTGCTCTTGGGCGGTGATTTCAAACTTTCACGCGAGAACGCGCTTTTTTGGGACCTGAGTTTCCGGTTCGAGAAAAATCAATTCTCTGGTTCCAGCAACGTCGATGAGCCCGGAACCACCGCGCCCGCGAAGAACGTGTCGGTCCAAAACTCCAGTCTGTTCTTGCTCCTGGGATACCGTTGGGGACAGTAGTCGGGGCGCAGATTCAAAACTTGGGATTCTCCCCGGCGCGCGTTAACCTTAAAACATGGCAAGTAAAATTCTGATTTGTGATGATGCCGGGTTCGTGCGTGAAATCCTTCGTCAAGCTTTGATGGAGCTTGGCTATGACGTCGTTGGCGAGGCCCGTGACGGCACCGAAGCGCTCGAATCAGCGCTGACATTGAAACCCGATCTGGTTCTGTTGGATTTGGTTCTTCCCTTGCGAAATGGCGTCGAAGTGGCCCGCGATATTCGCGAGCGATTGCCGGGATGCGCGCTCGTCGCCATGTCCACGGTCGAAGAAGACTTTTTGAAACAAAAAGCCAGTGCTGCGGGATTCGATGCCTGGCTCGCGAAACCTTTTACCAAAGCTCAACTCAAAGAAGTATTGTCGCGTTTTTCTGATCGTCGACTCGAGGTGCAAAATGGATGAATTGAAGTTCGTGCTTAAAGGATTCGTTCTCGCGATCGTGATCACGATCGCCTTGCAGGTCAAAGTGGGATCCGAGACGCTCGAAACCAAGTCGGATCGCTTGCTTCATGAATCTTCGGTGGGGCAGTTTTTGAATTCCGCGGCGAGCGGGGCCGCTCTGGGGATCAAACAAGGAACGCGCGCGGTCTCTCAATTCACGGCGCAGGTTCTCGGTTCTTCAAAAGAAACCAAGAGCGACCGTTCTTGGAAAGTCGAAATGAAACACCGGACCCATCAGTCGGATGAGTCCGGCGAATAATTATCGCTGAGTGCGAACATTTTGCGGAGCAGCCGGACGAACCGCTTTTGCGGGAGCCGGATTCGTATTCGCGTGCATGCCGGCGGCACTACGGCGGGGGCAGTCTTTTTCTTCTTTAGCCTGAGAAACCGCGGCCGTCAGAATGAAAGCCAACAAAATCAATTTTTTCATAAGTCCTCGCTTTCGTAAGACCCGGAGGTCTCTGAGGTTCTTATTGCGAGGGGTGTGCCAGAGTGGCGAGAGCGGCCGCCGTCGCGGGCGGCTCATTTAAAGACGTCTTTTCAGCCCCAGCTCGAAGAGATTGCAACTGGGCTGTCGATATCCTGATCGCTTGTCGAGCGTGGAGGGACAAAAAAAGAGCCTCGTTTGACGAGGCTCTCGAAGAACTGTCTCAATTTAAGACGGCTGTCAGCTTAGTTGCCCTGCTCGAAACCGCCGCCGCGGCCGGTGCCGGTGGGTGTTTGCACGGCGCCAGGAGCGGGTGCCGCGGTCTGCGAGTGGATGTCGGCGGCGCTACGTCGGCAGTCCAAACACTCGGCCGCTTTCGCGGGTTTCTCGCGAACGATCTGCGCGAACTCGGGATTTGATTTGGGCGTTGCGTACTGATCGATGTACTGGCCATCGAACGTATTCAAGTTCGGGTCGCGATCGTTGTAGGTTTGGGCGTGCAGCTGACCGAAGCTCAGAACCGTCATGGCCATCAAGGCGAATTTGATCCACTTCATTGTGAACCCCTTTTAGTTATAAACTTCGGCCGTAGCCGGAGAGAGAATGTCGAGCAGATTATTGAATGTGCTGGCAACCTGCATGGCCACGGTGGGTCCTTCATTGCTTGAAACTTTGTCGATGTCGCCGTTCGATTTATAGGCGACTTTGATTGTTCCCAAGCCGGGGCGGTGAACCACCGAGGGCTTGCCGAACCGGTCCTCATACTCGATCTTCACGACCTTCTTAGCATGGTCGGTGATCGACGCGATACGGCCGCGGTTGTCGTAAGTCATCTGAACTTTTTGTCCATCCGTGTTGGTCGCGAAGGTCAGATTTCCTTTTTTGTCGTAGCGGAACTCGGTCTTTTTGGTCTGCGCGACTTTGCCCTTGTCGTTCATGAACGACACCACGACGCTCGCGACTTTGCGCGACGCTTTGTCGTAGTCGTAAACAAAGGCGGCGAGACTGGTGGCTTTTCGTTTCACTTGTCCGTTCGTGAAGTATTCAAACGTCGACATCTC
This sequence comes from Pseudobdellovibrionaceae bacterium, assembly GCA_019637955.1. Classification (GTDB taxonomy): domain Bacteria; phylum Bdellovibrionota; class Bdellovibrionia; order Bdellovibrionales; family Bdellovibrionaceae; genus JAHBUS01. The sequence goes on along the minus strand of JAHBUS010000008.1, from coordinate 111,391 downwards.
GTTGTTGCGACGGATGCTCACCGGTTTACCGAACACCTCGTGGTAAGCGATGTCGGTGATGTTGCCGTTGATGGTCGAAGCTACGCGCTGCAAAAACACCTGGCCATCTTTGCGGGTCTTAAACCAGAACTCATGCTTGGACTCGTTCACAACTTCTTTGCCGCAAGTTTTTTTAACATTGGCCCAGTAGTGCATCTTGGGTTCGCTGTCCGAGAACTCGTATTTGTAGTTCTCAACGCACTTCTGGCGGTCGGTGAAAGACGTGACCCAGTCATTTTTTTTATCGTAAGTCAGGGCGATAAACGTGTTGTCGGGATAGCCCGCTTTGGTCAAATTGTGAAGCTCATCGTATTCGTAGGTGTAAGTGTTGTTCCAGCCGTTCTTCACCGATGCCAAGTCGTCAAGATTCGCGTACTTGTATTCGGCGTTGATCCCGTTCGGCCCAACGATCGACTTGACCTTTTTGTTGGTATAGAACTTAAAGCTCATGCGACGGCCGTTGTTATCAACGACTTCGCGAATGACGTCTTTGTCGTAATCGAACTTCAAGAAATTGCCGTTTTTGTCATAGAGGTGGGTCAAACGCCCTTCGTGCGAAAAGCGCATCGAGCTGGAATCCGTCAAGTTGCGGGTGTAGTAACCCTTGGCGAAGACGATGTTTTCAACCTCACGGCCGTTGGCAAAAAACTGAGTGCCTTCTTTGACGGGAATCGCGACTTTAAATTCGGCCGCGTACTGCGCGCGCATGTCGTGATCCGAAACCATTTGCTCGGCGAGCGATTTCAGCTGGCGGTCCTCGAATTTTTTTGAATCGCGCATGCGGGAGGTGATCAAGCCGATCGTGCGGTCGATTTCTTTGCGGCCGAATTCGCGGGGGTAGTAGTAGGTTTCTTGACCCGCGCCGCACTCGACGAGCTTGAGATTGCCCTCAGCCGTCTTTTCGATGCGGGTCTCGAAATCCGAGCACCAACCAAAACCGAAAATTCCGTTCAGAAGCGAACGGCTGTTGTACGTGCGCGAAATCTTGAGCTCATAGCCGGTGCCGGGCACTTCAAGATCCACCCAGGTATTCGAGTAGTTGGCATTTTTCATATCGACGATGGCGTGTGCCGAAGTCGAAACGAGAAGACCGCCCATGAACAGGGCGGCGAGAGCGAGCGTTTTCATCCTTGAACCTCGTTTGGTGTCGATTACACCTTGATTGTAACAATCTTTCGGACGGTTACGCCACCGGCAATTACGAGGGCGAACATGATGACGAGCAGGAAAAGGCCTAAAGTCGTGGTGAACATCGGCATGATGAATCCGGGGTCGACGAAGTAGAGCAGGACAATGATCCCGATCGGGACCATCGAAATGATCAAACCCTGCATAATTCCTTGCGCGGTCATCGCTTCGATTTTGCGCTCGACCTTTTGACGCTCCCGAATGACCGTGACGATGGTCGAGAAGGTCTCGGCCATATTGCCGCCTGTTTCTTTTAAGATGTTGATGGCGGTCACGAACATCTGGACGTCAGGCTTGGGAATGCGTTCTCCCAGATCAATGAGCGCTTCCTCGACGCTGCGGCCGAGGCGGATTTGCGAGAGAACCAGGTTGAATTCTTGCGAGATCGGGTTGGGGAGGCTCTCCACGATGCGTTCCATGGACTGCGTGACCGAGAGACCGGCCTTCACCCCGTTGGCCATGATCGTGAGACCGTCGACCATCTGATCGACGAACTTCGCGCATCGTTTTTCCCACTGCTTGCGAACGTACATGAGCGGGAGCGACCACATGGCAAATGTCACGACGACGCCGACCGGAATGCCGATGACCACGTGAGGCCAAAGAACCAAGAAGAAGATGATGCCGAGGCCGAAGCTGACCAGCAACATCATGATCGTCAGTTTCTTTTGATCCACTTCGACGAACATGAGGTCAAGAAGACGGGCAACCTCTTCGCGGCTTCCGAGAGACTTGCGTGCCAGGGTGTTAAAGACGCGCGGGAAAACAAAGTAAAAAATGACCGTCACGCACACCGCGAAGGCGGGAAGCGCGATCCACGGGCTGGAAAAAAGCGATTCGAGACTCACGTCGAACCTCCGGTTCCGGTTTTCTTAAGATTGGGCATCGCGGCCGGCATGACGGGCCCCTTGATTTGCGGGCCGGGCTTGGGCGCCGTCTTGGGGGGCTCGTTCGTGAAAATTTCGCGCGGGATGATGACGCCCTTTTGCTCGAGTTTCTCGATGAAAGTGGGAATCAGACCCATCGCCTGGAATTGGCCGATGATTTTTCGGTTCTTGTCGAAGCCGGTTTCCTTGAAACGGAAAATTTCTTGCAAGGTCACGGTCTCGCCCTGCATGCCGCAAACCTCGGTGATGCTGATAATTTTACGGCTTCCGTCCGATAGACGCGAGATCTGCACGATCAGGTTGACCGCGCTCGCGATTTGCTCACGGATGGCGCGAACGGGAAGTTCCATTCCCGCCATCATGCAAAGAGTCTCGAGACGCGCGATGCACTCGCGTGGCGAGTTGGCGTGCGTGGTGGTCATCGAGCCGTCGTGACCGGTGTTCATGGCTTGAAGCATGTCGAGAGCGGCGCCATCACGCGTCTCTCCCACCACGATTCGGTCGGGACGCATCCGAAGGGCATTCTTGATCAAATCGCGGATGTGCACGGCTCCCGTACCTTCCATGTTTGCCGGACGGGTTTCGAGACGCACGACGTGCGTTTGTTGCATTTGGAGCTCGGCCGCGTCCTCGACCGTCACGATACGCTCGTTGGACGGGATGAAGCCGGAGATCATATTCAAGAGACTCGTTTTACCGGAACCCGTACCGCCCGAGATGACGACGTTCAATCCGTTTTCGACGCACAGTCGGAGAAACTCGATCATCGGTTTGGTGATCGATCCGTATTCGACGTATTTGTCGGCCGAGATCCCGCCCTTTTTAAACTTACGAATCGTGAGCGCGGGTCCATCAATCGACAGCGGCTCGATGATCGCATTCACACGGCTTCCGTCTTTTAGACGGGCGTCGACGTAAGGCGTTTTCTCATCGATACGCCGGCCCAGCGGGGTCACGATACGTTCGATGACATTGCGAAGGTGCATGTTCGAGGTAAACGTGGTCGTACTGAGGGTGATTTTACCCTGGCGCTCGACGAAGATTTTTTTGTAACCGTTGACCATGATCTCGGTCACGGCCGGATCGGCGAGCAGGTCTTCGAGCGGTCCAAGGCCCAAGGCCTCTTCGAGGACCTCTTTGATAATGCGCGAACGTTCATCGCGTGCCGTTCCGGCGGCCTGGCGGTCGATGATCTGCGTGATCGTCGCCAGCGTTTTCTGACGGAGAGCCTCTTCTTTGGCGCGGTCGCCGTTGGTGTCCGCGATCCCTTTTTTGAGATCCATGGCCTTGATAAGCTCGTGGTGGATCCGCATCTTAAGAATATTACGGGGGTCCTGCTCCTCATCGCCACCCGAAACCAAGTTGGCGGCGGCGGCGGCGGCAGAGGTGGGACCGGCGGCCGCACTTTCGGCCTTGGCGGCGTTTTGTGCGGCTTGGGGTTTTTGCAAAGCTTTGAGTTTTTGCAACGGACCGCCGGTAAGCTTACGAACCAAATCGTGATACGAAGCCGCCAGCGGCGTTTTGTTCGCGCCCAAAACGAAGGGCGTCGATTTCGAAAGGCTATTCGCCGTGGTGATGTCGTCTTGAGGGATCATGCCGAGCGGGTTCAGGCGCAGCGATTGCGCGATCGCTTGGGGCGAAAGCGCGCCGGGTCCGGCCTTGTTGATGACAAGTTGGAACATTTCCATCGGAAACGTTTGCGTGAGCAAATCCTGAATCAAACGTTGGGTTTGATTGATGACGAGCACCTCGGGAGCAGTGACCATCATCGCCACGGTCGCTTCCTGCAGCATCATCAGCTGGAAAGCCTGCAAGTCGTTGCCGAGATCGACGACGATGTACTTATAATGGCGCGACAGAAACTCGAGAGGTTTTAAGAAAGTATCGGCCGCGACTTTAAACGTTTCTTCGGGTCCGCGAACCGCGCCGATATAGGCAAGGCCCGAGGGGTGAGCGGTGACGAGCTGGGGCAGCGCTTGAGGGCTCAGCGCGCCTTGGAACTGCGTGATCTCGCCGATCGTTTTTTGAGGGCGAATTCCCAGGATCACGTTTTGATCCCCCGCCGATTTGGCGTCGGCGTCGATGAGCAAAACCTGGGAGCGAAGTTCAAGCATCAAAGCGGTCGCGAAATTGGCGGCGAAGACGGATTTACCGACTCCGCCTTTTCCGCCGAGAACCGCAATGAGATGACATGTGGGACTTACGTTCATGTGGCCACCCTCTTAACCTTTTCGGAAAAAGAAGGGACCGCCTTGACCGACCTTAGTCGCGAAGGCGGAACTTCTTTTTGATCTTCTCCGACCCTGCGCTCGCCGAGCTCTTGATGATGGGCGTGATGAAGACGACGAACTGGCTTTGATCGCGTTGGAACTGTCTTGAAGCGTACAAGCTGATGATCGGATTGGGCGAAACTCCGTCCGGAAGCTTATTGAAATCGGTATTCGAACGGTTCGTGATCAAGCCCCCGACCGCCGCGCTCTGACCGCTGCGAACGACGATGTCGGTCTGCAGCTGGTTGTTCGACGTCAAAGGACCTGCCGTCGAGAAACCGCTCAGCGACGAAATTTCGAATTCCATCGTCAAGTTGATCGAGTCCGAACGCTCACCCAAGATAATCGGCGTGATTCCGCTCTGCATCCCCACCCGCTTGAACGACGTGACGGGCGTTCCCTGTCCGCCTTGTGCGGTTTGGTAAGGAACCTCTTGGAATGAGTTGAGCACGCCCTTTTTTCCATCCTGAACGATCAAGCTCGAACTCTCGAGAATGCGCCCGTATCCGTGCTGCTTCGCCCAGTTGAGCTTGGGCAAAAGGCTGTCGATCACGCCCGCGATCGACGTTCCGGCCCCGCCGCCATTGTCGCCGGCCGAGAAGGTGATTCCCGAGCCGTCTTTCAAGTTGGGCATGAACTGGAAACGGAATGCTTTGTTGTAGTTCTTCGCGAGTTCCACGTAGTGGATCACGAGCTGCACGATCTTTCCGGGCGGGGGCGCCGCTTGCGGTTTGATCGTGATCATGTTGATGACGCCGTCGTTGGCCGCGGCTTTACGGCGAACGATCTGTTCGGCTTCGGCCTTCTCGACGATCACCGGCGGGACGTAAAGCTTCGCGATCACCTCGGCACGCTTGGCCTCGTCTTCGCTATTGGCTTGGCCGGTGAGAACGAACTTATCGTTCACCGCGCGGACTTCGATCTCGGGATTGTTGATATCGCGGGCGATGAACTCGGCGATCTTCTTCTGCGCCATCGGCGAAATTGAAACGAACGAGGTCGCCAAATCCGGGTACTGCGAGATCACGTTGTAAATGCGGTTCATGTCGCGAGGGAGCAGGATCTGTCCGTCGACGACCACCTTGTTATTGACGACCTTGATTTGCAGACCTTCGATGTCGCCCAGAAGACCTTGCATCTCGCGCATGACGGTGTCGAGACGACTTTTGCGAACTTCAATGCGGTACTCGGCCACAGCCAATCCGCGCGAATCGTGAATGGTCAACGTCCCGATTCCCTCTTTGGTGGGACGGAAGCGGATGGAGTTGATCTCCTTCGCGTAAGCGGCCGCCGTGATCTTGCGGAAATCGCCTTTGAAAGAAAGCGACTTGGGCATGGGCGGAAGCTTTTCATCATACTCGACGCCCATGGTGAGCGTGATGAACTTACGAGGCCGCGCGGGTTTACGCTTTTCGAGCTCCTCGTTTTCGCGTGCGACGCGGGCAAAAGGAGATGTCGCGTTCGCGCCGGGGTCGTTGTCAACCGGGGCGGGAGCGACGCGAGGTTGAGTCTCGGGATCGCCGAAAATTTGTTTTTCAACTTCGGTCATCGGTTTCTTTTCGCCGTCTTCGGCTTGGGGGGTGCCGTCATTCGGCGCCTGCGCCCATGCCGGGGCGGCGCCGCTCAAAATGAGCGAGCCGAGAACCGGGAGCAGAAGAAAATGTTTAAAGTGGTTCTTCATATTAGTAAGTCCTTCGCGGCGGCGGCTGTGTTTGAGCCGGTCTCGGGAGCAGAGGATTGCCACTGGCCGGGCTCGTGATGGGAGCTTCGACCACGGCCGGACGGCCCAAGATCGTGTCCGAAGTGGCCGAGGGCATGCGCTGCATATTCTGCTTGTCGTTCGGATTTCGCAGAGTGAAGAAAATGTTTCCGGGCGCGGTCGAAAGGATGTAGATCAGATCCTGGGCTTCGCGAGGACTCACCTCGAGCGTGATCGATGAGTATTTGGTGTCGCCGATCAAACTTGTCTGAACGATATTCTTCGAATTTGAATCCATATCGAACGTGCGCGGAATGTTATTCACGACGCTCACGCCGGTCGCCAAAACGGGGACGTCCGTCAGCATGGTGACGACCTCGCGTCGGGCATTCATACCTTTACCCGAATCGATCGCGGTGACGATATCCACGCGGTCGCCAGGACGGATCAACTTCGCGACGCCGCGAACCTCGTCCACGGGAAGCGTGAGCGCGCGCTTCGTGGGCGAGATCTGGAGCGAGATCCCGGTTTCGGGGCCGGGCTGCAAAAGTTTATTGGCCAGAATTTGCTCCCCTTTTTTGATAGGGGCGGCGGCGATATGGCCGATGATCGATTCGGGGTCGACCACGGCGCCGGGCTCAACGTAGTTGGCGGGCTTTTGCGCGATTTCGATGAGCGTATCATCCAAGGTTTGCAATTCGCTGATGTCGGCCTTGGCGATCACGACGTTGGTCATCGTGCCGTACGACTTGTCGTACTCGGCCTTTTTTTCTTGCGAGTAGCTGTAAAGCAGGAACGCCGCGAAAAGACCTGCGCCGAGCGAGATCCATAACGTTCTGGTTTCATTGTTGTTCATAAGTCACCCTGCTTTCTAAGCCGTTCATTTCGTACATTTCGAGTTCAAACAAATTCCGTAAAGGACTTGGATCCAGACGGGCGAAACCCCGCTGCGTCCCTCGTCCGGCGTTCTGCCGGTAAAAACATCCGAGGCTTTTCCGTCATCGGCGACTTGGCGAACCAACTGCTTGTGGTCGCTCGCATTGCCGACGGCTTCGGCTCCCGTGTTGAGATCGGTAAATTTAATAGGCCGCAAAGTGACCGGCCATCGATCCTGCAATTCTTCGCCGCGACCCTCAATGATGATGCCATGAAACCGATACTGAACTTTTGTGTAATTCGCGCGCATGGTATCTGCCGACGGGTTAATATCGCGAATGTAGTTCAAGTTCGCGCGATTTCGAAATGTCTCAAAAGCATAGTTTCGGGCGGCAATCGAGTTCAAGATTCCCGAGTGAATGACGCCAAAAAACCCTAGCGTGAAATTGAACATCAATGCGAATAATAGCAAAACCGGGATCAATTCGATCGTCGAGATACCTTTTTCGTTGCGAAGGCACGGTCGCTTTTTCAACATCCGTTGTCCTCCATTGGCACGTAAGCATTCTGTTGATAAAAACCGGCGCCAGAAGGTAAATTGCCTAGAGCGGTTCGACGCTTTTCAAAAAAATCTTTGCACTCTTTCTGAGAAGGTTCACGAATCAACATCGCGTTCAGTCGAGTACTGAAAGAACCGTCGTCATCTTCAGGGTTTGTTCGCCCTAATAGCGGTAGATTCATGGTTAGTATTTTCGCTTTGAGAGGAACGCTAACGCCTATAAACCAGTTTCGTTTACTTCCTTGTACCTCGTCGGATCCACCAGCAAGGTCATCGCCGAAGGTTTTGCCATCTGCCGAGGGTCCGCCTCGAACGGGAAGCTCATCTGGTTTTCCTATTTCAAACCAATTGCCAGCGTATAGTGATGAGATCGCCGACTTTCCTGCCACGAGATGTTTAAATTTATCAATCGCTGCTTTCTTCTGTGCAGCAGGATCCTTATTTGAACCCAAGTGTGCGCGAGCTGTAGAGTAAGCCACATACTGAGTTACTTCGACGACGGCGAGTGTGTAACTCACGGAAAAAAGAAGGACAGCCAAGCCAGCTGAGATGACTAAGGCGAAGATGAACTCCATGGTTACGACCCCGTTTTGATTCTGGATCATAGAGTTTTCGGGTCTAGCGATAAGACCCGCTCCGCCGTGTTGGGATGCATTCCAGGAACTTTGACCTCGACGCCGCAAGGCTTCCAAACTCCACACTGAATCATTCCGTTCAATCGACCCCAGGGTTGGATCGACAATTTCTGGATGAACTCCGAACTCTTCAAGAACTTTTGAATCATGAAACTGAGCGTGAGCATGACCACCATCATCAAGATGTACTCGATGATGACTTGGCCACGTTGGTTGCGAAGAGAGGAATGCTGTCTCATAGAAGAGAGATTCCTTTCTGGAGCAACGACCAATGGGTCAAGAAACCAAAGAAGATGGCGATCGTGTAAGGAATTTTGTGAAGCTGCTTTTTCTCGACGGGATTCGTCAGCGCCAGGCTGAAGAGATTCTGCAAGAAAGCGCGGCCCTCTTTGCGCAAGAAGACCATGAGCACGCCCAAGATGGCGCCCCAGACGAGCGAGTAGGCGAGAGTCCAAGCGATGTCCGACCACGCCCACAACGGGCTGATCGCGATAATGAGTTTCACGTCGCCGCCGCCCACCACGCGAAGCAAGTAGAGGGGAAGGCAGAAAGCAAAAGCGCCGACGATGGAAACGGCAATCTGAGGAGCGGCCGCGGTTCCGAAGAGCGCGAAGGCCGACCAGAGGGACACGACGAAGATCGAGGTGACAAGGGAATTGTGGACCTTGCGCGATCGAAGATCATCGATCACGCTCGCTCCGATCAGGAGCAGCGTTAGAATGAAAGCGCTAGAAAGTCCTTCAAGCATAGTTTCATTTTTCAACCCAATCGGTGGCGGGTTTGCTGCCATCCGACGAGAACCTTTCTCCGGTGATAAGGTGTTTCTCAACACGGGCGCCGAGTTTCGGGCCCGCATTTCGAAAAGCGTTGGCCGGGCCGAGGTAGGTGACCTTCATGACGAACAGAACAAATAAGCTGATCAGCAATATGTATTCGACCGTCACTGGACACCTGCCCTAAGCGTGCGCAACCAATTATTTATCGACGTTGAACGAACCCATCGAGCTTTCGACTTCGCCGAGTTTCGCGCCAACCATCCCTTTGATTTTGTCTTTGAACAGGAACGCGACGCTAAGTACGACGACGATCAAAAGAACGTACTCGGCCATACCCTGACCGGATTCGTCTTTCCAAAGTGTCTTCACGAATTGATTGAGCTTTTTCATTGATCCCCCTTGCTTAAAAAAGCGTTGATGCACACGTTGTACGTTTCGGTCGAATTCGGGATTTTTTGAGGGGTTCTGGGGCTTTGGACTTGAATTCTCAATTTGAGACGCGGGTCCTGTCGAAGAAGACGACGGGCCTAGACGTAGGAAAGGGAAATCGTCGAGTTTTTCGACGATTTCCCTCTTAGAAAGCGGAGTTTGTCAGGTGTCAGTTACTGATTCAAGGCGTTCAAGAAGTCTTGCGACGAGAAGTACGCCTCGAGGTTCATGAACGGAACGCGGCGGGTTCCCAAGTTGATCGGCGAAGCCTCGTTGTTGTCCAGGAAGTTCGAATCCTGGAGCATGCTGAGGCTGATCGGCGAATCGCTGCGGATGATGAGCTGTTCATTGGCGTTCAGCTTGCCAACGGTGTTGCGCATGAACTGCTGAGCCGTGTACCAAGCGCCGTTGCGGTCGTTGTCGCGGCAAGTGGCGGCTTCTTCACCGCTCGCGCCCCAACGACGCTCGGGGCAGTGATAGGGATCGAAGCTCAATTTGTTCAAGCGAGAGAGCACTTGGTTGAACGTCAGGGTCTGCGAAGCACCGTTCGATTTTTTATAGGTCACTTTGCAAGAGGCGTTCAACGAAGCCACCATGTTTTTCATGGCCGCCTGGTAGTCTTGAGCGGAACCATCGTACTTCACGCCGAAACCGCCGGTTTTCGCTTGGCGGAACTTTTGAACCGCGGCGCGAGAGATGTCGAGAACCGAAGCTTTCATGCGGGCATCGCGGCCGGGAGTTGAGTAGTCTTCCCAGAAGCCCGAAGTTTGGTAGATGTTCGCGGGCAGTTCGTTCGGGTGGCTCATACCGGGGCCGCCTTTTTCGATGGCTTTGGCCACATCGTCCACACGCTGTTTCATCTCGGTGCAGAGAGCGTCGGCGAGCTCACGAACGTCGGCATCGGCTTGACCGATATTGTTGCGGTCACGCAGGCGCAGCTTCAGCGAATCGAAGAAGTTCATCGAATTGAAAGCCGAGCGGTATTGAGTTTGGCTGATCGCTTGACCGGGAACCACGTTCGAACCCAATCCGTAGTACTGCTCAAGCGAGTACAAACCGCGCTGAATCAACTCTTGATTGCTCTCGAGCTGAATACGGCCGCCGTAAAGGGCGCCGTTCGCGCTTTGAGCTTGAACCACGCGCTGATTGCGGAAGCGGAAGAAGCCAAGGCCCTGATCGGGACGCGAGCGGTCCAGCGCCGAGGGTTTCATGATTTTATAAGACACCGAACCATCGGGGTGAGCATCGGTCATATGGATCGTGCCATTCGCATCCACGTCAAACACGATGTAGATGTGGCCGGTGCTGTGAACCACGGTTCCCGAACGGATGCCGTAACGGTCCATGCGAACGGGATAGACATCTGAGAGCTCAGCCGAAGGCGTGAGCGGGCCGACGCGGAACGAGCGAGTCGAAACGAGATCCAAAAGGTTTTCGAGATACTGAACGTAGTTTTTTTCTTGGCCGCGAGCACGGGGCACGTTCGATCCACCGCGCGACGTGATCGTGTTCCCGTAAGGGCTGTTGTGAGTTCCTGCGGTTTCCAAATCTTTATCGCGGTCCGCCGGCGACGCTACGGGCGCCTTCAAGATTTCGGTGCCGGTCACGTACGAAAACGGAAGACCGTTCTTCGCGGCGTAGTACGAGCGCAAGAAATAAGGCCAATCGGCGCAGTCTGAATATAAAATCAATCCCGGGGGATCGGTGGGCGCGAAGGGATTCACGCGGGCGTCGAGCATACAGTTTTTAACGGTGTTGCACTTTTTTGACTTGATCCCGTTTCCGATCGACGTCACGAACGACTCGAAACCGGCCTCGTCCTGTGCAGACCACTGGCTTTTCGTCACGGTCATCGGAAAATAAACGTTTGCTTGGCGGCGGAACTCATTGATCGCCGCTTTGTTGGGATCATTGGCGTCATCGGGAGAAGCCTGAGTGTTATCATCGATAATGATCTGGCCCGTGTAGGGATCGCGGTACACGCGTCCGCCACGGCCACCATACTGGATTTCGGGTGGTGGTTGATACTGGGGCTGGTATCGGGGTTGGTAGCGTGGGCGTGGACGGAAAATATCGAAGAGGCCTTGAGCCTCAGCCGAAACCGGCGCCGTAAGAGTCATGCCCGCGGTGATCGCCGCAAGCGCGAGAAGGTGTCGTTTCATAAGGTCCTCCCGAACCAAAAGAGTTGACGCCGATGGAAGTGTCGCTGGCCTGTTTACGAATTCCGTGCCCCTCCGGGAGGGCTTTAAACGGCTTTAAAAGCTAAAGAGATGTCGAGAGGTTGGTCGGGAACCAAAAATGGGCATCGTGACGACGCCAGAAATATCACTAATGGGATATAAATAATAAAATAAGATCTCTATTGGGATTTAATCAGAAGCGTTATCTTCCGCGTCGACTCAACTGATTCTCAAATCAAGGAGATTTCCATGAAACAAATGATTCTGACTTTAGCGGTTCTGATCTTAGCAACATCCGCGCAGGCGGCGAATCTGCAACTCAATTACTACGTCATCGATATGACCGGCGCCCGCTTCGTGAATCAGACGTTCAACGAGATGGACGACGGGATTGCGGATATCCCCGAAAACGGATTCGACGGTTACGCCGTCAAGCTCCAAGGCCAGCTCAATAAAGACTACACCGTTAAAACCCGCGGTTCCGAAGCGGGCGTGACCTGCGACGTGGTGCCGGTGAGCCAGACTTTAAAGTCATCATTTCTGCAACTGCGCAGCTCGGTCGAAACGGACTCTGGCGAAACTTGTGAGTATGAGATCACCTACACCAACGGCAAGCGCGCGGTGCTTTCGGTGTTTTCTGAAGGCACCTAAGAATTAGCTGACAAAGACGTTCACGACGAAGAAGAGAACGACGGCCGCGACAAAAAGAAGAACGACGGGACGGGGAAGCATTCGATCTTCCCCCTTAGTTTTTCAGCGAGTAGATATCGGGATAGTTGCGGCCGAGCTCTTCGGAGTCCATGCCGTAGCCGACGACGTAGCGGTCATCGATCGTGCGTCCGATGTAGTCGGCACGGATCGGAAGTTCGCGGCGCGCGGGTTTGTCCAGCAACGTCACGATCCGCAGCGAAGCGGGCGACGACGCCAACAGCCGGTTGATCAAGAAACTCAACGTGCGGCCCGTGTCGATGACTTCTTCGACCACAATCACGTGTTTGCCCGCGATGTTGACGCTGATATCTTTGATGATCTTAATCGCGCCGCCTTTGGACACGGCTTGAAGATGAACGAAATCCACTTGCTGCGAAAGTTGAACTTCGCGCATGAGGTCCGCCGTCAAATGCACCGAGCCGCGAAGGGGGCAAACAAAAATGATGTCCTTGCCCTCATAGTCGGCTTCAATTTGGCGGGCGAGGCCCTTCACCAGCTTTTTGATCTCTTCTTTGGTCAGAAACGGGAGCAAATCGTCTTTCAGTTTCGACATACGCTTCTCCTCAATACGACAACGTGGTGATGCCCGCGGCCTGAGCCATGCGCAAATAGCGCTTGGCTTCGCCATGCCCCGGGTCACGGGCCAAGATCGACTCCCACTGTTCGGTCGCCTCGGCCAGGTTGTTCATATTGTAAAACAGCACGCCCAGCTTCATGCGGGCGGGCAAAAATTGCGGGTATTCACGAATCAAACCTTTGAGATCTTTGACCGCACGGTCCAGATCGCCGGTTTTCACGAAGCACTCGGTGATGCGCATGGTGATCTCGGCTTTGCGGCTCGAGAGTTTTTGCGCCTTGAAAAGTTGTTCGAGCGATTCGTTGTAACGTTTGTACTGAAAATACAAGTCGGCGAGTTCTTCATGTTTGGACGCGAGCTTCTCGTCCAAGAAGGGATCGCTGGCGCCCTTGCGCTTGTCGAGCAGCGCCTGCGCCTCTTCGAAGACCTTACGGCCCTCGTCGTAGCGTCCCAGATCGTTCAGAATGATCGAAAGGCCGACGCTGGCATCGGTGTAGGTCGGATCGATCTCAAGTGCGCGTTTGAACGTTTTGATGGCCTTGTTGAATTGGCCTTTGTCGTACGAAATGGTCGCGAGCATCTGAAACACCTCGGGGTTGCGGGTGTTTTGCATGATCATTTGATTCAGAAGCGGCTCGGCAATTTTGTAATTGCCGTTGATGAAGTGTTCTTTGGCTTCACTGAGCATTTCGTCGAAAAGAACGTCGGCCATCAACTCTCCCTTACTTCTTCTGCACTTCGCTGGTGGCGCTACTCAGCTCGCTGGAGCCGGGAAATTTTTGTTTCAAAAGTGCCAGGTAACGGCGGGCACGTTCAAGATCGCCCGAACGTTGCGCCGCGATCGCCGCGCGGCTCAGGGCTTTGGCATCAAAGCCCAATCCAGGATATTGACGGTAAAGCCCCTCGTAGCGTGCGAGCGCGCTTTCGTAGATCTCTTTTTTGAAATAGAAATCCGCGATGTACTCCTCTTTTTCGGCGAGCATCTTGAGCGTCTCGTTCTTTTTCTCTTTGGCTTCCGCGAGGTAAGTCGAATTCGGATACTGGTTGATGACTTCGTCAAACGAGAGGATCGCGTTGGAGGCCAACGTCAGGTCCCGGTCGATCGTGCTGGGGAGCTGCTTGAAGTAGCTCATCGCCGTTCGGAATGTGACATAATCGACTTGCGGGTGCTTGGGATGGAGCTCTTTGAAGTTTTGGTAAGCGACTTGCGCCTCGGGAAACGACTCTTGCTTGAAGTAAACGTCGGCCACGGCGAGTTCGGCTTGCGTCGCGTACTTTGAGTACGGGAACTTGTTCTTCACTTCGTTGTAACGTCGCAAAGACTCTTCGTAGCGCTCTTCTTTGTCGTACTCTTGCGCCAATTTAAAGGCGTGCTCGGCGCTGTCGGACTTGATGTCATCAGTCGAACAGGACACCAAGCTCCAAGCCGCGAAATGTAGAAGGATTCCGAAGACTAAGGCCGATTTTAATGTGGAAGAGCGACGCAAGTTTGACACGGGCCAAGTTTAGGACGGCGCTCGGAGGGGAGTCAAACAGGATCAATTTCGAAAGTGGGTCAGATGCCGGTAAATCGCGATGGTGGTGACTTTCAGGGCACTAAAAACGGGAATGCAGATGATCATACCGACCACGCCGCCCAGCTGAGCTCCCATCAAGATGGCCAGGACCACCGTCACCGGGTGCAGGTCCACAATTTTGGCCACCAAAAAAGGCACAAGAATCATCGCGTCAATGGCCTGAGCAGTTCCGTAAATCGTGAGTAATATCAAGAGCTCAGTGTTTGTCGCACCATTGACAAGGGCAATCAAAAACGCGGGCGCGGCGCCCACCACCGGGCCGACGTAGGGAATGACATTTAAAAGGGCCGCGATCACCGCCAGAAGGAGCGCGTACGGAAACCCCATCATCACCAGCCCGACCCAAACGATAAAACCGACCACGAGGCTCTCGATCATGCGCGCGCGGATAAACCCGCCCATCTGCGAGCTGATCTGATGGTTCAAATTCAAGATCAGTTCGAACAGGCTGTTCGGAACAAGCCCCAACAAGCGGCGCATGAAATCGCGCCCATCAAGCAGCATGAAAAAAGCGAAAAAGGGCGCCAGTAAAATGACCGTGAGCGAGCCCGAGATCACCGTGGGAAGATGTTCGGCATTCGTGGACACCCAATCGGTCAGCCGCTGCTGCAAACCCAAATGAAAGTCATCACCGGCAACAACCGCAGAGTAGCGCGAGATCTGGCTTTCGATCCGGCCCATCAGTGCCGCCGCGGATTCGATGTACTGAGGTGCGGCCTTCACCAACGTTTGCAGCTGGCTCAAAAAAAGCGGAAAGAACAGAACGCCCAGTGAAGTGGCTAAAATCAAGATCAATAAAAAAGGAATGACCGTGGCCCACAGGCGCCGCAGGCCGCGACGTTCAAGAAAGTCGACGGCGGGCGCGATCAGGTAATACATCACGAAGGCCAAGATAAAAGAGACGAGCATGTTCTGCACCAGCGACAGAACGCCGAGCAAAAGTATCAGGGCGCCGACAAAGAAAAAAAGCTTGGCCCGCCTTTCACGTTCGATCGCGGCCAAGAGCGGCGTCATGCGGGAAGATCCTTTTTGAGTTCCGAAATTTTCAGGGTGGTTTCACGCAAACGAACGCCTAAAACCTCGCCGAGACGGAGCAAAATTTTAACTCCGGCCGTTGGGTTGCGGTCGGCGATTTCGATGAGATCCGGTTTGAAAAAACCGATCAGCGTCGTCTCTTCTCCCGCGACGGCCGAGGCGCTGCGGCGGTTCCCAGGGTCGACCAAGGCCAAATCGCCAAAGAAGTCGCCCTCGCGTAGAGAGGTCACTTGCGACGTGCTCACTTCGGTGGTCGCGGCGTCGACGGCCTCGGTGTAAATGTTCACCATGCCCTTGGAGATGATGTACATGCCGACGCCCGCGTCGCCTTGGCGAAAGACGACTTCACCCGGTCGGTAGGTGCGAATATTCACGATGTTTTCCACAAGACGCAGCTCGCGAGTCGAGAGATCTTTGAACAACATGTTCTCGCGAAGTTTCGAAATCAGTTTTTGCTCACGGGCCGAACTGCGAAAAAGATTGTCCCACTGAAAGTTCATTTCGAGAGATCCCCTTGCGTGAGCAGCAGCGCGGACTTCGGAACCCAGCCGGTCATGGCTCCCGGAAAGGTCACTTGCAGCCAATCGCCTTCGGTTTTGCGAACAACGACTTCAAGGCCTTCGATCAATTCAAAGAGCGAAGGGCTTTGATCCGAGGGTGCGGTCAAGGCTTGCACGCGCTCAACGACGACGGTGCCGCGAAGGTCGCTGGCATCTTTCCATTTTGCCAGCGCGAGCAGCGCGCTCGTCACGAAAAGAATCGAAAACAGAACAGGCAAGAACGGAAACCCCGGAAGCGCGTTCTCGCTAGCCAGCGCACGTCGGCGGGCGCCGAAAAAGCTCAGCCATGCCCAAAGCGCAGCAACGGTCATCAACAAGAGAAGGGCGACGAATGCGGGCGCCGAAGCCGCGGTCAAAACATTGTGATGAAGCAGCTCCCAGACTTCAATCCGGTGAGGCAGGTCTCGCAACTTGCCCTCTTGAGCGATAGCCGCAATGAGTTGCGACGCCTCGGTGTGGCCCGGTTCAAAGTGCAAGGCTCGGCGGGCATAGCCTAAAGCCCATCCGCGCTGTCCCAAACGGTAGTGCGTAAGCGCCAGATTCGTTAAAACCGAGGCCTCCCAAGGGCGGTCTTTCAGCGCGGCTTCGAAAGCGGTTTGTGCCGCGCTGTAGTCTTGCTTCTGGTAGGACTCAATCCCGGCCTGAAAAGGCGGAACCGTGGATTCTTGCGCGCCGGCAAGAGGTCCCGATGCGAGAA
This sequence comes from Pseudobdellovibrionaceae bacterium, assembly GCA_019637955.1. Lineage (GTDB taxonomy): Bacteria > Bdellovibrionota > Bdellovibrionia > Bdellovibrionales > Bdellovibrionaceae > JAHBUS01. The sequence continues at coordinate 94,696 of JAHBUS010000008.1, read as the reverse complement.
AAACACAGAGCAAAAGTCCTTGAAAAAAAAGGGTGCGAACACGCGCTTGAATCATGCCTTTGTGAGTCTAAGGGGAAGGTGCTGAGCTTGTCATTACTTTCGCATGGCGATAGACTCATCCGTACTCTCATCAGCCATCGAAAGAGGTCCCATGTCGCAACTGATTGGTCAGCAAATCGCGGAAAGTCCCGTTGTCCAAAAACTCGTCACCGATCTCGTGAACGAAGTCGCCAAGCTCAACAATCAAATCACCGGCGTTCGCGAGGCGAACCCCGAAATGAAGACGCATGGTCAGGCGATCATCGACCAGACCGGCAAAGTTCGTGGCCGTCCCTTGAACTATCCTTATGTGGGTTCGGGTTCGGGCTCTGGCGTGTACGTCGAGCTTGAAGACGGCAGCGTGAAACTCGATCTCATCAACGGGATCGGAATTCACCTCATGGGACATGCCAACCCCCGTGTGATGGCGGCGACGGTTCGCGGCGCTCTCTCGGACATTGTCAATCAAGGCAACCTGCAGCCGAACAAAGAATACACGATGTTCTTAGATAAGCTCGTCGCGGTCGCTTCGCGCAAGAGCCGCCTGAAGTACGGCTGGCTCGCGACATGCGGAACAATGGCCAACGAAAGCGCGCTCAAAATCACGCGCCAAAAACGCACGCCCGCGCGCATGGTCCTTTGTTTTAAAAACGCGTTCGCGGGCCGTTCGACGATGATGGCCGAACTCACGGACAACCCGGCTTACAAGGTCGGACTTCCGGAGTACAACGAGATGCTGCGCCTGCCTTGGTACGATAAGAACGATCCCCGCAGCATCGAGAAAACTCTGACGATCATGAAAGAGCACGTCGCCAAACACGAAGGCAATATCAGCACGTTCGTGTTCGAACCGATGTTGGGAGAGGGCGGCTACATGCCCGCTCCGCGCGAGTTCTTCTTGCCGCTCGTGGATTTCTGCAAATCGAAAAACATTCCCGTTTGGGCCGATGAGGTTCAAACGTTCACCCGCACGGGCGAGATGTTCGCGTTCGAGACTTTGGATCTGGGCCAGTACATCGATCTCTGCACGATCGCGAAAACCGCGCAAGTCGGCGCAACTCTTTACACTGAAGAAATGAACCCCGCTCCTGGTTTGATTGCCGGCACTTTCTCGGGAACTTCACCGGCGCTGTCGGCGGGGATCGAGATCATGAACATGCTGACCGAAGGCGGGTACCTGGGGTCGCAAGGCCGCATCATGGATATCCACCGCAAATTCGTGTCGGCCCTCAACACGCTCAACGAGACGACCTGCAAAGGCAAAGTTCAAGATGCCGGCGGGATGGGTCTCATGCTCGCGTTCACGCCCTTGGATGGAAAAAAAGAAACTGTCGATAAACTTTTGAAAAGCCTCTTTGCCAAAGGTTTGATCGCGTTCAGCTGCGGTAAAGATCCCGTTCGTTTGCGCTTCTTGGTTCCGGCCGTCATTCGTGACGAGGACATCAAGATCGCGGTGAAGATTATCGAACAAGCGATCATTGAAGGAGTTTGATGGACCTGATTGAGTCTGCTCGAAAGCTGATCGCAATCGACAGCACTCCAGGCCAGGGCAACCGTCGAATGGCCGAGTGCGCGGCCGAACTCTGCCGTTCGCTCGGTTTGCACGTCGAGTTCCAAGAGGAAATCACGGGCGGGCTTGAGCAGGCCAATCTTTTGGTGCGTCCGCACGCTCGCCGCGCCGATCTCGAGTTTTTGTTGCAAACCCATCTCGACACGCCGGACCCGGGACCTTTCGGTCTCTGGACAAAAACGGACGCCAATCCGTTCGACGCCCATATCATTGAGAATCGTATCTACGGTCTTGGCGCGGCCGACACCAAGCTCGATTTCTTGTGCAAAATGATGGCAATGGCGGCGTTCAAAGAAACGACGCTGCAAATGCCTCCCGTTTTGGTCGGCACTTTCGGCGAAGAATCCGGGATGACCGGCGCCTTGAAGTTGATTCGTAAAAATAAAGTCTCGACCAAGCTCGCGTTGATCGGAGAGCCGACGAACCTGCAAATTTTCACCGCGGGTAAGGGGTTCGCCTCGGTCGAGATCGTTCTTGATTTCGAGGACGACGAAAAGAAATTTCGCATCGAGCACAACTTGCATGAGAACACCTCAACGCAAAGCCGTTTGTTCCACGGCAAGTCCGCGCACTCGTCGGTTCCGCACGAGGGCGAAAACGCGATCAAAAAAATGTTCGAGTATCTGCTTCAACTTCCCGAAGACCTCGTCGTCATGGAAATCGATGGCGGCGTGAATCCCAATACGGTCGCGGCGCAAGCCTTTTTGGAGGTCGATCCCGTGTCGGGCTTTCGTCTCCCGATGGCCAAGAAGTTGGGCGTGATTTACCGCGCGGTTCTCGAGCTGGAAGCGGTGTTCAAGCAGTACGCCGATCCGCGCTTCAACCCGCCCGAGGCCACGCTCAACTTGGGACTCGTGCGCACCAGCGAAGATCAAGTGGTGCTCACCGGCAACTGCCGGATGCCGCCCAACATCTCGACCGAGACTTACGAGTCCTGGATGGAGAAGCTTAAAAAAGTCTGCGAATCCGTGAACGGCGTCTTTCGCGTTCACGATTACAAAAAGCCTTACCAAACCGACGAGGGTTCCGTTTTTGTGCGCGTCGCCCAGGACGAGCTGGGAGCCATGGGGCTTGCCTCGTCCCTCGGAACGCAGTCCTCGACGAACGAAGCGAGTCTCTTCTCGCGCGTGGGCATCCAGTGCTTGTCGTTCGGACCCGGGGAGCGTGAAGGAAACATTCACACCCCGAACGAGAGCGTGGCGGTGGAAGATTTGCGCAAGGCGATCGAATTTTATTCTCGAATGATCAAGAGGTTTTCCGTATGAGTTTCGTGGTTCGTAACGTCCGTCATGATGATTTGAATCAATTGCACGATCTGGCCCGCCAGTTCGGACTGCTCAATCTTCCCGCCGATAAAAAAGTTCTGGCCGACAAGATCGAGCGCAGCGTCCGTTCGTTCGCCAATGAGCTTCCCAAACACGATGCCGAGTACCTCTTCGTTCTCGAAGACGTCGAAGAAAAACTGGTGGTCGGCAGTTCGCTGATCATGGCGAAACATGGAAATGAGGAAGTTCCCCATAGCTTTTTCAAAATTTTGAAGCGCAACCATTTCAGTGAGGACTTGGGCATCGGATTTATCCACCAAGTTTTGCGCTTTCAGCTCGATGTCGACGGTCCGACCGAAATCGGCGGCTTGCTCGTCGATAAAATCTACCGACGCCGTCCCGAAAAGCTCGGAAAGCAAATCTCGCTCAGCCGGTTTTTGTACGTGGCCATGCATCCTGATCGCTTCGAAGACCGGATCCTCTGCGAACTCACGCCCCCGCTGACCGACGAAGGCCGCTCCGAATTCTGGGAGGCGTTGGGCCGCCGCTTTACCGGTCTTCCGTATCAAGAGGCCGATCTTTTGAGTCAGTCGCACAAAGAGTTCATCCGGTCTCTGTTTCCGGAAGAGGACATTTATCTTTGTCTTTTGGACGCGAAGGCGCGCACCGTTTTGGGCCGCGTCGGTGAGCAAACCAAGCCGGCGCAGCACTTGCTGGAAAGTATCGGTTTTGAGTACCTCGAAGAGGTGGATCCCTTCGACGGCGGGCCGCACTTCGGTTGCAAGACGACCGAGATCGGTCCGATTCAGCAAGGGCGCTTTATGCGCGTCGCCGAGTTCGGCGATGCGACTTTTAAAGAACAGGGTCTCGTGAGCGCGATGATCGACGGGGAGTTCCGCTGCGTCTTGGCCAGCTACGACCGTCGCGGCGACGAGATCGCGATTCCGGCAAAAAACCGTCAGCTGCTGGGTGTGGAGTTGGATCAAAACGTTTTTCTGGCGCCTTTTTTCTATAAAAAAACTGGTAAGGAGCAAACATGAGCCGAGGTGATTTCATCAACGGAAAATTCGTCGCGGTGACCAAGCCCGATGGTCATATCAAAGACATCAGTCCCGCGGATCTGAACGACGTGATCATGACGGCTCCGTTCGCGCGCGTGCACATCGACGAAGCCTGCGAAGCGGCCCGGAAAGCCTTTTTGCCTTGGGCGCGCCTGTCGATGGACGAGCGCAAGTCCTACCTGATGAAGCTGCGCGAACAATTTGAAGCGCACAAAGAAGAGATGGGAAAGGCCATCGCGCGCGACACGGGCAAGCCTTTGTGGGAATCGATCCAAGAAGCGGGCAATCTCGCCAATAAAATCGACATCACCGTGAATTTCTCTTCGAAGTTGATCGCCGAGGAGCATCTCCCCAATGCGCTTCCGGGCGTTGAGGGCGTGATCCGCTTCAAGCCCCGTGGCGTGATGGCCGTGGTGGGACCATTTAACTTCCCCGCGCATTTGCCGAACGGCCACATCGTGCCGTCGCTCCTCTCGGGAAACACCGTGGTCTTTAAACCTTCAGAGCAAACGCCTTACACCGGCGAAATCTACGCGTCCTGCTTTGAAAAAGCAGGCTTTCCGGCGGGCGTCTTCAATATGGTTCAAGGTGATGGCGAATCGGGCCGCCGCCTGGTGGCGCACGAGACCGTGGACGGCATTTTGTTCACCGGCTCCTACGAAGTCGGTCTTCGCATCAAGCAAGAAACCATGACCCACTACTGGAAAATTCTGGCGCTCGAGATGGGCGGAAAAAACGCCACCATGATCTGGGAAGACGCCAACATGGACAAAGCCGTTTACGAGACGCTCGTGGGCGCGTTCATGAGCACGGGACAACGCTGTGCCTGCACCTCGCGCATTTTCGTTCACGAGAAAATCGCCGACGAGTTCACCGAAAAATTCTACCAAGCCGCCAAAAAACTTTCGATCGGTCACTGGTCCGAAAATCCGTTCATGGGCCCTTTGATCAATGAGCAAGCGGTCGAGAAGTATCTGCGCTTTCAAGAGATCGCCAAGCGTGAGAACTGCGACAACATGATGCGCGGAAAAGTTCTCGAGGGACTCAAGTACAAAGGCCACTACGTCACGCCCAGCATCAACCTCGTGCAAAAATTTGATCCGAACTCGATGTACCAAAAATCCGAAATTTTTGGCCCCAACGTCGCCGTTTACCGCGTGAGTGACGCCGATCAGATGCTCGAGATGGTCAATTCGACCGGTTTCGGTTTGGTCGCGGCCCTGTTCACGCAGAACCGCGCCCTGTATGAAAAGGCTTTGCTGGAATGCAAAGTGGGTCTGCTGAATTGGAACCGAACGACCAACGGCGCGAGTTCGCGTCTTCCGTTCGGGGGCATGGGAAAATCCGGCAACGACCGTCCTTCGGCGCACTTCGCGATCCAGTACTGCGCGGTTCCGGTGGCGAGCCTCGAAGATCCCACGCCCTTTGACCCCACCAAAACCTTGCCGGGCATGAACTTATGAAGAAAGTCGTTCTTTACGGGATCGTTTTGATTTTCGTTACGGTCACCGGCGCGGCCGCCTGGCTGTGGACCAGCTTCGTGCAAAGTCCCGCCTCCAAGCGCGATCTTGACGTGGTTTACGAAGTCGTTCCGGGACGCACGTTCTCGGCGGTCGCCAAAGATCTCGAAGAGCGCGAAGTGATTCGCAATGCCGCTTTGTTCTCGATTTTCGCGCGCATTCGCGGCGAAGCGAACAAGATGAAGGCTGGCGAGTATTTGTTCCGGTTGAATATGACTCCCGCCGAAGTCTTGAGCGTTTTGCTGTCCGGAAAATCGGTGGGGCGCAATTTCACCGTTTCCGAAGGACTGAATATCTTTGAGATCGCAGATTTGGTGGAGCGTGCCGGGCTTGGCGCGAAAGGCGAGTTTCTCAAGCTGGCCCGCGATCCCAAGTTTGCCGAGTCGGTCCTGGGCGTGAAGGCTGGATCGCTCGAAGGTTACCTGTTTCCCGAGACGTACCAAATCACCAAATACTCAACAGTTCGCGATCTGATTCAGGCGATGGTGGCCAAATTTCACGATGCGTACCGTCCTCTGGATGCGCAAGCGCAGTCGCTCGGTTGGACTCGACATCAAGTGGTGACGCTCGCGAGCATCATCGAAAAAGAGACGGGTGCTCCCGAGGAGCGGCCTTTGATTTCGAGCGTTTTTCACAACCGTCTTCGCAAAGGCATGTTGCTGCAAACGGATCCCACCGTTCTCTACGCCAAGGCCCGCAAAGCCGGGACGATGATTGAGATCAGCATCACCCGTGCGGATTTGCGCATGGAAGACGACTACAACACGTACTTTCGCAAAGGACTTCCGCCGGGGCCGATCGCCAACCCGGGCGCCGAGGCGCTGCGCGCGGCTTTGAACCCGCAGGCCTCCGAGTTCCTGTTCTTTGTGAGTCAGAACGACGGAACGCATATTTTTTCGAAAGAATACAAAGACCACCAGGCAGCGGTGAACCGCTTTCAGTTGGACGCGAAAAATCGTGAAGGCAAGAGCTGGCGCGATTTGAAGAAGACCCGTGAAGGCAAGAACCTTCAGGCGCCCTCAGCCCCCGCCGGACGTTGAGGACTTCGGGTCCATCGGCAAAAAATCCGGTCCGGTCAGAATAAACACCTGAGCGGCCGGATCATACCGGTACACATGAAGACGGGGAATCAAGTTATCATCGAACGTGGGCACCGCGATCTCGAGTGTGCCGTCATCGTTGAGATCCACCAGCGCCAAGTTGGTGGGATGTCCCCTGAACTGAAAAAATCCGTCGCGGCGCTCAGGCAAAACGAGCCGGGCTCGCAGGCTCGTCTCGTTCTTTTTGGGCTCGAGCGTGTAAACTTCGACGACCAACTCGTTCCGGGTCTTCACCTTGACGACCGACACGAAATCGCCCTGGCCCGTGAGATCGCCCTCAACCTTGGCCAGCACGACGCGGTTGTCAGAAATCAGATGGTCCCGCAGCCACTGACGGGCCGCGGGATGAATGCTCGCCGCCGTCACGGCGATGAGCACGATCAGCAGGCTAAACAGAACCCAGAGATCCAGTTTCTTTGGTAATTGCACAGAATCGACATTATACTGCGGCTGCTAGCGATGAAAGAAGATTTTGCCCGATGGACAAAGAAGAGTTTTACCGCCTCATCGAATCGCGAAAATCGATTCGAAAATTTAAAACAGAAATGCCTCCGCGCGAGGTCCTCGACCGCATTTTGAACGCCGGTCTGCAGGCGCCGAGCGGAAAAAACCGTCAAAACTGGCGCTTCTTCGTCGTCACCGGCAAAAAGCGTGAGGAGTATCTGAAGTACTCGCAAAAATCATGGCTCGGCATCAAAGACGTTTTACAAAAAAGATTGAAACCTTCGCTCTATGACTTTACCGAGCGTTTCTTCTTCACGTTGGGCGACGCCCCCGTTCTGATTTTCTGCTACTCGCACAATTCCAGCGAAGAGCGCTACCACACCAGCATCGGCAGCGTTTACATGGCGGTCGAGAACATCAACTTGGCGTGCGTGGTCGAAGGTCTCGGCTGCTGCACGATGGGCGCTCCGCTCGAAATCAAGAGCGAAGTCGACGCCTTCCTCGGCGTGGACCAACTGCCCGAGTACAAAGCCGGCGAACTCGAACTCCTCTGCGGTCTCGTCCTCGGCTACCCCGACCACAATCCCCCAAAAGCCCCCCGCCAACTCGAAAACCGCATCACCTACCTCTAAGGTGCCAGGCACCTTTTAGGGGAACGGTGCGGTAATTCGGATAGTCCAGGACCTCATCTAACATAGGTTTGGAACTGGTGTTGGATCTTCCATTGCTCTTTTAACTGAAAATGCCACGAGCTCATTTTCTCTGCAATCCGACATCAATCTACCATTTGACCGCACGAACCAACAGCCGCATTCCTTTTGTCTCAATGCCCTTAGTCTGGACTGAAATGGAAAATCATTTGTTCGGACTGCATCACTTTTACGGAGTTCGCATTTTTAGCTTTGTCTTGATGTCGAACCATTTTCATTGCCTCGCAAACTTTCCCCATGCAAATGCATCCACTGCGATGCAGTACTTCATGCAAGGAACAAGTCGCGCGATATCGCAAATGGAGAACTCGGAGAACCAACGTTATGGCTCGAGATTTCATCGTTCCGAAATCACATCATTTCATTACTATAAGAACGCCTACAAATACGTTTATCGAAATCCCGTGCGTGCTGGTATTTGCGCGGCTCCGGAGGACTATCCATTTTCGACATTACGCGGACTCGTTGGACTCGAGAAGCTTCACATTCCACTGCAAGAGGACCTTACGCTTTTCGAAAGTTTTGATTCCACCCTCAGGTGGCTGAGAACCCCACCTGATCTTCAGGATGAGCACGCAATTCGACTGGCGCTTAAACATCAGGTCTTCTCGATCTCGAAAAATCAGGAGACAGGATTCTCACATCACCTATGTCATGACCTTCTTTGATGCCGCGCTGGGTCCCTAAAAGGTGCCAGGCACCTTTTAGGGGTCGTAGGGGCCGACGTAGATTTTGGTGATTCGGGGGACGTTGTGGGCGTTGTAGGAGGAGAAGTCGCCGACCGCGTAGAGATAGCCTTTGTGATAAGCCATGGAGTAGACGATGTTGGAGGCGAGTGGGCCGAAACCGGCGCCGGGATTCAGGCTCAAGTCCGTCGCTCCGCCGGCAGTGCCGTAGCGGCGGATTTGCTGGTAGCCCGGATTGGGTCCCACATTTCCGAACTGAGTGCCGACGACGAGAAGCTTGGCCGCGGAATCAAGAAAAATGCCGTAAACGGTTCCGAGTTGCGACGACAAGGCAAAGCCGGTGTCCCGGATGCCGTTGGCTTGCAAACGCACGAGTTTCGGCGCGGCGAAGCCATCGAACGTCGTGAAGGTTCCGCCCACCAGAATTTTATCGTCGGCTTGGACGCGAACGGCATAGACGAAACTCGAAGCGGTCGTCGCCGTTCCGATGTTCACCAGGAACGAATTGTCGACGTTGCCGTTGGTTTGAAATTTCATCACGTTGTTCTTGGTTCCGCTGATCACGAAGCTTCCGCCCGCAACGATCGACCCGTCCGAAGTGAGCGCGACCGAATTGACCGAGGCGCTGCCGTCGTAAGTCAGCGCCGTCTGCGCGAAGGTGCTGTCGAATTTTCCGTCGGAGGCGCGAAGGCGTGCCAGAAGCTGGTAATTATAGGGCAAGGGCACGTCATCATGGCAGTTGCAGCCGATCACGATGCGGTTCGATCCATCGATCGCGATCGACTTGATCTCGCCGGCAATGGCGTCCGGCTGGAAGAAAGAATCGTAGCTTCCGTCGGGCTGCAAACGAGCGATGTAGTCGAGATTGGAGTAACCGCCGGCGTTTACAAACGTTCCGCCCACGACGATCCGGTTGTTGTTATCGACCGCGATGGTGTAGACAGAACCCGTAAAACCCGCGCCGATATTGGCGTTGAAGGTCGTGTCTAGCTGACCGTCAAGACTGATTTTGGCCAGTCCATTGACGAACACCCCGTTGTACTTCGTGAAGTCGCCGCCAACGATCAAGCTGTTGCTGCCGGGATGGTAAACGATAGCTCGAACGGTGGCATCGAAGCCATGATCCGAAACCGCAGCATCGCGTCCGTTCGATCCGAAGAATGTCGTGTCTTCCGCACCCGCGAAGGGGGGCAGGCGCCCTTGATTCAAGAACGCCTGGCTCGCGGACGAAGCCGCGATCAGCGATCCGATGATCAAGAAACGGCAAAGAAGGCGAGACATCATTCGATGATTCCTGTCGTCCACTCGACAAAGACTCTCGCTCCGATTTTCGTGAGGCGATAGATGGAGGTCGAGTTGGCGACAGTGGAGCGATTGCTGGGCGAGTAGAGGATGTTCGAAACGCCGCCGATCGAGAACGTGCAAGTCACGCTCACGGACAGATTGTCGAGAATGATGGTGTAAGTCGTGCCGTCCATCATATTGTTCAAGATCAAGTTGCTGCAGCTCGTGAGCGTGTTCGAATACTGGGTGTTACCGGCATCGAAATCGAGCGCCGCCGAAGCACCAAAATCGGTCTGCGTGGTGATCAATTGACCGCCGACTTTCATCCTTTGATTGGTCGCGCTCGACCAAGCGAGCTGGCCCGAGGTCGTCGAATGCACAAGAGCGTCACCTGTGGCAACCGGAGCCGACCCGGGGAGACGAACCGTGTAGTTCGTGCCGGTCGAAGCTCCGCGCAAAACGGCAGATCCGCCCGAGCCGTGCGCGTACTGCACGCCCGTGATCACATTGACTTGATTGAGTTCGGCGTTACCAGAACCATCGCGGGCGACCAGGGCGTTCGCCGCGCTCGCGATCGACCAGGACTTACACTGCCAAATCGAGCCGTCAAAATACGCGATTTGATTCGAGGTGCACGTCGGGAGACCAACCAGGGTCACCCAGTTGACTTGATTGGTGCCATCGGTTTGCAAGAACTGACCGGTTGCTCCCATGTTCGGAGGCAGATTGAGAGAGTAGGTTGAAGCTCCCATGGGCGAGAAAATCGAAATCAAGCCGCCCGCGCCGTTGTCAAAGCGGCCTTCGCTCATGTTGATTCGCGAGACCGAGATGTGACCGGAGCCATCACGCGCGACGATGGCGCTGTTGGTATTGGCGGAGGTCGCGGTGGTGGCACTGTTTGAAACTTTTCCGGAAGAGCTGATCGTGGCGAGCTTGGTGTCGGCGATCGCGGCGGCCGCCGAAATGTCGGCGTCCACGATGGTTCCGTCCTGGATCTTGTCGCTCGTCACCGAGTTCGTCGCAAGCTTGGCGTTGGTCACCGAGCCTGAAGCCAAGTTCGATGCGCTCAAAGACGCGGGCACGGTGGCCACTTTGGTCACGCGACCGTACTCATTTACCGTGACGACGGGAATATTGTTTCCATCGCCAAACGCGGTCGGTGCGCCAAGGGCCGAGATCGAGCCGTCAAGGTTCGTTTTCGAAGCGAAATTGTACATTTCGGTCACGCCCGCAAGAGGGAAGTTGGAAGCAAAGGGCGCATCGGTGCGGAACAAGTAGCTTGACGTGTAACCACCCACCGTCGTTGCGTGAAAAGCGTAGGGAGCGAAACTGACCGGAACTTCATCCAGGATCACGTACGTGGTATCAAGATCGTCATCAAACTCGATCGAGAGAGTTCGTTGCTCATTCACGGGCGGAGAATAGGTGCTGCCGCCGTTACATTGCAACGATCCCGCGTTTTGAAAAATGTTGCGGAACTGGGTCACGGGAGTCGCGGTGTTGGGGCCGCCGCCGATTTCGAGTCTGAAGTCGCCGCCGCTGTTATTCATGTTCAAATTCTGGATTTCTTGCCAGAGCAAGCAGGTCTTCGCCTGGTTGTAAATCTTGATGCGGAAGTTCACCGATCCGGCTTCGAGTGGATTGCTATCGGGTTTAATGATTTGGCCTTCGTACGTGAGCAATTCGCCCGCATTGGCGAAAGTCAGCGTCATCGTGACGAAAGCGAAGAAGAGGAGTTTCATCATCGGACCGCCCCCCGCGCTTTATATCCGCCGCTCAGTGTGCGCTCGGAAAAATTGTGCGTGTTTTGGAACGTGTAGTTCGAGTAGTTGTGATTCGAAATCGTGCGGTCGGCCTGCTGCAAGTAGCCTTTTGTTTTGTAGGGCGAAGCGAGACTGACGATCAGGACCGAGGCGGGATCGGTCGCGCCAAAAATATTGGTGCCGCGAACCAAAACATTTCGGCCCTCTCCATTATAAAGACTGGTCAGTCCGGGCACGCGCTGCGAGAGCGAAGGAACCGACATCGAAAATGTGCCGTTGGTGTCGCAGTCTTGAGAGAAGGTTCCCGCGTTGGAGACCGATTGCCATGAGCCGCCGCCATCACCGGAGATCTCAAAACCGGTAATGCCTTTTTGACATGTCCCAGTCAGGTTCAAAACGAAGGCCGACAAATTTTTGGATGAAAAATAAGTTTGATTCAATGAGATCGCGGTTTGCGCGCTCACCGATTCGATGGTCGGTTCACCCTTGGTGCAACCGACAAAGCTCAGGGCCGCGAAAATCGCGGAACACCTTGAAATGAATTGCAAAACCTGGTTTCTCATCAAATGTCTTATCGGAATACGACAGGGCCATCTTAAAAAAAAGAGCGGTCGTCTCGAAGTGAGACTTTACGGCTGGACGATGTACCGGGCAGGAGTTCCCCCCGATTTAGCGGCGGCCTCGTTAAAGCCGTTCACGGCTCGACTAAAGGCCTCTTGGATGCGTGCACGTTCGGCCACGCCGAGCTTCACCCGTGAATTTCCGGTGATCAAACGCACCGAACCCTGGCCGGTGGTGGTGCCATTCATTTCGACAGCGAAAAGAACATTTCGAAGCGTGTCTTCAGGAACTTTCCCCGCGAGCTCTTTGCGCAGAGCCTTTTCGATCCCTTCGCCATGCGCCGCAAGCACGTTGCGCTCGGTTGCATTGGTCACATTTTCTCGAATGAAAGCCAGTCGCATGCCCGCCGGTTCATCGGTGCGGGACAGACGTTGCACAAGGTCGTCGCGCTGACGCGAGTTCAGAGCTTTCGGAACCGCGGCGACGCAGTCGTCGCCCGAGCAGGTAATCTGAAGACCCTTCATGCCGCGTTTATCTTCCAGGTAATTGCGAATAATCGCTTGCCGGTCGCGCATGCGCTTCTGAAAGAGCGAGGTGACCGTGCGCTCGCCTTCGCGGGTCGCGATCAACGCTTCGTCCAGCGTGCGCGATCGCGCCAAGGCCCGAGCCGTTTCGCGCATGTTGTGCGACCCCATGCCGGCGAAGTCCGCGGAGAGACCACCTGCGGTGGCGTCCGAGAGAGTCGGCACTTCGCGGCGTGCGACATGAATGCCCGGAGAAAACTCGTCGACACTGCCCAGGTAGTCGCGAAGGTGCGTGGCCTGTTCGGTGGTGACATTGCCGCCATAGCGTTGATTCAAAGCCGTCCGGATCGCCTCGGGTGTTTTTTCTTTTCGAACCACGTCCATGACATCCAATCGCGGAATCATCCGATTGTTCGAGCCCGGCAGAGCTTCGAGCAAATTTGAACCGGGACCCAGGCCCGATTGGACTTGATCGCGCATTTGTTCGACGTTTTGCAAAGTCTGGCCTAAGTTTCCGTGCAGGGCGGAATCGGCGTAATCCCGGACGATGTTTTCTCCGGGAGCCTGCCGGGCGTAGCGCGAGGCCAAGTTCGCCTGATCGGCCGTGCGGCCCACGCCCGCACGGAACCAGTTTTCCGAGAGATCTTCGGCGCGCACGAGTTTATTTTTGACCAATTCATCGCGAAATTCTTTGTTGGCTTCGCGGAACAGATCGTTCAAACGTCCGCGCAGCGCGGGTGGAATCGGCTCGCGGATCGCAAAACGCAAGGCTTTGAAATCGCTGTACGGAAGGATCTCGACGTTCGGGAAATCCTTGCCGAGCTTTTCCATTTTTTCCATCACGATTTGCTTGTGCCGATTGGTCATCGCCGTGACGAGCGACTTGTCGCGAAGCGAATCGTTCAAAAATTTCATCTTCGAATTTTCGATGTCCACGAAGAGCGTGCGCCCATCGGGCTTGGTCTGTTTGGCGAGCTCCATCCATTTGCGGTTTTGTGCCTCGGTGGTGATGTCCACCATCTCGTGGCGCGAAATAAACTGCGTGCGTGAGGCCGTCGGGACGGAGGCGGGCGGCCGGGGCTCGCTCGAAGGGGCGGTGTCGCGCGCCGCGGGTGCGGTCTCTCGGGCTTCACGCGCGGCCGGCGTCACGCCCGTACGGCGCTCAAGTTCGCGGTCCATGCGCAAAGCGCGTGATTCTTGATTGGCGGCGGTGATCGTGCGTGCGGCCACGGCATCAAAGCTTCGCGCCAGGCGCCCGGCGATCCCGGCCTTCGCGGCTTTAAAGGCGAGCGAAGCGCCTTTGATTCCCGGAATGGGCACGATCACCGAGGCGATCTCACCGCAAAGCTCAACGCCGAAATCTCGGCCCACGCAGGTGCGTCCCACCCCGATGGTGTCGGCAAAAGAAAGTTCGTCGATGATCGACTTTGTTCCTGCGGGCACAGGCGTGGAAGGCTTTGGTGTCGAAGGCTGCTGAATTTGAGGGTCCAACTCAGGCGGCGAGAGTTTGAGAATTCCAAGGCAGTGCGGCTGTTGTGTCCCCAAGGTGTCGTAGACCTCGCGATGCTTTTCGAGCGTCCAGTCGTCGCCGCCACCGTTGACCCGCCGGCGGATCGAGGCGAGATCGCGCGAGCATTCGTCACGAGACTTGCGGCGGTGCTCGGGAATCATCGCGAGCATGTCGGTCACGCGCATGCCGCGCGTTTGCTGATCGACGGTCTGATCGCTCACGAGCCACTCGCCTTGGGGGCTGCGCCCTTGGTAGTTGATCAACTGCCGCGCGAGCGCGCGTTTGCAGTCCGCGCTCTCGTCACACTCACGGAACGAGAATCCTTCGGGGAGTTGATTCTTCGCCGCGGCTTCGGTGAGGCGCTCCCCAAGCTGGGACATCATTTGCGGCAGTGCCATCGCCAAGTGAATGGGCCCCATGACCGCATTTTTTGCCGCGAGCGGAAGACAGCGCAAAATCGCGTCTTCAAAAATTTCTCGACCGTTGTTGGCGGCGCCTCGGATGCCGCTGCGGCTCTGCCTTTCGAGCTCCTCTTGGCAGCGATCGCCAAAATAACGGGTCATTTCTTTTTCTTGGCGCTGGGACACCTGCTGGCACATGTTCACGCAGGCCGCGAGACCGGCTTCTTGAATTTGAGTGGGGTCGCCCGCCCGTGGAGAGCAATGGGGTTCGGCCGCCGAGACCGCCGTGGTGAGAAGCAGGACAAAGGTGAAAATCAGGGTCCAAAGACCCCGGCTTGAGCGCATACCCCTTGCATCGGTAATTTTTCCGGCATTTTTTACGAAAAACTTCCCGATTTTGAGGGGTTAAGTCCCTTAATCACCGTCTTTTCTTTCCCTTCCCGCCAAAGGTCTGGTAGACCCCTCGAACTCATGGCCTACGCTCGTCTCAATTCAAGCCATCCCTTCAGGGTGGATCCTGTCCAAGCCCTCCGGCAAAATCCCTTTGTTCTCGCCCCCATGGCGGGGATCACGGATCACCCTTTTCGCAGCTTCATGCGAAAAATGGGAACGGGCATCGTCGTGACCGAACTTGTGTCGGCGACGGGGATTGAGTACAAGTCCGAGCGCACGATGTCGCTGATGAGTTTCGATGAGGGCCAGCGCCCCGTGGGGATTCAGCTTTTTGGCGAAGAGATTTCTCACGTCGCTCGTGGTGCCCAGATGGTCGAAGAGATGGGCGCGGATTTCGTGGACTTGAATTTTGGCTGCCCGGTTCCTAAGGTCGTCAAAAAAGGCGCGGGCTCCGCGATGCTCAAAGACCTTCCGGCGATGACCGAACTTCTCAAGGCGGTTGTGTCAGCCGTCAAAATCCCGGTCACGATCAAAATCCGAACCGGGTGGGATTCGGGGACTCGCAACGCCGACGAAGTGGTTAAGATCGCGTACAATGAGGGGATTTCGTGGGTGGCCATCCACGGCCGCACCCGCGCCCAAGCCTACTCGGGTCTGTCGGATTGGGACTACATCGCCGAGGTGAAGTCCAAGGCGAAGCTCCCGATTCTTGGCAATGGGGACATCTTGTTTGCTCGCCAAGCCGTTGAAAGGCTCACGCAATCGGGGTGTGATGGGGTCATGATCGGCCGGGGAGCGCTTAAAAACCCCTATATTTTCCGGGACGCCCTCGCGATTTACCGCGGCGAGGAGCCTGACAAAACCCTGAAACGCGATTTCGGGACCTTGTTCATGGCGCTCAAAGAGGCCATTGTGGCGCGTTGTGAAGACCGGATCACTCAGATTCAGCTGAAGAAATTTGCGGCTTGGTTCGCGACAGGGTATCCTGGCGCCGCCCAATTTAGAAAACAGATTTTTCAAGCCAAGACGACCGACGAAGTCACCGACCTGGCATTGAACTATTTTAAAACATTAAACGACATCGTCCAAGAAGACACGTCAAGCGAGGCGTTTCTCATGGGCGGACATGGTTAAGACAAAGGAAGAATCCGCATGGTCATGAACCCCGAAAAAATCCGAAATATCGCGATCATCGCGCACGTCGATCACGGGAAGACAACTCTCGTCGATCACTTGATCAAACAAGCGGGCACGTTCCGCGACAACGAACAGGTGGCCGAGCGTTTGATGGACTCGATGGATCTTGAGCGCGAGCGCGGGATCACGATCGCGGCGAAGAACGCCTCGTTCCGCTACAAAGACTATAAAATCAACATCGTCGACACTCCCGGGCACAGCGACTTCGGCGGTGAGGTTGAGCGCGTCTTGAACATGGTCGATGGTGCGATTCTGCTTTGCGATGCTTCCGAAGGTCCGCTCCCGCAAACACGTTTCGTTTTGCGCAAAGCCCTCGAGCAAAATCTCAAAGTTTTGGTTTGTATCAACAAAATCGACCGCTCGGATGCCCGCGCGGACGAAGTCTTGAACGAAGTTTTCGACTTGATGGTCGATCTCGATGCGCCGAACGAAGCGCTTGATTTCCAACCGGTCTACGCGATCGCGCGCGAGGGAATGGCGACTTTGGATCCCAAAGTCAAAACCAACTCGCTCGAAGTTCTCTACGAAAAAATCATCAACGAAGTTCCGCCGCCGAAAGTCGACAAAGAAGAAACGTCGCTGCAAATCATGGTTTCGAATCTGTCGTACAGCTCGTTCGTTGGTCGCTTGGCCATCGGCCGTGTTCGCGCCGGTAAAGTCAAAGTCGGCGACGAATTGGTGTGCGCTCAAGAGGGCGGCAACAAGAAGTTCAAAGTGACCGCTTTGTACCAATACGAAGTCAATGCTCCGGCGCCCGTGAATGAAATCGGCGCGGGTGACATCGCGATCGTCGCGGGTCTTGAAGACTTCCAAATCGGTGACACCTTGACGTCGGTCGCAAGTCCCAAACCCTTGCCTCGTATCCGTGTTGAAGAGCCCACCGTGGCGATGATCTTCTCGGTCAACGACGGTCCCTTCGCGGGCCGCGATGGCAAAAAAGTCACGTCTCGTCAGATCCTCGAGCGTCTCGAGCGCGAACTTTTGAGCAACGTGGCGATCCGCCTCGAAAAAACGCCTTCGAATGAGGCCTTCAAGGTCATCGGCCGCGGCGAACTCCAGCTGGGCGTTTTGATCGAGCAGATGCGCCGTGAAGGTTTCGAGCTCTTGGCTTCGAAGCCCCAAGTTCTTTTCAAAGAAGAAAACGGCCAGAAAAAAGAACCCTTCGAACTCGTGGTTATCGACGTGGCGGACGCTTACGTGGGCGTGGTCACCGAGAAGCTCGGTATCCGCAAAGGCGTCATGACCAATATGATGTCCAAAGGTTCGGGACGCACGCGTCTCGAGTTCCGCATCCCCGCGCGCGGCCTGATCGGTTACCGCTCGGAGTTCATGACGGACACTCGCGGAACCGGTTTGCTCAACACCCAGTTCGACGGTTGGGACGATTTCCGTGGTGAGATCGTCGCGCGTCGAAACGGTTCGATGATTTCGGACCGTCAGGGTGTGACAACGGCTTACGCTTTGTTCAATTTGCAGGAGCGCGGCCGTCTGTTGGTTGATGCCGGCGTCGAAGTTTACGGCGGCATGATCATCGGCGAGCACGCCAAAGAGAACGATCTCGAGGTGAACGCGGTCCGTGAGAAAAAACTCACCAACGTTCGCTCGTCAGGAGCGGAAGAAAAAATGACCTTGATCCCCATTCAAAAAATGGGTCTGGATCAGGCCATCGAGTGGATCACCGACGACGATCTCGTCGAAGCGACACCCAACTTCATCCGCATCCGTTGCCGTGAGCTCGACCCGCACAAGCGCAAGCGCAATGCGGCCGCCGCGTCCGCGGAAGACTGAAAATTGTCACCTCAGAACGAAGAGAGAAGGCTCCCGCGAGGGGGCCTTTCTTTTTTTTGTAGCCGAAAATTGTCGTCGCGGTGTTTTTCGGGAGCCGTGGTACATCGGCTGCATTCTCTGGGGAGGGAATATGAAAAAACAAATTCTGATGACCGCTTTGCTTCTGTTTCTTTTGACTGCGGGTTGCGGTGATAAAAGTTCAGACCCGGCCGCGACACCGGGCGTTCATTCGAATGGTGGTGGGGCGAGCCTCGATGGCAAATCGGTGCGCGATCTTTTAGAGACCAAATACAATCATTACGTCTTGGCTTGTTCGGTCTGGATTCAAGATGGACCGCGGGTGGACTTGAGCCGCCGCCCCTCCGATGAATTTCGTTTGGATATCAAGCGCGACGGACAAGCTTTGAATAAACGCCTACATCTGCAGGGCCGAAGCCGCGAGGCCGGTGTGGCCGCGTTCGTGCAAATCGACGGCGCCCAAGTCGTCAATGGCTCCGTGGGGCCGCTCGCGAACGGCCGCTTCCTTCAGCTGCGGAACTCGGTGGCGCTTGAAGTCTCGACCAGTCACCGGTTGTCTGTGATGAGCCGTGGCGGTTCTTCAGACATCAAAACCGGCGGTCTTCCGCGCGCGCTCTGGTACGAGCGAGTTCCCGTGATTCTCGAAAACAGCGTTGAGCGCGTGCTCGACGGACGAGGATCGGTAACGATGGTGGCCACCTATATGGCCTGCCAAATCGAGAGCCAGCTCGCGCCTCGGTTCCGCGACGATTATCGTGATCATGAGCGCCGTCGGTAATACTTAAGACCCTCCGCTCGGACAATGGTCGGGCCAAGAAGGCCCGCAACTTTCGACGTTTGTTGTCGGCCTCTTGTTTTACCGCCAGAATGAATTCATGGAACTGGCGATCGAAATCCGCAATCTCAAAAAATCTTTCGGCGGCCGCAGCGTTGTGAACGGCGTGACCTTCGATGTTCCGAAAGGTGAGTGCTTCGGTCTCTTGGGACCGAACGGCGCCGGCAAAACCACAATTCTTCGGATGCTCTCTGGATCCACTCGCGTTCAAGAAGGCGAACTCTTCATGCTGGGCTTGTCGATTCAGTCCTCTTTGCGCGAGATCAAAAGCCGCATCGGCGTTGTTCCGCAAGGCGACGGTCTCGATCCCGAGTTGACCGTGTTTGAAAATCTTCTGATCTACAGCCGCTACTTGGGATTTCAAGGTCTCGGCGCGGAGGATCGTATCCACGAACTTCTCAAGTCCGTCGCCCTCGATGATCGCGCCGAACAACTGGTCGACACTTTGAGCGGAGGCCTGAAAAGGCGCTTGGCCTTTATCCGCGCTTTGCTGGCCGACCCCGAACTTTTGATTTTGGACGAACCGACCGCGCAATTGGATCCTCAGGCCCGAAATTGGACCTGGGATTTTTTGCGGGGCGAACGGGAGCGTGGGCGTACCATCATCATCACGACCCACGACATGACCGAAGCCGAGCTCTTATGCGACCGCGTGGCTCTGATTAGTAAGGGCCGTTTGATTGATCTCGAGACGCCGAAAAATTTAATCGAGAAATACTGGGGTCCCGAGGTCATCGAGCTGAAAATGAACCGCACGGACATCGGTTACTACTCCAACCGCCTCCGTGAACGCAAAGTTGAATATCAAGTTTTTGGCGATTCCATCTTGGCGAAGACGACGCCCGAATTCACGCAAGGGGATCTTTTCAAGGGTTTCAAAAGTCCATTGATGGCGGTGCGAAAACCCAATTTGAATGATGTCTTCCTGAAGCTTACCGGCACCGGTCTGCAAGAGGGAGAGAGCATATGAAGTCCCTCTCTCTGCCGACGACTTGGGAATCGATGCGATCAGTTTGGTCGCGAAACTTTTTGCAATTCCGAAAGACATGGCTCGTCTCGATTTTCTGGATTGTGCTCGAGCCGCTTTTTGTCCTGGGTGCTTTGGGGTATGGGTTGGGTTCTTACGTGCCTCAGGTGCATGGCACGAGTTATTTGGAGTTCTTCTTTCCGGCGCTCTTATGCAACACCACGATGCTGGTCGCCTTTTTTGAGTGCACCTACGCGAACTTCACGAAGCTCTCGCACACCAAGCTTTACCATACCGCTCTTTACACGCCGATGATGCCCAATCATCTCTTGGGCGGCGAAATTCTGTGGGGAGCCTCGAAAGCGATGTTCAGCGCCGTCGGCGTCTTGATCATCGCGCTCGCGCTCGGGGCCGTCGGTTCGGCCAAAATCATCCTGGCTTTGCCGGTGATCTTCTTGTCGTCGTGCTTTTTCGCGATGCTCGGAATGCTCTTCACGTCGCTGGTGAAGAACTACGATCAAATCATTTATCCCAGCTCGGGTTTGATCGTGCCGCTTTCGCTCTTTAGCGGAACGTACTTTCCGCTCGAAGCGATGCCGAAAGCCTTGCAGGTGATTGCTTACCTGTCTCCGCTCACGCATGCGGTCTCGGCGACGCGCGCGATCCAACAGGGTCAGTTCTCGGCGATGCTCGTGATCAATATCGCTTTCTTGATTTTGTTGCTGGTGGGATTAAGCCGTATCACCGCGCGCAGCTTTGAGCGCCGCCTGATCGACTAATTTTCGGTCGTGGGCTCGAGCTCTTCGCCAAACTCTTGGATTTGTTGTTCGATTCTTTCTTCGTCGATCGCCTCAACCGCCGGATCCTCTTCGATCGTCGCCGGCGGCGGTCCCCAAAGATGCGCGATTTTAGCCCGGGCCGTTTCGTATTCGTCGCCGTTGATCCGCTCGTACTCGTAAAGACGTTCGACGATCTGATTCAGACGCGCCCTTGCGAAAGGCGTCAGCTGCTTGCGAAAAAAAGACTTCGAATAATTTTCGGGGCTCGGCAAGAGAAACGCCAAGAACGCCGATTCAACCACATCGAGTTGGCTCGGAGACTTCTGAAAATAGAACTGAGCCGCGGCTTTAACGCCGTAGAGATCTTTTCCGAACTGAACAACGTTGAGGTAACGCTCTAAAATTTCTTTCTTGGTCAGCACCCGCTCGAGCCGAAGGGTGATCACGGCCTCAAGACCCTTTCGGGTCATGGTTTTTTCTTTGGTCAAAAAAAGATTTTTCGCGAGCTGCTGGGTGATGGTGGATCCCCCTCGAGCGTAGCGGCCTTTTTTTAGGTTTGTTTCGAGGCTCTTTTGCAATTCCCCGAAATCAAAACCGTTGTGTTGCCAAAAAGAGGAGTCTTCAGTCAAGACCACCGCTTTGACGAGATACTGAGAGATCTGCGAGTACTTCACGTAAGAGGAGGAGCCCGGACAGAGTTTGACCTGATAGAGCTTGGTCGTGAGGCAGGACCGGATTTCTTTATCTGAAGGAATTTGACCCAAGAACACCGAAGCCACGAATAAAAACAGCAGCGCCACGCAGCCCGCGATGAGAAAAAGCATTTTGAGCGTGCGGCCGACCACCTTCATGTATTTAAAAGGCCTTTCTCACGCATCCAGTCCACGCTCTTGGCGATCGCCTCGCGCGCCGGCCGGGCTTCAAAGCCCAACTCCGCCTTGGCCTTGGAGTTGTCAAACCAATGGTACATCTGCGATGTGTACGCGTTCTCGAGGCTCACGGGACCCTTCAGGCCGACGTCAGTCATGCGGTCGCCGATCCAACCCAAAGTGTAAAGGGCCCAGGGCGGAAGGCGTTTGGTCGGCGCGGGAACTCCCGCGCGCTCGGCGATCAGTTTGAAGAGGTCTTGAATGGTGAGATTTTCGCCCGCCAAAATATAACGTTCTCCGGTGCGGCCCTTTTTCCAAGCGGACAGAATTCCCGCGACGCAGTCTTCAACGTCGACAACATTAACGCCGCCTTCCGTGTAGAAGGGAAACTTTCCTTG
Source organism: Pseudobdellovibrionaceae bacterium (assembly GCA_019637955.1). Classification (GTDB taxonomy): domain Bacteria; phylum Bdellovibrionota; class Bdellovibrionia; order Bdellovibrionales; family Bdellovibrionaceae; genus JAHBUS01. Next base: position 73,014 of record JAHBUS010000008.1, on the reverse strand, counting down.
CGCGACTTTGAGCTGAGTCTTCCGACTGCCTTTTTTAGCATCGCCCGGCCCGTAAATCGTGCTCGGGTTGAGCATGACGGCATCGACGGTTTTGGCATCGCAAGCCGCCTTCACACGTTTTTCAGCTTCGTGTTTGGTCTCGAAGTAACCAAGATCCAGATGGTGGATATTGAAGGGGGCCTTTTCATTGAGAATTTGACCTTTTTCGAGGCCGGCCCCGATGGCGACCACCGAACTCAGATAAACGAGTTTAGAGACGTCGCTTTGAGGAATGGCGTCCAAAACGTTTTGCGTTCCCCCGACGTTCACTTTTTCCATCAACGCGCGGTCGGCTTTTTTGTAGGCAATCACGCCCGCCAGGTGAAAGACCGTCTCGTGGCCCTTGAAAGCCGCCGCCAAAGTCTCGGGCTGAGTGACGTCGCCATAGTGGGTCCGGTAGTCCAAACCTTCGAGTTCGGAAAGGTCGCTACTTTTGCGAGCCAAAATCGAAACGTCATGACCCTGTTCGCTCAGTTTACGAACGACCCAGCTTCCCAAAAAACCGTTGGCGCCCGTGACTAAAACTTTAGACATGTCGAGCGTCCTCAGCTTGCGCGCGGCCGACGCGGGCCTCAACTCTGCGCCAGAGCGGCTTGAGCGCTTGCGCCGCGCCCCAACCAACGAACGATCCAATGAGCGCGCCCGCGATGACATCCGAAGGAAAATGAACGCCGCAGTAAACGCGTGAATAAGCGGTCAGAGCGGCGATGGTCAAAAAAATCCCGCGCGCGCGCGGAAAATAAATCCCGACAAAAACGGCCAGACAGAACATATTTGAGGCATGATTCGACGGAAAGGAATAGCCTCCATAGTGAGGCGCGCGAACTATTGCCTCAATTCCGACCAGCGGCGGCCGCGCCCGCTCGAAATAAGCTTTTAGAATTTTTCCGCAAAACCCATCATTAAAGCCGACCGCAATCGCGACAAACGGAATGGCGGCGAGGCCCTTCCATCGATAGCGCCAGAACACGATCAACAAAATGACCGGGAGAATCCCGAATCTAAAGACGGGTGTTTTGTGCAAATCCGTCCAGTTCGAAAAAAACCAGTCCAACGCCGGATGCGTCCAGACCGTATTGATATAGTGAAAGACCGTATGGTCCCAGGCGACGAGGGTCTCAATCATGGTGTCCGAGTGTACGATTGCTCGTGCCCAAAGTCGAGCCCGTCTTTGGCCCGGGGTTCACCAGAGTGCTCAAGCTTTTCAAGGACTTGTGGGACGATAAGACACTATGGAAATTGCAACATTGTTGGGTCTGATCATCGGCATCGGCGGTATTCTTCTCGGAAACATGATCGAGGGGGGACACACAGCGGCACTCGTGCAAGGCGCGGCGCTGATGATCGTCGTCTCCGGCACGTTCGGCGCGGTTCTCGTGTCGTCCAAAGCTGAGGACGTCAAGATGGCGCTTCGTTTAGCCAAGCGCGCGTTTCTCAAGCAAAACCGCGCCAAAGGCCCGCTCCTGGCGGAGATTCTCGACTGCGCGAAGCTGGCGCGTAAAGAAAGCGTTCTGTCCCTAGAACCTCGCATTCCGAACTTGAGCAATGAGTTCTTGCGGGACGTGATGCGCACGGTGGTCGACAGCGTCGATCAGAAGGTGATGACCGAAGTTTTCCACACGCGCATGACCTCCGAAGAGGAGCGTCTGCTGGCGGGCGCCAAGGTCTGGATGGATGCCGGCGGTTTTGCTCCAACCATCGGGATTATCGGTGCGGTCTTGGGTTTGATTCACGTGATGAGCAACTTGGCCGACACGAGCAAACTAGGCGCCGGGATCGCGGTGGCCTTCGTGGCTACCATTTACGGCGTGGGCTTCGCCAACTTGATCTTCATTCCCTTGGCCAACAAGATCAAAAAGATCGTCAACGAAGACATGAAAGTTCGCGAGATGACCTTGCAAGGGGGGCTCGGTATCCAGGCGGGTCTCACGCCCAGCCTTCTTGAGCTCAAACTGAAGGCGTTCTTAGAGGACGAACACGAATGAGCGGACGCAAAAAAAAACACGAAGAGCATGAGAACCACGAGCGCTGGCTCGTCTCGTACGCGGATTTTATCACGCTTCTCTTCGCGTTTTTCGTCGTCCTCTACGCAACCTCCACGCAAAATCAAGAAAAGCGCAAAGAGTTTGAGAGCTCGCTCAAGACCGAACTGAGGTTGATGGGCGCGGGCGGGGCCGGGCAAGAAAACTCGGGCGGCATCATGGGTCAAGTGATTGAACCCATCGACGTTTTCCAGAGGCAAAACGTCGGAAACGGTGAGCTTCAAGATTATGTCGAAAAGCTTCTGCAAAAATCCATGACCGAAGAAGAGCGCAAGCTCGCCATCGGCGGCCTTCGCCACGATACGATGGGCGTGCGCATCTCACTCGCGGCTTCGACTTTTTTTCCTTCGGGCGGTGCGAAACTCAAGCGTCCGGCGCTGAGCGCCTTGGATAAAATCGCGAAGTTTCTCAAGGCGGCGCCCAATAAAATCGTGATCGAGGGTCACACCGACGATCTTCCGGTCGCGGGCGGCGAGTTCGAGAGCAACTGGGAGCTGGGGGCGGTCCGCGCCACCTCGGTGATCCGCTACCTTGTCAAAGTTCACGGTTTCGATCCCAAACGTCTTTCGGCCATTTCCTACGCCGACACCAAACCGCTGGTGCCAAACTCCTCTCCGGAGAATCGTGCGCAAAACCGGCGGATCGAAATTCTGATCGTCAATCAAGAGCCTGAGCAATAAAAAAACGGTCATTGAGAAGAGGGTTCTCAATGACCGTTGATACTTTTTGACGATCAAATTTGTTTTTAAATCGATTACTGGCGAGCGCAGCCGAGGATCTCTTCGAGCTTTTGCGCGTATTTGTCGCCGAATTTCGCTTTCAGAGCCTGCGCGTACGCTTGGTCGCCTTCGAGCTCAGGATTGCGAAGTTTGTTCTCGATCGCGATTTCCATCACGTCGAGGTGTGATTTCAGCTCGGCGATATCCATGGTCGAGAGCGATTCTTTGATGAGCGACATTTGTTTCACGAAAGCATCGACTTCTTTTTGCTTGGTCGCATTGGTGCCGGCTTTCGAAACGCTCGAGGCCAGAGCCATGAACTTGGGGACGATTTCCATCGCGCGGTCTTTTTGAGTCATCAAGTCTTTTGCTTGAGCATCGAGCTCATTGCGGTTGATCTGCGAGGTGACGTCTTTGGCGTCTTTGAGAGCTTTGGCAATTTGAACCATGTTGACTTCAACTTTGGTTCCGCCCTCATTGAGTTCGAAAGTCTTGTTGAGCGCGGCGCTCATTTCACGCGTGTTCACCCGGCCGCCGGTCATCGCCGACAGATCTTTTGTGAGGTCTTGGCGGATGGTCTCTTTATTTCCGGTTTCCAGAGCGCGCTGACCTTCACGGATCGTGCGCTCGAAGTTCGTTCGAACTTCTTGAACGCGGAGCGGAGCCGCCAAAGCGGTGGAGGCCGAAAGGGCCATTAAAACGGACATGGTCATCAACATCGACTTTTTCATTTGCTCTCCCTCAATTGAGCTTTCACTTACTGTTTAGACTTTTGACACCGGACGATTTGGGGCGCCCCGGGGGGCGCTCTAAATCACCTGGTTCGTTATCCTTTTACACATCCACAATCTTCCAAGTTCCGTGCCTAGTTCTGGCCCGGGCATCCCTGATACTGACCGGCCAGCCACTGCTGAGTTCCGCGTGCGGCTGGGGCATTCAAACAACGACGGCGCATCGGTTCTCCAGAGCCGCCCACAAAGTTTTCCACATAACTGACATTGTTGATGATCTGGCCGAAGTTCAGAAGCTCCTGCCCTGAAGCGTTCAGACCTTGCAAGGCCGCCGCGAGAACCTTCTTTTGGAACTCGGTCAGTTTTTCCATCTCGAGCGGAATTTGTTTCAGCTGCTCTTCCATCGAGGCGGCCACCTTCTGCAGGTCTTCGTTCGAGACGCGCGAAACGATGTAGTTTTTCGAGACATCGCCCGAACGCACGGGCTTGGCCTCCAACTTTCGGAGCAGGGTTTCGAGTTCGCCCCATTTCGCCAGCATCGATTGGGTCCATTCATTGCGCGAGTTCACGATTTGGCCCGAAGTGGTCAAGGCCGAGTAGCCGGTGTCATCCATCGGCGCCGGCGAAGGGCGACCGGCCTGCGTGTTCAAGAAGCTATCGATAATGTAAAGGTAGATCGCGCGTTCCTGAGCCATGCTCTTCAGCACGCCATTCGCGACCGGACCACGGTTGGTGAAGCTGGTGTCGGTTCGGAACAGCTTCTGATGCAAGTCTTGAATGATGTCTTCGTATTTCATTTCATAGTTGAAGAACGCATTGGTGAACTGACGCTCGGGATATTGCTCCCACCACTGCGCGATCTTGTGACCGCTCTGGTCGCCCACGATGTCGGCGCGAACGCCATCACCGCGCAAGAAATCAAAGAGAGTGCCGCCGCCCAGGGCTTGACCGTCACGCTGCACCCAGAGTCGCATACGGAAGATCGACTGGTTCAAGTCAAACCCCAGTTCGGGGATCTGAGGCATTCGCTGAGTGCGAAGGGCGCCGTCCACGCGCAGGCGGGGAGCCGCAAAGCTCGCCGGAAAGCCCGCCATGTTGTTCGAAACGGTCGATTCGCCTTTTTCGACGTCGGGTCCCTTGATCATTTGAACCGCCAGGTATTCGGGAACCGTGGGGGTCAAAAACAGAGAGTTTCCGCCGCTAAAAGGGTTGTTCGCGTAAATCGGGTTGTTCGGATCCTTCGCGATCAGCTTCAGGTAGCCTTGACCTGCGGCCATCAAAGGCTGGGGATCGCCCAGTTTTTCAAAAATGGGTTCCAGCACGGCTTTGAGTTTCAAGGTCGTGGGAGCGAGGTGCTGCATCGGATCTTTCCACAGGTAGTAGCGCAAAGTCTGAAGAGCCGCACCGATCTTGTTCGGTTCATTCGATGCGAGCCCCGTCACGATCTCGTTGTAGACTTTTTGCTCGTCGGGGCGAAGCGCGCTCAAGTCGGCCGGATTCTCGCGCAGAGCTTGAACGACCTCACCGATGGTCTCCATTTGCATGTTCAAAACTTTATTCGGCTGCAGCAAGAACTTCTCGCGCTCGTCTTGCTGGAGGTCTTTGGGCGTGACGCCGTACAAAGGCATCGGACGGTCCATCAGGGCCACGTAATTTTCGGGAAGTTCGTAGCGTTTCTTCCAAAGATCCGAAACGAAGTCGAAATAGAATTGCTTGGAGACGCGGTACTGAGATGTGAGCTGGTGCAGATACTGCGACCAGTTGGCGTGCGCCATTAGGACCGACTCCATATTGGCTTCGCGCCATTTGCCCATAATCTTCTGCATCTCGAGAAGCTCACGGTCCAAATCGTTGTAGCAATTGGTTGAAGTCTCATCGACGCACACGGGGCGTCCGGCCGCATTCAAGACCGTCTCGGGATTCCAGCCGTTCGAGAGCTTTCGTCGCGCCAAAATACCGATGCGTTGATCTGAATCACGCAGCTGCGGCCCCAGTTGAACCGCATTCTTCCAGGTAAAGACCATGGGCGCGCGCAAAACGGTGTCGAGATAGATGAAGCCTGCGAGCTGGGCAATTTTGTAGGTCCAGCGCGCGCCGCGAACGACGATTCCGCCGGGAGCCACGGTGATGAGCATCTCGATCGCAACCATGCGAAGAGCAACGGCCGAGGACATGCGCGCGGCAACCGCGACGCTACCGGTGAGAGCGGCTTCGATTCCGCCGGCCATCGCCGTGGAGGCCACCATCGAGAACAGGCCGGGAGCCCACTCATGCCCTTTTTCCGAGAGACTCATTTTCGACCAAGCCTCAAAGGCCTTGTCGCAATCTTTCATATCGGCAAGATCGCCGCCCATCACGGCTTGACCCGCCTTTTGGACCGCGCGTTTGCCCATGCCCAGAGCGCACTCTTTCAAGCCTGGAAAATGGCCGATCTCGTGCACGATATTGGAGGCGATCATCCCGACCGACATCCCGAGGTAAGGAATAAAGAAGCGAGCGCCGCGCGATTGCGCAACGGCCATCAAGGGCTCCGAGGTCAAGCCGTTCGCCACCATGAAGGCGGCAAATCCCATTTGTCCCACGGGGTCCTTTTGCTGGGTCAGAAATTGGTCCATCGCCACGGGGTTGTGGTTGTAGTTAAAGACGAGGTCTGCGGTCGTGATCGCACCGATCGCCACGAAGAACGTAAAAGCTTCAAAGGGAAACGTTTTGATTTTATGAACGGCGATGCTGCCCGAGTTGTGGCGCAAATGAGAGAAGTACTCGCGCAGACGTGAGGGTTTGAATTCGGCGAGATCGCTAGGTTTGGTTTTACCGACGACAAAGCTGCGCAAAATATTTCCGGAGTCATCGAGAAATTGATAAACGGCTTCGCCCGAGGCGTTGCGGACTTGCTTCATGCTGCTCACGCCGGCTTGGGTCAGGCGCGAGATCGAAAAGGTGCCAAGCCCGGGAATGACCAAGGGAGGAGCGGCCGATGCGGTCACCGGGGGGATGAGCATCGTCACTGCGAGCAGCAATTTAACCGAATAAGAACGCCAAGCCATGAAGCCTCCGTCCTTTTGATCTGAGCAAGGCCAATGCCGCCAGGATCAAATGGATTGGAGATGGAGGGCGCTGAAAAAACAAACCCCCGCTCGGGGCGGGGCTTGTCACACAGCTGTCAGTTTTTTTGACAGGTTGCGGATAGAGAGGCGCCGAAGGCGCCACGGGAAAATGGAGGTAACGTACTCGTTACCGGCGCTCAATTTTGAGCGTTTTGATCACGACTTCTTCGACGGGGCGGTCGCCGCCGGCGGTGCGTGTTTTTTCGATGGCGTGAACAACGTCCATGCCTTCGATCACTTCACCGAAGATGGTGTGTTTGTTGTCGAGCCAAGGAGTGGGAACGGTGGTCACGAAGAATTGGCTGCCGTTGGTGTTGGGTCCTGCATTGGCCATCGAGAGCAAACCGGGACGGTCATGCTTCATGCCAGAGCTGAACTCGTCTTCGAATTTGTAACCAGGGCCGCCGGTTCCGTTTTTCAACGGGCAGCCGCCTTGGATCATGAAATTGGGGATCACGCGGTGGAAGATCAGACCGTCGTAGAAGGGTTTTTTCACTTCTTTGCCGGTTTTAGGATCGGTCCAAGCCTTGGTGCCTTCCGCGAGACCCACGAAGTTCTCAACGGTTTTGGGAGCTTTGTCGGCGAACAATTTAGCTTTGAAGGTTCCACGATTGGTTTCGAAAACCGCGATCATCTCTTTTGCCTCTTTCTTTGCTGCGTCTTTTTTTGAGTCGGATTTTTTGGACTTCTCTTTGTCTTTTTTAACACCCGAGGTCTCGGCCGTTTTCTCGACGGCGGCGGGGGTGGGGGTGGCTTCGGTTTGGGCTTTGGCTTGCAAACCAATCACGAAGACAACAAAAGCGGCCATGTAGATCCAGAACACTTTAATCACATTCTTTTTAGACATAGAGATCGGAATTAGCTCTGAGATCGACGAGGGTCAAGAGGGGCCAAGAGAGCTGCATTCTGTTCGAGAAGAGTGCGTATGCGCTGCGCCATTTGCTCAGAATTCAGGTGCAGAGCGGCAGCGAGCTGCGCCAGCTCCGAGGAGCTCTCGGTGAGCGTCGCGGCGGATCGGGAGCTCACCAAACGTAACGTCTGCTCCAGTTGACGGAGCTCATCGTACAAGCCAAGCACTTGTCCCCATCGGCCGTCGATTTTCTGGAGCTCAAGGAGCTCTTGGCGGGTGGCCGTCGACCCCGGAATCTTTTGATCTCGAAGACGGGTGAGCTGCACGGCAAACTCGGTGTCGATCAAGCCGCCAGCTTGGTGTTTGAGATCTAAGGGACTTTTCGATTTTTGGATCAGCGCCGTGCGGATCTTGGCGAGCTCCGCCCACTCCTCAGGTTGCACTTCACGCGAAACGCAGGCCTCAAAGACCTGGCGGTCAAAGTCTGATGGTTCCAGCGAACGCGTTCGCAAGTAGGCCTGGCGCTCCCAAATATGGGCCTGCGTGCGCAGGTACTCCAAGAGATCATTTTTATCGGTTAAAAGAAGGCCGCCTTTGCCGTGCGGTTTGAGACGGAAATCGAGCTGGTAAATCGAGCCGCCGCGCTGGACTTCGGTGAGCCTCGAAATCAAGCGCCGCGCGGCTTTGGTGTCATTTTCATCGGGCGCGCCCGCGCGCACGAAGACCAAATCCAAATCCGAATGCAGCCCCAGCTCGGCGCCGCCCCACTTGCCCATGCAGAGCACTTCGAGATGAGCGCCGTGTTCGCGGCGAAGCTTGGACAAAAGGGTCTGCACGATCTGATCGGCGGTGCGCGTGACCTTTTCGAGCAGTGGCGTGAGTTCATGGTCCTTCAAAAAATCCAGACCGGCTGTCAGCTGCGCGAGCAGTTTTTTTTCGAGGCATTCCGAAAGAAGCTCGTCCCACTCTTCGGGCGCCGCCGCGTCCTGACGCTGGTACAAGAAGCTGTCCAGAAGCTCGGGCCGGCCGATCAGGATCTGGCTCAAATAGGCCGAGTGCGAGAACAAAAGTCCGAGCCGGTCCATGAGCGGCGGATTCTTGATCAGCAAATGGAAGAACGACGACTTGGCGCGTATGGATCTCAAAAAGTCATGAAGGACCTTGAGCGCGACATCGCCCCCGCGAGCCTCGGCCAATCGCGTGATCATTTCAAACAAGAAACGCTTTCGGTAAAGCTCGTCGCGTTCCGGTTGGCGCGAAAGCACGGTCTTCTGCGCGAGCGAAAACCACACGTCTTCGACCACGCTCGCCGAAAAACCCAGCGACAGGAGCCACGCACGTTGATCGTCCTCGGTTTCGGGAAGCGAACGTGCGTTCTCATCGACGGCGCCCAGAAGTCCGGTTACGAGATCGCGGCACTTTTGCATGTCGGCGCGCAGCCCCTCGCGCTCGGCCACGCTGACGAGCGAAGTCCAGTCGTTCTTTTTCAGAACCTGAATTTGCTGATCGGTTGAACCCTGAAGGGCATTTTCAAAATGACGAAGCGTCCAGTAATGATCGAGAAGAAATCGACTGTCGGGCGCACCGATCAAGCCGGCTTGAGCGAGTTTTTTGATCGCATCGGTCGTCGATTCGATTCGAAACTCTTTGTCGCGTCCGCCGTGAATGACCTGCAGCGTGTGTACGAACAGTTCGAGATCGCGAATACCGCCAAGTCCGAGCTTCAAGTCGATGGCGCCATTTTCGGAGCGCCGCCAGTTCTGCTCATGAATGCGCTGGCGAAGATCTTTGAGGTCTTCCATCAGGCCAAAATCAAGATGGCGCCGGTACGTGAACTTGTGCGCGGTGGCCGCCGCGGTCTTCAGAAGTTCCGCGTCGCCGCAGATGCCACGAAAGCGCACGAAGGCCAGGCGTTCCCACGCCTCGCCGTAATTCGAAAAGTAGTCTTCAAACTGAGAGAGCGTTGGGATGATCGAGCCCATGCGACCGCCAGGCCGCAAATCGAAATCGAGTCGAAAGCAAAAACCATCTTCGGTGAAGTCCTGCAAGAGAGCGCGAAAACGGCGGAGCCACGCTTTGAGCGAGGGGTCCTCGCTCTCGCTGACCAAGACAAGATCGACATCGGAACTGAGGTTCAGCTCGTGCGAGCCGAGCTTGCCGTAGGCGAAGAGAGCGATTTTGGTGCCCACGGGCGTTTGGGCCTGACAGTCTTCGAAGGCCCGGGTTAACGAGAGGTCGGCAAAGTCGGACCATCGCTTGCAGATCTCTTGCGTGGAAACCGATCTTTCAAAAGTGAGCCGAGCGCACTCGGCCCACTCGCGGGCCCTTTCTTGCCGAAGGGTCTTCGCCAGATCACTCAAGATTCTTGGACCACTTGGGTTTGAAGTAGTTGTGCGAGTCGTTGGTGATTCGGCGTTCCTCAGACCCATCGAGATTCGAGATATAAACCTGACTCGAGCCGGTACGGTCCGACGTGTACATCAACAAACGGCCATCGGGCGAGAAGACCGGGTCTTCATTGCGCGACCATTTGCCGTTCGGCTTCTTCGCCTGGGTGATTCGCTGCATATTGGTGCCATCGGTGTCCATGGTGAAAACATCGAAGTGATCGTCTTGCCATCCCGAGAAGGCGATCTTCTTGCCGTCGGGCGACCAAGCCGGAGTCGCGTTGAAACGGCCCGCGAACGTGACGCGCTTGGGGTTCGTGCCGTCGGCGTTCATGATGTAAATCATCGGCGATCCGCTGCGATCCGAGGAGAAGGCCATCTTCGTGCCGTCGGGACTGATCGCGGGCTCCACGTTCATCGCGCCGACGGGTCCGTTGGTGAGTTTTTTTCCGAGCTCGCCGTCGGTCGACATTTTAAAAATGTCGGGATTTCCGCCTTGCGAGATCGTGAGGTAGATATTTTTGCCGTCGGGGTCAAAGTTGGCTCCCGAGTTGATGCCTTGGCGGTAAGAAACGAGCCATCGTTTACCGGTGTTCAGCTCGTAGATGAACATATCGGCATTGCGCGTTTTGGTTTTGGCGCGCATCACGAACGCGGTGTAGGCGACCTTGGTTCCATCGGGCGACCATGCGGGCGAGATCGCAACCGACTTGTGGTTGGTGATCTTTTCAACGTTCACGCCGTCCCAGTCCATCACGTAGATCTCTTTCGAACCGGCATTGCCGCCGCGGTCCGAAGACACGACGACTTTCGACAAGAACATGCTTTTCTGTCCCGTGAGCGCTTCCATCAAGTCATTCGCAAAGGTGTGCGCGATCCGTCGCGCGCCCGAAACGGTGCCTTTGTAGCGCTTTCCCAGCACGAGATTGGCTTTGGGAACGTGGTAGGCGTAAGTCTCGAGCGTGAGTTGATCGCCGGCCACCGAAAAGCTGGCGCGGATCAGGAACTCGGTGCCGATCTGTTTCCAACTTTCGAATTTAAAACCGTTGGCGTCGGTGGGGTGAGGGCGAAGACCGGTTTTCGCGGGATCTTCGAGATAAGCGCTTTGGGCGATAAATTGGAAGTAGCCAGTCACGGTCAAATCATTGAGCACGACTTTAAAAATATCGCTGCCGATGGTTTGGTAGTTCGGCGCGGCTCCCGGGCTTCCCATAAATTGCAGAGCGGGAAAAGCCACCAAGCTCTTTTGTGCTTTGGCTTCGCCGACTTTGATGTACACCGAGCCTTTGCCGGCATCTTGGGCGAACACGTTCAGCGAGGCGATAGTCAAACAAAGTAGGATCAGGCGTTTCATCGGGCCTCCTCACAAACTGGGCGATTATTCCGGGAATCCGAACAGAACTCCCTCAAGATTGAAGAGTCTCACAAACTTCTCCGGCGGAGGAGGAACAGGTGAGGATTTCTGGACTGTGTCGATGACAATTTCGTCGAAGGTGGGATTGCCGCTGGATTTCACGATCTGGGCCGAGATGATTTGCCCCTTCTCGTCGAAGCGAACGCGCACCTGCGCTTTGAGATTCTTTTTCGCCAGGTACTGCGGCAGCACCCAGTTCTGCCGGATTTGACGTTCGACATCGCCGATGTAGTTGTCGGCTTGGATGCGCGAAATTCCGGTGAGCTGCGAACCGGATGAAATTTGATTGCCTTTGATTTGGCGCGCTTTCGCCGCCGCCGCGGCGGCGGCCGCCTCTTGGCGTTTGCGCTCCTCTTCCTGTTCTTGTTGCTGAATCTTTTCGAACGCGCTCATCTGTTTGAGTTTGGCGAGCGCATCTTTTTGGCGCGTTTTGGTTTTATCCAAATTCACGGCGTCGGGATCGACCTTGGGTTCTTTTTTCGGCAGATCCATTTTGGCGGTTTTTTCTTCGGCCTTGGGAGGCTCGGGAGGAGCCGCGTCCTTTTTGGCTTCGGGTTCGGGCTTGGGAGCGGGCGGCGCCTGCTCGGGGGTGATCTTATCCGGCAGACCGATCAGATCCACGCGCACGGCCGATTGATACTCGATCGCATCGCCGGCCAAAAAAGCTTTGACCGTGAAGATCAACAAGATCGCCGCGTGCGCGGCAATAGAGAGCCCGACGAAGCGGTTAAGACGATCGCTTTTGGGAATCGGAACGGTGCTGCTCAAGGGCTGGCTTTGGGCTGCGTGATCAAGCCGATGCTGTAGATTTCGGCCGCGCGGATTTCCGCCATCACTTCCGCGACAAAACCGTAATCGACCCGGGCATCGGCTTCGATGTAGATCTGTTTGCTCTTGCGCTTTTCGAAAATCGCTTTGAGCTTGTTCTTCAGATCATTCACTTTAATGGGTTGCTTGGCCGCTAAGATGCGTTTGTCGGCGGTGATCACCAGCCGGAACGGATCTTCTTGCGGCTCCACGCCCGAGGCCGAAGTCTTTGGAACTTCGACTTCAAGGCCCTGCTGCATCAGCGGCGCGGTTACCATGAACATGATCAGGAGCACGAGCATGACGTCGACCAGCGGAGTGACGTTGATTTCACTCAGGGCCATACGGCTTTTGCCTGAAGCTCCGGTTCCCATACCCATGCGCGGTTACTCTTTGAAGAAGTTGCGTTTGGAGATATTCAAGAAATCGTTCGCGAAGTTGTTCAGATCGATTTCTTGTCGGCGGATTTGCGCCACGAAATTATTGTAGAGAACGACCGCGGGGATCGCCGCGGCCAGGCCGATCGCCGTGGCGATGAGGGCCTCCGAGATTCCGGGGGCCACGACCGCAAGGCTTGCCGAACCCGAGGCACCGATTTTATGGAACGAGCCCATGATCCCCCAAACGGTTCCGAAAAGACCGATGAAGGGGCCCGTTGAACCCGTGGTTGCCAGCAAAGTCAGCCGGCTTTCCATGGCCGAGATCTCAAGATCAATCGCCTTGCGCAGGGCGCGCTCCAAGTTGTCGCTTCCTGAAAGTTGCAAGGGGCCGTTGCCGCCGCGTTGATCAGCGAGCTTTTGCAGCTCCATGTAACCGGCGCGGAAAACGCGCGCAACGCTGCTCTTTTTCAGGTATTGATCGAGGTCCTCATTCAAGGACTCGAGCGACGAGGCTTTCCAGAAACGGTTGATGAAGGGCTCATTCGCCTGCGCGAGCTGCCGGAGCTGAGCGTACTTCGCCAAGCCCACGGCCCAACAGAAGATCGAAAGACCCACCAAAATTAACAGAGTCAGCTGAACAACTGGGCTCGCGGACAGAATGGCGTCCCAGGCATTGGTGTTCACGGCAACAGACGACGATTGGATTGGAGCAGCCCACGCGTAATTCATAGGCTTTCCAGCCTAGTGAAGAAGCTCCTCATGATCAATGAACACCCCGTCAGCGCCCAGACGAAGGGCTTGGTCCCATTCGTCCTTATTTTCAAGCGGTCCGACAATGAGATGCTGGCCACGGCGTTTGATTTCGGCGGCCACCTGTTCGGTGAGCAATTCCACGTTTTTCTGTTTCAGGGGCCCGACGTAGACGTCGCCCTGAAAAGGAGTCGCGGTCAGAATCCAAAGCGATTCAAAGGTTCGAAAGCGCACGCGCTCGGCCTGGCTGGAGCCGTAGAGCCAGAGCGGCTGCAACTTTTTAAGGGCCCTCATAAGATTGTCGAACTCGGACTGCACCAAGATGCGGTCCTTGCCCGAGGCGCCGATCAAATCTGACAGCTGCAAATCAAGCCCTTCCACATTTGACAGAAGATTCAGCACCAAGCGGCGGCCCTCCACGCGGGTCAGAGCATCCTTTAATTGCGGAAAGCCGAGTTCTTGGAGCTCCCGGTCCGACCAGTACTTTTTGGTGAGATCGATCGGGGAGGTGGCCGCAAACAGGTTTTGCTCTTGCGAACGGACCACATCAATCCAGATAAAATCGCTGGGCTTGGTCTTCTCTAATAAGGACAGGGGGGCGATCCGCCAGGGGCGATCGAGCTGAAACCAGGCATGTTCAAAGGTCTTGGGCTTTTGGGACAAACCCCAAAAATGAGCGGAAGACAGTATCATTCCGAGAATAAATAGACAGACGGCCGAAAGACCGATGATTCGCATTGCTCTTGACCCCGGTGCGCATAGGCGCGCTCGTCTACTACAAACCCCATGAGAGGCCCGCTTGTCAAAGAAACTGTCTCATTCTGGCTCGAGGATATTCCAGTCTGAGATTCTGTAAAAAAGAACTCCCGAAACTAGACACAAGTGCCGATAATAAATGCAGGGGAATTGTGCGTCGGGACGACGTGCGCCTTGCTATTGACGGAGGTCTTATGGAGAAAAAGTCGTTTAAACGCTGGGTTATCACCAACCTCGTGTTGATTTTTCTCGTGTTGCCGCTGGTTTCGGTCTCTTTCCAAAACTGTGCGCCAGTAGCCTTCGACGTTTCGAGCGACAGCTCCAACATCGTTCAGGGGACGGCATCGGCCACCGCAACAGCGACCGCCACGGCCACGGCAACTGCGACCGCAACAGCCACCGCGACCGCGACGGCAACAGCAACCTCCACAGCAACTGCCACCGCGACGGCCACCTCAACTGCGACCGCCACGGCGACGGCGACCGCGACGGCCTCCGCAACGGCGACCAACCCCACACCCACTCATGACCTTGTTCTGACAGATCAACTCATCCGTACCAACTTTGGCGAAGCCAAAGATTTCCCCGCCGCCTACACGGGAAATCGCACGGGTTTCGTCTTTAGTTTTGATTTCGCTTCGAACGTGACTTCAAAAGACAACGCCGGCATCGGCCGTGTGGAAGTCATTGATACCGCCAATTGGGGCCTCAGATTTACACCCGAGTTCGGCTTCCGCGGTGAGGCGATCGTCTGGGTTTACGCTCGTCATGCGGACGGAACGGTGAAGACCGCGCGTCTGACTCTGCAAGTCGGTAACGCCGTCAACTTGCTCCAGCCCGCTCTCGCGGTTCGCGGAACTGGCTGTATCACGTGTCACGCCGAAGTTCACTCGAACATCATCACCGACTTCGGTTACGGTGGTGACGGCTCGAGCCGCAACTACTTCTTCGGCGGCCTGGCTCCGGACTCTTCTTACAACTGGCAGACGGACATGGTTTATGGTGACCAAGATTCTCTCAAGGATCATGGACAGAATAATCCCAAAGGCGTCGGTTCATGGGCTTACTTGAATCTCGTGAAAAATGCTGATGGCTCGGGACAGAAAGTTTACGTCCCCGTCGCGAACATCCCTGCAGGTCCTGCGGCCGCCACGGGTGCTTCGACCCTCAAAGGGTATATTCAGCACCGCTTGGCGCATTCCTACTATCCCGATTCTCCGCTTTCGACCGTGATCGAAAAAGGAAACTTCTTTATCGGAGCGCCTACAGTTTCGCGCTTGGAAACCGTATTCAACTGGAACGGCACCGACACCGCTAATGGGTATAAATACATTGCCGATGCGGGCGGCGCGGGCTTATCCGGTTTGACCAAGGTCAATGCGTCTACGCCTTACTTCCGCGTTCAGAACGCCACGCTCACGTGCGAAGGCGACTTGATGATTTATGGCGCATTAATGCTCGATAACGTCACGATCAACACGCACAAAGGCTGCCGCATTTACGCGACTGGCTCGGTGTTTGTTTACGGCAACATCAATTACGTCTCGAGCGGTTCCGGCGATTACAGCAAGCGCAACCTGCAGATTTCGAGCACGCGTTCGATCCTCATGGGCTTGGGTTCACTCTGGAAAAATGGAAATCATTGCGAGCAAGGGTCATCGGATGCCGGCTATTGGGGCTACTACCAAACTCAAGCGGCCAATGCGCAAGGCTCGGGCTTTAACGCCACTCAGACTACCGATTACTATGCGGCGATCGCCAACTCGGCGAAATGGCGTCTATACCAAGTGGGTTCTGTTCCCGATGCCAAAGTCGTCGTGGGCGCTTACCACTTCCGTGCGTCGCCGATGAGCGGTGCGGACTACTCGCGTAATATCTACGCCGAAATGAAGTCGACGGTGGGTGAACAACAACAAGATGCCGCCTGCCGACCCGAAGGCCGTGGCGTGGCTTACAGCCGCCTGCTGCTGAACGCGCCCCTCGTCCATAGTCGGTACACCGGCGGGTTCACGGGCTCGATCATCTCCGAAATCAGCTTGATGGGTCTGGGTCTGGGTCCCAACAACACGCCCCGATTCAAGTTTGACTTCGATCCTGTCTTCCAAAACGTCGATATTCTGCCTCTTTTGAAAGAACAGGACTTCCTTCACGTCCAGTAATCCATAAACTAAGTACGAGGGGGTTCACCCATGTTTCGTTTCCTCGTACTTAGTTTGTCGTTGATCTTAACGGTCACGTCTTTCGCCGCGCCCGGAACTGCGTCTTCGCAAGGTTTGGTTCTCGATTTTATCAAGAAAACCAAACTCACCCAGAAGAGCCGCAAGTTCGAGGACCTGGTCCGCAATGCGCAGACCCAGATGTCCAAGAGCGATTACCACATGTGGAAAGACCTGTCGGATAAAATGCCCGGCTTGGTCGTTCCGAAAGTGCAGATCAACAAAATCAAAAACAACCGTGGCGGTGAAGACCTCCAGATCATTTCGTCCGAAGGCGGACAATCGTCGACCATCGACGTGACCCAAGAAGAGGGCCACTCGGTCGTCAAGATCGTGACCACGTTGAACAAAAAACCCGTGACCCTGCGCCTGAACACGGCCGACGGTCAGCAGGTGATGTATCAGCAGATCACCCAGTTTCTGCAGGAGAACGGCGCTTTCGCCGCGGCCAAACCCTCGTTCCAAATCTTGAAAGTGGACGAGATCCAAAGTCTGACCCTTCAAGAGAAGAAGCAGTACTTCCGCAAACTCCAAGATATGATGGAAGCGGCCGAGAAAGTTCAAGCCGCTTGGTATGGCCCCGCTCAGTCGGCCTCGATCTGGGAAGTGCTCTTAGACCCGGCTCAGGCGGCCGCAGGCAACCGCGCCGCTGACGGCACGGGCTGTATCGTGGCCGGTTATTCATCGACCTTCAAAGACGGCGTTTGCGGTAAAGGCGATTCGAATTTGCAAGTCCGCCAAGGAAACGAAATTCAGTGTAATCCTGCGATCTTCGGTTCGCAGGCTCAGTGGGTGTCGACCACGGCCGCGGCCGGAGCCTGTACCGCCGCTCACCGCGATGTGGACTCGGCCTTCCCCCGGGACATTCGCAACAATGACGATTTCACCCGCCATCAAACCAGTGCTTTGCAGGCTCTCGAAAGCGTGAAGCGCACGTGTGAAACGATGAAGTCGGGCGGACGCTCGCCTTCCGCGGCGCAGACCCAGGCGTGTGCCGATCTTCGCAACCGTTACGCCGATCTCGCGGCTCTTCAGTGTAAAGATCTTGTCAAACGCACGCCCGGCCGCTTTGCGAGCTTGAACTGCCGTTCGAACCCGAACGACGCGGTTCCGGTTCCCAGCACGCCTCCCGTGACTGACAATCAGTGCGGCAGCAAAGGTTGTCCTCGCGATCAACTGACCTGCCCCGAAGGTCAACGCAAGGCCGTTGATCAGTGCCCCAATCACTTCCGCTGCGTTTGTAACGACAACCAAGAGCCTCAATTCGGTGACGGTCAGTTCGAGCGCGGTTGCGGTCCTCGCGTGGGCGGAGGCGAGCCTCGTCCTCCCGAGCCCATCCGTGACGTGCCTCCGCCTCAAGGTCCCCCGCCCAACGAAAACAAACGTGATTCAGGCGGAATCTCTCCTTGGGTGTTTGGAATCGGCGGCTTGGTCGTCGGTGGATTGCTGGCTTGGCTCTTACTTCCCCGAAAG
The DNA here is from genome assembly GCA_019637955.1 of Pseudobdellovibrionaceae bacterium. Lineage (GTDB taxonomy): Bacteria > Bdellovibrionota > Bdellovibrionia > Bdellovibrionales > Bdellovibrionaceae > JAHBUS01. The sequence goes on along the minus strand of JAHBUS010000008.1, from coordinate 55,343 downwards.
AAAGAGACTCAGTACATCAACGTTCCCAACCCTTACCCGGTTCCGGGACCCAATGTCCCAGTTCCCGTCCCGGTTCCTGTGCCGAACCCGATTCCGGTTCCCGTGCCGGTCCCGGTTCCTGGACCTCCGTACACACCTCCCGTGAGGTAAGTCCGGGTCCGTGATGTACGTCAGAAACCGACGTATTTAGCTTTCCTTTCAATCAGTTTTCATCTAGAACCCCGGAAGCATCCACTTCCGGGGTTTTTTTTATGAACAAGGTTCACCGCAAAGTTGAATATTCGCTCATGGCGCTCAAACACATGGGCGCCAAGGCCAATGAGGACCTGACGACCGCCAAAGAGGTCGCAGACGCCTTTCACGCGCCTTTTGAGGCGGTGGCCCGGGCTCTTCAGATCATGGCTCAGAAGGGCCTTCTACGCTCCGAACAGGGCAAAACCGGGGGCTACAAGCTGACCCGCGCCCTGGACCAGATCACGCTGCTCGAAATCATCGAGATGATGGAAGGTCCGACCGCGATCGCCAAATGCCTGAACTCCGGCGAGACATGCGACATCCATTCGTCGTGCAATATCATTTCTCCGATCCAAAATTTGAACAACCGCCTGACCAATTTTTACCGTGGCCTCTCGGTTCAAGACGTCTTGCGTGGACCTGAGGTGGCGGTATGAGCGGCGAGTACAAATACGGATTCGTGACCGAACTCGAGACCGAAGACGTTCCCAAAGGTCTGAATGAAGACATCATCCGTTTGATCTCGTCGAAAAAGAACGAGCCCGAGTGGATGCTCGAGCAGCGCCTCAAGGCGTTTCGCTACTGGCAAACCTTGGAAGAGCCCCATTGGGCGATGGTCGATTACCCGAAAATCGATTTTCAAGATTTGCGCTACTTCTCCGCGCCCAAGAAACTGCCGGACAATCCCAAAAACTTGGATGAGCTCGATCCCGAGCTGCTCAAAACGTTTGAACGCCTCGGCATTCCGCTGCAAGAGCAAAAACGCATCTCGGGGATCGCGGTCGATGTCGTCTTTGACTCGGTTTCGATTGGTCAGACGCACACCGAAACTCTCGAAAAAGCCGGCGTGATTTTCTGCTCGATCTCGGAGGCCTTGCATAAGCACCCCGACCTCGTGAAAAAGTACTTCGGCTCGGTCGTTCCTTTGACCGACAACTACTACGCCGCTCTCAACGCCGCCGTCTTTACGGATGGGTCGTTCGTTTACGTGCCGAAAGGCGTGCGCTGCCCGATTGACCTGTCGACCTATTTCCGCATCAACGCCCAAGAGACCGGCCAATTCGAACGCACGCTCATCGTGGCCGACGAAGGAAGCTTCGTGAATTATCTGGAGGGCTGCACGGCGCCTCAGCGCGATGAGAATCAGCTGCACGCCGCGGTCGTCGAGCTGGTGTCGCTCGAAAACGCCGAGATCAAGTACTCGACGGTTCAGAACTGGTACACCGGCGACAAAAATGGCAAAGGCGGGATCTACAACTTCGTCACCAAGCGTGGAAAATGCGCGGGCAAGAAGTCCAAGATCTCCTGGACACAAGTCGAATCCGGTTCGGCCATCACTTGGAAATACCCCTCGGTGATCTTGCAAGGGGAGGCGTCGGAAGGCGCATTCTACTCGGTCGCGCTCACGCACGATTACATGCAGGCCGACACGGGCACCAAGATGATCCACATCGGCAAGAACACCAAATCGACCATCATCTCCAAGGGAATTTCGGCGGACCACTCGGTGAACTCGTACCGAGGCCAAGTGAAAATCCTGCCGTCGGCCGAGAACGCGCGCAATTACTCGCAGTGCGATTCGATGCTGGTCGGGTCCAACTCGCGCGCGAACACGTTTCCGTACATTGAAGTTAAAAATAAAACCGCGATCCTCGAGCACGAAGCCTCGACGAGCCGGATCAGCGAAGATCAGATTTTCTATTTGCAGTCGCGCGGCCTGGACATAGAATCGGCGATCTCGATGCTGGTGAACGGCTTCTGCAAAGAGGTCTTCAAGGAGCTGCCGCTCGAATTCTCGGTCGAAGCGGTGAAACTGATCGAAATGAAACTCGAAAACTCGGTGGGATAAGTATGAACTTGCTTGAAATCAAAAACCTGACGGCCAACATCGAAGACAAACAGGTGCTCAAGGGCATCAATCTCACCATCAAGCCTGGCGAGGTCCATGCGATCATGGGGCCGAACGGCTCGGGCAAGAGCACGCTTTCGAAAGTCATCGCGGGGCACCCGGCGTACGCGGTGACCGGCGGCGAAGTTCTCTACGACATCAACTTTCAGATGAAGAACTTGCTGGATCTTGAAACCGACGAGCGCGCCAAAGAAGGCGTGTTCTTGGCGATGCAGTACCCGATCGAAGTTCCGGGCGTATCGAATTTCAAGTTTTTGCAGACCTCGCTCAATTCAATTTTGAGGCATCAGGGCTCGACCGAGATGGAAGATCCGGAGTTCCGCGTTTTCTTGAAAGAGAAGATGAAAATCGTGCAGATGCGCGAAGACTTTTTGGACCGTGCCGTGAACGTGGGTTTCTCGGGCGGCGAAAAGAAGCGCAACGAAATCCTGCAGATGGCCGTCTTGTCGCCCCGCTTGGCGATTTTGGATGAGACTGATTCGGGTCTCGATATCGATGCTCTTCGCATCGTCGCTGACGGCGTGAACAAACTGCGCAACAAGAACAACGCGATTCTTTTGATCACGCACTACCAGCGCCTGCTTGATTACATCAAACCCGATTACGTGCACGTTTTGGCCAATGGTCAGATCATCGAGACCGGTGATGCCTCGCTCGCTCTCAAACTCGAAGAGCGCGGTTACGATTGGCTGGTGCAATGAGCTGGCAAACCTACCTGAACCATGCCGCGAACGTGACAACCACCCCCGTTCTGCCCACAAGGCGGGATGAGGAGTGGAAGTACGTGTCGCTCCAGTTCTTGGGTCACACCGATTTCGTCAAGGCTATCGCCACGGCTCCCGCGACCTCGTCGTCTTCGATCCCCAGCGGCGCTCACGAGATCGTGTTCGTTGATGGCGTGCCGCAAGTCCCGGCGACGGACCTGCCGTTTGCGGCTGAATTGATCGACCGTTCCAAGGCTCCCAGCGCGGTTTTTCAGTCTTGGTTTGAGGCTTTCGCCGCTTTGAAACAAAAGACTTTTGCGGCCAAAGGTTTTGGCTTCGAACAGATCGACGTTTTTGAAGACCAAAATGCGCGCCTTTGGGACAAAGCTCTCTTTTTGCAGATCCCGGACGGCGAAGTGATCGCGCAGCCCATCGTGCTTCGTTTTATTTCGACCAGCAGCGAAGGCGTTCGCGCCCCTCGTATTTGGATCTCGGCCAGCAAGCGCTCAAAAGCTTCGATTGTTGAAGTCTACGAAGGCGCCACTGTTCTGAACCGCCTGACTCTGCCGGTCATCGAGGCGGAGTTGGCCGACTCGGCCAACCTTGCGCTCACGCGGGTGGACCGTGGCGGCGAGGGTTTCTCGCGCATCGGCCGCAGCCGCGTTTTCTTGCGCGGGAATGCCAATCTCGAATCGCTGGTTTTCGCCATGGGCTCAAAACTCGTGCGTGACAATTCTGATCTGCACCTCGTCGGCGAAAACGCCACCGCACGGCTCCACGGACTTTCAGTTGCGGGCGGCGATCAGGTGATTGATCACCACACGACTGTGGATCACGTCGTGGGTCACTGTCAGACGCAGCAGCTCTACAAATCGGTTTTGAGCGGTCAGTCGCGCGTCGTTTTCAACGGCCGCGTGATCATCCGTCACGATTCGCAGAAAGCGAACTCGGACCAGCTCAACCAAAGCCTGCTCTTGAGCGGCACTGCCGAAGTCGACAGCAAGCCCCAGCTCGAGATTTGGGCTGATGATGTCAAAGCCACTCACGGTGCGACGGTCGGTCAAATGAACGAAGACGAAATTTTCTATCTCGCGAGCCGCGCGATTCCGCGCCCCGAAGCCGAGTCCATGATCCGGCAGGGTTTTACACGCGATCTGCTGATGCAAGTGACGAACGACTCCGTTCGCGAATGGCTCCTCACTTTGCAGACCGAAGCCGATCAAAGGTTGCTGTCATGAGCGAATTTCCGTTAAGCAAAGCCCGCGTCGATTTTCCGCTGCTCACGAACCGCGTGCGCGGCAAGAATCTGGTTTATCTTGATAGCGCCGCCTCGGGTCTGAAGCCCTGGCCGGTCATTGAGCGCGTGGGCCACTTTCTGACGTATCAAACCTCCAACGTTCACCGCGGCGCCCACTTTCTGTCGGACCAAGCGACCGTCGCGTACGAGCAGGCCCGCCAGAAGGTGGCCGAATTCATCCATGCTCCTTCGCCCTCGTCGGTGATTTTCACGCGTGGAACGACCGAGTCGATCAATCTCGTGGCGCAGGCTTGGGGCCGCGCCAATCTAAAAAAAGGCGACGTGATCCTTCTCACCGAGATGGAACACCACTCGAACATCGTGCCTTGGCAAATGATCGCCAAAGAGATCGGTGCCGAGGTCCGCGCGCTTCCGGTTAAACCGAATGGCGATCTCGATCTGTCGCGCGCTGATGACTTTTTCACACCGAACGTCAAGATGGTGGCCGTGACCCATGCGTCCAACACGTTGGGAACCATCAACGATGTGGCGCTGCTCGCGCAAAAGGCCCACGCGGTCGGTGCTTTGATTTTGGTGGATGGCGCGCAGATGATCGCCAACCACCCGGTCGACGTGCAAAAGCTCGATGTCGATTTCTACGCCTTTTCGGGACATAAAATCTTTGGTCCTTACGGAATCGGCGTTCTTTACGGAAAGAAAGACGTGCTGGATGCGATGGGCCCGTACCAAGGCGGCGGCAGCATGATCTCAGAGGTGGCTTTTGCAGGGACGACCTACCACGACGTTCCGTTCCGCTTCGAAGCGGGGACGCCCAATATCGAGGGCGCGGTCGGTTTGGCGACAGCCTTGGAGTATGTGCAAAAGCTCGGTTGGCCCGCGATTGAGGCGCACGAAAAGGCGCTTCTCGATTTGGCCACGCAAAAGCTGTCCGAGATTCCCGAAGTTGAACTTGTCGGCACCAGCGCCAACAAGGTGGCGATTTTGTCGTTCAACCTCAAAGGGGCTCACCCCTCCGATGTCGGCCAGATCATGGATCAAGAAAATGTCGCGGTTCGTGCGGGCCACCACTGCACGCAGCCTTTGATGAAGGTGCTCGGAATCACCGGCACCGTGCGAGCCTCGTTCTCGGTCTTCAATTCGGCCGCGGATGTTGAGCAATTGGTGAAAGCCGTGATCAAGGCCAAGGAGATGCTGTTATGACCGAAACTCCCTCCAGTGACGTTCTGATCCGCGTGCAGCCCACGCCCAATCCCAACGCGTGGAAGTTCATTTTGGACCGCCCCGTGCTTCTTGAAGGTAAGGCGACTTATTCAACGCCCGATGAGGCGTTCGGTAACCGCTTGGCGCTTGATCTCTTGAACGTCGACAGCGTGAAGCAGGTTCACTTCTTCCAGAACGTGATCACGATCACCGCACGTTTTGATGCCGATCCCGATGCGGTTCAAGAGTCGTGCGTGTCGGTCATCCAGACGCGCATGCCGGTGCACAATCCAGCCATGGGACAAAAAGAGTCCAAAGTCGCCAAGCGCGGCGAACTCTCGCCCGAAATGCAAAAAATCGAAGAGATTTTGGATCGCACCATCCGCCCCGGCCTGCAAGGCGACGGCGGTGATCTTGAGGTGGTGCGTTTCGAAGAAAACAAGCTCTACGTGACCTATCAAGGCGCCTGCGGCACCTGCCCGAGTGCCACCTCAGGAACACTGATGGCCATCGAAGGCATCCTGCGCGACGAATTCAACCCCGAAATCGAAGTCATCCCCCTCTAAGGTGCCTGGCACCTTCGAAGCGTTTGCGTTAGAGCTTGAGGCCTTTCGGGAGGGTGGGGCGTACTTCGCCCTCGTCATCATCGGAACCCATGGCTTTTTGTTGCATGCGGTTCTCATCCACCATTTGCTTGTTCGGGCGGAAGCCCAAGCTCAAGTCGGAGCGGGTGGGGTGCGAGCTGATCACCGAAGAGCTGCCGACGATCGAGCCGCGCGCCGTTCCTGAAACTTCAAGAGTGACATTGCGAGGCATGCCCTCGGAGCTAAAGCCAAGAACCGCGATTTCGCGCGTGAAGGATTGTCCAGGCTGAACACCGGGCACCGAGTCTTTGAGTTCGCCCGCGACGTGCTCGACGCCGGGAGGGAGCACCCATTCAAAATTCACGTCGCCATCGAAGGGGCGGTCCAGCGTGACCGTGGCCCGTAAAGTCGCTTCTTGATCATTGGTGTTCGGAAAACCACCCACGACTTCGATCTGAATGTCGGCCATTTGATTGGGCTTACCCATGCGCAGTTGCTGAGTTTTGAAGAGTGCGGACTTGGCGGGATTCATCTCGCTCGCAACCGAGCGCGAAGCTTCGATCTTGCGAAGCCAGCCGCCAAGGCCCAGTCCGGTGATGACGGCCACGCCCAGAAACAGGAGAGCTCTTGAGTTTACGGGCATAATTGATCTCCGTTTCCGTTCTCCAGGTAATACTGAGCACCCGCGCGCACCGGCGCGGTCGAACCGACGAAGTAAGCTTTGACGTTGAGGTAATAGAATCCGGGTGAAAGGCCGCTAAAATCAATGACCTCAGAGCCCGTATAGGTCGCCGGAAGCGCATGGCCCGAGATCACCGCTTCGGGGTAATCGCGTTCGCTCTTCTTGACGATGTCGGAGCTGTTCATGAAGACAAATCCTTCATTGTAGACGTACACATCCAAATCCCATGGGTTGGTGATTCCAGAGCTGTCACCCACAAGTTTCTTATAGAAAAGACGGACATAGCGGCGGTTGGCGGAGCCGTCATAATAGTAACGGTACACGTCGTTCGTATTGAAGAGGTCCGACCAGTCGATATAGCCCTGACTATTGGTGGTGTCGCGTTTCGGTCCCGTGCTGGTGAAAATCCAATCGGGCTGCGTGTAGTTGGCCAAATTCGGATTTGCCACGCAGCTGCCGTGAGCGACCGACTGGGGAGTCAAGGGCAAGGCGAAATCACGGACATCGCGGTGCTGTTTTTCGCGAACCAAGGGCTTTGACGAATCCGCGTAGCTGTCGTCGCGCCAAGCGTTGAGATAGCTCGATCCCATCGTCGTCAGCATCGTAAAGAGTGAAGAATGCAAATGGCCCACGCTGCGCGCCGAGATCGACGACGACGTCAGAGAGGTGAAGGCATTCCAAATCACGGCAAAGCCAAGGTCCGCCGCCGTGCCATCGGTATTGCCCGCGCTGCCGTAAGGAGCGGACTGCGTGCCCCCGGTGATCGAATCCCAAAGCACACGGCTCACGGAAATCTCGCGGAAGTTCCCCTCGCCCGTGAGCGACGGCGCGTCCTGAGTTCCTTGCTGAACTTCCATGTCGAAGTCGGTGAAGCTCAAGCGAGCCGTGTAGTAGCTTGCGGTTCCACTCGAGTACAATGCGGGGCACTCGGCATTTCGTTGCGTGTCCCGGTAGAAGGGGCGCCCGAGAGCCACGGCCTGGAAGAAGTTGGCCCATCCCTCCGACCACGCGAGACGCGGGTCGATGATTTTGTTGCCATTGTGCGAGCCGCCCGGCGAGTCGCTCGTCGCGTAGACATGCTCCAAGAAATGACCGTACTCGTGCAGAATCACTGAGTTGTCGAAATGGTCGGTATCGGCACAAACGCTGCCCTCAATGCCGCCCAAGATATAGAGACCCGTATAGATGCCTCCACCCGAGCTCGACGCGAAAAAGCTGATCGCCGAGGAGGGCGAGCCGTAGTAAGCGGCCGGGGAAAGACCCTTGGTCCAATAAACCTGAACTTTGGGAGCGACCGTGAAGTTCACATTGCAGATCGAGGACGGGCAGTAGTCGGCGGTGCCAGCGTTGTCGTTCACCTGAACGTGTGTTCTGAGGTAATCGTTGGCGATCAAAATGTTGTCTAAAATATTGAACGCCCCACCCTCGCTTGCGCCGTTGTGGGGCGCGACGATCGCGCCGCCCAAAACGCCAACGATGGTTCCGCTCGGAACTCCGCTGGTGATGGTGAAGTTGCGGTAGAGGCGGTAGTAGTTTTTGTCATAGGGGTTGTCCAGGATGCTGGCCTTCAAATACGTGTTGTCGGCGCGCGAGCGGATTTCGATGCGGTAGGTTCCAGGGACATTCGGAATTTGCAAATCGGTTTGACCGAGATTGTCGGTATGACCCGCCTGAACAACGTTTTCGTTGGCATTGTTGATCACGACGGCTTCGGCGCGGCGGATGGGCCGCGTTTCCGTGGTCACGAGGCCCTGCTTGTAGGGATTGCCGGAGGACCCCGTACCGGTCCGCGTGCCGCCGTTGCTGTCATCGTTGAAGCGCACGAAGTTCGCTTGAACCTGGAGGCGTAAGTACGAACCCGTCACGCTCACGGGTGACGAGTAGGGCTTTTCGGTCCCCTCGGGCCGGATGCTGGCGCCGCCGCCGGAATTGTTTTGAATCAAGGTCCCGGCGGGTCCGCAGGCCGCGAGCGACAAGGCCAGCGCGGTCGCCGACGCCAGTCGCGAAATCCAAAAAGCGGTCTGAGGAGCCTGAAAACCCATACCGTCTTTTCGGAACTTCGAGGGGTGGGCTGAACGCAAATCGCCGCAAATTCAAAACGTTGTTTCGCTTGAACTGGCAAACAAAGAGACGGTCTGCTCCACAATTCTCATTCTGGGAATGCGGATCAAAACGAGAAAACAAAATTGAGTTTTAAAGCTTTTTTGAAAATGGGGAGTTGGTTTTTAGATCAGGCGAAAGGCAAAAAAAAGTTCCAGAAAGGTGTGAAACAATAACCCCGCTGTTTAAGGTGGGTGACCATTTGACAACTTTAGGCTTCCCAGTACGGGCTGGGCTTGCTCACCATCGCCAGGGACAGTCCCCTAATCTAATGCTTGTCGGGTTATTTTTCTTACACTTCCTGGAACCCAAAATCAGTCTAGCAAAGAAGGCTGGTTTCGTCACTTTTTCGCGGCGAAATTAAGATTTCTTGTCGAGCGTCCAGTTGCGCCCAAACGAAATAATGCCGATGCAAAAACCATGAACACGGAACAACTCGACTTTTTCTTTCCCTTCATCGTTTTTTTGTATGGTTTTCTGGTTGTTTTTGTGCTGGAAATCCCGGTCCTTTCCCGTCCCCGGACGGCGCAGGGACAGATGCTTTTGCAACACCTCGAGCCAAAGCGGAAGTTCGCCTGGATTTGTCTCTGTGTGGGTGCGGCTTGGAGCCTCCAAAATCTGGTTTTAGCTTGATTCGCCCCCCCGAATTGAATACCCCTTACAGGGATGTTCGAATCCCCTAGCGCACCGCCATCTTCGACCGATCAGTCCGAGAGTCAGGTTTTGACCGTTGAACAACTCAACCGTCATATCCGCCAACTCATCGAGGGCGAACTGTCATTGGTATGGGTGCAGGGCGAAATTTCCAATTTCAAAGCGCACACGTCGGGGCATTATTATTTCTCGCTCAAGGACGCCAAGTCTCAGATCAGCGCGGTCATGTTTCGCGGCCACAATTCGCGGCTCAAATTCCGGCCCACCGATGGCCTGCAAGTCTTGGTGCGCGGCCGTGTGACCGTTTACGAACCTCGCGGCAACTATCAGATCGCCGCCGAGATGATGGAGCCTGTCGGCGCCGGCGCCCTGCAAAAAGCCTACGAGCAGCTCAAAGCCAAACTCAAAGCCGAAGGTCTTTTTGATCCCTCCCGCAAGCGCCCCTTGCCCGCGTTTCCCCGCCATATCGCCATCGTGACGTCGCCAACAGGCGCCGCGATTCGCGACATGATGAACGTTCTTGCGCGCCGAAATAAAATGGTGCCGGTGACCTTGATTCCGACCATCGTGCAAGGCGACGGCTCCGCCGAAAAAATCACGGCCGCTCTGGGCCAGGCGCTGAAACTTCCTGACGTTGATGTCATCATCGTTGGTCGCGGCGGCGGTTCGATCGAAGACCTTTGGGCCTTCAACGACGAAACACTGGCGCGCGCCATCGCCGCGAGCCCCGTGCCGGTCATTTCGGCCGTGGGACACGAAATCGATTTTACGATTGCGGACTTTGTCGCGGATGTCCGCGCCCCCACTCCCTCGGCCGCGGCTGAACTCGTCGTCAAGAACACGGCGGACTTGGTTCAGAGCTTGTCATCACTGAAGCGCCTATTGTGGAACTCGCTGCAAAAGCACCTCACTCACGACAAGCAGAAACTGGTCTCGCTGCAGGTGCGGCTCGTGGATCCCAAGCGCCGGCTGCAAGATCTCATGCAGCGCCGGGATGAGCTGAGCACGCGTCTTCAACAAGAGGTGCTGAAGCTTTTTGAAAAGCGCCGTTTGCGCGTCCGTCTGAACGAGAGCAAGCTGGTCTCGCCCGACGTGGTGATTCAGCGCCTGAAATCGCGCATTGAAAAATATCAAATCGTGAGCCGCGGCCGCATGCAAACTCTGCTCGAGCGCGCGCGCGCGTCGGTGCACCGGCAGATGTCGATGCTCGAAACCCTGAGCCCGCTCAAGACCGTCGAGCGCGGCTATTCGGTCACCCGCAAAGGAAAGACCGTGGTGACGTCGGTCAAGCAAGTCAAGGTGGGCGACGAGCTGTCGATCCGCCTTGCCGACGGCGAAATTAAAACGCAAGTGATACAATAGCTTTGCGCACTTTTGGTGCGACATGGAGATGTCATGGACTTTGAAAAAAAGTTGGGTCGGCTGGAAGAGATCGTACAAAAAATGGAGCGCGGCGATCTGGCGCTCGAAGATTCTTTGAAACTGTTCGAAGAGGGCATCAAGCTTTCGCGCGAATGTCAAACGCGCCTCAATGAGGCCGAAGCCCAAGTCAAAAAGCTCGTCGGTTTCGATGGCAACGGCCAAGCCGTGACCGAACCCTTCAAAGCCGAAGATTAAGCATGTCTTTTCTCGGTGAGCGCAAAGAGTGGGTCGACGAAGCCTTGGTCAACTGGATCGGGCATCTCGAAGAGTCGCAAGGGGGCCTGGGGCTGACTTCGCTCAAGAAGTCCGTTGAGTATTCGCTCACCCGCGGCGGCAAACGCTTTCGCCCCGTGCTTTCGCTTTTGGTGGGCGAAGCCTTCGCCGTCGCGCCGAAGAGGCTTCTGCCTTGGGCGGTCGCCGTCGAAATGATCCACACCTATTCTCTGATCCATGACGATCTTCCTTGCATGGATAACGACACTGTCCGCCGTGGCGAGCCCACCAATCATGTCGTCTTTGGCGAGTCGACCGCGCTCCTCGCGGGCGATACGCTCTTAACCGAGGCCTTTGGGGTCGTTGCTTTTGGTTACGAGAGTGAGCCGCAAACGGCCGTTCACCTGATCCGTCTGCTCACCGAAGCGGCGGGATTTCGCGGGATGATCGGCGGCCAAGCCGTTGACATGAACGCGAAGACCGCCGACCTCGAGTTGAGCGAACTCATGCGCATGCACGCCATGAAAACCGGCGCCTTGATCCGCGTCGCCGCCGAAGGTGCCGCTTTGGTCTGCGGGCTTCCGGAGCCCAAGCGCCAACTGTGCCGAGAATTTGGCGCTCACTTGGGTTTTGCCTTTCAGCTTCAAGACGATCTGCTCGATTCGAGCGAAACGATCGAAAAGGGGTCCTACCCCGACAAACTGGGTCTCGAAAAGACCAAGGAAAAACTACTTGAGGTCTCGGCCCAAGCACGCGAGTGTTTAAAGCGGTTGGAGCTCACTGAAGGGCCTCTTGCCGATTTGATCCAGATGAATTTGGATCGCACCTACTGACCACCGAAGGGGTTGCCGATGACACGTTCGATGAAGCCTTGGCTGCTGCTCCCGTCGCTGCTTTTGATCACCGCTTGCCAATCCATGCGCAAAGCACCCACGCGCGAAGCGGGAGCCCCCGATGCGACACCTTCGCCTCACGGCCCCGTCATTCAAACGCCCGAGCCGACCATGGCGCCGATCGAAACTCCCGCCAACCAAGCGGCGCCCACCGAAACGGCGCCCGTGGCGGTCAATCTCAAGAAGCCCCGCTTGTCGATCGTGCTCGGCGCCGGCGGCCTTAGAGCCTACGCCCATGCGGGTTTGATCCAGGAGCTGGTAAAGGCCAAGATCCCGATCTTCGCCATCGCGGGCTTGGAAACCGGCGCCATTCCCGCCGCCTTGTTTGCGATGAAGGGCCAGCCCTTTGAGCCTGAGTGGCAAATGATGAAACTCAAAGACGACGACTGGCTCCAGAAAGGCCTCCTTTCGGGACCCTCTCCCAAGAAAGCGGGGGATTTTTCGGGTTCTTTGAGTTTGATGTATGGCGGAGCCAAGGCCGAAGATGCGAAAATCCCCTTTGTATGCCCCTCCTATTCGTCGGGAAAGAAGCAGACGTTTATGATGAACCGGGGGCCCTTCGCGCAGATGCTCTTGTACTGTTTGCCCTCGCTGCCTTTGTTTGAAGATCAGCAGGGAAGCGGCGCCAACCCGGTGGCGCTGGCGCAAGTGGTGCAAACGCTGAAGCAAAAAGGCACGCAGCTGGTCGTTTACATCGATCTGCTGGCCGACAACCCGCTGCCGCTGAACGAAAGCGGCATGATGTGGGGCGTGTACCAGTCGGCGTTGCAGGCGGATTTTTCGAAAGTGAACGAGGTTGTTAAAGTTTCGGGCCTCGGAGGATTTCGTGATTTCGGACGCCGCCGTGAGATGTTGCAAAAGGGACAAGAGGCGGGCCGCCGGCTCGTTCAGGTCCTTCAAACGAAGTACGGATTTTGAGGTGTGAGATGAGAAAGCCTTTAGAGAACATCAAAATTTTCGCCGAACGCCGCGCGCGCGTCGCCAAAGCTTTGGGTGACAGTGTTTTGATCTGCTCGTCGCCCGAAGAGTACATCCGCAACGGCAGCGTTCATTTTCCGTTCCGTCAAGATTCAAATCTTTACTACCTGACCGGATTCGAAGAGCCGGAGTCGGTGTTTGTTTTCCGCCCTGGTAAAAAACCTGAAACCGTTTTATTCGTTCGTCAAAAAGATGAGACCCGCGAGACGTGGGATGGCTTTCGTTTCGGTCCCGAAGCGGCGCAGGAGCTGTTCGGTCTTGACGCCGTTTATCCCGTTGAAGAGTTCGACAAACAAATCGTCGGTCTTTTGAAAGGCGCAGACAGTCTTTACTACCGCCAGTACAAAAATCGCGAGATGGACGCCAAAATCGAACGCGCTCTTCAAGATCTGCGCGTGGCGCAAGGACGCACGGGCTACGGCCTGCTCGCGGTTCACGATGCCGACGAATTCTTGGGCGAGTTCCGCGTCATCAAGGGCCCGGCCGAGCTTGAGAACCACCGCAAGGCCTGCCAACTCACCAGCGAAGCGCACCTTGAAACCATGCGCTTCACGCGTCCCGGCCGTACCGAGCGCGAGCTGCACGGGTTTTTCATTTATCAGATCATGAAGCGAGGCGCAGCCCGCGAGGGTTACGGCTCGATCGTGGCCGGCGGCAAGAACGCCTGCACGCTTCACTATGTCTTTAACGATGAACCTTTAAAAGAGGGCGAACTTCTTTTGATCGATGCCGCCGGTGAGTTCAACTATTTCACGTCGGACATCACGCGCACCTATCCCATCAACGGCAAGTTCACGGATGCGCAGGCGGAAGTGTACGAAGGTGTTCTCAAAATTCAGAAGTCGATCATCGACATCGTTCGTCCCGGTGTTCCCTTCATGGATCTGCACAAGATGGCGGCCGAGCAGTTGACCGACCTGATGTTGGAGCTGGGCCTGTTCTCAGGCCGTCGCGACGACTTGATTCAGACCAACAAGCACCGCAAGTACTATCCCCATGGCGTGGGCCATTACCTCGGCATGGACGTTCACGATGCGGGTCTTTACATGGACAAAAAAACGCAAGAACCCCGCAAGATCGAAGCGGGCATGGTCTTCACCGTCGAGCCCGGCTTGTACATTCCCGCGAATGACACCGATGCCGAGGCGAAGTACCGAGGAATCGGTGTGCGCATCGAGGACAACATTTTGGTGACCAACACCGGCCACGAAAACATGACCCAGGCGTGTCCTAAAGAGGTTTCGGACCTCGAAGCAGCCATCGGACGCGGCTCGAGCCTTTGATGGCTGAGAAACCCGTTTGGAAGCTCTTGATCGAGCAGCTGGATACGAGCAGCGACCTCAAGGCCGCGGTGGTGATCAAGCGCTTGAAGCAAATCGGCGAGCCCGCAGTCGCCGATTTGATCAAAGCGTCCAACGACAAAAAGAAACCGAAAATTCGCAAGTGGGCCTTCGAGGCGCTGGGTGAGATCGCCCACCCGAAGGCAGCCAAAATTCTCATCAAAGCACTGACAGATGAAAAGATGACCATCCGTCTGCATGCCCTGCGCGGATTGATCCGCATGAATCACCGCGAGGCGGCGGGTGACGTCGCCCTGTTGCTCAAAGACGAAAGCGGCGGGATCCGCCAGAACGCGCTCGAGGCACTGGAGGCTTTCGAGGCGAAGGAGTATGCGGGCCGGGTCGCCGCTCTCGCGGACGATCCGAAGCCCTATATTCAAAAATCCGCAGAAAGACTTCTGCGGATGTGGAAGGGCAAGTCGTGAAAACTATGGTGCAAGATTTCACCGCCGCTCCCCGGCGCGCTCGCGGGCGTCGTCTCTCTTAAAATTGATGGACAATCCAGCCCCGCTGGCGGCCTTGTTCGCGAAGTTTTTCTTCGGCTTCAAACATTTCGTGTCCGGGCGTGGAGGCGCCGACGGCGAGACGGATGCGGCTGGCACTTTCGAGCAGGGACAGATCTCCCAACGTGTTTCCCGAGGCCAAAAAGGGCCGTTGCCCGTGGGTTTTGGCGAGCACCGCCATCGGTTTGCCTTCACGGTAAGTCATGTGGCCTGCCGCTTCGTCGGTGACCAATCCTCCGCGAATCGCGGTTTCGATGCCGATGACGTGATCATGGGTCAGTCCCAACCGCAAGGCTCCCGGTTCAACGGCCCACTTGACCGAGGCCGTGACGATCCAGACCTGGGCACCCTCTTGGAGCAAGTACTCGATCAATTTCTTTTGTTCGGCAAAAATCGGGAGCGGTTCGCGGGATTTGACCGCGTCTTCGGCCCAGCCCCGAACTTCATCGAGGCGTCGGCCGCTGTTGATTTGCGCAAGCCAGAGATAAGCCGGACGGGGATCGCCGCTTTCTTTCCAGTCGCGATAGTGGCGCCAGGGATCGGCGGGCAATCCGGTCAAAACTTTTTGGGCGATTTGGTATTTGAAAAAGGATTCGCCCAGGTCGGTGTCCCACAAGGTTCCGTCGGCATCGAAAGCGGCGACGGGCGTTCGGCCGGATTTTCGCTCCTCACTCAAGGCTTGACGAATTTGGTCCCAGACTTCAGAAGGATAGTTTTTGTACTTCACAAATCGCAGCCTAGGATTAGAATACAATCATGTCACTGAATTTGCGAATCATCGAAGCCTCCGAAGCCGACAAGATCCTTGAGTTCGAGCAAAAGCGTTTGCAAGAAACGATCGTGAACGAAGCCGATCGCACCTTTGCGGCTTGGCATGCGCGCTGGCGCAAAGAATCGCTCGAGCACTATCTGAAATTGGGTTGGAGCTTTTTGGCGCTCGATCAAGACAATCAGCTCGTCGGTTATTTTCTCGGTCAGCCGCTTTTGTTCTTCGATGGCCAAACCCAGTCGCTCTGGATCGAGCATTTGCAATCGTCTTCGCTCCAAGCGCGCGATGCTTTGACCGATCTCGCGTACCGTCTCGCGCGCGAAAAACATTTTCAGCGCGTCTATTTCCCCAACCAGCCGCATATTCAAAATTCAATCCGCCCCATGAAACCCGAAGACTGGGCCTCGCCAACCCTTTTTCTGAAGACGACTAAAGTATGATGACCTTTTCGTTTGAAGACCGAAAACAGGCTTTGAGCGATTTGCGGGAACGTCATTTTGATTTGGTGATCGTCGGCGGCGGCATCAATGGCGCGGGCGCCGCACGGGATGCGGTTTTGCGCGGCATGAGCGTCGCTCTCATCGAAGCTTCGGACTTTGCGTCCGGAACGAGCTCCCGGTCGAGCAAGCTGATTCACGGCGGGATTCGCTATCTTGAAAACCTCGAATTCCATTTGGTGTTCGAAGCCTTGAACGAACGCACGAAATTGTTTCGCATGGCGCCCCATCTGGTGCACCCGTTGCGTTTCATGATGCCCCTCTATGAACAGGGCCGCGTCGGCATGTTCAAAGTGGGATTGGGAATGTGGCTCTACGATGCGCTGGCGCTCTTTGAAATGCCCGAGTTGCACGAGCGTCTCAATGCCGCGCAAAGCGCCCAACGTCAGCCGATGCTGCAAACCAAAGATCTCTTGGGATCTTACGTTTACTCGGATGCCTACATGGACGATGACCGCCTCGTGTTTGAAACTTTACGTGCCGCGCGCGGCCCGAATTTGGCCTGCGCCAATTACGTCCGCGCGATCGGTGCCGAATTTTCGAACGGTTCATCGGCAGAAAAGCAAATCGCGGGCGTTCAATGCCGCGACGAAAAAACCGGCGAGACGTTCACGGTGCGTGGCCGACAAGTGATGAGCACCGTCGGCGCCTGGACCGACGAACTTGGCGAGAGTTTCTTCAAACATTGGAAAAAAGTTTTGCGCCCCACCAAAGGGGTGCATCTGACTTTCGAGAAAAAGCGGTTTCCGCTGTCTTCGGCGGTGGTGATGGGTGCCGAGAGCCGCATCGTTTTTGGAATTCCCCGTCACGAAATGGTGATCGTCGGAACAACCGACACGGACTTCGAAGGCGACCCCTCCCAAGTTTCCGCCACGCCCGAAGATGTGCGTTATCTGCTGGGTGTGGTCGAGCAGTACTTTCCCGGAGCGAAACTGACGGCCCAAGACATCGTCGCGACTTATGCAGGGGTGCGTCCATTGGTGAAAGATGAGGCCGAAACCGAGGGCAAAACTTCGCGTGAGCACACCATTTGGACCGACGAGAGCGGTGTCGTTTTCGTGGCAGGCGGCAAATACACGACCTACCGCCTGATCGCCGAGCAGGCGGTCGATCATTGCCTCAAGGCCCGCCCCATCGAAGACCGAGTGCGCTACCGCGCGGGCGACAGTGCCCAGCCCCTCAATCCTCTGGTGACCCAAGAGTCCATCGAAGACAACGACGAGCGCAAGGACTGGCTCCGCCAGTACACGAAACTGAGCGACGACGAGGTGACCTGGCTTGTCGACCGTCATGGCGGAGAAACCAATG
The DNA here is from genome assembly GCA_019637955.1 of Pseudobdellovibrionaceae bacterium. Lineage (GTDB taxonomy): Bacteria > Bdellovibrionota > Bdellovibrionia > Bdellovibrionales > Bdellovibrionaceae > JAHBUS01. The sequence goes on along the minus strand of JAHBUS010000008.1, from coordinate 38,095 downwards.
AGATTCTGCGCCGTTATGGCAATCAACTCTCTTATTGGGAGTACGAAGCTCTGCACGCGATTGATCAGACGATGTGCCTGCATCTCGTGGATTTCTTCACGCGCCGGGTGCCGCTCGTGCTCTCACGCGCCGATCACGGTCTGAGCGTTTTGCCCTCAGTGCTGCCGCATTTTGTTCAGCGTCTTGGTTGGACGGCCGAGCAGAGCCGCAGCGAAATCGCGGCTCTCGAGTCCTACCTTGAGCGCGAGTTCTCCTGGCGCCGATCGTTCGCCTAGACGAGCGCGCATCGCTGCGCGCCGGGTCCAATAGTAATGCGCGGCAATAATTTCCCAGACTCGGCCTTGGAATTTTAGCTAACTTCGCGCATTGACTCCTTTTTTTGCGAGGTCTAGACTTTTGCTGACACTCACAAAAGAGAGAACTCATGGCATTTCTAGACAAATTCTCCGATTACTTTTCCAACGACATTGCCATCGATCTTGGGACCGCCAACACCCTCGTTTACTCCCGCGGCCAAGGCATCATCTTGAACGAACCTTCGGTGGTGGCCGTTCAAAAGAACTACCGAGGCTCCCAGAACCGCGTCCTCGCGGTCGGCAAAGAAGCCAAAGACATGCTCGGCCGAACTCCCGGCAGCATCGTGGCGATCCGCCCGATCAAAGATGGCGTCATCGCCGATTTCGAAGTCACGCAGTCCATGCTCAAGTACTTCATCCAAAAAGCGATGGGGAACAAAAAATCCTTCATCCGCCCTCGCATCATCATCTGCGTCCCGTACGGCATCACGCAGGTTGAGAAACGCGCGGTCAAAGAGTCGGCGCAATCGGCCGGCGCGCGTGAAGTTTACCTCATCGAAGAGCCCATGAGCGCCGCGATTGGCGCGGGTCTCCCGATCACCGAGCCCAGCGGCAACATGGTTGTCGATATGGGCGGTGGAACGACGGGCGTGGCCGTGATTTCTCTGGGCGGTATCGTTTATTGCAAATCGATCAAAGTGGCTGGCGATAAATTCGACGAAGCGATCGTCAACTACGTTCGCCGTCAGTTCAACCTGCTCATCGGTGAGCGCACGGCCGAGAACATCAAAGTTCAAATTGGCAATGCGTATCCCTTCGAAGAAGAGCGCGTGATGGAAATCAAAGGCCGCGATCTCGTGGCCGGCGCTCCCAAGACCATCGAAATCACCAGCTCGCAAGTCAACGACGCCCTGATGGACCCGCTCTCCGAAGTGGTGGACGCGGTCCGTACGGCGCTCGAAAAGACGCCTCCCGAGCTGGCCTCCGATATCGTCGACAACGGAATCGTCCTCACGGGCGGCGGCGCCTTGCTGGCCAACCTGGATGTTCTGTTACGTGAGCGAACTGGACTTCCGGTTTCGATCGCCGAAGACCCTCTCACGTGCGTTGTGATGGGTTCAGGTCGAGTCCTCGAAGAACTGGACCTGCTCAGACAGCTCACGATCGAATAAACTTTTAGGAATGATGGGCGACTCCGAAGTCCGCGCCCTCGCTCTGTTTTTCTTTTTTGCGAGCCTCGATGAGTATCGAGCGAAAGAAACAGCTTCCAAAGCTGCAGACGAGTATGAGCGGCTCTTAAAAAAAGATCCGAAACTGGATCCCGCTGTTGGCGTGATCTTGGCTTCGTTCAAGATTTGGAATCAATTCAAGTCCAAGATTTCCCGTGGCCGTCCACAATACTCCAATGAGTCGGGATGGCTCTTTCCCGAACGCGTGGATCTCGGTCACTGGAAAGAGTTTCAAAAGACCGCGCCCGAAGATGAGCTTCTGGCCGTCATTTGGGTTCACCTTTTGGGTTTTTCGGAAGAGCAGGTCTCGAAAGCTCTGGGCTTAACCGAAGGCACCCTGCGCTACCGCGTGGGCCGCGGGCTTCGCAAGCTCGGAACTTTTTTGGCCGCGACCGGGCGTCCGCTCAAAGTGGTGAAGTCGACATGACCGATATCAAGCTCTCCAAAAAAGGCTCGCGCCAAGTGTCCCAATTCGTGGGGCAGGAGATGCTTTACGATTACCTGCGCGGAGAACTCGATAAAGACCGCGTGCGCGCTCTGGAGCAAACGCTGCAAGAGAACCGCGATCTCAAAGTTGAACTCGAAAAAATCCGCGAAGGCCTCCACTACGTCACCGATCTGCAAAAGACGCAGGTTTCGGCGACGCTGGTGGAGAGCATCCGCACGCCTTCGACCTATTTTCAGGTGCTGCTTCAGAAAACCAAGTTCGGCGATTGGCCCGAGGGCGTGAAGCTGGCGGCCGAAGGCCTGATCATCGGCGGCGCTTCGCTCGTGTTGATCGCCGTGATTCCTTGGGGGCGCGTTCTCGATTGGAAGAATGAGCTTGAGCACACGACGATCACGTTGAGTGAAGTGACCAAGAATCCTCCGGCGGACCCCGATTCTGAGACGTCTCCTCGTCAGGAAACCGACAACCGGGTCGTCTTCGAGGACGAGAACAAACCGGCAGGAACCAAAACGACCGCGGCTAAACCGACGCCGACTCCGGCCGCCAAAGCGACACCCGCACCGGGACCCGTGGCCGCGAAAGTTCCTTTGGATGCTCCTTCGCCCTCGGACAGGACCGCCCAAGAAACCGCGGCCGCCGCGGCGGTGGCCTCGGGCAAGTCGGCGCCCGATTCCGGAAAACGCCAGGGCATTATTTATCGCGGAACGATGTCGGTCACCAATGCGCCTGCCGTCACCGAGAAGCTCATCGAAATCGTCAACACCAATGGCGGTCGCAAAGCCGGAGAGGTTGAGCTCGGCTGGAAAAAAGGCACGGGCAGCTACTTCCACTTCACGATTCCTGAAGCCAATTACAAAGCGATGACCGAGCAGTTCGGCGCTTTCGGCACGCTGAAGATCCAGAAAGAGCCCCATCCGCGCGTGATGCCCGACGGAATCATCCGTTTGATCGTCACGGTTGAAGAGAACAAATAAGGGACCTAGAACCCATGGCAAACCGGGCGAGACGAAAACCATCGAGATCGCTGCGAACGATTCTAATCGTTTGGTTTCTGTTATTTTCGGTGGTTCCTCTCGCCTTCGTGACGGGTTATTCGGTTTTTAAATACGAAAAGGCGATTGACCACGAGTTGTCTCAGCGTTTGGCCGGCAATGGCCGCGAGGTCAGCGTGATCCTCACGGACTTCAAGACGACGCTTCAGCAGCGTCGCGACCGTTACCTGGCCGATCCGGGCCTGGTTTATCACCTTTCGACCGGTGACGGCACCGCCCTTCGTTCGCTGGCCACCACCTGGATCCGCTCCGATCTGGCGACAAGCCTCACGTTCTTCACCCGCACGGGGCGAATGATCACCTCGGTCTTTAAAGACGAGCGCGGCGAAGTGCGTGATTTCAATCCGGCGGCGGGAAGCGCGCTTTATCTTTCGAAACAGAACATCGAAAAGCTCAAAAATGTGAAAGAATACTCGTTCGCCGAGCACGCCCCGAATCAAAAGCTCTCACTGATCACATTCACCAAAGTCGTCGGAAAATCGGGCCGCGTGGTGGGCTACCTTGAGCAGTTGATCGACCTGGATAAGAACTTTCTCGAAAAGCTGCAGGAGCGCATGAAGCTGGAGCTGATTTTCTTGAAGGCGGGCGGACAGGTCACCGTCGGAACGCACCCGGATTTTGCGTTGTACAAGAAAGAATTCTTCCAAGAAAAGCTCGACAAGACATCGCCCGAATTCTTTGAGCTGCATCTGCGCGGGGAGCCGTACGGATTCATTTTTTATCCGCTGCAATGGGGGAACACCGATTTTTTCATCGCCATGGGAGCGTCCAAGGGCGAGGCGATCGCGGTTCTGAAAAACGTCAACTACGCCTTTTACACCGTCGTCGGCGCGATCATTTTGCTCTTGATCATCACGATCCTGTTCACCTCGAACGCGGTCCTCAAGCCGCTCAACGATCTGCTCGAGGCGATCCAGAACATGCAGCAGTCCGATCAGCCGGTCGAAATTCCGATCAAGTCCGAAACCGAAATTGGGCTCTTGGCCGAGAGCTTCAATTTGATGAGCCGCAACGTCTCGAAGGCCCGGACCGATCTGAAAGCCAAGATCAACGAACTTGAGAAGGCCAACCAGGAGCTGCGCGAAACGCAGTCACGTCTGGTGCACTCTTCAAAAATGGTCAGCTTGGGCCAGCTGGTCGCGGGCGTCGCGCACGAATTGAACAACCCGATCGGGTTCATTTACTCCAACATGTCCCATCTCAGCGACTACGCGGGCCGTTTGATCAAATTGGCCGAAGCGGCCGAGCGCAATCCGCAAAGCGTGGGAAAATTGATTCAAGAGTATGATCTCGAGTACATCAAAAAAGATTTGCCCAAGCTGATTTCCTCCTGCGAGGACGGGGCTCGCCGCACACGCGATATCGTCTTGGGGCTGCGCAATTTCTCGAGACTCGAAGAGGCCAAGCTCAAAGAAATCGATCTTCATGAGGCGCTCGATAACACGCTCAATCTGCTGGCCGGCGAGCTGAAGAACCGCGTTCAGATCCACCGTCAATACGGAAGCCTGCCCTTGGTGAGCTGTTTCGCGAGCCAAATCAATCAAGTCTTCATGAACATTCTTTCGAACGCCGCGCAGGCGATCGAAACGAACGGAAACATCTGGATCGCTACCAAGACGTTCACCTCTTCGGGCGGAAAACCCATGGTGCAGGTTTCGATTCAAGATTCCGGAAAAGGAATGACCGCGCAAATCATCGAAAAAATCTTCGATCCGTTCTTCTCCACCAAAGGTGTGGGCCAGGGAACCGGGCTGGGCCTCTCGATTTCGTACGGGATCGTGCAGAATCACGGCGGTGACATCCAGGTGAAAAGCCAGGTTGGGATCGGCACCGAGTTCATCGTCACCATTCCGGTGAAAGCCGATCCGCCCAAAAATCTCGATTTCTTTTCGTGATCGTCTCAAGCTGAAACAACTCGGGGTCCTGAAAACGCCGTTTTACGGTCGAGAAAACCGGCGAAAATCCGATAAGTGGTCGTGAGCCGACACCCCGATGATTTTACACAAACGAAGACGTTGCCGCCGATTCGCGATCCGCGAACGGGTGGGCCCGTGTCGATGCCGATGGCGGCTCCTCGCCATCGACCTCCGCCCAAGAAAAAAGCGCCCGCTTATTTGGGTTTGATCTTCGTGATTGCCGCGGCTGGCTTGCTTTGGATGGTTTGGAATGCCGACCGTCTTCCGCTTCCGGGAATGACCGAGCAGGCCTCAAAAAAACCCAAAGATCTTTCTAAAATCGAAAGCGTCGTGAACCGCCACTTGATCATGACCAATAAGAAAATCGAGCTGGAGCGCGAGCGCGCCCGGCTTGAGCACCTGGCGGACACGCCCGAGGTTGGCGACTCCATCCTGCCCCGCTCGCGTCCGAACACCCTTTATGGCGTGGACCACGGTTCGGATCGCAACGAACTCAACGCCGTTCGCGACTTGGAGCGAGCTCCCGATATCAACATCAGTTCTCCGGATGCGGTGATTCAGGCCGAGATGGCCGACAAGCAGGCCGTCGCTGAAGGCGAACGCCGTTACCGCGACGAGTACGCGCGCCAGTTCATCGCCAACGCCCGTGCCGGCGGCTACGAAATCGAACTTGACGACAACTTCGTCGTGACCAAAGTTCGCAAAATCAAAGCCGCGCAAAAAAGCATTTTCGACGGCCGCTAGACGGCACCTTTCAAGCTCATTTTCAAAAAGAATCCCCGGTCGGCCAGGCTGCAGTAACCCTCTTTTCCCAATATCAGGTGGTCGGTCAAAGGAATCTCGATCAGCCCGCCCACCTTCCAGAGTTGGCGGGTCACCGCCAAGTCGGAACGCGAGGGGAGCGCCTGGCCCTCAGGATGATTGTGGGCGATCATGAAGGACGTCGCATTCGCGCCCGCCACGAAACGGATCACGTCTCGGGGATGAACGGGGCACGAATGCACGGTCCCGCGAAAAAGCATCTTGCAATCGAGCACCTGAAGCTCCGAGCCTAAAGCCAAGACCCAAAACTCCTCTTGATCGACCGAAAAGCGATCTTTGAGAAATGAGTGCGCCGATTGGCTGTTTCTGATTTGGAACTGAAACACATTAACCTCCTGTGTCGACCGTCACCGAAAGCGCGTGCAAGCAAGGAGTCCGTGTCTTTTCGAGGAGATAACCCGTTTCGGACGAAATCCGGGGCGGACGTCCGTGACATGATTGGCCTTGGCATCGTGAAACGATCTTTCTAGAATGATTCCAAGCTCACATCCCATAGACGTGCGCGCGAACGTGCGCCGGGGAGATAGGATTCAAAATGAAATTGCAAAAGCTAGCTCTGCTCTCGATGTTCGGTTTGCTTCTCGCAGGCGTGGTCTCGTGTGGACCCAAAGCCTTTGTCAAAGGAACCTACGACGATCCGAATCGTGAGAATCTTCTCAACGATCAATGGTCGGAGACCGACATGCAAAACGCCGTCAAGTCGATGGTCGACAGCATGGTTCAGCACCCGGCCATCGCGAAGTCCGCAAATCCTCCGATCTTGATGGTCACCAACCTGCAAAATAAGACCAGCGAGCGCATCGACACCCAAAGCATTATGGATATGGTTCGTGTTCAGCTGACCAAATCGGGTAAAGTCGGGTTCATCGATAAAGAGGCCCGCAGTGACATCGCCGATGAGTACAACTACCAAGACTCGGGCATGACCGAAGAGAAAACCAAAAAAGGTCCTGGCGGCCAAGTGGGCGCGGACTACATCGTCAACGGACGCTTGGATTCGATTGTTCAAGAGGTGGGCAAAGATAAAACTGTCTACTACAAACTCACGCTCAACATGACCAATCTCAAAACCAGCGTGATCACTTGGACCGACGACAAACAAATCCGCAAAACCTTCAAGAAAAAGACCATCGGTCTCTAGCGCACGGAGATTGTGTGAACAAAAGGGCAAAGATTCGATCGGTCGTGATCTGGATCGGAGTCCTTTTGTGTTTCGCCTCCTGCGCGACCTATCAGAGTAAGCTCGCCGAGCCCCGCTCGCTTCTGAAGCAGGGGCGATTCACTGAAGCCATCGAAAAACTCAAGCCCCTGGCCGAAAAACCGTCGGATGACCGGTTGGTCTACCTGATGGAACTGGGGTCGGCCTACCAGATGGCGGGAATGTACAAAGAATCGAACGAAGTTTTGATTCAGGCCGACCGGTTGGCCGATCAGGTCGATTACACGTCGGTCTCGAATGTCACGTTGGCCGCCCTCGGCAGCGAAGAGATGATCCAATACAAGGGCGACTCGTTCGAGAAGCTTCTGATTAACGCCAACACCGCTTTGAATTCGACCATGATGGGCGATTTCAACGATGCCCTCGTGGATGCCCGCCGGATCAACGACAAGATCAATAAGATCCGCCTCGAAGGCCGCGAAGACTACGAGAAGAACTCGTTCGCCGAGTACCTTTCGGGCCTTTTATGGGAGGCGGACCGCAATTTCGATAACGCCTACATCTCCTATGAAAACGCGTACAAGATCGACCCGCGCATTCCTTTTATCGGCGAAGACCTCATCCGTCTGGCCAAGAAATCGCGCCGGGATGACGACTACAAGCGCTGGAAGAAAGAGTTTCCGCAGGTTCAAGAGAATCCGGACTGGTACGACAAGAACAAAGCCGAAATCATCGTGGTCGCTCTTCAAGGTTGGGGCCCGCGCAAAGATTTTGCCCGCGAGAACCGCCGCGTGCCGCGCTTGTACCCGGTGGCTTCGCAAACCTTTGCCGTGCAGGCTCAGCTTTCGCCGATGGTGTCGGCCGTGACGAGCGATCAAATGCGAACTCAGGTGTCGAAGCCGGTCTACAACATCGAACAGGTCGCGATTCGCACGCTCGAGGCCGACTACGGCTGGATGATCGCCCGAAAAATCGGCGCGTTTGCCGCTAAAGAGGTCGTGGCCGATCAAATCCGGCAGCAAAATGAACTTCTCGGGTTGGTGGCTTGGATCGGGATGCACGTCTCGGACCGCGCGGATCTCCGGCAGTGGTCGACGCTACCGGAAACGGTGCAGCTGGCACGATTCTGGGTGTCGCCGGGAGATTACCGATTGAACTTGCGCGGGGTTGAGGCGGGCGGCGCCGTCACGTCCGAGATCAAAGAAAGCCCGGTGCTTTCGCCCAAAGCCGGCCGCAAAGTCTTCTACCTCTGGCGCCCACTCCTGTAGCAAAAAAAACCCGGGGTTTGGACCCGGGTTTTTGATCTTCAAACTAAGAGAATGTCTTAGTTGTTGAAGTTGCCGTTGTTGGAGCTGGGCAAGATCGGTGCGTTGTCGTCTTGCAGACCGGGCAAGATTGTCGCTTTTTCAGCGGCAACTTTAGCAGTCGAGTCAACCGACGCACGAGCAGCTGCGTTAGCTACGCGCTGTTCGAGATTTTCTTTCACGCTGTCAGTCGAAGCTTTTTCGGCCTGAGCTTGTTGAGCTGCGGCTTGCTTCGTCATGTAGTCAGCAGGGAACGCGCCCAGTTTTGCCAGGTAGTTCGAGATGCTGCCGTTACCGTTCTGGATGATCTCGCGCAGTGTGAAGAGAGGAGCGTATTGCGACGCTTTCTTTTCAGCTTCGAAGATGATCTGTGTCAAAGTCGCCGCCGTGATGTCGTTTTTCGACTTGTTGTCGATAACCATCACTTCTTCATTCGTGCGGATCATTTTCGCGATGTCGTCCAAAGTCACATAGCAGCTCTGCTGAGTGTCGTAGAGCTTGCGGTTTTGGTATCGCTTAATGATTTTCACCTTACCATTGGCGGGTTTCACCATGGTTTCGTTTTGGTTCATCAAAGTGGCCTCCCCTTCGTTAAGTCCCTAGAACTTTTGGGTTTTGTGATGGGCGGGAAACTAAACAGGGCGCCACATGTTGTCAAGTGAACAAATCCCGGGCATTTTGACGCGGGGTCAAAAGGCTCCACCCCCTTCTGACATGACACACCAATCTTTATTTTCGGTCAGAATTTTCGAACCCCCCTTTAGGAAATTCAAGACCTAGCCGAAAGAAGAGGGGATGCCTATTGGTTCTGAAAATACTCAGTCAGATAAGGAACTTACGCCTAGAGCAAGGGCCCGCCTGTGGAGTCTTGTTTTGGGTCTTTGTTTAGTGATTGGCCCGGTTTGGGCCACCTGGAAGCGAGGACCCGACGAACGTCAGGTCGCCAAAGCACAGGGCATTGCTTACCAAGTCCTCGAGATCCGACGGAAGTCTCTTCAGGCCACCCCCGACCGTGGGCCGGCCTCAGTTGCCTCTTTTGTAGGCGAAGGCCGGATCGGAAAAGCACCCGACGGAAAGCCCTATTTCTACCAAGTTCAAGAAGACTCGACCCACTGGGCAATCCAAGTCTGGAGCGAGTCGGACGCCGATCACAAGACAGAAGTCCGAATTCATAAAGATCAACTCTGATTCGATCAAGAGTGTCTCGAATTGCGCCGAAGAGACCCTTAACAGGGAGGACAGCTTATGTCCCGTGCGACTCTCGGTATCATGGTTCAATCGACGCTTGTGGCTTTCTCGGCACTCACCATGCTGGCTTGCGCGACGAGCGGAGTCGATCAAGACCGTGCCCCTTACTTCGATGCGGCTTACAACGATCGCAACCGTGCACCCGCGTCGATGACGCCGCCGCAGAATGCCGGCGACCTGGCGGCGCGCATTGATTCGGGGAGCAACCGCGCTCAAGCCGACTACCACTTCGCGGCGGGTGAGGCCTACTCTTTCGACGGCATCCACAGCAAAGCGATCGAATCATTCAAAACCGTGCTGATCTATGACGCGGACTCGGTTCAGGTGCGACTGCGCTTGGCCGCCGAGTACGTCAAAATGGGTTCGATGAGCGAAGCGCTCCGTCAGGCCGAAGAGGCCGCGACGCTGGCACCCAAGAATCCCGACGTGCACCTCTTGCTGGGCGGTCTGTACTCGAATTTGAAAAACTACCCCAAGGCCATCGACTCTTACGAGACGACCTTGAAACTTGATGCCAAGAACAACGACGCCTTGATGTATCTCGGCGCGGTGTATGCTGAGCGCAAAGACTTCGACAAAGCCGTGAAGTATTTCGAAGCTTTGGCGAAGAATGACGACTACGCCACGCCTCAAACCGCCTACTACTACATCGGCCGCATCCGCGAAGATCAGGGCACGAAACCGGCGTTGAAAGCATCGGAGTCGGCCTTTAAAAAAGCGATCGAAATGAAACCCGACTACGTCGAAGCCACCGTGGGCTTGGGCGGGTTCTACATCCGCCAAAAGAAAACCTCGATGGCGATCGATGTGATGCGCAAGTTCCAGCGCGATCATGGTCCCAATATGAAAATTGCCGACTTGCTGTCGGCGCTGTATCTGCAAGAAGAAAAATACGATCTCGCGCTCGAGCAGCTCTCGATCTTGGAGTCCGATCCGGACGAGGCGCTCAACGTGAAGGTCAAAATGGCGCTGATCTACATCGATCAGAAGCAATTTCCCAAGGCGGCCTCGAAACTGCACGAAGTTCTGAAGCAAGCTCCCGATTCGGATAAAATCCGCTTCTACTTGGCCGCGGTTTACGAAGAGATGGCCGTTGCGGACAAAGCCGTTGAGCACTTCTCAAAAGTTCCGGCCGCTTCATCCTTCTATCAAGACTCGATCGTGCATGCCGCCTATCTCTTGAAGGAAATGAAAAAAACCAAAGATGCCGTGAAGCTTGTCGAAAGCGCCCTCAAAGAGCGCAAAGACATTCCTCAGTTCTACGCGGTATACGCTTCGCTGATGGACGATGTGGGACAAGTGGACCCCGCGCTCGCGCTTTTGAAAGAGGGCATCGAAAAATTCCCCGATTACGTTCAGCTGCGCTTCTTCATGGGAACGCTGCTTGACCGCAAAGGTGAAAAAGAGAAGAGCGTTGAAGAGATGAAAAAAGTGGTGGAGATGGATCCCAACCACGTTCAAGGCTTGAACTACCTTGCGTTCAGCTACGCCGACATGGGCGTGCGTCTTGAAGAAGCCGAAACTCTCGTCAAGCGCGCCCTGGAGATGGAGCCCAAAGATGGCTACATCCTCGATACCTACGGTTGGATCTTGTTTAAGCAGGGAAAAACCGGCGATGCGATTCGGGTTCTTGAGACCGCGCACTCGCACCAGCCCAAAGAAAGCATCATCGCCGAACACTTGGGCGACGCTTACTACCGGTCTCAGCTGATGGACAAAGCGCGCCGTATGTACGAAAAGGCCGCCGAATACACGTCGGACGAAAGCAAGATTCGCGAGATCCGTTTGAAGATCACCGCGATCGAAAAACAAGAAGTCGTGGGATTTTCGGGACGTCAGCCGGCTTCGTTGCCGGTGCCCGAGACCAAAGGTCCCAAGGCCGACAAGTAAGCTTCATAAGTGGCCGCCGGGATCCGGCTGCTATTCAGAAAATAATCAGCCGTCGGTCCCTGACCGACGGTTTTCATTTCAACCAAGCGATCGCCGTTCGCGGCGAACACTTCGATTGAACGCGTTCCCGTTGCTCCGGTCGCCGTCACGGTCAATTCCGAAGTGGCGCGGATCGTGTAGCGCTGAACACCGTCTTTGTCGTACACCCAAGTGTCTTGGAGCGAGCTGATGCGGGTGGACGCTGTGGATTTACGCACATCCGAACGCTGCACCCGCACGCTGATTTTTTTGAGTCCGTTCTCTTGAGCGAGGTCCGCGTTGGCGATGATCCAATCGCCGCCGCCCATCCACAAAGTCGGCGTGGGTTTCGACTGGCTCAGAGACAGATTGGCGTACACGGGGCAGGCCGGGCCGTTCAAAGTGAAGGCTTGCCGGCGGGGCTTGCCGTCGGCGCCCAATTGGGCGCTGTCGAGAGGACGCTCGTAAGATCCCGTGGCCGTGCAGGCGCCCCGAACAGCGGCTTGCAGGCGGAGCAGAGTCTCGTCGGCGGTCGTGGTTCCCAAATAAGAGTGTTCGAAGCGGCCCACCGCCTGGATGAGCGATTCAAAAGATTGAAGATCGCCGGGAGTCAGGGGCTTGCTCGCAAAGTCATTGCGCGTGCTCGTCGTGCCATTGTCGTCTTTGCTGCTGGAGCAGGCGGTGAGGGTCAAGGACAAGATCAAGGTGGGCCAGAGCGCGCGGATCATTCAAAACCCAATCCCGACATCAAAGGCCCCAGCAATTGGGTCATGCCCTCGTAAGTCGGCGCATTGATGGGTTCCGAATTGAGATGAAACTGAACGTTCGCGCTTCCGTCGCCGGTCATACGCAAGCTGGCGCCGGTCGCGGCGAGCGTGGAGAAAATCGTCTTGCTTCCGCGAATACGGACTTCGCCGGTGCTCATCGTCTCGGTTTGGTAGTCGGCATTGACCGAAATGCCAAGGTTGGTTTTGTTCGAACGCATGACTTGTGATTTGACCTGGTAAAGAACCGTGCGCTTGTTGCCACTGATCACGATCTTACCGTTCCGGATGCGCATGACGATCTTGCTGAAACCGTTTTTTTGCACCAAGGCTTCGTCATTCAACAGGATCGTCATATCCTTCGAAAAGGTGCGACGAGTTTTGTTGATGGTGGAGGTGATCTTAACGTCAACGGGGCAGGCGGAGCCTCTCATCACAAATTCTTTTTTGGCGATCTCATCGGGAGCGGGCGTGGCCGACGGGGTGGGAGATGCCGTCGATCGGGCGTTGTCGCTGACGGGCTCTTCGCTTTGGATCGAGAGGGTGTCGTCATAGCGGCCGTTTCTCGCGCACTTCGAGCCGGCGGCGGCAATGGCTTCTTTCATTTCTTTGACGAGGGGATCGCTATCGCGAAGGTTGCTGGCGGAGAGCGCCCATTCAAGGCGCCCGGCGCCCGAAAGGTTTTGAACGAAGGCGTCTTCTTCTTCGAGAGTCAGGGGCTTGTTCGAAGTCATGGGCTGACGTGGGCGAACGGATCCATCGCTCGCCTTTTTTGGATTACAGGCCGCGAGCGCGAAGCAAATTGGCAAGAGTGTCCAAGCTTTCATGGTTCCTCCGAGAGATACACGTCAAGACGACATTTATAATTGATTTTCGATCGTCTCGCCGAACAGAATGAAGTCTATGAAAGCCTTGCAAATATTGTCTACTCTTTTGACAGCCGCCCTCCTCGCCTCTTGCGCCAGCGCGCCCCCGGCGAATGACTCCAGAAAAGCAGCGCCTCAGGAGGGGTCTCGTCAAATTGCGATTGAGGGCCGTTTGCAGGTTCAAAACAAAGAGGAAAAGAAAACGTTCACCCTCACGATGGCGGCGGTCGTCGTCGAACCGTCCAATCTGCGCTTGGACATCAATGGCCCCTTCGGTAAGCCTCTCGGCAAAGTGGTGATTCGCGGCGATTCGATGGGCTTGTTGGTCCCGCAGCAGAAGAAGGCCTACATCGGCGCGGTGTCGGAGCACAGCTTTAAGCCCGTGCTTCCGATGACGCTGCATCCGCGGGCCTTGATGAGCTTTTTGATGGGAGATGTGCCGCGGGATTGGGAGTGCGTCTTTGAGGCTCCCGATAAACAGGTGTGCGTTCAAAAACAGCTGGGGCTGATGTTGACGCGCGATCCACGTCCCGAAATGAAAAAGTCGAAGTGGCGCGTGGAGGGCGAGAAGTTTTCTTTGGTGTTCCTGCCCACGGATATCAAGACCAATGTCCAGCCCAAACCGGACACTTTTGCCATGACAATTCCCGATGGCTATTCGAGGCATAAGCTCCCGTGATGGGACTGGACCAAAAAGCGCCGTTTTCAGAATAATTTACGCCGCATTTGACCATTTTTTACTCTGGACTGTCATAATGAGACTAGAGGACCAAGGTCGGTCCCCGAGAACCACGATGAGGAGGTCCCATGGCACGCGTTGATCTAAAATCAATCGTTAGCAATTGGCAGACAGAGCATGGGATCTACCATGCGAACTGGAGCGGGACTTTCAATGAGTATCTGGATCTCGTCAAAGCCGATCCTCGCATCACCCGCAATGCGTTTCAGCGCATGTTCGACATGATCGTCGAAGCGGGTACCGAGGATTACATCGATTTTAAAAAGCCGGTGGTTCGTTACAAATTTTTCGACGACGCAAAAAACAACGGCAAAGATGCCGTTTTCGGCATGGACGTTCCCCTCATGAAGCTGGTCAACGTTCTGAAGGCCGCGGCTTTGGGTTACGGCACCGAAAAGCGCGTGATCCTTTTGCACGGTCCCGTGGGCTCGGCCAAATCGACCGTGTGCCGCATGATCAAAAAGGGCCTCGAAGCTTACTCGAAAACCAAAGAAGGCGCTCACTACACCTTCGAGTGGATCGATGAAAAAGGGGAGCTTGGCGATCTCTTCGGTAAAGAGGCGCGCACCTTTCCGAGCCCGATGAACGAAGAGCCCTTGCTCTTGATTCCCGAGGGCTTGCGCGCGCAGGTCTACGACGAAATCAACCGCGGTCAGGAAGGCACCTTCCGCGTCGCGGTCGAGGGCGAGCTTTCGCCTCCCAGTCGTTTTATCTTCCGTCATTTGATGGAGCGTTACGATGGCGACTTGATGAAGGTTCTCTCGCACGTGCGCGTGAAGCGCTTGGTGCTGTCAGAGTCCGACCGCATTGGGATCGGCACGTTTCAACCTAAAGACGAGAAGAATCAGGATTCGACCGAGCTCACGGGCGATATCAATTACCGCAAGATCGCCGAGTACGGATCGGACTCGGACCCTCGTGCCTTCAACTTCGACGGGGAGTTCAACGTCGCCAATCGCGGCATGATCGAATTCGTCGAAGTTTTGAAGTTGGACGTGGCCTTCTTGTACGACTTGCTCGGCGCTTCGCAAGAGCACCGCGTGAAACCCAAGAAGTTCGCGCAAACTTATATCGACGAAGTGATCATTGGTCACACGAATGAGCCGGAGTACCGCCGCCTGCAGGACAACGAGTTCATGGAGGCCCTGCGCGACCGGACGGTGAAGATCGACATTCCTTACATCACCAAGTGGAGCAATGAGATCAATATCTATAAAAAGGATTTCAACTCCAAGAAAATCCGCGGCATTTCGATCGCGCCTCACACCATCGAGATGGCGGCGATGTGGGCGATCATGACCCGTCTTGAAAAACCCAAGAAAGCCAACCTCACGCGTCTGCAAAAGCTCAAACTGTACAACGGCAAGACTCTGCCGAACTACACGGAAGATAACGTTCGCGAGCTGCGCAAAGAAACCATGCGCGAGGGCCTTGAGGGGATTTCGCCGCGCTATATTCAAGACAAACTGTCGAACGCGATTGTCAATGCCCAGCAGAACAACCGGGGATCGGTGAACCCGTTCATGATTCTGAACGAGCTGGATTCGGGTCTGAAGAACCACTCGCTCTTGTCGAACGAGGACCTCAAGGCCGAGTACCGGGAGCTCTTGGGCGTGGTCCGTCAAGAGTACGAAGAGATCATCAAGGCCGAGGTGCAGCGTGCGATCAGTGCGGACGAGAGCGCCCTGCAGCGTTTGTGCGCGAATTACATCGACAATCTCAAGGCCTACACGCAGCGCGAGCGCGTGCGCAATCCCTTTACCGGGATGGACGAGGAGCCCGATGAGCGCTTGATGCGTTCGATCGAGGAGAAGATCGAAATCCCCGAGTCGCGTAAAGACGATTTCCGCCGCGAGATTATGAACTACATCGGCGCACAGTCTCTTGAAGGTAAGAAGTTCAACTACAAAATGAACGATCGCCTGCACAAGGCGCTCGAGCTCAAGTTGTTTGAAGACCAGAAAGACACGATCAAGCTGACCTCGCTGGTCAGTTCGGTCACGGACAAGGACACGCAAGAGAAAATCGATATCGTCAAAACCCGTCTGATCAAGGACTTCGGTTACGACGAGATTTCGGCGACGGACGTTTTGCACTACGTGGCGAGCATTTACGCCCGTGGCGACGTCAAAAACAAGTAAGCGGCCGCTTTAAGGGAGGCTCGCTGATGATGGGAATGGCTCTCTTCGCGAGAAGAGAGCCCAAACGAGGGGGACCCGGATGTCCATCAAAGAAGATCAGAGTCGGTTCCGAAATATTATCAAAGGCAAGATCAAGGCCGATCTACGCAAGTACGTCTCTCAAGGAGAGATGATCGGTAAGCGCGAAAATGAGTACGTGAAAATTCCGCTCCCTTCGATCGACATCCCCAACTTCCGCTACGGTCCCAAGCAAAAAGGCGGCGTTGGGCAGGGCGAAGGAAAGCCTGGCGAAGGCGTGGGCGAGCCCGGTGAGGGCGAGGGCCAGGCCGGGAGCGAAGCCGGTCAGCACATGCTCGAAGCCGAAATGTCGGTCGATGAACTCGCCGAAATCTTGGGCGAGAAGCTGGAGCTGCCGAAAATCCAGCCCAAAGGTTCAAAAAATATCGAGACTCAGAAAACTCGTTATTCGGGCATCGCGCCCGTCGGACCCGAAGGCCTGCGCCATTTTAAAACCGTGTATAAGCAGGCGCTCAAACGCTACATCACCTCGGGGACCTACGATCCCAAAGATCCGCGCATCGTGCCGATCCGCCGCGATTTTAGGTATCGAACGTTTAAAACCGTGACCAAGCCTCAAACCAAGGCCGTCATCATTTACATGATGGACGTCTCGGGATCGATGGGCGATGAGCAAAAAGAGATCGTGCGCCTGGAGAGCTTTTGGATCAACGCTTGGCTGCGCAAGCATTACAAGGGCCTGGAGACCCGGTTCATCATTCACGATGCCGCGGCCAAAGAGGTCGATGAAAACACGTTCTTCCGCACGAGCGAATCGGGCGGAACGCTGATCAGCTCGGCGTATAAACTCTGCATGGAGATGATTCAAGCCGAGTACAATACGGACGAGTGGAATGTTTACCCGTTTCATTTCTCGGATGGCGACAATTGGAGCGGTGAGGACACGCGTCTTTGCGTGCAGCTCTTGAAAGAATTCTTTCTGCCGAACGTGAACGTTTTCTGCTACGGCCAGGTCGAATCCAAGTACGGAAGCGGTCAATTCTTAAAGGACCTCCAGAAAGAGTTCCCCGAGGATGACCGGATCATCACCAGTCAGATTGAAAACCGCGATAAGATCTTGGACTCCATCAAGGACTTCTTAGGAAAGGGGAAATAAATGGCGAACCTCACCCCTGAACTCGAAGCTGAGCGCAAGAAAATCTGCGCCGTCGCCAAAGAGTACGGCCTTGATTTTTTCGAAACGATTTTTGAATTGATCACCTACGATCAAATCAATCAGTTCGCCGCGTTGGGCGGTTTTCCGGTGCGTTATCCGCACTGGAAGTTCGGTATGGAGTACGAGCACCTTTCGAAGTCTTACGAGTATGGTTTGTCTAAAATTTACGAAATGGTCATCAACACCGATCCTTGTTACGCCTATCTGATGGAAGGCAACATGATGATGGACCAAAAGCTCGTCATGGCGCACGTCTATGGTCACTGCGACTTTTTTAAGAACAACATCTGGTTCAGTAAGACGAACCGAAAAATGATGGACCAGATGGCGAATCACGGCACGCGTATCCGTCGCTACATCGACCGGTACGGGGTCGACGTGGTTGAGGCGTTCATCGACCGCTGTCTTTCGCTCGAAAACTTGATCGACCGGCACTCGGTTTACAGCCCCATCAACCCGACCGTGAAGTCGCAAACGCCCGCGGCGGATCCCGCGCGCGACCGGGGATTTTTGCTCAAGTACGACCGCGAGTACATGCGCGATTACATCAACCCCCCTGAGTTCGTGGCCGAGCAGCGCCGCAAAATGGAAGAAAATGCCGCCAAGCAAGCGCGTTTTCCGGCCGAGCCTCAGCGTGATATCTTGAAGTTCCTGATCGACCACGCGCCTCTCGAAGATTGGCAGGTCGATGTCTTGTCGATCATTCGCGATGAGGCTTACTACTTCGCTCCGCAAGGCATGACCAAGACCATGAACGAAGGTTGGGCCTCGTACTGGCACTCGAAAATCATGACTCAGAAAATCCTGACCGATTCGGAAATCATCGATTTCGCGGATCACCATTCGGGAACGACCCACATGGGTCCGCAGTCCTACAACCCCTACAAGGTCGGAATCGAGCTGATGCGCGATATCGAAGACCGATGGAACAAAGGCCGCTTCGGACGCGATTGGGAAGAGTGCGACGATGTGCGCGAGCGAAAAAATTGGGATAAGAAAACCGGTTTGGGCCGCGATAAAATTTTTGAAGTCCGCAAGGTCTACAATGACGTCACGTTTATCGACGAGTTTTTGACCGAGGACTTCTGCGTCCGTCACAAGCTGTTCGTCTACAAGTTCAATAAGCGCACGCAGGCGTTTGAAATCGACACTCGCGACTTCAAGGCGATCAAAGCGAAGCTTTTGTTCCAGATGACCAACTTCGGCCAACCGATCATCCGCATCGAGGACGCCAACTTCGAGAACCGCGGCGAGCTGTTGATGAGCCATCTCTGGGAGGGCATCGACTTGCAGCCGGATTTCATGAATGAAACCATGAAAAACGTGTACGCGATTTGGCAGCGCCCCGTCATTTTGACGACGGTGATGGACAACGAGGGTCAGTTGTATCGATATGATGGTCACGAATTCAAGAATATGAAGATTGGCCCTGCGGCGCCCTCTTCCGATGAAGGTCAAAAAGAAGACGAAACTCCATGAGCGCGAACACCCGACTTGTTTACTCCACTGACCCCCGCGACCAAGTTCTGTGCCGTCATTGCCGTAAGCTGAAAGACGAGTGCAAGTGCCAGGCGTCGGCGGGAGGTTCGGTGGATCCGGCGCAGATCGTCGCGATCTTTCGCCTCGAGAAGTCGGGCCGGGGCGGCAAGACGGTCACCGTGATCGATGGCCTGCCGAAGCACGAGACTTACCTCAAGGACCTTGCGAAAGAGCTCAAGGCCAAATGCGGTGTTGGCGGAACGCACAAGATCGGGGACAAGGCGGGTCAAATTGAGATCCAGGGAGATCAGCGTCCCAAATTGAAAGCCCTCCTTGAAGCCAAAGGCATTCGTTATAAGGGCATGTAACGCCGCTATCAGCGTCCAGCAGCATGAAAATTAATTAATCCCCCAGGCTCTTTTCTTCAGGAAAAGGGGCTGTTAACCTTTTGTGGTCTCTCAAGGTGAGAGTAAAAAAGGAGTTTCCATGAAATCGATCGTAGTTTCTGCAGTTCTGATGATGTCGACAATGGCTTTCGCTCAAGCTCAGCACGAAGCTGGTCAGCCCGCAGCTCCCGCTGCCCACACAGCTGAAGCGACAACCAAAATGACAAAAAAAGATGCGAAAGCAGCTTGTAAATCGGAAGGCAAAAAAGGCAAAGACCTCAAAACTTGCATCAAAGAAAAAACAATGTAAGTCGCTCGATCTTCGGATCGAACAAATAAAAAACCCAGCTTCGCGCTGGGTTTTTTATTTTGTGAGTGCCGTCCAAGGCCTTACTGCGAGAGCAGCTCGGCTTTTTTCTGCAGGAGCCAATCGAGATAGTAACCGGTCTGAGTCAGACCGTTCTTCTGGCGGCACACGTCCTGGCCGCGTCCGCTGAGAAATCCGCCCATTGAGAGGGTCGCCGAAACGACGGCCATCACGGTGGGTCGCTTCGCGCCGATCAAGAACGAAGGCCCGCCCGAGTCGCCACTGCAGGTGCCGTGGCCATCGGTCTCGTCATCAATCAAAAGATGGGGAGTCTCGGATTCAACGAAGGCCGCCTTGTCCACGAGGCGCAAATTTCCATCAACGCCAGTCTGGCGGTAGTCGGTTTTTCCGTAGCCGAAAATTTTAACCTGGATGTTTTGACCGGGCTTCACGGCCGCGCGGGGAAGATCGGCGATTTGAGCGCCTTGGGGGGCGCTGCGAACCAGGCGGAGCAGGGCCACATCTCCCGTGATTCGAATTTTCGACCCGCCGAAAAAGCTGCGCTCAGCATTCATCTGAAAACCGTCGTGAGACTCCGCTGCATCGACATCAACGCGCGCCTCGGGATTGGCCGCAAAACCAATCACGATGTCTTCAGCGGTTAGTCCCGATGCTTTCAAGCAATGAGCGGCGGTCAAAACGATCCGTGAGTGAATCAAAGAACCTGTGCAAAAGATGCCATCGGTCGCCTTGCGACGAAGACTGACAAGAGTGTTGCGGCCGAAATCGCGAGACGAGGCCACGGACCCACCGACGATACTGTCGCCTTCGCCCATTTGCAGGGCCGAAGAGGTGTTCGAGCCTTGGCAAGCAGCCAGCAGCAAGCTCCCGGTCAAAAAGAGAATCGAAAATGCGGGGGTCTTCATCATGTGAGTCTCCTGCCGTCCACGGCATCAAGTGTCGATCGGATGGCCGCGGGCTCTTTTTGGGCGGCCTTGCCGGGGGCGGCAGGGCCTATAAACCTTTAGAGCCTTGGATCATCCAGGTGGACGGTCGAAGATCAAGTTTCGTGCCTAAAAAATATAGGCGTCCTCGCAAGCGAGGATCTTTTGCGCCAGCACGGGGTAGGAGGTGAGCGCCGCTTCAACCGTGCCCGTTCCGTCCCAGGTCGCGGTTAAGTTGGCCGTATGATCGATGGTCGAAAGCGAGTGAGAATTGACGTTCGCGTAGTGGGAGCTGGTGTTTGCGACCGCGTCCGCGCCGGCATCCGACCAACCGACGACTCCCGACATTCCAAGGTTGTTGGTGACCGTGAAGTCCGACTTGGCGGCTCCGTGTCCCATCTTCAAATTCCACAGTGTCGTGCCTTCAAGGCTGGTGCGCGCGTAAAAATCCCCGAGAGTTCCGTGCGTTCCTTCGACGGACATCGCGTTGCCGGCCTGAACGATGGTCATCTCAACCGCCGCATTGGAGGCGTTGGGATCTGTTCCGATAAAGCGCATCGTTTTGGTCCCGGTCCACGCGCCGCCCGCGACCGTTCCTTGAACGGTGAGCCAGTCGGCGCCATTGGCGAAAGTGGCGGTGGCCGTACCGGCGGTGACCGAATAGCGAAGCGCCGTTTGCGCCACACCCGACGTTGCGGAGTCGAGTTCGAAGGACGTGATCTCGCTTCCGGATTTAACGACTTTTACGCGGTACTTTTCGGTGACGCTTCCACCCGAAATGATATGGGTGCTGCCATCGAAAAGGCCCGCCGCCAAATCCGAGCCCGACAAAACCGCGGCCATGCAGCTGTACATGTCAAACGCGCCGGCGCCTCGAAAGAAACCTCGCGCGACATTCAAAACGGGCGCGGCGCCGTCCACATCTGCGGGAATCGAAGACGAGTAAATCGGGATCGAAGCCGCCATCGCGGAGAAGTCGCCCGAGAGGGTTGAGGCCGAGGCCGCGCCGCCGCTCGCCGAGGGGACCAATGTTCCCGGTTTTGAAGAGGAGCTGCTGGATCCTCCGCCTCCGCCGGAACAAGCGGTGAGAACGAGAGCGGGGACAATCATCGCAAGGCACAAACGAGAATGCATAAGTGAATCCTTCCTTGGAACCATGTGGTGGCTCAGCTTTTTATGTTTATGCAGGATAAGGAGCGGCTTTGAGCGTGCGAAGTCCAGAACGCTCTGAGGCCTTCACAATTGAGGGATCTTGAGTGGTCCTTGAGTTTGTCTGGAGTTTTGCGAGCTAGGCCTTCGACTTTTTGGCGGCGCCGATTTTGACGGCCATCGCTTTCATGCGGTCAAAATCACGAGACGACACCACCGACTTCGCCGAGCGCGGCGTTTGCGCGGCCATCTCATTCATTTGGTCCACGCGGCGCTGAGACGGCGGGTGCGTGCTCATCGCGTCTTGCACGCTTTGTAAGATCGCGGGCGATTCACCTTTGCGTTGGCGCTCCATCGTCAGAAGTTTGGAGTAGAATGTGCCGATTTTGTCTTTGTCGTAACCCGCATTCAAGGCCGTGCGAAAGCCGATGCGGTCCGCTTCCATTTCGTCTTCTTGCGAGTTTTGCATGAAGCCGTATTTCTGCACCAAAAGTCCGCCGCCCGCGCCGGCGGCGGCGCCGAGCTGCGTGGCCTTTTGCAAACAGGCATTGTCGCTCGGCGGGCAGGCGATTCGTCCCAAACCGTAACCGAGCACGCCTCCCAAAAGACCCCCGCCCAGCGCATATTTCCAGGTGCTGCTTTGCGCCCGCTTGGCGGCATCCATGCGCTCGGCCGTGTGGCGCGCTTTGATGTGTCCGATCTCGTGCCCGATCACGCCCGCGAGTTCGGCTTCGTTGTCGGCCATCGCGATGAGCGGGGTGGTGACAAACACGGTTCCCGCGGGAAGCGCGAACGCATTCACGTAATCGACATCGACCACGGTGAAATTGTAGTTGTACGGATGGCCTTCGATTTTGTTGGCCAAAGAAATGCGGCGGCCGAGGTTGCTGACGTACGCCTGCATCTCGGCGTTTTTCAGCGCCGGGTAGTCTTTGCGCATTTGCGGAAGCACTTCTTGGGTCATGCGCTTTTCATCCGCCACGGTGAGATCCGTGTTCTGCCCGGTATTGTCGCCCTCGCGGAAGCGCGTTTTTTCGGGCGTCGCGCAGCTGGCCAGAATCACGCCCATCGACATCAGAAAAGTCCGGCGCCCCACCGGCGTCGAGTTCCACTCTGTGAGCAGCTGGTCGAGTTCTGCGAGCGCACGCTCGGGCGACATCAAAGACATTATTTTTTCCTTTTCTCGCGGAAGTAGTTCGAGAGAAGCAAGCCGCACTCGCTGGCAAGAACGCCGCCGACAACTTCGCAGCGGTGATTCAGGCGAGGGTCTTCCAAAATTTGGTACAGCGATTTCACGCCGCCGCCTTTGGGATCACTCGCGCCATAAACCACGCGCGAAACGCGCGCCTGCCAAAGGGCGCCCGCGCACATCACGCAGGGCTCGAGCGTCACGTAAAGGGTGCTGCCGGTCAGGCGCCAGGCCCGCTTTTTTTGCGAAGCCCGGTGCAGGGCAATGAGTTCGGCATGCCCCAAGGGGGTCATCCACTCCTCTTTGCGGTTCATGGCCCGCGAAAGGATGGTGGTGCCGTCAGATCCAATTAAAAGGGCCCCGATCGGGACTTCATCCCGTTCACCGGCTTTTCGGGCCAATTCGAGCGCCTTGCGCATCCAGAACTCATCCTGACGCGACACACCATTTGTCTCTGAACTCATGTGAAAGATCCTAGGGGAGGTCTCCAGTGTTGTCAGCCCCAAAGCGAGGTGCTACATCCTTGATCTTTCCGCCACCTTGAAAGGCCCGGTGATTTTTGTGGCAATGGTTCGTATTAAAGACGGTGAAAGCTTCGAAGGCGCTTTCCGTCGTTTCAAAAAATCGTGCGAAAAAGCCGGCATCTTGTCGGAAGTTAAAAAGCGCGAGAACTTTGAAAAACCGAGCGTTCGTTTGAAAAAGAAATCGATCGCGGCACGCAAGCGTGCAGCGAAGAAAACCCGCAAAAGCTGGGGAGATTGATCTCCGCTCTTGAATTGTTTTTCAAAAGGGAGATCCGCACAGGATCTCCCTTTGTTTTTTGACCCACCGAAAGGAACTCTCATGGATATCCGCGAAAAACTCACCGCCGACATGAAAGACGCCATGCGCGCCAAAGACTCACTTCGTCTGGACGCCATCCGCTTTTTGCAAGCCGCGATCAAGAAAACCGAAATCGACATGCGCCCCAACCCCATCACGCCCGATGACGTCCTCGGCGTCGTGAAGAAGATGGTGAAGCAGCGCAAAGAATCCATCGAGCAGTACCAAGCCGCCAGCCGCCAAGATCTCGTCGACAAAGAGACGGCCGAGCTTAAAATTCTCGAAAACTACCTGCCCGCGCAAATGTCGCGCGAGCAGATTGAGGCGCTTGTTGTCGCCACCATCGCCGAGCTCAAAGCTTCGACGGTGAAAGACATGGGCCCCGTGATGAAGGCGGTCATCGCCAAATCGGGCGGCGCGGCCGACAACAAAATCGTCAGCGAAGTGATCAAATCTAAACTGACTTAAAAGGACCTGAATGCGATTCGGTCAGGACTTCATCGAGAAGGTCCAAGAGGCCAACAACCTCGTGGACGTCATTTCTCAATACACACAGCTCAAGCCCGCCGCCGGCGGGTTTATGGGCCGTTGTCCGTTTCCGGATCACCCCGAAAAGACCGCCTCGTTCTCGGTGAGCGAGGCCAAGCAGGTTTACAACTGCTTCGGCTGCGGCAAAAAGGGGAACATCTTCACGTTCTTGCGCGACTACAACGGCATGAACTTCCGCGATGCGCTTGAGTACCTCGCCAATCGCGCGAACATCGCGATCCCTGAGGACACCAGCGCCGACCGTGACCAACAAGACCTGATTTCGAAGAAGAAAAAAGAGCTGATGAACGCGAACAAAATCGCGGCCCAGTATTTTTTCGAGTCGTTCCGCCGCTTGCCCTCGAATCATCACGCCAAAGTCTACGCGGCGAAACGCGGACTCACGCCCGAGACCATCCAAGAATTCCAAATCGGCTATGCGGGCGAAGAGTGGGATGGTCTCACGAATTATCTGAAATCCAAGGGGGTTTCGATGAGCCTGGCCGAAGAGGCCCGGTTGATCAAAGCCCGCAAGGAAGGCAACGGCCATTTCGACTTGTTTCGCGACCGCTTGATGTTTCCGATTCTGAACCCGATGGGCGAGCCCATCGCGTTCGGTGGCCGCGTGATCTTGCAAGGCGAGCCCAAATATTTGAACAGCCCCGAGACGCCGGTTTTCACCAAAGGCAAAATTCTTTACGGGATGTCTCAGGCCGCGCGCTATGTGCGCAGTGAAGACCAGGTGCTGATCGTTGAGGGTTACATGGACGTGGTGTCGCTCGCGCAGTCGGGCATCAGCCAGTGCGTGGCCACCATGGGAACCGCGCTCACGCCCGAGCACGGCAAAATTTTGGGCCGCATGACCAAGAACGTGATCGCGCTTTTTGACGGTGATCAGGCGGGGCTGACGGCGGCGGAGCGCTCACTGCCGATTTTGCTCGCGAGCGAACTGCACCCCAAGGGTTTGGTCTTGCCGGACGACATGGACCCCGACGATTTCATCAAGGCCAGAGGCCCCGAGGCGCTCAAGCAGATGCTTGACCGCGCGCCCGATCTTTTCACGCTTGTTTTGGGTCAGTGGACGCAAGAGTTCCGCGGCGAAGCTTCGGAAAAAGTTCAGCTCTGCGACCGTTTGCTCCCGATTTTCGAATCGATGCGCGATCACCGTTTGAAGGGTCTTTACTTCCGTGAGGTGCAGGCCAAACTGGGGGTTGAGGAGCGTTGGTTGATGGATGCGCTCAAGTTTTCGCCTCGTGGGAGCGGTTACCAGGCCCCTATGCAAAATGCTGCGCCAGCTCGGAATGCAAGTTTTTCTGGGTCCTCTCGCGGCTCCGAAGCCGCCGAAAAACCGGCTCCCATGGTCCCGTCCGAGGCCTTTGTGGAAGGTCAAATCCGCCTGGAAGGTGCGCCAGCTGTTGAAATATTACTAGCTGGGCTCATGCTCAAAAACCGTGCCTACTTTGAAGAGGCCATGGACGCCCAGATTCTGGATCAGGTGACTCACGCCGGGGTTCGCGCCTTGCTGGAAAAGGCAGCAGAACACACTCGACAAGGTCCTGAAAAGTTTGATAAATTGACCGGTCTGCTGACTTCAATTGTCGACAAACCAGAGATGCTGATCGGCGCCGGCGAAATCGCGGGCGGATCCAACTCCGATGACGACGAGGGTGAAAAGCAGGAGCGCGAGCGCGGACTGTTCAAAGACTCTTTGAAACGTGTTCGTGATCTCGCCCTCAAGGCCGAAGTCGCGCGTATTCAGCAGCAGTTGAAAGTCGCGCCGAGCCCTGAGTTGATGGAACGCTTGATGAAAGTTCAGCGTGACCGTCTGAATCTGCAAAAGGAATCGTGAAGGGAAACAGATGTCGATGAATCCGAATTCCAAAGAGCCCGTTAAAATTCTTTCCGTCGCCGAACAAGAGGCGATGATCAAAGAAGAAGTCCAGAAGTTCGTGAAGCTGGCCAAAGAAAAAGGCACGCTCACGATCGAGGAGATTAACGAGTTGCTCCCCCCCGAAATCATCGCGGCCAGCGTGCTCGATGCTTTCATGCACGGTCTCGAAGTTGGCGGTGTGACCATCACCGAACTCGAAACCGGTAAAGATGAAGAAAAAGACGCCTTCCTCGCCGACCCCGACAAAGAGGACGAAGAGAAAGACGAAGACGAAGAATCCGAAGGCGAAGACGTCAAGGGCAATGACCCCGTTCGTCTTTACCTGCGCAAAATGGGCTCGGTTTCGCTGCTCACCCGTGAGGGTGAAGTTGAGATCGCCCGCCGTATCGAGAAGGGCGAGCGCGAGATCGTGCGCGCCATCTTGATGTCGCCCATCGGAACCATCGAGATCATCAATCTCGGTAAGCGCCTCGATGAAGGCCGCATCAAGGTCAAATCGATCTTCCGCGGTCTTGAGGACGAAGAAACTCAGTACGACGAAAAAGAGTACATCGAGAAGATCCACCAATTGATCGGGATCGTAAACGAGTACAAGCGCACCGCGGGCCCGCTGTTTGCGACCTTGCGTAAAGAGGAGCTCAACTCTCCTTCGCGCGACAAAGCCTGGAAAGAACTCACCGCTTTGAACGAAGTGCTCATGGCGAATTTCGAGAGCATCAACTTCAACCGTAAGACGATCAACCGGATCGTCGTGAAGTTCCGCAATCTCGTGAACCGCCTCAACTCGCTCCGCCGCCGCGTGAAAGACGGCAATGAGCGCACGTTCTCCAAAGACACGAACGCGCTCGTTGAACGCCTCAAACTTATCGAGGGCAACGAGAAAGAGCTGCAAAAAATGACGAAGGACACGGGCCTTTCTTTTGCCCGTTTCCGCACGTACGCGCTGCAGGCTCAAGAAGCCAACATCCGCGTTCAGCGCCTGCTCGAAGAAACCGAAATGAATCACCGCTGGATCAGCGAGACCTACACCGCGATCTGGAAAGGTGAGAAAGAGTCCGACTACGCGAAATCCGAACTCGTCGAGGCGAATCTTCGTCTCGTGGTTTCGATCGCGAAAAAGTACACCAACCGCGGTTTGCAATTCTTGGATTTGATCCAAGAGGGCAACATCGGTTTGATGAAAGCCGTCGACAAGTTCGAGTACCGCCGTGGATTTAAATTCTCGACGTACGCGACTTGGTGGATCCGTCAGGCCATCACCCGCGCCATCGCGGATCAGGCCCGTACGATCCGTATTCCGGTTCACATGATCGAAACGATCAACAAGTTGGTGCGCACGTCGCGCTACTTGGTTCAGGAGCTTGGCCGCGAGCCGATGCCCGAAGAGATCGCCGAGCGCATGGACATGCCGGTCGACAAGGTCCGTAAAGTCTTGAAAATCGCGAAAGAGCCGATCTCGCTCGAAACCCCCGTGGGTGAAGAGGAAGATTCGCACTTGGGCGACTTTATCGAGGACAAAAAGGTCATCAACCCCGCCGAGGCCATCGTGAATTTGAACTTGGCCGAGCAAACCCGCCGCGTGCTTTCGACGCTCACTCCTCGTGAGGAGAAGGTCCTGCGCATGCGCTTCGGGATCGGTGAAGAGTCGGATCACACCCTTGAAGAGGTGGGTCAGGATTTCAACGTGACTCGTGAGCGGATCCGTCAGATCGAGGCCAAGGCTCTGCGCAAGTTGCGCCACCCCTCGCGTTCGAACAAACTCAAGACGTTCGTTGATACATAAATTTTAAACTGAAAAAACGATTGAAGAAAGGCTCCGCAAGGAGCCTTTCTTTTTTGGGGATGCGCTAGTGGACCTTCTTGAGGCCCATGGGCTCAAGAGTGCTCGGCCGCTGGGCCTCAATGCATTTGAACTCGTGCATGCCGTGACCGCCAAGGTAAAGGCGTCCGTCTTTGTTCTGCACGATCTCGTATTCGATGGGGCATTTCGACGTCGCCGGGAAGAGCCCACAGCTGTCGATTTCAACCGTGACTTCTTTTTTGGGGAGCAAGCCACAGCCGCGGATGCCGAGCGTGCCGGCAAGTGCAGGGTTCACTCGTTGCAGATTCAGGGCGCGGCGGCTGACTTTGAGATCCAGCTTCCAGGGGGCACCTTCGGCGCCCGCTTTGAGTTCGAAAGGGCCTTCGGATCGGTGGATCAAAAAGACCTTCTTCATGTCGGAATCTTGCGCGAAGAAGATGGTCTCTTGCCAGCGGCTCAGGGTGAACTCGATCTCTTTGGTGGCGTAGACATTGCCACCGATCTTTTCGGGTTCGAGGCTTTTCCAGAGGCCTTGCACGCGCGGTGCGTGAGGCGTGGTGACCACCGATTCAACCGGTGCGGCCGAGACGGTGAGTGAGAACAGTAGTGTCATGAGCATGAGGACCTCCGATGGCCCTCTAGGGTCGCAGATGTTTTTGGTTTGTGGCAAGACGCGATGTTTGCTAGCCTTTTTTTGAACCCGCGGCGGGGGCTTAGCTTAGTTGGTTAAAGCAGGCGGCTCATAACCGCCGGATCGGGGGTTCGAATCCCTCAGCCCCTACCATTTTATCTCCAACTATTAATTTTTCTTTTCCAGCGTGTTTATTTAAGACGGCTTTAAAATGCAGGGCGAGTAGCAATGTTCTTAAGCTGCCTTCAAAATTTTCTCGGTTTTAGTAATTTTTAAAATCTTTTCCGCAATATCTCTCGGGCAGGGATAGTCAGACATAAAGGTATTAAGAAACAAATAACCGCCCTGAGTCCATGTTGTTGAATATCTCATCATGTACCATTTGCGAAAATCATCGGAATTCAAATAAGTATTGAGTTCCTTTAAGACCTTTAGGGGAAGTCGTTTTGCGCAACCAACGACGGTCAAGCCCACAAAGGGAGCTGGGCATTTATCAACGACGGTTGTGTTAATGAACGGACCCTTCCTCTGTACAAGGATTGCTGGATTTCCGACGGTTAGCCAACTCTCAGGAACTTTGCTTGCGGCGATAAATCCCATATTCTTACCGAAATCTCTTCCCGCCATAACTGGAATATCACTGCGCCGCCTGGATGATTTTTTAATACTGGATTTGTTAACCTTTCCCTGCAGCCTGAACTCCGTTACCTCCAAACCTATTTCTTTAAATTTAGGTAGCCTGTCGGTTTGGTAGCGAGACCGTTTTGCCTCCAGATCCCCGGCAAATGGGATACACTTCTCTAGCCATTGTGTAAGTTCGGACTGAGACAACAACCATCGATTCACTGGTGTTTTTCGCAAAATCGCGTTCGTAGTTTGGCGTTTGCTCTCTGATCGATAGGACTCGATAATGACTTGATGATTTGCGTCAGGCTCCTCTTTGCGTATAATAAGAATAGAGGGACATGATGACGACCCGGGAAAGAGGGGATATCCGAAATGGATCACCTTTTCTAAAGTTAGAGTATTTTCGAACAACTTTCTGACGTCGGCACCTCGGCCTGAACTAATCCAGGTATCACTTACAACTAGGCCTACCCTTCCACCTATTTTTACAAGCTTCAAAGCTTTCTCGAGAAAAAAGTACCATAGGTCTGGTTTGCTTGATGAGGAGAAAAGCTCACTACCTGTTTTTAGGGATTCACCATCCAATTCGCTTTGTTCTGAGGTGAGTTTTTCCCACAACAAATATGGTGGATTCGATATGCAAAGATCAAAACTACCCATAGGGGCGTCGATACTTCCTAAGGCGTCAGCTCTGATTAAGTGTTGAGAGGAGTCGATTAAAGGGGTGCCAAAACGTGCCGTTTCGATCGCTAGGTTCAGTCTGATTAGCTCTATAGCTGTTTTATCTTTGTCTACAGCCCAAAGATTATTTGCGATGACATTTTCTAAGGCATCATAAAATGATAGCCCTTTCTTTCGGCTTATCTGCATCGCAAGCTTTCTAATGCAGGGAAGTAAAAGCGAACCACTGCCTGCGCATAAGTCCATAATCGAAGGCATAAAGTCAAATTGTTGGTCGCCCACTAACGCATCGGCAGCAAGTTCTGAAATAAGTTTTCCAGTATAAAAGGTGCCATTCTCCATGCGGTCTGTAATTCTTTTTTGAGCATCATCGCAGATGGAGCTAAGTTTTATCTTTTCTGAATTGTGATCGGCTGAGTATAGCGTTTCTAAAATAGACCCTGGGATTTCGTCGTTAATCTCAGCATTAGTAGAATTTAATAGATGATTAACTCTTTTTATGCCGTTGTAGAGTTCACTAATAGTTCTCGAACCAATCGTTTTCTCGCCTCTGAGGTGAAAAAGCTTTCCGTTAAACTTGGGGATATTATTTTTCTTACTGCCTCGATTGAACATATCAAAAAACTGCAGATAAGCTCGCGGGCTCCACTTCATGTCGTCTAGTATTCGAACTGATAAACCTTTTTCGACAATGCCTCGGCTTTCAGCCACGAATATAAAGGCTATCCGGCATATTAGTAGTCGACAGATGTGATCTTCGCTTGGAGAGGCGAGCCGACTCATTTTAATGTATGTCTCAACGAGAATTTCCACCACCTCTTTGGTGAGAAGATCGCCGTCTTTGCTTGCGACAAAAGGCAGAAGCGCTCGAACGTCCTTTGAAGCTCGAAAAGCAGATGATTCTGAAAAAATTGTAAATAGAACCACACAAAGACCATTTTGCTGTGCCTCATCGATTTTTAGGTCTTTGGATACTTTTACTGCTTCTCCCGCTTTTAAGTAAAAGCGAAATGTCTCAAGATTACACAAGATACCAAATGCATCACCCTGGCATGCTTTAAGGTAGTCTTGTATCTGTTTGTGAGGACTTTTTCCGCGAGAAGTATTTATTTTATCGAGATCCTCACGGTTCTTTAGCTCGAAAAATACGTTTTCGTCTTTTCCGAATATAAAATCGGGGCATTCTTTTGAATTCGCAAATGATTTCGGATTTCGGTTTCTGAGGTACTGTAATTCTGAGCTAATTCTATTGTTAGGTGATTTTTTAAAGGAAAACAGACCTTTTAGGAGTTTTTCGAAAGGCGCATAGCAATCTGGTTCATCGTGATATTTGCTATGACAGAATTTGTTTAGTGATCTCAAAAAGTTGATCTCTTGATCCCGCCAGTCATCTGGCAGATACGCGTTCAACTTGTCTATAGACCATGTAAACTTATCGATTCTAGTTTCACTTTTTCTTGCCATAACAAAATTGTCGGATTTTTGCCTCGACCTTGTGAGTCAAGGAACATCTAAACCGTACGTTGGTGAGATGGCAAATTCGCATATCTATCCAAAGGTCCAGACTCAACTTGGATTAGGAATGGACCTAAACACCTGTGTGTTTCGCAAATAAGAATTTGAACCGGCTTTTCTGTTCTTGGTGAGTTCTTGCGGGTCATCTTTTACTCACTCCGGAGGGTATGCTCCAATATTTCAGATGAGTAACCTGAATTTTTACGACAGTAGGACCTCTGAAGCACTGTTTGCCATAGTAGCAGTAGATCATGATCTAGTGTTTCATGATTATAAATGTGACTGATCTGAAATTCTTGATATGGAAGATTGTGAGTAAAATGCAAAAGTGAGGAGTTTGCTGGCGAACACACTTCAACATTTTACCTAATGAAGATGAAACCTTCGACGACTCGGGCGAAGGTAAAATCATTCAAGTGATTTCTATTTTATCAAAAGGTCTATGGCATTGATGTTATTGTACGCAGCTCTACCATCAACCCTGAGCGAGCGTTTTGAAGCCGCCGAAAGCCATTTTCGAAACGTCGAAAGGCATCGCGAAGTTTTCGGCGCCCGGCATTTCACCGAATTCTTTGTGAACTTTGGCGTTCACTTTGTTGCGATGAGCTTTTGACTTGAACACGATGAAGGCAAAAATCACCGTTTCGTTCTTTTTGGCTTTGGTCATCGTCGGAAAATTGATGCTGTAAGGAGCTTTGATGTCGTCGGCGACGCACTCGTAGTAGGCGAGAGCCCCATGCTTCATCCAAGTTTTGGCGCCCATCTTGGCCATTTTCTTGTAGGCGTTCACCTTGGTTTTCGGAATCGGGATCACAAAACCATCAACGTAAGTGCTCATAAAAAACTCCTCCAGATGGAGTCATTATTCAGAGCTTCGAACATTTAAGGAAGCGATTTCGCGGAGCGGGACCGGATTTCAAGTGCGCCCCTTGATTGAAGAGTTTGGAGGAGTCGTAGATCCGCGGACTTACCAGGCCCTTTGAGATACTTTGCGACCAGACAAGTCTGCCCCTCATTGAGGTGCTTTAAAAGTTTCAAAAAGCTGGCGGAGGCCTCATGAAAATAGGTCTCTCCGGCAAAGGCCACGCAAATTTTCTTCGTTTTCTGAAGAGGTGACCAAAGGATGGGCGACGGTAAGCGTAGAGAGATGGCGTCTTGAGCGGAAAGAGGCGCCCTCATCTTCGCTCGAGGAGACGTTTTAAGTCCCTGCTTTGAAATTTGCGTGAGCCAGTTTTGCGTCAGGAGATCATGAAGAGTGTCTTCATCCAGCGCCTGAAGCGCTTTTTGTGTTTTCTGGTACAAACCCGGAAGAGCGCTCACTTCACCTGAGGGCCCATGCAAATCCTTGAATGGAACCACGGCCCGATCGGCATCTGGTCCCATTGTCTGCTCGAGAAAGGACTTGAGGGTCTCGCCGATGACATCTTTGTGGGGACGGTCCACCCACACACCAAGACTCCAGGTTGCACTGAAGCTTCCGTCAGACTCCGCGATATGCCAGGCCCGTGAAGGCCAATAAGTCATATCTCCGGGTTTGGCGGTTAAGACCTGCGAGTTCTTTTTAAATTTGTCATACTGGTGGGCTTCGACGAGGTCGGGATTTTTTTTGACGTAAGAGCCGTCCCAAATGCGAAACTTCTTGGTTCCCACGACCGGAAAACTAAAGACGCCGCAGTTATCGACATGAACCCCAAAGGGCGTTTTCTGATAGTTTCCCAAGTAAAGGCCGATTTCGGAAAACCGATGGGGAAAGCCCACATGTCTGTAGAGTTCATGGGTGAACCGGGACAGAAGTCCCCAGTTTTGCTCGCTCACCTGCAAAAGTTCGTCGCAAACAAGGCAGTAGTCCGAAAAGAGCTTCTGCATGCGCTGATGATATCCGGTGAGCGACTTGTCTTTTTTTTGCGGTAACAACTGTAAAGTCTCGTCATCGTATTGGCGCACGCCTTCAAGGAAAAGCTTGAATCCGCCGACGTCATTGGCTTTGCGGCAAAGATCGGCGTAGCTGACAAGCATGTGGAAGACACGTTCCGCATCGATGTCCCGCAAGGGCGAATCAATATTGGGAAACGCCATCGATTTTTTTTCCCAAACCTGGGCCGCGAATCTCTTCCAGAACAAAGCGTTCATTTGGGTGCTCATCGGAGGCCGCCTACCTTTTGAGTTCAATGCCAACGGGGCAGTGGTCCGAGCCAAAGACTTGGTGGCGGTGGTACGAGGTCTTGAGACGGTCGCCGAACTCGTCATTGGCCATAAAATAGTCGAGGCGCCAACCCACGTTCTTCTCGCGAACGCCCGGTCGGTAGCTCCACCAGGTGTAATGACCGGGTCCCGGTTCAAATTTTCGGAAGGCGTCGATGTAACCGGCCTCGATAAACTTGGTCATCCAGGCGCGCTCTTCCGGGAGAAAGCCCGCGTTTTTTTGATTGGACTTTGGGTTTTTGAGATCGATCTCTTGATGTGCGATATTCCAGTCCGCGCACATGATGACATTCTCACCTTTTGTGCGAAGCTTCTCGACCGTCTGGAAGAACTTTTTGCAAAACGCGAGTTTGTAGGGGAGCCGGGCGTGGTCGCGCTGACTGTTCGGAAAATACGAATTCACCAGGGTGAACTTTGGGTACTTCACGATCATCACGCGGCCTTCGCTGTCAAATTGCGGATCGCCAAGGCCCATGATGACGTCGAGAGGCTCTTTTTTCGAAAAGACGGCCGTGCCGCTGTACCCAGGCTTCTTCGCAGGATTCCAAAAAGCATGGTACTTGAGCGGGTTGCGGAGGCTGTCTTCAACCACCTCGGGCGTGGCTTTGATTTCCTGGACGCAGACGATGTCCGCACCCTCATGCTCGAACCATTTTAAAAAGCCGTTTTTGCCGCAAGCGCGGATCCCATTCACGTTCCAACTCATGAGTTTCATGGCTTTAAGTTTAGCTTTATTTCGGCTTGAGTGCAGTCAGTTTGATTCATGCAGTCACCGATTCGGAAGTGACGCCAGAGTCGAAGACCGCCCAAGGTCTGTCTTGAAATAGACCTCCCGTCCAACAATGTTTGCCATGAAAATCCCTGTCCCCTAAAATCGAAGTATGAAACTCCCACAGAACAAAATCTTGGCGCGCAAGAAGGCTTTGTACGATCACCCGTTGTTCGCCGACGGGGTCATCAAGTCTCTGGATGAGCTGCACATTTTCATGGAGCACCATGTTTTTGCAGTCTGGGATTTCATGAGTCTTATTAAGACTTTGCAGCATCATGTTTGCCCCAGCACCACCTGCTGGGTGCCGACCCACAACATCCGCACGGGCGCGGCCCGTTTGGTGAATGAGATCATCTTGGCCGAAGAAAGTGATCTCGATATCGACGGCAAAAGCTCGATCAGTCACCACGACCTTTATTGCCAAGCCATGCTGGAAGTTGGTGCCGATGCCAACCAACTCGAAGAGTTTGTTGAGCAGGTCCGCGATCTGGGTTTTCGCGATGCGATCGACTCGGCATCGGTGCCGCCGGCGTCCGCGCACTTTATGCGCAAGACCTTTCAGTTTATCGACAGCGGTGAAGCGCACATCGTGGCCGCGGCGTTTTGTTTTGGACGCGAAACGATTATTCCCGAAATGTTCACCAAGCTGACGAAAAGTCTCAACATTTCGAAGCTCGACTGTCCGAAGTTTCACCATTACCTCGAGCGGCACATTGCGGTTGACGGCGAAGAGCACGGCCCCGCCTCGATCGAACTGGTTGAGAGCCTTTGCAATCACGATCCCGTTCACATTCATGAGGCCGAGCAGGCCGCGCTCGAAGCGATCGACGCGCGCATCAAGCTCTGGGACGACGTTTTGAACGTCATCCAAAATGAAAAAGGCACTTGGCGCCACAATTGATTCAAATGATTATTGAAAGTCGAAGTTCGTGACTTTGCGCCCGAGCAGCTGCGACCAATAGTTGGTCAAAAAGTCGCGGCGGCGGAGCGAGATCTTGTTACGGAACGGATCGCTCGCGCGCACGACGTTCACCATCACCGGCAGCTCGAGTTGATATTGGACGATCTCCATCAAGTTCCAACAAGCGTATTTGAAGTGCGGAGTCGCCTCGGCCACCAGTTGGCTGACCCAATTCTCGGCGTCGCGCTGGGTGGCGTACTGCGTTTTCCAGTAAAGCTGTCCGTTGTCGACGTACCAATCAAAACCGTAGCTTTCGGCATTGCGGTCGAATTCGCTCGTGAAAAGCGAATTTTTCTCGCGATTGATGCCGAGGCGGTGCCACTGCCAGTGGTTGATTTCATGATCGATCATCCAGCGGTTTGTTTCTTTTAGTTCTTCAAAGCCTTGCGGCGGTAAACCAGCGATCAGGCCGCATTGCACGCCCACGCGCTTTTTCCAAATCTCGTGGTGAAGCTTGGGCAAGAATTGTTTGGCATTGCGCGCGTTCCAGCCTTTTTTGATCAGGTCGGCCGCGTCTTGATTGAAGGTCTCAAGACCGAAGTAAACCCCGCGAAGTCCCGATTCAAAGAGCATCATTTCGGAATCGGGCCGCTTGGCCAATAAATCCATGCGACAGTAGCCGGCGAATTGGATCTTGAATGGCAAACGCTGGGTCATTTTATAGAACTCGACGTTCCGTTCATGAGACGCGTTGATCGTGTCGTCGAGCATGTAGTAGTTGGTGATCTTCCACTTGTCATAATTGCGTCGAAGTTCGTTCTCGATGCAGTCCATCGAGCGATTGAAATCATTCACCTTCTTGCCGATGTACGGGTAGGAGCAAAAACGGCAGGCAAAAACGCAGCCGCGGCCCAACTCAAGCGGGAGCGTTTCGCCCTCTTGAATATGATCGGAATCGTGCCATTCGAAACGGCTTTGCTCGATGTTGAAGCGAATTTTCTTCGGGTCCGCCGCATTTTCATCAATCACATCATTGCCTTGGATCGATGTGACTTTGGGGTGATCGCCTCCGCGCCAGAGATGGTCGCAAAGTTCGAGCAGCGTATTTTCGGCATGCCCGTAGAAGATGTAGTCGAAGAGCATCTTGTTTCGGTAGTGGCGCACCAGAAAAGAAGTGAGCGGCCCGCCCGCCACGATCTTGACGTGCGGGTACGTTTTTTTAGCCCAATAGAGAATGGACTCCACCTTCTTGATGGTGGCCTGCTGATCTTTAGGGTGAGTCATCAAACCCAGACCCAGGATTTTAGTTTTCGGGGTGATGTATTTGGCCAAGGCTTCGCGGATCAGTTTCTCGGGAGCTTGGTGAATGAAATTCACCACTTGCGATTCATAGCCGTGCTGACGCAAGTACCAGGAAAGCTGGTAAGTCGCGAAAGGTCGATAATTGCGTCGCTGAGGATCCACGACACCGGCAAGAAAAACCACGTCCATCGTTCTAGTAAACAGGGCCAAGCGGTGCACCGACAAGACCGGACCCCAGGTCCTGGTCCAAGGACCAACATGTTTTTGTGGTGCGTGGCTGAAATGGCGTTTTCAAAACCGCGTTACGGAAAATGAGATGGGGTTTCAACATGTTAGGCACGGACAGGGAATCAACACAATCTTGTTAAGAATTCTAGTCACTTGTTTCTTTGACCCCATTTTTGGTGCTCCACACGATTAATGTCGGAACACCTTTCCCGTATAAATCGAGGGTCAACTATGAAGGCATCGTCTTCAAAAACCGAAGTGTCGTCCAACGGCAAAAAGTCGAAGGTCATGAAGCAACCTGTGTCGGGCAAAATAATAGACAAGCCGGCGCCGGTTTCTTCCAAAGCCGAACATAAGAATTTTCCGGTCTACAAAGAGATTCCCGATCAGCACTACACGGCACGTGCCGAAATCTCGCGTGAGGAGCTGCGCAAGCTTCTCTTCGTCGTCAAATCGGCGCGCGCCGGAGACTTCAGCGTTCGGATGCCCATCGAAGGGGACGGAATCGTCTCGGATATCGGTGAAATCATCAACGATATCATCGAACTCAACGAAAGCTGGGCCGATGAAATTACGCGCGTTCGCAACATCGTTGGCCTTGAAGGAAAGATGACCGAGCGCGTGTCGATCGGAAACATCAAGGGAAGCTGGTCCTCCAGCGTGAACGCTTTGAACGACCTCATCGCCGATCTCGTTCAACCCACGAATGAAGCCGCGCGCGTGATCACCTCGGTGGCTCGCGGGGACTTGTCGCAAAAAATGTCGATGGAGATCGACGGCCGTCCGCTGAAGGGCGAGTATCACCGCATCGGTTTGACCGTCAATACGATGGTGGATCAGCTCTCATCTTTCGCCGCCGAGGTGTCTCGGGTGGCAAAAGAGGTGGGAACGCAAGGAAAGCTCGGTGGTCAGGCCGACGTCAAAGGCGCCTCGGGGATTTGGAAAGATTTGACCGACAATGTGAACAGTCTTGCCTCCAACTTGACGGATCAGGTTCGTAACATCGCGAAAGTAACGACGGCGGTGGCGAAGGGCGACTTGTCACAAAAAATCACGGTCGATGCCAAAGGCGAAATTTACGAACTCAAGAACACCATCAACGTCATGGTGGATCAGCTTTCCTCTTTCGCGGCCGAGGTGACTCGGGTGGCGAAAGAGGTGGGAACCGAAGGCCGCTTGGGCGGTCAGGCCGACGTAAAAGGGGTCTCGGGAACTTGGAAAGATCTCACCGATAACGTGAATGGTCTCGCCGGAAACTTGACCGCGCAGGTTCGTAACATCGCGAAAGTAACGACCGCGGTGGCGAACGGCGACTTGTCGCAAAAAATTACGGTGGATGCGCGCGGGGAGATTCTCGAGCTGAAAAACACGATCAATACGATGGTGGATACGCTCCGAAGTTTCGCGGCCGAGGTGACTCGCGTGGCGAAAGAGGTCGGTACCGAAGGAAAGCTCGGCGGTCAGGCAGACGTGAAAGGGGTTTCGGGAACCTGGAAAGATCTCACCGATAACGTGAACGGTCTCGCCGGAAATCTGACCGCGCAGGTTCGTAACATCGCGAAAGTAACGACGGCGGTGGCGAAAGGCGACTTGTCACAGAAAATTACGGTCGAC
>JAHBUS010000007.1 GCA_019637955.1 Pseudobdellovibrionaceae bacterium | reverse complement strand
ACCCAACTTGGCGCTCACGGCCAATTACTGGAACGGCACCGCCAGCACGGTGGACCGCTGGACAATTAGCAATCAAATGGGCACTGGTACCAACCCGGTCTCAACACTCATGTTCGCGCACCCCGCTGGCACCACGGGCGCCAAGCGCATCGCGTTCCCGGTGGGATCGATGGTGATCGGCGCGCAGAACCCGGGCGCGGGGAAACTCACCGTGGACGGCGGCAATATTTTAGTCAGACGCGAAGATGCGGACTCGGCTCTTTTGTTGATGACGAACTCCGCAACGTCGAATCCCAGTGTGAACTTCCAGCGCGGCCGGGGCGACTTGACGACCGGCGCGTACCCGAATGATGGTGACATCCTCGGCTCGCTTGGATTTCGAAACTCGACCGACAACACGTTCAATGCCGCCGAGATCCGGTCCATCGCTTCGGGCAATCACTCCTCGGGCGCGCGAGGCGCCGCCTTGCAGTTCGTAGTCACTCCGAGTGGGGGAACCACCAACAACCCCGCCGTGACGATGGACTCTTCCGGAAATGTGGGGGTCGGCACGACCGCTCCCAATTCCACGCTGCACGTCTCAGGATCCGTGGCCACGGCCCTTGCGGTGCGCACCGCGAGCGCAACGCTCACGAGCGCCGACAGCATCACCATTGGTAATGCCACGTCCGGTCCTTTGACCTTCACCTTGCCCTCGGCGGCGGGAATCGCGGGACGTCAGTACACCATCAAGAAAAGCGACGGTTCGGCCAATGCGGTGACGATCGCGACGACCTCCGCTCAAACCATCGATGGCGCGACGACCTTTCCGCTCCCGATTGCCTACCAGTACGCGACTGTTGTTTCGGATGGGGCGAACTGGAGCGTGATCGGAACGAATGCGGGTGTCGGCGTTCCTTCGGGAGCGGTCATGGCCTTTGATCTCGCCAGCTGTCCCACCGGATGGACCGCCCACGCCGCTTCACAAGACCGAGTTCTTGTGGGCTCTGGCGCCAGCTATGCTTTGAATGCCACGGGCGGAGCCAACACGGGAACCACCTCTTCGGACGGCGCGCACGCACACTCGGGGGCCTCAGGTTCAACCGCCATCACCGTGGCCCAAATGCCCTCTCACAATCACGGCATCTCGGACCCGGGCCATGCGCACTCTGGAACCACCGACGTTCAAGGGGCTCACGCGCATGGGATTCAGACCTTTTTTACTAATAATCCCACCAATGATTTCGTGATCAATGACATGAACTGGGATTCGATCGCGGGTCTGGACAATGCAGCTTCCGGCTTTTGGGCGAGCAAAACCACGGACAGCGCGGGAGCTCACGGCCACAATTTGAGCATCAATGCTGCCGGCACGGGCATCAGTGTTCAGAACAATGGTTCAGGGGCGGGTCACACGCACACCATCGCTTCCGATGGGGCTCACACCCACACGATGGACAATCGGCAGCCCTACTTGGCCCTTCTTTACTGCAAGAAAAATTAAGAGAACTGATTATTTCGAGCGCGGGCGGGGAACAACGGGAGCCAAAGGCTCTTCTCCGCGGAAGGTCAAGTGCGTGCGTCCAGCTTCGATGCTGGAGTACGAGTACTCGAGCTCAACGGCAGACAAGGCCACGAAAGTCGGGCACTTGTTGCCACGGTTGTCGGTGAAGCGCAGTTCGCGGTTTTCATTTTTAAATTCAGCACTCACGAGCGCGGCGGTGTAGAGAGTGGAGCCGCAAGAAGTGGTCTCGATCGACTGAACGGGAAGCGTGACTTCTTTGGTCTGGATCGAGGGCGGGCAACCAATGGCCAGGCACGTGACACGGGCCTCGCTCTGGAAGACAACGGTCATCGTCTGTTGAGCGCGGTTGTAGGTAACGCCCGCGACGGCCACTTGCAGATCGGCGATGTCCGATTTGGGATCGATGAAGAGCGGCTTCACGGTCGTTTGATAAAGAGCGGGGGCGGGAGTGGCGTTGGTGAGAGAAGCAGCGAGGGTGATCAGGAGGGCTGAAAGGGTCAATTTCATACAGAGTCCGTTCTTAGTTCAGTTGAGCCGCGCCCAGATACGATTCGGTCTGCAGAGCGGGGAGAGTTGATGTTGTTTTCAAGATCACTTCGGTCTGCGGGCGCAGAACCATGCATTTCATGCGGGAGTTGTCGACGACGGTGAGTTCTTGCTTGGCGCCTTCGGCGTTCATCAAAGAGGCTTTGTAGATTTTCGACCCGCAGCCGTTTTGCGACATTTCGATCAGCGGGAGTTTGATTTCGACATCTTCGGGGTTCAGGTCGCGGCAAAGAGCGTTGGTGGGGCAGTGCGAGCCGCGGCTCAAGCGGACGATCAACTGTTCGGTTTCTTTTTGCACGATCACCAGACCCGAGCGCAGATCGCCAGGCAGACCGAGCGAAGGATCGAGTTCTAACGTGTGAATCTGAGCTTGAAGCGTTTGCGAGTGGGCTTGGGCCGAGAAAAACAAAGCGCCCACCAAGAGCAGCGAAGGAATCATGAAGGCCCAGCGGATCAAAATCGATTTCACGGTCATCTCCCCAAAAAGTTGGTTCCGGGTTCCGCTTGAGCAAGGCGGATGCCAACGGGTTTCGACCGTGCGCGAGGGTTTAAATTGTTCTGAGCTGGATTCGACTGGTTCCAGTTTCGGTTTTGGAACTGGGGGCGTGGTTCCAATTTTGAACTCCGTAAAAGGTTCAAAGCGTGACTTCAAGTCCTCGGTGTGAGAGAGAAAATCACCTTTTACAACCAGGATTTAGACGCAAGGAGTCATTCTATGAAACTCGATCAGATTCGCAGCCTCGGCGTTGTCGGCGCCGGTCAAATGGGAAACGGCATCGCGCAGGTCGCCGCCACTTTCGGTTTGAACGTCATCATGACTGATATCAGCGAAGCGTCTTTGCAAAAAGGGGTGGCAACGATCACCTCGAGTTTGGACCGCCTGATCAAAAAGGGAACGCTCAGCGAAGATCAAAAGAAAGAGATCCTCGGTCGCATCAAAACCGCGGCGGGGATGAATGCCTTGTCGGAAGCGGACTTCATCGTCGAAGCCGCGACCGAAAACATCGACCTGAAACTCAAAATCTTCAAAGAGCTCGATGCCATCGCCAAACCCGGCGTGATCCTGGCGTCGAACACCTCGTCGATTTCGATCACCAAAATCGCGGCCGCCACCAAGCGCCCCGAACTCGTGGCCGGCATGCACTTCATGAACCCGGTTCCGCTCATGAAACTCGTGGAGGGGATCAAGGGCCTGCAAACCTCCGATGAGACGTTTGCGACCGTTAAAGGCCTCACCGAAAAAATGGACAAGGTTTTTGTGGAGTCGGTCAAAGACATGCCCGGCTTTATCGTCAACCGCATCCTGATGCCGATGATCAACGAAGCCGTCTACACCCTGCACGAAGGCATCGCCTCTCCCGAGGCGATCGACAATGCGATGAAGCTCGGCACCAATCAGCCCATGGGACCGCTCACGCTCGCGGACTTTATCGGCCTGGACACCTGCCTGGCGATCATGAACGTCTTGCATGACGGCTTGGGCGATTCGAAGTACCGCCCCTGTCCTTTGCTCGTGAAGTACGTCGAGGCCGGCTGGATGGGCCGCAAATCGGGCCGTGGCTTCTACAAGTATGAGGCGCAAAGCAAATGAACTTTCAATTCTTGAAACTCGAAACCGAAGGCCGCGTCTGGACACTCACGCTCAATCGACCGGACGCTCTCAACGCCCTGAACGCCGCGCTCTTAAATGAGCTCGGAGAAGCCCTCACGTTCGTTGAAAAATCGTTTCCCAAGCAGTGCCTGGGACTCGTGATCACGGGCCAAGGCGAGAAGTCGTTCGTCGCCGGCGCCGATATCAAAGAGATGCGCGGCCTCAATCCCATCGAAGCCGAGACCTTCGCCCGTCGCGGGCAATCGGTCTTCCGCCAAATTGAAAAGCTGCCCGTGCCCGTGATCGCGGCCGTGAACGGCTTCGCCCTCGGCGGCGGTCTTGAGCTCGCGCTCGCCTGCGACTTTATCTACGCGTCGGACAATGCCCGCATGGGTCTTCCCGAAGTGAGTCTGGGTTTGATTCCCGGCTTTGGCGGCACCGTGCGCTTGGCGCGCACCATTGGTCTCAATCAAGCCCGTGAGCTGATCTTCACCGGCGACATGATCAAAGCCGATCAAGCCTTGGCGCTGGGACTTGCCAACAAGGTCCTGCCGCAGGCGGAGCTGGTGGCCGCCGCCAAGAAAACTTTGGAGACCATTGCGACGCGCGGACCTCTCGCTGTTCAGTCGTCGAAGAAAGCCGCGCTCGAAGCGTACGATCAAGATGTTGATTTGGGCCTGAAGACCGAATCGAACGCCTTCGCGAACCTCTTCACCACGCGCGACATGAACGAAGGCACGGCGGCCTTCGTCGAAAAGCGCAAAGCGGCCTTCACCGGCGAGTGACCTCTC
Organism: Pseudobdellovibrionaceae bacterium; assembly: GCA_019637955.1. GTDB lineage: Bacteria > Bdellovibrionota > Bdellovibrionia > Bdellovibrionales > Bdellovibrionaceae > JAHBUS01. The sequence continues at coordinate 241,001 of JAHBUS010000007.1, read as the reverse complement.
GAAACGACAAAAGGATCCTATGAAACCGCAAGCCAAGACTTCCAGTCCCGGATTCACGAAACACCAAGCCCGTCACCCCATTCGGGTGGTGACGGCCGCGTCTTTGTTCGATGGCCACGACGCCACGATCAACATCATCCGCCGGATCCTCCAGGATTTTGGCGCCGAGGTGATCCACTTGGGTCACAACCGCTCTGTCGCGGACGTCGTGCGAGCGGCGCTGCAAGAAGGCGCGCAAGGCATTTGCGTGAGCTCCTACCAGGGCGGGCACATGGAGTACTTCAAATACATGAAGGACCTCCTCGATGAAGCGGGCGCCGGTTACGTCAAAGTTTTTGGCGGCGGCGGCGGCGTGATCGTGTACGACGAGAAAAAGGAACTCGAGGCTTACGGCATTTCGCAGATTTTCCATCCCGACGACGGCCGGCGGCTGGGGTTGGAGGGCATGATCAACATGATCATCGAAGCCTGCGATTTTGACCCGGTCGAAGCCGCGCGCTCGCAAAAGGTCAAAAAGTCTTTCGAAGGACCGAACCCTATTCCCTCTTACGAATTGGGCCTGGCCCTTTCAGCGATTGAGGCGGGCCGCCAAGACGTGTCGCTGGCCAAATTTGGCTTGGATCCGTTCGCCGCCAAAAAGGGTGCGCCCCTCGTGTTGGGGATCACCGGGACGGGCGGCGCCGGGAAGTCGTCACTGATCGACGAACTCGTTCAGCGTTATCTGAACGCGTACAAAGACAAAAAAATCGCCGTCGTCTGCGTCGATCCGTCAAAAGCCAAAACGGGCGGCTCGCTCTTGGGTGACCGCATCCGGATGAATTCACTCTCGCGCGACCGCGTCTTTATGCGTTCGGTGGCCAGCCGAGGCTCAGGGCGCGAAATCGCGGGCAGCTTGCCATCGATTCTGGATTTCTGCAAAAAACTCGATTTTGACCTGATCATCGCCGAGACGTCGGGGATCGGCCAAGGCAACACCGCGATCACCGAAGTGTCCGATCTGTCGATGTACGTGATGACCTCCGATTTTGGCGCGCAGTCGCAGCTCGAAAAGATCGACATGATCGACTTCGCCGACTTGATTGCGGTGAACAAGGCCGACCGCCGGGGCGCTCAAGATGCGCTTCGCGACGTGAGCAAACAGTACAAACGTTCGCGCAAACTTTTCGACTCCAATGAACCCGTCCCGGTGTTTTTGACTCAAGCCTCGCAGTTCAACGACGGCGGCCTCAACCGCCTGTTCTTGCACCTGACAGATTTGCTCGCGGGCCAGCAGCCCCAGCATTCTTGGAAACTGGAGGAGAGCTTTAAAAAGGCGATCCTTTCGGCCGAAGAGCATGTGATCATCCCGCCGAACCGCCAAAACTACCTCTCCGAAATCGTCGCGGCCGTGCGGGGCTACAAAAAACGCACCGAAGAGCTCGCCGAAAAGGCCTCGAAGCTCGGCGCGATCCAAAACTTGCGAACCGCGATGAAGGGCAGCTCCTCCGAGTTCGATCAACTCTGGAAGGAGCTCAGCGCGGGCTTTCAGGCCGATGAACTTTTGCAGCTTCAGAACTTTCAGGATCTGCAAGCCCGTTACGCGGGCGACGAATTCGTCTTTAAGGTTCGCGACAAGGAGATCCGTCAGCCGCTGACGCGAGAATCGCTTTCGGGAACGCGCATCCGCCGCGTGGTGGTGCCCAAATTTAAAGACTGGGGCGACCGCTTCCGGTACCTCAAGCTTGAAAACGTGCCGGGCGAGTTTCCTTTCACGGCGGGCGTGTTTCCGCTCAAGCGCGAGGATGAAGATCCCAAGCGCATGTTCGCGGGCGAAGGCACCCCGGAGCGCACCAACCGCCGCTTCCATTACCTTTGCGAAGGGGAAAAAGCGCACCGTCTCTCGACGGCCTTTGATTCGGTCACCCTGTACGGACAAGATCCCAACGAGCGCCCCGACATCTTCGGCAAAGTCGGCGAGTCGGGCGTCAGCATCTGCACGTTGAATGACATGAAAAAGCTCTACGCGGGCTTTGATTTGATCAATCCGAACACGTCGGTGAGCATGACCATCAATGGGCCGGCGCCGATGATTTTGGCCTTCTACTTCAACACCGCGATCGACCAGCAGGTTGAGCGCAAAGAAAAAGAGATGGGCCGCAAATTGAGCGATGCCGAATGGCAAGAGACCGCCGACTGGACGATGCAGCAGGTGCGCGGCACCGTGCAGGCGGATATTCTGAAAGAAGATCAAGGGCAGAACACCTGCATCTTCTCGATCGGCTTCGCGCTCAAAATGATGGGCGATATCCAGCAGTACTTCGTGAACAAAAAAGTCCGCAACTTCTATTCGGTCTCGATCTCGGGCTACCACATCGCCGAGGCCGGAGCGAACCCGATCAGTCAGCTGGCGTTCACCCTCTCGAACGGGTTCACGTTCGTCGAGTATTACCTCGCGCGCGGGATGAAGATCGACGATTTCGCGCCGAACCTTTCGTTCTTCTTCTCGAACGGTTTGGATCCCGAGTACTCGGCGCTGGGCCGCGTGGCCCGCCGGATTTGGGCCGTGGCCATGCGCGACCTCTATAAAGGCAACGACCGCTCGCAGAAGCTCAAGTACCACATTCAGACGAGCGGCCGCAGTTTGCACGCGCAAGAGATCGCGTTCAACGACATCCGCACGACCTTGCAGGCCTTGATCGCGATCTATGACAACTGCAACAGCCTCCACACCAATGCGTACGACGAGGCGATCACGACGCCCACCGAGGAGTCGGTGCGCCGGGCGATGGCGATCCAAATGATCATCAACCGCGAGTTCGGCATGACCATGAACGAGAACCCCATGCAGGGATCCTACTTCATGGAAGAGCTGACCGATCTCGTCGAAGAGGGCGTGCTGGATCTGTTCATGAAGCTCAATGAACGCGGCGGCGTTTTGGGCGCGATGGAGACGCAGTACCAGCGCTCCAAAATCCAGGAAGAGTCTTTGTATTACGAGACGTTGAAACATAACGGTTCTCTGCCCATTATTGGCGTGAACACCTTTATCGATCCCAAGACGATGGCGGCCGGTTACGTCCCGCCCAAAATCGAACTCGCGCGCGCGAGTTATGACGAGAAGAACCAGCAGCTGGGCAACGTGAAAAAGTTTCAGACCGAGCATGACGCTCAAGGTGAGAAGGCCTTGAAAGAGCTGCAGAATGCGGTCCTGACTGGACAAAACATCTTCGAATCGTTGATGAAGGCAGCTCGCGTGTGTTCGCTGTTCCAGATGAGCCAGGCCTTGTATGAGGTTGGCGGGCAGTACAGGAGAAACTTGTGATCAAGTTGCTGATTCGTTGGATGATCTTGGTTTTGCCATTCATGGCTTGTCACCCCGTGATGGCCCAGCTTCCCGTCAAGACCGATCCCGTTGCTTTTTGCCGTCTGCGCTTGTTTGAGGGCGAGGTGGAGCTCGGATCGACCTTCGAGACCACGATCACCCGCCGCGAGAACCTGAACCTGATCATCGTGAAAAATCAGCTTTTGGGCGAGTGCGAGGGCCGCCTGCGCCGTGGGTCCATGATCCCCGGAGCGACGAACAGCGCCCGTCTGTTCGGAACCGCTTGCACCGACATGAATGTGCACGTGAGCATGGAGCCGCATGATGAGCCGCAACGGTTCACCTTATGGGTTTCAACCGCTGACACTTTGGACAAAGACCGTTACCTCTGCACGTGGGTGAATTGATCTTTTATTTTATGTTGCAACTTGGAGGCGGCGAGCTAGAAAGCTCGCCGTTTTTCGTTCAGGCTTCAGCCGGCGCTTCGAGTTCGAGACCGCTCAGGGCTTCCGCGATTTTCTCGGCGATGCGAATGCCGTCGCACGCCGCGCTCGTGATGCCGCCCGCATAACCGGCGCCTTCGCCGCAAGGGTAGAGACCTTGGTGCGAAAGGCTTTGCAGGGTGTCTTTGTCGCGGGTGACGCGCACCGGGCAGGATGTGCGCGATTCAATCCCGTAAAAGAGCGCTTCGTCCGAGAGAAAACCCTTCATCGAACGGTCGAACTTTTCGAGCCCCTCTTGGATGCGTTTGCTCATCTCTTTCGGGAGGAGCTGATCCATGCGCACCGGGATGGCGCCCGAGGGTGAGCTGCCGGCGCGGACGGGGCCGCCGCGGCCGCCAAAAAAATCCGAGACCTTTTGCGCGGGGAGTTCTTTGCTGCCGCCGTTCTTTTGCACGGCCTGGAAGAAATCAACTTCCAGTTGCCGTCGCAGCTTCATGCCGCCCCAGAGGTCTTGCCCGAAATTCTTTTGATGGTCGATCGACACCACGATCGCCGCGTTCGCGAACGGCGAGTTGCGGTGGTAGTTGCTCATGCCATTGCACACGATGCTGTCGGCTTCTGTTCCTGAGGACAAGACGTAGCCGCCCGGACACATGCAAAAGCTGTAAACGCCAATGCCGCTTTTGTCGTCGTGGTGCACGAGCTTGTAGTTGGCCGAGCCCAGTTTGGGGTGCTCGGCGAAATCGCGGTACTGAATCTGGTTGATCAGTTTTTGCGGGTGCTCGATGCGAAGGCCCATGGCGAAGGATTTGCCCTCGAGAAACACGCCCTTATCTCGCAGATGTTCAAGCATATCCTCGGCCGAGTGGCCGGTGGCCAAGATCACGTGCGAACTCAGGAAAGTGTCGCCGTGCTCGGTCTTCAAGCCCGTTACGCGCCCGCCCTCGGTCAAAATCTCGGTCACCTTGGTGTTGAAGTGAATCTCGCAGCCGCGCGCCTTGAGAAATTCGCGGATTTTTGGAATCACGCGCCGGATTTTATCTGAGCCCACGTGCGGATTCGACAGGTACTGAATCTCGGCCGGCGCGCCGAACTGGACCAGGCGGTGAAGAACGTAAGGGATGTAGGGGCTCTTGATGCGCGTGATGAGTTTACCATCCGAGTACAGGCCCGCGCCGCCCTCGCCGTAGCAGACGTTGTTGCGGGGATCGAGCTGACCGTGGCGCCAGTACTTGTTGATGCCTTTGATGCGCTCGCTGGACTCGCTGCCGCGTTCAAAGAGGTGGCAGGGGATGCCCCTTTCAACCAGGCGAAGCGCGGCAAAAAGACCCGCGGGACCGGAGCCGACGATCAAAGGCTTGTCGGTGCCCTTGTGCGGAACCGCCGTCACCGGGTGGTCGGACAGCGTGAGCTTCTCACCTTTCGGGGCGACCTCCACCGTGTAGACAAAATGGGGGGAGTGACGGCGCCGGGCGTCCACGCTTTGCCGCAAAACACGGTATTCGGCATAGGACGGCTCCAGCCACTGGAGTTTTTCGTCCAGCGAGTCGTCGATCCCGATTTCAATGTTTTGCAGAATTTTAGGCATGCGTGGCGGCTCTTCTAGCACATCCCGAGGGACGCTGGTACACTCGCCTGCATGTTGGGACCGATTCTGCACCTCACTCCGAAAAGATTTCTCAGTCGCGTGACCGGTTACCTGGTTCACCTCCCTTTGCCCGCACCGCTGAGCCAAGCGTCGATGAAGTGGTTTGCCAACCGCTATAAAATCGACCTCAGCGAGGCTGAGCACGACATCGGCCACTACAAATCGATCGGCGATCTGTTTGTTCGCCGCCTCAAGCCGGGGCTGCGCCCGCTGGGGGCCAAAGACTTGGTTCACCCCGCTGACAGCCGCATCACCCAAATGGGGTCCCTGGAAAAGGGCGATCTCATCCAAGCCAAAGGCAAAACCTACCGGCTGCGCGAGTTTTTGGGGGCGCTGGATTGCAAGCCCTACGAAAAGGGCGCGTTCGCGACCTATTACCTTTGCCCAACCGATTACCACCGCGTGCACAGCCCCGTGACCGGCAAGGTCCGCCAAGTCGTTTACATCCCGGGCGCGCTCTGGCCCGTGAACGAATGGTCGACCAGCCACATCGACAACCTTTTTTCGATCAATGAACGTGTGGTGGTTGAAATCGAAACCGAAAAGGGTTTGATCGCCGTGGTTTTGGTGGGCGCCACCAATGTGGGACAGATGTCGCTCGCGTTCTGGCCCGAGTTCCGCACGAACGCGGCCCTGCAGATGAAGCCCATCACTCGCGAATTCGGCGGCGGGGTGGCGTTGCAAAAAGGCGACGAGCTGGGCGCCTTCCACATGGGAAGCACGGTGGTGATGTGCTTGTCGGCCGAGGCCCTGCCCCAGGATTGGAACAAACTTCCCCTTGGCCATCAAGTGCGCGTGCGCGCCGATTTTGACCAGCATGTCTAGCGCTTTGCGGGTGGCGGAGATCTGGATTTACCCCGTGAAGTCCTGTCATGGCATCTCGCTCGAAGCGAGCGAGCTTCTTCCCACGGGCTTGAGGTGGGACCGTCACTGGATGATCGTTCGCCCCGACGGTTCCATGCTCACCCAGCGCGAAAAGCCGCAGATGGCGCGCCTTCTTTTGTCTCTCAAAAACGACCAAATTTCGATGCAAACGCCCTCCGGTCTGATCGAGCTCGCGATGAAGCCGGGAGTGCGTCCCGAGCGCACCAGAAAGGTGCGAGTTTGGAATGATGACGTCGAGGCAGGGGTCGAGCCCGATGCGCGCCTGCACGCGTATCTTTCGGACGTCGTCGGGGAGCCCGTTGAGCTTGTGGGCGTTGCCCAGGGGTTTCACCGCCAGGTCACCGAGTCCAAAGTTCTTCTCGATCAGCCGGTGCGCTTCGCGGATCAGCAGCCACTCATGATCGCGACGAGGGCCTCCTTGCGCGAACTCAATAACCGAATGGACGAAGAGATTCCCATTCACCGGTTCAGACCGAACCTGGTTCTAGAAGACGAGTCGGGTGCGGCTTTCGCCGAAGACGGCTGGAGCGCGATCCAACTCCCGGGGGCGCGCATCGAGATTCGACAGCGCGTCGCGCGCTGTCCGATCACGACCATCGATCAAGACGAGGGACGCAAGATCTCGGCAGAGCCGCTCAAAACGCTCGCGGGTTTCAGGCGCGACAAAAACAAAGTTTACTTTGGAGTGCATGCCTTTTCAAAAGAAGGCGGGCACGTCTCAGTGGGCGATGGGGTACGAGCATTCGGTGTCGGGAGTCTCTGACACCTGAACTTGAACGAGCTGCGGGATGAGAGTTTTGATGTTCTCATACAGGTAGATCGCAAGGTGCTCCGACGTCGGATTTTCGAGACCCGGGACTTCATTCAGCACGTGGTGATCCAGGGTTTTGAGGACCGGATCCACCGTGCGCGCAATCTCATGGTAGTCACGCAGCCAGCCGATTTTGGCGTCGATCTCTCCGCGTAAAACGAGCGAAATTTTGAAGGAATGGCCGTGCAGCCGGCGGCAGGGATGCCCCTCGGGAAGGCCCGGTAGGGAGCGCGCGGATTCAATTCGAAAATGCTGTTTCAGTTCGACTTTCATGCTATATCCTTCGGCATGTCTCATACGACTTTGCACCTGTTCAAGCAAAACTTTAAGTTCTCGAGCGCGCATTTTTTGATCTTTGACGACAAAAAGGCCGAGATGCTGCATGGGCACAACTACCAGGTGCGGGTCGATTTGCAGGTGCCGGCCCAGGCGGATCTGTCGGCCTCGGGCTATTTCGTCGATTTTAATGTCTTTAAGACTTTGATCAAGGCGGCCTTGGACCGGTGGGACGAGCACGTGCTCATGCCCGAAAAGCACCCGGACATGAAATTCAAGCGTCAAGGCCCGTCGCTCGAAGTGACCTTTCGCGACCGGTTTTACGTCTTTCCCGAAAACGAAGTGGTGCTGCTGCCGGTGACCAACACCAGCGTCGAGCAGCTCTCGCGTCTTTTGGCCGAAAACTTTTTGACCGAGTTCAAGAAACACGGCGTGCAGAGTCTGCGCGTGGAAGTGGAAGAGACTCAAGGTCAAAGCGCGAGCACGCAGCTTCCCTGATCAGAGTTCCTGAACGACCTTGTAGTTCCAGAAGCAAATGATGGATCCAGATTTGAGCCAGGCGGCGAGGAAATCCTCGATGAACTCGGGTGAGCCGTCACAGGCTTGGCTGGCAAGTTCGCCGAATTTGATCGGTTTGGAGACGTGCCACGACCAGGAGCCGCGGCCCCAGTTGGCCAAATCTTGGTTGGTGCTATTGGGCGTGGCGCCTATTTCGGCGAACAAGATGCGCGCGCGGAAATCGTGCGGATTTTGAATTTGCGCGCGGGCCTGCGCGATCATCGTGGGGTCGGTCAGTTCGACAACGAAGCTTTGGTTTTTTTCGGGGTTGGCGAGTAGAAAACGCGTGCCGCTCTTGCGGTACGCATCTTCTTGCAGAGGTTTCAGAAATTGCGTTCCTTGCGCGGACCAGGTCCAAGCGTTGATCGCCATGGCGGCGCGGACTTCGATTTGCACGAAGTCGAATTCGGGCAGGGAGACCTTGGCACTCTCAAATGCGAGCATTTGAAAAGCTTGACGCCAAAGTCTCCCGTTCCGTAGCTGAACAACGATCTCGCCATCTTGGCTTATGGGACTTAAGTTGGTCACAAACACGGCTTCCCCTTGCGAGGTTTGCAGTCCGCGTTTGTTGGTGCGGCCTTCCGGGATCGAAACCCAGCGGCCATTTTCGTTCATCATCACCTGAAGACTCGCGCCCTCGCGCGCTTTCACCTGCAGCCAGGGGCTGCTTGCCAAAGCGCTCACGTCCACTTGCTGGCGCGACCACGGCGCGAGTTCCACGCTGATCTCCGCGTTGGTGTTCGCGTCTTCGTGCGCCGGGGCGACCCAGGCGATCTGCTCTTGGGCGCTCGTATTCACCAGCCAGAGCTGTTGAGTGCGGGCGTTCAAGGCCGGGAGAGACCAACTTCCGGCCTGCGCCGTGACGGCGGCCGTCAGGACGAAAAGCAAGGTGCAGAGCTGGAGGTAAGTCTGTCGGATCTTCATCTAGATAGACCAACGGCTTTTGGCCCGAAGTCCTAAAGACCCCGACTTTGAATTGGGAGAAAAATAGACCAAGGGACTGAAAAGCGCGTTTTCAGTTTCCTTTCACCTGGACTTGAGCCTGGGTGCGCACTGGTCGCCCCCGCTGAAATGGACTAGAACGAGAGTCTCAGCAAAACGGGGTTAACATGCGGATCGGACTTGGATTTTTGACATCATGGATGATCGCAGCGGTGGTTTTGGCGGGAGCTCCGGCGCACGCCCAAAAAAAGGCTCGAACTCCCAAGGTGCTCACGAAAACTGAAGTGGCTCCCGTTGCTCAGGCGTACGCGGCCCTGGTTTACAAAACTTACGATGAGCTGCTGGGGGCCAATCAAAAACTCTTATCCGCAGCACAAAAATTCGTGGCGGCGCCGACAAACGAAAATCTCGAAGCCACCAAAGAGGCCTGGAAAGCGGCGCGCCTGATTTATTCCGAAACCGAGGCGTTTCGTTTTTACGGCGGTCCGATCGACAAAGCCGATGGCGCACCGGCCGAGCGTGGTCCCGAACCCCTCATGAACGCGTGGCCCATCGATGAGGCCTACCTCGACTACGTCAAAGGAAACGAAAACGCGGGACTCATTCAAAACCCCGCGCGTCCCATCACCGAAGACGCCTTGATCGACGCCAATGAAAAAGACGGCGAGCGCAACATTTCAACCGGTTACCACGCGATCGAGTTTCTTCTCTGGGGCCAAGACCTCTCGACGACGTCGCCGGGGCAGCGTCCCGTGAGCGATTATCAGCCGACAAACAAGTTCGCCGCGCGCCGAGGTCAGGTCTTGGTGACGCTCACGGGCCTTTTGGTGAAACAGTCCGAAGCACTCAAAACGGCTTGGGCGCCCTCGGCACCGCAAACGGTCGCGTTCATGGCTGAAGCGCCCGACGAGATTTTGCGTAAGATCTTGGTGGGCGTGACCACGCTCAGTGCCGACGAAATGGCGGGCGAGCGCCTCACGGTGGCGCTCGAAAAAAAGGATCCGGAGCATGAGCAGGATTGCTTTAGCGATTTTTCTCTCGAAGACATGAAAGCCAATCAGCGCGGCATCGAGAAGGTGCTGGTGCAATCGGGTCTGATGGATCTGTTCCAAAAAGGACGGCGCAAAGAGACTTTAGGTCTGCGTCGCCACTTGGACATCGTCAGTAAAAATATCGCCTCGATTCCCGCGCCTTTTGATGCGATTTTGGTGGATGAAAAAAATCCGAACCGTAAAAAAGTCGAAACCGCGATCGCCTCGTTGCAGAAACAAGCGCGCTTGATCGATGGCATCACGCAAACTTGGGGACTGGAGCTGAATGTTCAGGCCGAGTAGTTGGATCCTCATTCTGCTGTTCGCGCCGCTGTCCGTTTGGGGTCAAGACAAGAGACTCACGCAAAAACTGGGCGGCGAGGGTTCGGTGCGCTCCGACTCCTTGGATGCGTTTTCATTCCCGGTTCGAAATATCAAGTCCGCGAACCGCAAGGACTTCATGGTGGGGAAATCGTTTTTTCGCCAGAATTGGGTTTCGTTCCCCGCGTCGGTGGAGTCGCTCGAAGGTTTGGGGCCACTGTTCATCGCGCAGAGCTGCATCGCTTGCCACGAACGCGATGGGCGCGGCCGTCCCGCGGTGGATGGTAAAGAGGAGTTTCGGGCGCTGTTGTTTCGTTTGAGCATTCCGGGGAGCAAAGAACAACAAGCCCGTTTTCATGGCGGTCCCGTTCCTGTCCCCAATTATGGCGACCAGTTGCAGAACTTCGCGATTCCCGGCGTGAAACCCGAAGCAAAGGTCCGTGCGTCCTTCACCGAAACGAGCGGGTCGTTCGCGGACGGCATCACTTACACGTTGCAAAAGCCCGTGTTTCGTTTCGAGGATCTCGCGTACGGACCCTTTCCGAAAGATGTGATGGTGTCGCCGCGTTTGGCTCCCGGCGCTTTCGGGATGGGGCTTTTGGAGGCGATCGATGAGAAAGACATCTTAAAGAACGCCGACCCCGACGATCTGGATGGCGACGGGATTAGCGGTCGCCCCAACTTCACGTGGGATGAACGCGCTCAGAAACGTGCGCTCGGCCGCTTTGGTTGGAAGGCCAATCAACCCACGGTTTTGCAGCAAACCGCCGCGGCCTTCAATGGCGATATGGGAGTCACCTCGCCGGTCTTCCCGCACCAAAACTGCGAACCCGCGCAAAAAGATTGCCTCGCGGCCAAGGCTAAATCCACACCCGAAATTTCGCAGAGCGATCTGCAAAAGGTGAGCGCCTATATGCATCTGCTGACCGTGCCGCAATCGCAGGCGCTGACCGAGGGGCAAATCAAAACGGGTCAACGGCTTCTGCGCGAACTCACTTGCACAAAGTGCCATGTCGAGACCTACCGCACCGGCACGGGCACCGAGTTCGCCGAAAACCACAATCAAATCATTCATCCTTACACCGACCTGTTGCTTCACGATATGGGCGATGACCTCGCGGATGGCCGTCCCGATTTTGAAGCGAGCGGCCGCGAGTGGAGAACGCCGCCGCTTTGGGGTTTGGGGCGCAGCCGCAAGGTGAATCCGCAAACTCGCTTTTTGCACGATGGCCGCGCCCGCACGCCCGAAGAGGCCATTCTTTGGCACGGCGGTGAGGGTGAGGGCGCGCGCGAAAAGTACAAAGCTTTAGATCAATCGCAAAGAGATCAGCTGCTCACTTACTTGGAGAGTTTATGAAAACCGTTTTAACTTCGTTTTGTATGATCCTGGCGCTGATGGCGTCCTCGGCCCTCGCGCAGGAGATGGCCGTCCATCAGATCGTTCTGAAAGATCACAAGTTTGAACCCTCCGTTCTCAAGGTGAAGGCGGGCGAGAAGTTTAAGCTCGAAGTGAAGAACGAAGACGCGTCGACCGAAGAGTTCGAGAGCAACGTCTTAAATATCGAAAAGTTCGTTGGCCCCAAGAAGACCCTCAAGCTCACGCTCGGGCCGCTCAAGCCTGGCAAGTACCCCTTCTTCGGCGAGTTCCACCAATCGACCGCGAATGGCGTGATCGAAGTGGAGGAGTGATTTTATGATGAACGCCTTGATCGTCGTCTACCGGGAATCGTTCGAAGCCCTTTTGATCGTGGGCCTTCTCTGGTCGTTCTTAAACCGGCAGTCCGCGGACAAACGCGGGTATCAGGCTTTGCTGGTGGGAGCTTTGGGAGGCCTGGTCCTGGCTTTGGGTTTGGGCGTTTTTATCAATCAAGCCGAGAGCGAGTTTGAAGGTCTGGCGCTTGAGATTTTTCAGCTCGCCATGCTTGTGCTGGCGGTCGTGTTGATGACCCACATGTGCATTTGGATGCGCAAACACGCGCGCACGCTCAAGAGCGAGCTTGAGAGTGGAGCCCAGCAGGCTTTGTCGACCGGACGCTTTTGGAGTCTCACTCTGCTGACGATGATCGCGGTGGCGCGAGAGGGGTCGGAGACCGTGATCTTCTTGTACGGCCTTTGGATGGAGTCGGTGGAGAAGTCGCAAACCGGCGCTTTTATCGGTTTGTCTTTTGCCGGTCTGGTGCTCGGGGTGGTGACTTGGTACGCGTTCCAGCACGGCTTCAAGGCCTTCTCGCAGCGCACGTACTTTACGGTCTCGACGGCTCTCTTGTTCGTCACGGCCGGAAGTCTGGTGGTGGCGATCGCACGCAAGGTGATCTCGCTCGGATGGATCGAGGTCGGCACCGAACCGGCCTGGAACTCCGAGGCGCTTTTGAGTGACCAACACCCGGTGGGTTCATTCTTGAATCTGTTGACCGGCTATCACGCTCAGCCCGCGATCTTCGTGGTGCTGGTTTACGCCGCCTATTGGGCGGTGGCGGTCACTCTGTACCGCCAAGCCGGGCAGCCCGCTACTGTCCGCGCGTCCTGAAATAGCGGCGCCGGTACCAAGGCGCCGTTTTTCTCCAAAGTGAGAACCAGCTTTCGTGCGGGAACATGTTGACCCGGAACATCGAATGCCGGTCATCCACCCAGCGCAAGGCGCCGCGATCCGTGTTCACCGCAAAATCGTAACCCGCTTCGCGCGCGAGCTGCGGAAGGCGCGCATCGACATGTCCAAAGGGATAGGCGAAGGCACGGATGGGGCGGCTCAAATCCTGTTCGAGGCGCTGTTTGGACGTGCGCATCTGGTCGAGGATCTGTTCATTGGAGAGCTCACGCAAATCCAGATGCTGCAAGCCGTGGCTTCCAATGGCGTAGATGGTCGCGGGGAGTTCTTTTTTCTCTTCGAGGGTGATCAGGGCGGCGTCGACGCCCGATTCTTTTTCGTCCCAGTTGTTCTCGATGATCGAATGATCCGCGAGCAGAAAGAGCGTCGCCTTCATGCCGTATTTTTCAAGCAAGGGAGCGGCATTTTGCAAGTTGTCGCGGTAGCCATCATCGAACGTGATCATGAGCGGCTTTTCGGGAAACTCCGAGAGCGGGCGGCGCTCAAACCAAAAATCCGAAAGATCGTCGAACGTTAAAGACGTGAATCCTTGCGATTGGAAAAACAGCAGGTGCTTTTCGAAGTTTTCGCGCGAAACATAAATCTTGTGCTTCGACGGCACATCTTCGTTCGGAACTTTATGGTACATGAGAATCGGCAGCGTGGGTGCCGCGCGAAGGAGGCGGGCCGAACGGTACGTTTCTTCGATCTCGTGGCAAATGCGCGGCTTCGAAAATTCACGGTCGATCACCGTGCGGACCTGCTCGCGCTCGGTGCGGGTGAGCGGAGATCGGCGGATGTTGCGAATATGGTGAGTGACGGCCGCCGGGTCCAAGATTTTTTCAGGACCGACGTCGCCAAAATTGGAAGCGAGGCAAAACGCCAAGGTTTCGGGAGACACGCGGCCCTCGAGGCTGCTTTCGCCCAAGGCGACAACCTCACAGCCCGCGGCGAAGGCCTCCAAAGCGATCCGTCCGGAAGCAACCACGCAGAACGCCTGTTCAAAGACGGTGTTCAAATCGATAAAGTCGCCGGTGATGGTGACGCGCGCGGAATCTTTCGCCGGGACGGCTTTTTGAAGTTCGGCTTTCTCAAAAGGGGTCAGTCCCGAGAGCGCCGCGACCACGTGCAGATCCGGCTGGCTCGAGAGCCAGCCGGCCAGTTGTTCTTGAAAAAGTTCTTTGAGCCGGGCGCCCTTGGGGCCCGAGGCGCGTCCGATCAGGGCTAGAGTTTTGGATTCGGGACGGGGATCGCGCCAACGCAAGTCCATCGCATTGCGGAGCACGCGGACCGAGTGTGGGTCCATGCGAAAGGCACCGGTGAGCTGTTCGCGGATTTTTTCGCAAACGGCGAGGACCGTGTCGCCATAGATGTTGAACAGCCGTTTGGAAAAAGACGCGTGCTGATACCCGTGCAGGGTCGTGACCATGGCGGTTCGCAGTTTGTAGCGGGCCCAGGCCATGTGACGACAAGCCGCCCGCGAGTGGCAGTGAACGACGTCGATGTCATTGTCGCGCAAGAATTTTCGCAGCTCCAGGATGTTGCGCATGCGCTCGAGGAACGAGGCGGTCGAAATTTTAAGCGGCAGGTAAAGGCCCGGAAACGGCAGGTGCAGATGGTCTGAAATGACGAAGATCTGGTGGCCGGCTTTGGCCTGCTCCAGGCAAAGCGTCTGCGCGTAGGCCTCGGAACCCGTCAGCTCGGTCTGAGAGAGAAGGTGAAGGATCTTCATCTTTTCAAAGTGACAGCCTCAAGGGGGGTGGTCAAGCACTTGACCACCCCCGCACGCTTGGCGACCATAAAGACATGAAACAAATCTCCGCTCTCGGTCTTTTGATCTTTGCGATGCTGGCTCCAAATTTAGCGGGCAGTTCGCCGACCCCGGCACCTCAAGAAACGGCGCCCGGCCCAACGCCGAAGCCAGGCCATGCGGTTTTAAAGGGCAAACCGCGCCTCGTTCGTGCGTCGCCTCGAACCGAAGTCTTTTTCTCGGATCTCCGTGAGAGTTATTGGATTCTCGAAGATCAACAGCACAATGCGTTTCAAAGGGCTTTTTTAGAGGGGATCCGCAAGGACAAGCCCGTGGGCTTTACCGCGGACGTCAAAACCCGGCGCGTCCTCTCGGTGGACGGGGTGGAGACCGCCCCGCCGGCCGTGGATGTCGAAGAACTTCTTGATGTTGAAAGTCAAAGGTGAAAGACTGCACCTTCAATATGCGCCCTTTTTGGGCAATTCGACGGAGGCCTCATGGCGAAAAAAACTGGTGTGAAGAAGAAACGCAATAAAAGTGCGCGTCACAAAGCAAAGCGCATTTCGAAAAAGAAGCGCATGTTAAAAGCGAAAAAGAAATAATCCGCTGAGTGCCAAGATGGCGGGCACGGCCTGGACAACGAGGATTCGTTTGTTCACCGTCGCGCCGCCATACAAACCGGCCACAACAATGCAGATCAAAAAGAAGATCTGAATCTGGTCCCGGTCCGTGAGAGCTGCAAACAGGCTCCACATCAATCCCGCCGCTAAAAACCCGTTGTACAAACCCTGATTGGCCGCGAGCGCCTTGGATGCGCGCGCGAACGCTTCGTCCGTACGGAAGACCTTGCGGCCGACGGGCTTTGTCCAGAGAAACATCTCCAGAATCATGAAGCCAAAGTGCTGCAGCGAAATCAGGAGAATCAAGATCTGAATCCAGAACTTCATTCTTCAATTCTGGTGGACTCTCTCCGAGCTTGGCAAGGTGAATCCTTGGGCCCGCCTATTTATCGTCGCCCATTTTGATGGTTGCGACGCTGTTTTTGGCGTCGACCGTCGCGCTTCGCTGCCGGGGGCCGATCAGCGCCTGAACTTTGATGCCCACGAGGGAGGGGAAGGCCGAGGCCAGTTGCACCCGCACGGAACCTTGTTCGAGGGGAGTTTGGCAGACGATCTCGAACGTCCCCTCAACATCGGCGTGTTTGCCATGGGTGTCCACTTTCAACTCTTTGGTTTGCCACAGGCATGCGAGCGAGGGATCGAAAATGACGAACGCGGGCAGGTTCTTTTCCAACCGCTCGAGGTTGCGTTTTTCCGCCGCTTTTTCTTGCGCGCTTTTGGCTTTGCGTTCGGTCCCAAGAATGGAGTCGCCCGAGGCTTCAAAGGTCACCATCGCCGTTCGGGAGCCGGCCTCCGCCGCGATCGACACCTCGGCAAGACCGTGAACGTGGGTGCGCTCGTGCGCCGAGACATTGAGTGGAGTGAGTCCAAAGAAGACGAAGGCGGCAATCAGTTTTGTCATGTCGGTTCTCCCTGTATAGTTTTGGAAAGCAAGTCAAAGATCACTTAAGTTCGTTCTCGTTTCGAAACAGCGGGTCGGCTAAATCTAGTTTCGAGATATGATAAATCAATTTGTTGTAGATAGCCTTTTAGTTTAACCACCATCGCGCCGATAAAAGCTCCAAGCACGTTCATCGAAACGGCCCCTCCCACAGAAACATCGAAGGGACTATCGCATGGCTGAAAAACGACGCGTCATGGCCGCCGCTCTCGAACCCTCGCAAGATCTGACCGATCTTCGTTCGTTTGTGCAAGCGGTTTTGATCCCGAGGGCTGCGCAGAATGATCGGGACGCGCGGTTCGATCACGACACAACTCGTCAGTTGTGGGAGCGCGGACTCTTGAATGTCTTGGTTCCAAAAGAGTTCGGAGGAACGGAGTGTTCGGTCTCGGACTTGGTTTGGATCGCCCGGGAGCTGGGTTACGGATCCGCGGGAGTCGCGGCCACTTTTATCGGCAATCTCCTGGGTTTTTCGGCCATGATCCTCTACGCAAATTCTCCGCTGCGAGAAAAACTGTCACGGCAAAATTTGAACGGATTCCAGCTTTGGAGTTTCGCGATGACCGAGAAGGGTTGTGGTTCCGATTTGGAGAAGACGGCCACGACGGCCCGGCGGGTTCCGGGCGGGTATGAGATCACGGGAGAGAAAAATTTTATCACGAACGCCACGCATGCCACCCAACTCAGCGTTTTTGCGGCGGTGGTGAATGAGAATGGGGAGCCCGAAGGCATTACCTGCTTTTACATTCCGGGAGACAGTCCGGGGCTTCGCCGGGGGGATGCGGTTGATAAGATGGGATGGCGCGAGTCCAACACGGGCCATCTGCATTTTGACCGCGTCTTTGTGCCCGAGTACCACCGCCTGGGGGATCTGGGAGCAGGGCTGAAGGTCCTCACGCACTGCTTAAATCGGAGCAAGACTCTCCTCGGTGCCGTGAGCGTGGGCGTCAGCACACGGGCTTTGGACATGGTCGTCGAGCGTCTTTTACAAACAAACCGCTATGGGCGCGCCTTGACGGATCAGAGCGCGATCCGGCATCTCTTGGCACGTCTTCATACGGAAGTGGAGGCCGCATGGCTTCTCGCTTTGCGCGCGGCTGCCGTTTGGGACTCCGGCGATTTCGCCGTCAAAGAGGCCAGCATGGCCAAGCTCTTTGGCGGAAATACCGCCTCGAAGGTGACGAGCCAGGCCGTTGAACTTTTTGGGGCGCGCGGATTTATCAACGAGTACGAAGTCTCGCGTTTGATGCGGGATGCGAAAGCCATCGAAATCGTTGAAGGACCTTCATTGGTTCAAGAGCTGCTCATTGCAAAAAAAGTGATTCCCGAGAAAAAGGCGTCGAAAAAAATCTACCAACTGGATGAGGCCGACGCGCGTCGTATCGACGTGAAAAAGAAGGTGGCTTGATGTCCGATCGATCTCCCGGTGGGCTCGACGAGTTCGGCCTTCACATCCTCTCGCCGCGACTCGATTCTCAGGAGCCTCTTTTGAAGGCGTCGTACGATTTGTGGCGAAACGTGTGGTCTCAAACATTTCTCGAACTCGAAGGACGCGGCGAGGTCGTCTCGGACGATTTCACGCGGCAGGATGAGATCGTCGTGCTCACGCACGCGGGGGCGCCGGTGGGACTCGTTTTTCATCGGTTTGTCGACTCCCGCGACCGCGCGAGTCTCGAAGATTCTTATTTTCGGTGCTGGACACCCGAGGCCAAAGAGAGCCTTTGCCAGGCGGGGCCGAGCTTGGTGATCGGAAGCAACATCACGCTTCACCGTGACTATCGGAAAAGCGCGCTTCAAGAGCTTCCGCTCAAGCGGCTGCTTACGTTTGCATCGTTGGCGTTTTTAGGGCGACGCCGCGATCTGGATGCGATCACCGGCACCATGCGCGTCGATAAGGGGATGCACGACCTGTTTTACGAGTGCGGGGCCTTCGCCCTGGCCAGGGGTCTGCTTTTTCATAACGTCCCGGTCGACTTGGTGGGCTTTTTCCCGCGGCGCCGCCCGATCCGGGTGCCGACTCAGGATTTGCGAATTATTCATGAACTTGAAAACAACGGACAAAAGAAGGGACGTAAACATGAAGGTCAAAGAACAGCTTAACTCTCAATTGGCGGCGCTGGTGCCCGCTCTCGAAAAGTTTCCGTGGGAAAGCAAAGAACACTACGCGTGGTTTTTGGCTCAAACCTACTATTACGTGCGCCATTCGACGCGTCTTTTGGCGATGGCGTCGTCGCGTTTCGACTTCGACCAAAACGATCAACACTACGGGTTTGCCACGCACATCGCCGAAGAAACGCGGCACGAAATGCTCGCGGTGAACGATCTGAAGGCTCTCGGTTTTTCGATCCAAGATTACCCCGAACTCCCCGAAACCCGCTCCTGGTACCACTCACAGTACTATTATGTCCAAAACGTCGACCCGGCAGGTCTCCTGGGTGCCGTGTTGGCCCTGGAAGGGCTCTCGGTTTTCAAAGGTCCCTGGCTGCACGAAAAAGTCTGCCAACACCACGGAAAAGCGGCGGGGAGCTTTTTGAAGGTTCATGCGTCCGAAGATCTGCACCATATCGAAGGGGCCTGCGCCGGCTTTGATCAGTTGCGGGCCGAGCAAAAGCCGATCGCTTTGCAGAGTCTGGAGCAGTCGATCTGGGAGTATGCGGCGATGCTGACGGGCATCTGCGAGCGGATTCAGGCCAAGAAAATCCCCCTGAAGCCCCACGCCAAAGCGGCCTAAACGAGGCCCGGGCAGAATTCACCTTTTTTCTGCCCGGGACCAGCCCTTGAAGTTCTCTGGAGGGTGGGCTACGTTGGCCCCATGCAAAACGACGTTCTTCTCTCTCCCGATGTCCAAGACGGCGATCTGATCCAGATTTGGAAGACTCAGGTTTTACAGCATTCCAATGCCCTCTCGCCGATCGTCGCGCCCCAATCGGCGGGTGCGGCCGATTTTCTGAATTGGTTCGAATCGTTGACCTTGCAAAAGCAAGAGCAGATCGTGCGCAGTTCTCAGGGCGTGTCGGCCAATGTCTCTCCCGGCGAACTCCTCAAAGAGCAGGAGATGAATTTCCTCCGGCAGTTTCTCTTCCGTTACAAAATGATCCCCGCCGATGAAAGTGTTTTTACGCGCATCTCCGATGAGGACTTTATCGAGATCTACGATGCCGAAGGAATTCAGATTTACCGCAGTTGGAGTTTCTTTAAATTTTGCCGTTACACGATCGACCAGATTTTGACAAAAAGCTGGGGCGAACTTTACGAGCGCCCCCAATTCGTCGAGAAAAAACTGTACGCCATGATGCCCTCGCTCTTTCAACGGGGCTGCGGAATCGTGGATTACAACATCGAGGACTTCGTTTTGTCGGAACGTTACCTGGATCCGCCCAGCCAGTACCTGGTGAAGATGAAGTTCGCGTGCCCGCTCTTGGACTCGAAAACCAAGGCGACCGTCGCTTTCTTGTCCATCGCCCAGGCCCGTCGCCTCGAGAATTAAACCGCTCGCCGGGTCTCAGATTGAGAGCCGCCTTGTCGGACATGAAGTTCTCTCCACATCGCTTTTGGGTTCGGGACCTTGGACCGAAAAGCGTGAGGTATGACGAAGCCAAAGAAGTTTCGTAAGATTTCGGAGAAGATCACCGTCACCATGGCGGCGTGGCTCTTCGTGTTTACGTTGCTGGCCACCTGGGCCAGCTACCTGCACGTTTCGTCGATCGTCACCGCGCTCATGTCCGATAGCTTGAAAGAAAATATCACCCTGCGCGCCGACCGTGAGGACCAGCTCTTCGAATTGGCCGAACGCAACCAGCGCGCGCTCGCGCGCGAACTTGTCAGTCATCTTGAGGGCGCAGACAAAGGCGGTCTCTCGCGGGTCCGGGAATTTGATCAGATTTTTCGCCGGTCTAAGGATGGCGCCGTTCGCGAACGGGATGAGATCGACAACACCCAGCACCCCAGTTTTTTTGTTCCGCCGTCGATCAAACTCACTTCTGATGTCAAAAGCCAACTGATGATGATGTACGAGTTCATGGAGCGCGAATGCTACGTCACGTTGACGAGCTTTTCAGATTGCTGGGTTTCCGATGCGCGCGGGTCGGTGGGAAACTTTCTGATCGAGGAGCGAAGTTACGCGCATCAAATCCCGGCTGACTTTAAAAATCTTGAGCAGGTTTGGATGACGGTGATCGATCCCCAGCACAACCCCGAGCGCAAGTCGCGTTGGACGCCGACTTATCTCGATCCGAATATCGACCTGTGGGTGGTAACGCTGGCGACTCCCTTGTACCTGGGTGACAAGTTTCTGGGTGCGATCGGCAACGATATCTTTTTGGGGCAGATCGTCGATCGGACCGTTCATTTGAAAATGGCGGGGACCAAGAATTTCATTTTCAACAGCGACGGGGTTCTCGTTGCGCACCCAGATTTTCAGGATCGGATTCAGAAGTCTTTGGGGCGCTTAAGCGTGGGTGACGTCATGAGTGAAGACCCCACGCTCAAAGAAGCGCACGAGTTGGCGATCCGGGAAATGCCCCGCCGGGCGCCCTTTGCGGGCGGGCGTGTGTTCGAACTCGATGCCGAGAATTGGATTGCGATCGCCAAGCTTGACGGACCGGACTGGTACATGGCCACGTTGTATCCCAAGTCTCTGATCACGACCGCAGCGTTGAATGCGAGTCGATTCATCCTGATTTTCTTTTGCGTGAGCTTGATTCTGGAGGTCGCGCTCCTGATGTGGCTGATCAGCCAACGGCTTGAGCGGCCTTTGAGCGAGTTGGTTAAAGGCGTGCAAAAAGTCAGTGCCGGCGACCTTCAGGCCAAGGTGTTTGCGGGAACGAACGACGAACTCCAATTGCTCAGTGAGGCTTTCAACGAGATGACCTACAATCTCGGGATCTCCCGCGCCGAAAGTCAGGCGGCCGTCGTCAAGGCGACCGAAGCGGCTCGGGTGAAGTCTGATTTTGTCTCGAACATCAGTCACGAGATGCGCACGCCCTTGAATGGCATCTTGGGCATGACCCATTTTTTGAGCGAAACGAATTTAAGCGAAGAGCAAAAGAAGTACGCGAGCCTGATCGCCGAATCCGGCAATAATTTGCTCGCCATCGTCAATCAGGTCTTGGATGTCGCCAAAATTGAGGCGCAAAAGCACGAGCTCAACGAGGCGCCTTTCAATTTAATGTCGGTTCTGGATGATGTGCGCACGGTCTGCGGGTTCGCGGCCAAACAAAAAGGCCTTCCGCTTGATTTTGAAAGCTCGATCGACGGGCAATTCTGGGGCGATGGGCCTCGCCTCAGGCAAATCTTGGCGAATCTCGTGGGGAATGCCGTCAAGTTTTCGAGCGTCGGTTCGATCTCCCTGCGGGTCACCGAGCTCGACAGCCGGGCACCCTTTAAGCGCTTGCGCTTTGAGGTGCGCGACCAAGGGGTCGGGATGAGCGAAGAGGTGCAGTCGCGTCTCTTCAAGCCCTTCGCGCAGGGCGACTCCTCCATGTCGCGCTCGCACGGGGGCACGGGCTTAGGGCTTTTCTTGGTGAAGTCTTTCGCCGAGCTGATGGGCGGCACCGTGAGTCTTTCAAGCCGCCTGGGCGAAGGGTCGACCTTTCGCGTGGAGATCCCGCTGCGCACGCAGCCGCCGGCCTCGGCGCGGCTGCCGAAGGCTCCGGTGCCCGCGGCGGCTTTGCAAAATGTGAAGCCCATCTTGATCGTTGAAGACAATTTCGTGAACATCGTTTTGACCGAAGCCTTGATCAAGAAGCTCGGCTTCACCAGTCAGGTCGCCAAAGATGGTCGCGAAGCCGTTGAAGCTTTTGCGAGCGGGCGGTTCTCGATGATCTTGATGGACTGCCAGATGCCCATCATGGACGGCTACGAGGCGACGCGCGAAATCCGCCGACTTGAGACGCAGGGCACTCGCACACCCATCGTCGCGCTCACCGCGAACACCTCGAGCGAGGACCGCGAGCGCTGTCTGGAATCGGGTATGGATGACATGCTCAGCAAGCCGGTGAAAATCGCGGTGTTCAAAGAGAAAATTGAATACTGGTTGTCGCGCGCCGAATCGTCGGCCGCGTAGTCCCTCGCTGGCCGCGAGCGCCTCAGTCTGAGTCGGCGATCTCGGATTGCGTTGGTTCCTGTTGTTTATATAATAAATAACTTTAGTATTCCTTCGCCTCGCCGATAGGCTAGCCATGAAAAAACTAATCGCGGTTTTAATTCTCATTTTTGTTTCGGCTGGCGCCGATGCACGGACGTCGCGCGTACGAAGCTACACCAAGAAAAGCGGCACCCATGTTTCTTCCCACCGGAAAACATCACCAAATCATACGAAGACAGACAATTGGTCTCATAAGGGAAATGTGAATCCAGACACCGGAAAAAAAGGGACCAAGGAATGAAAAGTCGATCCACGGCGGTTCTGCTCGCTTTGTTCCTCGGCGGCTTTGGGGCGCATCGGTTCTATATGAACCGGCCGGTCACCGGGATTTTTTATCTCTTCTTTTTCTGGACCTTTATTCCGGCGCTGATCGCTTTTTTCGAGGCTCTGTCTTTGGCGTTCTTCTGGAACGATGAGGAGTTTCGCAGGCATGTGAATGATCCCCGTGTCGTGGCGCCGAATTCGGCGGCAGACGATCTTGGCAAGCTTGCCGCTCTCTTTGAGAAAAATTTAGTGACGAAAGAGGAATACGAGGCAAAAAAAGCGATCTTGCTTCAAAGGATCACCTAGTTGATCCTTGGGGTGTCCAGAGATGAAATCGCAAGACTTGAATGGAGGAAAAATTGGAGCGGAAGACCCACTCTTCCGCTAGGTAGACTCCAACATGAATGATTTCGGTACTTTAAGTCAAGCATTGTCTGGGAGAAAATCCCAGACAAGCCAAAACAATCCAGAATTCGACTTTGAAGCACTGTTTCCAAGCCTTTCTTGCCATTTCGCTGCTCATGCAGCCTCCGGCAAATTATAAGCCTTGGAAATGTGTTCCAGAGCCGATTGCTCTCTCGGCACGAAAAGATCGCCCAAACCTTCGGTTTTGCTCTTTTCGGTCACACCAGCCAGACGAACATAAATTTTGAACGTCTTCAGGTTCGACCATCCACCAATCGCCATGATCGTCGCTTGATCGACTCCCATTGCGAGAAGGTGCGTTGCAAAGCAAGCGCGAAGCGTATGGAAGCGCACTGAACGAATCCCAATCTCCTGACAAAAAGCTCGGACAACCGCCGCTTGTTCGCTTCGCTCCCATTCTTTGAATCGCGGGAACAGAAACGGACTATCGAGATTCTGACTCATCAACTCCTCGATAATTGGCCGCAAGGCCGAATTTATCGGAGCCGTTCGCCAGTATCCGGCTTTCGTAGACTTGGCGCATTTATTCACCCAATCCCAAGATTCTTTGACGCGAATGAAACCCTCTTTCAAAAAGACATTCTCTTTTTTCAGAGCGTAAAGTTCGCTTGATCGCATTCCAGTCATCAGGGCTGTTGCCCAAACCGGATACCAAACGTGCTGTTGTCGTTTGGCCTCGTGCAAAAAGGTTTGCACTTCAGTTACGGTCAGAATCTCGTCGTTATCGCCATCCGTTAAGTCGAATGGAACTCCGTGGACCGGACCCTTCGAGTCCTTTGGAACGAAACCTTCTAGCTCCGCATAACGGAATACTAGATTGATTGTCGTCTTCAGTTTCCGAATTGTCGAAGGCCGCAAATCCTCGCTGATGCAATTCATCAGCAGGTCTTTGCCGTCTTTGATGGAAAGCTCCTTGCAGGGTCTTTCCATCCAATCCTTTGTCCACACATTTAACAACGACATATTGTTGATGATGGACTTTTCTGAGATCGGCTTTAGCGTCGCAGGATTGCGCTTGAGCTTCCGGGCATCCAGCTCCCACCTTGTCACAAGGACCTTCCAGTAGGAGCCGCGTGCGTCCGCAGCTTTCAGCTTTTCAGCCGCTTTACGGATCAAAACCTTTTCGGCCTTTTCCGCTGCTTCTTTGGTTTTACAGGTCTTATACAGTTGCACATGATTATCAGTCGTTTCACTTCGGAGATGAACATAGGCTTCCCAGCCTACAAAATCCTTCGTCTTTCTGTGAAACTTTTCTCGAACACACATCAAAATCCTCCGTTCATTACAGAGGATTCGAGAAGAGCGTCGATTTCCGACCGCTTTAGGTACACCGTGCGACCCATTCGGTATGCGCGGAGAACCTTTCTGCAAATCAGAATCCTGATTGCATTTTCAGACCGACTTAAATACCTAGCGGCATTTTTAACCGTCATCCATATTGAGTTTTCAAAGAGCAAGTTTTCCGTTTTCGCACTCTGCGAGTCAAAAACAGGTGATTTCTCACGCTTCAT
This sequence comes from Pseudobdellovibrionaceae bacterium, assembly GCA_019637955.1. Classification (GTDB taxonomy): domain Bacteria; phylum Bdellovibrionota; class Bdellovibrionia; order Bdellovibrionales; family Bdellovibrionaceae; genus JAHBUS01. The sequence continues at coordinate 216,545 of JAHBUS010000007.1, read as the reverse complement.
AATTTAATTCCTCCGAGTGAAATTTGCAATGAAAAATGGGAAAAACTGGCGTCGCGCAAAGCGCGTTACGCCTCTGTTTTTCCCTCTGAAAATGCCGCATTTTCAGAGTCCGATTTGCTGCTTTTTTCAGTGAGCAAAAGGCCTAAAAATTCGTCCTTGGAAACCGGGCCGAATTTTTTGATGTGTTCGCGGTAGCGCATCTCCAAACGATCCGCATTGGACAAAGACTCTTGCTGCAATTTCTGAATGTGCTCAGGACGCACAAACGTCATCAAAAGCGACAAGAGTTGGTCGGCGCGTACTTTGCGCCCGAATGACTTTTTGTTCACTTTTGCAAGTTCAGACAAGAACCGCTTTCTAGTCTCAGGCTTCACTCTGAGACTAGAAGCGGTGGCGGTTTTTTTCGATTGCTTTTGAGCGTTTTGGTTTTCCATAAAAAGGTTGCTCCTTTTTTGAAAAGCCTCCTCGCCTTTGTGGTGGTAGGAAGAGGCTTGATTTATTTTTTTGCTGCGCCGACCAGAGGCCGGATGGCATTTATAACTACATTCCGATGTCAGGCCCACGCCCGCGATCTTTACCAAGATCACCAAGCTGAAGGGGCTTAACTTCAATTTGGAACGGATCAAGACGACGTTTCACTTCCTGAAACATCTTTTGATCCTGTTCCCGGCGCTCCGCTTTCGCGGATTGCGCCACATGAACTTCAGTAACGTGCGTATGAAGTGCTAAAAACTCGTTCATTTTCTGACGCGAATCATTTTCGCCGAAAAGCACAACCACGCTTGAATCCTTCAGCGCGTGGTTTTTCGTTTGCGCCTGGAAACGCGCAAACTCAAACGGATCGGAGAAAACCAGCAGTCTTTTAGACTTGCTTGTTTTCTCATGGAAAACACCCGCCGGATTCCCGTGGCGTTTTCCTTTCCAGCCGCCGCCTTGTTCCTCGCGGAACTCCATCGCGGCGTCTCCTTTCTCGTTTACAAACCACACACTGTTATCGACGCCGACATGGACGTTTTTTCCGGGCACGAATGCTTTGCTTGCGTGCTCGGAAACGGAATACTTTTGAAGAAGATCACGCAGCGGCTTGAAGCTACGCTCTGCCGCTTGCGCCTTCGGCTTTGGAATATAAAACGATTGATAGCCGCGTTTATATTCTCCCATCGCATCTTCTAAAAGAAGTAAGCGCGGATTCTTGTTAATCTTCGCAAGCGCGCGCACATACGTCGTTTCGTCATGGATAGCAACGAATTGAACAATGCCACCTTTTTGGCTGTTCTTCGTGTTCGTCCATGTATTGCCCTCGATGACTATAAAGCCGCGTCCTTTCAGCACAGTTTTTCCGTCTTTGTTCAATTCCGTTTGAATCTTGTTCTCTCGGCAATAATCGAGAATCGACAATCCTCTGGCCTTCTTTAGTTCCGAATATAGAGGACCACCGCGTTCATCGAAAATAGCAGGAAGATCATCGTTATGTTGGCGGCGGTCCAATTTTGTAAACTGGCTGTAATCCTTTTTTCTGTTTCCATGATAGCTTGCTGATTCAAGTAATAGATCGCTCGGAGTTCCCAAAGAATTTCCTTTGGAGTCAAAGGCGGCTCGGATGTCTCCTCGTAATCGTTCTCTAAGATTTGGTATTTTGGCGAATTTTGCATCGTTCTCCTCGAAGGCTTTCATAAGTCCTTCTTTATCAAAGTTTTTTCCTAGTGTTTTACCTCGGATGGGCGCTTTATCGGCATAAACGTAACTGATGTTCTTGTTCTCAACGCGTGTATGTACACCAAGCTCGTGAAGAACCCCCATATACTCGTCAAAACTTGTTGTGGCCGCTCTTGCAAAATCGACCTTTTGGATCAGATCGGCATACCAAGATTGGCGACCACGTTCGACCATCTGACGAACCTTTTTGGGCATATTCACGTCAGGCTCTTTCACTCTCTTTTTCATCTCTGAAAGTCCGTTTTCACGGCAGATTTCGTTACTCATCTGATGAAGTCGCTTAAGATCCTCTTTTCTTGTTGGAAGAACTTTTCCAGTCTTCGAGTTCACAGTGCAGATCACAATATGGTTGTGTATGTGATCCTTGTCGGTGTGAGTTGTCACCCAAGCCAAGTGACCAGGAGCCCACCTTGCGGCAAGCTCCCGGCCCATTTCGTTGAACTTCTCAGGCGAATGTAACGTGCTCTCCTGCGGCGACCACGCCTGCGTAATTGTCCTCGAAAGAACCTTCATATTCTTTTTCGGATGCCGTGCGTGTTCGGCTTCGATCTCTTTAACCATCTCAGCCGTGACGCCCTCTGGGTTTGCCTCAATGGATGGAGACGATCTCTCTTTTGAAAGATATTTCTTAATCCCTTCAGGAGAGCGCACTTTGGCAATCTCAACGAACGCCACGATTGACACCCATCTGTTTGCGAAGGTTAAGAATTTCCATCCACAAGGCATTGAAAGACTGACTCCATCCTGTCATCAGCCCCGAGTTGATCTTGTGGGCGATCTGATTCAGATTGTTTCCGATTCTTTTCAATTCCACGATAATGCGGTCAGCGTCTTCTCTCGTATAAAGCGGACTCTCCAAATCGGAACGACTGAACGTGTTTTGTCGCAATATGTCCGGTATCGAAAGCCCAAGTGAGTCTTTCATTTTTTGAATCCGCTTATATTCCTGTTCCGTGAACTGAACGCACGACGTGGGAAGTCTTTTCTTTCTAATGCCTCCTGAATTTTCTGTCATAGGTCCTCCGTTTTGTCCTTTTTGATTTCCTTGGTGGTCACGGCTTAAATGCGGCAATGATCGCTTTGAAAATCGTTGTGAGCCATCCTTTGACTTCCTCCTGATCGACTCCGGTTTCCGTTGCGGCCTTAGCCGCTTCCTGGACCGTCGCGTTTAGTTCGCCCGTAGCGCGAACCACTTCCTCACCAACATCAATCGTCGATTCTTTGATCTTTCCCATATCGAACCTCCTCTTTGGTTTGTTTTAAGATTTTGGACTGAATCGCTTTGTTCGCGGTCATCAACTCTTCGAGTCCGAGCGCCAGGTGCGCTTCGGCTTTCTTCAAACTTTCGTTTTCAGAAATCGCTTGCGCAACTTCAGGCTGCGCTCGCTCCGCTTGCAGCTTCTCAAGTAGGACGTTTTCCTTTTCTAAGATCGCATGAATGGAATCGTCTTTGCGATTGATGCTGGCGCAAGCTGTGAACCAGATCGGAGATATTGAACTCAGCAAAATGATAAGCAGTGGTAGTCGTTTGAAAATAGAAATTGTGCCGTTTTCCGTGGTTTGGTGTTTCATGATTTTCCTTTCGTTTGCTTCGTTTTGTTTGTGGTCGTTTTGGGGTCTTTTGGGTTCGGGCAAGATAGGGCGTGTATATACACACCCCAAAAAAGTGAGGGCTTTTGGCCCCCACACCCCCTCGGTCCGGTCCCTTCGTGACCGGACTCTGGCTTTGCCAGAGCTTCGCCGAGGAGCTGCCCTAAAGGGCTTTTTCGCTTGTTGAGGGCTGCGCCCCCAAACCCCCAAAGGGCGGCTGTGCCGCGCCTTTTGAAAGACCGAAATCATAGAACCGCCTTAGCTGCCCCGGTGAGGCTTCCGGCAGTTCCAACTTCAACGCCAGTTCCAGCAATGCTTTGAGCCGTTCCCAAAAACTCAGGCGCAGACTCCTCGCTCGTGTCACCAAGAAGCGGCTTCAGGAACATGAAGGCCGATCCGGTGGTAAGAGTGGCGACAAGTATTTGCAGCCAAGAGTAAATGGAGAACATATAATAAATGCGGTGCCTGATGACGCTCGCCGAATAAAGCGATACTCCGTCTGACAAGTTGCCGAACGCCTCCATCATTTCGGACGACATCGAGATTCCAAGCATGATGTGATAGAGGAGTGTCCAAAGCGGTGTCCATAAAAGCACCGAGAAGTAAATCCAGAACCACACGACAAGAACGCGCCATTTTCCGGCGACAACGAAGAACATCAGAAACGGAAAAATTGCCACTAGGAGCATACGCACAAAACCCGCCACATGAGGGGCGCGGGATAAGTGTTCGCTGAACTCCTGAGAGCGTTTTGCGGCCTCTGACGCTCCTTGCACGTCACGCATACCGAGCATCCCCAGAATACCGTCCCAGCTAAAAATACGACCCAGAGTTTGAAAGTTCTGGGCGGCTTGACCCGGAACCTCAGCCCCTTTTTGAATACCGAGGCGGCTTTCAGATTGATCGGCATAAAAGTTCGCAAGGGCTGCCGCCGCCGTATAATTCTTGAACGTATCGGGACTGTACTTCTGGGCCTCGGCAATTCCGATGATCGACGGCCACGGTAAGCGGCTAAAGAACCCTTCTGTCTTGATGCGCGAAAAATCCTCCAACTTTTGAAACGTCGAATCCTTCACCTCAAGACAGTTCGTGGTTTTTCCTTCGCCCATGTCGATGCTCACATCCGACAACTCACGGTCGATTTCACGGCTGGCGCGAAAGAAGCCATCAACCGCAGCGCGGTTCTTAAATTCGCCGAGACTTGGAATGACTTTCGAGAAACACTCGTCCGTGTAAAAGCGGAGCTGATCGCGCAAGGCCGGATCGTCAATGGTCGTAATCCCGGCGTACATGATCGCCTTGTAGAACATATTCGGAGCCGTAAGCTGCGAGGTGCCTTCCTTGGCAAATACCCCATCAATGATACGGGAGAGAAGCCCTGTCAGTTCTTCGGCGGTACGGCTCATAATACTGAACACAATACTCACTCGATAATGCGGTTGGATTTCGCCAGAGTGGGTTTGCACATAGGGATTGTCGGTCCAGTTCTTCCCTTGGAAGTCCTTAACCTGGGCATCCGTACCCACGCGAAGAATCGCAAGTCCCAAGAACAAACACGCGACGATTTTCACGAAACGTGATAGCGGGATCTGCTTTCTCTCAATAAGCGACCCAGGAAGGTAACGAGAGACGAACTTCAGAACCGTAAAGAAGAAGACTGCGCCGAAGATAATCAGCGCCAGTCCCTTGAAGAAAGTTTCGCCCGTAATCACCTCGATGAACTTCGCGTGAAGGTTCAAGCCAAGGAGTTGATAGAGGGCTTCATAAGCTGTACTTGAAAACATAGTCCTCCTCCTTAGTTCCGGTCACAGAGAACGCCATCGGCGCAGTCGAAGAACTGACCTTGTGCCGCATGGGAATCCAATTCCACTCGATCTCGCGTCATGCGTTCGCGTGATAGCTCAACATGAAGACCTTCGCCTTCCTGGTTGATCTGTGACACCACTTCATTGAGCGGAGCGTTTTTCTCTTTTTGCAGCTCAATCGTGGATTGAACTGAATTTTTAAGTTGATCGCGTTTGTCTTCGATTTCCTTCTTACGTCGTTCCGGCAGATTCGGGTTTTGAGCTGCAAGCTGCAAAACATCGAGAGAACGGTTCATGTCGTCCGAGAACCGCGCAACAGCGATAGAGTTTGCAAGACGCTGGCAGTACAAGGAACGCGATCTGTACGGCATGACAGCAAGGTTGCGGAGCGTTTGACGATCAAGAAGCACTTGATTCTTCAATCCCGTAACGGCGTCGAGGTCTGCACCACGGATGACTTCGTTTGCGCCGTAAGACCCCGCAGCGTCGATTTTCTTCAGCAACCCTTGGCAGAGTCGTTCTTGAATGTCGCGTTCAATCCCAGCCAAATGCGTACGCGGTGTGATCCCAAAGGGTTTGTCACCGTATTCCACGGAAACTTTGCCGCGAGAAATAACCGTATCGCCGACAAGGTTTTTTACGAGGTTCAAAGTACCTTCGGCAGCGGGAGTATCGAGGCCCGCCCAACGCGCAGAGCTTCCAATGAGTTTATTGGAGCTAGTCTTGTCGCCATATTTCGATCCAGACCAATTTGCAATATCCGTGTCCCAAACGCGGGACGAGTTGCAGGTCTGCATGGCGGTTTCGATATTGCCACCGTTGCGCTCGATTTCGCGGTGAACGCATCCCTGACGTTCCTCGTAAAATTCCTGCACACGCGAATCCGTGTACTTGTCCATGAGGGAACACTGATTGAGTCGCATCTGTGACATGAAATTCGCGTTGATTTGCGAGTGTTTCAGAATTGCACACCACGTCGGGCTGAAGTAACAGGCCATCAGCATCGGAGAACCCGCGATGATGTCCTTTCCCATATCGCCAAAATAGCGACTATCGAGAATGTTCTTGAGACTGGCTTGCAACGTACTCTTAAAATCTACGCGGCCACAATCAGAACCAATTCCGAGATTTACGCCAACATCGACTGTTCGATAGTCGTCGAATACCGGGTCGCGACGAAGCTCTTGGCGCTTGAAAAGGTAGTCGTTCGGCCTAAATTCACTTCGGTTGCGATAACTAAAATCGCTATCGCTGGCCCATGCTCCCAATGAGAACAAGAGGCCAAATGCGAAAAATATCATTTTCATTCCAAATCCTTTCTTAAAAATCGTTTTTGTTCCTGCCATCTAAAACCTCGCCCAGATTTATGAGGCAGGAGCCGCTTCAAGAGCTTGGCGATCACGTTCGCTGTTCACGCTTGAAGCTCGATCCAGGTGTGATTGGATGTAACGAAACGCACCTTGTTCGGTGCCAGTCTTATTGGTGTAGTAGACCTCGGCATATTCGTTCGGGATGGTTTCAAGACTTCCTACAATTTCTAGTGGAGCTGGCCCCATAAGAGATGAATTTTCGGCCAGGTAGCGCACGTTATCGGGACTCATTTTCAGAAAGAAGAAATTGTCAGCTCCACGCCAAACGGCTTTTCCCGCCTCAGTTTCAAAGAAGATGATTGGGTTCGGAGCCACGCCAATAAGGAAAAATCCCATCTTCCGCATAGTTTCGGCAGCTTCCACTACGAAGTCGCCCACAATGGGATTATCTCGGCCAAGACAGCCAAGTTCTTCGATGTAGGCCACACCGCCACGCTTGAGGTTTTCCGGTGTTCCCATCATGCCCATGATTTCGTTAATCACGCACATACTCATAAGAACTTTGAGCGTTTCGTCGGAATCCAATGCTTCCAAGTCGTAGGCGTAGAGAAGTTTCATCGAAACTTTCTTTTTCTTTGCCTGTCCTCGAAAAAATGGTGCATACACGCCATCACCGTAAAACGGCATAAGACGCGTAATGAGATCGGCAATCTGATCTTTCAGCGACTCAAACTCATCCCCGGAAGTGAGTCCCGACATGGCGGCGATCACGTCATCCATAGAAACTGATATTTCCTCGCCGGAGTCGATTGCTACGAGGTTCCCGTCGTCAAAGCCAACGCCACGCTCGCGGGCACGGCGCAAGTACGCCTCTTTCAGAGCACGAGACACAATCGCTAAGTGGTGGCTTTCCATTTCAAACGACGTGCTGGTGAGTTTGACTGCGGTCAGAATCAGCTTTGTTAAAAACTGCACCTTGGAATCGTCGAAGACACCGCGAAACGGTGAAAATGGCATTTCACGATTGGGCGTGAACACACTCAAATCGCCATCAAACTCACGGCACAAAGCCTCACAACTGGCACGTTTGTCGATGACGAAAACCATCGGCTCCACGGCTTTGGGTCCTCTAAGTTTAATGGCTTGCACACAGTCCAGGGCGAACTTACTTTTTCCTGATCCCGTATCGCCAAGAATAGCCGTGTGATTTGAGATCGGGTTGTTCATCCACGAAAAACGAACAAGATTGTTTTCCCGTGATAGGTAAAGCTGAAGAGGGTTTTCCATTCCACGATAGGAGTCGAAAACAGGTAGCAGTTTCGCCGCATCTTTGTTCATAATACGAATAAATCTCTGGCTCGAATGATCGGAGGCCGGAGTGTAAAACAGAGGAAGACTATTGAGGCATAAGCCAAAACCGATCATTTCCTCTCGGATCACTTCACATTCCAGATCGTTATGGAAAACGCTGGTGATAGCGCGAGTGCGCTGGTTAAGAATTTCCTCTGTTTCTCCTTCGATAATTACCGAGAACGTCATAAACAGACAGCGTTCGTCATGAGCCAAACGCTCTTGAATCTCCTTTAATTCCTGCTGTTGACGACGGGCTCGGGCACTCGGACTGTTTTGCAAGAAAAATTCCTTCGTGTCGAAGTAGCTCTTGATTTTCGCGGTTCGTGGAAAACTGAAATTGAGCGAAAGACGAAACGGAAAGTTCAGTGTTAGAAAGCCCGCCATACCGCCGGGGATCACGCGACGAGGACTGGTTTTGAGAGTAATCGTGCGGGTTTTTATTCCTTCGCGCTCAAGACCTTCAAGGCTTCCGGTCGGACCTGCATAGACGATCTGCTCAGAAATCGAGATATGCGGATTGAATGGTGCGAAGTCGCGTTCCAGATATTCTTTCGGATTGAAGAACCGACGCAAAAAATCGACAAGCTCCGCGCCATTCACGCGCTTGAGTGGAACCTTCGAGCTGTCAATGAATTGCGCTAAGATTTGAGAAAACTCTGACGCTTCCATCGTCATCGTGTTCATCGTATCGAAGAGAAGCCCTTCGCCACGTTCCATGAGGCGAAGAATGGACTTCATACTCTCTCGGTCAGGGAAATAGCGAATAGAGAGCAGAGCCTTTCTTCGCATGGGAGAAAGACGGTGCTTTCCTTCGCAAAACCCCTTAAATGTTTCAAGACGTGCCTTGTAGATTGCTTCCGATACCGGATGAGCGTGTTTGAATCCACTCGACTCAAAATTCCACACTGGATCACGGGCTGGAATGTGGGATTGATCGAAGAGGATTTGCAACGTGCATCGCTCCGAGAGCTGAAACCAAGTTTTCAATCCTTCAACGACGCTCACAATGCGTCCGGCTTCAAGCGGTTCATGCTCTACTAAGTCAATCTCAAAAATCGCTCCGAGAGAGCCATCTTTAAGTACGAACATTCCGGCTTCTTTCAAATACTCCTCATAGGGAAGAATTTTTGCGAATGAATCCGGGCGTTCAAAAATTGCTCGCACAAACTTTGTGCGGCTGGCGAGTGTCGATTCAATAATTTCATCAGTTGTTTTTTCAAGACCAAACATAAAGCTCCTTTATAAAATGTGGCTGTGGCGTCTCTTATGGTTTCTTTAGCTTCGGAGGAGACGCCGTGGGTTTGTCGGGAGTACGTTTGATGGCTTTTGCTTTTTCTGTTTTCGGCACATCGACCTTTTTCATCTCCCAACTCTCGGGCATCACAACGACGGAAAGCCACGCACCCCAAAAGTAGTCTTTTGAGGGCAGCTCCTTTGCGTGAAGCCAAGGAACAATCACTTTTTCAGGAACCCTTGACGGGACATATTTGACACTCCCTGCGCCTGACAAATTCATGTTCGGCGAAGGAGTGTTGTAGCCAGCGCGTTCTTCTAGAACTGAACCTTGGTTGACGCTTGCACAGCCAACGAAAATGCTACTCAAGTACGCGACTGAAATAAGAGTAAATGCTTTCATTTCCTTCCATCCTTTCTTTGCGGAAAAATTCTTCAGGCAATTTCACTTTGTCGTTCATCACAATCCACACATCGCGGCCTGAACCAACTTCAACTGTGGGTGAGAGATTTTGCGCTTGCTGCAAGTACCACTGAGCAACCATTCCTGCGGCGTTCGATGCGCCACCCGCAACGGCGTATTTTGCGGAGTCGCCAGTCATTAACGACGTGCCGCCGCCAAAAGCATTCGTGCTTTGTGTGGTTTGTGACGCTTGCACAGCCTTTCCAACGCCTTCAACGACGCCGGACATGAATGCCATCGCCGCCACTCGGCCTTGCTTGGAGTTCACTTTGCCTTTCATCGCAAACGATCCATCTTTGTCGTCAGCGATAAATCCATTCACATCGCGCTCGAACATGTTTCCTTTTTTAGAAACGCAACTCATTTTCGTGGCTTGCATTTGAACGCGCTCAGTGGAGAGGTCGCCTTGTGCTTTGGCGATCATGAAGCAACCAGAAAGGTCGATTTTGTGATCGTTAGGCGCGATATAGGAAAAATCGAGCACCATCAAAACGGGGTACGTTTTTCCTTCAGGCACATCGACACCAGTTAGAACTTTGGCCTTCACATAGCTTCCGGCAGGAAGAACCACGCCTTCGGTCTTGCTCTCAGACTTCACCGGAAATGAGATCAGATCAGACCCTTTGCGAGATACCCCGCGAGAGCGCCCACGCGCCTGTAAAGGCGTGACAGAAGATCTCAACCCATCTTGAGGTACACCGTAGAGCTGAAGCGGCTGTTCAGGCACCTGGCCCGAAGAAACGCCGCCAAAACCAAGGTCTTGCGATCCTCCGACGACGGGAACCGCGTCTGATTTCCCTTGAGAAGCAGCTTGGCTTTGCGCCTCTTGGAGCTTCTTTTCTAACTCCAACAAACGAGCTTCGAGCTTGGCTTGCCCCTCCATCATATTTTGGGCTTTTTGCGAAAGCAGACGCTCTTTTCCATAGTAGAATGTGCTTTCACGATCATTTAAGATGCGGCCTTTCTGGAAGTCGATATTCGTCCCGCGCTCAACGATGCGGCTTTCGTTTTTGCTGCTCAGACCAAGCACGTTCACGAGGGCAATCAGAACGACAACGACAATCCCGACAGGAACGGGTCTTTGCTTTGCAAATTCCTTGATTCGTGCCTCGTGTTTTTTCCAGTCGAAGGATTTGATTTGCGCGATTACATTATTCATCTGCATATCACTTTCCTCCTTTGGTTTTTTCTTCGACCTCTTCTGACTCCATTGCGAGAACTACGTCACGACTTGAAGACGTGTTTTTTGCGACCACACGAACGAGAGTTTCATTGATACCTTTTCCTTTTGGGAACAGCGTGGACTCGTCGCTTTGGGAAAGAATCGCCATGTTCGGATTCCCCACGGTGATGTGTCGAACGTCGATCTCAAGATTCTTGCGCCAGCTCGTGTTTCTGATCTTGAAGACGTAGCCGTTAAAGGGATTACCTTGGTAAATCCTCAAAAGCTCAACGCTGCCATTTCCGTTTTTTGACGGAAAGCTTTGCGAAGTGCGAACGAGTTTGTAACCGGGTATTCCTTCACTACGGTACATGGCTTTAAGAAGTTCGACTTCCGTCATCGGCGGTGCATTTTCATCAGCAATGTCGTCAGAGTCTCGGCCCTTGAAGTCGTAAAACGAATCCGCAGCCGGATCATTGGGGCTTACAAGAATCTTCGTTCTCACTACAGAATTGTCCGTGAGAAAAAACGTGACTTCATTGACCCCGTTGGTGAATCGAGGATCAACGCTCAAAATCTTGTAGTTTGGATCGAGTTTGTTCGCGGGTTCCACTTGAAGACGACCCGCGCCCGTGATCGTCTGCACGGCCTTTTGAAAACGAAAGACAGTTGGAGCACCGTACTTGATTCGTACTTGCTCCATTCCTGATCCATAGATGACTGTTTTAGCTTCGGCTCTGCTCGAAAGCAGAAGGGCGAAAAAAACGACGAAGATAAAATAGAGTCCGATAGAAAGCGTGACTATGGCTTTTTGCAAAAGGCCAGCGATGCTTTCAAAGTTTAGGACTCCGATTGACTTTTCCATACTATTTTCCTCCCTTTGCTTTGAATCCATCAGCTCGGCCACGTTTCAGCGTCGTAATCTCCATAAACCATTCCTTGCCCTGAACCGGAGGAACCAGACGTAGATTCATTTCAATGATCTCGTCCACACGGCCTAAGTTTTCGGAGTTGGAATATCGTTCCCGTTGCGCAATGGCCATGACCTTGTAGAATCCGTTTTCACCAGAGACGATCTCGCGGTCTGTGATGCGTAGAATTTCTGAGATGTTTTCGTGCTTGACGGTTTCGCGCCATTCTCGCGCCTCTTCCTCAAACTGAATCGCAAGCTCGGCACTCATAAACGACGAAAGTCTTTTGTACTGTTCGTCGATATTGGCAGCGTTCACGTTTCCAAGCATTCCAAGGAAAGTCATTGCAGCGTTCACCACATACGAGTCCGAAACGGACTGAGGAGACGCGGGTGTAAAATCCATCACACCCGGCGCAAGAATGTATTCTTTCTCGCGTAACTTCTTCTCAAGGCCGTGAATCTCGTAGCGCGAAAGCGCAAAGTTCATCCCAAAAGCCGCAAGATGAATGGCAAGAACGTACTGTAAAGTCAGTTTTTGCTTCAGCATCGCGGCCTTGAAAGCAACGAATTTGGGAAGAACCCGCAGATCAACTCCTTGATACACTCCGACCGGAGGAGTTATAACCTGTGCGGCCTCGATGCCCTTATCCATTGCTGCTATCATCTCGTTTGCCTTTCTTTTTAGGTTTTGTGTCTGCCGACTCACCATCGGGCTGATTTTGTTGAGCAGCATGATTCTTAGTGATCGCATCCAGGTAGTTAGCTGGGAGAATCCACGTTTCAATACGCTCGATAATCCAGTAACGACCATCGCGTGAAAGTTTTGCGCGCATATCGAAAGTGGGCTTTCGCTCGTAACGTTTGAATTGTTGTTCTTCTTGCTTTTGTTCCATACGTCCTCCGTTTGGTTTGTTATTTCCATTTTTCTAATTCCTTTCCTTAGTCTGAAAATCGCCGTGCGTTCCCTCGCGGGTTCAGCAGTCCCGGAAGGTCCATGCGAAGCCGTGCATACGGCCAATGAAAGAAAATCCCTTTCGGGTATTTCTTCTTGATAACTGGCCCCGCGCCCAAGCACAGAGACAGCAACGTGAACATCGTGAGCCAGGAGTAAAACAGCACTCCGAAGATTAAGATGATGAAGAGAGCCACGAACACATCCGATAGCTCCCAGAAATCAAAAACCATGATCGGCGAATCAATAGTCTGACTTACGAGAGACGAATGTTTGGCTTTCAGAAGTTCTTGCTTAAGCACTCAAGAACTCCTTTGCGGGCTGGATCAATGAAAACACGCCGCCACCGCCGCCGATGTCAAAAATGTTTTTGACCCAAGTCGGAGCCGTGCCGAGAACAATGGCCGCGACCACACATAGAACGGCGATGCCGAAGCGTTGCTCTTTGAGGTTCCAGCCAGCGGACATCACACAAAGGCCTGCGAAGATTCGAGCGCCCCAGGAGAACAATACCGAATCAACAATTCTTAGCAGCGTTCCCGCAGCTTCGAGTTTGTCACTCGCGTCTGCTCCGGGAATGCGTGTCGCACCGAACGCGGGCGCATTCACCACGAACGCCACAAGCAGTGTGACGATAATAAAGATGAACCACGTTTCATGATTCTTGGGATTAGGACTTTTGGTCGTTGAGCCGTTAGTCAACGATCCGCACAACAATAGACGTGCTCCGAGCATGGATAACTCCTTTTTTGCTCGAAGTGGCTCGCCTTTGTTGTGGTAAGAGCGACTTCATAAATTATTTTTTAGACCCACAAGCCTTTGTAGTGGCGGCTTAATGAGTGTCTTCTTAAAACTTACTGACTTGCACTTTTGAGGAGGCTTACGACATCCTCATAGTCGTGATACCCCTGAATCGGTGGTAACAATGCTTTCCTCTTCGTGTCTGCAACCACAAGAAACGGAACGCCATTGATTCCGTGTTTTTTGATCTCTTCTTGTGTCGCTACACCAAGAGGAACGACTTTTTCATCTGCGGGCACAGGCCCACGGTCGATCTGTAAAGCGTGTACCTCAACGCCTTCATCCTGAAGGCGCTTGAGGACACCAAACATTCTCCTGCAATGGGGGCAGGTCGATTCAAAGTACATCCTGACTTTGAATCTGGCGGTATCAAGTGGCCCTTGAGCGCGTGGAGAGGCTTTGGAAGGAGACGCCAAAGCATCCGGCTGAATGGAAAGGGGTTGACCATTTTTAACCAGATATTCTCTCACGCGCTCATCGAGCCTTCGGGCTAATTCATTTTTCTTTTTCATAAACTCAAACCAGTTCTTGATATTCTCGTCTGATGGATTGCGAGCAATCTCCATGAACGGTTCGGGCGGCGTGTAGTCGCCCTCTTTGAAGAACTCCTTGTTCTTCGGATCAAGAAAGGTTTTCCAAGGAAATTTACCGCCCTCCGGGGCTTCCGTCTTTTCAACAATCAAGGGGGAGTTGTTGGTCGTTTTTTTGTTTTCGCCCCAATAGTCGATCTTGGAGTCAAAAAACGAGACTTCACCCGCAAGGGCGGCAAGCGGCATAAGTAGCCAAATCATAAAATTAAACAGTTTCACGAAATACCTCCAAACCGTCGATGTCGCCCGTAAAGGCGCGGATGACTCGCGCATCTTCAAGGCTCTGATGAACCTTCACCTGACGGTTTCCGTTTTGGATTTCAAAATTGGCCCATTCGAGTACCGGAACGCGACCCTTCACACCATCAGTACACTCGGCGCAGCCCTCGTAATTTTTTGTTCTCAAAAGTTTCGGATCAAATTGCGGTGAGGTGGAAAAGGCTTTCTTAATTTTTAAGAGACCGTCGCCATCAATAGTGTGACCACAAGATTTACAAACCTTTTGCTCAAGTCTCTGCGCGACCGATAGCCTTAGATTCGATTCGAGCACCAAACGCTCAACACCAAGCCCGTAAAGTCGTTCAATGACTTCTGTTGCTCCGTTCGCGTGTAGCGTGGTGAATACTAAATGTCCGGTTTCAGCCGCTTGGAAACAGAGTTTTGCCGTTTCAGCATCGCGGACTTCGCCAACTAAAATCACATCTGGGTCTTGGCGAAGAACTGAGCGCAAGGCATCTGCAAACGTCATCTTCTGCGAAACCTGGACTTGGTTTAACCCCTCGATGCGATATTCAATCGGATCTTCCAAAGTTACGATATTGAACTTTTTGGGGCCAATCGCCTTAAGAAGCGCGTACAAGGTGCGCGTCTTTCCGCTTCCGGTCGGACCAGAGATCACCACCACGCCATCTTCAAGATGAATTGCGGCCTCAAGAATCTTCTTTTCGACAGTCGTAAATCCCAATTCCGCAATTTCAAAGGTCGCATCGAGATTCAGAAGACGCATGACCACCTTTTCTCCGAAATGGGTCGGAAGAAGGCTCACGCGCAGATCAAGTCTATAAGTCGGCAGAGCCGCACGGCCATCCTGCGGTCTTCCACTCACACCGATAGCAAGACCGAAAATGCGCTTTACTTCCAGGATCAGACTTTCTCGGTGTTGCACATCCACTTGCTTGTAAAGCGATAGATTTCCGTCTACGCGGAATCTCAAGGCAACGCCAGACTCGTTCGGCTCAATATGAATATCGCTCGCGCCACGCAACTTTGCCGCCGCGACCACTTCTTTTAGAAGTTGCGCATAAGGCCCCTCGTCCAGAAGTAAATCTTCCGCAGTCCTGCGTTTTACGACTGTAATGCCGTGTTCGTTCTGAAGGCCGATCATTTCATACCTCCACACGCCGCCGGGATCGCAAGGGCTGCGGCCTTTGCTTGAATAGCTGCGGGCATATCCTGGCAGGTCGAAGTTCTTTTCCAGACAACGAACAAATAGCCCTTAAGTTTCCCGTTTGTGAGACGCATGGTTTCTCTCGCATTTTTGACAGTTTCAAGAACTCCGACATTTTGCCCTTCGCGAAAGCACGAACTCGATTGCGGATAAATCATTTGCCATTTTTCATCGGGACTAGCGGGCATCGTTTTCAAGACTTCCGAAGAAAGGCTCTTGATTCGTGATGCAATCATCAAAGCACCTGTCATAGAAGCTGGCCCTGCGTAAGTTCCGTAGCGAGGAAAAAAGACGCCCCATCCGTTACACACAGGATGCGAACTCGGAGGGAACACGTCGATCTTTGGGAGCGGAAAGCTACACATTGCTGAATCTGGCGAAAAGCCCGCGCCTCCATCACCACTAACGGATGTTGCGGCACCCTTTAAGAGACAGGCTTTTGGAGCCGCACTCCACGCAAGAAAAGTGGGTTGGAGAAGATCGGCCTTACCTGTGTCCCAATGGCTGCCAAAGTGCTCACTCATACCGTCGAAACACATTTTTTCCATTCGCGTCCCTCCGGCTGGCATTGTTTGAAAGACCAAGCCCGCAAGCGGAACGGCAATCGTTCTTGCTTGAAAACTCTGCGTGTCGTCGTCGCCTTCAGCACCAAAGGGACGTGGTAGGATTTTTGAAAGCTGAGCGGCAGCTCCGGGGACCGCACTAAAGTAGCTCGTTCTCGGTTCCGGCCACACCTCGATGTAGGACTGCGGGACGTAGTAAGAAATGGAGGCACAAGGATGTGGCGGGAATCCGCAAGTGCAACCGCCGATATTCAGCTCTAAACAAGATGAAAACGCAGGAGAACTTGCCACTGTGCAGACATTAGGAATAACGGCTCCCTGAACAGGCCCCGCCATAAAGAGCGACGCAATGATCGCCTTTAGATTCCGTCTGATTGATTTTAATTTTTCCAGAAAACCTCCCTTTGTCGAAACTCGCAGAATCTCAAGTACACTTTCGTGCTTGGTGTTGATCTGCTTTAAGAAATGGGGTTTGAGATAGAGCTTGATGAATTGCGTTTCAATTCCGTCAAACACCTGCGCAAATGCTTCAAATGTACGAAGACGCGAAAACTCTTTACCAGTTACCGCATCCTCTCGGCGAATACCGCGACTCACGGACTCGTTAATGCTAGCGTTTTCGGAATCAAACCCACCAGCCAAGATGTTGAGCTTTGCCGATTGCGCTGTTTCCGACAGGGAGCGTGTTTGATTCTCTACGTCCTCTTTTCCGGCAAGCTCCTGAAAGAGCTTGATCGTTTCAAGGTCCGACGAGTGACACGCAATCCGCGTTCGGAAGTTTTGCACCAGCTCCAACGCCGGACGTTGGCTCCCAACCGAGTTCATTAGCGAACTGAGGGACTGAGTAGCGACAATAACAGCGGGCTTTGATTCGCGGGCTTTCGCCAAGAAACTTTCATCACCGATGGAACCGCCACCACCACAAGTCACCACGTCCTGATACTCGTCGATAATCAGCGCGGTTGTGCATGGAGCGTTCTGTTCTTTCAGCTCCGGTAAAAGATTCAAAACTGCCTGCTCATAGTGGAGCTTCACAAAAGTTCCCATCGAGCGAGCAAGTCCTGGCTGATTCACGTCAAAAAGCAGAATCTTCTTTTGACGAATCAGTTCTTCCATTGAACCAATCGTCAAATGCTTCCGCGATGGACAAAATACGCGACTGGCCGCAAATTCTTGGAACTGATTGATGAAGGCCGTGCTGGTCGCAACAATCCCTGTTCGCACGCGATCTTCAAGCTGCGAGTATTCGTTTTCAAAATACTCGATGGAACGCCCGATATTGAACGTCTCCTCTTCAGTGAAATTTCCATTGGCAATACATTCTTTCAGATCGGCGGCTAAATCTTCTTTTGAAGCTCGCACAATCGTTTGGTAGAGGTCCAAAAGTGTAAAGTAGCCGTGCTTGGCTGCGCAGTACGCAAGTGTATTGCGAACCAAATGCGAGGAAGATACGTCCCAGAATGGAGAATCAGAAGATTTTCCCATGAAGTTCACCGCCGCCGAGCGCACCATCTCTGCGAGATCAACGAAACGTGAATCTTGAAGGGCATTCTTGACGTAAACGGGATTGAAGCTGTGAGAGCCTTTGAGGGATATTTTCACGATCCGATCTCCAAGGCCCGCACGTTTAATGATGGCTTCTGCCTCTCTTAAGAATGTTCGCTTGGGATCGACCGCGAGAATAGCCGGAGCTAGTTCTCCGGCTTCAAGAATTTGAGACAAATACCTGAGAATGGTTCCTTGGGTCTTGCCACTTCCGACAGAACCGGAAATGAAAATGCCACCATTGAGTCCACGGCCAGGGATCTTCACCCACGATTCATCTTTGTTTTCTTGCCCGATGTTACCGGGAGTGGTGCCTAACACCAACTCACCACGTTCAATTTCAGGCTTTTCCAATTTATGTTCGTTGAGTGCAGAAAATCGGATGTTCTTCAGTAGTCCGAACAGCATATAGGCGATAATTCCGCAGAAAACAGCGAGATTGCCGCTAACCGTAACATCAATCCACCGGATGAAATTCTCACCCACAAGCGGGGCCACCTCGGTCACGAAAGATTGCCGTAAAACCTTCGTCATCCCGACGTAGCTGATAACGGCAATAAGAAGGGAGAGAACTTCATTTCGTCCGAGGCGGCCTCCGCGTTTGCGTCCTTCAAGCAGAGCTAAGCGACTTCCTTGGCGATTAAGCCCAATGCCACGCTTGAGGAGAGCGGCGATAAACGTCAGATTGACCGCTAATGCACAAAGCGAAAACCAAACACCCTCGGCGTACTTCTCGGCCAGGTTCAATCCTTCGGAAAGCTCAACGGGATGAAACCGAAAATGTGTAAAGTACACATAAGCCAGTACAACAGCGAAGAGTGCGGCGATAGCCAACGGGAGAGGAATGTCGCTCTGTCTTTGCGTCATAATCTAGGCTCCCTTTTTGTTCTTTGTCATGGCCTTCAAATACTCGATGGCCGTTTTGACTCGCAGGGTTTGTTTCGCTAGAGCGCGGTTTTTCAGTTCGCGCTCAGATAAGCTGGTCAAAATTTTCTTAAATTTTTCTTCGATCTCGTTAGACACAAAGTCCTCCTTATTCTTCTTGATCTATTTCTCGGTTGGGGCTGAAGTATTTTTTGTTCCGCAAGCACTCCTCAACACCTTGAAAGCGGCCCTTGTGAAACACGAATCTGAACGTGCCGAACTTAAATTCCGATCCGTGTTCTTTGAGGTATTGGTCCTTGAGTCGCTGTGCGACCTCTTGCAAGAAGCGGTAGAACTCCACATCGACTTGGGTGGGCGTTGCATTGGGTTTGCTCGTCACGACACCACCTCCACTTTTGATAACATTCGCTCCAAGGCTTCGATTTCAGCCACAAGCGCATGGTTGACGGTCAACTCTCGGACAGAGACAGTCGCGTACCATCTGCGGAGTGCCTCTTTTACTTTCTTGAGTAGAGCGTGAACGCTTTCAAATTCTTCGTTTTTCATAACTCCTCCCATTCCCTTAGTAGGATCGCGCCATTAGTTCGCGGGCGCGTTCGCGGTTTTTCTCGATTTGTTGATCGGTTGACGAGGGAACAAACAGGGCCGAGAAAAATCCTTTAGTGGCCGTACAAATCCATTGCGAAACTGTCTTGAGAAACGGCCACCACTTCGATGAGTAAGTGGCCTTTCCTTGATTTCGTTCCGATACAACAAATGCGAGTTCCATATCTCCTCCGTTTTTTATTGAACCTTCGTTAAAATGATCGTGCGTTGAATGTCATACTCGACAGGCAGAGTGGCCGAGCTGGTCAGCACAAGACTGTCTCCACCTAGAAGCAACTTGTAATAGTCGCCACCATCGAGGTCTTTCAGGGTCATGGTAAGAACTTGCGGAAACTTCCCAATGCGATCGAGAATCTGAAAGTTCTCAGCTTTCATCACAACTTCTCCGTCGCCTTCGCATTTGGCCGTTCCGGTGTAGTATTTGATTTCGAGATACTGCGACTGATCTTCTTTCAGCGCGTACTCAAAGCCTTTCGAGTGTTCGACACCATTGACGGTCGTCCACTTCACGCATTCGGCATAAACGCCGACTCTGGACTCGATGGGCGATGCGGAGGCGCAGATCGGAATAAGCAGCACCGCGATTTTCATGAAAAACTTCATTCGTAACTCCTTTGGTTTACTGACGCGTTTCTTTCGCATCAGTGGTTTGTTTATTGACGAGTCTTTTTCCTCGTCGTTCATAAACAACTATTGCGAGTGCAGTGCCAAAGGCGCACATATTGATTTCGTTGGACTTTTTGAAATGAGAGGTAGGGAGTTGTCCCGCGTATGAAACGCGAAGATGGTCTAATACTATTTTAGCAATAGATCAGCGTCCCATCCGTGAAACGGTTTTTCACGAATGGGACAGGATACTTTTATATTTTGGGAAATTGAAAATTGCTTAGTGAGCGTAGAGCTTATTCGGAGAAATGATAATCACGATATTTTTTGGCAACACTGTCGGGCATCACAACATCTTTTAGTTCTTTGGAAGCAAGAACAGCATAGCCAATATCAAAATCGGCACTGACGATGAATGGGAATCTACTGCACTGAAAGGCATTGAGAATCATTGAGTCAGAAAGACTGAGGCAGCTTTTTTCTGAGACTCGTTTTGCATCCGGCCAGTCAATTTCCGATGCGAAGAGATTTTTTTGGTTTGGATCATGTTGGCTAATGTATTCCACGCCAATATCGTGAATTATACTCTCCACATCATCCAGTCGCAGACTTAGAATCCGCGCACACATAGCAATCCAGCCTTCATGCCCGGAGTGTCGCCCTGCCGAGAAAGAGGATTTTATTGCTTTAATCTGAGTGTCGTTGAAGACTGGATCGCTACCTTGTTGCTCACGACGCTTCAAAATACCGGATTGATATTGAATTTGTGCTTTTGCCTTCGATGGCAATTTCCACTTTGAATTTTCCTCGACCATATCTCGCAGGCTTTCGGTCATAATCAGTCTGCGGTAAAAATCAAGGTACTCGGATCGCGTGTTGACCGTCGTAAAAAGGCGAAGCCCCTGTTGCTGTTCTGGTGCAAGGGAATCCTCAAAGAACTTTAAGACATCTTCATTGTTGGGGTTTACCTCATAAGTCAGTGCAATGAGAATGTTTGTATCTATAATCGTACCTTGCGCGAACTCTTTGCTTCCGCGCAAAGGCTTATAGTAAGAACTAAATTCGGAAAAAGAGATGACTTTCCCCATCTAAACGTCGGCCTCTGGTGATCTGGCAATTCGGCGTTTCTTTTGTTTCTGCTGTTCTTCGTATTGGTCATCCTTTTCAACGATACGGTTGAACTCCTCGATCTCCTCAAGGGGCACAGGGCGGCGACGAATCTGTTTCAGTTCCTCAAGGGCCTGACGTACAGGCTTCAATTTCTTGGTCTTCTTTTCCATACTACCTCCTGACAGCATAATATCACGGGGTCCATCCCTCTAACATTTCAGAATCATTAGTCTTTTCATGGGCACGATGCCGTAATAATCTTCATATTTGAAACACAGCTTTTCGGAACAAGGGGCAATCCAATCTGACGACAAGATGTCACTAGCTCCTCTGACCCTTGGCTGTTGGTAACGAGATAACTCATGCCCTCAATTCCCAGACTACGAATCATATCAAAACCGCTCATTTCTGCGTCGCCCAGATCGTTGTCCGCAAAGAGTATTATGTCGGACATCGGTACGTCCGTTTTTTCAAACCATTCCAACGCCCGTGAAGTCTTATTGAACTCAATGATTTGATCGGGCTTCGCGGAACTGGACAACAGCTTCTTCCGCAAACGGTTTCTCTCATGAAGCTTATCTTCGAGAATTACAATTTTGCTATGAGGGGCTATCTTGATTTCTGGCAACTTCAAAATCGGCAACTGAATGATGAATAGCGATCCCGAACTCGAAGTTTCGGCAAGCTCAATAGAGCCTCCCCAGAGATTCAAGAAGCTCCGGGCGTGAAAGAGTCCGAATCCGGTACCGTTTTCTTTTCCGAAAGTGACATTCTGTTCAAAGAGAGTTCTTTGAACAGATGGGTTTACACCTGAGCCGTTGTCTCTCACTCCGATGCGAACGATCCCGCTACTCACTTCAAAGTCGATGTTCACAAGGCTTGCGCCGGAGTCTACAGCATTATTGAGAACATTGGACAGTATCGAGCGTAGCTCGACCAGGCTCGCTTCAACGAACACTTCTGTGTTTCTGTCCCACTTGAAAATCAGCGCAGGAGCATTAGCCCTGTTCGTCAATTCCAAACTCTTAGTGCTTACGCTGTCTTCGATGACCGAAAAAATATCAACATAGGCTTTCTGATCGCTGGTGGCCTTATCCACCTCGTTTTGGGTTGAAGCGCGTTTCGTATAATTCAGCGTCACTTCGGAAATGTCTGAAACGACACTTTTCAGTAGTTTTGCTGACTCGGGGTCAAGCTGTGCTTTCAGTCTCTCTTCTAGGATTTTGATATTTCCAAGAGGTGACTGAATGTTGTGAATGAATTTCGCTTCGCTTTCCTTAGTGGCCTTTAGAACGGCAGCATCCCGCTCGTTCTGATGAATTTTCTGAACGGTAGCTCGTAAGTTTTCAAGCTCGACAATTTCCATCGTGTTCTGCGTGAAAAATTGCTTTGCCAGAGGATTCAAAATGTCAGCCTTGAGCTTCCGCTGTACGCGGAAAATAATGAAGAAGCAGACAAGAGTTGATCCCAACGTCAACAGGGTAATAATGAGAAATGTTGATGAAAGTTGCCAACGTGGAAGGACGAAAATATATTTGTAGCCTGTGTAGCCGGGAACCTCTATGAGAATTTTTCTTTCGCTCCACGAGGGAGAAATGGAGCTTTTGCAGTCTCCCTGCGTGTAAGGATAACTGATACGCACTCTATTATCTTTGCAAAGCAAAACGTACTTCGCACCGAGGTCTTGGACCGCGACTTGAAATGTGGATTCAATTATATCGCGGTTCTTTTGCTCGATGGCCGTATTTGCGATCTGATGTACTAAACTTGAAACGCCTTGTACACGGCTAGCTTCGTTGCTTGAAATGTAATGATAGATAAATACGATCTGAACGCCAAAGACGATAAGCCCAAGGAGAACCAGGGGCCTCATCGCATTTTTTCTAAACCAGGCGTTAATCGTAATCATACAGTACCTTTACAAAGGGCCGAATGAGGAAAATCTATTGTCCTCGCGTTGTTTGTATTCCTTTTCGAGTTTCACTCTGTCTTTTCGATACACCATCAGCGTTTTTAGATACCCCAAGTGAACAAATGGAACCTCGGCAAGCGCCGCAGTCGTCACTTTTTGATAATGCTCGTCGATCTGAGACAGCTTCAGAATTTTTCGTCCGGCCTCCAAGAGACTCGCGGATTCTTTTTTGAACATCATCGGTGAAGTGATCGCGCCGTTACTTCCAAGTGCATGGTAAATTCCATCAGGGTCGCCGCTCGCTACACTGAGAGTCATCAGAGCAATATCGGTGTCATGAGTTTTGTAGTAAGTGGCGGCTAAATCCTTCATCGGAAGCACCGTAGAGTCTTCGCTAAACTTCACGCCGCGTTCACTCAAACCATCTTTAGCCCATTTCAACAAATTTCCAGTCGT
The DNA here is from genome assembly GCA_019637955.1 of Pseudobdellovibrionaceae bacterium. GTDB lineage: Bacteria > Bdellovibrionota > Bdellovibrionia > Bdellovibrionales > Bdellovibrionaceae > JAHBUS01. The sequence continues at coordinate 193,527 of JAHBUS010000007.1, read as the reverse complement.
TCCCGTGACCATCTTGAGTGGTTTCTTTTGGGTTTCCGCAATAAAAGCATCAATATAAGCTGAGCCTTCTTTGACTTTTGCCATAGCAACTTCGTCTTCAATACGGCCAGATTGAAGAGGCAAAAATATCTGTGGGTCCAGCTCCGTCTTGATTTTCATATTTGCGGGCATTTCTTTGCCCATGAATGTTTGATAGAAAAGAGACTGCATCGCCAGACGGTTCTCAAGTTTCTGGAAGATTCGATTCTCTTTCGCGTTCAAAACCATAGTGATATGGCGTGACTCAGTTCCTGCGAAACATCCCGTATTCGAGCTATCATCAAGGCAATTATTGAACTCGGCGTGTTCGGCCAAGCTGTAAACGTCGATCACTCCCTCGTCCAAAGACTTCTGCGCGAACTCCGGCTTGATAACCTCAACATGAACTTCCTTGAAAGGGGGAGGATTGCGTCGAAACTCATTTGCCGTAAGAACCAGTTTTTTGTCGGAGCTTTCTTCGATAACATACGGCCCCGTTCCAAGATGCTTTCCATTTTCAAGGACAAATGCCGACATACGGCTTCCGGCAAGATTCGTAAGAGCGGCACGGAATGGATTTTTGAACTCGACTTCAAGGGTTCCGCTGTCGATGACACGGAGGCCGCTAAGATGTTTTGTTTTTTCAAAATCTTCAAATCCGACGACCTTGTAAAGTACGTCTTGAAGGCTGCTATTGGATGACTTCGGTTCAAGAGAAAGGCCATATTCCCATGAATACTTAAAATCTTGTGCCGACAGTTTTTTGCCGTTGGAGAACGTGCGCTCAGTGTCGATCTTAAAGGTGTAAATTCGCTTGTCTTCACTGGCGACCCATTCTTTTGCCGCTAGTGGCTTGATTGATCCGGCTGGCCCTACCGAGACAAGAGCTTCAAATTGGTTCGCCAGCATTGCATCGGCGTAGATGGTATGCTGAAGAGAGGGAGACATATTCTCCCCCCAATACTCTGGGTAGCCAACTTTCAGGGTCTTCATAGAGCCTCCTCTAGATAACTGATACGCCAGGAAGCAACCCGCAATAAGAATTGCGGCTGCAATCGCGGCGGTGGACTTTTTCGGCATTAGAATGTCCCGCCGATGCTGATAGCTCCGCTCGTCGCCATCACTGCGCTTCCGATATCTTTCTCAAACTCTTTCAAAAGACGAAGATAGTGCTCTTGATTTTTTCCATCAACCAGCTCATCCATATTTTGGATATTTTGACGTTGAAGGTAGTCGTAATACTTTTGCGGAAGCTCTTCTTCCAAAAGACGACGCTCGAACTCAGATTTAATATCTGCCTTGTTGGTTTCAATATTGTTCTCGAACTCTGCCGCGTGGGAGATTGCTCCAAGCGGAAGTATGGCAAGCAACGAGATAATAGTTTTCTTAAATAGACTCATATATTCCTCCTCATTTTTTGTTTTATATCCAACACCCCGGATCAGCTTCGAGAAAACTTCCAGTCGCAGCATAACTCGCATTTCTACTTCCACCGCATCGGCGGTAGTGAGGGCATCGCCCGCATTTACGAATGTTCGCTTGACGAAGGTTTCTCAAAACTGCGCTATTAAAAAATAGATTTTCAAGGCCATCGGTCAAAACATTGCCGATGATTGCGTCCGCTCGACTGGAAATCTTGAGATTCCCTTTGTAGTCGATGACAAGTCCTTGAAAACCGTACTTCTCATTGGCACCGAGGCTTGGATCAATGAGATTGAAAAGAGCCTGATTGGTGTTCGTGCGAACGCCCATCTGCTTTGACTTATTCCAAATTATGCTCATGGTATCGCGTAGCTCCTCTGGGAGCAGGGGGCGATCTTTGCCAGATGCTTGAAGCTCGGCACCATTTCCTTGGCTGATAAATCTTGTGAAATTCATTTGATTGGCTCCGAGATTTTTCGCCATGTCGAAAAAGTCTTCTATCCAATCGGAAGTTTTCTTTGAGAGAATCGCCAAAAGGAAAACATCAAATCCCATTGCTCGTGCCCTTTGCAGAGCCTCGGCAGATTTATTGAAATTTCCATAGCCGCGAATTTCATCATGTCGAGCACTATCGGGACCATCGAGTGAAATTTGAAATTCGATATTGAAAGGCTTGAGCTGCAAAAGCAGTTTCTCAGAAAGTCTCGTCCCGTTGGTCAGGATAGAAATGCGAACACCAGGCCATTGGGATTCCAGATGATTCAAAATGGGTAACAAGAGCGGGCTGATTGTAGGCTCGCCACCGCAAAGAACAATCTTAGGCGCGAGGTGGAGCTTTTCGATCATTGTTTTGTACTGTTGAATGATGGCGCACCAATCATCAAAAAGGATGGCTCCTTTGTTGTTGTGGTGAGCGTGGTAGCAGTGAGCACAACTCAAGTTGCACGCATTGGTAATGTCGATCTGAAGTGTCATGACCTTCTGACCGCCAATTAGGTCAATGATTCGGGATGTAACGAAGTTCTTAATTTCCAGTAGCTTCATTGTCCCCTCCGCCATCGCAAGTGTATCCCCATGACAGAAGTCGTCTATGGAGCGTCGTTTTTGACATATTCAGAGCTTTTGCCGCTTCTCGAAGCGATTTTTTATCCCTGTACTTTCCGACAATGAAATCGTGTTCGGCGCGAGCCAGATATTCTTCCGTCTGTTTCTGAAATGCCGGATAGTCGCATTCAAAGTTGAAGGATGCTTGAATCATACCGTCCTTACGCTTTTGGAAGAACGTCGAAGGAAGATGATCCGGGCCGATCTCAGCACCATCTCCAAGAGTAATTAGACCGTGAATCATGTTTTCAAGTTCGCGCACGTTTCCCGGCCAATGGTGAGCCTTCAGATAATCCAAAGTCTTATAGAGTATTCGCTTTTCATTGTTCTTATCGTACTTCTCTTTGAAGTGAAGCACCAAAGGCTCGATGTCTTCCACGCGCTCGCGCAGGGCGGGAAGGTCAATCGTGATAACTTTCAATCGGTAGTACAAATCCTCGCGGAATCTTCCGTCAGCCACGGCCTTTTCCAAATCAACATTGGTCGCGGCGACGACACGAACATCCACTTTTTTGATCTGATTTGAGCCTACAGGATAAAAGGTTTCTTCTTGAAGTACTCTTAGCAGTTTGGCTTGAAGTAGAGCTGGCATATCGCCAATTTCATCAAGGAAAATGGTCCCTCGATGGGCCAACTCAAATTTTCCAACCTTACGGGTCATTGCCCCGGTAAACGCTCCTTTTTCATGACCAAAGAGTTCGCTTTCCAAAAGTGCTTCAGGAATAGCACTACAGTTGATGGCCACAAAATTGTACGCTGATCTCTCCGAAAGATTATGAAGGGATTGAGCAACAAGCTCTTTGCCTGTGCCGCATTCGCCACGAATAAGTACCGTGGCCTTACTCTTTGCACTTTTCTTGCTTACATCGCAAACCGCTCGCATCCGGTCTGATCGCCCAATCATCTTGATTTCACGAAGGGCGGCTTCATTGTCGGCGTATCGGCTGACAAGAGTTTGTTTTTCATGACTCAAGCACCGAAGTGTTTCATCGAAGTGTGGAAAACACTTGCGAACGGCAAAGAGTACACTTTCGATATTGGATTTAGGGATGAAGTCTGTGACTCGCGCTCGTAGACTTTCAATAACGGTGTCCATCGACTGGCTGCCAGTGCAGATAATAATTTGAATCTTGCCGTTGATTTTAAGAATGTCTCTAGCGGCATCGGCCCCTGTTTTGTTTTCGTTTTCAAAATTGAAGTCGAGCACGATGGCGGCAAAACCATAAGGATCAGCCTTGACAGCCTCAATAGCTTCTCTCGATGTTTCAACATACGTCGGTTCAATATCGAGATGCGCAGTTAGGAGCTGGCGCAAACCTTCTATTGAGTTCGGGTTGTCATCTGCGATCAGAATTTTATACTTCAAGCCATCCTCCTTTCTTGGTGCCCGCTGGCTGCTTACACATTCAGCAAGCACTGTGCCGATCTCAAGGAACGATTAAAGCGCAACTAAACTATTTTTAGACGACCTCCTGTCCCGCGTCTGGGACAGCTCGCTCTAGGTAATTTTCAATTTCGACTCTAAACGTCTGAATTTTCGTGTCCAGACTCTCGCAACGCTGTCCCGCGCACGGGACAACGAAGATCGTGAAAGGTAACGGATGGCTTTTTCTGCCGGATATAATTGAAGTCTCTTGGATGTTCGCTGTCCTAACTCTGAGACAGCCAACCAAACCTTACTAATGACGCTTATAGTCTAAACGAACGAAATTTACCAGCATCACCCTATAGTTTTTCTAAACTAAAGTTGATCTATTGATAAAACGTAGGCCCGCGTCCTTAGAACCGTCCGTTAGCTGGATAGTATGAAAAAAATGCAGGGACACTGCTGTTAATTGAACTTAACAGTTGGTGTTTCGTTTAGAAGCCATCTCTTCGTACCAGACTTGAAACTGCGCATACTCCGCTTCGGCGCAGTAAATCTTAGAAAGCCACTGAGCGAAGGCTCCGGTAGGAAAGCCTATTGGCGGGAACCAGCCGAATGAAGGTTGTTCTTCGTAAATCTCGGAGGTTCTTTCCTCGAACTTCTCAATGAATTCCGGCTTGAATGGATAGTTGTCCCAAAGGGCTGGATGTTTTTTTTGGATTTTCAGAATGTCTTCGTGAGAATTGAGGAGGCGGCAGACCTGCTCTGTTGAAAGTCCGCGATATGTTCTGACCATTTTGCAGTATTGGCCACGAAAAATTCGCGCGTCGAACTTTTCTGAGATCACCGCTTTTTCCATCTCTCTACGGAGCGGGACCAAGCGGCGCGGTAAGGATTCAAAGAGGCCCGTGATTTGTGTCTGAGTTTTACTGCGACGATCTTGTGCGCTGAAGATAGCTTCGGCTCGCCAATGCTTTTCTTGGTATTTCAACATTAGGTGTAGATGATAGTGACGCTTCAATTTATGCTTTATTGAATTTTTCCATCCTCTGATCTTCCCTTGGATGCGGCGAACAGGCTGAAGCAAACGATTTACGAAACGCGTCCATCTTCTTTTAATAGTCTCTTTTTCTTCCCAAGGTGGAATTTCGGGCTTGGTTTTTTCTAAGGTTTCAATGGGCTTCATTTGCACTCCATCGGTCCTTTAACTCGCTAAGAAGTTCTCGCACCTCTTCCTTTGCAAAGATTTTTCGATGAACCGTTTGAGGCACCGATTCCGTACTACTTGTGAAGAACAACAGCGGAACTTGGGTATAGTATTGCTCCATAAAATAGTGCAGCCACAGGCCATCACCATCCGGCATTCTCAAATCAGAGATGACAACGTCAAAGTCGTTTTTTCTAAGCTCGACAGATGCCACTATTCCAGATTGCGCTTCTGTAATCTGAATGCCGGGGAAGGTACCGGAAATCTTCAGACGGAGATAGGCTCGAAAACCCTCGACATCATCAACGATCAGAACTCTCTTTTCTAAACCGAGATAGGGTATTTTAGGAAACTCCAACACATTCATCTTTAGCCCCCCTTCGGGAATAAGCCCAGTTCGTCAAACCTCATGAAAACCTCTCTTTAAGATTCCTTTTGTTTCCGATAATCGGAATTTCCGATTTTGGGAAATTTGTATGCGTCGCTCTACGCTGTAGCAAAGCCCAGGGGGTCGCTACTGAAGAAATCGCAACACACTAAGGAATATAAAAAGCTCATCCAGGAACTTAAAGCGGCGAGGCTTGCCGCAGATTACACGCAGAAGGAAGCTGCTGCGGCCCTGGAAAAGCATCCACCTTTTATCTCCAAGATTGAGAGTGGCGAGCGTCGCGTTGATGTGATCGAGCTACTTATTCTCTGCAAACTATATAGTCTGAAAGTTACGCAACTTCTTCGCAAAGCAGGACTCGACTAACGATTGGCCTCTTCGGTCAGCTCTGCTTTCCCACAGGCGAAAACCTACAGTCCACTCTCGTTCTTGGCGGATTCTAAACTATTTTTAGTTCGCCCACAACTGTGGACGCGGCCCTTTTTTGTGACTCGTACACTATTGTGGACGAGGACAAATTGGCAAAAAAGCGTGGAAAACCCAAAAATTCAGAAGAGTTACGAAGATTCGGGCGACACTTAGAAGTCTTAATTATCAAAAGTGGGTATTCCTCACCATACGATTTTTGGGTCCAAAAAGCCGGAGACGAAATGGCTCGCGCAAGCCTCAACTACCTCATCGCGGGAAAGCGCGAGCCCAAACTTTTAACTCTGATTCTTTTAGCCGACCTTCTAGAAATCTCTCCGTCAGAACTTCTAGATTTCTAATAAACCCTAAGAAGGTAGTTCTCTGTAATTCTCCCATTAGATCATGCCCAGAGTTTTTAGCTTTGTACCGATGCCTCAACATCCTGGGTTCAATATAATTGTCTTTGGTGTCCGATAAATAACAGATCAATTTTCTGACTAGCTCAGTGTTTGGTCACTGTGAATTTTTCTACTAGATCACTCCACACGCCATTCACACATTGGCAAATAACCACGATGTACAATTACATTAAATCTTAACCCGGAGTAAGGCCCAGACTGAATGCATTTTATCAAATCACTCAACAGCCGATTGCGGGCTGAATGTTTAGATCCTAACTTCAAAGTGCGAATGCAGTGCAGAACTTTGAGGATTAGTGACCGAGGCATTCTGGCACAGCGAGATGGCCCACGAGTCAAAAAACTCTCAATAAGTTTCGACGAGCGCGAGCTTAGTGGGAGGAGTTGACGAGTTTAGTACTTGGTTGGGCGGATAAAAATATTTTTTATGTTCGCTTTATCTGGGTTCGGTTTTTGCATTGTCATCAACAGAATTTGAACAACGATGTCCAACTTCACAAAGGAGAGAATTATGGCCAGCGGCAACCGCGTGATCACGTTTCAGGGACCACGCAAAATGGAACTTCAAACATTCGAGTATCCCAAATTGATTACACCGAAGGGGAAAAAAGCCCCTCATGGCGTTATCATGAAACTTATCACGACAAACATTTGTGGTAGTGACCAACATATTTACCATGGACGCTTCGGGGCTCCCAAGGGAATGGTTATGGGTCATGAAATGACTGGCGAGGTCATCGAGGTTGGATCGGATGTTGAATTTATTAAGAAGGGCGATATCTGTTCGGTGCCATTCAATGTGGCCTGTGGACGTTGCCGCAACTGCAAAGAGCGACACACTGAAATTTGCCAGAACGTGAACGACGAATACGACTGCGGTGCGTATGGATTCAACCTCGGCGGTTGGCAAGGAGGTCAATCTGACTACCTCATGGTTCCCTATGCTGATTTCAACTTGCTAGCATTTCCTGATGCAAGCCACGCGATGGAAAAGATCCGTGACCTCACTCTACTCTCTGACGTGTTGCCCACTGCCTTTCACGGTTTGATGGAAGCTGGCGCAAAAGTTGGTTCGACCGTTTATATCGCTGGCGCTGGACCAGTGGGAAGATCTGCCGCAGCCTGCGCGCGCTTACTTGGAGCATCCTGCATTATCGTGGGCGATACCAATAAGGCACGCTTGGACTTGGTGAAGAACAACGGTTGCGAAATTGTTGATCTTAGCAAAAAGACCCCCGTTGCCGATCAGATCGAGGCAATTCTTGGCGAACGTGAAGTTGACTGCGGCGTCGATTGCGTTGGGTTAGAAGCTCACGGCAGCGGCCCTGAAGCAAACGAAGAACATTCTGAAGCAGTGGTCAACACTTTGCTCGAAGTCGTTCGCGCTGGTGGAGCGATTGGTGTTCCGGGCATTTATACTCATCCAGATCCAGGAGCAAGTACGCCTCTGACTAAAAAAGGTCAGTTACCGATTGATCTAGGTAAAGCTTGGATTAAATCTCCAAAATTGACCGCCGGACAAGCGCCAATCATGCATTACAATCGCGACCTTATGATGGCGATTCTCTATGACCGCATGCCTTATCTCGGCGCAATGATGAATACTGAGATCATCAGTTTGGAAGATGCACCGCAAGCGTATGCGGCCTTCAGTGATGGTTCGCCGAAGAAATTCGTGATTGATCCTCACGGCAGCGTAAAAGCGTAATCACGCTTTCTCGTCTTGCGCAACCTAGAGAGCTTAGGGGTTTTGTTGCCCCTAAGCTTTTTTTCTTGGACGCTCGGAAGACCAGATTGGTCATGAGAGATGCCTGAGTGTTTTCGCAGATGATAATTGCGCTGATTAAACCTGGCACTTACTCTACACAAACGGACGCACTTGCTGAAGCTGAGTTGGAGTAAGTTGACTCAGCGTCTGTTCAAGCGCATTACCTTTTAATCTCCAAAACTTTCTGTTTCCTTTTGTCGGAACAGCTCTCGGCAGCAAGACAATGTTTTCAAGGACAAAGCCGTAAGGACCGATGAACCACTTCGACGTTTTCTTGGTGACTTGATCTTCGGTGATCACATCAACAACGTCCGCAATACCGATGACAGAAGCAAAATCGACATCGGCGGGCTTGAGATTCAATCCGAATTGCCTGTTCACCCATTCAAATTCTTGTTTGGAAGTCTTGGCGGTCGCGTGGATCGCAATCGTTCCACGCCTCTTCGTCGTCCAGTTTCGGCTTTCGACATTCATCTTGAGATGACAAATCATGTGCGCAAAAGGCTGATCGAGACTCAGGGCTGAAAGGTAGTCGATTTTAATTTTTTGCATGCGACCGGCCTTTCTCATCGAGCAGCTTTCGTTGACCAGGACTACAGATAAATAAATTGACGATACAATCCGTCCAGCTCGTGACGAAGATCCTCAAGGTGTTTTTCGTCCCCATGATCGACCGCTTCCAAAAATTCCTGCTCCTTATCTGTAATTCGATCACAAAGCTCTTCCAAGTTTCGACAGAATGCAGCCGTGTGTGCGACGGGTTTTTCATCGGGTTTCTTATCAGATGGCAATTTGCGAACGGAAGAGACTGGCTTCACGCCATTTTCTTCGTTAAACGCAATTTGCCGACTTCGGCGGTTGTTCGTTTCCTCGATTGCCGCTTTCATCGCCGGAGTCACCCGGTCGGCATACAAAATAGCCTTTCCATGTATGTTCCGGGCAACCCGGCCAATCATCTGAATAAGAGCGTGGGTTGAACGCAAAAAACCCGCTTGGTCTGCATCGAGGATCGCAATGAGCGAAGCTTCTGGAATATCCAGCCCCTCACGCAAAAGACTAATGCCGATAAGAACGTCAAATTCTCCGGCACGTAAGCCATTTAAGATTTCAGTTCGTTCTTCGGTCTTAATATCGGAGTGCATGTATCGGGCTTTGACTCCTTTACTCTCAAGGAATTCGTGAAGCTTTTCGGCTGCAACTTTCGTGAGAGTTGTTACCAACACTCGATCATGGTTGCTGACGCGTTTTTTGATTTCTTTGAGCAGGTCTTCGACGGCTCCCTGAGAGGGGCGAACTTCAACCTCTGGATCAAGAAGTCCCGTAGGCCTTACAATTTGCTCAACGACCATATCCTTTGATTTTTCTAATTCGTAATGTCCCGGCGTTGCCGATACAAAAATTGTTTGCGGCTTAAGCTTTTCAAATTCGTCGAATCTGAGTGGATGACTATTCTTTGAAGATGGCAGACGAAATCCGTAGTCGATGAGCGTGTCCTTTCGACTTTGATCGCCTCGATACATCGCTGAAATCTGCGGGATCATCACATGAGATTCATCTACGAAAAGAAGTCCATCTTTCGGCAGGTAATCAAGGAGTGTGATCGGAGGAAGTTCTGGGTCGCGCCCATTGAGGTAACACGCATAGTTCTCAACCCCAGAACAGTAGCCAACTGTTTTTAACATTTCAATATCGTTTGAAATTCTCTCATACAGACGATTCGCTTCCGTCAGGCGATTTTCGGCATTCAGTTCATCGACTCGTTTTTCAAGCTCTTTTGAAATTTGTTTGACCGCACTCTCGATCTGCTTTGATGACGGAGAGAAAAGCGTCTTAGGAGACACGAGGTATTTATCCAAAAGACCACGTTGTTTTCCCGTAGCTGGATCAATCCATTCAAGAGCATCAATCACACCATCCACGAAATGAACCCGGATCGCCTTGTATTCCGAATCAGCCGGGAAAATATCAATGGCGTCTTCGTTGTCCCGATACATTCCGCGCTTGAGTTTTTGTTTGGCCGGATCATAGGACAGCCGATCCAATCGTTTCAAGAGCGCCGATGGCTCTAGCTCCATTCCCACCGAAAGCGGAACCTGCATTGCGCGATATTCATTGGGATCTCCGAGGCCATAGATCGAAGACACCGAAGCCACGACGATTGTATCGGAACGCTCAATCAGGGATTTTGTTGTAGAAAGACGCAGGCGCTCAAGCTGCGCATTGATCGCCGAATCTTTTTGAATGAAACGATCAGCTCCTGGAAGATAAACTTCTGGCTGAAAATAATCGTAGTAAGAAACGAAATACTCAACCGCGTTCTCTGGAAAGAAGTGCCTCATCTCATCATAAAGCTGCGCTGTCAGTGTCTTATTGGGGGCGAGAATGAGCGTCGGTCTTTTCATCCGCTGAATGACATTCGCCATCGTGAAGGTTTTGCCGGAGCCAGTGATTCCCTTTAAAGTTTGGTGGTGGACCCCGGATTCAATCCCTTCTACAAGGCGAGCAATCGCCTCTGTTTGATCGCCCGATGGGATGTACTTGGAATGCAAAACAAAGACTTCAGTTGACATGAAAAAATCCTCCTGCCTGAAACGGCCTATTTTATTCTAAATTGCTTCAATGGGTCACTCCAATCTGCGTCAAGTTCGGGCCTTGCGGCAACTTTGTCCTAACGCAAATCGCGGTCAAAAGGTGTTCAAGTTCCGAAGGCATTTGCTTAAAATCTCTTCGAGTTCCTTAACCTGTTTTTTCGGTAGACCCTTTACCATCTTTAATTCGATCTCATTGACCCTGGCATGAGCCGCGCAAAGAATTTTTTCGGCCTTCGGTTTCATCTTAAAATCTTGCTTTAAACCGTGCTCCAAGTTTTGCACCTTTGTAACGAAGCCATCTCGCTCTAAATTTTGCATAATTTTATTCGTCGTTTGCGGGGTCACAGAGGAGTTTCGAGCAAGTTCGGCATTGGTCGCTGTGTTTTTTTCTTCAAGGTACGAAAGCACCGCGTATTGGGGAAAGGTCAGACCCAATTTTGCCAGCTCAAACTCAATACGTTGGCATAGCTCATGCTCTACTATCTTAAGCTTATGACTAATTCCCAGGGTGTCCTTAAATCTCATGTCAAACCACCATCAAACAGATTTATCTTGCTAATATCAGCACCCTGATGTTATATCAGTATGTTGATCTTTGGTCAGATTCCGATTTGAATTGTACGACGCCTTGTCAAGCTTGTACACCTAGAGGTTTTATGGAAGAAAAAAACAATTTTGTGAGAGTCAAAGGGGCTAGGGAAAATAACCTCAAGGATATTAACGTGGATATTCCCAGGGACTCCCTGGTGGTCTTCACGGGCGTTTCGGGATCGGGAAAGTCTTCTCTGGCCTTTGGAACCCTTTATGCTGAAGCACAAAGACGCTATTTAGAATCTGTTTCTCCCTACGCTCGTCGTTTGTTCAATCAGATGTCGGTTCCTGAAGTCGATGAAATCGAGGGACTTCCTCCGGCAGTGGCCCTTCAGCAACAACGAGGATCACCCTCGACGCGCTCGTCCGTTGGGAGTGTCACTACGCTCTCAAACCTTTTACGGATGCTTTACTCAAGAGCAGGCGTTTATCCACCGAAGCAACCCATTATTTACGCGGAAGGATTTTCACCGAATACTCCCGAAGGGGCCTGCCCTCATTGTCAGGGACTTGGGCACATTTTAGATGCGACCGAGGATTCTATGGTTTTCGATCACAATTTAAGTATCCGTGAAAAGGCTGTGGCAGCATGGCCTTCAGCGTGGCAAGGCCAGAACTTGCGGGATATTCTCACCACAATGGAAATCGACATTGATGTCCCTTGGAAGAAACTTCCGAAGAAGGATCGTGATTTTATCCTTTACTCAAAAGAGAAACCCACCGTACCAGTTTATGCGGGCTGGGATATCAAAGAGGTAAAAGCTGCCATAAAAAGAAAAGCATCTCCGAGCTACATGGGAACTTTCACTTCAGCTCGTGAGTACGTACTTTCGACTTTCCGCACTTCGCAAAGTGCACTGATGAAAAATCGTGTTTCAAAATACATCGTGAGTTCTCTTTGTCCTGAGTGCCACGGGAAGAGATTAAAAAAAGAAGCTCTCTCGGTAAAATTTGAAGGACTTGATATTGGTGAGATATCCGAACTTCCAATGAAGAAGCTCGCCGAGGTCTTTGCCCCTTATGCCAAAGGATCGGCACCACAGCTTAAAAAGATGCGAGAAAAGCATCCCGAACAGGTATTAGTGGCGCAAACGATCTCTGAAGACATCGTTGCTCGCTTGAAGGTCCTTTTAGACTTAGGACTAGGACATCTTTCACTTGAAAGAAGGACCCCCTCTCTATCTCCCGGCGAATTGCAACGTATGAGACTTGCTACACAGGTCAGATCCAATTTATTTGGCGTCGTTTACGTCCTCGATGAACCATCAGCAGGGCTTCACCCAGCCGATACCGAGGCCCTCCTTCGTGCTTTTGAGACGTTGAAGTCTTCAGGAAATTCTTTGTTCATTGTCGAGCACGAGATTGAGGTCATTCAGAAAGCCGATTGGGTTGTGGATGTTGGACCAAAGGCTGGCGAAAAAGGTGGCGAGATTCTTTATAGCGGCCCACTCGCAGGACTTAAAAAAGTGGATAAGTCACAGACAGCCCACTTTGTTTTTAGTCAAAAACTCGAACACCCCTCAAAGGAACGTGAGATTCGAGACTTCTTGAAACTCAAAGGGGTGACGAGACATAACCTCGAAAATCTAGCCGTCGATCTACCTCTCCATGCGCTTACCAGTGTCACTGGTATTTCGGGATCGGGAAAATCATCTCTCGTGCAGTCACTCGTTGAATTGCTGACTGCAAGCCTAGGCCAAGCGGTTGTGAACGAGGAAATTCCAGTCGATCTTGAAAGCGAAGCCATCGCTGTCACTAAGGGACAGATCGTTGGATCTCCGGGCGTAACCCGCGTGATTCAGGTGGATCAAAAATCAATCGGTCGAACACCTCGGTCCAATCTTGCGACGTACACAGGTCTTTTCGATCATGTAAGGAAACTCTTCGCTCAAACGAAAATGGCAAAATCCCGTCGTTATGACGCCGGAAGATTTTCCTTTAACGTCCCTAAAGGAAGATGTGAGAACTGCGAAGGTGAAGGCTTCGTCATGGTAGAACTTTTGTTTCTTCCAAGCGTTTACGCTCCTTGCCCAGTTTGCCAAGGGGCTCGCTTCAATGAACAAACCCTGGAAGTAACATACAAGGGGAAAAACATCGCCGAAGTCTTAAAATTTACCGTTGACGAGGCCGCCGAGTTTTTCTCTGAGGATGAAACAGTCCTAAAATCGCTTCGAGTTCTTCAAGATGTAGGCCTTGGATATATTCGCCTTGGGCAACCTGCGACGGAACTTTCTGGCGGCGAAGCTCAAAGAATTAAGCTCGCAACTGAATTGCAACGACCTTCTCGTGGCGATACACTTTACATTCTTGATGAGCCTACGACGGGTCTTCACCCTTCGGACGTTGAAAGACTTATGACCCAGCTTCAAAAACTGGTGGATGTCGGAAACACCGTGATCGCCGTTGAACACGATATGCGCGTCGTTTCCGAGAGCGATTGGGTGATTGATATGGGGCCAGGAGCTGGCGAAGAAGGTGGGAAGATCGTCGCACAAGGCAGACCTCGTGAAGTTGCCAAATCTCAAAAAAGCATGACAGGAAAGTATCTATCACGCTTTCTCAAAGGGGCATCTTAGATTTAAAAAAGTGGTGTCAACCGATGAAATCAGCGAATACTCTTCGGACAAATCATTGCGGCCTATGAGTTACCTCAAGGCCGATTTTTAATAATCCACACACTAAGCTGAATGACTCCTACAATTATCGCCAGAATCCAAGTGCGCTTGAGTCCAAGCACAATCCTGTAGTCGCGCATCTGCAACTTCATGTTCAGTTCAAACGTAATATAATTGTCATTTTGATTTTGTTCCATGAACACTCCTTTTTCCCAAGCCGGAAGGCTGATGAAGGAGTGTTTAGGGAACAGTAACTCGCCGGACGCCATTTCAACCGCAGACATGGAGCACTTGGAGTTTCGGTTGGGTTCCGCTCATAGAACCTGGATTGAGGAGCTATTCAGCGACCACCAGGTGCAGTCCATAAAAGGCGAAACCATTTTCTCTCTGAACGCCAATCAAAAATAGTCCCAATGACAATTAAAAATTCAGGTTCATCTCTAATCGACATTTCAACGGAGCAGATTTTTCGCTGACTATATTCAGTCGTTGAGAATCTGGTCTTGCCTTGAAGAACACATTCGTTGCTCAGACAAGCTGCTTTGAACTTATTTTGGAACCTTCTCCCATTTTGAATTGATTTTTGCTCAAGACGGTCGCTCCACGATCCTCCCTGATCCTCCCTTTGCAGGGAGCCGCGCCATTCGCTTCGCTCGGTGTCACGGTCCCTGCCGCTACCGCATCTCTCGGATGCTCTCGCGTTTACGGTCGGGGGAGGCTCGTTCCTCTCCCTTAATCCTCCATCTTCAGGGGGCGTCCTCTGGGCGAGGCCCCCTTCGATGTTGATGGGAACCAACGCAAAAACAAACTTTCAAAGGAGAAAGTCATGCAAAATAAAGAACAAAACAACCAAGCTCAACAAAACAAACAATTTCAAGGCTTCTACGCAAATCCACAAGTGTACTTGAACGAAGAACGCGGAACCATCACGCACCGTCTGGGAAATGATCTCAGAATTGAGATGCCCGTGAATCTCTACAAATCCATTCTGGGAATCCCTTTCGAGAAGAAAGAGCGTTCAGAAGAGCAAACGGCGACTCGCGCTGTCTTTGGACTCATCGCTCGCCCGGTGGTCTATCTGAAGGGCGACTACCTCATCCACAGTGTTCTCGGAGTGCGAGTCTCCAAACACGTCAACTACTACAAGAAAATCCTGTCTGCTGCGGCTGAAGAAGCTCAAAGCGTCAGCGAGGCTCTTCCTGCCTAAACCGAATCAGCCTCCTTTCCTCTTAGGGAAGGGAGGCGTTCTCACAACCAAAAATAAATTTTGAAAGGAATTACTTATGGAACAAGTCAATAACTTTAGTGAACTACTCAAACTTGAAAGCGGCAAACGCTACACCGTCATTGTCAAAAACAGCATGGGATTGGGAGTGAATGCAATTCAGTTCACGCTCCATGAAGCAAAAATCGGTCGTTATTCTTCCTATGAGGAGTGTGTAGAACTCGTCTTCACTCCAAAAAAGAAGAAGCGCGATCTTCACAGTCTAAAATTTGCCAGAGAAACAGACGTTGCTCTTTTCGAGGGTTGGGTCGAAGTGGACACAGATCCCTTCAGCGCACCCGAAGATCAAGGAATCATGACCATCAGAAGCATGAAATACAGTGCTTGTGATAGCCGCTTTATGGATGACGCCATTGCATCCGTAAAAGCAACTCCGCTTTTCCTCAAACGCTTTAATAACAACTAAGAAAGGATCATATAATGAATCAGCAAAACATCACTCCAAATTCTCTTGAAAGTTTCGGTGTGAAAATCATCGAAACGATGACCACTCCCTCCAAGCCGGGAAAGAAACCGCGTCCCGTTTGGGTTGCCTCTGGCAACATCTACGGACTAGAAACATTCTTTCGAGAGATCAAAGGCCGCAAATTTCGCGGCCAATGGTCCTTTTTTGAAGACCCAAGTTCTGAAATTCTCACTCAGCTTGAGAAGCACGGACGCGAATCCTATGCCGAACAAGTGGAAAGTAAAATTCAGCGCGATTTAGATAAGGCTGAACGCTACGAAACTTACGCTGATAATGCCGAGGCCCGTGCAAAAAGCCGTAGCCAAGCGGCAGATAAAATAAGCTCCTTCATTCCCTTTGGACAGCCGATTCTCGTCGGCCACCATAGTGAACGCCGCCATCGTAGAGATATTGAGCGTATTCGCAGTAACGTGGAAAAATCCATCGAGGAAAGCGACAAGGCTGCGTATCTCCGAGGTCGTGCGTTCGACCTCAATCGTTCGCAAGAGCGCATGGAAAATCGCCGCTATATCGGAAACCGTATCAAAGAAGCTGAAAAAGCTGTGCGACAACTTTCCAAATGGGCGGAGCCGACAAATCCGCGACTCATTCAGGCGCAGGAAAAACTCGCATTTTGGCAAGGTCGTCTTGCCGAGATCGAGGCAGCTCGCCAAGAAGAGGGCGGCAAAGTGGCCTCACCTGAAACAATTAAATCGGGCGATCACATTTACTACAAAGGTAGCTGGATGCCTGTCGTGCGCGTGAACAAGAAAACTGTCACAGTTTCGCACTGGCTGGATGTTCCGACTTTTCAATACAAGATTGCTTATACTCGAATCGAAAAGTTCCGCTCCGCAGAACAGAAATAGTCATCTTCGATATATGGCTCACCTTCGGGTGGGCCATATAAAAACATTTTTGAAAGGATGCTTTTGCGTCTTTCTCGACGCTACGACGAAACAGCCGCCTCGTTCCCTTCTGCATTTGCTGATTCGGAATTGGCGGCTTTTTATTTCAACTATGCTACAGTTTTTAGGTAGCCCTGCTGACTAAGGAAATCTTGATACTCCGCTGTCATGGTAAATCCGATGAAATCGTCTTCAGAAATAGGACCATGCTGAGTGATATATTTCTGACGCAAAATCTCTAACCGTTCTTTATGAGTTAGAGATTTTTCTTGCAGCTCTCTAATGTTTTCTTCTGCAATCAGATCAACGCCTATTGTGAGAATTTCGTGCAGTTTTATTTTTCGTCCAGTCTTATTCCGATTTGCTATGTCTCGCCATTTTTTTGCATTCTTTTTTAGCTCCATTGGAATACGTATCGAGGCATAAGACGCTGCTGTTTTAGTTGATTTTTTGATGATTTTTACTTCTGTTTTTTGCACTTTATTTTCCATTTCTATTAATCCTTTTATTGATTGAGTTAAGCTGTTTGCGTGTGAGATTTTTAACGAAAATTGTCGAGCAGTGCTTTCACTGCGCGCAGCTTTTCGTTGTCCAAAACCGTTAAGATTTTGAGGCATTCTTGTAGAACTTCGTCGCGCAACATTGGCGCTTCCAGCAATTCTTCAAAGATATACATTTTGAAGCCGTAGGATCGGACGACATGTTCAATTTTCTCGCGCGTAATCTCCACGCGTCCGTTTTCAAGATGGTCAATGCAGCTCCGGTGCATATCGCATTTTGCGCCAGCTTCGGGCTGAGTGAGTCCCGCCATTTTACGCATAACTTTGAGAACGCGTGCTTCTTTTGAAATGACCTTTTGATACTTTCTGCCATCCTCACGAGGCTTTTCCTTGCTCGGATAAGTGGAACGTGAGGGCAAATCCGGTAGATCACACTGACCGTCCAAATAGGCTAAAAATTCCTGCCAAGTGAATCGGTAGCGCCGGACAAGTATTTTCTTTTGCTCAGTCGAGAGGTTCGATCTTCCGTTCTCGAATCTCTCAATCGACTTTACGGAACGCTCAATCGCTTTCGCAGCATCGTTGCGATTTACTTTGCGAACGATCCGCATTCGACGAAGAACAATCACATCTTTTGTGACGACCTTCGTATTGGTCTTTCCACGATGTTTTATACTTAATTCTTGCGCATCCATAAGGGTGCCTCCTTTTAGGGTTGTGCGCTTTGGAAAACCCAATACGGATGCAAGGTCTAAATGTCGGCAAGGTAGTATTCAGAGTCGGACTGCTATTGAAACGTGAAATTCACGTTTTTTGATAGCATTTGCGGGCAAGCGTGTGCTCAAGACTAATCACCTTTGAATTTCAAGATGTTACAATTCCGGTGCGACACTTGTTGCACTCCGAAAATTCTCAAAAACAAGGTGAATGGAAACAAGCCACGGACAAGCCAGCGAAGGAAATTTTGCGAAATATCAGGAAAGGCGTTGTGCCTCAGATCGAAGCTATCGAATCCTCTAACAGTTTAGTCATTTCACATTCATGCGGAGCCAACCAATTTTCCCAGCGGGGAAATTGGAGCGGGAAACGGGACTCAAACCCGCGACCTATGCCTTGGCAAGGCATCGCTCTATCAACTGAGCTATTCCCGCGTCGCGTTTGAAGTGGAGTGAAATAATCACGCCCGGTGTTTGTCTGTCAAGGCTTCCTTTTGAGTCGAATTGAAGATAAAACGGGTTATGGGCAAAAATCGAAATTCCATCCAACACTTGCGACGCAAAAGCCGGGGATGGGGTTTGCTGATTTTGTGTGCAATTGGGTGCTTCGCGGTGGGTTTGCTCTGGGGCGAGAGTCACCGCGCCTCGAGAATCAAGACAGCGGTGCCGGCTTCGGCCGCGCCTTCAAGTAGCCCCACACATACTCCAAGCCCGACGTCAGCGACAGAATCACGCTGAGCCACAGCACCCAGAAACCGATCTTCACCACGGGGATGCCCGCGAAATCTTCGCCGATAATCATGGCCGGAATCGCCACCATCTGCAGCGCCGTTTTCCATTTGCCCGCGGGTTTGGCGGCGATGATCACTTGGTCGGCCGCCGCCACCGAACGCAGGCCGCCGATCAGCGTGTCGCGCGCGAGAATGATGATCACCATCCAGGGGTCAATCACGGAATAGGGGATGAGCGCGACAAGAATGCTGGTCACCAGAATCTTGTCGGCGATCGGGTCCATGAATTTTCCCATGTTCGAAACCGCGTTGTACTTGCGCGCGAAATAACCGTCGAAGTAGTCCGAAATCGAAGCGATGATGAACATCAAGGCGGCGAAAATGCGGGGACCCAGGCCATCCATGCTCATGCCGAGCAAAACGATCGGGACCATGAGCATGCGGGAGGTTGTGATCCACATCGGAAGTTTTTGCTGCCATTTTGCCATGGGACCGACAATGAAACCTTGCGGCAAATCTGTCAAACGCTAGACCGTAGGCGTCAAGAGCCGGAGTCTTTGAGAGGCTTGAGGTGTCTATGGCAAACTCAAGGTTTCCAACCCACGAGGAGTCTCAGGATGAGCACCCAGTTCGAAGTTCGCGCCGACCACTCAAAACGCAAGTTTCCGCGCCTTTTCTTGGCGACGAAGAACGATTTTGTCCCGCTTCCCGATGTTTCGCTGGTTTGGTCGGACCGCACCCAAAGTGCGGTGCTTGATTTGAGCGAATCGGGCGTTTTGGTGTCGTCCTCGGGCGTGCTCGGTCACACCAAGCTCGGGCAAAATATCGACGTCAAGCTGCGCGTCGGCGGCGGCGATCTGAAATCTCTGCAGGTCAAAGTGATGCGCCTCACCGCGGGGGCCGTGCTTCTCTCGCTGGATGCTTTGAACATCGCGGGGAGGCTGAAACTTGAGCAAGACGCGCGCGAAAATCTGATCTCGGCGTCGTGGCGTCAGCTTTCCACCGTGCACTTGCACCCGCAGTTTCACAGTTCCACCTGGTGGCACTCGGCCTTCGACTCGAATCTCTGGGTTTGGCGCGACTCGGCGGGTGTTCTGCAAAAATTGATCGTGGAGTTTGAGTCCGTGGCGTTCGTCTACGACACCAACGGCTCGCGCTTTTTGCGAACGCCCTCGTCTTTTGACGAAGCCAAGGGGTACGCGGGTCCCTACACCGAACCGCTTCCGAACAAGGTGGAGCCCGGTCACGATTGGACCCAGCGCCTGTTGAAGATCATGGTCCCCGGATCTCAGCTCTCGGCCGAATTGGTCGCCGAGGTGCGCGGCCTCTTGCCGCGTTCGGGTCAGCCGCTGCTCACCAATAAAATGCCCCATGTCTGAGACGGCCCCTTTCGCTTTTCACCGCCGCGTCCAGTTTTACGAAACGGATCTCATGCGCATTGTTCACCACTCCAATTACCTGCGCTTTTATGAAGAGGCGCGCGTGGCGTGGGCCGCCGAGCGGGGCGTGATCGATTGGAAAGATCCGCAGTCGGCCGCGGCCTTCGCGGTTCTTGGCACGCAGGTCCGGCACCTGGCGCCTTGCCGGTTTGGCGATCAGCTCAAAATCGAAGTGCAAGTGCGCCTGAATGGGGTGCGCGTTGTGTTTGAGTATAAAATGTGGAATGACGGTGTTCTCGCATCGGAAGCCCGCACGGAGCACGTCAACCTGGGACCTGACCTCAGGCCGCAGCGTCCGTTGCCGGAGCTCAAGGCGTGCATGGAGAAAGAAACATGGAAAGAAACCTGGCTCTCGAGTTTGTAAGGATCACCGAAGCGGCCGCCCTGGCGTCGGCCCGTTGGATGGGTCTCGGAAAAGAAAAAGAGGCCGATCAGGCGGCGGTCGATGCGATGAGACGCGCGTTTGACTCGGTCCGGATTGATGGCACCGTCGTGATCGGTGAAGGCGAGCGTGACGAAGCTCCCATGCTCTTTATTGGCGAAAAGGTGGGCCGCAAGTCCGACGACGCGCCCCCCATCGACATCGCGCTGGATCCGCTGGAGGGCACCACGATTTGCGCCAAGGGCGGCGTCGGGGCCATTGCGGTGATCGCCGTCGCCGAGCGAGGGAACTTCTTGCACGCTCCGGACACCTACATGGATAAAATCGCCTGCGGCCCCGAAGCCAAAGGCGCGATCGATCTGGATCTTTCGCCCACCGAGAACATCCGCCGCGTGGCCGAAAAGCTCGGCAAGCCCGTCGAGGACGTGACCGTCGTCATCTTGGACCGTCCCCGGCACGAAGCGCTGATCGCGGAGGTGCGAAAACTCGGCTCGCGGATTCAACTCATCGGTGATGGCGACGTTTCGGCGGCCGTGGCGGCCGCTTGGCCCGGCTCGGGCATCGATCTCTTGATCGGCATCGGCGGCGCGCCTGAGGGCGTGATCTCGGCGGCGGCGATGCAGTGTTTGGGCGGTGACTTTCAGGGACGGCTCAAATTCCGTAACGACGAAGAGCGCGCCCGCGCCACCAAAATGGGAATCAAAGACCTCGACAAAAAGTTTACCATCGACGAACTCGCACGCGGCAAAGTCATGTTCTGCGCCACCGGCGTGACCGACGGTCCGTTCTTGAAAGGCGTCAAAGCGCTGCCAGGCCGGCGCGCAACGACGCACTCGGTGGTGATGCGTTCGGAAACAGGCACCATCCGCACGATCGACACGCAACACAACTTTACGAAGAAGGCGAATGTCTAATCAGGTCGTCTGCTTCAAGTGCGGAAAATCCATCCCGCTGCTCGGCCGCGTGCCGGGGCGGCGCGAGGAGTGTCCGCAGTGCCGCTCCGACTTGCACGTGTGCAAAAACTGCCTCCATTACGATCCACGCGCCTACAACGAATGCAAAGAGCCCACGGCGGATGTGGTGAAAGACAAAGAACGGGCGAATTTCTGCGACCATTTCGCGCCCGGTGCCGGTCTTGGCTCCACGGGCCCCGCCAAAAACGATCTGCTCGCGGCGGCGGAGGCTCTCTTTAAGAAATCTTCAAGCAATAACGAGAGTTGACGGTTGCTCCCAGCAAAACCTTAGGTTGAGATGTCAGCGTGTTGATTTCGAAGGGTTTTCTCAAATCTTGGAGACGCGTCTGGGGCGGCGAAGAGCCGAAGGCCTTGACGAACCCGACGCTCGAGTTCCTCGATGAGGTCATCGAAAACATCCCGAACATGATTTTTATCAAAGACGCCAAGGAGCTGCGCTTTGTTCGCTTCAACAAGGCGGGTGAAGAGCTCTTGGGGTACCAGCGCGACCAACTCTTGGGCAAAAACGATTACGATTTTTTTCCGAAAGAACAGGCCGATGCCTTCACCGAGGCGGACCGCGCGGTCTTGGCGGGCGCCAAGGTGGTGGACATCCCGGAAGAGCCGATTCAAACCCAAGGCGGGGTGCGGTACCTGCACACCAAAAAAATCCCCTGGATGAATGCGCAAGGCCAGCCCATTTATCTTTTGGGAATTTCGGAAGACATCACCGACAAACGTGCGGCCGAAAAGCAGCACCTGCTTTTGATGCAAGAGCAGTTCGCTCGGACCGAGGCCGAAAAAGTCAATGAACGGCTCAAAATTCTCTCCGATGCGGGACAGGTGCTCAATCAATCGCTCGATATTCACGAAACGATGCAGGCCTTCGCCGACACGGTGATCCGCTCAAAACTCGCCGATTGGTGCACGGTGGATCTGGCCGATGACGAGACCGGAGCGATGGAGACCACCACGGCCGCCATCGATGCCGAAAAAGCGAAGCTGGCGCGCGAGTGGCGCGAGAGGTACCCCGTCGATTTTGGGGCGGCTCGCGGCGCCGGGCATGTCATGAAAACCGGCGAGCCCGAACTGTACCCGGTCGTTGAGATGAGCTTTATCCGTGAACGCACGGGCGAAAACGAGGACTACCGCACCATTCAAAGCCTGGGTTTCAAGTCGGCCATGATCGTTCCGCTGCGGTTTGGTTCGCGCTCCCTGGGCGCCATTTCGTTCGTGTCGAGCGTCTCGGGCCGGCGTTACACCGATCTTGATTTGTCGATCGCGCAAGAACTGGCGTCGCGCGCCTCGTTCGCGATCGAGAACGCGCGTTTGTACCAGCGCGCGCAGCAGGCGAATCAGGCGAAGACCGCGTTTTTAGCGAACATGAGCCATGAAGTGCGCACGCCGCTCGCGGCGGTTTTGGGGTTCGCGCAGATCGTCGGTGAAGACCACGCACTTCCCGAGGAGCACCGGCGCAACATGAGCTTGATCACGCGCAACGGGCAGCAGCTTTTGCGAATCGTGGATGAGATTCTCGACATTTCGAAAATCGAGTCCGAGCGCATGGACTTGGAAGAGATTTTCTTCAACCTTCGCGATCTGGTGAACGATGTGATGGCGCTCCTGAGCGGCAAGGCCCGCGAGAAAAATCTGGAACTGAGGGTGGATATCGACCCTTCGGTGCCGGAGGGGATCCGTTCGGACCCCACGCGCCTTCGCCAGGTTTTGATCAATGTGCTGGGGAATGCTCTCAAGTTCACCATCGAGGGCTCGGTGACCTTGCATCTGGACGCCGTTCCGGCGATCGAAGTGCCGGGGTCCACCCGCATTCTCTTCACCATTCGTGACACCGGGATCGGGCTGAGTGAGGAGCAGGCCAAATCCTTGTTCCAGCCGTTCGCGCAGGCCGACTCCTCAATGACCCGTAAATTTGGCGGAACGGGGCTCGGTCTTTTCTTGTCGCGAAAACTGGCGCGCATGCTGGGCGGCGATTTGATTCTCGAAAAGAGCGAGCCGCAAAAAGGAAGTTCCTTCGTCTTTTCGCTCGTCACTTCGGATGTGCGACGCTCGATGGAAAAAGCAAAGCCCACCGTGCCCAGCGCGGGCGCGCCGGCGCCTTCGGTCGCTGTCCTGCGAGGGCACGTGCTGGTGGTCGACGATTCCGAGGACAACCGCTTCTTGGTGGGTTGGTACTTGAAGAAGCTGGGTTTTAGCTGCGAGATGGCCGAAAACGGGCCGGAGGGGCTCGAGAAAATGCGCGCCGGTCGCTACGACGTGGTTCTTCTCGACATTCAAATGCCCGGCATGGACGGCTTTCAAGTTTTGGAACGGGCCAAGAAGGACGGGCGGGTTCAAAGCCCCATCGTCGCCTTGACCGCGCACGCGATGAAAGGCGACCGCGAACGCTGCCTCGAAGCGGGGTTCGATGGCTATCTCACCAAGCCGATCGAAGAGAAGTCCCTGTCCGAATCGCTCGAACAGCACGCTTCGACACGCCGCTCATAGACGGCGGGCCGAACGCCTCTCATGATTTTGGTTGGAGGTCCCATGGCCGGAGCCCAAACCACAGAAGTGTTCAACTGCACGCCGGAACAATTTTTCGATATCGTCACCGATTACGAGAAATACCCCGAGTTTCTTCAAGAAGTGAAAGAATGCAAAGTTTTGAAGACCGAAGGATCTCGCAAGCTCGTTGAGTACACCGTCTCGGTCGTTAAAAATTTCAAGTACGCACTTTGGATGACCGAAGAGCGGCCCGGTTTGGTCCGCTGGGAGTTCGCCTCGGGCGATATCTTTAAGACCTCGACCGGTTACTGGAAAATGGAAGACGAAAAAGGCAAGTGCCGCGCGAGCTACTCGGTCGAGGCGACGTTCAATATGTTTGTCCCGGGGCCGATCGCCAAAGCCTTGGTGAGCGTGAATTTGCCGAACATGGTCAGCAGCTACCACAAACGCGTGGCGGAGCTTTATGGCCGCTGATGACGAATCCAAAGAACCCAAAATTTCCGAGGCGCTCAAAAAGCTGTTCGCGGCCGGCGTGTCCGGCGCGCTGATGAGCGAAGAGGTGATTCGCACGTACCTCGCCGATGTGAAGCTTCCGAAAGAGATGCTTCAGTTGGTGATCCAGGGCGCGCAAAAATCGAAAGATGAAATCACGGGCCGGGTGAGCAAGGAGATCGTGGGGCTCATCGACAAGATCGACATCGTCAAAGAGGTGTCGAAATTCGCCGAGACTCACAAG
Organism: Pseudobdellovibrionaceae bacterium; assembly: GCA_019637955.1. Taxonomy (GTDB): domain Bacteria; phylum Bdellovibrionota; class Bdellovibrionia; order Bdellovibrionales; family Bdellovibrionaceae; genus JAHBUS01. The sequence continues at coordinate 169,030 of JAHBUS010000007.1, read as the reverse complement.
TTCAAGATCAACGCCGAGATCGAGATCATCAAGAAGGATGACAAGCCCAAAACCTAGACGTTAGGCCCTCTCAAGTTGAGACGGGCCTTCGCCGAAAAGGTGTTTATGGTGGTCATGATCGTCTCTCTCATTTCGGTGCTCGCGTTCTGTGTTTGCTGCCGTTTTCTGATCAAGACAATTCTGAAACCTGTGCCGCAAATCACAAACGGAACCTATAAGCGCAGCGCCTTGCGCGTTCAAAAAGCGTATTCCGTTTTTGCCTGGTCCGTCATGACCAGCGCCTTCCTGTTCACTCTTGTCGTTTCGTTCGTTCAAGTCTATACGACTCTATGACCGAATTTTCGACCCACAATCCGACGACGTCCCAGCCTTTAAAAACGTACACCTACGCCTCGGAGCACCAGATCGAGAAGGCCCTCGAGCTCCTTTCGCGCGGCGCCCGGCACCCGAAGCCAGCCAGCGAAAAGCGCGAAGCCCTCATCCGGTTTGCCGAGGCGCTCGCGGCCCACAAGGCGCCGCTCGCGCATCTCATGACGCTCGAAATGGGAAAGCCCACGGGCGACGCCATCGCCGAAGTCGAAAAGTCGATCACGGCGGTCGAGTTCGCCCGCGATCACTTCGAAAAAGAGCTGAGTGACGAGTCGGTGAAGACCAAGGATATGCGCTACGATGTTCGCAAAGAGCGTTTGGGGATTTTGTTCGCGGTGATGCCGTGGAACTTTCCGATCTGGCAAATTCTGCGCGTTCTGCCGATGAACTACGCGGTCGGCAATCCCGTGCTGCTGAAGCACTCGGATCTGGTCGCCGGTACGGCCGGTCTTCTGCACGAGATCGCGGTCCAGACGCTGGGACCGGACTTCTTTCAAAACCTGTATCTCAATCACGATCAAGCCGCCGAGGTGATCGCGGATGCGCGCGTGCGGGCGGTGACGATGACCGGCTCCGCCAAGGGCGGACGAGAGATCGCCGCGCAGGCGGGACGCCACTTGAAAAAAGTCGTCCTGGAACTCGGGGGGAGCGATCCGTACCTGGTTTTTGAAGACGCCGAGGTCACCAAGGCGGCCACGCTGTGCGCGCAAACGCGCTTGATCAACAACGGACAGAGCTGCATTTCGGGAAAGAGATTTCTGGTTCACGAATCGATCTTTGAGGATTTCATCAAAGGATTCACCGAGGAGCTTGCCAAGGCCAAAATCGGAGACCCCGCTCAAACCAGCACCAAACTTGGACCGCTCGCGCACGCCAAATTTAAGACGTCTTTGCAAGAGCAAGTCGCGCGGCTCGAGAAAGAGGGCGGCCGCAAGCTCTTTGAAGCGCCCCTGCAGCTCTCCACGGGCCTGAGCGAGGGGGCGTTCTTCGCCCCTTGCGTGTACGAGGTGAAAGGTCACGAGCCCACGGTGGTGAACGAGGAGTTTTTCGGTCCGGTGGCGCTGGTGATGAAATTCAAGAGCGAAGACCAAGCGGTGGAGCTTGCCAATGCCAGCCTTTACGGCCTGGGCGGCGGCGTGTTCTCAAAGGATCAAGGTCGACTCGCCCGAGTTGCGGGGCGGCTCGAGACGGGGTTCGTGGCTTGGAACGACTTCGTCCGCTCCAACCCCGTCGCTCCCTTCGGGGGCGTCAAGGACAGCGGGTTCGGGCGCGAGCTCGGGACCCATGGATTTCGCGAGTTCTTGAATCTCAAAACTCTCAGCCGCGGCCTCTAGATCCATCGGCTGGGCGGCTTCCGACAGCCCGCCGCCACGGTATTCGCGGGTTTCCATGAACTCTTCCGGGGTCGGCGGATCCAAGATCCCACCGTACTCGGCGAACTCTTTGAGAAATGAAAACAGATCTTCGGTGGGCTCGCGGTCTTCCCGCACCGCCTGCAGCAGCAGAGTTAAAAAAGGCGCCAGGCGGCTCGTGGCTTTGTTTTCGCTCGAGAGCTCGACATCGTTGATGTCGTTGAGGATCCGGATCAGGCTCGCATCGCTATCTCGATACGAGTGCGAAACGTGCGAGCGCAGCCGGTACAAGAACGAGAGCCAGATGTCTTTTTCGAGGGCCTCGACCCGGTCGGGATTCCACAGGCGCACGCTTCGGGTCCAAGACTCAATATTTGTCAGCAGCACGGCCTTGGACGGCGCGCTTCGCGCCTGTCCCCAGGCCGGGGCCATCACGCAAGTCATTGAAAAAAGAAAACTCAAAAGAATCCGCATACGACCCGGTAAAATAACACGGTTCGAGCGGTGCGCAGGATGGCTAAAGTTTTGACAGGAGTTTTTTTCTCGAGAGAAAGTGAACGCATGGCTTGGTCCCGTCTCACGCATCAGCTCCATCAAGACTGGGCCCCTCAGGGGCTGGCGGGCCAGCGCCTGCTGCTGCTTTTCAGCGGTGGTGCCGACTCCTTGGCTTTGTTTTTTCAGCTCCAAGAGCTCTCCCGGGCACTGAAGTACGAATTTGAGGTGGCGCATTTTCATCATGGAGCCCAGCCCTCAGGGTCCGAACCTTTTTCACTTGAGGCCGGCCGTTACCGCGAGGAGGCGGCCGCCTTTTGCCAGCGGCACTGTGAGCGCGCGGGCCTGCGGCTTCATCAAGTCCGCGCCGAGTCCGTGCTTCAGAGCGAAGAGCAGATGCGCGACTTTCGCCGTGAGGGGGCTCTGCGGCTTCAGCGCGAGTTCCACTTTGACCGGCTCGTGACCGCGCACCAGGCGGATGACGTCCTGGAGACGCGCCTTTTTCGCGTGATGCGCGGAACCGGTGTTCAAGGTCTGCGTGCGATGCGCTCGTGGGCCGCTCCTTGGTGGAAGCCGCTGTTGAGTCGGACCCGCCGCGAGCTGCTCGAAGATCTCGCATGGCGGGGAGAATCGCCTCTGGAGGACCCCTCCAATGGCGACCTGCGGTACCGTCGCAACTGGATCCGCCAGGGACTTCTGCCGCAAATGGAGGCGCAAATGCCGGGGTCCGTCGCGCACCTCGCGCGGTTTCTATCGCAAGTGGTCGATGCTTCAAGCGAGAGCTTTCCCGCTTCTGAGCAGTGGGTCCAGTCGGGGATTCCGAGGTCCTGGTTTTTACAGCAGTCCGCGTCTGAGCAAAAACGTGCGCTGGCCTCTTACCTATTCGAGTTGGGAGTTCAAAATTACGCGCACACTCAGATCGATGAAGTCAGAAAGCAACTGGACAATCCCAAAATCGTCCACACATTGAGGACTGCGGGGTGTGATTGGTTCCTGAATCAAGACACGATTTATGCGGTTCCGCAGGAGAAAGCTTAAAAGGGTCTGTTTTCTCCCGCATCTCTTGTGATTCCCGTAAACGGGTCCTAAAATAAGGGGATCGCCCAAGCACACTCAGGACGGGTGCTGAGAAGGAGCATTGATGAAGCAAACTCAAAAAACTCTCGCGTTGTGGCTGTTTCTGGTCATCGTGGCGGTGTTCATTTTCCAGGCATGGGAAGTGCGCCACGAAAAAATGGTGACGGGATTCAACTACTCGAAGTTTATCACCGCCGTTGAAAATGGCGAAATCGCCAACGTAACCTTCCGGCCCGATACGGCCGAGATCGTCGGCGACGTCAAACCTGAGTTTGAAAAGAAATACGAAGGCAAACATTTCGTCATCACCGGCAACACCGGCGACAAGGCTTACGAGACCCTGGTGAAAAATGGCATCACGCCCAACTACGAGCGCGGCGAAAATGGCGGCATGCTGACGTCGTTCCTGCTCAATTGGCTGCCGGCGATCCTCATCATCGGGATGTTTATTTTGCTGATGCGCCAAATGCAGGGCGCGGGCGGCAAGGCGATGAGCTTCGGCAAGTCCAAGGCTCGCCTTCTGAACGAAAGCAAAAACCGCGTCACCTTCAAAGAGGTGGCCGGCGCGGATGAAGCCAAAGATGAACTCGCCGAGATCGTGCAGTTCTTGAAAGACCCCAAAAAATTCACCAAGCTTGGGGGCCGCATTCCCAAAGGGGTGCTGCTCGTCGGTCCTCCCGGAACCGGGAAGACCCTGCTTGCGCGCGCGGTTGCGGGCGAGGCGGGCGTTCCGTTCTTCACCATTTCGGGTTCGGACTTCGTTGAGATGTTCGTCGGCGTGGGCGCCTCGCGCGTTCGCGACTTGTTCGAACAAGGAAAAAAGCACTCCCCTTGCTTGATCTTCATTGATGAGATCGATGCCGTCGGCCGTCACCGTGGTGCGGGCATGGGCGGTGGGCACGATGAGCGCGAGCAAACGCTCAATCAGCTGCTGGTTGAAATGGATGGTTTTGAAGCCAATGACGGCGTGATCCTGATTGCCGCGACCAACCGCCCTGATGTTTTGGACCCCGCCCTCTTGCGCCCGGGCCGTTTCGACCGCCGCGTCGTTGTGTCGAAGCCCGACGTCAAAGGTCGCAAACAGATCTTGGAAGTGCACACCCGCAAAACGCCGATCGGTCCCAACGTGGATCTGGAGCGCATCGCGCGCGGCACGCCCGGCTTCTCGGGTGCCGACCTTGAAAATCTCGTGAACGAAGCGGCTCTCTGTGCGGCCCGTGCCGGCAAGAACGTTTTGGAAAACAGCGATTTCGAGAACGCCAAAGATAAAGTCCTCATGGGCGCCGAGCGCAAGTCGATGGTGATCAGCGAAGAGGACAAAAAGGTCACGGCTTATCACGAAGCGGGACACACTCTCGTCGGTAAAAAACTGAGCGGACTCGACCCGATTCATAAAGTCACCATCATCCCTCGCGGGATGGCCTTGGGAGTCACGCAGACTCTGCCCGAGCGCGATTCGCTCAATTTGAGCAAGAGCAAGGCGCTGAACATGATTGCGTTCTTGTTTGGTGGCCGCGCGGCTGAGGAAGTCGTTTTTAACGACATCACGACCGGCGCGGGCAACGACATTGAGCGGGCCAGTGATATCGCCCGCAAGATGGTCTGTGAGTGGGGCATGAGCGCGAAGCTGGGGCCTCTCTCTTACGAGAAATCGGAAGGCCCCGTGTTCCTCGGCATGAACGGCGGCAACAAAACCCGTGAGTACTCAGACGCCAAGGCGGAGGAGATTGATCACGAGGTGTTCCAGATCATCGACGGCGGTTACAAGACCGCGGTTCGCATCTTGACCGAAAATCGCGATGCTCTGGAGCGCTTAACCGCAGCTTTGCTTGAGTTTGAGACGATTGACGGTTATGAAGTGGATATGCTCGTCAACGGCGCCGCTGTTTCGGAGATCCGCAAGATCCGCCAAAACAACGCCTCCGATGGCGGCAGCGCCGTCACGACCCTCGCCCCTGAAGAGGCGAGCAAAAAAGTGGGCGGCTCCGATCCCGTGGGCAACCCTGGGACCGCAGCCACTTAAATTTTCGCGGACGGTGAACCTAAGAGCGATCAGAGGGGACCGTCCGTTTGAATTGGCAGCAAGGACTCGACAATTTGTTTTTCATCGTGGGGCATCTGCGTTGGCAAGATGCTCTCGACATGATCCTGGTCTGGATCGTCGTCTACCGCATCCTCATTTTGATTAAAAAAACCGGCACCATCCAAATGCTCTCGGGCTTGGGCGTGCTCGCGATCGCCTACATCCTCTCGATCTGGGGCGAGCTGTTCACCTTCAACTGGATTTTGGAGAAATTCTTCTCCAACCTCTTCGTGATTGTGGTCATCCTGTTTCAGGCCGAGATCCGCCGTGCGCTGGCGCAAATCGGCAGCAATCCCTTCTTGAGCGACGTTTCCAGCGTGCAAGAAACTCACGTGATCGAAGAGATCGTCAAAGCGGCCTTCGCGCTCGCGCAGCGTGGATACGGGGCGCTCATCGTGATCGAAAAAGAGATCATGATCGACTACCATATCGAGTTTGGAACTGATGTCGATGCCAAGGTGTCTTCGGAGCTTTTGACGTCGATCTTTCACCCGACGAGCCCGATTCATGACGGCGCCGTTTTGATCCGCGCCGGAAAGGTGCATTCGGCGGGCAACTTCCTGCCGCTGTCGAAGAACCCCGTTTTGGATAAGAACTTGGGCACCCGCCACCGGGCCGCGATCGGATTGACCGAAGAGACCGACGCCATCGTCGTGATCGTTTCCGAAGAGAACCGCTCGGTCGCCATCGTTCAAGGGGGCCACCTCAATGTGCAAAACGAAATGAGCAATTTGCGCAAATACCTCTATGGCTTCTTCGGTCTGAAGTACAAGGGGGTTGAGTCATGAGGATCTCCTGGAAAGCCGTGTTTTTTGAAAATTTCAGCTATAAAGTGGTCGCGCTGTTCATTTCGCTGATTCTTTGGGTCACGATTCTGGGTCGCCGCGATTTTCAGGTGACCAAAAATGTCGAACTTGATCTGGCCGTCGCGACGGGCGTGGTGCTCGAGTCGCAGTCGGTGGACCACGTGAAGGTGCGAGTCGCGGGACCGCGAACGGCCCTGCGCAAGTTCCTCGAGACCGGGGCAACCCAGGTGCTGAACGTCGACGTCTCGGGCTACAAGCCGGGCACCTACCGTGTGACTATTCCGACACAAAAGCTGGATCTTCCCTTTGGCGTGAAAATTCTCTCCGTGAAACCGGCGGAGATTGAGATTCACCTTCGGTAAACGGGACAGTTGAGATTCCCGGACGGCAGCGGTACAAATGAGCCATGGAAAAGGCTCCCGAAAAAACATCTGAAAAAAGAGCGCGGCTGTTCGGCACGGACGGCATTCGCGGAACCGCCAATCAGTACCCGATGACTCCCGACATGGTGATCAAGATCGGGCAGGCCATTGGCTACCTTCTGCAAAAACAAGAAATGCCCTGGAAACAACAGGTCCCCAAAGTGGTGATCGGCAAAGACACGCGTCTTTCGGGTTACATGATCGAGCAGGCGCTCTCCTCAGGTCTGAATTCGATGGGCGTTCACGTGCAGCTCGTGGGTCCTTTGCCCACGCCCGGGATCGGTTATCTCACGCGCAATATGCGCGCGACCGCCGGGATCGTGATTTCGGCGTCCCACAATGCTTACCAAGACAACGGCATTAAAGTCTTCGGACACGATGGTTTTAAAATTTCGGATCTCATGGAGCGCGAAATCGAACGCCTCGTTCTGACCGAAGACCTGACCAAGCTGCTCCCGCCGTCGCCGCAAGTCGGCCGCACCAAGCGGATCGACGATGCGCAAGGGCGCTACATCGTTTACGCCAAATCCACGTTTCCGCTCGAGTACACGCTGGATGGCCTGCGCATCGTTCTCGATACGGCCCACGGCGCGGCTTACAAGGTGGCGCCTCAGGTGTTCGAGGAGCTCGGAGCCGAAGTCGTGCACCTCGGCAATGCCCCGAATGGCACGAATATCAATGACAAGGTCGGAGCGCTCTATCCGGCCAAGCTCGCCGAAGCGGTGGTGCAGTACCGCGCCGATGTGGGCATCAGTCTGGACGGCGATGCGGACCGCGTGATCATGGTCGACGAAAAAGGTCAGATCATGAACGGGGACCATATTCTCGGGGTCTGTGCCCTTCATCTCAAAAAACGCGGGCTGCTGAAGAACAACACGCTGGTCGTGACCCAGATGAGCAACTACGGCCTTGAGAAACGCATGAAGGAAGCCGGCATCAATCTCGTGAAGACCGGTGTGGGCGATAAGTACGTCGTCGAAGAGATGCGCAAGAATGGTTTTAATCTGGGCGGCGAGCAGTCGGGCCACATCATCTTTTTAGATCACACGACCACGGGTGACGGCTGCGTTGCGGCCTTGAGCGTGCTGGCGGTCATGCGCCAAACGGGCGTCAAGCTCAGCGAACTCAATAAGATCATCGAGGATGTGCCGCAAGTTCTGATCAATCTGCGCGTGAAGCGCCGTCAGGAGCTGGACTTGCTGCCCGGATACCGCGACTTGATCAAAGGCATCGAGAAAAAGTTGGGCGATTCGGGCCGCGTGTTCGTGCGGTTCTCGGGCACCGAGCCGGTCATCCGCGTCTTGGTGGAAGGTCCTGATAAACGCGAAATCGCCAGTCATGCCGAAACGATCGCGGACTTCCTTGAGAAACATCTTTCGGGGGAGTGACATGTCACGAGGCAAAAAAACCAAAACCAAAATCCGGCTCGGCGTGAACATTGACCATGCGGCGACTCTGCGCCAAGTGCGCGGCGGGACCACCGCTTATCCCGATCTGCTCGCGATGGCGAAGTTGTCGGTGAAGGGCGGCGCCGAGCAAATCACGATTCATCTTCGCGAAGACCGCCGCCACATCCAAGATGCCGACGTCAAGCTGCTCACGCGCGAGCGTCCGGCTCTGATCAATCTCGAAATGGCCGCCACGCCCGAAATGGTGCGTAAGGCGCTGAAGTACAAGCCTGACTGGGTTTGTTTCGTTCCCGAGAAGCGGGCCGAATTGACCACCGAGGGCGGTCTCAATGTGCACAAAATGCGCGCGGTGCTGGCGCCGATGGTGGAGCGTCTGCAGCGGATCGGCATCGAAATTTCGATGTTCATCGAGCCTTCGATCGAACAGGTCGAGGCCTCGTATGAATTGGGCGCCGAGGCGGTCGAGTTTCACACCGGCCACTGGGTCCTTCTCAAGGGCGCGGCCCGCGAGCGCGAATGGAAACGTCTTGTCGCGGCGGCAAGCGCAGCGCATGACCTGGGTCTTCGTGTCCATGCCGGTCACGGACTGGATCTGAAAACCACGCGCGACATCAAGAAATTACCCTTCCTCGAAGAGGTGAACATCGGCCACTCGCTGATTTGTTATGCGCTCGAATGGGGCTTGCAAGAATCCGTCGCCAAAATGGCGCGCGTTCTGAGGTCTTGATGGAGGCCAGCGGCTCGCAAGAGATCGCGAATCTGGATGAGTTTCAGGCGTGGATCGAGCGTTTTCAAAAAACTTTGAAGGGCGACGAGTTGATTCTGCTCTCCGGAGAGATGGGCGCCGGAAAAACCGAGTTCGTCAAGCGGCTGAGCCGTCTGTACGGGATTCCCGAAACGGCTTCGCCCACCTTTGCGCTTCACCACGCGATGGCGTCCTCGCAAGTCCGGATTGACCACTTCGATCTTTACCGTTTGGAGAGTGTCGATGAACTGGAGACCGTGGGTCTCTGGGAGATTCTCGAGGACCGCGCGCTGGCGCTGATCGAGTGGCCCGAGCGCGTGCCCGAAGAGTACTGGCCGTTAAACCGAACGAAAATTCAGCTCCGGCTGGTGCTGCGGGGTGGGACGGCCCGGCACTTGTCTTGGCGTCGATTTTAAAACGAGAACATTAGGCGGCGATCCGGTTCGTTTCGGCGTACTTGATCACCAGGGGACCCAGGTCTTTCGCGGTGCTTTCGCACAAGGCGAGAGAGTCTTTCGTGCCCGCGGTTTTTTGTCCCCATCCCATTAAAAATCCGACGACAAGCTCGCCGGCCATGATGGGCGACATCGTGAGATGCTCGGGGTATTGCCCTGAGGTCCACTCGCGAAAGAAGCTGTCGCTGATTTCGTTGGGCACCAAAAAGCCGTGGTAGGACTTCTGCGTGCGCGCCACGATTCGAAATGGCGAGGCTTTGAGCGTCGAAAACGCCTTTGACGAGGGCGAGGGGATCGAAGCGCTCAAGTTGGGCGACCACTTCACGGGAAGAACCTGCCCTTTTTGGAAGAGACAGATCATTGAAGACTCGAAGTGCTGCGACATTTTTTTCCACAGCTCGATTTCGACGGGTGAGTCGGTCGGCTTTGTGGGGGGCGCGGGCGTGGCCGCCGCGGCCGGGACCTTGCGGTGTTGAGCCGCAGGACTGGCCGGAAGGGGCGAGACCACTTCGGCCGCCACCGTCTTGACGGGCGGCGGAGGCGGCGTCGGTGCGGCGGCCGCCGCAGGCGTGATGTCGTCAGAGAACTCCGGAATAGGCGGCGGCGGAGGGGTTGCCAAAGAGGGCGCGGGAGTCTGCACCGCGACCGGCGCGGCGGTCACGGTGAGCGCGCTCAAATCAACCGTGTCGCTGGGGTTTTGAACGAGAACGGTGCGCTGTTCGTCTTCAGAGGCAAAATCAAGCGTTCCGAGATCATCTTCCGGCGGCGGCGCCGGTGCTTCGGGTGCCGAATCGTCGACAAGCTCCAGTGCGGGTTCGCTACCGGTGATCGTTTGCGCGGCCGAGTTCTCTTCGCTCGCGGTGAGTTCGAAATAGAGTTCCATCATCAAGCTGGGGCTTGCCTGAATCGGGCACCAGTCGGCGGCAATCGGCGCGTCGTCCAAATTGCTAAACGCCACATAAAGCACGCCCTGCCACTCGTAAACCGGCAAAAGCGAGGGGCTCCACGGCCCACGGTCCTTCACGCGTGCAAAAAACTCACGGGTGGGTCGCTTTTCTTGAAAGAAACGGTCATTGAGGACGGGATATCCCATACTTATCTATCGGTTTTTCCTGCGAAAAACTTTGGGGGTTTTGCCCCTTGTTTGGGGGGATCAGTTGTGCTAGATGTCATCCGCGAAATGGAAATCAAATCAAGGGTTTATCTCGACTCCAATGCCACCACTGGACTTTCGGCTGAGCTGCAATCTCAGCTGCCGGCCTTTTTGCGTGAATTTGGCAATCCCAGTTCGATCCACTGGGCGAGCCGGGGACCGAAAACAGTTTTGCGCGAAACCCGTCAAGAGTTGGCCAAGCAACTCGGCTGCCATCCACTGGAACTTGTTTTCACCAGCGGCGGCAGCGAATCGAACAACACCGTGATTCGCATGGCGTTCGAAACGTTCGCGCACACCGAGCGGTGCGAGTTCATCACGAGTCAAGTCGAGCATCCCAGCGTGATCAAAGCGTTTCAAAATCTCGAGACCTTGGGCGCCGTCGTACACTACGTGCCGGTGAATCTCGACGGCCAGTTGGATCTTGAGTTTTTCAATTCGCAGTTGTCCGAGCGCACGGCGCTCGTATCGATCATGCTCGCCAACAATGAAACAGGGACCATTTTTCCAGTCCAAGCCTTGGCCGAAAAAGCGCACGCGGTGGGCGCCTTGTTTCATTCAGACTGCGTCCAGGCGCTCGGAAAAATTCCGCTCAATTTGCAAGACCTTGGCGTCGACTACGCCAGTTTCTCGGCCCACAAGTTCTACGCGCTCAAAGGCTCGGGCCTCTTGTACGCCAAGCGCGGCGCGCCTTACGTGTCGATGATTCACGGTGGCGGGCAAGAACGTCACCGCCGCGGCGGCACCGAAAATACGCTCGGCATTTTTGCCTTGGGTCTTCAAGCCCGCCGTTTGGGCGAGACGGCCGAGCACGCCGAGCAGATGAAAGACCTGCGCGATTATTTTGAAATGAAACTCGCCCGCGACATTTCGGGCGTGAAAGTGACCGCCAAGAATGGACCGAGGCTTCCGAACACGTCGAGCCTCGTGATTCCGGGTGTCGATGGCGAAACCCTGTTGATGAGTCTTGATCTCAAAGGTTATGCCGTCTCCACTGGAGCCGCTTGTTCGAGTGGAAACCCTGAGCCGAGCCCCGTGCTCCTCGCGATGGGGCTTTCACGCGAAGAGGCCCAGAGCTCTTTGAGAGTGTCCTTGGGTTGGGAGACCACCGTCGAAGAGATCGACGCCTTTCTCCTGACCTTGAAAAAAACCGTGGAACATCTCCGAGCGCTGCAAACACATGGAGCTTCTCATGACCTCAGCCCTTGATCAGACCCAACCCAAAAAAGGCCGCGTGCTTGTCGCCATGAGTGGCGGCGTGGACAGCTCGGTGGCGGCGGCCCTGCTCGTGGAGCAAGGTTACGACGTCATCGGCGCGACCATGCAGGTGTGGGATTACACCTCGTGTGACATCACCGAGGGGAGCGGCACCTGCTGCTCGTCGATCGACGTGGACGATGCGCGCGCGGTGGCCGATAAGATCGGCATTCCGTTTTACGTGCTCAACTGCGAAGCCAAGTTCCGCGCGGCGGTAATCGATCCGTTCATCAACAATTACCTTCAAGGCAAAACGCCGCTTCCATGCGTGGATTGCAATACGTTTCTCAAGTTCGATCACTTGATCCAAAAAATGAACGAGCTGGAGTGCGATTACTTGGCCACCGGTCACTATGCGCAGGTGGTGCAGGACGCCAATGGCGAAGCCAGCATCCAGACCAGCGAAGACTCGTGGAAAGATCAGACCTACTTCTTGTTCACCATGAACAAAGAGCTGCTGCCGAAATTATTGTTCCCCATCGGGCACCTCAAGAAGCCCGACGTCCGCCTCGAGGCTGAACGCTTTGGCCTTTTGAATGCGCGCAAAAAAGATTCGGTCGGCATCTGCTTCGTGGGCGACAAGGGTTATGGCAAATTTCTCGAGGAGCAGGTTCCTGCCGAAGTCCTGCGCAAACGCCGCGGCCCGATCAAGCGTTACCCCTCGGGCGTGGTCATGGCCCAGCACGAAGGCATTCATCATTACACCTATGGCCAGAGCAAAGGTCTCGGGATGGATCATCACGAGAAGCTTTTTGTTTTGAAAATCGACGCCGAGACCAACACGGTCTGGGTGGGTGATGAACAGTACCTGTTTTCGAGCGAGCTCCAAGTGGAGAATCCGCATTTCTTGCACGAGATCAAGGACGGCGAAACCTTGAGCGTGAAGATCCGTTACACCCACAAAGGCAGCCCGGCCAAAATTTACCGCGAGGGCGATCGCCTGCGTTTGGAGTTCTTGGAACCCCAGCGTGCGGTCACGCCAGGGCAGGCCGCCGTGTTTTACCGTGAGAAGCAGTTGATGGGAGGCGGATGGATCCTCTGAAGTTCCAGGTCCACACCTTTGGCTGCAAAGTGAACACGTACGACACCGGGCTCTTGCAAAAGAACCTGGAGCGCTCGGGTTTGCGTCTGGATTCCAAAGACCCGGCGATTCACGTCTTGAACACCTGCGCGGTCACCGCCGAGGCGACGAAAGAGGCCGTGCGCACGATCCGTAAGATCAAAGCGCATTCACCCTTGAGCACCGTGGTCGTCACCGGCTGCGCGGCCCAGGTCGACACGGGGGCGTTTGAAAACCTGCCCGGCGCGGACCTGGTGATCGCCAATTCGCACAAAGGCCTTTTGCCTTTTTACCTGGACCAATACTTCAAAGGCGAACTCAAAGAGAAGGTGTTTAAATCCAACATCTTCCGCAAAGACGATCTCGAAGAGGGCGGCGGCTTGGAAGAGTCGCACACCCGCGCGTTCGTCAAAATCCAAGACGGGTGCAACTCGTTCTGCTCGTATTGCATCATTCCTTACGCGCGCGGTAAGAGTCGCAGCATCCCGATCATGGACCTGGTTCGCCGGATTAATGAACTCACGGCGCAGGGCTTTGAAGAGGTCGTCCTCACCGGCGTTCACGTTGGCGACTACGAGGACAGCGAGCGCCCTGCGGGCCGAGGCCGCCTTGAGGATTTGATCGAAGCGCTTCTGCGGCTCACCAAAGTGCCGCGTTTTCGGCTCACGAGCCTAGAGCCCGTCGAGGTGAGCGAGCGCCTTCTTGAAATCTATCGAGACCCGCGGATGTGCGCGCACTTTCACATGAGCATCCAGAGTGCGAACACCGAAGTGCTCAAGGGCATGAAGCGCAACTACACGCAAAAAGAGGTCATCGAGTCGCTCGAAAAAATTCAGGTCCGCGTTCCCGGCGCCTTCGTCGGCATGGACGTGATCACCGGCTTTCCGACCGAAACCGAAGAGCAGTTCGAAGACACCTACAAGACCCTGGCCGAGACGCCCTGGACGCGGCTGCACGTGTTTCCGTACAGCGAGCGCAAAGGCACCAAGGCCGCCATCTTGCCGCAGATTTATCCGCACGTGCGCAAAGAGCGCGCGCAGCGCCTGCGCGAGCTGAGTTTGCACCGCTACCAAAGCGAGGCGCTCAAACAGATCGGTCTTGAGAAATGGGCGCTGGGCCTCAAGGACTCCAAGAATCCGCAAGGGGTGACCCGCGATTACTGGACGGTTCTCTTGAGCGAGACGCCGCCTGCGCGCGGCGAATTTAAAGTTCGTATTGAAGAAGTGGTCACGAAAAACAGCCCCCGAATGGAAGGGGTTTTGCGAGGACGTTATGTCTGAGATTCAAACGAAGCTGAATTTTCAGTTTCAAAAACCGGACCTTCTGCAGCAAGCGCTGACGCACAAATCCTATTACTTCGAGTCGAAATCGACGTCGAAGGGCCACAACGAGAAGCTCGAGTTTTTGGGCGACGCCGTTCTGGATTTGGTTTTGAGCGAGCTCTTGATGGAGATGTTTCCGGTCGACGGGGAGGGCAACCTCTCGAAAAAGCGCGCGAGCTTGGTCAATGAGACCGTGCTTTCGAAGCTCGCCAAGTCGATGGGGCTGGACAAAGACCTGCGCCTCGGCAAAGGCGAAATACAAACCGGGGGCGATCAAAAACCCCGCCTCCTGGCCTCGGTCTTTGAAGCCTTGGTCGGAGCCATGTTTTTGGATTCGGGATTTGAGCCCGCGCGCGCTTTCTTGCGCGAGCAGTTCCGCCCGCTCATTCAGGACATGAACCCGATGGACGATTTCAGTCACGACTACAAAACCAAGCTTCAGGAAGAGGTGCAGGGGATGCTCAAAGAAGCCCCCTCGTACACGCTCATGGCCGAGACCGGCCCCGCGCATGACCGCACGTTTGAAGTGGAAGTCAAAATCAAGAACCGCACGGTCGCCAAGGCCGTCGGCAAATCGAAGAAAACCGCGGAGCAGGAGGCGGCCCGTCTCGCCCTCGATATCTGGAAAACCGCGAAAGGAAGCCTCGCATGAATTACCGCGCGGGATTTTTAGGATTTATCGGGCAGCCCAATGCCGGCAAGAGCACGCTGCTCAACACCCTGGTTGAAGAGAAGGTCTCGATCGTGACCGACAAACCCCAGACCACGCGCCGGCGCGTGATCGGGTTTGTTCAGGGCGAAAATGCCCAGATCGTTTTGGTGGACGCACCCGGCGTTTTGAAAGCCGGCAAAGGTCTTAACGCCTTCCTGCAAAAAGAGGCCGAGGATGTCATCCAGCAGAGCGACGCCCTCTGCGCGGTTTTAAATTTGGACGAAGACAACAAGTCGCACCTGGACCGCATTCTTGAAATGGTGGTCCAGAGCAAGAAGCCTTGGTTCGTGATCATGACCAAAGTGGATTTGATCGACAAGGTTCACCGCCGCGAACGCCTTCGCAACGAGCTGCGCGAAAAGTACCCGCAGATCACCGTGCTCGAATTTTCGAACACCTGGACGGGCGACATGAAAACGTTCCGCAACGAATTCTTGCGCATCGCTTCTGGTTTGGTTCCAGAGAGCCCGGCGCCGCTTTACGACCCCGAGCTCTTCACGCCGCACAC
The DNA here is from genome assembly GCA_019637955.1 of Pseudobdellovibrionaceae bacterium. Classification (GTDB taxonomy): domain Bacteria; phylum Bdellovibrionota; class Bdellovibrionia; order Bdellovibrionales; family Bdellovibrionaceae; genus JAHBUS01. The sequence goes on along the minus strand of JAHBUS010000007.1, from coordinate 153,808 downwards.
GGTGCGTGAGCTCTCGGCCGAAGTGATCCGCGAGAAGTGCTTCGAGTCGTTGTCGCAGGAGCTGCCGTATCAGCTCGCCGTGCGAATTAAAAACTTTGAAGAGACCGACCCCACGATCACGCGCATCTTCGCGGACATCGTGGTGTCGAAAGAGAGCCACAAGCCGATCATTATCGGCAAAGCCGGCTCGATGATCAAAAAAATTGGGATGGCCGCACGCAAAGACCTCGAAAAACTCGTGGGCCATCAAGTCTTTCTCAATCTGGACGTGATCGTTCGGGAAGACTGGTTTGAAAATGGACGTCTGATGAAGGAGCTCGGTTATGTTGTTGTCGAAGAGTGATGTGCATCTGTCAAAGGTCGCCGTCATTGGCCGGCCCAACGTCGGAAAGTCGACCCTTTTTAATATCCTGACGGATTCGCGCAAGAGCGTCGTCAAAAATGAGCGCGGCGTGACCCGTGACATCATCGTCGAGACGGCGAGCGTCTGGGGTAAGAACTACGACTTGATCGACACCGGCGGGATCACCGAGGCGCACGACACGTTCTCCAAACTGATTCGTGAGCAGGTGACCGAGTTTCTGGAGACCGTGGATCTTTTGATCGCGGTCGTGGATGGCCGTGACGGTTTGGTCCCCGAGGACCGCGAAATTTTGAAGATCGCCAAGTCCAGCGGCAAACCGTTCTTGCTCGTGGCCAACAAGATCGACCGTCAACACGAAGAAGACATGCGCACGGCCGAGTTCTACGAGTTCGGCGAGGATGTCATCGGCGCCTCGTTTGAGCAGCGTCGGGGCCTGGCCGAAATCATGGAGTGGATTCACAAGAATCTTCCGGAGCAGACCAGTGGCCGTTTGGAAGGTCTCAGCATCGCGATCGTCGGTAAGCCCAACGTCGGCAAATCCTCGCTCGTGAACGCGCTTTTGGGTGAAGACCGCATGCTCGTTTCGGACATCGCCGGCACCACCATCGATGCCGTTGACACGCCCTTCTTGTACAACGAGCGTCAGTATCTTTTGGTCGACACCGCGGGTCTGCGCAAGAGCGCGCGCCGCGAGGACGGACTGGAGATCATCTCGGCCTTCAAATCGCACGAGTCCATCCGCAAGGCTGACTTGATTCTTTTGGTGGTCGACGGCACCGTCGGCCCGACGGACCAAGATGCGCGCATCATGCAGACGATTCTGGAGGACCACAAAACCGTGATCCTCGTCGCCAATAAATCGGACTTGGGCCGCAAAGAGGTGTCGGATTACCGCAAGACCTTCCAAGAGCAGGTGGAGCGCACGTTCCACTTCTTTACGGATGTCCCCGTGGTGTTCACCAGCGCCACCACCGGCACCGGTCTCTTGGATCTCTTGAAAAAAGTGGAGTGGGTTCGTGAGAAGTTTGAAACCCGCATCCCGACCTCGCAGCTCAACGACTTTTTCTTTGAGACCATCCGCAAAGCGCCGGCTCCCGTGTACGGCGTGAAAGACGTGAAGTTCTACTACCTCACGCAAACCAATCAGACGCCGCCGTCTTTCATCGCGTTTGCCAATAGCCCCGACGGGGTGGACAACTCCTACCGGCGCTTTATCATCAAAAACATGAAAGAGAAGTTTGATCTTTGGGGTCTGCCGATTCGCATTTTCGTGATGAGAAACCGTGGGGGCTCAGAGAAATGACCCGCGCCGGATGGAAAACGCGATTCGGGTTCTACATGGCCGCCGTCGGCTCGGCGTTCGGTCTTGGCAACCTGTGGCGTTTTCCGTACGTGGTGGGCGAGAACGGGGGCGGGGCCTTCGTTCTCCTCTACGTTTTTCTGGCGCTCGTGATGGGGCTTCCGCTCTTGATCGGCGAGCTGATGCTCGGAAAGATCAAGCGCCGTTCGGTGATGATGGCCACGAGTCTCTTGGAGCCCGCGGCGCCGCGCTCGCCGTACCGCTGGGTCGGGCGCTTGTCGGTGCTTCTCAGTCTGGTCGTGCTGTCCTACTATGCCGTCATCAGCGGCTGGGTTCTTCACTTCTTGGTTCAGTTCATGATCGAGGGCCTATCGCGTTTTGGTTTTGAATCGCAGATCACGTTGGGGGCACTCACCTCGAACGGTTTGCTGCAAATGGGACTGGCGAGCGTGCACTTGATCGTGTCCATCGTGATCGTCTTAAAAGGCGTGCAAGAGGGGCTCGAAAAATGGGTGGGCGCCCTGATGCCGGCGTTTGCCATTCTGATGGCCGTGTTGGTGGTCAAAACGCTTTCGCTGCCGTCGGCGGGCGACGCGATCCGCTTCTTATTCTACCCCGATTTTTCGAAGCTCACGCTTCAATCTTTGCTGTTCGCGATCGGGCACGTCTGCTTCACGCTGAGCGTGGGCTTTGGCACGATGGTGACCTTCGGCTCGTACCTGTCGGACAAAGAGCACGTGCCGACCGCGGCGTTTCGGATCACGATCCTCGACACCGTTTTGTCGCTCGTCGCGGGATTGGTGATCTTTCCGGTGGCCCTCTCGGCCAGTCACCAAACCTTGCAAGACCCCGGACTGTTGTTCGAGTCGCTGCCGAGTTTTTTGCTCTCGCTGCCGGGCGGTCCGTGGTTTGGCGCCATGTTCTTCTTGTGCCTTTACTTGGCGTCGCTCAGCGCGAGCATTGGGCTTTTGGAAGTGATCGTGTCCAACACGATGGATTGGAAGAAAGTCCCGCGCACGCGCGCGACGTGGACGTCGGGTGCGTTGGTGCTCGGGCTGGCCATGATCCCCTCGTTCTCGAGCCACTTGGCCCAGGCCTCGCGCGGCTCGCGCGTGCTGGAGACGCTGGACTTCGTGTTGATCAACCTGTGCCTGCCGTTGATCGCGGCCGCCCTGGCCTATGCGGTGATGCATGGTCTGCCGAAGAGCGAGCGCGAACGGGGTTTCGTGGATCAAGACCTCGTGGAGAGCGTGTCGATGTACCCGTACTGGGTGGGCGCGATGAAATGGGTCGTGCCCTTGACGGTGGGATTCGCGCTGCTGCTGCAGGTGGCGTCCTGGTTCTAATTAGAAATTCAAACCGATGCTTCCCATGATGTCGTAGGAGTCGCCCGTGGGCTTGATGTTCGTGGGAAGATTGGTCACCGGGTCGACCAGGGCTTGGTTCTCGTCTTTAAAGTTGAAGTAGCGGTACAGGCCCTGAATGCCGAAGAAGGCCTTCTTGCGCATCAGCGGGAGTTCGATCCCCGCGCCAACGTGCAGACCCATGGTCGCATCGCGCGAATTGTCCGAAGTGCCCGAGATGGTGAGCGTGCGGTAAGTTTGCGACAAGCCGCCGATCACGTAAGGGTTCAAGTCGGCCAGTCCGCGAGTCACGTTTTGCGTGTTCAGGTAATACTTGAGCGAGATGTCCATAAAGGTCATTGACACGTTTCCGGTGACTTTGCCGTTCGCGGTGGCCAGTTCAAACGCGTAGTCGCCCGTGACGAAGCCCGCTTGCAAGGCGAAGCGCAAATCGAAGAAATAGCTCATGAAAAGACCGTAGGTGGGACCGGTCCCGTAAAGTTTAGCCAAGACATCGGTGAACGCGCGCATCCCGCCGGTGAAACCCAACACGAAGAAACGACCGTTGCGAAAAAAATTGATGTCGGCCTCTTCATCGCTCGCTTCGTCGAATTCGCTGTAGTCCGAGAAGGGATCATAGGCGTCGTCGCCATCGGCCTGCGCGAGTAAAACGGGCTTGTGCAGTTCGCGAGGCGCCCAGGCGAGACCGTCCGCGGCGAGCGAAACGCGAGACATCACGAGCAAAGCAAGAAGAGTCAAAAGTGGTTTCATACGGTTCGCATCGGCAGATTGCGCCTGGTGGATGAGGCGGGATTTTGCCGTTCGTCTCAGATTGAGACAGGGTGTCGACGCTCAGCACGAGTAAAAAGCTTTGGCGAGGAGGTCATTCGTGTTTACGCTCAAGATTCCGGGAGGACTTATGGCAAGGATGCACACGACTCTGGTTTTGGCCGCTTTTTTATGTTTCGGTTGCGCCGGGACCGGATCCAAAAAAGAAGAGTCTTACAAGGGGTTCGGTGCCGAGTCCGTGAGCCGGCAAACGCTGCAGAAATTTGCGCCCAAGCCTCTTGAACCTGAGCTCAGTCGAAAAATTCAATCGCTCCTCGATATCCGTGCGCCCGGGATGGGGATGATCCATCCGGATGGCAAGCGGCTGTTTTTCTCGTGGCGCGTGACCGGGGTCTCGCAAATCTGGCGTTTGGACCAGCCCGAAGGTTTCCCGGTGCAGATGACGGGCGGCGAAGATGCGGCGCAATTGCAAGACATCACGCCGGACGGAAAGTACCTGATCATTTCGCGGGACCGCAATGGTGAAGAGCACCCGGGCCTGTACTACCAGTCGGTGGCGGGCGGGGTTTTGCGTCCCATTCAGCACGTCAAAAAAGTGCAGACGATTTTTGAATTCACCAGTCCCGATTCTCAGTGGGTTTATTTTCGCGCGAACGATCTCGAGCCCGACTCTTACGCGATCTACCGCTTCAATCTCAAAACACAAGCGAAGGAACTCGTCTTCTCCAAAAAAGGTTTCTGGACCGTGCTCGATTTCAAGCCGGACGGCCGCTTGTTGATGAACTTGCAGATCACCAACACCGCCAATGAGGTTTACGAGTGGCAACCCGAAAACCGCCTGCTCAAACCCCTTTTCGGCCAGGGCGAGCAGCAGGAGTATCAGGTCGTGTATGGACCCCGTGAGAAGGAGTACTTCCTGATCACGCCGCGCGGGGAGTTTCGCGCGATCTACCACTGGTATCAAGGTGTGGAAAAACCGCTGGTCCCGGGCATGAAGGGCGACGTGATCTCACTCGGGATTGATCAATCGCGCAAGCACCTGGCGTTTGTTGCAAATCAGAACTCGTACATGAAACTCCACGTTTTGGACGCGAAGACCTTGCAAAAAATTTCGGTGCCCGTGCCTGAAGAGGCGGACCATACGTATTCGGGTTTCATGAGCCGCGATGGGCGATCCCTGATGGTGGCGGTCGAAACCGCCAAGGCGCCGCGCGCCAGTTTCAGCTACGACTTTCAAACCAAAAAAATCACCCGCTGGGTGATTCCGAGCGTGCCGGAGGTGGACACCGCGCGGTTCGTGCGTGCGGAACCGATGGAGTACACGGCTCGCGATGGCACCAAAATTCCGATGTTCGTTCGTAAGCCCGCCGATTGTGACCGCCGTCTGTGTCCCGTGGTCGTGCACTTTCACGGAGGGCCCGAAGGCCAAAGTCTTCCGGGTTTTTCGGTTTTCGCGCAAATGTTCATTGATGAAGGTTTTATCTTTGTGGAGCCCAATGTGCGCGGCAGCGAGGGCTACGGGCAGATGTGGCTTCACAGCGACAACGGTCCCAAACGCCTGAAGGTGATCACGGACATTCAAGATGCCGGTGAGGCCCTGAAGCGTCTGTTCACGGTTCGCGGTCAGGTCCCCAAAGTGGGCGTGATGGGTTGGTCGTACGGCGGCTACTCCACTCTCTATGCCATGACCAAGTTTTCGGGGACCTTTGATGCGGGTGTTTCGCTCGTGGGCATGGGAAATCTGCTCACCTTCCTGCAGAACACCGCGCCTTACCGCCGCGCTTTGCGCATTCCGGAATATGGCGATCCCGAAAAAGATCGCGACGCCCTGCTGGAGCTCTCGCCGGTGACCCATTTGGCTTTGTTGAAAAGCCCGCTCCTGATCATCCAGGGCGCCGAGGATCCTCGTGTGCCGGTGGGCGAGGCCATTTCATTCTACCAAGAGATGGAATCCAAAGAGATCCCGGGCGGCCTGATTATCTTCGCGGACGAAGGTCACGGATCGAAAAAGCGCTCCAATCAGGTTTTGGAGCTGGGTCATACAATCGATTTCTTTAAGAACAATCTGAAATAGAAAAGGCCGCGGCTTAGCCGCGGCGGCCTTTGCGCAGATCTTGGCGCACGCAAACTTCGTAGTCGCGGACCAGGTGTTGAATCACGGTCTCTTCATCGAGGTCGAGAATCTCGATCAGGCGTCCCATGGTGCCGAGCGGAACTTTGGACAGGCCGCGCTCCATGAGCGAGATGAATTGGGGATTCGGGTAGTTCAGCTTTTCCGAAAGTTCGGCTTGGGTCATGCCTTTCTCAACGCGTTTCTTGCGAAGCATTTCGCCCCAGTTGTGAGGTTTCAACGACTGCTTTTGCGAGCGTTTTTTCATGTCGAACATCTCCCGTCAGGACCCGGGACTATTCTCGAGAGCGCTGTGCAAGTCAAAAGAAAACACCCTGTGAGAATGGCATTTCATGCAAAATGGACTTATAATTTAGAAACAACTTAGAGACTCACTAAAAACTGTTTGAATCCCGTGCACCTTCAAAAACGCGGAGCCGCACGCGATCAAGAAACCCCGTGTTTTTTCTTTCACAGTGGAATTGTTTAGAAACACGTCGGTAGACTGCCGTTACCAAACGGTGGGCGGTTTCGGGTGAGTCTTGAAATTCGATCGGGGCCGTTCGGTTCGGGGGCGCCCTCGGTGGCTCTCTCGCGGTGATGAGCGACTTTTAGGCAAGTGGTCGGTCTGCCTGCGTTTTTAGGCTTTGACGGATCTCGTCAAGTGGCTCTTTCGCATCGACACCAGGGGCGTTTTGCCGCTACATTTTGGCCACTCTTCCAGGGGGATTGATGAACCGGACTCAGTACAAGGCCGCGGGAGTCGACGTTGACACGGGTGATGCCCTCGTCGATTGGCTTGCTGGCGGGGTCTCCCCGAAGTCCGCGCATGCCGACAAGATCGTGGACGGAATTGGCGGTTTCGCCTCTTTGTTTCGATTTCCCTTCTCACACATGAAAAAGCCCTGCCTGGTGACCTGCACGGATGGTGTCGGGACCAAGGTGCTTTTGGCGGCGCACTACAAAGAGTTTCGTGGGGTGGGCCAAGATTTGGTCGCCATGTGCGTGAACGATTTGATTTGCACGGGCGGCGATCCGCTTCTTTTCTTGGATTACTACGCGGTCGGAAAGCTCGACCTCGACGATGCGAAACATTTTCTGACGAGCGTGCGGGCGGCCTGCGCCGAATCGAACTGCGCCTTGGTGGGCGGCGAGACGGCCGAGATGCCCGGCGTTTACAAGCCGGGTGATTTTGACTGTGCCGGTTTCGCGGTGGGCGTCGTGGATGAGCCCGAAGCGTGGGGGGCGGCCAAAGTCAAAGCCGGGGACCGGCTTTTGGGAATTTCGAGTTCCGGCTTTCATTCGAACGGCTACAGTCTCTTGCGCAAGGTCTTCGAAAAAGATCTCGATCAGTGGAAAGACGAGCTGCTAAAGCCGACCGCGCTTTACGTCAAGCTCGTTCAGGCCGTGAAGGCCGCGAAGATCGAAGTCCATGCGGCCGCGCACATCACGGGCGGCGGAACCGAGAACATCCCTCGGGTCTTGCCAGAGAACTTGACGTGGACTCCGCGGTTTTGGGAGTTTCCCGAGCCCTACAAAGAAGTGCAGCGCCGGACTGGCATGAGTGACGAAGAGATGCGCACCACTTTGAACTGCGGCGTCGGTTTTGTTTTGATCGTCCCCGAGAGTTCGTGGGCGCCGGCGAAAGCCGAGGCCGAGCGCCAAGGGTTTCGAACCTACGACTTGGGCGGGGTGAACCCGTGAGTTGCCGCTGGGCCTTGTTTCTCTCCGGAAAAGGGTCCACCGCGCAGGCTTTGATGGATCTTCTTGGCGACCTTGATCTTCGCTTGGTGGTCAGTTCCAGGGCCAAGGCTCTCGGCCTCGTGCGCGCGCGCCGCCAGGGTCTTGCGACACTTGTTTTATCGAAAGACGTGAATTGGGCCGCGCTCAGCCGCGAGTTGAAAAGTCGCGGCATTGAACGCCTCGCGCTCGTGGGCTTTATGAAGATCCTGCCGCCCGAGTTTGTCCGCGAATGGCAGGGGCGGATGTGGAATGTCCATCCCAGTCTTTTGCCCGCGTTTGCTGGCGCCCAAGCTTTGGAGCGCGGGTTTGCCGAAAAGGCGGAGCTGGGCGTGACTATTCATGAGGTGAACGCCGAGATGGATGCGGGCCGGCAGGTGCTGCGCGCCTCCCTTGGCCGGCTCACCGACTGGAGCGAAGCGCAGCTTCAGACCGCGCGGCTCGAGCACCGGCTCTTGCGCGAAAATGCCCGGCGCCAAGATTGGCGCTTCTCGACTTTGCGATTGAAGGAGTTTTGATGAGTCGTTCCTCGCCCGTTGTGATCGTATCGGCCTTTGGCCGCGGACAGAGTTTGGCGTCGCGCCTGCGCGATGCCGAAGTTCCCGTGGTGCTGATCGACGTGAGCGAAGATCTGGGCGCCTCGGGACCCGAAGACGAAGAGGGGCCGTTCGGCGTCTTTTTGTCGGGGTTGGCGCCGGCCGATCAGGACCGCGTTCATCAGGACGATCCGCCTCACAACCAAGAGGAGGGGGCCGCCTTCGTGCTGGCTTCGGGGCCGCTCGAAATGAAGAGCCCGTTGACGAAAAACCGTCTCGAAAAGCTCGGCGTCCCGCTTCACACTTTAGAGACTTTTCGCGATCTTCGCGATGGCAAGGTGAAAAGCTTCGGGGAGTGGATGAACCGCGATCTGCGCGAAGCGTGGCTGATTCATCTGGCCGCGGGACTCGCGGCGAATTCGTACCGACCGTATCCCGAAGGTTTGGCTTCGGGATTTTTGCTCGCGCTCGATGGCGATTTTTGGATCCGCCCGGTCACGCGCCCCGGCCTGCAGCAGTCACTGGACTGGTGCGAGCGCAAGGGCGTGCAGGTGCGCCGGGATATGACCCTCTTGGATGTGGCCACCGAAGGCCGCCGTCAACTCAAAGGGTTGCAGTTCCGTTTGAAGTCTTCGCAAACCACCGAGATCCTGGGATTTGAGCAGTTGGTCTGGTGCCTGACGGGTGAGGAGACCGCCTTCTTGGCGCCGAATCTTCAGGAGAAACTTTTTCCCGAAGGGATTTTGAAGCCGTCATGGGTCTGGACGCGTTTCCGACTGCGGCTCGCGGCCTGCCCGGAGCGGGACATCTTGCCGTTCCATTCCGTTTGGATTCGCGATTTGGATTTGCCCTGGACGCACGAAAATCTTTTGATTTTGCAAAAGTGCCCCAGTCCCGATTTGCTCGATGCCTGGATTCGCATTCCCGCCGACCAGCGTCTACAAAAGGCCTATCTGTCCGAGCAGTTGGACCGGGTGCTGGAGTTGTTCAGCGAACGTTTTGTGACCGCGCGGCCGGTCAAGGCCGAGGAGCCGCTCTCGGGCGAACGCACGTACCGCGAGCTGGGGCCGCCACGCTGGCCGCTTTTCGATGCGCGCGAGCTTCTCAGTTTCAGGTCGGGCCATGAGTACAATTTGACTCTGCATTCGGCCGAGACTTGGAACGGCCTGGGATTCAACGCGCTCTTCAAGGCCGAAGAGAAGGTGCTGAGTCAGCTGACGGCTTGGTGGAAGAAACGCGAAGAGCTTCGTCTTAAAAGAGAACAGAAAGGACTCACGACGTGATTGAGCGCTACACACGCCCCGAGATGGGCGTTTTATGGACGAGCGATGCCCGGTTTTCAAAAATGATGGAAGTCGAAATCGCCGTGGCGCAGGCGCAAGCCGGGCTCGGTATCATTCCGCGCGCGGCCGCCAAAGCCATTGCTTCGAAAGCCAAATTTTCAACCAAGCGGATTTTAGAAATCGAACGCCAAACCAAACACGACGTGATCGCCTTCGTCTCAAACATGGCCGAGAATGTCGGGGAGTGGGGCCGCTTCATTCACTTTGGTATGACCAGTTCCGACGTCTTGGACACCGCGCTGAGTTTGCAAATCCGTGAAGCGGGCGCCGTGCTGGGTCGGTCGTTGGATTTTCTGGAGCGAGCGCTCAAAAATCTGGCGCGCAAGCATGGCGACACGCTCTGCGCGGGCCGCACTCACGGCATGTTTGCCGAGCCGACCACGTTCGGCTTGAAAATGTCGGGCTTCGTGGCCGAGCTCGCGCGCAACCGCGTGCGCCTGGACCGCGCGCTCGAGCAGATGGCCGTCGTCAAAATGTCGGGCGCCGTGGGCACGTATTCGGGTCAGCCGCCCGAGGTTGAAGCGCGCGTCGGGCGTTTGCTGAAATTAAAAACCGAAACCGTCGCGACTCAAGTGGTGCCGCGCGACCGCCATGCCGAAGTCTTCTTCGCCCTGGCAATGATCGGCACGGGGCTTGAACGTTTGGCGATTGAGCTGCGGCACTTGCAGCGCAGTGAAGTCTCGGAAGTGATCGAGGGTTTCACCAAGGGACAAAAGGGATCTTCGGCGATGCCGCACAAAAAGAACCCGATCAGCGCCGAAAATCTGACGGGCGCGGCCCGGCTCCTTCGAAGCAACTTGCAAGCGGCGCTCGAAAACGTCGCGCTCTGGCACGAGCGCGACATCTCGCACTCTTCGGTGGAGCGCGTGATCTTTCCGGATGCGTTTATTTTGGCCGACTACGCGGTTCACCGCATGGGCGTGCTCATCGAAGGCCTGGACGTGAACAAAAAACGCATGCAAGAAAATATCGACCTCTCGCAAGGTCAGCTTTTCAGTTCGCAGGTGCTCTTGGCTTTGGTTGAGAAAGGTCTCGACCGCGAACTCGCCTACTACCATGTGCAGCGTCTTTGTCACGGCATGGGACGTGGCGACCACTTGAAACATAAAATCTTGTCGGATCCCGAGCTTGGCCGGTTGCTGAAGGCCAAGGAGGTCGAACAGATCTTCAAAGGCGAACGCAATAAGAAAAACGTCAAGACGATTTTGAAACGCGTGCTTTAGAACTCTGACGGAGGAGTCCTCTCGAATGAAAAAAGACCTGATGTACGAAGGCAAAGCCAAACGGATTTACGCCACCGAGAAGCCCGAAGAGGTCGTGGTGGAGTACAAAGACAGCCTCACCGCTTTCAATGCGTTGAAGAAAGGCTCGTTCGACGGCAAGGGCGCGCTCAATTTGCAAATCACGTCGCTGCTGTTTGAGCACCTGGCAAAGAATGGCGTTCCGACCCACTTGATCAAAACTTTAAGCGCGACCGAGCTTCTCGTGAAAAAAGTCGAGATCATTCCTCTCGAGGTGGTCGTGCGCAACGTGCTGGCGGGCTCGACCGCAAAAAAATTCGGGATCGAAGAGGGGCGCGTCTTGGACCGTCCTTTGGTGGAGTTCTATTACAAAGACGATGCCTTGGCGGATCCGTTCTTGTCGGATGACCAGGCGCTGATGCTTGGCGTGGTGAAAGAGAGCGAGATTCCGCAGCTCAAAACCATGGCGCTGAAGGTGAACGAGATCATGGGTCAGGTGATGGGCAAAGCGGGTCTGACGTTGGTGGATTTCAAAATTGAAATCGGCCGTCTGGACGGCAAGCTCGTGCTCGCGGATGAAATCAGCCCCGACTGCTGCCGCCTGTGGGACAAAAAGACCGGCGAAAAAATGGACAAGGACCGGTTCCGCCGCGATCTCGGCAACGTGGCCGAGACTTATCAAGAAGTGTGCAAACGACTGACGGAGGTTTTGAAATGAAACAAAAATTCGGCGTGAAGATCATGCCCCGTGAAGTGATTCTGGACACCCAAGGGCGCGCGGTTGAACAGACCCTGCGCCTGAACAAACTCGCGGCCGAAAGCGTGCGCGTGGGCCGTTTTGTCGAGCTCGAGGTCGCGGGGACCGAAGCCGAGGCCCGCAAAAAAGCTGAAGAGATCGCGAAGTTTGTTTTACATAATCCTTTGATCGAAACCTTTGAGATTCAAAAACTATGAAGAGCATCGGCGTCGTCCGTTTTCCCGGAACCAATTGTGATCGTGACGTGCTCGAGATGGCCGAGGCCAAAGGCTTTCGCGCTCAGTACCTCTGGCATTTGGATCAATTCGACACCGGCGCTTTCGAAGCGCTGATTCTGCCTGGCGGTTTTAGTTACGGCGATTATCTTCGCGCCGGCGCGCTCTCGGCCAAGAGTCCGGTCATGAAGTCGGTGCGCGAGTTCGCCGAAAAGGGCGGACCGGTCTTGGGAATCTGCAACGGTTTTCAAGTGCTGGTTGAGAGCGGTCTTTTGCCCGGAGCGCTGGTGCAGAACACCTCGCGCCGCTTTATCGATGATTGGGCCGAGCTCGAGCTCGTCAACAGCCACCCGTACTTCGGGAAAAGCGGCGTCAGCAAAAAAATCCGATTGCCGATCGCGCACGGTGAGGGGCGTTTCTACGCTTCCGAGCGTGATCTGGATGCCATCGAAAGCAACGGGCAGGTGTGGCTGCGCTATCAAAGCACGCCCAACGGCTCCATGCGCGGAATCGCGGGCGTGATGAATCAAAAGAAAAATGTCGCCGGTTTGATGCCGCACCCGGAACGGGCGCTGTACTCCTGGATGGGCGGCACGGATGGTTGGGGGTTCTTGTGAGTCAAGATGCGGATTTGAAAGCCAAGTTTAAAACTTATCGCATCAACGAGAGCGAGTACAAACACATCACTTCGCTTTTGGGACGCCCGCCGCAAGGCGTGGAGTGGGCGCTGTTCTCGGCGCTCTGGAGTGAGCACTGCAGCTACAAAAGCTCGCGCGTGCACCTGAAGAAATTCGGCAAGACCATCACCGACAAGGTGGTCACGGCTCAAGGTGAGAACGCCGGCGTTCTGGATCTGGGCTTTGATGAAAAGGTCGTCTTCAAGATGGAATCGCACAACCACCCAAGCTTCATCGAGCCTTACCAAGGAGCGGCGACGGGCGTCGGCGGGATTTTGCGCGACATCTTCACCATGGGCGCGCGTCCCGTGGTGCTGGCCGATTATCTCTGCTTCGGTGAACCGACGGCCAAGCGCATGCCGACGTTGATCGACGGCGTGGTTCGCGGGATCAGCGGTTACGGCAATTGCGTGGGCGTTCCGACGCTCACGGGTCAGACCAATTTCGATGCGGCTTACAACAACAACATTCTGGTCAACGCCATGGCCGTGGGTCTTTTGCTTCCGGGTGAAGAGCTCGCGCTGTCGAAAGCCAAAGGTGCCGGGAACCTCGTCGTTTATGTGGGCGCGAAAACCGGACGCGATGGCGTGCACGGGGCGGCGATGGCCTCCGAGAGTTTTGATGAGAACTCGGATGCGAAAAAACCGAACGTGCAAATCGGCGATCCTTACTTTGAAAAACTTCTGATCGAGTCTTGCCTTTCGGTGATTCAGAAAAAACTGGTCGTCGCGATTCAGGATATGGGCGCGGCCGGTCTGACCAGCTCGAGTTTCGAGATGGCCTCCAAAGGTCAGGTCGGGATGAAGCTGGATCTCTCCAAGGTTCCGCTTCGCGATGCGCAGATGGGTCCGGAGGAGATTCTCTTGTCCGAGTCGCAGGAGCGCATGCTGCTCGTGTGCGAACCCGGGAAGCTCGCCGACATTCAAAAAGAATTCGACATCTGGGGTCTGGACGCTTCGGTCGTGGGTGAAATCACCAGCGGCCGCAAGGTCAGCCTGTGGTGGCGCGGGGAGTGTCTCACCGAAATCGACCCGGACCTCTTGGTCGAGAATGCTCCCATGTACGAGCGTCCATATTCGGCGTGGGCGCCGAAACATCAAAAGGCCTCGCTGCCCGCGATGAGCACCGACGCGAAGACGTGGGATCTTAAAGGTCAGCTCGGCACGAGCGAGCACTGCGACCGCACTTGGATTTACCGTCAGTACGATCAGCGCGTACAGGCGCGCACGGTGCGCGGCGCGGATCACGATGTGGCATTTCACCGCTTGCCTTCCGGCCGCGGGCTGGCGGTCACCGTGGGTTGCCGTCCGGCTTGGATGAAGCGCGACGCGCGCATCGGCGCGTTTGATGCGGTTTTGTACCCGAGCCTGCAAATGGCGATCAAGGGCGCCGAGGTTCAAGGTCTGACCGACTGTTTGAATTTTGGAAATCCCGAGCGTCCCGAGATCATGAGCGAGTTCGTCGCTTCGGTGGAGGCGATCGCGGACGTGAGCATCGCGCTGGGAGCGCCGGTCATCAGCGGAAACGTCAGCTTCTACAATGAAACTCTCGGTCAAAACATCATCTCGACGCCCGCCGTGGGCGCGGTGGGTTTGCGCGGCGACGTCGAAGACATTCCGCACGACCGCTTCCAAGAACAAGGCAGCACCGCTCTGCTCGTGAGCCTGGCGCAAGTGCGCACGCGCGCGGGTCTCACTGATTTTACGGGGGAGCTCGACGGCGTTGGGGTCGCGGCGAAAATCAAAGGTCTTTCGGAGCTCGTGCAGTCTTTTAAGGCGAGCGAGATTTTGAGCACCCAGATGTCGGGCCGCGGTGGACTTTTGTTGTCAGTTGCCAAGATGTCGATGGACGGGGTGGGTCTGGCGATCGAAGCGGGCTTTACACTCGAGGATTTGAGTGATGAAGTGCTGTACCAAATGGTGTTCGAAGTTTCACCCGCCGCTGAAGCCAAAGTGCAGGCAGGCTTGAAAAAGCTCGGGTTCGACGTGCAGAAGTTGGGCGTGACCCAAGGTCAGCGCATTTCGTGGAAAAATCATGGTTGGTCGATTGACGAAATGAAAACCTCCGCTCGCGAAGGTTTTGGAGGACTGCTTGACGGGATTTCGTGAAGAATGCGCGGTCATGGGCGTTTGGAATCATGAGGAGGCGGCACGGCTCGCCTACCTCGGACTCTATGCGATGCAACACCGCGGACAAGAGTCCGCCGGGATCGTGTCGATGCGCTCGGGAGAGCACGTTCTTCATAAAGGTCTAGGTCTGGTCGGCGATGTGTTCAAAGAGCCCGATCTCGCGCGTCTCGTTGGAGATGCGGCCATCGGGCACGTGCGCTACTCGACCACGGGTCAAAATCTGCTCGCCAACGCGCAGCCGCTCGCGGCCAACCTGCTCAACGGCCCGGTCGCGCTCGCGCACAATGGCAACATCGTCAACACCGATGGCATCCGCAAACGCCTCCAGGAAAAAGGCGCGATCTTTCAAGGCACCACGGACACCGAATGTCTGCTGCATCTGATTTCGCGCACGCCCACCAATGAAATCGTGGAAGCGCTCAAAATGAGCCTTTCCGAAGTCGTCGGCGCTTACTCGCTGGTGGTCATGACTCATGACCGCTTGGTCGCGATCCGCGATCCCAACGGGTTTCGGCCGCTGGTCCTGGGCACCAAGGCCAATGAAAAAGGCCAGACATCCTACATGGTTGCCAGTGAAACCTGCGCCTTTGATTTGATCGGAGCCAAGTACATCCGTGAAATCGAACCCGGCGAAATTTTCTGGATCGACGAGAATGGCACCCACTCCGAAATCTTCGCCAAGGCGCCGCGCCTCTCGCGCTGTGTTTTTGAGCACGTGTATTTCGCGCGCCCGGATTCGGTGGTTTTTGGCCGCTCCGTCTACGAGTCGCGCAAGCAGTTTGGCCGATGGCTCTCCAAAGAAAATCCCACCGAGGCGGATGTCGTGATTCCCGTTCCGGATTCCGGGGTGCCGAGCGCGCTCGGGTACTCCGTGGAGTCGGGAATTCCGTTCGAGTTTGGGATCATCCGAAATCACTACGTCGGCCGCACGTTCATTCAGCCGGCGCAAAGCATTCGCAGCTTCGGGGTCAAGATTAAGCTCAACCCGCAAAGTGCCGTTTTGGCGGGGAAACGCGTGATCGTCGTCGATGACAGTCTAGTTCGCGGAACGACGAGTCAGAAAATCGTGAGGTTGATCCGCCAGGCGGGGGCCAAAGAGGTGCACATGCGCATCGCCAGTCCCCCCACGATCGGGCCTTGCTACTACGGCGTGGACACGCCCCAAAAAAGTCACTTGATCGCCGCCAACCAAAGTCTTGATGAGATCCGGCAGTTCATCGAGGCCGATAGTTTGTCGTACTTGTCGCTCGAGGGGATGTTTCAAGCTCTGCAAAGCGCGCCCACGCAGTTCTGTGCCGCTTGCTTTGATTCGAAATATCCGACACCCTTAGAGAATGACTCGCTCGCTCACGCAAAAGTGGCAACCCCTTGAAAAAGGCGACCTGGTCGACTTGGTCGCGCCGGGTTACGCCGCCCACGAAGATCATCTGCGCCAAGGCATCCAGGTTCTGGAGTCCTGGGGCCTGCGTGTGCGTTTACCTGAAGATCTGATCCAGCCGTTCGAGTTTCATGCGCACACCGATGACAAGCGTTTCGCGTTTTTGGACCGCGCGCTCCGCGCCCGCGATTCGAAGGCCGTGTGGTGCGTGCGTGGAGGGTACGGGGCGAACCGATTAATGCCGGCGCTTCTAAAAAAGAAAGCCCCGGCTCAGGCCAAGATGTTTATCGGCATCTCGGACAACACCACGCTGCACTTTTTGCTGAATCAAAAATGGAAGTGGGCCTCGCTGCACGGCCCGATCGTCGAAAGATTGGGGACCGGCACTTTGCCCGCGGATTTCGTCGAAGAGCTTCGCGCGCTCGTTTTTGGTGAGCAGCCCGAGGTGCGTTTTGCGGATTTGCAGCCGATGAACAAGGCGGCCGAAAAAAAATCCAAGATCCAGGCAATGGTGGTGGGTGGAAATCTCACGACCATGCAAAGTTTGATCGGCACGGCGGTGCACCCTCGGCTCAAAGACCGCATTCTATTTCTCGAAGACATCGGGGAGCGCGGCTACCGTTTGGACCGGATGCTTGAGCACTTCGCGCAGGCGGGTGTGTTCGCGGGTTGCAAAGCGGTGGTCTTGGGTCATTTCATTGGCGGCAATGAACCCGGCAAAGCGGACGTGAGTTATGTTGATTTCGCCCTTCGGCGTTTCGCTCAAGGGATGAAGATTCCGGTCTATCAAGGTCTTGAAGTGGGGCACGGCGAGCGTCAGCGCACGCTGCCGTTCGGCACAAACGCCACGTTGTTTAAAAATGAACTTTTAGTGAATGCAGGTCACGCATGAGATTTTCGGCTTTCGAAGAAAAATTGGTGAAAAAAATCGAAGAGCGTTTGCCCGGCGCCGCTCCCGGCGTGCAGGTGCAGGTGCATCAGCAGGGCCGAAAAATCTGCGACATCGCGGTCGGCGACACGTTCGCGTATTATGATTTGGCCAGCGTCACCAAGGCCTTCTTCACCGCGACCGCGTTTATGAAGGCGTATGATGAAGGCAAGTGGGAGCTCACCACGAAGGTGTCGGATCTCTTGCCTTGGTTTCCTCACAAAGACGTCTTGATCGTGAACTGCCTCACGCACACGAGCGGTCTTCCGTGGTGGTACGATTTTTACAACCACATCGATCTCACGCTCCCGCTGGAGAAGCGGTTTGATCAGCTCAAAAACATGATCCGTGAACTTCCGCGTGAAAAACCGACCTCGGCCGTTTACTCGGACGTTGGGTTCTTGGTGCTGGGCTTTTGTTTGGAAGTGATCGAGCAAAAATCTTTGCTCGATGTTTGGAAAAGCCTCAAGGATTCGTTCTATCCCGGCGTGAGCACGCTGGATTTTCACCCGAACAACGAGCCGCCGAATCCGGTGCGCTTTTATGCTCCGACCGACCGGGATGCGTGGCGCGGAAAGTTGATTCAAGGTGAAGTTTACGATCAAAACTGCTGGGCTCTGGGCGGCGTTACGACGCACGCGGGGCTCTTTGGCAGTATCGACGACGTGTCGTGGACGGGTTTGTTCTTGCGCAGCCAATTGATGGGCATCTCGCGCATCCAGGTGCGCTTAAAAACTGCCAAGCTCTTTATGAGCCGTGCGCTGCCACTCGGGCGCGGCGACTGGGCGATGGGGTACTCGATGCCGACGCCCGGAAGTTCGACGTCGGGCGATTATTTCTCGCCGTATTCCATCGGTCACACCGGCTTTACCGGGACCTCGTTTTGGTTCGATCCCGCCAGCGATTTGCTGGTCGTGATCTTGAGCAACCGCGTGTTTCTCGGAAAAGATCTCAAAGATTTCGCCAAGCTGCGGCCGCAAATTCACAACTGGGTCATTGAAGGACTGAGAAGGGCCTGAACGATATGCAAATCTCCGACTTGAAACCGGGACATCACATTCATCTCATGGGCATCTGCGGAACCGCGATGGCGTCTTTGGCGGGTTTGCTTCAGGACCGCGGTTTCAAAGTCACGGGGTCGGATTCGGCGCCGTACCCGCCGATGTCCACCCAGCTCGAGAAGCTCGGGATCCCGGTCGTCAAAGGCTACGCCGCTAAAAATCTTCAGCCCCGTCCTGATTTTGTCATCGTCGGCAACGTGATCTCGGCGAGCAACGAAGAGGCGCAGGAACTTGTGCGTTTAGGAATTCCGTACACGAGCCTTCCCAAAGCGATGGGTGAGTTCATCATCGCGGGCCGCGAGTCGATCGTGGTGTCGGGCACGCACGGCAAAACGACGACCACCAGCATGATGAGCTGGATCTGCCAAGTTCAGGGCGTGAAGCCCGGCTTTTTGATCGGCGGCATCCCGAAGAATTTCTCGAAGAGTTTTCAGAATCCCGAAGGCAAGTACTTTGTCATCGAAGGGGATGAGTACGACACGGCTTATTTCGACAAGGTTCCCAAGTTCGTGCATTACCGTCCACGCCACGTGATTTTGACGTCGATCGAATTCGATCATGCCGACATCTACGCGGATCTCGATGCGGTGAAGGCGGCGTTCATCTCGCTGCTCAAGCTGATCCCCACGGACGGCACGCTCGTTTACTGCGCCGAGGAAAGGAACATCCTCGATATTTTGCCGCAGACCTCCTGCAAGCGCCGGCTGTCTTACGGGATCGAGACGGGGGATTATCAAGCCCGCGTGATCAAGATGGACGATAGCGGAACCGAGTTTGAGTTGATCCGCTCAGGCAAGGCCACGGGCGAAATTTACCAGACCAAAATGGGTGGCCGTTACAATGTTTTGAACGCGCTGGCGTGCTTGGCGATGACCGAGTCACTCGAGTTTGATGCGCGCAAGGTTCGCGAGGCGCTGCAAAGCTTCGAGGGCGTCAAACGCCGCCAAGAAATTTTGGGCGAGCCCGGCGGTGTGCTCGTGATCGAAGATTTCGCGCACCATCCGACCGCCGTGCGCGAAACGGTGGCGGGGATTCAAGCCAAGTACCCGAAGAAAAAAATCTTCAGCGTCTTTGAACCGCGCTCAGCGACCTCGCGCCGAAAAGTGTTTCAGCAAGACTACGTGAACGCGCTCACGCCCGCACACGAGGTGTTGATCGCGCAGGCGTTCGATCAAGGCAAAATCGACGAGGGTAACCGCTTCTCGAGCGACGAGTTGGTGGGCGATCTGCGCGGCCGCGGCCGCACCGCCAACGTGTTCGGTTCGGCGGACGCGATCGTCGAATACCTCGTGAAAAACGCCAAGGCGGGTGATGGGGTCTTGATCATGAGCAATGGCGGCTTTGACGGCATTTACCAGAAGCTGTTGACCGGCCTCGCGAGCCGCTGAGGACCGGCTTTTCATTTCCGAATCGGAGACAGTCTGCGTTAGCGGTGGTGGGGTTTTGCCTAATAATTAGGCGCACTATTTCCGCCGCCATGATGATGGAGAGTGTCACGAAGTGACTTCGCACCCCCGCCTTTCTACTCCTGAAAGGATGAAAGAACTCACGCCTTTGATGCGCCAGTATTGGGAGATGAAATCCCTCCACATGGACAAGGTTCTCTTGTTCCGGATGGGGGATTTTTACGAGATGTTTTTCGACGACGCCGTGACGGCGGCGCCGATCCTGGGCATCGCGCTCACCTCGCGCAACAAGAAGTCGGCCGACGAAACCCCGATGTGCGGAGTTCCTCATCACTCGATCGCCGGTCAGATCAACAAGCTCCTCGCGCGCGGCCTCAAGGTCGCAATGTGCGATCAGATCGAGGATCCCAAGCTCGCCAAAGGCATTGTCAAACGCGCGGTCACGCGCATTCTCACGCCCGGCATGGTTCTGGATCCCGAAACGCTCGAAACTTCGCGCTCGCACTACCTGGCGGCGTTTGAAGACGGCGTTTTTGCAGGTTTGGATGTCACGACGGGCGAGTCCTTTTTCTTCGACCAATTGTCTCCCGAAGAGGCCTCGCGGCTCATCGGTCTTTTGCCCATCGCCGAGTGGGTGATTCGACCCGGCTCGCCTTCGGAGCGTCTGAAGCCCGAGGGCGCCGTTTTAAGCACCTGCGAGCAGCTCGCGGAGGAGAATGATCCTCTGCTGAACGCGCAAAACAAAACCGCGCTTCGCTTGCTGTTGTGCTACGTGCGCGGCTTGGCGGGCGAGACCTCCAAGCTTGTCATTAAGCCCTTTGAACGCCGCACGCTCAAGGGGCGCATGAGCCTCTCGACGACAACACTGAGGCATCTTGAAATCTTTCAGACTTACAAGGGCGATTTGAACGGCAGTTTTTATCAAGCCATCGACCGCACGCAGACCTCCATCGGCGCGCGCCTCTTGCGCCAATGGATTTCGTTTCCGCTGCTCGATGCCGATGAGGTTCGCGAGCGGCACGACAAAGTCGCGCACTGGACGCAGAACCCCGCGCCCTTGCAGAAAATTCGCGAGGTTCTCCGCGGGATGGGCGATCTCGAACGGCGCCTGAGTAAAGTCGGGCAGCCCTCGGCCAACGCGCGCGACTTGCAGTCGATTCGCGATTCCGCCCGGGCGGGATTGGGAGCCCTTGAACTCGCCAAGATCAACGAGCCTTGGTTCTCAAAAATGCACCAAGTTTGCGATGAGATCGACCGCACTTTGATCGACGATCCGCCGCTGCAGATCCGTCAGGGTTACCTGATCCGGCAGGGCTACATGCCGGAGCTCGACGAATTGATCTCGCTCTCGACCGATTCGAACGCTTTGCTCGAAAAGCTCGAGGCGCGCGAGCGTGAAGCGAGCGGCATCCCTTCGCTGAAGGTGCGCTACAATCAGGTGTTCGGGTACTACATCGAAATCACCAACACGCACAAAGACAAGGTGCCCACGCACTACCTGCGCAAACAGACCCTTGCCAATGCCGAGCGCTACGCCACCGACGAATTGGTCGAACTTGAAAAGAAGGTTCTCTCGGCCCAGTCGCGCCGCAATGATTTGGAGTACGAAATTTTCGAGCGTCTGCGCAAACAGGTGCTCAGTCTGGCGCCAGATCTGTTAAAGCTGGCGGCGATGGCCGCCGAGCTCGACGTGATCACCGCGCTCTCGTGGCTCGCACTCGAGCGCAAGCTTACGCGCCCGCATTTTGTGAATCAAAGTCGGCTCAAACTCAATGGCAGCCGGCACTTGGTTGTTGAACAGAACGTCAAAGAGTTCGTGGCCAACGACATCGAAATGCACCCCGGCGGGTGTTTGCTTCTGACCGGGCCCAACATGGCCGGTAAAAGTACGATCATGCGCCAAGTGGCCCTGATCGCACTCATGGCGCAAATGGGAAGCTTCGTTCCGGCAAGCCACGCGACGCTGCCGCTCTTTGATCAAATCTTCACGCGCATCGGCGCGAGCGATCAGCTCAGCGAAGGCCTTTCGACCTTCATGGTCGAGATGACCGAGACGGCCGAGATCCTGAAGAAAATGACCCCGCAAAGTTTGGTGATTTTCGACGAGATCGGGCGCGGCACGAGCACGTTTGATGGCATGAGCCTCGCGCAGGCGATCTTGGAGCACCTGCTCGAAAAACAAAAGGCGCTGACGCTCTTTGCGACCCACTACCATGAGCTCACGCGCCTGGAGGGCAAGTACCCGCAGCTCATGAACGCTCACATGACCGTGACGGACCGGGGCGGCGAGATCCGTTTTCTGCACACGCTCACCAAGGGGCCCGCGCTCAAGTCCTACGGAATTCAGGTCGCCAAGCTCGCGGGACTCCCTCTCGAAGTCACCAAGCGCGCAAGTGAGGTTCTGAAAGGCATCGAGACGAAAAAAGACGACTCCCAGCTTTCTTTGTTTCAAGTTCCGGCCGAGTCTGAGACCATAGAGCCCAAGAATCAGGAGCTCGATTCGAAGCTGCAAGAGCTGGCCGCGGTGATCCGCGACTTCCCGCTGCAAGGGAAAACTCCTCTTGAGGCCATGAATCAGATCGCGAAATGGCAAGACATGATATCCTCCACATCCTCGGGCTCGAGTCACTAAGAGACGACTTCCCGCGCCCGACGAGGGCGTGGGGCCGTGTCGAACAGGGCATCGAGGACGGAGCCTTGCTGTGGTCCGCGCGCCTCAAGACCGAGATTTTGAAAATCTTCAATACTCAAGCGCCCTCTTTTTTGGCGAGCGAACCTCTGATGGTGGGCTCGCTGGCACGCGGCGAGCTTTGTCCCGGGTCGGATTTGGATTTCGTTTTTTTGGGACCTGAAGAGCGCGTCCAGGAGTTTGTCGGTTGGGCTCAGCAAAAAGGTTTAAAGCTGCGTTCGCGCGTCCCGGAGAATCACGAGGACCTCGCGCAAGGCGTGGAGCTTTGGGACCACTTGAGCCTGCTCGATGGCGAAGCGCTGACGGCGAAGGGCGAGGACGTGCTGGCACGCGAACGTCAGCGCATCGTCCAGGCCGGACGGGCGCAAAAAAACAAGTGGCTCCGTCAGCTTCGGGACGAGCGCGAGAAGCGCCATGAACGGTACGATTCGATCCAGAACATGCTGGAACCTTCGATCAAAATGGGTCTGGGGGGCCTGCGCGACTTGGATCAGGCGCGCTTAATTCTCAAGGCCTTTCCTGAAATTGAAGTTCCGGACTCTCACGTCTTGCAGCTGCTCGACTACCACCTGAAGTCTTTTCTCTGGATCCGCCAGCGCCTGCACCTCGAGGGCGAGCGGGATCTCATCTCGAATCAAAGTCAGCCGGGGCTGGCCGATTTTTTTGGTTTCGGTCACTACCGTGACTTCATGTTCTTCGTGCAGCGCGGGCTTTCGCGCGTGTCGTTCTACAGCGACTGGATTCTGGAGATCGCGGGGCCCAAGGCGAGGCAGAAACCGCCGGTCTTGAAGAAGACGGGCGATCTGACCAAGGCGCTTTTAGAGGATCCCAGCGTCCGCACGCAGTTTTGGGTGAGGCGGGCGCTGGATGAGTTTTGGCCGGTCAAGTCGCTCGAGCGACGGCGCGCCGAGCGCGGCCGGGAGCTGCGAAAGTTTTTTTCGCCAAAAGTGAAAGACGCCGCTTGGCGCGCGCTCTTTCGCTCGCGCTTGATGGACCGTCTCGTGCCCGAGGTTAAGCCTTTGGTGGGTTTGGTTCAACACGACCAGTACCATCGATTTGCCGCCGACGCGCATCTGCTGCAAGTGATCCGCGAAACGCTGCGGGCGCGCAAGTCCGTCCGGCATCTCGGGCCGCTCGCCAAGTTTGCGCGGGGATTCAAAGACAAAGATTGGCAGCTCTTGCTTTGGACCGCGCTTTATCACGACCTCGCGAAGGGCCGCCCCGAGGATCATGAGGATTTGGGAGCAAAATGGGTGCAGCGGGACCTCACCGCTTTCGGACTCAGTGCTTCGGACACCCGTGAAGTCCGGTGGCTCGTGCAAAACCACTTGGCGTTCTCGCAGGCGGCCTTGCGCCGCGATCCTAATGATCCCGCCATTTTGCGCGGCCTGGAGCAGTTGCATCTCACCGAAGACCGCGTGCGGCGCTTGCTCCTGTTCACCGCGATCGATATCTTGGGGACCAATCCGCAGGCGTGGAACGAGTGGAAAGCCAAACTTCTCGCCAGTCTGGGCGAGCGGTTGTTGTCGGAGGACCAAAAACTCGAGACGGCCTTCGCCAGGAAGTTTTCGTTTTTGCAGGACGACCAGCGCCAATCTCTATTTTTGATCAGCCGTGAAATCGGTTTGAAGAAGCTGCAAATGGATTTGACGGTGATTCAGGTGGGCCGCGCGCGTGCGTTCGAAGTCTTCAAGGTGAAAAAGCGCGTGTGGCTGCGCTACTCGCGTTCGCGCGATCGTCACGGCGCGCTCGCCGAAGTGTTGGGGCTGCTCTTTCAAGCTGGGGCCTCGGTTCTGCAGGCCCACGTGCTGACGCTTCCGCGGTTTGGCATTTACGATTGGTTCTGCCTCGATTTTTCGGGAAGTCCCGAGTCTTTGCTCAAGCGGCTTGAGCTGTTCGCCAAGCAGCCCGCAAAGAAAGCGCCCCCGGTGAAATGGGAGAGCGTGCAAAAGATCGAAGGCGAGTCTCCGACCGTGCTTTTTAAGGGACTGGATCAGCGCGGTCTTTTGTGGAGCGCGGCCGAGAGTTTGTCGGAAGCGGGTCTTGAGATCCGTTCCGCCGTCGTGCAGACCTGGGGTCAAAAGGCCGAGGATCTGTTTGTCGTCAAAGCGCCCAAGGGCGATCCGGATTGGTTCGCGAGGCTTGAGCGTTCGTCAGGTCAAAAATAGTCTTTGTAATACTCGTAGGTTTCTTTCAACTCTTGCTGTCTTTTTTTAAGTTCCAAGATGTGACGGTCGTACTCGGGCGGTCGCGGCCGCATGTCTTGCAATTCAAGAATACGGTTCGAGTAATCCCGGTCGATCGATTGCCACTGCTGGTAAGTCTTTTTGTAGTTTTCGGCGTCGGCGGAGCGCTGCAGGTCCTTGAGGCGGGCGCCCATCTCCACTTGCTTTTCGCGCGCAATCCCATCGGGCACGCGCATGAGACCCTCGGCCGTGTCTCCGGAGTGGATGCTGGCCCCGCTCACGGTGGTCGAGTGCCCCTCTTGCCCGGCCGTTCCCGTGCGCATCAGGAGCTGACGCTCGTTGGCGTCAAAACCGGCTTCACGCAAAATGCGCGCTTTCTCATCCAAGTCCGCGCGGGTGTAAGTGCCAAAGCCCCTCTCGCCGCCCACTTCGTGCGCGCGCGTGATGGCCTCGCGCTGCTCGAGCGAAAGCCCGTTGGGCCGTGAGTCTTTAAGTAAGGTCTCGGCCTGATTTAAGCGCCCCGTGTTGTCCAAGGAGGAGCTGCGCGACAGCATCGCCGCGCGGTTTTCATCGCTCATGGCGCGCACGCCATTCACCTGCGCGCGCGTGGCGGCCGTTCCTGCCGCCGTGCCCTCTTCAATTTTACTGACACCCGCCAGGGCGCGCATGCGACCGAGCACGGCACCACCAGCCACCGCATCGGGCGTCACGATCCGCGCGACGCCGTAGCAAAGGAGCTCGTCATTTTTTTGAGAGTTGTAACACGACAGCGGGATGCCGACCTTTTCTTTCATCCAGACTTGAATGGTGTTGTAGGCCGAATTCCAGGCCTCGCGTCCGCGCTCGGCGTTCTTTTTCATCGCCTCGTCGAACTCGGCTTGCTTCTCTTCGGTGGGACGGGCGCTGTAAGCGGCGGCTTCGCGGATGGCATTGTTGCGAATCGTGGCGCGCTGGCGGCGCACGCCCTGACTGATGATATCCTCGCACGAGGTCCGGTGGATGCGATCGTCCTCCCAGCCGTTCAAGTTGTACTGGGTGAGCATCTGACGTTTGCTCTGCATGTCGGGGTCCGCATTGCACCGTTTGAGCTGTTGCTGCATTTCCGAATCGGCGCTCAGGCGGGCGCTGACCGAGCCGCCCACGCCCTGGAGCAGGCTTAAGAGATCTTTGCCGTGATCGATCCAAGCCTTGCCGACGCCGAGGCTGCACTTGGGGATGATCGTGAGAGCGCGCGTGACGGTGTATTCGAGCGCACCTTGCTGGCAGGGGCGGGCGTACTGGAGGGCTTCGGGGTTGCGTTCAAAATGTTCAAAGCAGCCTTGCTTCGCGAGAGTTTGCTTTTGCTCGTCCGAGCATGTGGCAAACGCTTTGTTCACGGCCGTGCTCATCGAAAAAACACCGCGGCCCGTGGAGCCGCTCTCGCCGCCTGCGCGGGCCCCGGCCAATTCGGCGTGAGCCGAAAAGCTGAACAAGGCCGCGACGATGACGGATAAAGGTAAACAGAATGAACTCATGGATCTATGGTTTCATAAAAGCGAAACGCCTAGAAGACCGGAGTGGATTCTTAATTTTTGTTCGGGGCGTTGGTCGGGCTGCGGCCCGACGTGGATCCACCGGCGCGGGTTCCGGTATGGTTGCGCCAGTTGAACTGGGGGTTGGTTTTCATCTTGTTCTGCCAGGCTTCCCATTTCTTTTTGGGATGGCGATGAACCACGTTGCCGTTGTCGTCAAAAATATCCGGGTCTTTCCCGAACAAAAAATCGCCGATGGATTTGAGCAGTCCCATGATGTCTCCCTAAAAGACCACCTTAGCAAAGGGGGCCTTCAGGATCAAATGCTACGCGGATTGGCGCACACGTCAATGATATCCAGGCCCTGATCTTCGGAGAGTTTGGCTTGTCCGGAGCGGGCTTTGGTGTTGTCGCGGAAGTGGCGGTAGCAGGCCGAAGCCGCCTTGTCGAAAGCCTCTTCGTAAGAGGGTGAGGTGGAGGCGAACTCAAAAACCTCGCTCTTCATGCGGTAGACGAATTTGTGCTGCTTCTCAATCGTGGGTGTGGACACCCAGGCGCTCGCCTGAAAGGACACCAGAGCGATCAAAAGGAACAGAGCGGTTTTCATCAACGGCCTCCTGCCCTGGAGAAGAGCAAGGGCGGGGCCAAGGACGGCGCCAAAAAGCCTCCGAAAAGGCGTGCAAGTGCTTGATATTATTTATGAAAAAACGTCTCAGGATGGGACATTGAAAGGACCGCCCCGGAGGCGGGGTTTTGTCACGCCAGGCTGGACAGCTGAACAAAGGTTTTGCATGTTACGCCCGGTGAAATTCAAACACAAAATCCCCGAGATCTACCATCCACTTTTTCCGGCCCTTTTGCTGGATCAAGAGGAGCGTCTTGAGGAGACCAAGGCCACCTGTGACAACTGCGCCATGGCCCCCGAAAATCAACCGGCGTCGGCCAAAGTCACGTACCGCAAGCATCTCAAGTGCTGCACGTTTGAACCCTATTTGCCCAACTTCATCGTCGGCGCGCTGCTGGTGAATGAGTCGCGCTTTCCCGAGGGAGCCGCGCACATCCGTCGCAAGATCGAGCGACGTGAGTACGCGCTTCCGATCGGATTGGTCCCTTCGGTGAAGTTTCAAGTGCAGTTCAACAACCGTGGGCCCAAAGATTTCGGCAACCGCGAGGAGTGGCTCTGTCCCTATTACCAAAAGAAAACCCAGGGCTGCGGCATCTGGAAATTTCGCGGAACCGTGTGCTCGACCTACTTTTGCCGCTTCGATGCGGGAGCGGCGGGCGAGCGTTTTTGGGAATCTTTGTCGAATTATCTGAGCTATTCCGAAATGGCGATCATGGAGGACGTGCTCGCGGAGCTGGATTTTTCGCCGCGTCAAGTCTCGGAGCTTCTTGATTACATGAACCGCTACGATGGCACGGGCGAGGAGAAGAACAGCCACCAGATGGCGCCCGCTCTGTTCAAACGTTTGTGGAACGGCTACGACTCGGACATAGAGGGTTTCTATAAAAAGTGTTATGAGAAAGCCGGGGAGTTCGAGCGCTCCCGGTTTGAAGAGATGATCGGCGACTTTGGCCGCACTCTCGAAAGTAAAATGCTCAGACGCCTGAAGGCGCTGGAGAACACCCGCAAGTGACAACGCTGCAAGACCGCATCGAGCGCATGGTGCAAGAATTCGAAGGCCTCAAAGATTGGGAGGACCGCTACAAAAAGGTCATCCAATTGGGAAAGACCTGGGGCGATCTGCCGGACGACAAAAAAACCGAAGAGGCGAAGGTCAAAGGCTGTCAATCGCAGGTGTGGCTGCACGCGCACCTCGACGATCAAGGCCGCATCCAATTTCAAGGCGACAGCGACGCGCTTCTCGTGAAAGGTCTCGTCGCCGTTCTTTTGAGCGTTTATTCGGGTTCGGCTCCTGACGAAATCCTGAAATCCTCGCCCGATTTTCTCAAAAAATTGGGATTCGAGGCGAATCTGTCGCCCTCGCGAGCGAACGGACTCTTCGCGATGCTCAAGCAAATCCGCCACTTCGCCTTCGCTTTTCAAGTTCAACTTTCGCTTCGCAAATAAAATAAAAAAGACCGCAGCCGCTCCTTGACGGACGTCGAGAAACCTCGCGAGGATGAGATCGTCCAGAGTCAAACACCAAGGAGGGGTTGTGCGGCTTTTTTTATTCCTGTTTCTGGGGCTTGTTCTTTCAACAACGGCGCTTGCGGGGGTTTTCACTCCCAAGGTGATCTACGGCAACGACGACCGCTCGGACGTCTACGAGACGAAAAACGCCAATCTCGTCGCGCTGGCCGACGCCACGGCGGGGATGTTCCCCGCTTCGAAGCTCAAGCTCAACGCCCAAGGGCGCTACGACTACGACAAGGAAACGTTCGGTCAATCCTACGGCACTTGCGATGACGAGCCTTTCCGCGATCAGCCGGCCGCGGCCGTGTGCTCCGGTTTCTTGGTGGGCGACGACTTGCTCGCCACCGCCGGTCACTGCGTGGATTCCGAACAGGACTGCCGCGCCAACAGCTGGGTTTTCGGGTACCGCATGCAGGACCCCAAGCACGCTCCCGATGATTTTGAAGCGGATCAGGTTTACCGCTGTAAAGCCGTGATCAAGACCGAGCAGAGTTCACGCGGTCAAGACTACTCGCTGATCCGTTTGGACCGGCCCGTTCGCGGCGCGCGGCCTTTGACTTTGCGAAAACAAGGTCTCTTGCCTGTGGGCGAGCCTCTCTTTGTGATCGGCCACCCGATGGGACTGCCGACCAAAGTGGCGGGCGGCGCGAAGGTTCGCCGTTGGGACACCTCGAAGTCCTTCTTCGTGGCGAATCTCGACACCTACGGCGGCAATTCAGGCTCGGCGGTCTTCAACGAAAAGACCCTCGAAGTCGAAGGCATCTTGGTGCGCGGAGAGCGCGACATGGTTTCGAGCGGCGGCTGCTCGCGTTCGAACACTTGCGCGGACGGCTCCTGCCGCGGCGAAGACGTGACCGCGATTTCGTACATTCAAAAATTGATCGCGCCCTAATCGTGATCGCGTAAAATCTCTTTGAGCGTCCGCTCCCGCACGGCTCCCGTCGGGGCGGCGCCAGGATTCGGCTTGTCGGGATCGTACCGTCGCAAGAACTCGATGCGTCTCATCGTGTTTTCGGTCTGCGAGGGGTTGAGGTACTGATTCAGCCACGCACGGGTTTCTTTCAAATTCCAAGCGCGCATTGTCTGTAAAGTTTTTCGTCCGTCCTCGGTCTTCAGGTAATTCTGCGCGGCCTCATCAAAGGCGCCGCCACGGCGGGCGTTGGTCACGGAGACATCGCGGAAGGCGACGCCATGGTCAATCGAAACCACTTGGCCATTGCCGGCAACGAGATAATTGTTTTGATGGCGGTCGATGTTGCGGATCACGTAATCAAAAAAGGATTGTTTGTCCATCTCGCCGGGCTTGGGGTTGGCGCGGATGCTGGCGCCCGGCCGGACGTCTTCGGCCCAGCGCTGCATCGAGCCTCGCCGGGTTTCACCATTGATGACGACGTTGCGTTCGATGGTTTCCGGGACCAAATTCAGTCCCAACCGCTGATCCATTTGGTAGGCCAAAACTTCGCCGCGGCAGTTGGAGAGAGCATCGCGAGCATTGCAGGGTTTGAAAATCGCGCGGCTCTCGTCTTGAAATTTCACCACGAAAGATTCGGTTTGCCCCGCCTTGCGAAGCGCGAGCGGCTCAACGCGGGCAATGTTCTCGGCGGTCATCGGCAGGCGTGAGAAGCGCGCGCCGATCCGCGGGAGCGCGCCGGTTCCGGCGCGGGCCAGCGCCTTGGCGGCGAAGACGCCGCCTCCACCCACCGCGAGTGGATCCAAAACCACGCCGCCGATGGCGTGACATAAGAGTTCTGCGCGCGTGCGGCCGTCATAGCATTCGTAGGCGATCCCCAAATCTTGAAACCATTTTTGAATGGCGGTGCCCATCGCCCGCGACACCTGCAGAGATTGCCGTCCCGCTTGCGCGAGCGCTTCACCCGCGCGCGGATTTTGATGTTGGCCAGGAGGGACGAGCTTCAAAAGTCGCGGGCAATCGGCATCGAAGGCCGCGATTTGATCCCAACGTTTTTGTTGAACGAAAGCGGTGTCTTCAGGCGTTTCGGCGAGCGCAAACTCCGACGACAAACGCCGGGTGACGTTTCCGAGTTCGCGCTGGCAGGAGTCCATCGTGGCGCCCTGATTGTGGCGCGAGCGGGTCAGAAGATCGTTGAAATCAAGACGGGCGGTGATGCGATCAAGCTCGTCGTCTTTGATGCGGTACTCGCCATCGCTCCCGCGCGCGCGGTAAGTTTCGATCTGCCGCGCGAGATTGCGCCGGCAAGACACGTCTTTCGAGCACTCGGCGACGAACTTGCGAAAGTCTTCGGGAGCGAGAAGGTTGATCACGTTCTCAAGCAAGGCGCCCCAGGCGCCGGCTCCGCAGCCCGCCATCACACTCCAAAGGCGGTGGCTCGTTTGTTTCTCGATCTCGTCGCGGGCGGCACTGCAAGCTTCGGGTGACGGGGAGACGGCGCTGAAGTTCGTCCCGGTTTGTTTCTGAAGCGCGCATTGAAGCTGACAGAGCCGTTGGGTTTGCGCGGGGAGGCTGTCGGTGTTCTCAAGCGTGCATGACGCTTCGGCGGCGCCCGCCCACGTCGGGAGGGCGAACAGACCGAGGAGCATGACGAGAGCGGCGAAGATCCCTTGAGACATCAAGTTCTTATCGTCAGAAAAGACCGGCGAATCGAGAGGGGCGCGAGGGTGCTTTGGTCGAGAAGATCCATCAAGGTCCTGTCGGATCGACGAGGCGGCCTTGATGGATCTCAAAGTGAAACAGGACCCGCCTAGTCGATACGGATCGTGGCGTGAACGCGGTGAACATCGTCGTCATCATCGAGCTCGTTGAGGAATTCGATGACTTCGTTTTTTTGTTCCGCACTGAGCTCGGTGATGTTCTTGGGCTTGAACGAGAGTTCGGCTTTGCTGACGGTCCAGCCGCGCCCCTGCAGGGCCGTGCGGATCTCGTCGAGCGAGTCGGGGGCCCCATAGAAATGGTAGCCGTCGTCGCCTTTTTCAACTTCGTTCGCGCCGGCTTCGATGGCCTCTTCATCCGGGTCAAAGGAGCCCGGCTTGGTGCCTTCGATCAGGCTTACGCGGTCGAACATCCAAGCGACCGCGCCGGATTCGCCCAAGGAGCCGCCCGCCTTTTTGTAGATGCTGCGCAAAGAGGGCACCGTGCGGTTACGGTTGTCGGTTTGTGTCTCGACGATCACGCCCACGCCGTGAGGACCGTACCCTTCGTACGTGACCTCTTCGATCATTGCGCCTTCAAGAAGGCCCGCGCCTTTTTTGATCGCGCGGTCGATGGTGTCATTCGGGCAGGCCTGTTTTTTCGCGGCCTCAACGGCCATGCGCAGACGGGCGTTGTACATCGG
Organism: Pseudobdellovibrionaceae bacterium; assembly: GCA_019637955.1. GTDB lineage: Bacteria > Bdellovibrionota > Bdellovibrionia > Bdellovibrionales > Bdellovibrionaceae > JAHBUS01. Next base: position 122,657 of record JAHBUS010000007.1, on the reverse strand, counting down.
GTCGGCGCCGCCCATTTTGGCGGCGACCTGAATTTCACGGGCGAGCTTCGTGAAGATCGCCCCTTTTTTGGCCGCATTGGCCACTTTCGCTGGATTTTTCCAAGATTTTCCCATAGCTCAAGATGATGGCGAAAAGGACCTATGGAAGCAATATCTAGGACAGAGCCGCAACCGAGCTTTTTGACGGTTTCGGGGGCTTGGGATAAGCTTTCAAGGGTTCAGGCCGACCTGAACGAGGCCCTTCAGGGCCGTCTTCGCGGCGTTCCTTTTCAGCCCGCCCGCGATGCCCAGGTTTTAGACCCCAAGCTTCACCCCGATAAGAAAGGGTTTGCCACCCGTGAGGGCCAAGCCCGGATGCTGCACGATCTGGCCAGTATCGAGCTTCAAGCCTTGGAGTTGGGACTGCGCACATTGATCGAGTTCCCGGAGGCGCCCGCGGGCTTTCGCGAGGAGTTGGCTGCGGTCACGGCGGGTGAAGCCGATCATTTCCGTCTGTGTCTCGAGGCTTTGCAGGATTTGGGACATCCCTGGGGGACCTGGCCGGTGCACACGGCCCTTTGGAGCGCCGTCGATACGCAGGACACGCTGCTCGACCGGATTCTCATCGTGCACCGCTATCTCGAAGGCAGCGGGCTGGATGCGGGCGAAACGCTTTTGCGCCGCCTCAGCGGCTCGCCCGTGGGACCCGGGCACAAGGTGGTCGGGCAGATCGTGCGCGAAGAGATCGGTCACGTCGAATTTGGTTCGCGTTGGTACCGAGAGATTTGCCGTCTTGAAAAGTTGGACGCGGCTCAAGATTTTGAAACCCGTTATGGGTCGATCAAGGCGCGGCTTCCGCGGCGGATCGAAAAGATCTCGCACGAGCTGCGCCGGCGCGCCGGTTTTACCGAAGGCGAGATTTTCTTTCTTGAAAACGAGAGGTCGAAGGTTTCGAAGTTCCCGTCGACCCCCCGCGACCCGGACTCGGGCGTGACGATCGACGATCTGCTGTCTGCTTTCTGAACGTGGTCTTCACGAAAGACTCGCCCTTATCCAAAAAGCGCCATTTGCCTTCGGGAAGTTTTCCGAGCCGGATCTGACCGACACGCACGCGTTTCAGTCCCAACACGCGCAGACCCACGGCCTCGCACATGCGGCGCACTTGCCGTTTTTTTCCTTCGGTCAAAACAAAGCGCAGTTGATCTTCGTTGACCCATTCCACCTGCGCGGGTTTGAGTTTTTGGCCATCAAGCTCCAGGCCAAAGCGCAAGAGCTTCAGATCCTCTGACGACAATTGACCGCTTACGCGCACGAGATACTCTTTTTCGACTTCGGTGTTCTCGCCGATGAGCTGCTTGGCGATGGTCCCGTCTTGCGTGAAGACGAGCAGGCCCTGGGAGTCGATGTCCAGGCGCCCGGCAACGGCCAGGCCGCTCAAGGCGCGAGGCTCAAACTCCAGACGGCTTGGGTCGCCGTCATAGTTTTCGGCGGTCAAAAGCACAATGGCGGGCTCGTAATCTTTTTCGGGCTGTGCGGACACGTAACCAATGGGTTTGTTCAGCAGCACCGTGACCTGAGAGGCGAGGTCTTCTTTGGCGGCTTCCGAGAGTTCGATTTTGCAATCAGGCGGAACTTTGGTGCCGAGTTCTTTCACGCGCAGACCGTCGACGAAGACCTGCCCGGCGGCGATCAGCACATCGGCTTCGCGGCGGGAGCAAATGCCACGCTCGGCCATGATTTTTGAGAGACGGACCAAAGGCTTTGATTCCATGAAGGCGCCGAGCATATCCTAGGCCGTGGAGGTTTCAAAATGAAAACAGCACTCACTCTGGCATCCTTGGTTCTGACCTCGGTTCTGGTCTCGGGACACGCCCGCGCCGATTATACGGGGCAGGTGTTCGAGCAGGGCTCGGGCAAAGCGAAAAAACTTTACACGTTTGAGGCCAAAGTCACCGCCGCCGATGGCGGCGAAGCCGTGTTTGCGGCCTTTAAGGATCTCGAGGGCAACGTGGTTTTTGAAGACCGCTCGACCCTGAAAGGCACCGAATTGGTCAAGGCCGAGATCACCCAGCACCAGACCAAACAATCGGCGGTCGTCGAAGTCAAAGACGGCAAGATCCACTTCTCAAAAACGGTCGACGGAAAAACCAAAACCTCCGAAGAGAAGCTTGGCAAAACTTTTGTCATGAGCGGCAACTTTCAGAAGTTCGTGCAAAAAAACTGGAGCGATTTGGCCGCGGGTAAGACGGTTGAGTTCCGTTATGGTGTTTGGGACCGCCAAGAAACGGTGGGCTTCGGTCTCACCAAAACCGGCGAAGAAGACATCGGCGGCCAAAAGGCGTTTGTCATGCGCATGAAGCCCTCAAGCTTCATCATCGCGGCACTCGTCAAGCCGGTGATTTTCAAGTTCGCCGCCGACGGCTCGCGCTTGATCGAAATGAACGGCCGGGTCGCCCCGAAAGCAAAATCGGGTGACACCTACAAAGATCTCGACGCCGAAGTCGTCTATTCCTACTAAGGTGCCTGGCACCTTTTAGGGGAACGGTGCGTTTAGAGGGTGGCTCCGAGCCACGGGCATTCAAAGAGGGTGAGCTTGAGGAAAACAGGCTCACCCATTTTTTTTGTCAAAAACTCGCGGCAGTAGAGCGCCAGGTTTTCGGTGGTGGGAACCTGCGTTTTGAATTCGGGAATCGTAAAATTGAGATGCTTGTGATCGAGATGCTCGCGCAGCTCGGCTCCGGCCTCGCGCAGCTTTTCAAAACTCGCGCCCGCGAGGGGGGTCTCGATCCAAAGTTCATAATCATGTCCATGGCCATGGTCGGAAAAACATTTTCCGAACGTGCGCTGGTTTTGAGCCTCATCCCATGACGGCTGGTGGTAGAGATGCGCGCACGAAAAACGAAGTCGAAAGCCGCGAGTTTCGGTCATTTGAGATTGATACCGCCATCAACGGCGAGAACCGCGCCGGTGGTCCATTTTGATTTTTGACTGGCCAAGAAAAAGATGCTGTCGGCGATTTCGCTGGCCTCACCGATGCGTCCCAACGGCTGCAGATCTTTGAGATCGGCTTTCACTTTTTCTTTTTCGTCAGCCGGAAGCGTGTGAAACGCGTGGATGGGCGTATCGACAAGACCGGGGCAGATGCAGTTCACGCGGATGCCTAAAGGCGCCAGTTCCACCGCGAGCGACGAGGTCCAGTGGATCATGGCCGCTTTGCTCGCACCGTAAGCCGAGGTGCCGACCGCGGGGCGCATACCGAGAGTGGTGGCGATGTTGATGATGCTGGCCGGAGAGCCTTGCGAAAGAAGCGGGATCAACCGCTCCGTCATGCGCGCGGGGCCTAAGATGTTCACGCGAAACTGCGACTCCCAGTAATCGGCGCGCTGGTCGGTGGCTTTTTGCCGGTGAAAAAGACCGGCGTTGTTGACGAGCGCTTGCAGTTTCATGCTCTGAAATTTGACCCGGTCTTCGAGGCTCTTGCAAATATTGTCGATCTCCTCGGGGTTCGCCATGTCGCCCGCGAGAATTGAATCCTTTTGTCCCAGTTCTTTTTCCAAGGCTTCAAGATCCTTGATGTTCCGGCCGTGCAAGAAAACGAAATAGCCCTCTTTGCGAAACAAGCGCGCGGTGGCGGCTCCAATTCCTTTGCTCGATCCCGTGATAAACGCAGCTTTCATCTTCACACCCCAGCGCACGTCTGTGCGCTCGTCTATAGTCTGGTCACCTAAAGGGCAGGGGTCAAGGGACCGATAAGCGGGCATGACTTTGACTCAACTCGGAATTCGCAGCTTTCTCGTGAGCTTTTTGATCTTTGTCATTTTCTTTTCGTGATCGTTTTAGATGGGCGCGCCGACCGCGCGCCGGAGTGAAGAGACATGCCGAAACCCATCACGCCTCTTGTGGGCTGCGATGCCTTCGTCCTCAATGAAAAAAATGAAGTGCTCTTGATTCAAAGAGCTGACAACGGATTTTGGGCTTTGCCCGGCGGTTGTCACGATCTCGGCGAGACGCCGAAAGAGTGTGCCGAGCGCGAGTGCCGCGAAGAGTCCGGCTACGAGGTCGAAGTCGTTGAGCTGCTGGGCGTGTACAGCTCGAACCGCTACGCGTACGTGAACTACCCATGGAAAGACAACGAGTTTTGTCATGTTCTCTACCGCGCCAAACTCGTCGGAGGTTCGGCCAAGACCTCGAGTGAAACAACGAAGGTTGGCTGGTTCCGTGAGGATCAGATCCCGCCGCTTTCGGATGGTCACGACGTGCGCATCCGCCAAGGATTTTGGGCCGCGAAAAACCCGCATCTGAAACCCTTTTTCGAATAAGTTGTTTCTCTGAAACACTCCGGGGCGTCTTGTCCGCCGCCGGCTCCTGACAGGTGCCGAAACACTCGATAATCTGTACGGACTCAGGAGAACTCATGAGAAACATAATACTTTTCGTCAGCAGCCTCCTCTGCACCGCGTGCAGTTCTTGGGATTTGAAACAGCGGTGTGAAGAAACGAACTGGTTCGATCATTCTAAAAAGACGGCGATGGCCGGCGTGTACCTCGAAGAGGATCCGTTCATCCGCCAATGCAAAAAGGTCGACCGCGCCAACGGCACGCAGCTCGACCTGGGGTTCAAGGCGGGCCGCGAGAGTTATTGCACCTACGAAAATATTCAGCGTCTCGGCGAGACCGGCGAGCGTGCGAACTACCAAATGTGCGACAACCTGACGATCAAGCAAATGCAAGAACGTCATCTGCAAGGTCTCACGCTTTTTTGCACGCCCGATTCGGGCTACCTGTACGGCGTTTCCGGAAAAGTTTATAAGAACGTCTGCTTCAAAATCGCCGAGCCCTTCTTTTTGCCCTCTTACCAACGTGGACGCCGCGAGTACCTCGAAAAGGCCATCGTCAGCCGCGAGAGCGATGTTCAATCGGGCGCCCTGATGCAAGCTCAGCTCGATTCGCAAATCTCAAAGTTATCGAGTGAGATCACCGCGCTCCCGCAAGTGCTCGAGTGCCACAGTGAGAGCGTGTACGACAGCGGCACCAAAGAGTACGAATCGCAGCGCGTGTGCTCGGAGCCGTGGTACATCCGCTCGCGCCGAAGCGAGCTGTACCGCGAGATGGACGGCCTTCGCGAACGCTACAGCCGTCAAGCGAAAGACCTGCAAGACTGGCGCTCAATTCTTGCCGACGCCAAAGACCAACTCGCCCGCTTACCGCCACCCGAAACACCCAAAAAACTCACGGGGAGCCATCCATAGACGCGCGCGCGCCGGGGTGGATAGTTCTTAAAGAAAAACCCAGATGTTTCCATCTGGGTTCGTCAGCAGGGCACGCGGAGCTTTTTTAGAGTCCACGTGATTAAATTTAAACGGAGTTTTTAGGCCGCGCGATTTTTGCGGTTCATGTACGCGTGGTACTTCTTATCGAAGTCTTTGGCGCGGTAGCCTTCCATCGTGATCAGGCCTTCTTTGAACCAAGTGTAATGCTCCGAGCAGAAGCCGGCGCGGTCAGGTTTGTGCTTGCAGCCTTCAGCCGTGCACTTGTGCGCCTGCAAAGACACCACATTGCTGGGAGCTTGTTTCTCGGGTGCGGGTGCGTTCTTCGATTTGTTCTCGGCCACTTGTTTCCTCCTTAGGACAATGGTCTTGACCTCATTCTCATCGGCAAGACCTCGGACCAGTTGAAGGAAATTTTGAAGACGCCAGCTCTTCGCGCCCGAATCTCAATTTGAAACAACGACTTGCCTGGAACATCGACGTTATTTCATGAATTCGTATAGACGAGCGCGCGTCGCCGCGCGCCGGGGTGGATAGACGAGCGCGCGCCAACCGCGCGCCGGGGTGGGAGTTCGGATCAGTGGCCTGCAGAAGGGTGTAGTTGTGAGAGGTCCAAGTGGTTCAGGTTGTTGAGCGTCCAGCCCTGCCACTCTGGTTTCGCCAAAACGGAGAAATAGATCGGCCCGGTCGGGATCAGAAGCGCCTCGGTTTTGAGCTTCTCGATGCCCTCCCGGCAGGCTTTTTTATAGGCTTTGTCGGAGGGCTTTCGCTTGGCCATGCCATCAACCAAGCGGTCGAAGTCGGGAGATCTGAACTGCGCGAAGTTCTCGGCGTGATCGGAGCGAAAATTCTCGAGAACGGCTAAGCACGAAGCGCGGTCGGGGGCGAGACCCTTGCGGAAGAACGGCATCTTGCCGGCGCGCAAATTCTCGAGAAAAATTTTGTTCTCTTGCGCTTCGGTGCGGACCTCGATGCCGAGATTCTTTTTCCATTGGTCCTGCAAAAACTCCATCGTGCGGTCGTGATCGTCGCCGCCTTGTTTGGAGTAAAAAAGGCGGAGTTTCGAGATCAGCGCGCGGTCTTTGATTTGCGCCAAGGAGGCTTTCGCGGCTTTCGGATCGAAATCCCAACAGATCGGGCCGTCCGTCACTTCGGCCGGTAAGCCGAAACATCCGGGGCGGGGTTCGGCGGCATACAGCTGGCGCCAGGCTTCGAAATCGATCGACTGCGCGAGCGCCGCGGCCAGTGCGGCGTCACGGAAGTCGGGGCTCAGTAAGAACGAGTCGAAACGGATCTGCTGAACGGATTTGTAATCCGGTTTGTTTTTCCAAGCCGGAATGTAAAGCGTCGGCAAGCGGCGTAAAAAATCGAGTTCGTTTTTTTGATAGTACTGCAGGGCAAGGCTGTCTTCGCTCACAAAGAGAAACTCGAGGGTGGGCCGGTCCGGGTGCCCGCCTTTGAAGACGCGATTGGGCTCCAGCTTGATCGCGCGTCCATTCTCCCAAGAACCAAGACGGTACGCGCCGCAAGACTTGAACTCTTTCCAGTTTGAGGGCGTGGGAACTTTGACCGAGTGAATCGCCGTGAAGAGGGGATTGGCGAGTCGGAGTAAGATTTCGGGGTCTTCGCGTTCAAGACTGAGTTGCAAGACCTGCTTGTCGGCCTTGAGCCCGAGTTCAGCGAGCGGTTTCTCTTTTTTGAGAATGGCGCCCGCATTTTTGATCGAAAGCAAAAGTTCCGCGCGCGGCGAGGGCTTCTCGGGGTCGAGGAATTGTCTTAAACTCTGCGCGTAGTGCTCGGCGGTGACGGGCGTGCCGTCTTGAAATCGCAAGTCCTTGTCGACCGTGCATTCCACCGTGGTCTTCTTTTTGATGCGGCAATCGGCGCCGGCCTTGCGCACGTCGGTGCCGTCCCATTTCATCAACGGGCAGGCGAGCTGCGTGAGAAAGTAGCTGCTGTTCGAGTTTTTTTGAGTGAACGGAGAGAGGGTCGTCGGCTCCGAAAAGAGATGCAAACGAAAGGTCTTCGGAGCCGCCCACGCGGGTCGAGCCAAAATGAGGGCCAGGCTCCCCGCGAGAACAAGCCCCCGCAAGATCATTTTTTGTCCAGTTCCATCTTGGCGATGGTTTGCAGTTGCATGTTGGTCGTGCCTTCGTAGATCTGACCGATCTTGGCATCGCGCCAGAACTTTTCGACCGGGTATTCTTTGGTAAAGCCGTTACCGCCGAACAGGTCGACCGCTTTTGACGTGATTTTTTCGGCCGCTTTCGACGCGTAAAGTTTGGCCATCGCCGCCGACTCGATAAAATCCAGACCCGCATCTTTCAAACGAGCGGCGTTGTAGACCATCAGTCGAGCCGCTTCGAGTTCGGTGCGCATCTCGGCGAGCTGGAATTGCACGCCCTGAAATTGCGCGATCGGTTTGCCAAATTGTTCGCGGGCTTGCACGTAACCCAAGGCGGCCTCGTAGGCGCCTTGCGCGATGCCGAGCATTTGTGCGCCGATGCCGATGCGGCCTTCGTTCAGAGTTTCGATCGCGATCTTGTAGCCCTTGCCGGGCTCGCCCAGAACGTTGGCGGCAGGCACTTCGCAGTTTTCAAAAAGCAATTCGCAAGTCGAAGACGCGCGGATGCCTAGCTTGTCTTCTTTTTTACCAACCTTGAAACCTTTGAAGTCTTTTTCAACGATAAAGGCGGTGATGCCTTTGTAGCCTTTGGCGGGGTCCATGTTTGCAAAGACGATAAAGATCGACGCCTCTTTGGCGTTGGTGATCCAGAGTTTATTGCCATTCAAAACGTACTTATCGCCCTTTTGTTCGGCGCGAAGCTTCAGGGCGAAGGCGTCGGATCCCGACGAAGATTCCGAGAGCGCGTAAGCGCCGACGGCGTCTTTGGACATGCGGGTCAGATACTTCTCTTGCTGAGCCTCGGTGCCCCAGCGCAGGAACGCGTTGGTGACGAGCGTGTTCTGCACGTCCATCAAAACCGAAACGGAGCCGTCGACTCGGCCCAATTCTTCGACGGCCAAGCAGGCCATGGTGAAGCTGGAGCCGGCGCCGCCGAATTTTTCGGGACTTTCAACGCCCATGAGGCCCATTTCAAAAAGTTTTTTGACGATGTCAGGATTCATCTCCGCTTTTTCGTCCATGTGGGTGGTGTGCGGCTTGATTTCGTTTTCGGCGAAATCGCGGACGGCGTCGCGGAAGGCGAGTTCGTCGTCACTGAGAATGGTCAAAGCCGGGCGGGCATTTTCATGTGCCATGGGTGAAAGTCCTTTCGATGCAATTGCGAATGCGACGGTGGTAGATTAGGCGGCGCCTGCCTGGAGCGCAAGTTTTCACCGACGGCGGAGGGGTCGATTTTTTGCTCAATGACAAAGCGCAAAATACGGTGGCGGCCCTGGTGATCACCCACCGAGTTTCGCTCGACTTCAGAAACTCGGTTCTGTAGCCTTGAGATCTCATGGATTACGTCGAACTGCTTCGAAATCTTGCCGGTTTCTTCGTCATTTTGCTCTTCTCGCTGTGCTTTCACGAGTACGCGCACGGCCTTGTCGCGAAGTGGCGAGGCGACAACACGGCGCTGATGATGGGCCGCTTGACCATGAACCCGGTCGCGCACATGGATCTGCAGGGGACGGTCATTTTGCCGATGATCACCATCGTTCTCAATTCGATGGGCGCGCATCTGCCCTTTTTCGGTTGGGCGAAACCGGTTCCCGTGAACCCCCGCAATTTAAAGAATCCGCGCACGGACATGTTCTGGATCGCGCTGGCGGGTCCGGGGTCCAACGTTCTGCTCGCGATTGTCGCGGTTTTTCTCTGGATTGGCGTGATGAAAACGATGATGACGTCGGCGTACTTCACGGCGTTCAACACGCTTTTGCAACAGTTCATCATCACCAATTTGTTCTTGGCGTTCTTCAATATCATTCCGCTGCACCCGCTGGACGGCGGTAAGGTTTTAGCGCGTTTTTTGCCGACGGATTTGAACTACAAGCTCGAACAAAATGAGCATATTTCAAGTTTAATCTTGCTCATTTTGTTGGTGGCCGGCGGCCTGCAATGGCTTGCTGTGCCTGTGATTCGCGTCTATGAGGTTCTGATGAGCGTCGCCGTCGGCGTGGTCCGTTAAGAGCTGCCAAATCTGGCGGCAATCCGTCCCGGCGCACTTAACAATGCGCTCGTCTATTCGAAAAGATTTCTTGAATAATCAAAAACCCCTTGTTTGAATCAGGCCTGAAGTCGAGGGGAACATGCAATCCGTAGCTTTGGGACTGACAGTCCAATTGCCGAAATTTGAAGGCCCGTTGGCCCTGTTGCTCTATCTCATCCGCAAAGAAGAGATGGACATCATGGACATCAAGATCAACGAGATCACGAGCCAGTATCTTGAGTATATCAAGATGATGAAAGAACTCGATCTCGAGCTCGCGGGTGAGTTCGTGGCGATGGCCGCGACGCTGATCCACATCAAGTCCCGCATGCTCCTTCCTCAGTACGATGAAAACGGCGAGGTCGTCGAAAACGAAGACCCTCGCAAAGAGCTCGTCCAGCGCCTTCTCGAGTACCAAAAATATCAAGAGGCGGCGTCGCTTCTGTACGAGCGCCCGCTTCTGGGGCGTGACTACTGGGCCCGCGGCATGCGTGAGCGTTTGGATGTCAAAGAGGATGAAATCGTTCTCGAAGACAACGCGCTCTTCTCGTTGATCACGGCGTACCGAACAGCGCTTCGCGGGATGAAGAAAAAGGTCCACAAGGTCGCGGCGAAACTGCAGTCGATCGCGGGACGGATTCTCGAAATTAAAAACTACCTCATCGTCGGCCAGAAGGTGCCGATGAGCGCGATGATCACCGTCACCGAGGCTCGCCATAGCCAGGTTTTGATCACGTTTCTGTCGATGCTTGAGCTGGGCAAAATGGGTTTCGTTCGCCTGTTCCAATCGGACAACTTTCAAGAAATCTACGTCGAAGCGCAAAAAGAGATCGAAGATGCGGCCGTCAGCCGCGTCGAAGAGTACGACAACGTTCATGCGGAACCGAGCCCCGAGATCATGGCAACGCAAACCGATGTCGTGCATGTCATGGACCCCGATTCTGAAGACGCGCCCGCCAGCCAAAATCCCAACGAGTTTTTGCTCAAAGACGACTCTCTCGAAGAGGAGCAGACGGAGATGAATTTTGGCTTCGACGTGGGTGACATCGCCTCGGATGAGGACATCCTGGCGGCCGAGCGCGAGCTTGCAGGCGAGGCCCCCGCTTTGACCGCTCCGGAGTTTGAACCCACCATTTTGACGGATGCGCCGATCGAGGATGAGCCCGTTTCGGGGGATTCGCCGGAAGAGGCCCTGATGCAAGCTATGGAGACCGGCGCGATCCTCGAAACCATCTCTCACGCGCAGAACGAGAACGAGCTGGCCGACCAGCCGCCCTCCGAACCGACATCTGAACCCTATGGGGAAGCTTCGACATGAAGAAAAATAGCCGTAAATCAAAAAAAGACACCACCGTTCTCTCGCTGGTTGAGGACGCGGCCGCTGAACTCTCGGCGCTCGAGGACAACACCGCCCCCGTGCAGGACGATGCTCAGGCTGAAGAGGCCGAGCTGATCGCGGCCGACACGATGATGGAAGAGCCGAACCCAACCGCCGAGCAAGAGCTCGAAGAGGCGATGGCACTCGAAGGTCTGGTTTCCGAAGAGGAGACGGGCGAAAGCTTCCTGCCCGAAGCCACCGAAGAGATGCTCGCGGAGGCCGACGAGACTCACGAAGACAACTCGGAGTTGGACGGGAGCGAGCTGGGTTCGTTTGAGTCCGCCGAGATCGAAGATGTCGAGTTTGTCGAAGAAGAGCGTTTGGATTCGATCGTCGAGAGCGTTCTGTTCGCCTCCGACCGGCCCGTGAGCCTCAATTCGCTGAAGCTTGTTTTCAAAGGCACCAACATCAAGGGCGATAAAATTCGCAAAGCCCTCGACCGTTTGGCCGTTGAATTGGCGGGTTCAAAACGCGGCGTCACCTTGGAAGAAGTTCCCGGCGGCTACCAGCTGCGCACCAAAATCGACAACATGAATTTCCTCACGCGCACGCTCAAGTCGCGTCCCTTCAAAGTGTCGGGTCCCGCGCTCGAAGTGCTCGCGATCGTGGCGTACAAACAGCCCGTGATCAAAGCCGAGATCGATGAGATCCGCGGCGTGGAGTCGGGCCACTTGATGCGCGCTTTGATGGAGAAGGGCCTGGTGTCCTTCGAAGGCAAATCGGATCTTCCCGGCAAGCCCATGCTCTACGGCACCACTAAGAAATTCATGGAGATCTTTGGCCTGCGCAATTTGAAAGAACTCCCCACGCTCAGCCAGATCGACGAACTCCTTCCCGAGGGGATCGACGAAATTCAGGCCGAGAAACCCACGCTCAGTCAAATCACCGATTCGATGTCGCAACAAACGGCTTCGAGTTACTCCGAAGGTGAAGAAGAGCTCATGAAAATCACCGGCGCGCTCGAGGAGATCTCGACCTCGTCAGACTTCTTCGAAGCCGAAAAACTCCGTCAAAAGCAAAAACGCGATGAAGAGCGCGCCTCTTCGATCCGCGAAGCCCTGCTCGTCGGCGAAACGGTCTCCACTCGCGACCGCAACTGGCTCACGCGCTACGATGAAGCGCTGCAAGCCGGCGATGCGCAAGGATTCGCCAAAGAGCAATTGGTGGAGTCGGGCGAGCTGAAAGCCACGCCTGAAGTGGAGCAAAAAATCGCAGACTTTGAAAATGATGCCGATCTTGAGACCGCCTCTTTCGATTCCGAGCCGACCTCGGACGATGAAGAGCTCGCGGTGCCCTACCATGACGACGAAGAGGCTGAGGGCTAAGGATGGCAAAAAAGGCTCTGAAGCTGATTCTGAGCCTCTGGATTGTCTACCACATCGCCGTGATCGTGATTCTGGCGAACGGCAGCTCGATCTTGGGTCGATCTTACGGGTGGCTTTTGGTGCCTTACGCCAATGCCTTGGGGCTCAATTCCACCTGGAACTTCTTTTCGCCGGACCCGGCTCACACCATGTACCTGGAGTACCGCGTTCGTTTTGAAGATGAGCAGGGGAATGAAACCCGAGAGCCCATCGAGGGCTACCTGCCACCCGAGAAGGACCAAATCGTGGTCGATAGCAGCCGCCGCCGGATGCTCTACGCCATGCGCTTTCTCATGCTGGATCAAAACCGCCTGCATGCGCTGATGGCCCCGTGGTTGTGCCGCCAGCACCCGGGAGCCTCCGAGATCACCATCGCGCACGAGATGCAGGCCATTCCCTCGTTTGACCGGGCGATCGCCAATTTGGACACGCCCTTGCGCGATTTGCGCCAGCAGTACCGCTCGGCTTCGCAAACCTTCAGCTGCCGGGCCGAACCCGATGAGGTGGGTTTATGAGCCGTCTGACGCCTCTGTGGCGCGAACCGTTGGCCTGGTGGGACCGGTTCTGGTTCTCGCCCCAACCGCTTTTGAACCTGGCGTACTTTCGCATCATCCTGTGTGTGACCTTGTTCCTGATGTACTTCAGCCGCCAGTTTGATCTGGCGACGTTTTACACCAATGCGGGACTTTTGCCCGAGTCGATGGCCCGTTCGGTGATGCCCGAGTTTTACCGTCCCCCGCTCACCTGGGCCTTTTGGGGCGATGCCTACGTTTTACCGGCGCACACGTTCTTGATCGTCGGTCTGGCGCTGCTCGCGCTGGGAATCGGCGGCCGCGTGTTGAATCTTCTGGTTTGGGTCGTGTCGATTGGATTCTTACAGCGCAACTACGCCCTGGCCTTCGGCGCCGATTTGATCGGCAACATCTTCTTGTTCTTGATGGCGGGGACGCAGTCGTGCGCGCGGCTCTCGGCTTGGCACTGGATCAAGCCGCGCTTGGAAGGGCAGGCCTGCGATCTCGTGACCAGCGTTTTTTACCGCATGATCCAGGTGCAGCTCTGCGTGGTGTACACGTACACCGGGTTTGAAAAGCTCAAGGGTCAAAGTTGGTGGGATGGCACCGCTCTCTGGACGGTGTTCGCGAATCCGCAAATGGTCGTCATGGATTTTTCGTTCGTCCGTCACTTTCCGCTGCTGGTGGTGATTCCCACCTTCTTGACGGTTCTTTTTGAGTCTTATTTCGCGGTTTTGATTTGGATCCGCAAGATTCGGCCCGGCGTGATGATCACCGGGCTCTGTTTTCACTTAACGATCGGCGCCTCGATGGCGCTCTTCAGTTTTTCGTTCGTGATGCTCGCGCCCTATGTGCTTTGGATCAACTCCGAAGCCCTGGCCCGATTCACGCTGAGAATGAGACGGGTACGCGTCGCCGCAAGCCCGGGCCTTTAGATTTGATCGTCGTCGCAAGGCTCTTCGTACGTTTCACAAAACTGAGGCTCAACTTTGTTCAACTCGCGCATCATCTTGGGCTGGGTCAAGTAGCGAACTTGGCACTCGTTCAAGCAGGCTTGCAGACCGTAGCCCGGTTGATCGTACCAAGCGGCGCAAGTTTTCACGCACATCAAAAAGGGCGTGGTGTCACCGGGAACGGTGGGAGCTTGCTCGGCGTGAGCGGGGGAGAAAGCGGTCAAAACCGAGAACAGGGACGTTAAAAGCATCGAAGGCTCCTTGTGATGGTGTCGATCGGTAGAGCCGCTGTTTAAGAAAGATTCGCCTTTTTGCCAAGGCTTTTCGCCCGGCATTCCGCGGGGTTATGAAAAAAAGAAAAACCCCTGTGGCGAGTTCGTCCCATTTTGGGACGTGAGAGTCGTGCGCCCCGACTTTTGTCTCTAGTTTTGGCCGTTTGTGCCGATAAGAGAATCAGGGGGAAGGTCATGAAAAAAGGGCTGATCTTTGCTGTTTTGGGTTTCATCGTGCTGACTCAGTACGTGAACTGCTCCAGCTATTCCGAAGGCACCCTTTACGCCGGTAACATCTCCTCTGAAGAAGAAGTCATTTCTTACGAAGGCATCCGCATTCTCAACGGCGACACCTACATGAACTGCGACGAGGATCACGTGCAGATCGGCGGCAACTGCAACGCCGCCGACGCCCAGTACAATTGCATGGAAGTGCGCATGTACCGTGATCGCACGCCCGTGCAGTGGGGCACGACCACGTTGACCGACAACTTGGGCTGCACCTCCTCGTACCGGATCGAGTGCGAGAACGGCCGGTTCTACGCCGTGATCCCCAAGCCCAATGACGCCGCCTTGGCGACATCGGGCACTTCGAATCTCGAATACAAAGTGCAATTCCAGATGCACACGAGCACCGACGGCGCCCAGTTCAATGCGGGCGAAAAGTCGACCGAGTTCAGTGTTTACATCCAGCAAAACGGCGCCTGCGGAATTTAAATCCTAAGGCCGCTGCAAACGGTTCAATCCAATTTTTCGAAGTGATGAGGCTCGCTGCCAAGGCGGAAGCAGTTCTTCGGCCTGAACGACCGTGGTCGCCAGTCCCGTGTCGGCCGCGATCTTGGCGGTGAAGCGGGGTTCGCTGAGTTTTGAAATCAAATCCGCCTTCACCGATGAGGGCACCTTGTTGTTTTCGACGAACGCCAGGCAGATCACCAAGGGGCGGATCCGGTGCGCGGGAAACCAGAACTCGGTTTTTGCTTCGAGCGCCACGGGAATTTGCGACGATGGCAGCAGGGTCCAAACCGCGGGATGATCCGCGCTCGCGGTCGAATCCGGAAACTGAAAACCCGAAAAGAAATCCGCAAGCCCCCAAAACGGCCAAGTCACTTCGCCGGGCATCTTCACCAGGGCGTCGAGATTCGGGGCGGCCGTCTTGGGCTTGATTCGGATCACCGGCAAGGTCCACAAAAAGGGAAGAAGCGTGCTCGAGGTGTCGATCGGATTGAAGAAGTCCGCGGACAGACTGCGCGAAAGAAGGTCCTCGACCTGTTTGTTGGACTTAAAATCGCTGAGCCGGAGTTCGGTTTTTAAAATCCAATCCTTGCGCGCCCAAAGAATGTCGGCGCTCGCGGCCTTTTCGATAAAGGCGTCGGGGTCGCTGGCCACCACGATTTTAAATTGCAAAGGCTGCGTCTTTTGCAGCTCCTCGATCATGCGCGTGGGAAGCAAATCTTCGTCTTCGGTCAGGATCAAGACTTCGTAAGAGCGGACCTCGCGAAATTTATCGAGAAGCCCCTTGGATCCAACGTAAAAACCCCCGGCCGTGAACAGCACGAGGGTCGTTACGAGAAGAATCCAGGATCTGGTCGTCATCAGCGTGGGCGAAACGTTAGAAAGCTTCGTCAAAGGCCACCGCGCCGGTCACGCCGGTTTGGTAAGCCGAAACGCGGCGTTCGAAAAAGTTCGCCAGCTCTTGCATGTCTTGAAGCTCCATGAACGAGAAGGGATTTTTCGATTTGTAGCGGGCCGGGATGTGCAGGGACTCCAAGCGCTGGTCGGCGACGTACTCGAGGTACTGGCGCACGTCTTTCAGCGAAAGACCGGCCACGCCGTGCTCGAGCATGTCCTGAGCGAAGGCCATTTCGCAGTCGATGGCCTCTTCCATCATTTGCACGACCATCTCGTTCATCTGTTCGTTGAACAAGCCGGGCTCCTCTTTGCGGGCGGTGCTGATAACTTCCATGGCCATCGCCATGTGCATCGATTCGTCGCGGAACACCCAGTTGGTGCCCGAAGCCAAGCCCTGCAAAAGACCTTTCGAACGCAAGAAGTAAACGTAAGCAAACGCCGCGAAGAAGAACAGGCCTTCGATGCAGCAAGCGAAACAGATCAGGTTCATCAAAAACTTGCGGCGGTCTTCGACCGTCTCGAGAGTTTCGAGATCGTTGATCGAATCGATCCATTTAAAACAGAACTCGGCTTTCTTTTGGATCGCCGGGATGTTCTCGATGGCCGCAAAGGCCTTGGCGCGCTCGTCGTGATCAGGAACGTAGTTGTCCAAAAGCGTGAGATAAAATTGAACGTGCAGCGCCTCTTCGTACAGTTGGCGGCTCAAGTACATGCGCGCTTCGGGCGAGTTGATGTGTTTGTAAAGATTGAGAACCAAGTTGTTGGCCACGATCGAATCACCCGTGGCGAAAAACGCGACCAAGCGGTTGATCAAGTGTTTCTCGGACGGCTTCATCTTGTGGTGAAGATCGACCAAGTCGGTCGAGAAGTCGACTTCGTCGACGGTCCAGGTATTTTTGATCGCGTTTTTGTACATTTCAAAAAACACGGGATATTTCATCGGACGCAATGTCAGGTTGAAACCAGGCGATAAAATCATAGTGAGAGTCCCCTCAAAAAAACAAAGTTGCGGTGTCGGCAAGCCACGGCCCCTCGCCATGGCTGCCTGAAAAGACAGATCGGATTACTGACAAGCCTCGCAGGACTCCGGGTTTTCGAGCGAACAAGCCATCGCTTCGGATTCGCTGTACTCTTTTTTCGGAGCCGCTTCGGCGGTGACCGTTGCTTCTTCGGCTTCGGGAGCCAGCGCGACGACGCCGTTACCGAGGTTTGAGCGCTTCACGGTCGTTTTCGCGATGCTCGTCGCGGGACGTGAACGCAGGTAGTAAGTCGTTTTCACGCCTTTTTCCCAAGCGTACATGTACATCGACGAGAGCTTTCCGATCGTGGGCGACTCGATGAACAAGTTCAGCGACGCGCTTTGATCGATGAAGGCGCCGCGGTCCGCGGCCATATCCACCAGCGAGCGCATGGGCACTTCCCAGACGGTGCGGTAGATCTCTTTTACGCGCTCGGGGATTTGCGGCAGATTTTGGATCGAGCCTTCCGAGAGCTTGATTTCGTTGCGCAAGTCTTCGCTCCAAAGGCCGAGAGCTTTGAGCTCCGAAACCAAGTAGCGGTTGATTTGCATGAATTCGCCCGAAAGCGTTTCGCGTTTGAACAAGTTCGAGACTTGCGGCTCGATCGCTTCGTAGCAGCCGACGATCGACGCGATGGTCGCGGTCGGGGCGATGGCGATCAAGAGCGAGTTGCGCAGACCGTGCTTCGCGATGCGCTCTTTCAGCGCTTTCCAGCGAGGCATGTCGGTGGGCGTGACGCCCCACAGGTCGAATTGCAGCTGACCGGCGGCGGCGCGGGTCTCGTTGAAGTTCGGGTGAGGACCGAATTTTTCGGCGAGATCGCAGCTGGCCACCAAAGCATTGTAGTAAATTTCTTCTTGAACGCGCTTCGAGAGTTCGCGGGCTTCGGCCGAGTCAAACGGCAAACGCAATTGGAAGAGAGCGTCTTGAAGGCCCATCACGCCCAAGCCCACGGGGCGCCAGCGCGAGTTCGAGCCCGCCGCGGTCGGAATCGGGTAGAAGTTGATGTCGACGACGCGGTCCAGGTACTTCACGGCCGTGCGGACCGTGCGCGCGAGTTTGTCGAAATCGAACGTGCCGTTCACGATGTGGCGGGACATGTTGACCGAGCCCAAATTGCAGACCGCGGTTTCGTCATTCGACGTCACTTCGAGGATTTCGGTACAAAGATTCGACAAGTGGATCACGTTCTGCGGAAGGCCCGTCTGATTCGACTTCAAGTTCGAAGCGTCTTTGAAGGTCATCCAACCATTGCCGGTTTGGGCCAAAGTTTTCATCATGCGTGAATACAAATCGCGGGCCTTGACTTGCTTAACATAAGTTTTACTGGCTTCAGCTTCAACAAACGCCTTTTCAAAAGCTTCACCGAAGAGATCCACGAAATGGGGAACCACCTTGGGATCGAAGAGCGACCACATCGCATCTTCTTTCACGCGCTTCATGAACAAATCAGGAACCCAGTTCGCCAGGTTCAAGTTGTGCGCGCGTTTGGCTTCGTCACCGGTGTTGTCGCGAAGTTCAAGGAACTCCTCGATATCCGCATGCCAGGTCTCGAGATAAACGCAGGCCGCGCCTTTGCGTTTTCCGCCTTGGTTCACGGCCGCGACCGAGCTGTCCAAAGTTTTGAGCCAGGGAATGATGCCGTTCGAGTGGCCGTTGGTGCCTTTGATCAAAGAACCGCGCGCGCGGACGCGGCTGTACGACAGGCCGATGCCGCCGGCGAATTTCGAGAGCAAAGCCACGTCGGTGTACTTATTGTAGATCGATTGCAAATCGTCTTCGGGAGAGTCGAGCAAGTAGCACGACGACATTTGCGGGCGCAGGGTTCCCGAGTTGAAAAGCGTGGGCGTCGAAGCCATGTAGTCGTGCGACGAGATCAAGCGGTAAAACTCGGTCGCCTCGTCCACGGTGGTCGCCAGGCCGCACGCCACGCGCATAAAGAAGTACTGGGGCGTTTCAAACACCTGACGCGATTTGGGGTTTTTCAAGAGGTAACGGTCGTAAACCGTGCGCAGACCGAAGTACTCGAAGCGGTCGGTGCGGAAGGGCTCGATCGCGGCCGAGAGAGCGGCTTTGTTGGCCTCAACGAATTTGGCGGTGTTTTCGGCAATCAGGCCATTTTGGAAGCCGAAGTTCATGGCATCGGCGAACGACTTGATTTTTTGCGAACGCACCTCTTCATCGACGTAAATCGTCAGCAGGCGAGCGGCCAATCGAGAATACTCAGGTTCTTCGCCGATCAACAAGGACGCGGTCTGAATGCAGAGGTTGTCGAGTTCTTTGGTGGTGGCGCCATCATAAAGACCACTGATGGCCTTGGTGGCAACACGCAAGGGGTCCACCTGGGTCAAACCCTGGCAGCAGCTGGTGACGCGCTCGACGATCTTGGTGACGTCGACCGCTTCCAAAGAGCCATCACGTTTGCGCACTCGCATCACGTGAGGAGCCGTGGACGGCTCGAACTCGTTGGAAAGATAGGTTTGTGTGCCCATTCCTTTGGACTCGCTTGTTGTGATCATGAATGTTCCCCCCGTCATGATGCTCGTATCAAAAACGCAAAAAAAGTGCGCCGCCCTGCCTTTCGAGATGTCGAAAAACGACATCCAAAAAGGGGCGTTCGGTCGCTCCCAAAGAGCGCCGTTAAATCTCGAAAAACTCCCCATGAGTTTCAAGACTTTAATTTCAGATCGGGGTTTCGATTCACCGCAGGCTTAAGCCTTCAGCACTCCACCCAGACCTTGGACCGAAGTCCTTGTTTTTCCTTGAATTCGAGTCGTGACTGTCCATGTTTGCTCCTCAGCCGCCCGGTTAGGGCCGGTTTGAGACCACTAGATCTAGTGGTCCACCGAAGAGGCCTCGTCAATAAGGCCGATACTCGTCTTGAATTCACGGTGAAACAAAATTGAAGCTTCGTCAAAGCAATTGCGAAAAAAAATTCTAGGATATTTTGTGTCAATGCTTAAGTCCTGAGCACAGTTTTGAAAGCTGTTGACACTTTTTGACTGATCAATGGAAAGGCGCTGGGGACTATTTTTCGAGCAGGAAAGTTCAAGATCTCTTGAAACTCGCGCCCAAAGGGCGTCTTCGCTCGAAGGAAGCGGACGGCCCATGACAGAATCTTAAATTTTACCGAGAGACGCCCGCTTTTGGGGCAAAATCACGCTTCCAAGGAGGGAACGGGCGTCCCGCGCATCAAAAGCAGCTCGCGCGAGAGGACTTCGTCGTCATTGCGCGGGCTGAAATGCTTGCCCTGGTAGCTCTGACGGGCGCGCAAATAGTCGATCAGCGCCTGGTGCGTGCGCATTTTATCTGAGGTCCATGCCGGCGCGATCAGCTCGTCCCAGCGGGACGAATAGGCGGCCAAGCGGTGCACGGCCAGGCGGGGCGAGAGGTGCTCCAGGAAGAGCCGCACACGTTCGGCGTAGGGCTCGAACTCGATGGGCGTGAACTCGCCGCGGGCGTGGATGTGCTCCAGTTCGGTGTTCTTCAGGACGTGCAGGTTGTGCAGCTTGATGTTGGTGATCGGCAGATCGTTGCAGATGCGCGCCGTCTCGATCATTTGCGCATCGGTCTCACCCGGCTGCCCGAACATCAAGTGGATGCCAAGATCCACGCTGGTGTCGCGGCTGATCCAATCGATGGCCTTCAAGCTCTGTTCACGGGTGTGGCCGCGCTTCATGAACTCGAGTTGATCATTGAAAAAGCTTTGCACGCCGAGCTCAACCGAAACGAACGAGCGGTCGTGGAACTCCTGCCAAAAGGAGAGGACGGACTTTGACAGGCAGTCGGGTCGGGTGCCGAGCACCACGCCTTTGACGAACGGGTACGAGAGCGCGAGTTCGAAGTTGGCCCGCAAAGCGTCGATCTTCGTGAACGTGTTCGTGTAGGCTTGAAAGTACACCAGAAATTTGTCGGCTTTAAATTTTCGCGCCTGGATCTCGTGGTACTTCTCGATTTGTTGGCGCAAGGGCATCAAAATCGAATCCGCATGCGCGGCCGAACCCCATACATCGCAAAACACGCAGGTCTGCATGCCCTTCAGGCCACGGCGGTTCGGACAGTCGTCGACGACCGCCACGGGGATCTTGTAGACCTTGCCGACCAGTTTTTCGCGGTAGAATTCAGAGATGGGGCGGTACGGAAGCCCCAGCCAGCCTTTTTCCATACCGTCATCTGCCCTTCGAGGAGGGGGTTGTCAAGGCGGCCGGCTCTAGGGCAAAAGAGAGGGCATGGATTCCGTCAGCTGGCTGCAAAATGGTTACGAACTCGTGAGCACTCGCGATGGCAGCCCAACGCTCAGGGCTCTGCTGTCGGCAGGAGCCGAAGACATGCATCACAGCGGCGGCGCCTGGAGCGAAACCCGCCAGATTTACGGGCGCCTCATCGCGCCCGCCTTCGAGGCTCTGGAGCATCCGCGCTTTCTCTCGCTGGGACTGGGGCTGGGCTACAACGAGACCTTGATCGCCCAGCACGCCCTCAAGTTCAAAAAGCCATGGTCTTGCGTGAGCTACGAGTCGGACCCGGTGCTGATTCAAGCTTTCGAACTCGCGCTCGAAGACCGGCACCCCGCCGGCGAAATTCAAGAGACTTATGCGCGCATTTTTGGGGCGATCGAGGAGCCGGTCAAAGACGAGCTTTTGGGGGCCCTCGCGGAGGGACGCTGGATTCTGGAGGGCGCGCTCACGCCGGGGGGCCGTCCGGTACCGCCCTTTCAAGTCGACGCCTATCTCTGGGACGCGTTCTCGCAAAGGACGAGCCCGGGTCTTTGGGAGGAGTCGTTCCTGCTCGAGTTTTTTGCGAGTTCGGCCTCGCGTGGTTGGTGCGGACTGTCTTCTTACGCGTGCGTTGGAAGCTTGAAGCGGGCGCTGAAGGCGTGTGGATTCAACGTTGAAAGTCTTGAGGGATTTCATGGCAAGCGCAATTCGACGCTCGCCTTCCGTCAACCCTGAGGAATCGATTTGCTCTCGAGGAATTTTTTGACGTACTCGATGATCGCGCTCTTGGACTCGGTTTGCAGGCCGATGAACTTCATGCCCGCGTAACCGTCGTGGCCCACAAAAACCACCTCGGCGGTGGCGTGCAGGGGCGTGAAGAGGTTGGGGCTTTTCAGAACGATTTTAAGTTTCTCGCCGATTTTAACAGACGGAGATTCGGTCATTCCAAGACCTCCTTCGCTGACGGAGAGGGCGCGAGCCACGAACGAGCCGGTCGCGCCTTCGCACAAGACTTGTCCCGCGATCGGCACGCGCGGGTGCGCACGGCGGCCGACGCCCAGTTCGTCCATCACCTTGTGGATCTGGTAAACTTCGCGCCATTCGCTGTAACCTTCGGTCCAAATCAAAACGTCTTTGTAGTCCGCACGTCCTTGCAAGGTCTCGATCATCAATTCGTAGCTCATGGGCTTGAGCTCTTGCTCGCCCAAGCGCACGCGCCAGAGACGCTCCGGCGTTTTCGAGCGGGCCGCGGACGCTTCTTGATCGGCGAGGTTCTTGATCCATTTCTCGGGAGAAACCCACTCGGACTGGCCACGGCCCCAAACCAGCGGTGCCGGAAGACTCGACAATTCGGTCTCCAAGGCTTCCCGATTAAAGGGCCCCCGAATTTTTCCTTCCGATAGGACAAACCATTGAGGATCGAACATGGCACACCTCACCTTGTTTGATGGTGACAGGGGCACTAGATTCTGTCCACATGAAACAAATTCTGGTCGGAACAAACCGTCGAAAATCACGCAGCAAACAAGTCGCTTTGTTGATCCAAAAAATCTACCGCGATCTCGGCGAAGAGACCGAGATCATGGATCTGGCCGACATTCCCCTGCACGAACTCACGGGCGAGCAGTACGGCCTGACGCTCGACACGGCCGTGGGTCGGGCGATCGCCAAGATCACCAGTTCGTCGGGCATCGTCTTTGTCGTTCCCGAGTACAACGGCTCATTTCCGGGCGCGCTCAAATACTTTATCGATCATTGGAAATACCCGGAATCGTTTGAACAGCGTCCCGTTTGCTTTGTCGGGCTGGGAGGTTTGTTCGGAGGGCTTCGTCCTGTCGAGCACCTCCAACAGGTGCTGGGGTATCGAAATGCCTTCATCTTCCCGCAGAGGATTTTTTTGCAAAATATTTTCGGCACGCTGAAAGACGGCGAACTCACGGACCCCTTGCACAAAAACTTGCTCGTCAAGCAGGCGCAGGATTTTCAAAAATTCGTCAAAGGTGTTGAAGCCGTCGGCCTTGATGCCAATACCATCAATAGCCAGCGCCCGCCGCCCAAGGCTTAAGCGGACACTCCACGGTTAGCGGTTGGTTTTTTCGAGAAGTTCACCCAAGACCTTTTGATCGGTCTCGGCCGGCGTCGGGTTCTGACCCCGAAGGGCGCCCAGAGCTTGGCCCGCACGGCGCGCGAGAAGCGCATCTGAAGACTCTTTTTGCACCCGGCGCAGATTCGCCGGGTCTCTCGAGGCGAGTGAGTGGTCGATCAGCCCATCGAGAGCGAGCAGTTGAAACGTGCTCTTCTCGGTGGTTTCGACCGAAGGTCCCAGAAGAACATAATCGGTCAAGATGTTCGCGGCCTCGGCGTCCAATGGGCGGCGTCCTAAAAGATCCAGTGAGAGCGCCACCTCATCACCGCTGTGTCCGCCTTCAAAGATCAGCTGCCGCAGATCTTGAACATCTTGGGCCGAAAGTTTTTCGGCCCATTCGTTGAGATCCCGCTCGACCTGTTTCGGATCGTTGGTCACGGTTCCGATTTTCTCGGACTCGCGAAGGATGCGATCGAGCAGTTTCGCCATGGGCGCGTCGGCGGCCGCAGGGGCGACGACACCGGCGTTTGAGTTTTGAACGTCTTGCGGAGCCGCAGGGGCGTCAGATGGAGTCGACGCTTTGCCCGGGGTCCCCCAGTGGAGCTCGATCCTCCACTGCAGCGCCAAGAGAACCAAGCAAGTCAGGAGCAGAGCTCCCAACCAGGGTCCTAGCTTTTTAAGTCGAGGACTCGGTCTCATCAGGGAACGACCTCGAAAGAGTCATACATCGGAACCGCGACCAATTGGTCCAGCGGCTCCGGCGTTTGCACGGGATTCAGACTTCCGCCTTGAACCACCGCAAGTTCACCCCGGTCGCTCAGTTGGTACAAACCACCGCTCGCCTTCGCGAAAGTTTTGGCGCCCGCGGGCCAGTTGATCGTCAGCGGGCGCACGTTCTGGATGCGCTCAGGATCCACCGCGTACATTTTCTTGTTCTGATCGATCAAGAAAATTCCCGGCTCGCCCTCGGGCGTCCAGGTGGCAAATTCAAAGGTTTGGGCGGCGGGCGTGCCCACCATGCGGTTCCACGTGCCTCCGCGGAAGTTGAAGTTGGTGTACTGGTTCTTGTCCGAAAGAACGAACACGTGGCGTTTGCGGCCGATATCGAACTCTTCGAAATCCTGCACGCTCTGGCCTTGCAGGCGGTCTGAGTTCATGAGCTTGAAGTACGAGAAGTCATCCGCAACCGCCCAATCGAATCCCGAATTTTCAAACGGATCCAAGACGAAAGCCATCTGACCGGCCATGAGAGCCGCGCCGAAACTGGTGCGTTTCAGTTTTGCTTGAACGGCGGGGGTTTCCCGGCTGATCCATCGGTTCTGATCAAAAAGGTACGCCTGTCCCGAGCGGCCCAGCGCCATCAGCGCTTCGCGCTGCTGGAGAGGGGTTTGATTGAACACGAAGTTCGATCGACCCATTGCCATCAAGCGCGCCATCTTTTTGTAGATGGGATGAAAGTTCGCGCCCGCCGTCGAGACGCGTGCGTAGTACTCCATTTCGATGGCGTGGCTGCCGCCGTAGTTGTAGTCGCGATCGCAGCCCGAAACGCCCGTGCCCATGTAGGGGCCTTGGTTGCAGCTGATATGGTAGTAGCCTTGGGTGTGGCGGGCCTCATGCACCACCGTGCCCACGCGGCCCAGGGTGGAGAGCGTCGCCCATCCATCCTGCATGGTGAAGTAGCCGCCGCTGTTGTACGCCGTCGCGTAGGGAACGTCGTTGCCGCGTTCAATTCCGCGCGTCGCCGACCGCATCCACGAATAGTATTGATCGATCGGAATAAATCCGCGGATCAGATTGTTCTTCGGAGGGGCATTGAATTTGCCATCTTCCAGAAGCGTCAGATCATTGAAGAGTTTCTTGGTGTCGACGGTGGGGTTGCAGAGCTCCATCCCGCCGAACGAACCCGTGTTGATGTTAAAGTCGCGCTTGAACTGGTCCGCTTTGTTT
The DNA here is from genome assembly GCA_019637955.1 of Pseudobdellovibrionaceae bacterium. Lineage (GTDB taxonomy): Bacteria > Bdellovibrionota > Bdellovibrionia > Bdellovibrionales > Bdellovibrionaceae > JAHBUS01. Next base: position 97,884 of record JAHBUS010000007.1, on the reverse strand, counting down.
TGCGCGATGCAGGTGAAATCTTTGTCCAGCACGGGCAACGTGCTGCGAATGTCCTGAGCCATGGCGAGCATGGATCCCAGCAATAGAGCGATCATCTTTTCCCCCTCGGAAAGAACCGACCTTGGTCTTGATTTCTAACGATCCTAAAGGGCGGGGAGTGATGCAAGATGAACGCAAGGCGTTAGCTTCTATTGCGCTTTCTTTGCTTTAAAGGCTTGGATTTTCTCGTTGAGGTAGTTCTGCGCGCGGTATTTTTTTACGTTTCCGGCGGATTCTTTGCGTAAGTGCATCTTTGTCACGCCCTTATCGGTCAGGCGGTTGCGCTGAGTGCCGTAGAGAGGACGCCCTTGGGGCGTGTAGAGAAGATATTTGTTGTTTTCGGGCATGTAGATATACAGATCGAACTCAACGGCCGTGTCTTCTTTGAGCTCGGAGATGTCCATCATGAGCATTTTCGACGAGGCGCTCTCTTCCAGCTTGATGGTGGTGTCTTTCGTCGGAAAGAACGCCATGGCGATCTCGTCACCATCGTGAATGGATTTTCGCAAAAAGTCGGCTTGCTCCAAGGCCCAATCCTCAAAAGCGACCTCTTCCAGTTTCACCTGCATGGAATCATCATCTTTGACGATCTCGCCATGGGTTTTCAAAAATGAGAAGAGGCGCTTCTTCACTTGATCGATGAAGTCTTTATCGACTTTTCGATTTTTACCAAGCGCCGCCACGAGATACCCCGAAAACTTCTCAGATTCGACGATGATGCACGCGCAGTGCGAGGCCTTCTCGATCTCCTGGTACTCGTCGATGTCGTCACGCACTTTGACCGTCTCATCAAGGGCCGCTTGGGTTCCTTTGACGATGATGGATTCAAGGTCGTTCTCGCTCTTCCAGCTATTGCCGGTCTTGTAACGAGGCTCGAGCTTTTTCTTTTTGGGAACGTATTCGGACTCCATAATCGGCGCTTGTTTGCGTCGAGAGTCGGCGCCATCGAAGTTGGGAATTTTCGGTTCAGGCTTGGCACCGACTCCACTCCAATCGGAGAACCCATCGGTGGTGCCTTCGCCGACGGAGCCGTGGCCTTGCGAACCGGGCCCGCCACCGGCGTGGCCGCCAGGTCCAAAGCCCGCGCCGCCCCCGGCGCTCATGGAGTCGTTGTTCGCGCCTTGCTGCTGCATCATCGCGGCGAGGGACGCCCGCGTGCGCTCCTCCCAGTCGGCAAAGGATTCGCCGTCACGTGGGGATTGATCCAAATGCGCTGGCAGATCGCCCCGGGCCGCGGCCGCTCCAGGCGACTGGTAGGCGTCACCGAGTTGCCCCATGTAGGCCATTCCGGGTTGACCCGCACCGCTCCCGATACCGCCTTTGTCGACATAGGTGCCCGGATTCGCCGGGTCGTAACCGGGGACGCTCATGCCGCCGGCGATCCCGCCGGCGCTTTCGTCATGGTGATCGTCGCCGCCGCTCGAAATGAGCTGATTCAGAGCCGCGCGGGCTTGCTCGAAGGACGAGGCATTGTCGCTGGCTTCGCCATTTTCGCCTTTGAGGCGGATCACGCCGCTCTCTGCGCCGTCAGTCTCGCCGCGGGCCGCTCGTTCTTTTTGCTCCTGCGCACGTTTTTCTTCGTCGCGCTTCATCTTTAAAACGATGCGCTCAATGGAAGGTCCCGAGACGGGAGGAAAGAGTGTGTACTCAGCACCCATTTCGTGAAGGGAGGAGATCGAGCTGCCGGCTTGGGCCTCGGCAAAAACGATGAGTTTGACGGGGAAAGCCTGCGCGAGTAAGCGCGGGAGAATTTTGACTTTCTTATTCGGGTGATCGGCCGCGATCATGACGAACTCGGGCTTTTTTTGAATGATGTAGGCCAGAGCTTCGCGCAGTCCAACCCCGGTCCCAACCACCCAGTTCCGGTTGCGCAAGAACGTCTCGGCCTGTTTCAGCGAGTCGGACTTGATTTTCAGAATGAAAATTGAATACACGTTCGACACGGCGGACGTTTCCTCATTCCCTTTGTTTTGGCCTGCATTCCCGGTGGCATCACTCATCGATGGTGTCACTGACTCCTAAGTTTGACGGTACTTCTGCTGCCTGATCTCACCCAAGATTTTCTCGGACTTGAGCAGTTGCTCGAGGCGGGCCTCGAGGTTTTCGAGAAGATCATCAAAACTCATTTTCTTTTTATCCGGAGCGGAGGCGTCCAAGACCATGCGGTCCAAAATTTCGGACGGCACGTAAGGCAGCACCACCATGCGAAGCGAGGTGTAAAGCTCGCGCAGCTGACCCGTTAAGACCCGGATCTCGCCCCGAACTTTGTAGATGTCGTGCTCCACCAAGATTTGATCGATGGTCGCCATCAATTTGTCCATCGACGTCGGTTTTTCGAGAAGTTTGTAGACGCCGATATCCACCGCTTCGATGGCGGCCTGTTTGTCCAAGAAGCCTGAGAGCAGGATCACGGGAAAGTGCACGTTCTTCTTCTGGGCCCGGCGGATCATCTCGATGCCATCGATGCTCGGCATTTTGAGATCGGTAATGACCAGGTCGGGGGTTTTGAAAGACGGGCTGTCCATCGAGGCCAAAAAGTCTTTGGCCTCCGAGAACGCGTTCACCTCGAAGTATTCACCGAGAAAGTCTTTGTAGTTCTCGAGCAATTCGGGTTCATCGTCGATGACGGCAATACGGTGTGGGTGCATGGTGTTCATCGTCTCACCTTCTGTTTTTTGTCGGCAAACAATTTTTAGCTGATTCCAGGGGTTCGTCGAGCCCTTAAGGAAGCGCAAAGAATTGCTTCAATTCCTCTTGTTTGTTCATCCCGTCCTGATAGCCCAACTCGATAAGTTGGCGGCAGAACTCGGGTTCGAACAACAAATAAGAAATCAATTCCGAGGCATCTTCAAGGGGACCTAGACCCTTCAGAAGGTAGCGAACCACCCGGGGGAGTTTGGAGGAGAGGCGCGCCGCAATCTGACCGATGTCGGCGGAGGGGGAGATGAAAACAAAGGGAACTGCCCTAAAATTAAGCTGGTCGCGATGGGCTTCGGGAACCTGATTTAAAAACTCATTGATCCGTTTTAAGCGCTCGATATCCATCTCGATGCTATCAAGCATCACCGAGTTCAAAAGCACGTTCGCAATGCGCGCGACGCTGGGCGCGCCGGGCGTTTTGATGGCGGCCCGCTCGTCAGCGCTCATCCCTTGCTTTCGCACGCCGATCACCAAAAGTTTGTCGGCTCCCATGTGTAGAGTCGGCGAGCACGGCGCTTGGTTGCGAATGCAGCCATCGCCAAAATAACGGTGATCCAAGGCCACGGGCGGAAAAAGCAAAGGGATCGCGGAGCTTGCAAGAATATGTTCAACTCGCATTTTGCATTTCTCGGATTTGCGCCGCGCCCTCTCCCAAGTCGAGATCTTCTCGCTGCCTTGGACAAAGGTGATGGTCGTCGAATTGCGGTAGTCCATGGCCGTGATGCCCAGGGCGTACAGCGATCCTTCGCGGATGCGGTCTTCAACGTGCGAAAAATCAAGATTGTCTTGCAGAAGCTTTCCGAGCGGGGAGGTGTCTAAGAGCGAGCGTCCGCCGGTGGCGCCGGTCAATCCACCGATCGAAAGCTCGCCGAGCCATTGCAGTCCGATCCGCCCCATCGAGACGGGATCGGTCTTAAACACGTTGTCCGAATGAAGATTGCTCCAGAGCGCGGTCAAAGCCTCGGTGGCTTTTGGAAAATCATGGCAGGCTTCGGCAATTTTGGCGGCGTTGATCGCTCCCGCGCTCACGCCACCGATGATTTGAAAGGGATTTTGGAGCCCAAGCTCCGTACAAATTTGGCCGACGGCTTTCAGGACGCCCACTTGATAGGCGCCCCGAGCACCGCCGCCGGATAAGACTAGACCACGCATGGTCTAATTCTACATTTACTGGGCGTCTTGGACAAGTTGAGGCGCAGCGGCCTCGACCAAAAGCTGCGGCTCCCATTGCTTGAGCTCGAGCCCGAGCACCAAGTTGAGCAGCTCTTCGACGCGCGAGACGAAGTGGATTTTTAGTTGCGCGAGCACTTCGGCCGGAATGTCTTTCAAGTCCGATCGGTTGCGCTCAGGCAAGATGACATCCGTCATTCCTCCGCGATGGGCCGCGATCACCTTCTCTTTAATGCCGCCCACGGGCATCACCGCTCCGCGGAGGGTGACTTCGCCGGTCATCGCCAGCGTCGGCGAAACCGCGCGTTTCGTGAGCAAAGACACCATCGAGGTCAGGATCGAGACGCCCGCGCTGGGACCATCCTTTGGCGTCGCTCCCGCCGGGACGTGAATATGCAGATCGTACTTTTTCAAGTCGATCGGCACGCTCAAATCCGGCAAGTGGCTGCGAATCAAGCTGAGCGCGATCTGCGCGGATTCGCGCATCACATCGCCCAGTTGTCCCGTGATCATCAGCTCGCCCTTTCCCGACATCGCGGTCGACTCGATGAACAGCAAGTCGCCGCCCACCGGGGACCAAGCCAAGCCCGTGACGACACCTGGAGGATGCAGTCCAAGGGCCATCTCGGGGAAGTAGCGTTCAGCTCCTAAGATCTCTTCGAGCGACTTGAGCTCGATGCGAATGACTTCATCCAGACCCTTCTCTTCATTGCGCACGACCTTCTCCGAAATCGAACGCAGTAAAGTCGTGATCTTGCGTTGCAGATCCCGCACCCCCGCCTCGCGGGTGTAATGCGTGATCACTCTCAGTAAAGCCTCATCGGAGATCTGGATTTTATAGTCCTCAAGACCCAGTTCTTTGATCTGCTTCGGCAGCAAGTGACGTCGGGCAATGTTGAGTTTCTCGGCGCTGGTGTAGCCGGTCAGCTCGATCATTTCCATCCGGTCCAGCAAAGGGGCCGGAATGCCTTCCAGCGAATTTGCCGTGGCCAAGAACACGATCTTCGAAAGATCGAACGGAACGTCCAGGTAGTGATCCACGAACGTGTTGTTCTGTTCGGGGTCCAGCACCTCGAGCAGCGCCGCCGACGGGTCGCCATGGAAACCGCGTCCCATCTTGTCGATCTCATCGAGCAAGAAGACAGGATTGTTTTCTTGAACGCGCTTGAGCGACTGAATGATCCGCCCGGGCATCGATCCGATGTACGTGCGGCGATGGCCGCGAATATCCGACTCATCGCGGATTCCGCCCAACGACGCACGAACGAATTTTCGTCCCAAGGCTTTAGCCACGCTCTGCGCGAGCGAGGTCTTACCCACGCCCGGAGGGCCGACAAGCAAAAGGATTGTTCCTTTGCTTTCTTTTTTCAGCTTCAAAACCGCGAGTTGCTGCAAGATGCGTTTCTTAATCTTATCGAGACCGTAGTGATCTTCGTTCAAGATATCTTCCGCCTCTTGCAGGTGAATCTCTTTGTCGGGAGCCGACTTTGACCACGGCAGAGCCGCGACCGTTTCAAGGTAGTTTCGAATCATGTGCGACTCGGGACTTTGCGGTCCCATGTCGCTGAACCGGCGCCACTCTTGATCGACGACCTCTTTGACCTCCGGCGGAAGTCCGGCGTCGTCGAGCTTCTTGCGGAGTTTATCCAGCTGAGCTTCGTTGTCGCCCTCGCCGAGCTCGTCTTTGATCGTTTTCATTTGCTCTCGCAAAATGGACTCACGCTGCGACTGGCCGATTTTCTGGTGGAGTTTCGAACGGATTTCGTTTTGAAGTTCAAGCGCTTCCTTGAATTCCTTCATCAAGGTCAGAAGCTTCAGTGAACGTTCACGCACGCTCAAAAGCTCCAAGAGAGTCTGTTTTTCTCCGGCCGGCACGTCCAGGTGGCCCGCGCACAAATGTGTCAGGAATGACAGGTCTTCAACACCCTTGATGAGCTCTTCGATTTGATCGGTTTTCGTCGGGATCAAAGCCAGGATCTGCGCCGACATCGTTTTCAAGCTCTCGAGCAGTGTCTGCGCCGTTCCATCGTTGACGTCGCTCAGATCCGTAAGGTCCGTGGCGTCGGCAGCGAGGTACTTGTTGGTCGAGTCGAGTTTGATGTCACCCAGCTGCATGCGGGTCATGCCGCGCAAAACGACATGGAATCCCGATTCGGCATTGCCGCGAACGGAATCCACGCGGCAGAGCGTGCCCACGTTGTAGACATCTCCAGCCTCTACAATTTTAGATTCCGAGTTGGCTCGTTGTTGAACGGCAACAATCCAAAATCCGTTTTGCTGAGCTTCCTCGAGCGCATGAATGCTGCGTTCTCGTCCGACCTTCACGACTTGCGTGAGTCCCGGAAAGATCACCGTGTTTTTCAGCGCGATAATCGGCAGTCGTCCTTGAGGGTGATTCATGTGTTGTCTCCTTCTCAGTGCCATTCGGCACCCGTAGCGCACCGACATGACGAAGGCCGCTTTCGATAAATTTGGGGCGCCTTCGTCGAGCGTCAAGGTCGAGACGTCACGTTTTTAGTAAGCCCCCGTTTTTCCTCACTTGTTCTTTGGCATCTTCTTCGTGAGAATTGATCAAGGCTGACAAGATTCTTTACAGTATCGTTCGAGATACTTTCATGCGGGGATGGACATGTACGAACTCGTTCAAGTGATTTTGCATCTGGATCAACATCTCGCCGAGTGGATGCTTTTGTACGGAAATTGGATTTATCTGATTTTGTTTCTGATCATCTTCTGCGAAACCGGTTTGATCGTGACGCCCTTCTTGCCGGGCGATTCGCTACTCTTCGCCCTGGGAGCACTGACCGCGATGACCGAAGGCGGATTGTCGATCGGCATTTTGTCGGTGCTATTGGTGGTGGCGGCGTTTTGCGGCGACAACACCAATTACTACATCGGTTCGAAAATCGGCTACCGGGTCCTGCAGTGGCCTGACAAGCCTTGGCTGAAGAAGGCGCACATTCGACGCACGCAAGAGTTCATGAATGACTACGGAAAAATGGCCGTGATTCTGGCGCGTTTCGCGCCTTTGCTCAGAACCTTCGTGCCCTTCGTGGCGGGCCTGGGAACGATGAACCGCAAAATCTATCTCACCTACAGCCTGGTGGGTGCGGTGCTGTGGACGCAGAGCTTTTTATGGTTGGGGCACTTGTTCGGCCAAACGCCCTTCGTGAAAAAGAACTTCACGGCGCTGGTCTTGGGAGTGATCGTGGTTTCGCTGATTCCAGCGGCGGTGGCCTTTTTGAAGGCGCGGCAAACGAAGCCCAAGGCTTCAGCCTGAAGCCCAAAATAAAAAAGGCACCCGAAGGTGCCTTTTTTAATCGAACTTATCAGGCGTCGATTAGAACACGCTGAGTGTTGTCGAGAGACCCACGTTGGTCAGTTCTGCGCGAGTGTTGTCGGGCAAGAATTGAACGTTGGGGTAGAAGTAGATTTCTTTCGTCAAAGCGATACCGATACCAGCCGACTGGTAAACTTTGTCTTTGATGAAAGTGTCTGCATTTTCGCTGCGGACGTGAGTGTACGAAACGCCGATCAAAGTACGGAACGAGTAGCGATCGTTGAATTGGTACTCGATGAAGGGGTACAGACCGATACCGTAGTCGTCACGAGCGTCGTCGTCGCCGATCACGTCGAAAGCTTGCTTACCGTCTTGGTAGAACGTGTTGTAAGCGGCCACGGTGATACCAGGCTGCCATCCCGAACCGGCGATTTCATAAACACCAGTCAAATCTGCCGAGAGGTCGAAGTCTTTCTTGAAGACGTCGCGGTCAGTTTGTTTCGAGAAGTAGCTCAGAGTCGCCGAAGGCATGAGCATCAGGTTGCCCGCGCGGAAAGCCGAAGAGGCTTCCAGGTAGGGAGTCGAGATGTCGATGACTTTGCGGTCGGTGCCTTCGTATTGGTTGTTCGCCACTTCCGTGTCTTTATTGTGGAAGGGAGTGCGCATCGCCAAACCAGTTCCGAAGCGAGTCGTCAGCTTATCCGAAGCACGGTAAGCAACCGCGAGCGATCCACCCAAAGTTGTGGCCACGTCTTGAGCGACACCCGAACGGTAGTTGGGGCGAACGCGCTCGAGGGGAGTTTCAACCGATCCACCCGAGTACGAGAGATTGGCTTTCACCGAGTACTTCGAACGAGAACCCGCTTCCGCACGCATGCGGGCGTTGGTGATCTCTTCCGACTGATCTTTCATGGTCTCATCGGGTTTTTGGAGGTCCGTCACGCTGCCAGTGGTGGTGTTCGGAGCTGCGGCATCGGCCGGAGCTTGAGCCGTTGTTGTTTGAGCAAGAGCAACAGCTCCAGTCATCGACAAGGCGAGCAAGATAGCGAGTTTTTTCACAGGGTTCCCTTTCTTTGGCGTCGCCGGAGGGCGAAAAGCCGTTGTTTCTTAACAATTGTTTTTAGTTCGTCAGCACGCTTGTCGCGTGCAGTCCCCAATTTCCCTGGTCCCAAAGTGGTTCCAGAGCCCCTAATTGAGCAAGGAAAGTGCCACGCCTTTGGTCCTATTTCAACACCATTTGTGCAATGCGAAACATAAACATTTTGAATAACAGTGTCGTTAAAACCCGTGATTTTGCTTTGAAAAAAAAGCATCTCGGAACTTGATCTGAAAGCTGATCGACTAGAGGACGTCAGCCATCGCGGACTCGTCGAAATCCTTCGGGTTCTCAGGCTTTCCGGCAAAGCGGGGCGCCTGAGGCAAAAACTTCATGGGATCGACGGGACCGGATTGTTTGCGGATCTCGAAGTGCAAATGGACACCAGTGGCGCGGCCGGTTTTGCCCATATCACCGATCAAATCGCCCTGACGCACTTGGGTGCCTTCACGGACGCGGGCTTTTGTGAGGTGGGCGTAAAGGGTGGCCCACCCACCTTTGCCTTCGATCATGATCATGCGGCCGAAGCCTTTAAATTCACGGCCCACGTAAATGACGGTGCCGTCATGAGCCGCGTAGATGGAGGTTCCTTTAGGGGCCGCCAAGTCGATGCCCAGATGAGGGCGTTTGGATTTTCCGCGCGGAGGCTTGATGAAAAAGCCCCGGGTCAGACGGGCCTGATCCACGGGCCAGTCGAAATAGGGCGCGGGCATGCGGCCATTGTTGGGGGATTCGGTCTCGGGCACCTCGGCCCAGTTGGTCTGAACGTCGCCGTTGGGAGCGCGAAAGCGTGAGTCCGTGTGTTTGCGTGATGAGCTGGCGCAAGAAGCGACCAGGCAGCCGATGCAAATCCAGGTAAAGAGCGCGGCGAAAGAGCGATGCACAGGATCAGTCTAACGAGCGGAAAACCAAAAGAGAAGCCTTACTTCCGCCTCAGGAACAGATGTTCCCGAGATGGTGCTGAATTTGAGCGCAAATTCAGGCTCAAGGTGTGGCTTACAAACGACAGCTTTCCCGCTCTAGGACTTGTAAAGCGGGAACTGATCGCACATCGATTTGACGTCGGCGCGGATCTTCAGTCGCAGCTGCGCATTGTCGGCGTCTTTCAAGATTTGCGCGATCCACGTGCCGATCTGCCGCATCTCTTTCTCGCCCATTCCACGCGTGGTCAGTGCGGGGGTCCCGACACGGATTCCGCTGGTGACGAACGGAGAACGCTTTTCATTGGGAACCGTGTTCTTATTCACGGTGATGCCCGCTTCATCCAAAATGGTTTCGGCCACTTTGCCGGTGACCGGCGAATCCGAAAGATCCAAGAGCAAGAGGTGGTTGTCGGTACCGCCGGTGACAAGCTTGATCTGTTCGCGCAGCAGTTGATCGGCCAGCGCCTTGGCGTTGTCGACGATCTTTTGCGCGTAAGTTTTAAATTCAGGTTTGAGCGCCTCGCCGAACGCCACGGCTTTGGCCGCGATCACGTGCTCGAGAGGCCCGCCCTGAATGCCGGGGAAAATCTTCGAGTTCATTTTTTTCAAGTTCTCTTCGTTGTTGGTGAGAATGATCCCGCCTCGAGGCCCGCGCAAAGTTTTGTGCGTGGTCGAGGTGACATAATCCGCGTACGGAAACGGTGACGGGTGCACGCCGCCCGCGACGAGGCCCGCGAAGTGGGCCATGTCGACGAGCAAAGTCGCGCCGACTTCATCGGCGATCTCTTTAAACTTCGAGAAGTCGAGCAGTCGAGGGTAAGCGCTGTAGCCCGCGATCAAAAGCTTGGGTTTGACCTCTTTGGCTTTGGCGCGAATCGAGTCGTAGTTGAGCCGTCCGCTCTCGGGATCGAGGCCGTAAGAAGCGGCTTTGAACAAGATGCCGCTGAAATTTACGGGGCTTCCGTGCGTGAGATGCCCGCCGTGCGAAAGATCCATCCCCAAGATGGTGTCGCCCGCTTGGCACGCGGCCAGGTAAACGGCCATGTTGGCTTGACTGCCCGAGTGGGGCTGAACATTGGCGAACGCGCAGCCAAAGAGTTTCTTCACGCGCTCAATCGCGAGCGATTCGGCTTGATCGACGTAATGACACCCGCCGTAGTAGCGTTTTCCCGGGTAACCTTCGGCGTACTTGTTGGTGAGAACGGAGCCCTGCGCCTCCATCACGGCGAGTGAGGCGTAGTTCTCGGAGGCGATCATCTCAAGCCCGTCTTTTTGTCGAACGGTTTCGTGACCGATAATGGCGAAAAGTTCGGGATCTGTTTTACGGAGATTCTCGAGTTGCATGCGGCGCCTCCCTTAAGGTGAGGCGATCATCCAATAGGAGCACTGATTTTGGCAACCCGCGCTTGATGTCGACCGCCCGCAAAAGGCGTCGCTAAAAAGATGTCGACCATCTGCAGGGCTAGGTCGTGGTCCAAAAGGCGGCAGCCCAGGCACAGAATGTTGGCATCATTGTGCTCACGCGAGAGGCGGGCGGATTCGATGTTCCAAGCCAGGGCCGCGCGAACGAACGGGTATTTATTCGCGCGCATGGCCATTCCCTGAGCCGAGCCGCAAACCAAGATGCCGATCTCGGTGATGTGCGAGTTGGCGGGATTCTTGGTGTCAATCAAAGTGAGGGCGTGGATTTTACGCGCAACCGCATCCGCATAATCGGGATAATCGACCGACTCGGTCGCCGAATCGCTTCCGAGATCATGGACTTCAAAGCCTTTTTCAACCACCAGCTTTTGCAAGTGGTGGACGACTTTTTTCTTGAGTTCAAAGCCTGCGTGATCGCTTCCCAGCCAAATTTTAATCATAACTTCGAAAAGATCACCGACGCGTTGGTGCCGCCGAAGCCAAAAGAGTTGTTCAAAACATGGTTCAGCTTGCCGCTGCGGGCCTCGTGCGGAACAAAATCCAGGCGGCACTGCGGATCCGGGTTGTCGAGATTGATCGTGGGCGGTGCGATTTGATCTTTGAGCGCCATGATGCAGAAGGCGGATTCGATCGCGCCCGCAGCTCCCAGAGCGTGGCCCATCATCGATTTTGTCGACGACACCCACATTTTTTTGGCGTGATCCCCAAAGACGCGTTCAATGGCGATCGACTCCAGCTCGTCGCCGACGGGCGTGCTGGTGCCGTGGGCGTTCACGTAAGAGATGTCTTCGAGCTTCAAACCAGAGTCGGCCATCGCCATGCGAATCGATTTCTGCGCGCCCGCGTGTTCGGGCGCGGGACTGGTCATGTGGTACGCATCGCTCGAAACGCCGTAGCCGGTGATTTCGCAAAGAATAGTGGCGCCGCGCTTTTCGGCATGCTCCAGAGATTCAAGGATCAAGATCGCCGCGCCTTCAGCCAGAACGAAGCCGTCGCGGTCTTTGTCAAACGGACGCGAGGCTTTTTCGGGAGCGTCGTTGCGGGTCGAAAGCGCGCGCATTGCCGCGAAGCCGCCGATCCCCATGGCGCAAACGGTGCTCTCGGAGCCGCCGGCGATCATGACGTCGCAGTGACCATCAGCGATGTACTTCGCCGAATCGCCGATCGAGTGGGCGCCCGAGGCGCAGGCCGAGGTGATCGAGTAGTTGGGACCTTTGACATTGAACATGATGCTGACTTGGCCCGAGGCCAAGTTGGTGATCACGGCGGGAATAAAGAAAGGAGACAGGCGCGAGGGGCCTTTTTCGAGAAGCTTTCGGTACTGCTCTTCGATGGTCGGAAGACCGCCCATGCCGACACCGATCAGGCAGCCGGTGCGCTCGCCGAGTTCGGGGGTGATTTCAAGTTTGGCATTGTCGAGCGCCATTTTGGTGGCCGCGACCGCGTAGTGGATAAAGGGATCCATCTTCTTTTGTTCTTTTTTGGGAATAAAAGCATCCGGATTGAAATTCTTCACTTCACCCGCGAAGGTGACATCGAAGCCTGTGGTGTCGAATTTCGTGATGGGGGCGATCCCGGATTTACCGGCGATGGCATTTTTCCAAGACTCTTCCAGAGTCAGTCCGAGCGGGGTGATGGCACCAATGCCGGTGACCACGACACGCTTGGGTTCGCGAGCAGGTTTGGTGTAACGGCTCATGCGGTCCTCCGTGAGGAAACAAGGCCGTCCTCATTGGACGGCCTGATCGAGAGCCGGCAGGCCGGCCCTGGCGAGCAGATTAAGCTTTGCCTTTTTTCTCGAGGTACGAAGCCACATCACCAACGGTGCGGAGCTTTTCAGCGTCTTCATCGGGGATTTCGAGGTCGAACTCCTCTTCCATCGCCATCACGAGTTCAACGATGTCCAAGCTGTCAGCGCCGAGATCGTCGATGAACGAAGCTTCTGTTTTCACTTTCTCGGGATCAACGCCGAGTTGTTCAACGATGATGTCTTTGATTTTAGGATTGAGAGCCATTTTTCCTCCGATTGTTTCCATTTTAAACCTCTATTTCCTTCTTTAGTTTCAGTTCATGTACAACCCACCGTTCACACTGAGCGTGTGGCCGGTGATATATTTCGAATCGTCACTCAATAAAAAGCTCACGCAAGACGCGATCTCTTTGGGATCGGCGATGCGCTCCATCGGGATCTGCGAGAGGATGGCTTTTTTCTGATCTTCGTTCAAAGCGTCGGTCATTTCGGTCGCGATAAATCCCGGCGCGATGCAGTTCACGCGGATCGAACGCGACGCCACTTCTTGCGCCACCGATTTGGCAAACGCTTCCAGGCCCGCTTTGCTAGCCGCGTAGTTGGCTTGTCCGGCATTGCCGGTTTGGCCGATCACGCTTGTGATGTTGACGATCGAGCCGGTGCGGGCCTTGAGCATGGGCTTCAAAACGCCGCGGGTCACCAAGAAGGTGCCGCGCAGGTTGGTCTGAATCACATTGTCAAAGTCGTCGGTTTTCATGCGCAAGAGCAGGGTGTCTTTGGTCATGCCGGCGTTGTTGACCACGCCGTCCAGATTGCCGAATTTTTCGAGGACTTGCGCCAGGGCCGCCTCGATGCTGGCTTCGTCTTGAAGATTCATGCGGGCCATGAAGTGGCCCGTGCCGGGAAGGCCCGCCAGAACGGCCTGAGCCGCCTCTTCGCGCGAGGAGTAGGTGAACGCCACTTGCGCGCCACGAGCGGCCAGCTCCTGAACGATCGCGGCTCCAATGCCACGGCTACCGCCAGTGACGAGGACTTTCTTGCCTTGCAAGCTTGTGTTCACTTTGTTCTCCACCCGGGTCTTATACCCTAAAAAAACTAGGTTCCAAACTCTAATTTTAGCGCCATGGTTTGTTTTTCAACTCTCCATTAAGCTGTTTAAATGACAGGCAAAATCAGCTTTTTGTTTTTGCGATTTTTTCGATCATTTCAAGGTCTTCGAGGGAGTTCGTATTCAAAACTTGGAAGGCCTCGCTGTCAATCTTCTTCAAAAGTCCTTGGAGGACTTTGCCCGCGCCCGACTCGATGCACACGGTGCCGCCGGCCCTCTTGAGGGTTTCCATGCTTTGCATCCAGCGCACGGGGCCCGAGACTTGGCGGATGAGGTTTTCGCGCAGCTCAGACGCCGCGGTGTGTGCTTGGGCGTCCAAATTTTGAATCACGGGCACGTCGCCGTCCTTAAAGTCCATCGACGTCAGCACCTCGCGCATGCGGTTTTCGGCCGGCATCATCATCGCGCAGTGGAAGGGGGCGGACACCTGCAGCGGAATCATTTTGAGGCGAGGAGCCGCGCCGCCAGGCCAAATGTCTTCGGCTTTGGCGTTGTCTTTCATCCAATCAATGGCTTTTTGCGATCCGCTGATCACGATCTGCCCGGGGCTGTTGTAATTCGCGGGGCTTAAGGGCGAAAACCCCGATTTGCTCACGACGTACTGACAGAGCTGCTCGACCTGGGCGGGATCCAGGCCCATCACGGCGACCATTCCGCCCTGACCAACGGGAACGGCGGCCTGCATGGCTTGGCCACGAGTTCTCACCGCACGCATGGCGGGCGCAAAGGCGATCGAGCCGGTTGAAACCAGCGCGGCGTACTCACCGATGGAATGACCGGCGGCGAAGTTCATCTTCACGCCGAATTGGCTGCGCAAAACGCGTTGAGTGGCGGTCGACGTGGCCAACAAAGCGGGCTGCGTGTTTTCCGTGAGGGCAAGATCCGCAACGGAACCTTCGAAACATAATTTTTTTATATCTAACGACAGTGCATCCGAAGCTTCTTCAAAGGTTTGTTTTGCGATCGGAAAGTTGTCGAAAAGAAATTTTCCCATTCCGGGCTGCTGACTGCCTTGGCCCGGGTACAAAAGCGTGAACATGCTGAGCTCCTGCTGGTTAGTAGCGAAGAAGGCACGAACCCGACGTCAAACCCGCACCAAAAGCCGTGAGCAGAATCATCTGTCCACGCTGAATGCGGCCGTCGCGAACGGCGGTGTCAAAAGCGACAGGGACCGTGGCGGCCGAGGTGTTGCCCATCTCGTGCACGATGCTGACGACTTTGTCTTTGGGGAATTCAAAATGATCGGCCACCGCTTCCATGATGCGCCAATTGGCTTGGTGCGGAACGAGCCACGCCACATCGGCGACACTGGCGCCGTTGGTTTGCAAGGCTTCGCTACAGACCGAAGACATGGTGCGAACGGCATTTTTAAAGATCTCGCGGCCCTTCATGCGCAGCCATTGATCGCCGTTGTCCAAGACTTCTTGGCGGAAGGGGATTTTCGATCCGCCCGCGGGCAGAACGAAGAGATCGCCGAGCGAGCCCTCGGCGCGCAGGTGCGAGCTGAAGACAATGTTCGGGTCATTTTCGGGAGCGCGCTCCACGATAAAAGCGCCGGCGGCATCGCCGAAGAGAATGCAAGTTTCACGGTCTTTGTAGTTCACGAAACGATGAATGACTTCGGCGCCCACGACGAGAATGGTTTTGTACATTCCCGAGCGGATAAATTGGTCGGCCACCGAAAGTCCGTAGATAAAACCCGAACAAGCCGCCGAAAGGTCGAACGCGGGAATCGTTTTGCAGCCGAGTTTGTCTTGAAGAACGCAGGCACTGGACGGCATGACCTGATCGCCGGTCACCGTGCAGAAGATAATCAACTCGAGATCCTGCGGGGTTTTGCCCGAGGCTTCGAGTGCTTTCATGGTGGCTTTGAGTGCAAGGTCCGTCGTGAATTCGCCGTCGGCGGCGATGTGACGGCGCTGGATGCCCGTACGCTCTTGAATCCATTGGTCGTTGGTGTCGACCATAGTCTCAAGATCTTTGTTCGTCAGAACTTTTTCGGGAAGATAGGACCCGGTTCCTGCGATCCGAGTCCGGTACATCGAAGCTGTGTTCACAAGAGATGCTTTCGCAGCATTTAGGCTTTGTCAGCCGCGCTGATCTGTTTCCCTTTGTAGTAGTAAGCACCGTCAGCGCCTTTGTGAGCGCGGTGAGGGCGAACCAGCTCTTTCGACTTTTTGTCGAGAGCGACGGCCGGCTCAACGAGGAAATCGTGGCTGCGGCGCATGTCACGGCGTGAACGCGAGGTTTTCTTCTTGGGTGTAGGCATTTTCACTCCTCATAGGCACCCCTTTTTTGGGTGCACGTCGAAACGCCCAAACAGGCGCCTCTCAATTTCAATCGAGCCTTGGCAATCTAGGGGATTCAGCCCAAAAAGCAAGGATTTTTACATGCCCCGGCACGCTTACGGGCGAGCTCGTCTATATTTTCAGCTTTTTGAGAGCGGCAAAGGGGCTTTCGGGCTCCTCAAGCTCCTCGCTGTAGCTAAAATTCTGATTTTGCACAGGAATCTTGCACACGCGGCAGTTTCCTTTGGCGTCTTCTTCGGGGGCCGGATTGAAGGGGACCGCCAGGGCGACCACTTCATGAACGAATTCACCCACGGCGAACTGATTTCCGGTGTACTCCACCACTTCGGGGCCGGTGTGCGACTCGTCCGAGTAGTGGTTGGCCTTTTGGTACTTACCATCACGCGGGAGGGCGTTTTGGGGCATCAGCAGCTCATTGAACTTTTGATTGATGTTGTACTGAAACCCCAAACCACAGCGCGAACAATCCTCGGGAACCTGGGTGGTCACGCCACCGGTGATCTGAAACGTGCCCGGCTGAAGCGGGCGGATCGAGAGCGTGGCCTCATAGGCCGCGCTGCCGATCACGTCACTCAAGATTTCGTTGAGCTCAGACGATTTGCGGTTGAAGACCCAGTCCTGGCCCTCGGGAGGAATTTCATTCAGATTAATAAACATGTACACCCCGGCGCGCGGCGACGCGCGCTCGTCTATCCGCTTCACCTACACCGAAAGGCAGGACGGCGCAAGAACGCCGTCACGGACGCCGCCGGAGAGTGAAATCTCGTCAAAAATTCTGGAAGAGATCGTCGGCCTTGGGTTTGGTTTTAATGACTTTGAGGTCGTGCAACTGATCGGTCAGCTTTTCCCAGCGGGCTTTTGTCATGGACCCGAGCTTTTCATTTTTGATCTGAATCAAAGGTTTTTGCGCGTCGGCGCTTTTCTGGAAGGTTTCAGGCTCCATCGCCTTGTTCACGCCCTGCATGTGTTTGTTCGTCCCGGAAGGATCCTTGAGGTAAGCGGCCCAGCCGTCGCGGACGGCGTTGACCATTTGCTGAACCTCTTCGGGATGGCTCTTGATGCGCGAGGCTTTGGTCACGAGCACGGTGGTGTAGGGGTTGTAGCCGGTTTCGGCCACCAAGAAGGTGGTCACCTGCACGCCCGCGCGCTGAGCGGTCAACGGCTCCGACGTCACGAAACACTGCTGGGCGAGATCGGGGTCTTTTTGGAAGTTGGCGATGCCGCCCATGTAGGGAGCGGTTTTGATTTTAAAGGTCTTTCGTTTTTTCAAGTACAGCGCGTAGGGAAGGCCTGACTGCCAAAGGAGGGTGGCGTCTTTGTCGGCCAAAACTTGATCGATGGTTTGGTAGTTCTTCTCAGCGTGGGTCATGATGGCTTGCGGGTTGGTTTGGTAAGAGGCGTAGATGGCGACCACGTCCTTGGCGCCGCGGTCGTGCGACATGATGATTTCATCCGCGCTGACGACCGCGTACTCAACCTGACCCGCGGTGAGCATCTGAATGGTGGGCGTGCCCGAGCCGCCCTCTTGGATTTGCACGTCGAGCTTTTTCTCTTTGAAGAGCTTGTTCACTTCGGCCGCGAAAAAACCGCCGAATTGGGGCTCGGCCTTCCAGTTCAGAGCGAGACGCAGGGGTTCCGCTCGAGCGGACAGAGACAGCAAAAGAGGGAGGGCGAGCCAGACGAGACGTTTCATGAGATCTCCTTACGATCAAAGGAGCCATGGTACCGCTTGCTTGCAAAAGGTCATGTCAATTTTCGTTGAACGGACGCCACGCGCAGAGTGCGCGCTCGAGCAAACTCACGAGGCCCACCAACAGAAGACCCAACAGTGACGACAGAATGACGCACGCAAACACAATGTCCGTGCGCTGCTGCGTGCGGGCAGAATCGATCAAAGACCCCAGGCCGCCGCCGCCCACGAATTCGCCCACGATCGCCCCCACCACCGCCAGCCCCGCGGCCACCTTGAGACCTGCGATATTGGTGCGAAAACTCGACGGGATTTGCAGTCGCACCAGCGTCTGCCAGCGGCTCGCGCCCAAAACACGGAACAGCTCCAGAAGCTCGCGCTTGGCGGACTCCAGACCCACCAACGCATTGGAGAGAATCGGAAAAAAGCAGACGATGGCGGCGGACGCCCTCACCGTGGGCGAGCCAAAGCCAAACCAGATCACGATCAAGGGCGCGATCGCGATGATCGGGACGGTCTGAAAGAACACCGCGATCGGAAAAAGAGCGCGTTTTAAAAATCCAAAGAGATTCAGCAACAAGGCAAGACCTTGACCCAAAATCAATCCAATCAAGAGGCCTTGCGCGGTCGCCAGCCAAGTGCCACCCAGGGCTTGAGCCAAGTCTTCGCGGTTTTCAATCATCGCTTCGAAGACCTGGCTGGGTGCCGGCAAGAGATAAGACGGCACGATGTCCCAGCGAACGACCGCCTCAACCACTCCGCCCATCAGAATCAAAAAAGCAAAGGCGGGCCACACCCAAATCAAAAAACGCTTCATGACTCCACCTTTTCGGTCAGCAAGTCACGAAAGCGGTCACTGATGTTCTCGAGATCGCGCTGGAAAGGCTCGGTTCGCAAGAAATGCAGATCTCGGTCCTGAGGCCACTGGTAAGATTTTTCTTCGAGCTTACGCCCGTCGCGGTCGAGCACCACGATGCGGTCCGAGAGAAAGCAAGCCTCGGTCAGTGAGTGCGTGACCAAAATCGTGGTGGTCTTATACCGGCGGTGCAAGTGCAGGAGTTCAAGCGACAGCTCTTCGCGCGTGAGCTCGTCCAACGCGCCCAGGGGCTCATCCAACAAGAGGATGGCGGGCTTTTGCAGAAGACTGCGCGCGAGCGAGACGCGCATCTTCATCCCCCCACTGAGTTCGTGCGGGAACAGCGAGAAGATCGAGTCGGGACGGCGGCCTTGACGCAAAAGGCGCACCTGCGTGAGCACGTCGGCCAAAGTGGCCTCATCCACGGTTTGGCTTTGAATTTTAAACGGCAACTCCAAGTTTTCGCGCACATTGAGCCAAGGCAAAAGACGCGGCTCTTGAAAGACGAATCCAGGAGGACGGTCCGGGCTTTGAAGCCGGATCGATCCTTTCGTAGGGAGATCCAGACCGGCGATCAAGCGCAAGAGCGTGGACTTTCCGGATCCTGAAGGCCCCACCAAAGTGATCCATTCACCCGCCTGGACTTGAAGATCAAGTCCACCGAAAAGGCGCCGTCCTTTTTCAAAATCGCGCGTGAGACCTCGGGCCTCGATCATGCGCGAATCCAATCATAATTAAAGCTGATCGAGAGGCGCGGCGTTTTGGATTGATGGATCGGCACTTCGTGGCGCATCCAACTCTCAAAGAGCAACACGTCACCGGCCTTCGGTTTGATGCTCAAAAAAGGTTGTTCTTTTTTTGCGCTCGCTTTGACCGGCGGACGGTTCATAAACTGATTGAAGCGCGGATCTTCGAACTTGATGGCCGACCCGTCGGCCGGTGTTTGCAAATAAAAAGTGCCGCTCACGACCGAAAGCGGATGAATGTGCATCCCGTGCAGCGTGTTTTCGCGCATCACGTTCACCCAGATGCGCGTGAGCTGAATCTCCCGCGCCCGGACATCCCACTGCAGGTTCTTGATGTAAGCGTGGACGTGCTTATCCAGCAGTTTTTGCAGGTCCGCGAAATGGGGCGACATCTGGTGCATGCGGTCCCACGATCCATAGCTCGTGTAGCCATTGGGGTAGTTCTTGGACGACCACGAATGCCCCTGGGCGTCGGCCGCCTCAATCTGAGACAGTTCCTTCTTCAAGGCGCGAAAGAGTGAGGACGAGGGTTTTACGCAGGACGCCTGATAGATTTGAGAAGAGAAGACGGGGAGGCTCGGCATGCCTTCAATCTCGGCGAGAGCGGGCAAAACTGTCAAAGGAATTGCCGGGTGTCGAAGGCTTCTTTTTCAGCGTCTCAAAAAGGTGGCGCCAATTCCACGATGCTCGTTCGGACCTGGCACTCCCCTTGCTCTCTAAAGGGAAAGCGGAGGTTTTTATGAAGTCAGTTTTCATGTCCCTTGTGATGGTTCTCAGTTTCAGCACGGCTCAGGCCGGAGTTGAAATGTTCGATTCCAATGAGTTCAACGCCATCATCAGCGACTCTTTGAAAGCCGAGACCGACCTCCGTGAACAGCTGCGCGAAAACGCGGGAGTTCCCAACCTCAAAGAAGAGCTCAACCCTGATTTTTCGAAAAAAGGCCGTCAGCTCGTCGGAACCGTTGAAGCCGAGAACGTGGCTTCGCCCACATCCGACTACAAGAAAACCGGCAAAGACCGTTCGCAAAAACGCCTCATGGAAAAAAACATGAAACGCGTGTCGCAAGAAATCCACGATCTGGATCTCGCGAACTAAGGTCCCGCCGAAAACCACTCAAAACCGCTTCGAAACCCTCCGCGCAGGAGGGTTTTGTTTTTTAAAGAATGAGTTTTTTAAGTTCCTGCTGAGAGTAAACGTAATCCGCGTAAATCATGGTGTTCGTGATGTTGCGATGGCCCAGCGCCACCTGGACCAAACGAATGTCCTTGGTCTTTTGATAGAGCTCAATCGCGAACGTGTGCCGGAGCGAGTGGAACTTCTTCGGGACCGGCCGGTAAAACTCCCAGATTTGATACAGGCGGTGATACGAGATCGGAAAGGCCAACTCCGACTCCCGAGGCTGCGAACCCAAGAAACGCATCAGCTGCTCGAAATAGCGTGGCTCTAGGGGGAGTTCGCGGTCATTCGAATTCTTGATCCCACGGATGTAGACCGTTTGATCGAAGGTGTTGAAATCCTGAATCCGCAGGTTCAGAAGTTCCTGAGCGCGGCCGCCGGTGCGCAAAGCAAGACTGAGCAGAAAACAATTCCGAGAATCTTGATCCAAATAGTCGCCCAAAATCTTACGCAAATGCGCGGATTCGGGTGCGAGCAAATATTTGTTCTTATTGAGCGAGTAGGCCACCCCCAAGAGCCTGGCACGACCATCATCAGGGTGCAATGCAGCATAACTCAGCAGGTCGAGGGCTGCGAAAAATCGGACGAGCTCTAAACATAATTCTATTTTGTATAGTAATGTAACTAACTTTAGTCTTGAAACAGTAAATGATGCTTTGCGTAGATATTGAAAATCCGAAAGCCTGTTTGATCTGAAGTATTTAAATAACCCTAATTACAGGCACTTAGCACTCAATAATATATGTAAAAGCTTGAGTCTAGATTGAAAAACCGGGTACCGGGACCCCTTTTTGATCTAAACCCCTGATTTCAAAAGTCTTCCCAGATTATTTTAAAACTCAAAAATCGTGACAACTGGTAATTCACAACGTCTAATATTTTGTATCACCACGTTTATGTTGTGAAATACATCAGGCGGTTTTGATGGAAATGGATTTTCAAACTCCTGGACTGGATCTTAAACAGCACGAAGACTCCGATGGACGCGCCAAAACATCTCTTCGGATGACGTATGAAGCGCAGGCTGAGGTTTTAAAGGTTCAAATCGGTGATTTAGAGGCGATCCGCTCCAAACTCGGTCTTTCACAGCGAAAAATGGCACAACTTTTATTGGTCGACCCCTCGGCTTGGACCCGTTGGAACAAGACGGGCCAAGTGCCGCCGCACATTTACCGCTCTTTGCAGTGGTATTTGGCGCTGAAAGAAAAGATTCCGGGTCTTTCAAACGAGTATTTCTTGGCTCCCCAGGCAAACATGAACTTGCGCGAACTCAGACAAGAGATCGATCGCCTCAAGCAACCCTCGCCGGAAAATTCGGAACTTCGCTCCCGGGTTCAGTCTCTTGAAACCTCTCTCAAGAGCGTTCGCCGGTTGAATTTGATTTTGGCTCTCACGAGTTTGCTCTTATTGGTCAGCTTGGGCGCTCGCCTGGTGGTGAACGGGTTGTTTTGACGCTTCAGCTTGAGACGGGCGGGGCTGGGCGCCGGCTCAACAAATTGAAGTTTTCTAGAATTGAGATTCTCTCAACTTTCAGCCGGTGAATTCCGATTGATTCACCATGAAAGACGCCAAGTTATGCTCGTTTTTGTTTTTGCTGGGCCTACTCAGTGCCTGCACGCGCCCCGAGGCCGACTCCGCCAAAATCAAAGTCGTTTTGCCGCAGCAGATCTCGGGCAAAATGGAAGCGTTTACGAGCACCGAAGTTCTGGCGCATGTGGTGATCAACGTCACTGGCGACGGCTTGACTTCGCCGGTTCTCATGACTTGGGACTCGTGCCGTGACTGCGCCAATGCGCCCGCCGCGCCGAGCTCCTTCAATGTCGATGTTCCCACGGGGAAAAATCGTCTTTTTCAGGTTCTGGCCGTCTATGCTGACTCCACGTCGGGCGGGATGAGATTTTATTACGGGGATGTGAGCAAATCACTCGAAGGCGCCACGTCCACGGTCGCCATCGCCATTTCGCCTTTGGGCGGCGCCTTGCCGGTCATTTCGGGCCGCATCGGTGGCCAGTACATCACGAACTACGTGGGGAGCGACGCCAAGGGGCCGACGGGCACCATCTCGGTCAAGTTTTCGCCGGCGGCCAACAAGCCCGCCATGTTGATCGGAACCGAGAACATGGCCAATGGCTGGTTCCAAGCCATGGCCCTGACGGGCGTGAATCTTCAGTACGAACTCAAGGATCTCTTCACCGGGCAAGTGTCGACTCTCTGGAACCAGCCTGTCGGTCTGGACAGCCCGATGTTTTTCCCAACGGAATCGGGAAATCGCGACCGCCGCCTGCGCGTGGCAATTCCGATTCACCAGCGCGACGACGGTTCGGGCGTTTATAAAGTCAACGAAGCCGACATTCTTGTTTGGGGTTATTGGTGGGCGGGCACTTACGCCACGACCGCCGTCTCAGCTCCTTCGCCGTTCGCAACTCATGCCGTTTGCTGGAACAATGCCGGCCTGACGAGCGCCTCGCAGATCAAGCTCTACAATAGCACCTCCACGAACTTGAATTTGTCGTATTCGACCAGCGGCACCACGCCGACCAACGCCGCGTTGATCAATGCCTCGTCTCCGGTCTCGTGGATCGCGATTATTGGCGGTGTCGAGGGCGCCACGAGCCCCTGCACGGGTCAAAACACCGCGGCCCTTTACGACAAGCTTTTGCCGGTCATGGCGCCTCTCATCAATCAAATGGGCGGAGATTCGGCCATGGGACTGAAGGGCTTTTTGCGCCGAAGCTTGGCCACCGGTCTTCCGGTCTCGATCGCGAAAAACCCGACCAGCACCGACATTGCGGGACAGGTTTTTCCGGGAGTTCAAAGTATCATCTCGGGCTATCGATTTTACGCTCGAATGACCGGCGCCCAGACGCACGTCAATGATGAGACCATCGACTGCGCGGCCTTCGCTCAAGACCAAGTCCCTGGCTTTACCTTGATCGGATCGGGGAACGTCGACTCCAACGGAAACTTCGCGATCAACACCAGTATGACGGCCGCTCAGCGCACCTCGGGAGGCCTGGGCGTCGTGATGTGTCCCGTTCTCTCGCAGTCCACGGCGCGCTCGGGTGGATACCTTGATGCGTTCCTGTTCTCGGAAACGCCTTCGGGCCCACCCACGGGTCTTTCTTGGGTCAACCCGCCGATCGGAATGTCGAATGGGTACTGCCGAGCCGTGCAGGTCGGCCTGACGGGACCGGGAGTCCTTTCGAATACGCAGAACCGTACGGTCAACCTCTCGACAGAGTCTTCCGCGGGGGTTTATGGAACCTTTTACTCCTCCTCCGGCTGCGCGAGCGGAGCGCTGGGGCAGATCGCGATCCCCTCCGGCTCGCTATTCTCAGACATTTTTTACGTGAAATTCACGGGTGCCGCTTCAAACTATTTTAAACTGATCGCGACAGATGCGGCCTTTTCTTTGACCAGCGGAGTTCACCAAGGGTCTTACGGCACGCCAGCAACGCTCTCGCAATTTAAGATTCAGCCTGAGGTTTTGCGCGTGATGGGACCTCAGTGCCAGCCCTTCGTGCTGGCACGCACGGGCGCGAACGGCGTTCCGACCAATATGAATGAATCCAGCGTCGGAGACGTGACGGGGGTCAGCCTCAGCTTTATCGAGCTGAATTCGAGTGCGCCGGTGACTCCCACAGGCGCGATGATCGTCACCAACTGCACGGAAACGACGGGCCTGACCTCGGTCGACTTTACGAGCGGCGTGAGCGAGAAGCCCCTATTTCTCAAAACCGCCGCCGGCTTCAGCTCGGCCGACTTCCGTCTGCGCGCCACCTACAGCTCGGGAGCTCAAGGAGACGCCTTCGTCAACCCCTCGCCGGTGGCCGCGCGCCTTCACGTCTCGCCGATGGCGCCTCTCTATCAAGGCGGCTGTGCCTCGACGAGTGTGCAGCTCATCGACGCCGCGAGCAACCCCGTGAGCGCCTTTGTCCCTTATCGCTTGAACTTCGACACGGCTCATCTGCAAATCTTTTCGGACGCGACCTGCACGACGCCGCGAACACCGGCCACGCTTTTCACCAGTGGTTCGGGAAGCGACTCGTTCTTTGTCAAAGCCCTCACTGGGCCCACGATGACTCCTCTCTACCTGGATTCCATTTTCGTCAGCCAGCAAGAAACCATGGCGGTCACCATCTTGGGCGATAACTGCCTCAGTTCTTCAACGTCGGTGGGCAGCACGTGTCAGTCCAACGCGAACCTCAGGTATGTCGGCGAATCCAACGGATTCCATTTGGTCACCACGCCAGGCGGCTGCGATCCGGGATCAACGCCAACCTGCACGGGATCCGTGGATACCACCACTCTGCCTTGGGGGGCTTATGGTTTGTCCATTGCCGGACTTTCTTCAGACGGTGCGGTGAACACAACTCTTCTCAATCTGAACTCAGCACCAGCGGGCCAATACTGCGCAAACCTCAACTACGCCGGCTTCACGGATTGGTACCTTCCCACGGCAGGCGAGCTCCAGAGCTTGGCCGCGCTGTCACCGCCACCCTCGCTGGGCCTGGACAGCGCCAACTATTGGACGTCGACCGCCGGAAGCACCGACTATGATGCCGCTGTCTTCGACTTTTCAAATTCGATGCCCGGGATGGGATCACGTTCGAGCTCGTACCTGGTCCGTTGCTTCCGGCGGATGTAAAGGCGGTTTCCATCAAAGGCGTCTCAGGCTGAGACGCCTTTTATTTTGCTCAACAAAAAGCCGATAAGTCGGGCATGAGTTTGCTTCGTCTATCTTCACTTTTGATCCTCGCCTCGGCCCTCACCGCGTGCACGCGCCCGGAAGGGGAGTCGGTCAAACTCTCGATTTCGATTCCCTCGAAAGTGTCGTCTTTCTCCGCAGGGTCTCAATCGCAGCAAAGCATCGGCACCCTCACCGCAACGCCGTCGCCAACCCCGGCGCCCACGGAGGCCTTGGTTCATGTGGTCGTCAACATCACGGGCGGTGGACTGACGTCGCCGGTGCTGCTCACGCGAAGCCTGCGGGATGGCGCTTCGGTGGCCAATCAAACCGAATTCGAACTGGAAGTGAGTCAAGGCGAAGGACGCCTGGTTCAAGTCTTGGCCGTTTACGAAAAAGCGGCTGGCGGGATGGCGTTTTACTATGGCGATCAATCCAACGTCTCGATGAAAGCAGCAAGTGTGAAGCTCCCCATGAAGGTGAACGACGTCGGCTCAACAACACCCATCGTGTCGGGCACGGTGTGGGGACGCTATTTCACCGACGCCACGTCGGGGCCGACGGGCGAACTCGCGATCAAGTACAGCCCCGGAAGCGGGAAGCCGTCGCTCATCGTTGAGAAATCGATCATCGCCAACGGTTGGTTTCAGGCACTCGCTCTCACCGGTGCGAAATTGGAGTACGTGACCGATGCCGGCCTCGTCCTCTTTGGTGGACCCGTGAGCCTTGATGATGCTGTTTTCAAGCCCGCGAGCGGTGAAAGCAAGGTTCTTCGCGTTTCGATCCCGGCACATGACCGAAATGAAAATTACATCGGTGGCCACGACTGGCGCCGTGAAGAAGCTCAGGTCCTCGTGATGGGCTGGTTTGGGCATTCAGGTGCCATCAGTGGAAAAGCCGTTTGCCGTCCAGGAACCCTGTCTCCGCTCACGCGCCTCGGAACGGCTTCAAGTCAACCCGCGAGCGAGGCTCGCACGGGCCTGACGGGCATTCTCAACGCCTCAACCTTTCCGACGGCCGCGCAACTCTCAGATATAGTGACCCCGCTCACGAACTACCACGTTCACGGCGGTGACAACAGTCCCCTGTGTGTTGGCCCTCCCGCGCCCGTGGAGTATCAAGACACGCTGAATTTTGCGAGCGCCTCGATCGACGGTAATGGGAAAGACGGCGCGTCGCCCTTTTTCGGCGTTTATAAAAATGTGGGAACCACCTACCGAGCTCCGTTCAATCTGAGCCTTGTGAGTGGAAATATCCGCGTGCAGTCGGCGCTGCTGCCGGGCACGTTCAACCTGTTTGATAAGTTCACCGTCTATAAACGCGTGGGACCCGGCTTTTATAATGACTCCGAAAATGTGTCCTGCCTGGCGATCAATGCGGGCGAAGACGGTTTTACGAAAGTCACCGAGACTTCGACGGGACTTTCGACTTACGATCCGGCGACGGGAGCCCTTGACCTGCGCGTTTCGTACGTTCCTGCGGATGTCACGGGCGGGATGAATCTCGTGGTTTGCGGATCTCTCGGAAACAAACTTTACTCCCGCGGGCTTCTGATTCGCAGCGATTGGTTCTCGAGTTTAGCAAGCTCCGCCGTGGCCCTGGCGGTTCAAGCCCCGGTGGCCGTGGGGGATAGCGTCTGCACCCGTGGTGAGGTGCGAACGCAAAGCGCCGGGGGCACTGGATTTAGCTACCTGGATGCCGCCACGACCGCGACGGTCAGCGCCACCGGTTCGATCACTCTTTATTACGACATGCTCTGCTCGTCGGCGAGTTCGACCTTGGCGCTGCCATTAGCAGCAGGCTCAAATCCCAATGCGAATTTTTACTTCATGGCGACCGGCGCGGGGTCGATCTCCGCCACGCCCAGCACCGCCTTGGCGGCCGCAAGCGCGCCGGTTTCGGTTGTTTCGCCTACGGAGATGGCACAGCTCATCGCGGACCAACCCACTGTCCTTTTCAATGCGGGGGCCAGCTCGTGCCATCGCTTTAAGGTTTATGCTAAAAATCTTTCGGGTGGCGCTGTCTCCGAAAGTGGGACTGGAACCTTGACGGTGAACGGGAGCGGCGTTGGCATTTTCACGGACGCGGCCTGCACGACAAGTTTCGTGCCCCCTCATGTGACGATGACAGGCGGCATGATCACCCTTTATGCAAAAGCGGTTTCACCTGCCACCGCTCAATTGAATCTCGGTTTTACCTCAGCGCAAAGCATCCCGTTCTCGCTCAATCTTCGTGTCGCCGCGGTTCCCTCAACTTCGGCCACGAAAATCCTGCTCAGCGATGTCTCGGCAAACAGCGACCAGGCCATTTGCCACGAATTCTCGGTGAGCTACGTGAACGATTTGGCCGCTCCCGTTGCCATGTCGAAAAATCTGAGTTTCCAATTCGACGGCGGCGCCAACGGGATTGTTCCCGCTCTCTACACGGACGCGTCGTGCACCTCGCCTCTGGCGTTTGGCACCACGTGGTCTTCGCCTGCGACAAATCCGTTTTCCATTTGGGCGAAGTTCGTCAATCCCGACACCGCAGCCGGGACCGTGCGGCTTTTCGCAAATGAAATGGGCGTCATGGACGGGATTTCGGGTTCGCTAGCGAGCAAGTCCATCGGCGGCCGTGCGCAGCTGAATGTGACACCGGCGAGTTTTGCATCGACCATAGTCGGCTCGACGAGCACGGCGGATCTCACCCTGACGAACGCCGGTGGAACGGCCGTGCTCTTTACGGGCGGGACTTTCGCCGCCACCACGCATTTCAATTTTAACGGAGGGTCTTGGCCCGGGACGGGCGGGACTTGCGGCATGTCTCTGCCTCCAGGGGCGACGTGTACGATCCGGGTGTCTTTCAACCCATCCAGCGCCACGCTCTATAATATGAATCTCGACCTGCACTACACGCGCTACCCAGGAGACGCCCCTCAGTCCTTCGTGTCGCCCTTGAGTGCCAACGGGCTCTAATCCACCGAGCAATTGCTCTTTTCGCTTGGCCTGACCTCTGAAATTCCCTATGCTCCTCGGGTTGCAAATACCAACTGCGCCGAGGAGCTGCCCACAAATGCAGCTCCGCAAACCTTGAGGAGACTAGCATGGCAACTTTTGAATTGATTGAGAAACACGGTGGGCACGAAGAGGTCGTCTATTGTCACGACCCCTCGGTGGGCCTGAAAGCCATTATCGCCATTCACAACACCAACCTCGGCCCCGCTCTCGGTGGCACTCGCATGTGGAACTACAAGACCGAAGACGAAGCGCTGGTTGACGTTCTGCGACTTTCGAAAGGTATGACCTACAAGGCATCCGCCGCCGGTCTCAATCTTGGGGGCGGAAAAGCCGTCATCATTGGCGATCCCAAAAAAGACAAATCTGAAGGTCTCTTCCGCGCTTTTGGCCAGTTCGTGAACTCCCTTAACGGCCGCTACATCACGGCCGAAGATGTCGGCACCAGCGTCACGGACATGGAGCACATCTTTATGGAAACGCCCTGGGTGACCGGAATTCCGAAGGATTTTGGCGGGTCGGGTGACCCGTCTCCCTACACCGCGCACGGTGTTTTGATGGGCCTGAAAGCCTCGGTAAAATTTAAGCTGGGCGCAGATGACCTCAAGGGCGTTCGCGTCGCGGTTCAGGGGCTGGGCAACGTCGGCACGCACCTGGTGAAGTACCTCGTTCAAGAAGGGGCGGACGTGATTGTCGCCGACATCGATGCCGAAAAAGTGAAGCGCCACGTGGAGCTCTACAAAGTCAAAACGTCCACGGTTGAAAACATCGTGTTCGAAGAGTGCGATGTTTGGGCTCCTTGCGCCCTGGGCGCCGGCGTGAACGATCAATCGATCACCAAACTCAAATGCAAAGTCATCGCGGGCGGCGCGAACAACGTGCTTGCCGAACACAAGCACGGCGATCAACTCAAAGAACTGGGCATCTTGTACGCTCCCGATTTCGTGATCAATGCGGGCGGCCTGATGAACGTGTTCGTTGAGCTGGAAGGGTACTCGCCCGACCGCGCTTTCGAGAAAACGCGCCGCGTTTATGACAATTGCTGGAAGGTCTTTGAAATCGCCAAGCGCGACAATGTCGGTACACACATCGCAGCAAATCGACTTGCTGAAGAACGCATCAAGACAATTGGCAACTTGCGCCAACGTCATCCTGGACGTTCGAGCCGAAATTTTACAACATTGAGAGAGATGAACAACCGTTAAGCCCCAAGGAGCCACGCACCTATGAAAGACAAAGTTCAACCGGATATCGTCACGCAGGAACTCAAAAAAGGTTTTGAGTGGACAACGACTCACTCGAAACTCGTTCTGATCGTGATCGGCGCTTTGCTCGTCGCGGGCGGCGCGGGGGCGGCGTACAGCTTTGTGAATGAGCGCAAAGAGACTTCACTTCAAGAGAAGTACTTTGTCCTCGAGAATGATTACGAAAAAAAGAAAGAACAGTTCGACCTTTACACGGCGACGGCGAATCAACCCGCCGATCCGAAGACCAAGGTCGCACCGAAAGCTCAGGGCGTGAAAGCGACGGGCGATTTGGCACAAGATTACGGCACTGTCGAAAAAGGTCTTCGCGACCTGATCAACGAAGCGCCGTCGTCACGCGCAGGCGCGATGTCGGCACTTTTGCTGACCGACCTGTACAAGTCCTACAACAAAGGTCCGGAGGCGCTTGAGATTTTGAAAAAATCCAGCGGCACCCGCGGCACCATGGGAGCCTTTGTGAAGGCCGAGCTCGGCACGCAAATGGCCGATCAAAAAGACTGTGAAGGCGCGATCAAAACTTGGTCGGACCTCGCGAAAGACAAGTCGGCGGCCTTCATGGCTCCCCAATTGAAGTTGAAGATGGGACTTTGCGCGGAGACTCTCGGCAAGAAGAACGAAGCCGAAGATTACTACAAGCAAGTCATCGCCGATGCAAAAGACACGACCGCCGGCCGGTCGGCCGAAAAGCTT
The DNA here is from genome assembly GCA_019637955.1 of Pseudobdellovibrionaceae bacterium. Lineage (GTDB taxonomy): Bacteria > Bdellovibrionota > Bdellovibrionia > Bdellovibrionales > Bdellovibrionaceae > JAHBUS01. The sequence goes on along the minus strand of JAHBUS010000007.1, from coordinate 67,983 downwards.
CTGCGCCTTTTGCAATCGACAACAACGGTCCAGTAAGGCGCCTTAAAAGGCGAGGGTGATCGAGTTGAAGTTATTCTCTGTTCTTTTTTTGGTGTTCGTCGCCGGCCTCAGTGCTGGCTGCTCGACCTTCAAGTCTTGGCTGAGTCAGAACCAACAGCGCCGAACGTTTCAAGTTCGCAACGTCTGGACCACTCAAACCACGCAGACCGAGAACCTGGGCTTTCGCAAAATCAATCGATTCACGCCGGTGTTTTATCGCTCCAAAGCTCGCGGGGACATGCTCATTCAAGCCAACTCGATGGACGGGGTGATTGCTTACGAAAAAAAGACGGGCCGCCAGTTGTGGCGCCTGAACGTTTTAAATGGCGTTGAGAGCTCGGCCACCGTCAAAGGCTCTTACTTATTCTTTGGCGCGAGCGACGGGCAGTTTTACTGCGTGGACGCCGACAATGGCCAAGTCGTTTGGACCTTCCCCACCCGAATCGAAAATCTCTCGGAGCCGATCGTCGAAGACGGCCTGGTCTTTTTCCTGACGGGCGCCAACTCGCTGTTTGCGCTCGAAGCGGACACGGGCAAGCAGGCGTGGCTTTACGCGCGGCCCGAGACCGCGAACATCTCCATCCGCGGCGGATCGAAACCCGCTTACCGCGCGGGCACCTTGTATGTCGGCTTCAGTGACGGCGCGGTCGTTTCGCTTTTGGCCAAGTCCGGCCAGGTGAAATGGGAAAAGCAGCTCAATCGAAATAAAAAATTCCGCGACATGGATACCAACCCTCTGGTTGATGGCGATGTCGTTTACGTTTTGGGCTTTGACGATGCGACTTACGCGCTTCGTGCCGCCACGGGCGATTTGGTTTGGCGTTTTGAGAAGGGCGGCTACGGCGGCTTCTTGATGATGGGCGACCGCTTGTATTTCGGTAGCACGACGGATGAGCTGATCGCGCTCGATAAAACGACAGGGCGTATGGTTTGGAGTCATCCCGTGAAAAATGGCATCGCCACTCAGCCCTCGATGCTCAAAGGCGTTTTGGTGTACGGTGAATCGCTGGGCGCCCTGCGCTTTTTGGAGGCCAATTCTGGACGAGAGTTGGGCCATTTTGAGCCGGGGAGGGGAATCCTGTCTCCGCCCGCCGTTGATGGCGTGAACAACACCGTTTATTTCATTTCGAACGAAGCCAACTTGTACGCCATCGAAGCGAAATGGGCCCCGGCGCCCGCGCTTCCCCACTTGAGGTGATCAGATGAAAGCTTCTGGATTCTTTTTGACCGTATTTTCGATCCTTTCGGCCGCCGTTTTCATGGGATGCGCGGCCGGACCTTGCAAAGAACAACGGGCCGAAGCTTCGACCCAAAAACCTGTACAGGCGACACTTCCGATGAATGAAGTTAAACCCACGGACCGCGTGAAAGTCTTTAAAGCCGACGGCAGCCTCCAGTGCGGCCAAGGAAAAGCCATCCCGGTGGCCGAGATGCAGAAACAACTCAAAGGGATCACGGTTTTCTCGGCCGTGAACAAGATGGATGGACTCATGCACATTCAAGCCTGCGGAACGCCGACAGGACAATCGAATGTGTACGAAATCGACCGGGCGGACCTTGAAAAGGCCAAGAAACTTGGCTTTCGCGAGTGGACCTTCGATTAATCAGGTTTGAAAAGAGCCTCTAAATCCTTGGTTTTAGAGCTCAAATCAAATCCAACCTCGGCTTAGTGTTACATAATATAACTTATCAGAAGCAGGTCTGGATCTCTGCTAAGCCCCGAATTCTCGCTGATTCGGCGGACTCTCCTCGTTATCATGGGATAAAACCCGTAACGAAAAAGAGATCCAAGTTTCTATGCCTCTACGGCCTCTTGCTTGCGCGATCGCCTTTCTTCCCATGCTCCTGACTCCCTCCATTTCAAGGGCCACCGGCGCCCTGATCGAAACCGAACTCGGCCGCGGCTATTTGGGCTTGGAACTCGGTTTTTGGGACGAATTCAATCAGGACTCCGCCCCCGAAGCTTGGCAATTTGCCTCGTGGAACCTTTCGATCGCGGCCAATCAGTACAAATACAGCGAGAACTCCGAGTACGAACTTTTGCGTGGACACGATTTTGGCGGCGGTTTCGGTTTTGATTACCGAAATTTTCTGAATGTCGATGCCTACGTTTATACGAGTCGCACTCAAGAAAACGATTTCACGCAAAACGGCGCCGAACTGCGAGCGGCGTTTTATTTCGGTGGGCCGCACGAACCCGCCGAGTCTTTGAAAGATCACAAATCCCACTCTTACCGCTTGGGTCTAGGTCTGGGCGCCAGCGAAGTGAATCAAGATTTTAAAATGAACAATGAGATGTTCGAACTTCTCTTGGGCGGCCCACTGGGAGACCACTTTTCGTTCGAGGCCACCGGGCAATGGTCGTCTTATTCCGAGTCCGCCGAGGCCTTGCGGGCCCTTGAAGACACCCCCGCCGCCAAATTCACGATGATCAACATCACGACCTCCGTGGCCGAACTGCCGAAATCATCGGGACAGCTTCAGCTGACTTATCATCATGACTCTGAATGGGATTTGGCGCTCACGGGAAAGAGCACGGAACTCTATTACGATGGCTCCTTCGCCACCGAAACAAGGCTTCTCTGGACCCAGTATCTTGAAACCGCCCACTGGAGCCTCGGCGCCACGGCTTGGAACAGCTATGGCGACACCGAGTACACCGTGGTCTCGAAGATCGGTTTCGACTTTTAGTTGAGTTCGAAACCCGCTTGAACACCGACCGTCATCTTGTTGGTCCCCGCCTCAAAGACGGGCGCGTTGGAGGCCGAATCCATTTTGGCCGACATCTCCATTCGGCCCATCATGCGCGGTGAAGGCGTCGGCGCACTGGCAACGTCCTCTTGAATGTAGAGCGCGTTTCCAAGTTTTTGACCGGCGATTTTCGCGAGTTTTTCGGCCTTCGAACGGGCATTTTGATACGCCTCTTGCAAGCACGCCTCACGTTCTTTTTGCATGGTCTCACGAGCAACAAAATGCTGAAGTCCCGAGACGTCCTGAACCTTCAGCTCAGACGCGATCAAGGCCAGATCCCCGAGCTTGCTCGTGTCTGACGTCGTCACGCGCAGACCCATCCGGGCACGAAACCCGCGCGACTTCTTCTGGTTGTTGGACCAATCGATGTCTTCGTTCACGGTGAAGTCGGTGGTCTCCAGTTCCATGTTTTTGAGATTCATCTTTTTCACGCGCTCACGGATGCGGTTGTAGTGCTCGCTGACTTTCTCCATGGCGGCGCCCGGATTTTTTTCCAAAGCTTCGGCGGTCAGGGTGATCGCGCCGCGATCCGGAACCAAGTTGCGAAGGCAATCGCCGGTGACCACGACCATGCGATCCGCGCCGAGAGCGGAGACACCCGAAAAAAGAACGGCGGACAAGACGACGGAGGACATTTTCATGAAGGGTCCTTTCTATTCTTTCAGGACCGGCGTGAGTTCCAAGGTCAGGGTTTTTTCCTGACGGAAGACTTCAACCGGCACCTTCTGATTGGGTTTCAAGCTTTGAAGAACGTAAACGTAATCGTAAATATTGTCGATTTTCGTTCCGGCCATGCCTTTGATCACGTCGCCCGACTTGAGGCCGGCCTTTTCCGCCGGGGAGTCTTTCGACGTGCCCGAGATCAAAACGCCTTTGACCTTTTCTTGCGCGTAATCCGGGATCGTTCCGAGATAGACGCGAAAACTGCGGCCCTCGAGTTTTTGATGTGAGCTTTCGACTTTCTGATAGGTCAGCTTCACCGGCTTTTGCGCGCCGTCTTGGCCGGCGGCGATCGATTGCCCCACGCTCGTCATGAGACGCGCGATCTCGGCAAGCCCCTCGTAGTTGATCGTTTCGGCGGTGTCACGAGGCGTGTGGTACTCGGTGTGCACGCCGGTGAAGAACATGATTGTCGGCACGCCCTTCACATAAAACACCATCGCGTCCGAAGGCACGTAAGGATCGTTCTGAATGCTGATCGACACTTTTTGCGAAACCGCGAGCGGCTCCAGGATCGAGCGCCACTCGAGCGCCGAGCCCGCGCCTTGGACCAGGAGCGTGTCGCGCAAACGGCCCACCATGTCCATATTGAGGTACGCCGAAAGCGGCGCCTTGTTCATTCTCAAGAACGCACTCGAGCCCAAAAGCCCAATCTCTTCGCCGGACCAGACGGCAAACAGAATGTTTTGCTTCGGCTTAAACGTTCCCGCCTTGATGGCCTTTTGCATTTGCTGCGCGACCATGAAAAGGGCGGCCACGCCCGAAGCGTTGTCATCCGCGCCGACATGGACTTGGCCTTGCTCCGCGCCTTTCGCCAGCGAAGAACCCGACTCCCCTTTTCCCAAATGATCGCCGTGCGCGCCGATCACCAGCGTTTGCTTGGCGCCGGGAACCGAGATCATTCCGAGGGTGTTGCGGCCCGTGGATTTCTTTTCGATCAAATCCACCTTGGCGCCGAGGCGGACATTCTTGAGTTCCGCTTCGCCTTTGATCACGCCTTGGTCGAGCTCGCTCTGCCAAGACTTGAGCGAGCGGCCCGTGGATTTCAGCAATTTTTCAGCGACGTCGTCAGACACCGAAAGCACCGGCAAACCCGCTTCGGCGAAACTTCCGTCGAACCGCAGCTTGAGAATTTTCTGCTTCGCCGTTGAATTTGGACCCGACACCAAGATCAACCCCACCGCGCCGGCTTGCTTCGCCACGAGAGCTTTGTGGTGCAAGCGCGAGACTTGATTCAAGAAAATGCGCCGTTGATTCGGAACCTCTTCGGGAATTTCACGGAAGGCGAGCACCCATTTGCCCTTCACATCCAGGTCTTTGTACGAGTTGTATTCGGGCTGTTTCTCGTTTGCAGGGGCCACGAGTCCGTAGCCCGCAAACGCAATGCCGGCGGCTTCAAAGGCCCCGCTTTTCGAAAACGAGAGTGGCATGAAATCATCGCCCTGATTGAGTTTTTGCTCTTTCCCTTCGAGCGACAGCACGACCTCGTTCCCAGATCCCGCGTCCACGCCCGAGGTGAATTCAAACTCCTGCGTGTAGGTGTTTTGCCAACCCGGCTTCAGCCCCAAATCTTTCATCAGGACGCCGAGCTCTCGATTCAGACGGATCTCTTCGGGCGATCCGGTGAGGCGGCCGCCCAGCTCTTGGCTGGCCAGATACGACACGATCGTACGACCGTCGTGAGGATTGAAGTCTCCCAACAAGTCAGACCCTCGCGGCGCACGCGCTCCCAAACCCAGCAGGGAGCGGGCTTTCGCATCATCCCAGTCGGCCAAGAACACCTGCGACTCCCCTTTTTCATCCCGGTGGGTCCAGGCCAGCTTTTGTCCATCGGGTGAAAACACCGGAAGGCCGTCAAAGCCGTCCCAGTAACTCACGCGCACGGGCTCCTTGGTTCCGGCCGCATCGACGATGAAGAGTTCAAAATTCGAATACCCGAGCTTGTTCGACGTGAAGATGATGTAGTCGCCCGAAGGGTGATAGAACGGCGCCCAACTCATCGCCTTCCAGTGGGTGAGCTCTTTGGGGTCGGAGCCATCGACATTCATCGTCCAGATCTCCGCCGAGGCGCCATTGGGAGTGAACCGGCGCCAGGTGATTTTTTTTCCATCATGACTAAAGAACGGGCCCCCATCGTAGCCGAGGTGGTTCGTCAGGCGCTTCACGTTCGTGCCATCCGACTTCATGATGTAGAGCTCCATCTGCGAGGACGGGTCTTGTTCGAAAAGTTTTTGATCCTCCGCCGACAGCTTCTCGGTGTAACCCGTGCGGTTGCTGGCGAAGAGAATCCACTGACCATCGGGCGAGTATGACGCTTCGGCATCGTAGCCTTTGGCGGTCGTCAGGCGTTTTTGCGCCTTGGTCTTCAAGTTCACCTCGAAGATGTCGTAGGTGTCATCGTAGCTCCAACTGTACTTGGCTTTTTGGCCCGACTTGCGCGTATCGTACTCCTCCTGCGCTTTTTTCTTGAGATCGGGGTCGAGGTGCGTGCTGGAGTAAAGTGCCTTGGTCATCGATGGGTGGTACCAGGCGCAAGTGGTTTTGCCTTTGCCGGTCGAGAGCAGCTCGGAGCGTCCCGATTTCAGATCGAGGCTGTAAATTTGATAAAACGGATTGCCTTCGAAGCGCTCGCTCTGAAGGATCAGCTTGCTGCCATCGGGACTGAAGTACGCCTCCCCGCTTCGGGGCCCAACCTGGGTGATCTGACGGCGGGCGCCGATGACTTTTGGATCTTGGGACACGTCGGTTTTTTCGGAATGGAAACTGGGCTTTTTGTCTTCGGCATGGACGCGATCAAAGAATTGGCAAGACCCCAAAAGAGGGGTAGAGAGGAGCAGCAAAAAGATGAGTTTTTTCATAGAGGATATTGATGCAGACCCCCTCAGTTTCTGTCAAATCGGCGTTTTATTTGATGTGCGTCATCTGGCTTCTTCCTGTTCTCGTTTTCGCTCGCGCATTGAAGCCCCTTGAGGTCGAAAAAACCCTGGCCGAGCACTTTGAGCCGCAAAGCCATTACGTCGCGCAAAATCTCAAATACGCGCCTTTTGAACAGCTGCGCCGGCAAGTTGAAAGTCGATTGAAAATCGAACTGAAGAATCGCGGCGAGGCGCACATCACGGTGATCACGCCGCCGGAGTGGACCGTCTTGAGCCAAAAGCTCCTGATGAGCGAAGTGAACGCTTGGGCCGAAGCGGCCGCCCTTCACCACTCTCCTTACGTGCCCCTTTGCGTGGGGCGTTTTCACAAGGGACATCAGTCAACCTATTACGTTGTCGTGGAATCTCCCGCTCTCCTGGAATTCCGTGAGAAACTGAAAGCCGAATTCACCAAGCGCGGCGGCACGGGAGACTTTGAGCCCACGCACTTCAAGCCGCATGTCACCCTGGGATTCACGCAGCGGGATCTTCACGAACAGGACGGCGCCGTGAAAGACGCCAGCTCTTGCTGGATGCGATGGAACTGACCTGCGCTCACGCCTCCATTTGTTCGGGCTGCAGTCATTGGGGAGACCCTTTGAAGCTGCAGCGTCAGCGCAAACAAACGCGCTTTCTCGAGCTTTTACGCGGCCGCGGCCTGCGTGAACCGCGCGAATTGATTTGGGCGGACCTTCCCGGGCACGGCCTCCGCGACCGCCTCGACTTTCAGATTCAAGAGGGGCGCTTTGGTCTGTGGAACAAGGACCGCTCGCGCATTGAAGATCTTTTCACCTGCGAGCAGCTCAGTCCCCAGCTGAAACACTGGCACGAAAAGTTTCGTGAATTTAAATTTCCGGTTCGGCGTGGATCCGTGCGTTTGCGGGTGAATTCCCGAGGCGACATGGGAGTTTGGCTGGATTTGGCAAATGAGGACGTGAAGTCTTTGTTCGAAGAACGTGAAACTCTCGAACGGCTCTCGCGAATCGCGGAGGTCGTCGAAATCGGCCAACGCCGCAAGCGTCTCGTTTTTGAAAACGGGGCCCCCAGACTTCTGAAAGACCCGCACTACCATGTTTGGAGCGAGACCTGGATTGACGGCGAGCCGCTCGCCCTCAAGTCCCGCATTGGCGACTTCTCGCAAGTGGGACGTGAAGCCAACCGCGCGATCATTCAAGCGCTCGAGTCCGTTCTCCCCGCTTCTGAACATCTGGTCGAGTTCGGCTCGGGAACGGGCAATCTCACGTTTCCCAGTGCCGCCCGCTGCGAGCGCGTGGACGCCTATGAGTTCGACGCGAGCGCCGCCGCGGCCTTTGAGATCAACCGCGCCAGCTTTGGGCGTTTGAGACCTCAGGCGAAACTCCAATTGCGGGTGGGAAATTTTCAGAACCAAGCCGCAGCCCTGAGCGGTGTCGACACGGTTTTGGTCAACCCTCCGCGCTCAGGCGTGGGAGACTTTCTTGAATCCCTGCCGGGCTCCCATGTGGAGCGACTAGTTTACATGTCTTGCTTTCCCGAATCGATGACGGCGGATCTCGCCAAAACGCTTGCGGGCTGGAACTGCGAGAAGCTGGTCTTGATCGATCAGTTCCCGCAAACCGAGCATCTCGAGGTCATGGGTCTCTGGACCCGTTAAGGATAAACGTACAAAGGAATCAGCGCGAGAACCTTGGCGCCGGGAACCGTTGTTCCCGCTTTAAGAATTTGAAAGCTCACCTGATCTTGCGAAATCAATTCAAGTCCGCGCGCCATGTCGATCGCGGCGGCTTTGGTGTAACGGTCGGTCCGGTTTAAAATATCCGAGGGTGAGACCACGCCTTGATCCACGCACTTTTCGAGCGAAGCGATGCGGCCACGTTCGTAGTCGAAGGTGCCGTAACGAGGATCCGCGCTGGCTCCTTCACCGCGGTACGCACAGCGCACACGCGGACCCAGATCCAAGATCACGGCGCCATTGCCCACGGTGCCGTAAGTAACTTCCAACGTGCTGGGACCACCGGCGATCACGCGCTTCGGAACTTTCCAAATCGTCGCGGTTTGACCGAAGCGATGAGCGAGGATGATGCGATTCGCATCCAATCCATGCTCGCCGGCCAGACCTTGAGGCCCGGCCGGGCCTTGAGCTCCCGTCGCCCCCACGGCTCCCGTGTCACCCTTGGGGCCTTGAGGTCCCGCGGCGCCGTTCGCCCCGGCCAGACCTTGGGGACCTGCGGGACCTTGCGCACCGACGGCACCATTCAACCCCGGCGCGCCCTGAGGACCCTGAGGTCCGGCGGCTCCAGCCGGCCCCGGCGCACCGGCAGCCCCGCGCATGTTCATCACCACGGTCCACTGATCACGAAGTTTACGGTAGAGCTCTCCGGTTCCGGTATGGATAAAGAAGTCGCCTTCCTTGCCCGCCTCCTGTGGAGGCACGGTGGTTCCGGTGTCCCATTTGGTGGAGTCGGCTTGAGGCAAATTGCCATTCTCGTTGTTTCCATTGCTATTGTTGTTGTCCGACCCTTGCGGTTCTTTTTTATCGCAAGCGGCGAGGACCAAGAACAAGCAGAGCGAGCTTTTCAACATCCATGTTTTCATCTTTGGTTCCTTTGACGCGGATTCAATTCGATGTCTTGTCGTACGTAATCAAGGGGAGCCCCGAAAGGCGGCCCGCCCAATCCTGTCCCGTGAGGTAACTCAGAATCGGAAGACTCACGACTCCGGTTCCCACCACGATCGCAAAGCGCCAGAGCACCTGCAGAGAATAGCGGGGCGAGAGGCGCATGCGAGGCTCACCCAGCTTCAGACCGCAGGCCCACTCACCGAGGCTGTGACCGAGAACGATGCGCAGCGAGAGCAGATAGGTGACGTGCAAAAACAGAAAGATCATCGCGCCGCTTTTTAAAATCAGCGAACGCTCCAGAAAGGCCATCTGCACGCCCGTCTTTTCGATCCAAAGCGTGACGAACAAGAACAGACACGCCAGCCCCAAAACAACGCAGGCATCGATCACGGTCGCCACGAAAGACCACGCCACGAGGGCGTAACCGCGGCTGCGCCACCGCGGCCCCCCATGAAAAGCGCCGCTCGTCTCGACGAAATCGAGACCCTCCAGGGCGGCCTCATCGACGTACGCGCGCTTCTGGACGGGCGGCGCAATTTCGGGGGCCGGAATGTGACCGGGTACCGAGGGCTCGCGGGTGGGATCATGGGGTAAAATGGGCATTCCTCATTGGAACGCAAAAAAGAAAGAAGGTCGAGCATTGCCCGACCTTCTTTTTGTTGAGTTCGAGTTCCGGTCTTTTATCGAGTCCCGGTGGGCGGTGGCCGTGACACGTCAATCGGCGTGGGCGCCGTGATCGGTGCGGTATAAGGCGCAGGAACCGGAGTCGCCACAGGCGTAGGCGTGATCAGGCTGTATTGATTTTCCAATGTCGATTTGGTCCCGTAATACCAAAGAGCCAAACCGGCCGCGCCGGCCAGCGCGATCCCCATCCACGGCTTGAACCACGACTCTTCTTTTTTGGGACGCTCGCGGCGGCGCGAGTAATCGTCGTAGGAACTCTCGCGCGCGGCGGGCGCGCAGCCGACATCCAAGTTCGTATTTTGTTTTTCGGGCTGTTCGTTCGCGCCGCACTGGCAATAGAACTTCGCCACGGCTTCGCCGTCTTCGTTACACGCAATCTGGCGCACCTGCGAAGCTTGGCAACGCAATTGGTTTTGTGACGTCGGCAGATTCAAGCACTCCCCGCTCGACGGACGGTTGACGGGTTCGCGAGGACCGGGCTCAGGCTCGGCCGGCGGCGGCACGGGTGCGGGCGCGGGAGCAGGCTCGGGAGGACGGCAACGCAAATCCGGGAAGTTGTCACGCTGCTGCTCCAAGATGCCGCATTGAACGGCCTCAAGCTCGGAGATGCGGGTTTTCAAATTCGCGCAGGTCGCGGTCTGCTCGGACAGTTTGGTCCCTTGCGAGACGCCGCCCTCGATGGTCGAGCATTTTTCACGAAGACCCGTGAGCACACCCGCCAGACTTTGTTTTTTATTGTCGACGTCTTGCTGAGTTTTCACCCCTTGGAAAACGGCGTACTTGTTGGATTCCGTTCGCTGATTGCAAATCTCGGTGGCATTTAAGGGGAGTTTTCCATTTTGAAGGCTGATGCAAGGTGAAGAGCCGCCGTAAATTTCGCCATTACACTTGGCGCAGCCCGAAGAGCGGGCCTCCGACGGAGGTTCGCACGAACCCGAGCGGTATTGACCCACCCAGCCCGCGACGATGCACTCGCCCGCAGGGGCGGCGGCGATCGCTTCCTCCACAAGCTGTTTCCAAAGATAATCCTGCAAGCGGGCGGAACCCTTGGGAGTTCCGAACGCATTTTGCACTTTCTCGGCGGCCGCCATCATCTCGCGAAACTTGTCGATGTAAGCCTGGCGCTGTCCCGCGCCTAATTTTTTAAGTTGATCGGCATTCAGCACTTGCACCGACGGGACCTGCTCGGTCCAGGGACGCTGGGTGCCGGAGAGTTCCGTGATGAAGCGCACGGGGTTGCGCAAATCCGACAAACGCACGCGCCGGTCGAATTTTTTTCCGCCCTGCTGACCCTTCAAAGTCGCGAACTCGTTTTTACCGGAAATGACCAAGAAGACTTTGTCTTTCCCGGTTCCGAATTCAAGCTGAACGACATCGTCGTTTCCTTGTTTGAGTTTGCTAATTTTGGGCTGGGGGATTTTGGCTTTCGGGTGCTGCTTCAAAAACAGTTGCATTTCGCGCTGAACATCCAAGGGCAGATCGCGCTCGACCGTCTTGTAAAACTCGGCCCAAGTGACCGATTTCTTTGAGAGACCCGTGGTGTTCAAAAAATCTTGCACGGTCTTCGTTTGATTGGGCGTGAGCGCAAAAGCCGGCAGCGCCAACGAAACGGACAAAACCCATGTCAGACAGGCTCGGAACATAGAACACCTCTTTCCGTCGAACCTATCGGCATTTCGGCGCTCTGTCTTGAGACGCCCCAGCCCCGGACCCGGGAATCTCGACCGAGGTCGGGCTCTCGGCCCGTTCTTGCTCCCCGGCTGGACCTCGAGGACAATAGCCTCAATGTCACAGCCCAACGAGAATTTCAAAAAAGTCGACGTGATCGCCACCTCTCGCGAACTGGCCGAAATCATGAAGCAAGACGCCTCCGCCAAAGAGCGCGAGCTGCTGCAAGCCGGAGATGAGCTTTTGGCCTTTTACGAAGATCCGAACTTTCGAATCTCCTTTCAAAATTTAAAGAAACTCAAAGCCGAAGCGATTGAGATGGCCATCCAAGACATCTCTTCGGGCGTGATGACGCTGAGATCGTCGACGATTGGCGTGTCGTTTCGGGGAACAACTCTCATGCCCTACATCACCCCGCACGGATCGAACCCCTCGGGCACGGTCGTCTTCTCGATCGGCTGGAAGAACATCAAAGCCTTTCGCAATTGGCGCAATGACGAGAGCGCCGAGGACGACATTTCTCAAGATCAGATCAATCTCGCGATTTACCGACTGACGGCGCTTTTGTCCGAAGTCATCTGAGGAGCGCATGAACGAAAAGTTCATCCAAACCCAAAGTCTTTACGCCCTGCTGGATCTTGAACCATTCATCATCTTGAGCGCGCTGCTCTTGCTGGCCTGGGTGTTTTACAAACTTTTTCTTCGCGAAGTCTCGGACGAGCGCCACCGGAACTTAAAAAATCACTTTCGCGGGCTGTTCCGCCATTACCTGATCATGTCGGTCTTTTTCATGACGTTCGCTGGGATCTTGCACTTCACCGAAGGCCAGGGTCCGCTCGGCCGCTCGCTGCCGTACTTGGGAATTCTCACCTTTGGCTGGGGAGGCGCGGTTTTCGTCAAAGTCTGCCGCCTGATCATTCTGCAGTATCTGTTCTTAGGATCCATGAAAGCCGGCGTTCCGGTTCTGATCGTCAACATCTTCTCGCTTCTCATGTCGGTGGTCTTAGCGCTTTGGGGAGCCTCGCAAATCTTCGGCATCCAGCTGGCGCCGCTGCTCGCGACCTCGGCCGCCTTCTCGATCATTCTCGGTCTCGCGCTTCAGGACACTCTCGGAAATCTGTTCGCCGGGATCAGCCTTCAGCTCGACAAATCATTTGAAATTGGCGATTGGGTCGAGGTGGTCCAAGGCCTGCAAAAGACCGTCGGTCAGGTCAAAGAGATCACTTGGCGCGCCACCACGTTGATCGGCTGGGCCGATGAAGTGATCGTCATCCCCAACCGCACGATGGCCAACTCCCACATTTCCAATTACCAGAGCGGCGATCTTCCGATCATTCGCAGCCAGATTTTTCGTCTCCCCTACGGCACCGATGTTCAACTGGCCCAAGAGTGCCTCTTGGCCTCGCTGCGGGAGATTCCCGAAATTCGAAACTTTCCCGAACCCGTTTGCTTGGTCTCCGAAAACAACGAATCCTGGCTTGGACTGAAACTCTCGTACTACATCGACAATTATGGCGCGCAGTACACCGTGGGACACAAGGTGCTGGCACGCGGTCTGGAGTATCTCAAAGCCAACGGCCTGCAGGTGACTCACACGACCATCAAAATCATTCAGCCGCCGCCGACTCCGGGGACGGAACCCGCGATTTAGCCGGGTCGCCCATCTTTTGCGCGAACCCCGTGTACGAAACCGCGAGCGACTTCGTCCAACGGAACCGAAATTTGGGATCCACCGTTCCGGTGGTGAGCAGCCGCCAGATCGGTTTCTGCAAGAAGACCGGCCGCACGCCGCGGATTTCGACCAAATGCATGTTTTCCAGCTCCATCCAGGCTTTGAGATCCTGAGGCTTGATAAAAAGATCCGCGATGTGCAAATGCTCCGGAGTGTTTTTAACGAACCACTCCAAACTCTTAATCACGAGAAGCTCGGAGATTTTGTTTTTATTGAAGGTGTGAAAGAAAAACAGACCGCCCGGTTTGAGACAACGTGAAATTTCGCGCAGCACACGCCGAGGCTCCGAGACATGCTCCAGAAAATCCGTTGAGGTCACGACGTCAAAACTTTCATCGGCAAACGGGAGCTGATACGCGTCCGCCAAAATGTACTCCGCGCGGCCGGTCTGATCGCGCAACTGGGCCACTTTGAGACTGTTCTCGGAGAGATCCACGCCGGTGACGCGGAAACCTTGCGCGGACAGATGGTTCGAGAGAAAACCGGCCCCGCACCCCACATCCAGAACGGTGGTGTCTTCGCTGGCCCGCGCATGACGGCGAATATTGTCGGCGATCCACGGGTTGCGCAGCCGGGCCTCCGCACGCAAGAGCGCAATCGGGTCGTCGTCGGCCGTGTACCAGCGATCCGAGAGGTCGTGGTAATAGTCGTTGTTGATCAGCTCACGGTCTTTTCGCGAAAAATCGGTCTGCATAGAAGTTCCAAAAAATAATTTGGTAGAGAAGGAACACGCCCATCGGCATCACCACGATCCGAATCCAAACGGGGTCCACGGTCCAAGCGAAGTAAGCCCCGAGAAGAACCACAGGGTGCAATATAAAAAGAATCGAATGAACCCATTGCTCCGCGGCCGGCGCCCGCTCACGGTGCACCCACTCATCTTTCGTCACGCAAAGACATGACAGCACGGCCAGGACGATAAAAAGGCGCTGGGTGATTTCGGTCGGCGTCGAAAATGCCGCCAAACTCAGCGGCGCCAGCAAGGACAAAGTATCCACGGGGTGCCCCAGTCGCTCCCATCGCGGCAGGCCGCGCGCCCAGTGAAAGAAAAATTCATCGATCAAGATCAAAGCGGCTTGCAGGCCTGCGGAGATGAGAAACAAAAAGGTCATCGCCGCACCGTCATCAAACTCAGACACAGCGTGAGGCCAGGGCCAAAAGCCATCGACAGCACTTGAGTGCCGTCGGTCACATTGACGTCGTCCAGAATCTTCTTCCAGATGTGCGGCACGGTGGCCGAGCTCATGTTGCCACGCTCGAAGAGAACGTCTCGGCTGTAGCGCACCTGCGAATCTTTGAGCTCCAAGAGATTTTGAACCGCGTCGATGATCTTGGGCCCTCCGGGATGAACCGCGACGATCATCTGCGGGAGCTCACGCACGAGGGCTCGACCGCTTTGCGTTTCCCAACGCAGGAGCGCTTCGCGCAAGGCCTGACCGACCAATGTGGGAACGTCTTTCGAGAGCGTCATCTGCATCCCGCTATCGGCGACAGTCCACTCCATGGCGCCCGCCGAATCCGGAATGAGAAACTCGCCGATTTGATTGAGCTCCAGCGCTGAACCCAAAATGTTATGTTTCTCTAGCCGATAGGCCGCAACGCCGTCCGCAAAAAGCGTCTGGATGACGATTTGCTCCAGCGTTGGGTCCTCGGGACTCAATTGCAAAGTGCAGAGCTCGGTGTGAACAACATCCACACTCTCGCGGTTGACCAATGGCAAAGCCTCATTGGTCAGAAACCCCGAGGCCATGCGCAGGGCCGGAAAGGCGCCGTAGCAACCCATGTGGTAAGCATGAGTGACGATGGTCTCGGGTGCCTTCTCGGCCGCGACCAACTGCGCTCCCGAAGGTGATACGTAGCCCGTGCACGAAACGTGGATGATCTGCGAGGGCAGCGTCTCGCCGTCATAAAGATCACGAAAGATTTTTTTGGAAACGCCCTGGAAAAAGTTCTGCCGCGCGAGCGCGCCTTCGATCCGCTCACGCTTAAAAATCACGCCCTCGGCGATATCGGTCTCATTGAAGTCCGCAAGGAAGTAATGGCGCCGGCCGATTTGACCGGGTGAGCAGCCCACTCGCTTCAATAAACGGGCGTAGTCCGCCTCGGTGGAGGTCTTTGTTTTTTGGTAATGGGCATAGGCCCGTTGCAGCCAAAGGAAGCTCTCGCCTTGCTCTTTCGAGTGGGGAGGCTCCGGACATCGAAAGTGCGAGAGGTAAATCGGCATCACACCCTGTCTTCAGCCGAAGGTGTCGAAATCACAAGTCAATTCTCGAGGACTTTTCTTGAGGACTGCGAGCCTCTCCGGCCGATGACGCATTGCAATTTGGTGCCCCACCGCAGACCTTGTAAGGCCCGGCGAAAGTTGTTAAAAACTCTCATCCCGTTCGTCTCTTGGCGCAGTTGGTAGCGCGTTTCCTTGACATGGAAAAGGTCACTGGTTCGAGTCCAGTAGAGACGACCAATTTTCTCTCTCCCCGCAAAACACGAATGATTTTCCCGATTTAGGATGTCTCATCTTGAAACAGGACTTTTGTCTCAAGTTCATCCGATCCCGTCCGAAAAGGAGACATCAGGGAGGATTATGATTCGCAAAGGCGCGATCATTGCCATTGTTTTGTCCTGTGCAGCTCCAGCCGCCGCGAATGACCCACCCGAAGCCGGTTGTGATTACTCGGTCTCGTGGTCTTACTCGGACCCGACAAATCATCCGCGGCCAAAGCCTTATTCAAAAAATAGTTTCGACAAAGACGAACTTGAAAAAGTCGAACACGTTTCGATTTCTCGGCGCACACAGTCCAATTATGAAAAAGAACGCACCTTTTCCGAGCACTTCTCGATGAGCCTCAATCACAAAGATCGAAGCTCGACGATCAGATACTCGCAAACCGAGGATCTTCATTTCGACGCCGTCGTGTGCGAGCGCAAGAATGACCGAACGCTCTACCAAGAGCTGATGAGCATTCTATCAAAAACGCGCGTGAAGGAAGGCTGCGGACGAAATTTTCGCGAACCCGCGTCGTTGAGTAAAGAGGGATGGCAACCTTTCTCGATCTCTATTTCTCTCAGCTCGAGCAATCAGGTCGAGTATTTTGGTATGTCCAAAGATGCGCAGAGCGATTTCATTCGACTCCTCGAGAGGGAGTCGTCTCCCTCGTCTTGCTCCCGCCCAGCGACAGGCCCACTCTCCAATCTTGCAAATCTAGATCGAATTGACTCCGTTCTTTTCTTGTTCAACGACCGGGTCAGCATCCGGGTGATGTTTGCTGATGACATCAAAGGAGGAATTTTCCTCGACTATATTTCATCCGTCGACGGATCGGCGAAAGAATTGACTTTCAAGCCAGGTCTCGGCCCCATCCTTCGCAAGGAGCTCGCCGAAGCTAGGCTTGAGAAATCAAACTCGCAACCGTCAACAAAAGACACCGTGCGCGTCTTGTTCTCTGGCGGATCTGCTCCTGGCGGCTTGGCCTATCAGGGGCCTAGCAGCTTGGGCCTTCGACTCATCGGCCTCAAAGAAATTTTCAAAGTTGTTCAAAATCGAAAGTCCAAGGGTTTTGATTGGGTGGACCCCTCACCGGAAAAACCCATTTACCCAGAAAAGAGATGATGATGCGCACACTCTCCTTGAGTCTTTTCATCTCAGTGGTCGCTTCGCATTCAGCATTCGCGAAAAAGGATCCGCCTTGCGATATCATTGCGCCGACATACAAGACTGCGCCGGATGGAAAAAGGACGCTGGAACACAGCAAGGACGTCAAAACTGAAACGCTCACTCTTAAGCAAACCCTCTCTCTCAATCTGTTCAATATCACGGTCAAAAGAAAAGATTCCGGCGATACCGACCTCCTCTTCAGAATTGATCGGGGGTATCGAGGTGCCACAAGAGTCTACCGCCATCCCATCGCGGGTCTTCAAGCCTGGGATACCTGCACCGACTCTGTTGAGAATACGGTCATTGATGAAATTCGAAAACTCGTCACCAAGTCCGTCGTGAGCGAGACCTGCGGCATGAAAATTCAGGACGGTGACCAATCCGTCATCGTGCACATGTGGGACAACAAGCGGCTCTTATTGGTACAATCGGCAACCAAAAAAACACAGAGGGAGTGGCTGCGTTTGCTTGAACGCGAGAAGCTGATCGAGTGCCCCAAAACCTATGGACCGATCTTTCAATCCAGCAAACCACTCTCGGAAGTCAGTTCCGTCAAGGTTCGATTCGATGATCTAAAGACCTCGGTTTGGTTTGGACCGGAGCGCGGGGATTTTGTCGTGAATGTTTTCAAAGACGACCTGGATGAGTTTGGAACCGAGGCTCCCAAGAGCGCTTGCGAAAAACTGACGAACAAGCGAAAGCTGATGAAAGCGTTCTTGGCCGATGTTAAAGAAAAACCAAGCTCACGTGCCCCGAGCTCCGAATCTTTGACCGTCGATCCACAGACGAAAGTGGTGATCCACCTCAAAACAGGAAGTAACACCTTTGGTGTCCAGCCTTCGCGACATCTCCCTCAACTGATGGGAATGAAAAACACGGTCGAGTTTGCGCGGAAGTTGGCAGCCCCCGACTGCAAGCCGGGGGACTATGACTGACTCTGTTTTAAAAATCTTAGAAAATAAACGCGGCGGTGAGCATCGGGAAGAGCTCTTTGACCGTGAGATTTCCCGCGCCGCCGTTGCGGTCGGTGTAAGTGATGTTTCGATAGGTCAATTCGGTGCCCACGTAGAAGGGTCCCGACACATTCCCCATGTAGCCGAAGTCGCCCTGATAGCCGGTGCCTTTGCTGTTGTCGCCGAGCTTCGCATCCAGATAGTAGTGACCCATCAAATAAAAGCCCGCGTCACCCATGTACCCGAGCGAAGCGCCCAGAGCCGATCCCGACTCTCCGGAAATGGCGGAGCCATTGTGATTTCGGGTCGTATGAATGGCGCCGAAGTAAAGACCGCTCCCATTCAGGTAACCCAGCTTGATGTCGTAGATGTACGTATTGTCGTCGCTCGAACCCCCATTTGTCTCTCGAGTCTGGTTGTACATAAAACCGTTGAACGAAAGCAGAACCCCGCTTCCACTGGCGGCTTTCGCAGGCGTGGCGGTGAACAGTCCCAAGGTGCAAACGGTGACGGCGAGTAAAATCATTTGTGTCTTCATGTAACCTCCGATGAACAGGCTAACAAGAAGCGCCTCAAGACAGGGACAAGGGCGGTACAAGATATCTTGGCTTATTTCTCAAATTGGGACGAAAAGTGCTTCATCCAGACGCGATAGAGGTCGTGGGGCGAGAGCTCGAGACCGTTCAGCGCCACGGAGTCCAGCGCCGCCCCGCGAATGCCGCAGGCTTTGATCGCGTTAAAGAGGGCGAGGTCGTTGCGCACGTTGATCGAAAGACCGTGTAGACTCACGCCGTTCTTCACGCGGATGCCGAGAAAAGCGATCTTGCCGTTTTTGGTCCACAGCCCCGACTGCTCGCCGACGCGGGACTCGATCCCAACCTCGAGCAGGCTGAGACGGGTGACTTCGAGCAACAAGTCCACCCAAGTGCGGACCTCGAAGCGGGGGCGAAGTTTCATGAGCGGGTAAATGACAAGCTGGCCTTCCGAGTGAAGCGTGGCCTCCCCGCCCCGCTCGGTCCACACCACGGGGCCTTGAGGAACAACGGGATCCAATCTCGAGCGCCGTCCGAGCGTGATCACGTGAGGATGCTCCAGGCCCAACACCCGACTCAAGCTCCGCCCTTGAGCGATTTCAACCGCCCATTTTTCTTGCAAGAGCAGGGCGCTCTCGTAAGAAATGAGGCCTTTCCATTCAAATTCGGGCTTTGTCGAAACGGACATAGGTTTGAAATGCCGATTTCTCTGGTATGAGTCAAGATTTTGCCCCAAGATGGGGCCATGTCGCAGAACGAGGACTTGCAGATCGGAATCCTGGATCTCATCCGGGCACTGGAGCCGAACGCCGCGGCGGCGGCGCTGCCTGCGTTCGTGCAAAAATTGCGTCCTGAATCCTTCTTGCGCCTCGAGTTGATTCAGGCGGAATCCGACGTGAAGACCTTGATCGTGAAGCTCTCAAACCTTTTGGACGTCGAGGACGAAGACGAGTCCCTCCTCGCTCGCGCGCAGGTCGAACTGGCCCTGGAGCGGATCCGTGCGGGCGGCGGCATTTTGGGTTTCGATCAATCGAAAAACCTGGTCATCATGGACCACGAGCAAAAATCCACTTACAGCTTCGATCTCACGAAAATCGGCGCCAACTAATAGAGTTCAACGCGATCGCTTTCGCGAAAGCCCGATCCCGAATGGATGATCGAGATGGCCCCGTCTTGACCGAAATAACTCACCACCTCAAGGGTGCCTTTCATACGGCCCGGGGTTTTTCCGATGTAGTTCCCGGTTTGCGGATCGTAGATCTCATCGCCGTCTTCCGAAACTTTCAAAATGTCGCCGATTTGCAGACCCGAAATTTTTCCCACATTCAAGAAGATGCGGTCGCCATTCACCATGGCGATCCGGCCCTCCCAACTCATCTTGTCCAAAGCCGCCACGATCTGGGGCGTGAAATCCAAAAACGCCTCCTCGACCAGCTTACGAACAAGTTCCGGGTTGTTCGTCAAAAAGCGGTCCGAATCCACGCGCTCGGCGACTCGAACATTGGCCTCTTCGAGCGTCACGGTTTTGACCGTGTTGAAGATCTCACGTCCCGAGCGGGCCGTAAAAATGCGCACGCGTGCCTGGGCTTCGAACTTGGTTTTCACTTGGCGGAAGATGCCGACAGGATCGGCCGAGCGTTTGACGTTGATGTCGATGAGCTTGCCTTCAAGAACCGCTTGAACGCCCAGTTGGCCCGCCGGCTTGGCGATCGCCGTCATATCATACTCGCCGTTTTTGATGTTTTTCGTGAAGTCCACCTTGAGATCTTTGGAGTCGACCGCCACGATCGCCCCGGTCCGGTTGATTCCGCGAATGAACTCAGCCCGGGCGTCGTCACGGAGGTCCTGACCTCGCACATCGCTCGAATCCAAAAAGGGCAAAACCATCATGCGTTTGCGAACGCCGCCATCTTCTCGGGAACCCACCCGGTTGTCATCGCGGATTTCTTTTTTCGTCCCGGTCTCGGCCGCCTGAAAGGTCGAGCAACCCACCGCCGCCGACAGGGTCAGCGCCAAACACCACCAAGTTCGCTGCGTCCAAGACATCCGACTACCTCTTCGCTTTCAGGGTGATTTCTTTTTCGTTCGCGGAATCGACCACCAGCTTAAGACCTTGCACGTCGAGTTCGCCGATCTTCTTCGCGATCTCATTGGGAGCCATCGACGAGTCGATCTCGTAAATCAACGCATCCGAAGAAATCAAGCGCTCTTTGACAGATTTGATCTCGCGCACCTTCGTGCGCAAGGCTTCTTTAAGCGCCTCTTGCTGCTGCAAGCTGATGCGGCCGGCGACTTTCAGGCGGTAGAGCTGGGAGTTGATGGTCCCCTGCTTCCACGCCTCCAAAACCTGACTCGAGAGATCGGCGGCCAGACCAGGCGTGACCTCTTTCAGCTTGCGGCCCACGACCGCATCAAACGATCCCGCATCGGTCTCAAATTTTCGCGCCACTTCGGCGATCACGCGGTTGTTGAGCGCCTGCAGCGCCGTCAAACGAATATCGATGGACACGGTGTCGGTGCGCTCGCCTTTGGACATTTGTACCTGCCCCTGAATCACAATCTGTGCGTTCCAGATCTGCGCCCAATTGGAAACCTGGTCCGGCGCGGGCGACTCGGCCCGCTGATCGCGCGGGAGCATATCCTCATAGGCGAATGTTTGCGGACGCAAGACGAAGAACCCCGACTTCAGAAAGGCGTCTTGCAGCGCGGTCTCGAACACGCGGGACTCTTGCGACAAAAAACTGGGCTCCGCGCTCATCCACCAACCGTAAGAACGCGAGCCCACGCGGTCCTGCCAGCGCACCACCGGAAGCGCCGCGGGGGTCGAGTCGCTGTCGTAGAAAAGGCCGTTTTCCAAAAGCAGCGCCTGCAATTGATCCAGATTCGCCCGCAACGTGACCGACATTTCAAAACCATCGGTGCCGGTTCGAGGCACCAATTCCCCGGCTTTCGAAAATGGCAGGTAAGACGCCGAGCGCTTTACGATCTTGGCCGTGATCATCGAACGGTTTTTCTGAAACTTCTGCTCGCCGATGATTTCTTTGATCAGATCTTCCGAAGCGCGCTCGGCCGCCGCGTTCATCAACACGGTCCGCGCGAGCGACGGATTCTTCTCCCCGGTTTGCACCTCAACCACGCGTTCCACCAAAGTTTGGGGCTGGGCATCCGACATCGAGGCCGCGAAGCCCAATGCCAGCAACACCACCATGGCTAGAAGTTTTATGTTTCGAAGTTTTCGGTTCATAAAAAAATCTCCTTAAACCCGCATCTCGATAAAATTGGTGTGACCAAACTGGGAGTGCATCGATTCGAGCAATTCGTTACCGACTTGAACTCCGCTGAGGCCTTCGGTTTCAAGCAAGACCTCTTGGCCCAACTCCGGAACCGAGACGATGAGTTCGACGGGAACATTGCCTTTATTTTCGGTGAGGATCGAGTACAGCGCCTCGTACTGGCTCTCCTCGAGCTTATCCAGCCTTAAAATCATCTTGCGCGTTTTACGAAGCGCCTCTTCCAATAAAGCCACGCTATCGACGATGATCTTCGCGCCGCCGTCCTCGCCCTCGAGGAAACCGCCGATCAAAAGCGGCTTCTCCTCTTTGAGAAGGCCCTCGACCTTGGCGTAGCTGTCCGGAAAGATCACGAGCTCGAGCGCACCCGTCAGGTCTTCGAGCTTGGCAAAGGCCATGCGCGTTCCCTTTTTGGTGATCAACTCACGGCTCTCGGCCACGATGCCCGAAACAACCACGCGGCGCTTGTTGCCGTCACGGTTGCGGAAATCGTATTTTTGCTTGTTGGTGTCGAGCGCGAGCTTGGCCTTGTGCTCCTCCAAGAGACGGGGCATGTCTGAAATGTTCCCCGTGGTCCAGATGGAGGCGATATTCTCAAAGCCTTTGAGCGGATGGTCGCTGAGATAAAAACCCAAAACTTCTTTTTCGAACGAGAGGTTCGCCGAACGCGACCAGGGCTTCACCTGCTCGAGCACGACTTTCTTCTCGGTGCCCTCGCCCAAATCAAACAGCGACACCTGGCCGACCTCGCGCTCTTTGCGCGATTCTTCGGCACGGTCCAAGAACTTTTGATACCCGGCCATGATCTGCGCCCGGTGCGCGCCAAAACCGTCGAGCGCGCCGGCCTTGATCAAGCATTCGATGACTTTTTTGTTCAGACGTTTGAGATCGACACGCTCGAAAAACTCTTCGAGGGTTTCAAACTTCTTGCCGCCGTTGGCCTCACGGGCATCGACGATCGCCTTGATCGCAAGCTCGCCCACGCCCTTGATGGCGCCCAATCCGAAGTAAATATCTTCACCCTTAACGGTAAAAAGGAACTCGGAGTCGTTCACGTGCGGAGGCTTCACGAGCAGGCCGCGTCTCTGCGCGTCTTTGACGTACTTGACGACCTTGTCGGTGTCTGACAACTCCGTCGAGAGAAGAGCCGCGAAGAACTCGGCGGGGTAGTAATTTTTCAGGTAAGCCGTGTGCGCGGCGACGACGCAATAAGCGGCCGCGTGCGATTTATTGAAACCGTAGTCGGCGAACTTGTACATGAGGTCGAACAGCTCGTCGGACTTTTTCGGATCATATCCCTTTTCGGTCGCACCCTTCATGAAGCGAAGGCGGTGCTGATCCATTTCTTCTTTGATCTTTTTCCCCATCGCGCGTCGGAGCATATCCGCTTCGCCGAGACTGTAACCCGCGATTTTTGAGGCAATCCCCATGACCTGTTCTTGGTAGACGATAATACCGTACGTCTCGTCGAGAACGTCTTTCAAATCGTCGAACAAAAAGGTGACAGGCTCTTCGCCGTGCTTACGCTTGGCGAAGTCCGGAATCATGGCCATGGGACCGGGACGGTACAGGGCATTGATCGCGGTGATGTCGAAGAACGTGGTTGGACGGATCTTGCGAATCGCGTCCGTGATGCCCTCGCCCTCGAACTGGAAGATCCCGGCGGTGTCCCCTCGTGACATAATTTCGTAGATCCCAGGATCCGAAAGCGAAATCTCTTTGGTGGTGATCTTCTTACCGCGATTTTTCTCGATCAAATGAAGGGCGTGATTGATGTGCGTGAGGGTTTTAAGACCCAAGAAGTCGAACTTGATGAGGCCGATCTTCTCGGCGTGCTTCATGTCGTACTGAACGACGTTCTCGCCATCAGCACCCTTGTAAAGCGGAGCGTGCGAAACGAGCGAACCATCGGCAATGATCACGCCGGCGGCGTGAATCCCGGCGTGGCGCACGAGACCCTCGACCCGCCTCGCAAGTCCCACGAGCGTGTTGACCTGCGGGCTCATCTCCATGAGTTCGTTCATGCGCGGCTCGGCCTCGAGCGCGCCCTCGAGCGTGGTGCCGGGTTTGTCAGGAATCAGTTTTGAAACCTGATCGACCTCGGCGTAGGTCATTCCCAAAACGCGGCCGACGTCTTTGATCGCGGCTTTGGCCTGCAGTTTTCCGTAAGTGATGATTTGCGAAACCGAGTCTTGGCTGTACTTTTCGGTGACGTACTGAATGACCTCCTGACGGCGGTCCTGACAGAAGTCGATATCGAAGTCAGGCATCGAGATACGTTCGGGATTCAAAAACCGCTCGAACAGAAGCTTGTAAGGCATCGGATCCAGGTCCGTGATCTTCAAGCTGTAGGCGACCAAGCTGCCCGCTCCCGAGCCCCGACCGGGCCCCACGGGAATGCCGTGCTCTTTGGCCCAATTGATGAAGTCCGCAACGATCAAGAAGTAACCGTTGAAGCCCATCCGGTCGATGACGCCAAGCTCGAACGTGAGACGTTTTTGGTACTCATCGCGCTGCTCGGGCGTGACGGGTTCGCCGCGAGCTTCGGCTTCTTGAAAGCGCTCTTCCAGACCCTTTTGCGCCTCGATCTCCATCTCCTCTTTCACGGTTGCCGCGTGGCGGGTCGGGAACGACGGGAGATGGTAAATCGGCTTGCCTTTGTCGTCTTTGAGTTTGAATTTGACGTTGCAACGATCGGCGATCTCGAGCGTGCGGTCACAAGCTTCCGGTAGATCCTTGAACAGCTCGCGCATCTGCTCGGGCTTTTTCAGGTAAAACTGATCGCTTCCCAAGCGGTAGCGGGTTTCGTCCTGCAAAGTTTTATTCGTTCCGATACAAACCAAGACCTCTTGGATCATTTGATCGTCACGTTCGAGGTAATGCACATCGTTCGCCGCGACGAGCGGGACGCCCGCGATCTTGGAGGCTTCCATCAAGAACGGATTCACGTCGTTCCACTGCGGAACGCCGGTGCGGTTCATCTCAAGATAAAAACGGTCGCCAAAGATCTCTTTGAGGCGGCGCACTTTTTCGAGCGCGACTTCGGGACCATCATTCAAGAAAGCAAACGGGATCTCGCCGCGCAGACCACCGCTCAAGCAGATGATGTCGCCGCTCAGCTTCTCCAAGACTTCGTAGTCGATGCGGGGCTTGTAATAAAAGCCCTCTTGGTAACCGATCGAGGAGATCTTGCAGAGATTTTTATAACCTTCGAGGTTCTGGGCCAAAAGCACCAGACGTGTCGGCGGCCGCTGGACTTCGTTGCGGTCGGTTCCTTTTTGCAAACGGCCGTTCGGCGCCATGTAAGCGTCCAGGCCGATGATGGGCTTCACGTTCTTATCCATGCACGCAAAATAGAATTCGATCGCGCCGAACATGTTGCCATTGTCGGTCAACGCGAGCGCGGGCATTTGGTATTCGCTGGCCTTTTTGGCCAAAGCTTTCAAACGGCTCGAGGCTTCGAGCAGCGAATACTCGGAATGCGTGTGCAAATGGACAAATCCAGCCCCAGAGGGGCCATTATTTACCGTCATCTCACTCCCACTCGATCGTGGCCGGGGGTTTCGATGTCACGTCATAGACCACGCGGTTCACACCGCGCACTTTGTTGGTGATCTCGTTCGAAACCTCGCGCAGAAACTCAAACTCAAACGGATACCAGTCAGCGGTCATTCCATCTTGACTCGTCACCGCCCGAAGCGCCAGCACTTGATCGTACGTGCGGCCGTCGCCTTGCACTCCGACAGTTTTCACCGGGAGCAAAACGCAGAAGGCCTGCCAAATTTTATGATACAGATTTTTTTCGCGTAGTTTTGAGATAAAGATGTGGTCAGCGTCGCGCATGATTCGCAGCGACTCTTCGTTCACTTCGCCCAACACGCGAATCGCCAGGCCTGGGCCTGGAAACGGATGCCGTCCTAACATGTTCGCGGGCAAACCCAGCATCTTGCCGATTTCACGGACTTCGTCTTTGAACAACCAGCGCACCGGCTCCACCAGCCCCAGATTCATGCGCTCCGGCAGTCCGCCCACGTTGTGATGGGACTTGATGACCTGCGAAGGTCCTCCGTGCGCCGACGTCGACTCGATGACATCGGGGTAGAGAGTGCCTTGCGCGAGCCACTTGACGGAGCCGGGCAGCTTTTCTTTGGCCTTCTCGAAAACCTCGATGAACACGCGGCCAATGGCTTTGCGCTTCTTCTCGGGATCCGCCACGCCCGCGAGCGCGGCCATGAATTCGGCTTTGGCGTCGACGCCCATCACGTTGAGACCGATCTGATGGTACATCTGCAAAACATCTTCGTATTCGTTTTTGCGCAAAAGACCGTTGTCGACGAACACGCAATGCACCTGCTCGGCACCCAGCGCCTTGGTCAGCATCGTCGCCACGACCGAAGAGTCCACGCCGCCCGAGAGGCCCACGAGCACGTGGTCGTTTCCGACTTTCTCACGGACTTCGGCCGTCAAGCGCTCAAGGATGTGGGGCGCGTTCCAGTTGGGCTGAAGATGGCAGACCTCCAGGGCCCACGATTTTAAAATTTCAGAACCCATTTCGGTGTGCGCCACTTCGGGGTGAAACTGAACGGCCCAAGCGCGGTCCGACTTCATCGCGGCCGGGTGCCCGCCTTCACTGTGAGCGACCACGCGAAACCCAACGGGAGGCGCTTTGACGATATCGCCATGGCTCATCCAAACTTTTTGACTGTCGGGAATATTGCCGACCGGTTCTTTCCAGTTCACGCGGTTAAAGCCGTACTCGCGGTGATCGGACTTCTGCACGATCCCGCCCATCTGAAACGCCAAGAGCTGCATGCCGTAGCAAATGCCCAACACCGGCGCCAGCTCCAAAAGCTCTTTCACGTCACGCTTGGGGCTACCCTCTTCGTAAACCGAAGAGGGACCACCCGACAAAATGATGCCCGCAGGATTAAGCTCTTTGATCACTTCAATCGAAACATCGTAAGCGTAGACTTCCGAGTAATAACCGAGCTCGCGTAAGCGGCGCGCGATCAGCTGCGTGAGCTGCGAGCCGAAATCCAAAACCAGAAAACCGCGTTCCTTCTTCACGATCACGACTCCATTCGGTAGTTGGGAGCTTCACGCAAGATGCTGACATCGTGCACGTGCGACTCGCGAAGGCCCGCCGCGCTGATTTGCACGAAGCGGGGATTTTTTTGCAATTCCGAAATCGACGAGGCTCCGAGGTAACCCATGCCCGCCCGCAGGCCCCCGACCAATTGATGGATCACGCCGGTCGCATTGCCTTTGTAAGGCACGCGGCCTTCGATCCCTTCGGGAACCAATTTGGATTCATCCAGGACGTCCATTTGACCGTAACGGTCTTTCGAGCCTTTGGCCATCGCGCCGAGCGAACCCATGCCGCGGTAGAGTTTGTAGGTGCGGCCTTGGAACAAGATGGTCTCACCGGGAGACTCCTCGGTGCCGGCCAAGAGATTGCCAATCATCACCGTGTTCGCGCCCAGCGCGACCGCTTTGGTCAAATCACCCGAGAACTTGATCCCGCCATCGGCGATGATCGATTTGCCTTTTTTCTTGGCGACCTTCGAGCACTCCATGATGGCGGAGATTTGCGGCATGCCCACACCCGCCACCACGCGCGTGGTGCAGATGCTGCCGGGGCCCACGCCGACTTTCACGACGTCGGCGCCCGCCGAAAGAATCGCCTCGGTGCCTTCTGCGCTGACTACGTTACCGGCCACGATCACGACGTCTTTGAATTCCTTGCGGCAGCGCTTGACCATCTCGAGAACATTTTTGCTGTGACCATGAGCGGTGTCGATGACGAGCACGTCGACATGAGCCGCGACCAAAGCCGCCGCCCGTTCAAACGCCTCGGCTCCCACGCCAATGGCCGCGCCCGCGAGCAGGCGCCCGCGCGAGTCTTTGCTCGCCTGCGGGTAATTTTGCGCCTTCTCGATATCTTTGATCGTGATCAAACCTTTGAGGCGGTTTTGATTGTCGACAACCGGCAATTTTTCGATGCGGTGTTTTTGCAGAGTTGACTTGGCTTTTTCGAGCGTGGTTCCAATTTGCGCCGTCACCAAATTTTCGGACGTCATCAGATTTTTAATCGGCTGATTCAGTTTTTTCTCAAAGCGCAGATCTCGATTGGTCAAAATTCCGACCAGCTTCCCCTCCACGGTGATCGGCACACCGCTGATCGAGTAGCGTCTCATCATCTCGACCGCTTCGCTGACCAAGGCGTCGGGTCCGAGCGTGATGGGATCGGTGATCATTCCGCTTTCGTACTTTTTAACTTTTTCGACCTGAAAGGCCTGGTCTTCGATCGAGAGATTTTTGTGAATGATCCCGAGCCCGCCCATTTGGGCCATGATACGGGCAATTTTGTTTTCGGTGACGGTGTCCATCGCGCTGGACAAGATCGGCACTTGCAATTTGATGTCGCGGGCAAACTCGGTTTGAGTGGAGACTTCGGACGGAATCACCTCGGAGTATTTCGGTATCAAAAGAACGTCGTCGAAGGTCAGCGCGTACTCAAAAGTTGATCCGGATCCCAATGAAGCCTCCCCAATTTGCAGCGTTGAATGTCGCCACATTCTAGACGGAAAAAGACCCCCGAATCGAGGGAATATTGGCCCCGGCGCGTTTAACAACGCGCTCGTCTATACCGCCGAATCTGACATGAAGCAGTGCTTAATTTTCTTGGTACCAAGTCTTGTACATCAGGTAGTTGTCGGCGCTCTTATCCAAAAAGGCGATCTCCTGCTCAGTGAGAGGGCGCTGCACCTTGGCGGGACGCCCCAAAATCAACGATCGCGGCGGAAACTGACTGCCTTCCGTGACCAAGCTCCCGGCCCCCACGATCGACTGCTCACCGATCACCACGCCGTCCATGAGAATCGAACCCATGCCGATCAGGCAACGGTCCCCGATCTCGCAGCCGTGAAGCATCGCCAAGTGTCCAATCGTGACCCGATTTCCAATCGTCGTGCCGAACTTTTCGTAGGTGCCATGCACCACGGTGCCATCCTGAATATTGGTCTCTTTGCCCACGCGGATGTGATTCACATCGCCGCGCAAAGTGACGTTGTACCAGATTGTGCTTTTCTCGCCGATCTCGACATTTCCAATCACGGCGGCATTCTCGGCACACCAGGCGCCGGTCGCGATTTTCGGGGTGAACCCGCGGACGGTTTTCTTGATCATAGCAACCCCTTTTGAACGTCCAAGACAATGCTGAAACACTAACTGAAAAGAGACTCTCAGGCAATGCCCGGCCGTTTCCATGGATGAAACACATACGAATGCTGGCAACCGTGATCCCATTGCCGCCGCAAAACTACCCTTGAGAAGATCAAGGCATGAGGCGCCTTCTTTGTCTTTTGATTTCATTTTTCTTACTTGCGGGATGCGCGCACGCACCTCCCACAAGTGAACGCGCCCGGACCTCCTGCGCCCGAGCCCACAGCTCTTCGTCACCCGGCTACTGGAGCCACTGGCCGAGCGCGCATGGAGACGAAGCAGCGCTGCTTCTCGCCATTCTCGTGGTGGTGCTGATCGCCGTTGCCATCGAAGCCGCCATTGAAAAAAGCGAGCAAGCGCTGTGCGAGAGTTCGTTTACTGAACGTAAGGATGCGGAGATTGGCGCAGCCGGGGGTTTACCAAGCGGCTGGGGTCCGGGAATTTCGGATCTGGAACATAATCCCGAGCCTTCAAGATAAGCGCGCGCGAGGCGTACACCGGCACTTCGAGATGAAGACACAGACTCATGCACTCATCGGCTCGCACCCGCAAGGTCTTTGCACCTAAAGGGTGATTCTCAAGCTCGAGCTCGACCCACTGACGGAATCCATCGATTTCAGAAAAAACGCAGCGGGTGATCTTCAGATCCATCGACTTCAAAAGAAGCTCGGTCACGCGGTGCGGGCTGGAGGGCGGTGCCATGCGGTTGGACTGCGCCATCGCCACGCCACCCTCGAGCGGTCCCATCGGGACCGGCAGCGTCAGCTCACCGCGCTCGTCACGCAAAAGCAGCATGGGCCGGCCGCCATCGTTGGTCACCGTCATCCCGTAAGCCGTGAGGCGGATCAAATCCAGTTCGGTCAAATCAACTCTCCGCGAAAGACGGCCGGATTGGCCTTGGTGATTCGCATGGGAACCATTTGGCCGATCAAAGATTTGTCGCCGGTGAAGTACACGTTCTTGTTCTGTGACGTGCGGCCATGCATGTTTCCGCGCTTTTCGTCCTTGCCCTCGACCAAGACATCAAGAACGCGGCCCACGTACGACTCGGCCAGCGGCATCGCCAAAGCGTCGTGCGCCGCAAAGAGGCGCGCCAAGCGGTCGTCCTTGACGTCTTCGGCGATCTGCCCTTCAAAGCGCGCGGCCTTGGTGAAGGGACGAGGCGAATATTTGAAGGCGTAGATGGTCTCAAATCCCACCGCCTCCACCATGGAGATGGTCTCTTTGAATTCGTCCTCGGTCTCGGTCGGGAAACCCACGATGATATCGGTCGAAAGCACCACGTTCGGGATCGCCTTTTTGATCATGGCGATTTTTTCGAGGTACTGCTCGCGCGTGTAACCGCGGTTCATCATCTCGAGAACGCGCGAATTTCCGGCCTGAAACGGCAGGTGGATGTACTCGCACACCTTGGGCTGATTGCGGTACATGACGTCCACGAGTTTTTGATTGAAATCTTTGGGGTGCGAGGTGGTGTAGCGGATGCGCTGCAAATCGGTTTCCACCGCGAGCCGCTCGATCAAGTCGGCAAAATCAACGCCGCAGTCGGATTTGTACGAATTGACGTTTTGGCCGAGCAGCGTGACTTCACGCACGCCCCGCTGGGTGAGTTTGTTCACGTCGTCCAAAATGTGCGAAAAGGGCCGGCTCTTTTCACGGCCGCGGGTGTAAGGCACCACGCAGAACGTGCAGAAATTATCGCAGCCTTTCGTGATGTTCACGAAGGTGGCGACGCCGGGATTTCGAACCATGGTTTCAACATGGTAAGGCGCTCGGTGCTGGAACTGAGTTTGAACGACCTTCGACTGGTCGTAGGCGCGGCCCACGATTTCGGGAAGCTGATCAATATTGTCGGTCCCAAAAACGAAATCGATCAGGGGCGCGTCTTTGATGAGCTTGTCTTTTTCTTGCGAACCCACGCAGCCGCCCACGCCGATGCGGATGTTCGGATTTTTTTCTTTCAAGCGGCGGAACGTGCCCACTTCCGAGTAAACCTTGTGCACGGGCTTTTCGCGCACGCTGCACGAGTTGATGATGATCACTTCGGCTTGATCGGGGCTCGTGACGGGCGTGAAGTTCGCCATCTCAAGGAGGCTGTACATCCGCTCGGTGTCATTGACGTTCATCTGACAACCGTAGGTCGAGATGTAGACACCCTTCTGAGTCACCGGAGCCGCTGTTTGTGCGGAGGTCTCGTTCAGGTTCATGGTTTTCTCCATGTTGAAAGTTGGTATTTATATGAAGTGTCATGCGGACCTTGTCAATAGATGCTTGCCCCCTGTCTCCCCGTATGCGACGAATAAAAGCACATGGAACCCAGACTCAAAACCTCCAAAAAGTGGACCGCCTTTCCGGGCGATTTCGTTGAACAAATCAAGAATGCGTTCTTGGAGAATTTTGGGCCGCAGCTCAAAGGCTTTGATCTTCTGATCGAAGGCCGCATCTATCCCAAAGAGATCATTTTGAGCGTGGGCTTTGTCGAAAAAAAGGCCTTGCGCCAGAACAACTTTGAAGTCTCGATGGATTACAAGCAAGACGAGGCCGTCGACCGCATCCATGACGCCATCGACGTGACCGCCAGCATGGTCGCGGACTACTTTGAAAATGACGGTGACATCGAATTCCCCAGCGACTGGCAAGAATTCGAATTCGAAAAGCTCAAAGTCTGGTGCCGTCACTCCACCGTGAACTCGCGCCTCGAGGACGAGGCCGACCGCCTCTTGGGCCTTGATGACACCGGTCTGGTCAAAGGCTCAGAAGATGAGGACGAACTCATCCCTGAGGGCGGCGAGGAGTCTCCCGAGGAGACCGAGAACCCCGACGTTCCCCCGAAAGACCGAAACAAACTGCACTAATTCAGGCGCGTTTTGACCCCATTTTGCCTGGCCTCCGCCTTGCTAATGCCTTCTCGCGAACGACCAACACCGGCACGCCGGCAAAAAGGAGTTTTCCGTGAAAGCATTGTTCCTCGTTTTTGGTTTTGTTGTGGCCTTGGCAACTGCAGCTGAAGCAGCCCCTCGATGGGGCGGTGGTGGCGGCGGGTTCGGCCGTGGCGGTGGTTTTGATCGTGGTGGCGGCTTTGACCGCGGCGGTGGTGGCAGCTTCAATCCCGGCGGCCGTCCTGGCCCCGTGAACTGTTCGGCCACGGACAACGGCTGGGAGGAGCACTTCGGTGGCCATTCCAACTGCGGTGAGTGCACGGCGAAACACGGCACCTGCACCGAACGCTGCACGCAAGAGGAGTACCGTTGCAAAATCGTGGGCCAAGTCCGCGACCGCTCGGGCAACAACGTCCAGCAGATTTTCTACGGCCGAGGTGGCAGCCGATGGGACGCCGAAGAGCAAGCCCAACGTGAGTGCAACTGGAACCGCGCGTCCTCGTGCTCACTGCAAGGCTGCGAAACCAACACCACCGTCGTGAGTCAACGCGCCTGCCGCTAAAAACTGCAAACGCCCAAACAAAAAAAAGCTCTCGGTCATCCCGAGAGCTTTTTTGTTTTTAGAGATCGCGCGGGCGCCTCTTAAAATTCTTCGTCGTCCGACATCGAAGACGACTCGGCTCCGAAACCACGCACTTCATCAAGTACCTGGCTGTCGTCATCGAATTCGTTCTCGTTTGCCGATTCATCAATTTCAAGTTCCGCGATCGCCGACAAGAAGTCTTTCTCGGTGCGCAAATCGCGTTTGATCATCTCCAAGAATTTATCCGGGTAGCGCGAGGTGAGCTCTTCAACATAACGCTCAAGCTTACCATCGACCAAAATTTTACGACGGACTTGGATTTTCTTCCACAGAAGCAGGTAGTGATAGCGGCAGTAGCTGTCGACGGCGGCGATCTGATCGCAGTCGCGGACTTTGCAATAGGGCCGACCCTCAGCATCCGTTAAAATCGCCTCTTGATCGTCGTTCGATGCGGCCGAAACGCTGCTCGGCTCGTCAGAAGCGTCGGCATCCGAGTCTTCGGTCTCATCGTCTTCGTCCTCTTCTTCATCGAAGTCCGACAGATCCGGGATCTCTTCGCCACCGATCTCTTCGTCATCGGTGACCATCAAATCTTCGTCGAGGTCCTCGGGTTTCCCTTTTTTGCCTTTCGCGTCGATTTTGCCTTTGGTTTTGCCCGCAGGCTTCTCCGCGGTTTTTTCAGCCGCCGCCGGTTTCTTTGGCGCCGCCGCTTTTTTGGGAGTGGCTGCGGCCGCTTTAGCCGGGACCGGCTTTTTTGCCGCAGCCGCTTTGGTTGCGGGCTTGGGCGTCGCCTTTTTGGCAGGCATTGCGGCCTTCACAAGCTTTTTCAGCACCTTAGCGGCCGGTTTTAAAACACCTTTGGAGGCAGGCTTTGCCTTTTTGACACTCTTTGCCATAGCTATCCTCGTGCGTCATAAAGCGCACTGATCTTTCCAAATCATGCTTGATCGAATTTTGAAGGGCTGTCAACCCCTCCCCCAAAGATTATCGCAGAGTGATGCTGCCCTCTTGAGTGCGCACGAAGACGCTCCCCTTCGCACCTTCACCGCGAACGCGCGTGCGGATCGACTTGGCCGTGCCTTCCCGAACCATCGACATATAAGCCGGCAGGAAGAGCTCACCCTCTTGGGTCGAGAGATTCACGCTGGTGCCGCCTTGCGCTTGCACGTTGATCTTGCCCGCCTGGCTCTTGATATTCACATCCGCGTCCGACGTCAGCTTCAAAGCGATGGAGCCTTCTTGCGTTTGCCCTTCGATGCGCCCCCCAAACAGATCCGCGTTCAAACCGGCACGCACGCTTTCAAAATTGAGCGCCCCGCTACTGCCGGTGACCTTCATCGTGCCCTGCGCCTGATTGATGTGCAGATGGCCCTTGGACTTGTCGATGGTGTGATCGCCCGCCAGCGCTTGCAATTCGAGATCGCCTTGCAGGTTTCGGATCTGCACCGGCGCCTGAAGAACATCCGCCTTCACGCGGCCCGAGTAATCTTGCACGAGCAGATCGCCCTTTTGCACATGGACCTGCGCGGAACCCGAAGCCTCGCGCAGAACCAACCGGCCTTTCTGAATGTGCAAGATCAAGTCCGAGCTGACTTTTTGCACGAGCAACGACCCTTCCAGGATGTGCACGCTCAAGGGCTGCGCCGACGGGAGCGAAATTTGAAGCGTGCACATCTCGCTTTCGCTGCGCGGCTTCATTAAATCAGACTCACGCAACGTGAGGTGACCCGCGGCGGCTTCAGCCTGAAATTCCCGGCAGGCTCCGGTGCTTTGCACGGTGAGTTGATTGTCGGTCCCGCGGGCAACACCAACCTGCGCCTTGCCGACCGAGATCTTCACGCGGTCTTGCGGCTGGAGCGGCCACTTGGTGACGGCGGCGAAACCGAAGGTGGGAACAAGAAGCAGGACCATTCCCGAAACAAGCGAGTCAGCGATGCGAACCATGATGGCCTCCGCGTCAGATAAAGGATCTGTCTCTTGAAATTAGAGGGTGTTTCGGTCAGGATGCAACTGAAAAACATCACCCTTCAGAGGAGTTACAAGTGGAAAAAGCGATCATCGTCGCCGCGAAACGCACCCCCGTCGGCAGCTTTCAAGGAACTCTCAGCAGCCTTCCCGCCCCCAAGCTGGGCGCCATCGCCATCGCCGCTGCGGTCAAAGAGGCCGGCCTCAATCCGGGTGATGTGCAAGAATGCATCATGGGCGAAGTCCTGACCGCCGGTGTTGGACAAGCCCCCGCACGTCAAGCTGCGCTTGGCGCGGGCCTTCCCTCGTCGGTTCCTTGTATGACAATCAACAAAGTTTGCGGGTCCGGACTCAAGGCCGTGATGCTCGCCGCGGACAACATCGCACTGGGAAACACCACCATCGCGGTCGCGGGCGGCCAAGAAAATATGACGCTGGCGCCTCACCTTCTGGAGAACTCGCGCAGCGGTTACCGAATGGGACCCGCGACCGTGGTCGACTCGATGATCAAAGATGGTCTTTGGGATCCGTACAACAACTGGCACATGGGAAATGCGGCTGAACTCTGCGTAAAAGAATACAACTTCACACGTGAAGAGCAGGACGCCTTTGCCGTCGACTCTTACAAAAAAGCGCAGGCCGCGATCAACGCCGGCGTCTTCAAAAAAGAAATCACGCCCGTCGAAATCCAAGACCGCAAAGGACCCATCACCGTCGATAAAGACGAAGAGCCCGGCAAGGCCATGTTCGAAAAAATGCCCGGCCTCAAACCCGCCTTCGACAAAACCGGCACGATCACCGCGGCGAACGCATCGAAAATCAACGACGGCGCGGCGGCGGTCGTGTTGATGAGCGAATCCGAAGCTAAAAAGCGGGGCACCAAAGGCCTGGCCCGCATCGTTGCGCACGCCACCTTCGCGCAAGATCCCAAGTGGTTCACCACGGCACCCGTCGGCGCCATCAAAGCCGCTCTGGCCAAGGCCAACCTCAAGGCTTCGGACATCGAACTCTGGGAGATCAATGAAGCTTTCGCCAACGTGACGATGGCGGCGATGAAAGAGCTCGAGATCCCCGCCGACCGCGTGAACGTTCACGGCGGTGCGATCGCCATCGGCCACCCCATCGGCGGTTCGGGCGCGCGCCTGCTCACCACCCTCACGCACGCGCTGCATGAGAAGAACAAGCGCTACGGCCTGGCCACTCTTTGCATCGGTGGCGGCGAAGCCGTCGCTTTGATCATCGAAAAGGTTTAAGCATGAGCAAAGTCGTTGCGAACGCGATGGAAGCTTGCCGTGACGTCAAAGACGGAATGACCCTCGTTGTCGGGGGCTTTGGTCTTTGCGGTATTCCCGAAAACTCGATTCTCGCCTTGCGCGAGCTCGGCCCCAAAAACCTCACCATCGCCTCGAACAATGCGGGCGTGGACGACTGGGGCCTGGGTCTGCTGCTCCAATCCCGCCAGATCAAAAAGATGATCTCAAGCTATGTCGGCGAGAACGCTCTCTTCGAAAAGCTGTTCATGAGCGGCGAACTCGAAGTCGAGCTCGCGCCCCAGGGCACGCTCGCGGAGCGCATCCGGGCGGGCGGCGCGGGAATCCCCGCGTTCTTCACCCCGACCGGCGTCGGCACCAAAGTCGCCGAGGGCAAAGAGGTGCGTGAATTCAACGGCCGGCAGTACGTCATGGAAAAAGGCATCATGGGCGATTTCGCCTTCGTCAAAGCCTGGAAGGGCGACAAATTCGGAAACCTGATCTACCGAAAGACCGCGCGCAATTTCAATCCGATGTGCGCAACGGCCGGCAAGATCACCGTGGCCGAAGTTGAAGAGCTGGTCGAGGTTGGCGAGCTGGATCCCGATCAGGTCCACACGCCGGGCGTTTTCGTTCAGCGCATCTTTCAAGGCACCAATTACCAAAAACGCATCGAACAACGCACTGTCAGGAAGTGATGTATGCCGCTAAATCGTGAACAAATCGCCATGCGCATCGCTCAAGAGGTCGAGAGCGGCTTCGTCGTCAATCTCGGCATCGGCATTCCCTCGCTCGTCGCGAACTACGTTCCGGCGAGCAAAAACGTGATGTTTCAGAGCGAGAATGGACTTCTGGGCGTCGGTCCTTTTCCATCGGAGTCCGAAGTCGATCCCGATCTGATCAATGCCGGCAAGCAAACGGTCACCGCCCTTCCGGGTGCGAGCTACTTCTCATCGGCGGACTCGTTCGCTATGATCCGTGGCGGGCACGTGAACCTCACGATCCTCGGCGCGATGGAGGTCGATGAGACCGGTAGCATCGCCAACTGGATGATTCCGGGCAAAATGGTCAAAGGCATGGGCGGCGCGATGGATCTGGTTGCTGGCGCTCGCAAAGTGATCGTGGCCATGCAGCACACCGACAAAGACGGCGGCAGCAAACTGCGCACGCGTTGCACGCTGCCGCTCACGGGCATCAACTGCATTAACAAAGTCGTGAGCGATTACGGCGTGTTCGACGTCACTCCTGAAGGATTCGTTCTGCTCGAGTACGCGCCCGACCTCACCGCCGAAAAAGTTTTGGCCGCCACCGAGGGCAAATGCAAGGTGGCCCCGAACTGTAAACCGATGAACTTGGGTTGATGACGACCCCCATGAGCCTCCAGGACCTTTGTCAGGTCTCTGGAGGCATTCTTCGACATTCCCTGAGGGCGCCCGTAAACTAAATTCAATGTCGGGCACCAAAAAAATCGAACGCGACCACTACTTGTTCCGTGAAGGCGACCCGCCCGATGCCATGTATGTGATCAAGAGTGGAAAGTTCGCGGTCGTCAAATCCAAGACCAACTCCGAAATCGTGCTGGCCGAAATCGGTCCCGGCGCGATGGTCGGCGAGATGGCCTTTTTCGACAACAAACCCCGCAGCGCAAGCGTTAAAGCGCTCAAAGACAGCGAAGTGATCGCGCTTCCCTACAAAGCCCTGCACGCGCAATTCGCCAGCTTTCCCGAATGGTGCAAAGCGATCATGCGCACGGTGAACGAGCATCTTCGCAACGCCAACCAACGCCTCAAACAGCTCGAAAAAGCACCCGGCGAAGCCGATGAGATGTTTCCACCCCACACGATCACCAAGCTGATCTCGATCCTGAATTTGGTCGGCCACAAGTACGGCAAAATGGCTCCCGAGGGCCTGCAGATCAACGGCGCGGTTTTGCGCAACTACACGATTCAGATTTTTCAAGAGCCCACGCACAAAATGCAAAAGCTCATGAACGCGTTGATGGAATTGAACCTGATGAAAGTTGAAGATCTTGAACAGGGCCGTCAGCGCCTGACGATTTTCAAACCCGAGCTGATGTTTCAGTTTGTCGAGTGGTACAATGAATGGCTCTTCAAACAAGAGAAGGACCGCACCACCATCCGCGAAGATGAACTCAAAATTATCGAAGGCCTTCTGCATTTCGCCAAGAAACTGCCCAAAGACGACAAAGGATTTACCAAGCTTTCGCTCAACGAAATTCAAAACGATTCGATGCGCGATCTGGGTTTCGTGATCAAAGTGGACGACGTGAATTCGTTGATCGAGAAAAAGATTTTATCCGACAAGATCATGGAAGAAAAAGGCATTTTCACGCTGGTGCAAGTCGAAGAACTCGAAAAGACGTCTCCGTTCTGGAGCATCATCTACTCGCTTAAAAAGATCACCCGCTAGACCACTACCTGAAAATTTGACGGCAACTCAGAGGCGCAAAACGTGTTCGAGTGAGCCGCTCGATCAAGTCCTCGGCGGAGTCAGATGAGACCGCCGCCACGGGAGCGAACCCGCGCATTTCGACTTCATTCAGAACTTTGACGAGCGACTCGAAGTCCGCCGGCCTCAACGCTTCCGGCGGAGGACGACGCCTCCACAACCGGATAAATTCGAACACCTGATTGGCCAAAGCGCCGGCCACCAAGAGCCCCGAAAGCCGGTAAATCACGCGCGAATGATCACGGATAAAATCGATCAGATGCGCGGAGAAGATAAAATCCAAAGCCGTGGCGTCGGGTCCGACCGAAGCCACGAGTCCGATCATGGTGATACCCAAAGTCACGCTGGCCAAGGTCAGACGAGCCCCTGGGGTGGTTCGATTTCCGAGCAGAATCGCCTCTTGCGCGTCGCTACGGCCGCGAAGCAAATGCGCGCGCAGGGCGTCCGCATTTCCGCCGTCGCGCAGCCAAGCCTCGATCGCGCTTCGCGCTTTGAACTCAAAAAGCCGCCGCTTCACCGACACATCAAAAGCCTGTGAAAAACCGGGCAGACGTTTTTCCAACTGCGAGCGGAACTGATCTTTTTCCGTCTCGGAGAGGGACTCGGCGAATTCGCGAACTTCCGATCTGAGAAGCTGGGTGCGCGCAAAAAAGTCGGATGGCAGAGCGCCCTGAATCCGGTGAGCCTGGTAGTCGGCCGCAAGCAACCGCACCGCTTCGCCGATCGCCTTCATGCGAACCGCATCTGCAGCCGCGCTCCGGGCGTAAGCCAAATCTTGCGCGGTTAAAAACCCCATGGGGGTTCGCTGAATGGCCGACAGGAGCCGCCGCAGATCACGAAGAGCCTGTTGCGAGCGCGCCAGATCGAACGCCCGCTCTTTCACGATTTTTAGAGAACGGATCAGGACACGGATTTCGTTGGTCGCTCCCGACACCAGCATTCCCGCAAAGGAGACCGACAAGAATGTGGCATTCTCGGTGAACACATTTTGAGCGCTTGATCCTAAGAATCCTGACCAGTAGCTATAGATATAGCCCACCATCCCCACCCCGATCGCCGTGAGGGGAATGAGGCGTGTTCCCAGATGCGTCTGGGGCAACTTTTGTTGGCGCATTTCTTCCTGCAATCGCGCCAGCGATCGCTCGACCCGCTCCAGTCTCGACCGGTCATGCTGAATCTCTTCCAAAACCGCGATCATAAAGTTGAGTGAGCTGAGCCGATGCGAATCGAAATCACGCGCAAAAAGAACCAAATTGTCAGGAGAAGACCCATCGACGAGAGCCCGCGCAAAGCTTGCGGCGGCAGCGTAAGACTGACCTCGGGCCAACTCGGGCAGCTGCCCTTCGATTGACACCTGCAGCTCTTGGCGAACCAGGTCCCAATGTTCCCGCGCGTTCGCCGGAATAGAAGGCATTTCGGCACCGTTTTGCGCCGACACTGTCAAAGGAATGAACACCAAAAGGGCCGTCAAAACCCCTCTGGCCAACCTCGCCACACTCACAGAGCCTCCTCGCGGGGACCTGCAAGAACAGCGCTCAAATTCCCATTCTTAAAAGCAAGGCGATCAGAACCAAGAACCCGCATCCCATCAAAAAGGGAGCCGCGAATTTCGTCATGAGTTTAATTTCGGATTTAACAAAGAATCGGATCTCGCGCATCGTCGTTCAACCTCAGTGGGCCGCGCCATCCTGGCACCGGCCTATTTCGATAAACTAGATTGCCAGAATTTTTTGAAAAATCATTTCAGGAAACGCTTCATCCAGTCCAGATTTCAACAGGATATGGCGCGGATGCAAACGCACCGTGGAGCCGCGTTCACGTTTGCAAGAGAGCAATTAATCGCGCGGAATTTCACGTTGGCAGCGCAGCGGCAAGTCTTGATCACTTTGCCTTTTGAACTGTTCACCCGAGAGCGTGAAGATGTACTGGCAATTCGTCTTAGATCCATCCGCGATCGGAAGACCCAGCGTGAGCACGATCTTATCGCCGGTCTTCGCCAGACCGTACTCGACAAGTTGGCGCTCCACCTGAGACACGACTTCTTCGATCGTCTTGTAGGGCTGAATCACCAGGGTTTGCAGACCCCAAATCAGTTCAAGACGGTTCAGAACCGAAATTTGATCGGTGACCGCGATGATCCGCGCTTTCGGGCGGTAGCCCGAGATGATGTTGGCCGTCTTTCCGGTGGTCGTCAGGCAAACGATGACCTTGGCATCCAGCTTCAGTGCGCTGAGCGAAGCGCTGGCGCCGATACTGCCCGCCACGCTCAAGAACTCGCTTTCGAGTGAAATCTTGTAGTACTTTTCCTGTCGTTCTTCGACTTCCCGAATGATTTCGTGCATGGTCTGAATGCACTTAAAGGGGTACTTCCCGCTCGCCGACTCGGCCGAGAGCATCAACGCATCCGAGCCGTCCAAAACGGCGTTCGCAACGTCGGTGATCTCCGCGCGTGTCGGACGAGGATTCTCAACCATGCTGTCGAGCATCTGGGTGGCGGTGATGACGGGCTTGTTTTGCTTGTTGCAGATCCGGATGATTTCTTTTTGAATCCCGGGCAAACGGACCTGCCCGACTTCAACGGCCAAATCTCCACGTGCGACCATGACCGAGTCACTGAGGCGCACGATCTCTTCAAGATTTTCGACCGCTTCGACCATTTCAATTTTAGCACAGATGCGGACCGCCGGATTTTTCGCGTCGATCAGCTCGCGCAAACGTCGGATATCCTTGCCGTGACGAACGAAGCTGAGAGCCACGTAGTCGACGTTGTTGGCGAGGCCGAACTCGAGATCTTTGAGATCTTTTTCGGTCAAGCACTCCACCGCCAAGGTCACGCCCGGGCAGTTCATTCCTTTGCGGTCTTTCAGCGTTCCGCCATAGATGACCTCGCAGTCGATCTCATCTCCGCGCACCTGCAGCACGCGCAGCTCGAGCAAGCCATCGTCGATCAAAATTTTATTGCCCGGCTGAACGCTCGATGCCAGCTCCGGAAAATCGCTGGGGATCAGACCGGGTTTTCCGAGCACGGGCTTCATGGTGATAACGACCTTTTGCCCTTCGACAAGTTCGATGGAGCCGTTCTCGAATTTTCCCACCCGAATCTTGGGACCCTGAAGGTCTTGGAGAATGGTCACGGGAGCCATCAAGCTCTCCGAGAGCTTCCGGACCGAGTGAATGACCTTGAGGTGATCCTCGTGGGTGCCGTGCGAAAAATTCAGCCGGGCGACATTCATCCCCGACCGGATCGCTTTCTCGAGAGACGCCTCTTCGCGCGTAGCGGGACCAATGGTGGCAACGATCTTAACACGGCGGTCTGCGAGCATGGTGGGCTTTCTGGTTAAGCTTTTTTATTCAAATATTTCATCCGGCTCGAAAGATCCGCCATTTGCTGTTGATGGCGACGCTCCAAGCGCTCCATCTCTTTTTGCCTCAAGTCATCCGACTGAGCAAGCTTTCCTTGATACTTGATGGCCTGCGAATCCATCTCGGTCT
Source organism: Pseudobdellovibrionaceae bacterium (assembly GCA_019637955.1). Taxonomy (GTDB): domain Bacteria; phylum Bdellovibrionota; class Bdellovibrionia; order Bdellovibrionales; family Bdellovibrionaceae; genus JAHBUS01. Next base: position 26,585 of record JAHBUS010000007.1, on the reverse strand, counting down.
TGAAACCTTTTTCGCGCTGACTCATGCGCTGCTCGTACATCGACACCACCCGCTCTTTGTCGTCTTTATTGTCCGACTGGAGCTTGGCGATCTTGGCTTCGTAGTTGTTCACGACCTCTTCGAGCTTCTTCGAGGCTTTGGCCTCTTGCTCACGCAGGCGCTCTTCCGAGCGCTGACGGATGTCCGAGATCATCTCCAGCTGGGTCTCGCGCTGGCTGGCCAGCGTATCGGCAAAATTGTTTTTGGCTTGGGCAATGTGCTTCTCGTGATATTCAGCCTGAGCCCGAGTTTCATCGTTTGTCGAAGTCAAAATCCGGCGGACACGTTTGTCCGTTTGATCGGCGGCTTGATCCAAGCGGCTCTTCATCTCGAATTCCAGCTGACTTCGACCTTCGCGATTTTGCTGCACCAAAATGTTCTGCTTGAGCCGGTTGTCCCGGTTCGTGTCTTGAACGATCTTATCCGTTCGACGAACCATTTCTCCCAATTTGGAGTGAACACGGTCGTTGGCGACATCAAGCATCTGCGAACGCTCTTGGTCCATGGCGTTCATACGTTCAACCTGCTGCTCTTGCAGGTTTTTTCGCTCCAGATCGCGAATGCGGCGGTTGGCGATATTGTCGATGGTGCGGTCATTCTTGACCTGCACGAGTTCATTCGAAAGCGCCCGCACCTGATTGTTCTGACGGTTCTGAACCTGCTCCCGCAGCGTCTCATGAGCCGATTGCAAGTCGTCCAGCTTGGCCTCGGTGGCGTTTTGGAATTTTCCCTGCATGGATTTGCGCTCGGCCTGAAGCATTTCGTTCCGGCTTGTCAGCAATTCGTCATGGGTCTTTTGGTTGTTGTCATAGGCCATGCGCCAATTGGTATTGGTGCGATCAAGCTCGGATTGATGTTGGCGCTCGCGGTCGCGCAAGCGGCCTTCGAGATTGTTGCGCGTCTCGTCTTTTTCGCGCTTCGTGTTCGCCACGCGCTCATCGCGGTCGTCAACCACCGCTCCCAGCTCCCTGGCATGTTTCTCGTTCAGACGCTCGGTACGATCGTCGATCGACTTGCGAATCGTGTCTTGCGCGCGGCCCTGGAAGTCTTCGAACTGACGGTCTCGCTCTTCAATTGACGCCCGGAAACCGCGGGTCAAGCCTTCCTGCTGCTGGTTGTGGACCTTCTGCTTTTGATCCAGCTCCGCTTCGTAGGAACGCTTGATCTCGTTACGGGCGACCTCACTGTCTTCGGTCTTGCGCTGCATCTGATCCGTGTAAAGTTTTTTGATCTTCTCGATCTGCTCTTGATTTTCCTGATCGCGCGCGGTCAGGGTCTCGCGATTTTTATTGCGGATGGTGCTCACTTGATTGTCGAAAGACTCGCGCAAATTCTGCAACTCGGTCTCGTGGCGCTCTTGCATCCGCTTCTTTTCGGCGCGGTTGCGCTTTGCGGTTTGCACCTCGCGGTCCTGATACTCTTCACGCTGCTGGCGAACTTCGTCGGTTTGATTTTTACGATCGGCTGAAGAAACTGAAGACATCCTTGTCCTCCCAAAACTCGAAAAAGGTACGAATGACGCGTACTTCGAGTGTAACACAAGGAGGATTTTGGGAGGCAAAAAGCCCGGAGACGGGCCCGCAATCAAGACTTAGGGATTGTTGTAACGGCTGCGAAACATCTCGCGCATTTTGCGCTGCCCCTGATCGGCGCGGCGGCGCCGGTCTTCGGCTTCACGCTCTTTGCTCTCGACCGAGGCGATGCGGCGGTTCACGATCTCTTGGTACAAATCCGAGCTGTCCTCGACTCGACTAGCCCAAAGCTTTTGATACTCTTCGACCCGCTTTTTGGATTCGCTTTTGGGAAAACGCACCCATTGATTCCATTCGCGCAGAGCTTTGTCCGCCAGGAGCGGCTTCATCACACCGCGAGTCCCCGACTCCCACCAATTCTCAAAACCGGCAGGGACCACTTCTTCGCTGGAGCCGAAAGCCGTGCTCACCTGGCCGCGGAATACCTGCGTCTTGAGCTGAGCGCCTGAGCGCTTCCACCAGGACTCGCCTTGAACTTGAAATGTCTGCTGAAGGTAGCGGATTTGGACCGGCTTTTCGGTCTCGATCCACAATTGACCCGCCACGATCTGCCACTCTTCACCGCCTTGGGTGCGGATCAGGCTGGACCCCGCGCCCAACAGAAGGCGCGTGCCTTCCGGCGACAGCAACCATTCGCGTTTTGCGGCCCGAACGGCACAGGCCTCGGCGCTGCCAGACTTCTTCCAGCAGCCTTCCGGAAGGTCGACATACGCCGCCACCGGAGAAGACAAGACCATCAGAGCGAGCAACGTGAACAGAGACTTCATTGCATTTTTCTCACGATTTTCAAACGCGATTCGAGCTGCGCTTGCAAAGCTTTCGAACCCGGGAACTGCTGCGCGATGGTCTGGTAGACCTCTTGCGCTTCGCCCGAACGGTTTTTCTTCTCGAGAATCTGGCCCATGCGCATCATGATAAAGCCCGTCAGTTCCGAATCCGGATAGCGGGTCATCATTTCATCGATCAGATCCATACTCGCCTCTTGCTGCCCCGAAAGGTACAAAGACTCCGCCAGCAAGAAATGAGCTTCGATGATGTCGTTTGAAACGGGATACTTCTCGATCACTTGACGCAGTTTCTTCGCCGACTCGGCAAAGTCCTTTTGACGGAAATCCTCGCGGGCTTGCGCGAAGATCGTGCGCGAAGACACTTCGTTTTTTAACGGAGAGACGGCCGCGGGCGAGCGCAAAGACTCGCGCCACTGACTCTGATCCCAGGCGAGCATGGCCTTCTGACCCAATGATTGAAACGCGTAAGCCTGCAAATCTTCGAGCTGGTTGCGTACCAATGCCTGCTCAAGGGCCTGGCGCTCGTTTTTCTTTTTCAGCAATGCGATCTCGCCGCTCAAATCGCCGCGATCCGAAAAATGATCTTGAAAGACGTTGTACGAAAACGACAGACCCAACGTCAGACACATGATGAAAACAAGAAACAAACCTTGATGTCTCATGCCGAACTTATCGGAATCGTGAAGGAAAATTCTAGATTTCAGAGACGGATTCCCAAAATGAGACGCGAAAAAGCCGCCGGGCCGCGCTTAATTGGCGCCCAATGAAATCTGGCTGACTTGAGTGCGGAGCTGGACCAGCTTCTTGCGCTGATTTTCGACATCCTGTTTCGAAGCCGGACGGCGGGATCCGATGCTCGCCACCGAGGACCGGAGCGACTCGTATTGCTGAGCCGCCTGCGACCAGCCGCTGGGGTACATCAGACCGTGGCGCGAGAGCCGCACGGTTTTCATCTCCGATCGCGCGAGCGCATCGAAATCTTTTTGCAAAACTTTTTTCGCCTTGGCATTCACGGATTTGCCCGTCAACTCGCTCCGGTATTTACCCACGAAAGACTGCATCTGATCCAACGTTTTGAGCAGCGCGCGCTTTTCTTGCTGCTGATCAAACGCGATCTGCTTGCGGTGATCGCGAATTTTTTTGGCGAACTTCTCGGGATCCTCAACGGTGCTTTTGTCGTCACGGACCAGCAACTTTCCGTTCTGAAAAATCTGCACCAAAAATTCGCCCTCCGGCAATTTGTAATCGCGGGGGTCCAAATCCAGGCGGCCATTCTGAGGCGCATCGAGACTCACGCGCAAATTCAAAGCCTGCACTTGAAGCACCCGTCCCGAGTAACCCGTGATCATGACGACGACGGGACTCTTCGACAATCCGGCCAGCGAGTAGGACCAGATCACCTGACGGGCGGGTGCGGGCGGCGCCGCCGGCGCCGGAGTCGCTTCGGCGACCGGCGCGGGCGTGGGCGTCTGGGGAACTTCGGCCTTGGGCGCGCTCACCTGCGTGGCGGCCTCATCCTCCCCGCTTAAAACGTCGGACGCCTCCGGAGAGTTTTGGGAGGTGTGCAAAATCCAAGGCCGTCCTGATTTCGAAAGCCAGGCATCGCGCTTGTAGTAACCGGCGCCGAGGATGGCGAGCACGGCGAGCGCCGCCCCCATTCCGACGAAGCGAAGACTTCGACGAGGCGGGCTCGGGAGTGGCGTCGGCGAAAATTCCACTTTGGCCGATGTGGTGAACTCTTGCGGTGGGAACACCTGGCTCGAGGGTGCCGGGGGCGCCACCGCGGGCACGGGCATCACGCCAGAGGCCGTGACGGCATCGCTCAAGTCTTCATCTTCCGCGGGGTGCGAAGGCATCTCGGGGGGATGAACCGACAAGGACGCGAGCGACGGCTTGGCGCTGACCGCGGGCTCCACGGCCAAGACCGGCTCGGGCGTGGTCACGACCGGCTTTTGTTCGGGAGCTTCAACGACAGACTTCAGAAGAGGAGCGCTCTCGCTCTTCAAGTTCCAGAGAGAGGGCGAGAAGTCAGGCTCCATGTAGACGGCGACCCATGCCGGGTAGCCCTTGCGCCAGAGGTGATCACTCGGCTTCATTTTTCCGGACTGCAGAAGTTCGCGGACTTGATCGGTGGAGTACGGGCCTTCTTGCTTAAAGCGAAGACCATCGGGCTCTTCGAAGCGAAGCAAGACGATCCAATCTTCTGGCGGCGCCGCTGCCGAGCGGGGCAGCGTAAAAAGACGCGTAAACGATGTGCGCTCCTCGGAGAAAATTTCGCTGGCAAGCTCGGGCCAGTCGAACGCGCGCTTCCAAGCTTCGGCACCTTCTTGAAAAACCAGATCGTGACCCAAAAGCAAACCTTGACGAACTTGATCGCGGAGATCGTCCAAAGAGTAAGGCCCCGAGGCCTTGCCGTCACGCTGAAGGTACCATTGCAGTGATGAAGCCATGTTCACCTATTGTTTCACAACTTCTCGTTCTTAGAAAGAAAAGGTTCGGGCAGACTTTCGATCAAATCCAAAACTTCGTAATAAAACAGCTCGAACGACTCGGCCTCGACTGGACGTCGAAAGAGATTGAGCAGCGTCTCTTTCGACAAAACCTTGCGCCGATAACCCAAGAACAGCTTTTCACCGAGCATCCCGCCCAAAAGTCGAGCCGCCTCGATGGAACTCCCCACCCGCCGCGGCTTCGCCAAGACGCGGGGCTTGCGCTGACCCGCCAGGACCAACAGCTCATTCATCTTTTGTTGAAGTGCGAGTTGCAAAGCCTCTTTTCCCAAATCGTCCGGCAACCGCACCGCCAGGGCCGCTTTGATATCTTGGAGTGTGTCGGTTTTACGTTTGGGGTTGATCAACTTGGTTCCGAAATACTGAACGGTCTCCAGCCAAATAAGTTTCAAAAAGTCTTCGGGCATGCGCGTGGGGGTCTTGGACCAACCGCTCAGGTGCGCATGCAAGACCGCGGTGGCCAGCTGCGCGGTGTGATTGACCGTCGCGCGGGCCAAAAACGCGCTCTGAAGTTCGGGAACGTAAAAGCTCGCGCCCTTCTCGATCCACCCTTCGATGAATTTGCGGTCCCGCTCGGCGAAGGTTCTGAGAATCTGGTCCCAGAACCCACGGTCCTGAGCCGAAACGACCGAGAAACTGCCTTCCGGAACCTTGACGTTCAAGTCGTGTTCAAGAATTTGCAAATGGTTATGAACCTCGTCCTGAAAGTCGGAGTCTTCGCGAATTTCGCGGTCCAAATGATTTTCCAAAAACAAAAGATAGTTCTGCCACTTCACCCACGGAGGCACGTTGAGCAGACAAAATTGATCCTTGGACATGCGGACGACATCGACCTCGAGCTCCAGCTCTTTTTCAAGAAGCTGAAAGTAAAGCCGCTCCGAATTTTGAAAGATGGTCAGCAGCCGGTCTTTTTTAAGAGCGCTCTGGGCGCGGATTTGCCGGGGCAAATGATTCGACGCCAAATGCAGATCTCCGTAAATGCAGGCCACCATCGTCCCGGGATTCTTTCGCCGCAGGTCCGCGACAACCTTGGCGGCAAAAACATCTCGCTGCTTCAGCGTCAGGGCCGAGCGGTTCGACGTTTTCTTGTTCAGCCCCACGACACGCACCTTGCGCTTCTGAGCCCAACGCAGAATCGGCCGGTAATGCTCCCAAGGAAATCCCCATGATTTTTGCCACTGCACGGTTTTCAAAAAATCGCGCTCGGCCAGATGGCCCGAGAGATAGCGATCGATCGCCTTTTGGTGGCGGGCCTCAAAAAACTCAACCGCCAGGATCAGGGGCTTGTCGGCGGGAACCGATTTCAAGACCCGGAGCTGGGCTTTTTGCGACTGCTGGAGAGCATGAAAGTCCCCGATCAGCAAAACATCGCAGCGGCCGAGCTCCCCGACCAACTCCTCGCGACTCGAAACTCGGGGGCGCCGACTGAACTCCTTGTCGTACTCTTGACGGTAACGGACAAGACCGGGCGATTCCTTGCCCAAGAGAAGGCGCACGTGCGCCTCAAGGCGTCGGTAAAGTTGATTTCGAATGCGAATCCAAGGCTGCATGCGGAGCTTCCCAATTCATTGTTCATGATGTTCGTGTTGATTTCAAACCGGAAAACTGATCTGCTGGACGCTATGAAAAACACCACCTCAAATACCAAAGCTTGGTCTTGGGTCGCCGTTCTCTCGACCCTGATCGCCCTTGGCCTGCACGCCTACCTCACCGTCGAGTTCTATCAACTCAAGTTCGGAGTCAGCAGCGGCAAGAGTCTTTGCAACGTCTCGGCGACTTTCAACTGCGAAGTCGTGGCCATCAGCCCTTACGCCAGCTTCTTGTCGGTCCCCATGGCGCTGTGGGGATTGATGACCAACTTGATCTTCTTGGTTTTGTTCGTGGGCGCCTGGAGTGGGATGGCAAGCTCCACCAGCCTCTGGACGCGCCTCAGCCTATGGCTCTCGGGCGCGATCGCCCTGGCCTCGGTCGTGATGGGCGCCATTTCGGCGACAAAATTAGGGACTTACTGTCTTTTCTGCATCGGAACTTACATCGCTTCGCTCGGCACTTTTGTCGGCACTTGGATGTGGTCGCGCGGCCGACTGGAACCCACCCACAACGACATGGCCACGCTCATGGGCCCCGGCAAACTTCTTTTGCTGCTTTTTGTGGCAATTCCCGGCTTGGCCTTTTTTGGCAACAAGGTCATGCTCGACTCTTACGGCGCGGGCCGACTCGGCATCGTCGTCCAAGAGAGCCTCAACGACTGGGTCTCGGCCAAGACGAATGACTTCGACCCGACCAAGGGACTTGTTTACCAGGCCGGCAAGGGCGACGCCAAAGTCACGCTGGTTGAATTCGTCGATCTGCTCTGCCCCCATTGCAAAGCGGCGACGCCCACCCTTCATGCCTTTGCCGAAAGCCGTCCCGACACCAAGCTCGTTCTTAAAATCTTTCCGCTCGATGGCACCTGCAACCAGGTCATTCAACGCAAAGGCGACGGCATCCGCTGCCAATGGTCCTACGCTCTGTTCTGCGCCGAAAAGCTGGCGCAAAAAGGCTGGCCGGCTCTCGATTGGATTTTCGCTCACCAAGCGGAGCTGAATTTCCCCCAATACGACACGCAACTTCAGGAGATGGCGACCGCCCTTCAACTGAAACTTGAAGAGATGAAGGCCTGCATGGGTCAATCCGACATCCAAGACCTGGTCACGGCGATGGCGAACGAGGGGCAAAAAGCGGAACTCCAAGGAACGCCCGCGATCTACCTCAACGGACGCAAAGTTGACCGCGGACAGGCCCTGCCTGTTCTGGACGGCATCTATAAAAAAGCGAAGGAATAGGCCTACCAGCCAATTTTATCGAAGAACCAATTGATGGTCTGATTCAGACCATCATCCACGACGTAATGAGCCGTCCCCATAAGACCGCTCGTCGCCTCGATCATAAAGGCCACCAATAAAATGGCGAACGCCGAATGAACGAGCGCGCGCACCACCCAAACGGTTGAGCGCGAATCTTCCAACTTCAAATCGATATGGATTTTTTCGATGCGCTTCAGGACCACCTGCAGCTCCGAGTAATGCTCGCGGAACCGCTCATTGAGCTCTTGCTGCTTGGCCATGGTCAAGTACTGCGCGCCCGGGAAGTTGCGCTTCGCCCGGATCGCGTTTACCAAGTCCACGGCGTGGCTCACGTAGCGCTCGGTCTTTTCTTGAAAACGCGGGTATTCCGAGTCCTTGCCGGCGAAGTTTTTAAGTTCACTCACGGCGCGGTCGTACTGCCCTTCGACGACAAACGAAATGACGTTGTAGCGGAGCGTGTCCGCTTTGCCCATTTCGGAGCGCTCGACCTGGAATTGGAACTGCTCTTTTTTTGCCGGCAAACCCATACCAGACCTATCGGACCAAACAAAAGCCCAGTTGAGGTTTTACTTGAAGATTCCGGAGGCCTTCAAAAACCCCGACCTTAGCCCCAGGAATGTCTGCTCTTTTGTCGAGCTTTTTGACAGATTCTGTTTCACACGAGACACTGATCTGGACAGGCTAGAACGGCCGTCAACTCAGCAAAGCTTGGGAGGCAAGAGTGGAAAATGGATCTTTCCAAACCCCCTTTTCGGACGTGGCCCATTTGGATTTCCGCGAGGAACTTCCGCCCACACCCGAGCAGGCGCCGGCGCCCGCCCGGATGGCGCGAACTCCTTCGGCACGTCCCACGACCTCATCAACGGTTGAAGCCCTGCTCTCGCAAAATGAAGACTTGATGGCCCGCCTCAAGGTCACGCTGCGCCGCTTGACCGCGCTCGAAGCCGAGAATGACACCCTCAAAGACATTGAGCACGAAGTGCGCACCGAGAATGCATCGCTCACCGATCAGCTTTTGATCTGGAAAGAAAAAGAGAGCTACTGGCACAAAAAAAATCAGACGCTCGAAAATGACATGAACGCCATCCGTGCCCGCTTTCCCGAGCTTGAGCAGATGGAAGAGAAGATCGAACGCTACAAAAAGTACCACGAAAAAATCCGCGTTCAGGTCAAACCCTACATCCAGCAGCTCAAAGCGTACGCCCAGAATCTCACGCTCGAGATCCGCAAGCTCATGACCGAAATCGAGAGCAAGGAAGCCAAGCGCCTGGATGTCGAGCGCCGTCTGCGCGACCTGCGCGCCGATATGGACGAGCAGTACCGCCGTCAAGATCAGCAGAGCCGCGAACTGGTGGCCCTCTTTGAAGACGAGAAATCGCGCCTGCAGCTGGAGCTGACCGAGCTGCGCAAAATCAACATGGCCCTTGAAGGCAAAGCCGACAAATTGGATCAGGCCTTGATGCGACAAGATGAGCTTGAGAACGTCATCATCGCGCTCAACCGCTCGCAGGAAGAGGCCAAAGAAGCCTACAAAAAAGGCATCACCGACCGCGAAATCGAGTTCGAAACTCTGAAACGAGATTTGACCGAAGAGCGTTATAAAAACAAAGGCTTAGATTCCAAACTTCAAGCGATCGTCCAGGAATCCGACCGCCAAAAGCACCGCGCCGACCAGTTGCAAGAGCAGCTTTCGAGCCTGCGTTACCTCTGGACAAACAAGTGCGAAGAGACCGAGAAGCTTCAGCTCACTCTTCAGTCTCTAGAGAAGTTGAATCAAGAATTGAGTGCGAAGCTAAACCAGCTTCGCAAAGGAGAGGCCACTCTTTAATTGCGGGGGCCTCTTGTTCGAAAAATTCAATCCGACGCGCCTCGAGGCTTGAAATCATGCGGCGAAACTCGCTTTTCGCCCCCACGACGCGCACGCCATGTTCGGATCCCGCATCGAAGGCCTTCAAAGTCTCCAAAAAGGCCTGCAAACCCGTTGATCCAACAAAGTTTGCCTGTGCCATATTGAAAATGACTTTTTGACCGGAAAAATGCTTCAGGCAGGCCTCTCGAAACGGCTGAGTCTCCTCAATCGTGAGGGCTCCGCGGATCGAAATAACGGTAATGTCCCCATGACGCTTCACTTGAGCTTCCATGCCTGAAATCCTCCTGATCAAGAATCGTTTCGGATGACACCCCCCATCTCGAGAGTCGAGATTTACATCGAGGCCCTTCGTCCGTAGACTTTAGCCTGTCAGCCGATCAGATGAAGGAAGTGGGATGACCGAGTCCAAAATCACCGTGAAGAAAGACAAAAAGCCGGCGCCCCTGCATCCGGCCTTGGTCCGGGTCATCGAATTCGTGAAGTCGCCCTTCTTCGTGGGCATCGTGATCACGGCCGCTTTCGTCTTTTTTGCCCGCACCTTCTACTTCGTTCGCAATCAAAACAAAATCGACCTGGGCGATGGCAAGATCACGACGACGATCTTCCGCGCGGTGGAAGGTCTTGATTTTCTTTTGACCGACACCCGCTTTCTTCTTCGCGGCGAGCGCAAGAGCGAGGCGCCGGTCGCCTTGCTCACCGTGGACGACCGCTCCATCGAAGAGGTCGGACGCTGGCCCTGGAGCCGCGAAAAGATCTCGCACGTCGTTGACGAGATGAACAAGTACGGCGCGCGCGCCATTGGCTTCGACATCGTGTTCGCCGAACCTCAAGAGGACGTGCGCCTGGAAACCGTGCAAAAAATTGAGTCGCGATTCCCGTCGATGCCGCCCGATATCAAAGCGGTCCTCGAAGAAGAAAAAGCCAAGTCCAATCCCGACCGGTCTTTGGCGCAATCCATCGAAAACAACAAAGAGCGCATCGTTCTGGGCGCGTTCCCCGAAGAGCACACCGAAAACCGACACTCGGCGTACTCGGACTACTGCCGCAACGAGGCCTTTCAGCGGGCCAACTCATCAAAATTCATCAAGATCGAAAACATCAGCTTCGTCGTCGTGGACAACACCGACCTTTTCGAGTCCGTGGATTTTAGCAAGCTCTTCACGCCCATTTTCGCCGAAGTCGAAAAGAAAACCGTCGCCGAAGCTCTGAGGGACGAATTCAAAAAAACGGGCGAGAATCAGTTGACGGAGCAAGAGCGCAAAAAACTGAAGTACATGGTCGACAGTTCGATCATGACCTACTGCGACCGCTGGCTGACGTCGCAGGACGAATTCGGACCCATGTCCGAAAACTTCTTCGGACAAATTGCGGCGAGCAACAAAACGCTGCAAGGTCTTGACGGTAAAGCCGCCACCACCACTTTTACGCGCAAAGTTCTGGATTATCCCATGCCTCAGTTCTTGTCGTGGACGATCAACATCGATCAAATCCAGGAACCCGCGATCTACACCGCGTCCTTTCATGCCGTTCAAGACAATGACGGCAAGATCCGCAACAACCCACTCTTCAGCCGCACCGGCAACCGTCTGGGCGTCAGCTTCATCCCGTCCTTGGCCCTGCAGACCTACTTGGCCGCGCACCCGGGGTACCAAGCCGAAGTCGAAATCGACTACGATCCCAAGGACCCGCTCCAAAAAAAGATTTCGTCCTTCACGGTCAAGGATATCAACAAAGATGGCGCGCCGGTCATGAACATCCCCGTGGACGGCCAAGGGCGGCTGAAAATCAACTATGCCGGTGGCACGCGCATGTTTCCCTACGTTCCGGCGAAAGAAATTTTGAATGACCGGCCCACGATGAAGATCCTCGAGCGCGTTTGGGAGCCCGAGATCAAACGCTTCGTTGAAAAAGAAGTCGAAGTGAAAAAAGCCGACTTCATCAAGGACAAAACATTTTTATTTGGCGCCACGGCCATCGGCGTTTACGACCTTCGCGTCACGCCTTTTGAAAAAAACTACCCCGGTCCCGAAACGCATTTGACCGTTTTGGCCAATCTTTTCGATGGCAGCTTCTTGCGCGTCGACAACCAAGAAGAGATCAAAATGACGTGGGCTCTGATCTTCTTCGGCTTGCTCTTGAGCTTCGCGGTGGCGCAGTCGGGGGCCCTTCTTGGCTTCGTCGTCACGCTGCTCGCCGAGACCTTTTTGGTCTTCGTCGACCAGTGGCTCCTGCGCAAAGGCATCGTCGCCACCATGGCCCTCCCCGCCTTGCTGGTGATGAGCGTCTACCTGTTCCTCACCCTTTACAAGTACTTCACCGAAGAGCGCAACAAACGGCACTTGAAGAGCACGTTCGCAAAATACGTCTCTCCCGCGGTCGTCGACGAGATTTTAAAAGCCCCCGAGAACATCGAACTCGGCGGAAAAAAACAGCGCATGACGGTCTTCTTCTCGGACGTGCGCGGCTTTACCACGATCTCTGAAAAGCTCGACCCGCAAGTCTTGTCCGATGTTTTGAATAAGTATCTAACCCCGATGACGAACATCGTCTTCGCCAATCGCGGAACGCTCGACAAATACATCGGCGATGCCGTGATGGCGTTTTTCGGCGCTCCGATCGCTTACCCTGATCATGCCAAGTACGCCTGCCGGTGCGCACTTCAATCGATTGAGAAACTCAAAGAGATCCAAAAGCAGTTCAAAGAACAGGGCCTGCCGGATATCGATATCGGGATCGGCATCAATACTTCGGATATGAGTGTGGGCAATATGGGCTCGGACATCGTCCGCAACTACACCGTGATGGGCGACGGCGTGAACCTGGGCTCGCGGCTCGAAGGCGTGACCAAGGAGTACGGTGTGCGCATCGTCATCAGCCAGTTCACCTACGCCGAAGTGAAAGACGCCTTCACCGCGCGCGAGCTGGACTGGGTGAAAGTCAAAGGGAAGAACGAACCCATCCGCATCTTCGAATTGATTTGCGAAGGCAAACCGGGTCATGACTGGACGGGCTGCCTGCCGCGGTTCCAGGAGGGCTTCGAGCTCTACCATGCCCGCAAATTTGAAGAGGCCGGGATCAAATTCCAAGAAGCTTTATTGGCGCGGCCCGGAGACCCGGTGTCGGAAATTTACATCGAGCGCTGCGCTGAATACGTGAAAGAACCGCCGCCGCCGGAATGGGACGGCGTTTACGTGATGAAAACGAAGTGATGAGTTTGTCGATCCGTTTTGTTCTTTTTTTCTTCGTCGCTGCTCTGCCCTCGCTCACCTGGGCCCCGGTCGCCCATGCGCAAAGCCCTTCGGCGATGACCTCGATGCGTGGCCTTTCGATGAGCGCCGACGAATCGGACCGGGACAACGAGGCTGACACGCTGGATCTGCGCGGCAACGTGCAGATCATTTTCAAGGATCAGCACTTGTCCTGCCAATCGGCGCGCATCAATTTCCGCGCAAAAACCATTGATGCCATGGGCGAGGTGCTCGTGGTCGGCCCCAAGGCCACCGCCGGCGGCGAGCGCGTGTACCTGGACTACGAGTCCAACACCGGCGTGATTTACGGCGGGTACGTTCAGTCCGGCAACGTCTACGTTGAAGGCCGGCTCATCACGCGCCTGAGCGAATCCGATTACCTGGCCGAAGGCGCGAAGTTCACGACATGCACGAACTGTCCCGAATCTTGGAGTTTCTCGGGGCAAAAGATCCGTGCCGAGCTCGGCGGCTACGCCTACATTAAAAATTCATTCCTGCGCGTGGGCGGCTTTCCGTTTATCTGGCTTCCCTACCTGGTCGTGCCCCTGAAATCCGACCGCCAGACCGGGCTGCTCACGCCCGAGTTTGAAGTCTCGGACTCCGGGGGTCTAACGCTTTCGGAAGGGTTTTTCTGGGCGATGTCGCGTTCGACCGATTCGACGTGGACGTTTAAGAATTACGAACTCCGTGGCTTCAAGACGCTCGTCAACTACCGTTACGCCTTGAGCGAGAGCAGCTACGGCGAACTCGACGTCGGCTCACTCAGTGACCGCGTGTTCTCGTCTGAGCGCCGCCTCAACGACTACCGCACGGCCAGCGAGCGCGATGAGACCATCGACCGGTGGTTTATGCGTTACGAACACTTTTACGAAATGCCCGAAGGGTACGTGCAGCGCATGCAACTCAACAATGCGAGCGACTTGCAATACCCCAAAGACTTCCCTCTCGAAACGCGAAATCATGGCGATTCGGCGATGGAAAATCGCGCGTCGCTCACGAAGAACAACCGCTCCCAACACTACTCGATCGACGCGTCTTATTACGTGAATCTGATGCAGGCCAATCCCTTGGCCGGCAACAGTGACGCCGTTCACCGCTTTCCGGAACTTCGCTTTTCGCAGGCCATGACCCGCCTAGGCTCCACCGGCTTCTTGTACTCGGCCGATGTGAATTACGTGAACTTTGCGCGGTCGGAGTTCGCCTATGATGACATGAACGCCGCCTACAATCCCAACGGGGTGAATGATCGTTACCTCGAAAATGGCGGGTGCGCTGGCAATGCCTGGTACAACAACCCCAATTGCCGCCGTGTGCGCGACGGCGAGTACGATCCCACCAAAGATTTGATCCGCACCGGTCAGCGCCTCGATGCGCAGGCCTCGCTCTACCGCCCGATTAAAATCGCCGACTCGCTCGATCTCCTCCCGAAGGTGTCTTACCGCGAGACGCAGTATTACTTCAACGTGGGCAATGAACTGACCAACACCCGGCGCTACCTGCGCGCCGAGATCTCGGCACGATCGCTCTTCTCACGGATCTACGGCAATCAAAGCCCCGGCAGCTTTGAACGCATGAAGCACGAAATTCAGCCGGAGCTTAAATTCACGACCATTCCTTGGATCTCTCACCCGGCCCACCCTTTCTTCGGCGCGGATCAAGAGACTCCATTTTTCTCGCAGGAAAACATTTCGGATTCCGATATCAATGGTCCCTACGGCTTTCAGTTTGATTACAATGACCGCGTCTACGACCGCAAATTGATGACGTTCGCGCTGACCAACCGGCTCATCCAAAAACGCTGGGTGCGCGGCAACCCCGAGTACCGCCAAGCGGTTTCGTGGCGCCTCGCCCAGTCCTACGACTTCTATCAAGCCGAGAGCAATATCGACGAGCGCCGCAAACAGCCCTGGTCGGACCTTCTCTCGGATTTAAACGTGAACTTTGACTATGTTCGCATCTACCAAAAGGCCAACTACTACCGCTATCAGAACGTCACGAACTCGTCGACGCGCATCCGTCTCCTCAATGCCGCGAACGACTTCATCGAGTTCGGTTACCTCAGTCAGTACAATGACATCGCCCCCGGACAAGACGTCAACGCGATCAACAAGACCGATGACTACAGCTTTTCGGTCCGCAAGAATTTTTCATACCTCGAGCTGCTCGGCCGCATTGTGTACGACAACAGCGTCGCGGCCCGCGACAATGAACGCCAATTCAAGTCGTACGGCTACGGCGCCCAAGTCAAACTTCCGGGCGACTGTTGGTACTTCACCATCCAGCAGTACCGAATCACCGGCGGCGACAACAACTTCAAGCTCAATTTCGATTTTATCTGGGACGGCCAAAAACGACCGACTCTCCCCGAAAGCCTTCTCGACAGCTTCGGATTCTAGCGCGCGGACGCGCACTCGTCGATTTGCCCCGGCGCGCGGACGCGCACTCGTCGATCTCAGACAAAAAAATCGGCTAGAATTTTGATCCGGTCTGGCAGCACCAAGGCGAGGTGCGCGCGAGCCTGGTGACCTTGCTCGAGAAGCGCGCGGAGCGCCCGCCGGAGCCGCTCGCGCTGACTAGGCGTGACCCGTCTTTCGAGATAGTCGAGGCTTTGCAGCGACTTGATCTCGATCAAATGGAGCTCGCGATTCTTCTCGATGATCAAATCGACCTCGACACCCGCGATCTCGATATTGCGGGCGACGAGCTTGGCGCCCCGCTTGAGCGACGCCTCGAGCACCCGCTCTTCGAGCGCACGCGCGCGCAAGAAGGCCGGAGCATGGGGACCCAAAACTCGGGATTTAGAGGTGTTCTTTGACGCCCGCAAACGTTTTGCGGTGCCAGAGGCACGGACCGTGGTCCGCGATGGCTTTTTTATGGACGGGGCTGGCATAGCCTTTATGACTCTCGAATCCATAGTGAGGAAACTGCCCCCCGAGTTCGCGCATCATCCGATCGCGGAACACCTTCGCGACAATGGCGGCCGCCGAGATCGGCGCCACGCGCAGATCGCCTTTGATAAAGGTCGTCTGTCGGCGCTGAAACCGCGGGATCGCTTTGTTCCCGTCGATCAAGACGTGTCCCGCCTTCGCGTTCATCTTTTTTTCGAGCTCTTCAACCGCTCGCCTCATCGCCAACAAACTCGCCTGAAGAATGTTGATCGAGTCGATCTCCTCTACGCTTGCAACACCGATCCCCACCCAATGAGCCTGCTCGATGAGAGGGGCGTACTCTTCACGCTGCTTCTCGGACAAAAGCTTGGAGTCGGTCAAGAACTCAAGGCCCTCTTCCGAACGCAAGAGGGCCGCGCCCGCGACCACGGGGCCAGCCAAGCAACCGCGTCCCACCTCATCGACACCGATGATGGGCCCGGGTCCTAAGACTTTCCAATCCACGGGCTCGAACTCAAGCGCGAGGAGTTTTGCTTTTGATGAAGTGGCTTTTTTCAGATGAAGCATGCTCGAAAAGTCTAGATCACAAAAAACAAAACGGGAAGCGTGGGCTTCCCGTTTATTGACGAGCGCGTGTGACCGCGCCGGGGGACATCGAAATTCGGATGTCGATTCAGAAAATTAAGCTTTGGCTTCTTTTTTCTTTTTCGCAGGTTTCGCCGCGGCTTCAGTCGCCTCAGCACCTTCAGTAGCAGGAGCCGAACCTTCTGCAGGCGTCGCCGCCATTTCGGACTCGATTTTTGCCGCTTTACCTTCGCGCTCGCGGAGGTAGTAGAGTTTCGCGCGGCGAACGGTTCCGATGCTCACGAGCTCAACGCGGTCAACCGCAGGGCTTGCGAAGGGGAAGGTTCTCTCAACGCCAACACCCGCCGAAATTTTACGAACGGTGAACGAACGCGAAGCACCCGCACCTTGAAGCTTGGTCACGATGCCTTTGTAAACCTGAACGCGTTCTTTCTCGCCCTCTTTAATTTTGACGAAAACGTTCACAGTGTCGCCAGGAGTGAAAGTCGCGATCTGTGCGCTTTTTTTGTTTTTGAGGGTGATGTTTCTCACCAATTCTTGTCCGCGTGCTGCCATTTGATGCCTCTCTAATCCCTTAAAATCCCTAATCTAGGTAAAACGAACCAAAGCAGTTACCATGGCCCCATGAGTCGGTCAAGATAGATACTCACGGCTGAGCGGACCGAAAGGTGCCTAAAATCCTGGGGCGGAGCACCGCGTATACTCTCCACCACGGCATCCAGTCCCTGCATGTATTCGTCCGTCATTCCCGAACCCGTCCCAAACAGCAGGAAAATGGGCTTTTTCGCGACTCTCATTTCATCCCGGAGCGCCGGGATCGTGTAGTGGAGAGTCCCTTCAACGGGCTGAGCGTGCGTTCCCACGGTCAGGCAATCGACTCCCCAGTCCTTCACCGCTGCTTCAAAGGAGGTGGCAGTGTGAACGTTGGTGAGCGCGCGCTTGCGAGACGGGTTGAATTTCGCCCCCTCCCCCAGCCGCCAGTGGTCCAAAACCCGGTCCACGAACATCAGCTGCTCCTGCATCGGGTGAATCAGGTAGTAGCGTTCGACGCCGTAAACCGTGCAGGCGCGAGCGATGTCGTGAATATCGAAGTTGGTGATATTGGTCGCGACGATCTTCTTGCTGCGGTCTTTAATGGGGTAATGAAGCAGGCCCAGGGCCATGCGGGGAACGTAGGTGTCAGCGCTCATGCGGACCTTTTAGCCATCCAGCTCTTCACTGGCAAGGTCCTCGAGCCCCAAAAGCACTTTGTCTTGACCGCTCAAGCCCTCAAAGAATTGGCGCAGCTTCTGACGCTCTTTGCGCGACAACTCCTCGAGCTTCGAAAGATCGGGACGCTTGGCGAGGGTCACCAGGATCGAAACCCAGCGCCGCCACTCCTCAATCTTGGCGTGATTGCCCGACATGAGCATCTCGGGCACCGACAGCCCCTGCCATTCGCGAGGACGCGTGAACTGAGGGGCCTCCAATAGGCCACCCGCGAACGACTCCCTCACGGCCGAATCCGCGTGCCCCAAGACGCCCGGGATCTGACGCGAGATCGTGTCGATCAAAACCGCCGCCCCGATCTCACCGCCCGAGAGCACGTAATCGCCAATCGAGATCTCGCGCGCGCCTGTCTTCTCGATCAATCGCTGATCGACGCCGCCATAGCGGCCGCACAAGAGCGTGAGCCGGGGCCGAAGGGCCAACTCTTTGACCAGGGTGTCGGTGAGAGTCTCGCCTTGAGGCGAGAGGTAGATGAGCTCGGTTTCGGAGTCCTGCGCGCGGGCCTTCTGCCAAGCCTGCCACAAGGGCTCGGCCATGCCGATCATGCCGTCACCGCCGCCGAAGGGCCGGTCATCCACAGTCTTGTGGACATCTTCGGTAAATTCGCGCGGATTGATCAGCGAGAGGTCGATGAGGCCTTTTTTTCGAGCCTGCCCGACCACGCCCTCGCCAAAGAGAGTTTCGATCATCAACGGAAACAGGGTGATGACCTGAAAGTGCGCCTTCACTCGTCCACCTCGAGCAGACCCTCGGGAAGATTCATGCGCACGATACGCGCTTCGAAGTCGATGCCCTCCAAAAAGGCCTCAACAAAAGGAATCGCGGCTTCACGTCCCTGGTACTCGACCAGCAGCAGATCTTGCGGACCGTTACTGGCAAAGGCTTTGATGGGCCCGACAGCCGCGCCCGCGTTCTCGACCGTGAAGCCTTTGATCTCGCTCAAAAAAATCGTGTCGCCTTTTTTTGAAACCATGGCGTCACTCGAGACGTAAAAGAACAAACCGCGCTTCTTCTCGGCGGCGGTGCGGTCGCCAATGCCCGCGCCTTTGAGTTGAAGTCCGTCTTTCTGGGCTTTGGAACGCTCGACTTTAAAAATTTCGTAGGGACCCGCATCGTCGCTCGCGAGCGCGAACTCGCGCAAGGTGGCCAATCCCGAAGGGTCCTTCGAAAAAAGAACGACGTAGAACTCGCCGCCAAGACCTTTGGCTTCAATGACTTTACCGATACGCTGCCAAGACAAGACGGGTTCCTTTCGTGAAAATAAAAAAGGGAGCGGTGGGCTCCCTTTTAAACTTCATCTTTATGAACGCAAAACGATTTCTACTCGACGATCTCGAGGACGCTGCGTTTGTTTAACTTTGTCGAAGCGGCGTTCAAGATCGTGCGCATCGAACGGGCGGTGCGGCCTTGTTTGCCGATCACTTTGCCGAGGTCGGATTTTGCGACTTTCAACTCAACAACTGTCGTCTGCTCGCCGATCACTTCGTTGACTTCAACGTCGTCAGGAGAGTCGACCAGCGATTTGGCCATGTATTCGACAAGTTCTTTCAAAGTAGAATCGTCCATCTCTGTTTCCCCCGGCGCGCTGACGCGCGCTCGTCTATCCTCGACTCAACAACATTTAATCGAGTTCATAGATTTAACTCGACACTTTAGTGACGTCCAATCTTTTTGGGCATTCTGCCCCAAAAAATGGACTCATTGCTGAGGCGTGACGCTATTACTTGGTTGCTTCCGCGAGCTTGATCACGTGTTTAACGCGATCTGAAGGTTGAGCACCCTTCTTGATCCACTCTTGAGTTTTTGCGAGATCCAAAACAACTTTTTTGTCTTGTCCAGCGGGAGTGGGGTTGTATGTGCCCAAAACTTCCAAGAATTTGCCCGTGACGTAACGGCGCGAATCCGCAACCGTCACACGGTATTTCGGAGCGTGCTTAGTACCAAAACGAGCAAGGCGAATGACTACTGCCATGAGAACCTTTCCACCCACAAGAGGGCGTCATCTGTCACAGACCCACCCAGGGGTCTGAAATTCAAAGACCAAATATTTAAGGGTTTTGCCTCGGGCTGGCAAGAGGAAACATTAAAAGAGCCCCCGTCCACCTTTGCCGAGACCCATCTTCATCATTCCCGACATCATCTT
This sequence comes from Pseudobdellovibrionaceae bacterium, assembly GCA_019637955.1. Classification (GTDB taxonomy): domain Bacteria; phylum Bdellovibrionota; class Bdellovibrionia; order Bdellovibrionales; family Bdellovibrionaceae; genus JAHBUS01. The sequence continues at coordinate 6,867 of JAHBUS010000007.1, read as the reverse complement.
CTTCGCCTGCTCAAACTGGCGGACCAGCTTGTTCACGTCCTGAACCTGAGTGCCCGAGCCCTTGGCGATGCGCTCGCGACGCGATGCATTTAAAACGTCGGGCTTGCGGCGCTCCTGGAACGTCATCGAACGGATGATGGCTTCGATTTTCTTAATCTCGTCATCAGGGGGGCTCATGCCTTCGAGTTGTTTGGTGAGCTGACCCATTCCGGGTAAAAACTTCATCATGCTCTCGAAGCCGCCCAGTTTCTTGAGCGTCTGAATTTGCTGAAGAAAATCCTCCAGCGAAAATTCGTTCTTCATCATCTTGCGAGCGGATTCTTTGGCCGACTTTTCGTCGATCACGTCCTTTGCGCGCTCCACCAAAGTCAGGACGTCGCCCATATCCAGAATGCGTCCCGCCAGCCGGTCAGGGTGAAAGACTTCAAGGGCGGCGACTTTTTCGCCCACGCCCAAAAACTTGATCGGAATGCCGGTCACTTCACGGATCGACAGCGCGGCCCCGCCGCGCGCATCCCCGTCGACCTTCGTTAGCACCAGGCCCGAGAGTCCCAAGCGCCCATGGAAGCCCTCAGCGACGTTCACGGCCTGTTGGCCCAGCATCGCATCCGCGACGAGCAAAATCTCTTGGGGCTTGGCGATCGCCTTCACCCGCTCGAGCTCCGCCATCAAGGCATCGTCGATTTGCAGCCGTCCGGCGGTGTCGATGATGAGGACTTCGATCATGTTGTCGGCGGCCCATTTTTGCGCCGCGATCACGATGTCTTCAGGTTTTTGATCGGAACGCGACTCAAAGACCGGGATGTTGTTGGTTTTAGCCAAAGTCATCAACTGGTCAATGGCGGCCGGACGGTAAACGTCGGCGGGCACCAGACCGGGCTTTTTGCCGAGCTTTTGCCGGATGTAGAGCGCCAGCTTCGCGGCCGAAGTGGTCTTACCCGCCCCCTGCAGACCGACGAGCATCAAAGTCGAAAGCTTCTCGCGCACGTTGAGCTCAACCGCGGCGCCGCCCAAAGTCGAAATCAGCTCTTCATGAACGATTTTAACGAACTGCTGACCCGGATTGAGTGCGGTTAAGACCTCGGCCCCGAGAGCCTTGGCTTTGACCCGGTCGATAAAGCTTTTCACGACTTTAAAATTCACGTCCGCTTCGAGCAGATTCAGACGGATCTCGCGCAGCGTTTCCTCGATGTTCGCTTCGGAAATCTTATTCTGTCCGCGGATTTTTTTGATGCTCGCGAGCATCTTGTCCGAAAGATTGTCAAACATGGCTTACCACCTGTGGAAGTTTCCGCGCTTGAGCGCGAAGAGAGACAACACGTAAAACATCACGAGGCCCAAGGCGCTGATCAACATCGACTGCCCGATCGGAATGTCGCTCACGCCCAAAATCGCGTGGCGCAGACCGTTGATAAAATAAAGCAAAGGGTTGAGCGTCGACACTTTTTGCCAGAACGGGCTTAAGTTTTGGATCGAGATGAAGACGCCGCCCAAGTAGGTCAACGGCAAAAGAATGAACGCCGAAACCGCACTGAGCTGATCGAAGGATTTGGCATAAAACGCCGCCGAAAGCCCCAGCATCCCGAACACCAAGCCGCCCGTGACGATGAAATAAATCAGCTCGAACACCGAGTGCAGGCCGATAAAACCACCGTGCACGATCGCGTAGAACACGCTTCCGACCACAAAAGTCACCAGCGCCACGACCAAGCCCCGAACCATTGCGGCCAGACCCATCGCGATGATGATCTGATGATGGCTCAAAGGAACCACGCGCAGATCTTCGAGTTCGCCCGTGTACTTGGAGTTCACGATCGAGGATGACGAGTTTTGAAACGCATTGTTCAAAAGACCCATCATCATCAAACCCGGAATCAAAAACGCGAGGTAATCCACGCCGTTTTGCGATTGCACGGTCGAACCCAGCGAGACGCCAAAGACCAAAAGGTACAGAGCGCTCGACACGGCCGGCGTGACGATGGTTTGCACGAGAACTTTCAGGAAGCGTGCGATTTCACGGTGAAAAAGACTGAGGAAGCCGATCACAGACTGGCTCCTTTCTGAACCACGTTGAGGAACGCCTCTTCGAGCGAACCTTCACGCGTTTTTAAATCCAAAAGAAGATCCGAGGGGATCGAAAGGCCCGCGAGCAGCGCGCCCACCGACATCTCGCTCGGCGTCGAGAAGGTCACGCGGTTCTCGCGCTGACCCAGAAGCTGCACACCTTCAGGCAAGGTCCAGTTGGGAATTGATTTCAAATCCATCTCGACCGTGCGGCGGGTGAGCTTACGGATGATGCCTTGGGTTTCACCATTAAAGACCAGCGAGCCCTTGCTGATGATCCCCACGCGCTCGCACAGAGCTTCGGCTTCTTGCAGGTAATGCGTGGTGAGAAGGATCGAAATCCCCTCTTTTTGCAAATCGCGCACGAATTCCCAGAGGCTGGTTCGAAGCTCGAGATCCACGCCGGCCGTGGGTTCGTCCAAAAGTAAAAGCTTCGGTTTGTGAACCAAGGCTTTGGCGATCATCAGGCGGCGCTTCATCCCGCCCGAGAGCTGCTTGACGAGCTTGTGCTTGTGCTCCCACAGGCCCAAGCGCTTGAGCAGGTAGTCGATGCGCTCCTTGTTGTTCCAAACGCCGTAGTAGCCCGAGTGAAACTGCAGGATCTCGACCAGATTGAAGAACCCTTGCGTGACGATCTCTTGCGGAACGACGCCGATTTGTTTTTTCGTAAATGCCGAGTTGGTCTGGGTCGACTCGCCGAAAACCTTGATGTCCCCTTCCGACGGATTTTCGAGCGTCGTGATCATGGAGATCAGCGTGGTTTTCCCCGCGCCGTTCGGCCCGAGAAGTCCGTAGATTTCCCCAGGGCGGATTTCGAAGGACACGCCCTTCACGGCATCGACGGCACCGAGCTTGGGGCTCGTGTAGGTTTTTTTGACGTTCGAAACTTCGAGAGGTGCTGTCATATCCAACTCTTATGTTACTGTTAGCGCGCTCGCGCGATGGACGTTGCAAATTCAACGTCGGGATTTTCTTTCTTCGCCCAATTCAAATCCCATTCTTGATCGAGCAAAATCACGGGCTGCTCGATCATGTCCCGGTAAATGGTGAAGTTGCCTTTGAGCTGATCGACCGCTTTGCCGTCGGCCGTGCGCGGCCAGCGCGCAACGGTGTAAGACAATCGGTTGAGCTTCACTTCTAAATTGTACTCGTCTTGCATCCGGTGCATCAGCACCTCGAACTGCAGCTCCCCGATCGCGCCGATGATGGGATCTTGCGCGCCCACGAACGGATCGATAAAGAGCTGAATCGCGCCTTCTTCCGACAAGTGCTGAAGGGCCTCTTGCATCTTTTTGCGTTTCAGCGCATCGCGCACGCTCATGCGGGCAAAAAGCTCGGGTGCAAATTTTGGGATGTCTTCAAAGGTCACGCGCGACAAACTGCCCACGCTGTCACCGATGGCGAAATTGCCCGTGTCGTTCACGCCCACGATATCGCCCGCGTAGGCCTCGTCCACGGTCTCGCGTTCGGCGGCCACGAATTGATTCGAATAGGCCAGACGGATCTCTTTGTCGTGGCGCGAGTGTTTGATCTTCATGCCGCGCTCGAATTTGCCGGAGCAAATCCGCAAGAAGGCGACGCGGTCGCGGTGACGGCGGTCCATATTGGCCTGGATCTTAAACACGAAGCCCGTGAAATTGGCGTCGGTCGGTTCGATCTCTTTGCCGTCTTTGGTGCGGCGAGCCTGAGGCCCCGGCGCGTAAGAACAGAAAAACTTAAGAAAGGTGTCGACGCCGAAGTTTTGCTTGGCCGAGCCCCACGTGAGCGGCGAAATTTTTCCCTTGAGAAATTCGTCAACATCGAAAGGCGGCAAGACGCCTTCGACCAAGGCGAGCTCTTCTTGAAATTGCGCATAGATCTCGGGGTGGACTTTGTCTTTCCACGAGGGGTCGTCGACCTTGAAGTACTCCACTTGCTCGACCGCTTCGCGGCGCTGATCGTAGAGCATCACCTCTTTGGTCAAGCGGTTGTAAATCCCCGCAAAGCGATTGCCGATCCCGATCGGCCACGTGAGCGGGTAACAGCTCATCTGCAGCGTGGTTTCGACTTCATCGAGAAGCTCCAAGGGCGCTTTGCCCTCGCGGTCCAGTTTGTTGATGAAGGTGAAGATCGGAATCTGGCGGTAGCGGCAGACATCGTAGAGTTTTTTGGTTCGCTCCTCGACGCCCTTGGCGACGTCGATCAGCATGCAGGCCGAGTCCACGGCCATCAAAACGCGGTAGGTGTCTTCGGAGAAGTCTTTGTGACCAGGAGTGTCCAGTAGGTTCACGCGCAAAGAGTCATAGTCGAAGGTCATCACCGACGAGGTGATCGAGATCCCTTTTTGGCGTTCCAGCTCCATCCAGTCCGACGTCACGGCTTTGGTGCCTTGCTTGCCTTTGACCTCACCCGTTTGGTGAATCACACCGCCGTGGTAGAGCAGTTTCTCGGTCAGCGTGGTCTTGCCGGCATCGGGGTGGGAGATGATCGCAAAGGTGCGTCGACGGTTGATTTCTTGAGCAGGTAAACCGGTTAAAAGCATAGACGGAACAAACTAATGACTTGCCTGCCGAGGCGCAACAATTTAAGTCTGGGGCTGGCCCGGTTTGTTAGATCCCGGGCGTTACTTTTGGGCTTGAACCCCAAGGAGTCAACATGAGCGAGTCCGCCGCGTGGTCCGTGACCACTTTTTACCGATTTCTCCCCCTTGAAAACCCCGAACAGGTCAAAATCGACTGGGACCAGGCCGCCGCCGCGTCGGATCTTTGCGGCTTGCTGATCCTCGGCAAAGAGGGCTTTAACACCACATGCGCGGCGCCGAGCCCCGAAAAGCTGGCCGCCTTCAAGGCCTGGGTGCTCAAAACTTTCGATTGCGGTGACATGCTTTTCAAAGATTCAGTTTCTCGCACGCAACCCTTCCCGAAATTCAAATCCAAGGTGCGCCCCGAGATCGTGACGTTCGGAACACCCGAGCTGATCCCCAACAACGAGAATCACCGGCACTTGAGCCCCGAAGAATGGGACCGGGCCATGGCCGAAGACGGCACGGTCGTCGTCGACACGCGCAACTGGTATGAGTACCGCATCGGCAGTTTTAAAAATGCGGTCAACCCGAACATCGAGCAGTTTACCGAGTTCCCGGAGTTTTTTGAAAAGCAAAACTACACCAAAGACAAAAAGATTCTGATTTTTTGCACCGGCGGGATCCGCTGCGAAAAAGGCATTTTGGAGCTCGAAAAAGCGGGCTACGACAATGTCTACCAACTCGAGGGCGGGATCTTGAATTACCTCGAGAAAAAGCCGAACGAGCAGTTCGAGGGCGAGTGCTTCGTGTTCGACAACCGCGTCGCTTTGGATCAGAACCTTGAGCCCAGTCGCAAATACAAACTTTGCCCCCACTGCGGTCAGCCGGGCGAACTGGTCAAGTCATGCGTGCGCTGTGAGTCCGAATTCGTGGTGTGCGTGAGCTGTGAGCCGAAGGAGATTGTCGGCCAGGTGTGCTCGAAGAACTGCGCCCATCATGCGAAAATGCATCCTGGGCGCAAAGGGGCCAAGCAGATTAGGGCTTTTTCTCATCCTTAACTTCGCAGCCGTCACAGCCCTTTTTCTCTTTGCAGTGGCTGCAACCGTCGGTCTTTTTGGCCTCTCCGCAGGCGCACTCGTGCTTATGCCCGCGGTGACCCGCGCTTGAGCAAGACGACAACGACATGGCGAAGATGATCGCGGTGACCGAAACCAAACCGAAAACGAGACTTTTCATCGTGAGACTCCCTTTAGAGATTTATCGAGGCTTTTAGTGTGCTTGCCCGGACTTGTTCAGGCAAGTCCGTTACTTTTTGCGCCCGCCCTGAGTCGGGGTCGGCTCGGGCGCGATCATCTTGGTCTGCTCCAAGATCCGTCGGTACTCGCCCGAAGTTTTGAGCTGCTGGAGGCCCTTGTTGAACGAATCCAAAATGGCGCGCGCTTTGGGGTTGCGATTCGAAACGATCACAAAAAACTCGTTGGTGACATCGCCATCCTCGAGCGTGCGAAAGCCCTCGGCCTTTTGATAACGCGTCCGCAGCAGGTCCCAAACAACGGGGTCGGTCATTTGCACCAGGTCGACTTTTCCGGCCTTCATCTGCTCGAAACACTCTTCCAGCGTCGCGGGACGCACCTGGCGGAAATCAAATTCTTTGTAGCGCGCTTCGAAATTTTCCATTTCCCAAGCCCGCGGCCGGCAGTGGGTCTTTCCACGCCAGTACACCTTGTTCTTGTACAGGCTCGACGGTCTCTCGCCGTAAGTAAAAAAATGGGAGCGCACGCTTAGTAGAAGATCGCTGTACGAAAACTTCGAAAGACGCTCGCTGCTCTTGGTGTAGGGGTAAGAGACGGCGCTGCCGATCTCGAGTTTTTGCGGGATGTCCGACCAGTTCGCGTACTTGAGCGTGGATTCGAGCGTGATCATCTCGAGCGCACGCGACACGACCCGCACCAAAGGACCGCCCTCTTTGGCTTTGCTGCTTGTGTAGGGCGGGTACTCCCCGACCCACATGGTGATCCGTTCGCTCGATTGTCCGAGCGTCGGCTTTGCGCAGAGGCAAAAGATCAGAATTGTCACAAGCGTCATGGGCTTCATGTCGCTCGAGTCTGGCCTGAGAACGAACACCGAACAAATGAAGAGTTCGCGAAGAGATTGTGCGAAATGCGTGCACTTTTGGAGGTTGACAAGATCTGGTGACGGGCCTAGTTTGCCTTATCACTCGGACGCGGGGTGGAGCAGTCTGGTAGCTCGTCGGGCTCATAACCCGAAGGTCGTAGGTTCAAATCCTGCCCCCGCAACCA
>JAHBUS010000006.1 GCA_019637955.1 Pseudobdellovibrionaceae bacterium | reverse complement strand
AACGATGCCTTCGATCAGCATCAGTCAGGCCACCACGTCCACGGATGGGTATTTGAGCTCGGCCGACTGGAACATGTTCAACGGCAAAGCCAGCGCGTCGTCGCTCAATAACTACGTTCTCAAAGCGGGCGACACCATGACCGGCGCGCTCGCGCTTCCAAGCAATGGGCTTACGGTCGGAACGAATCAGCTCACCGTTAGCGGCGGCAATGTCGGGGTCGGGACCACGAATCCAAGTCGCAAACTCCACGTTCGGGCCGATGGGGCCTATCAGCTCCGTTTGGAAAATGCGAGTGCCGGCGGTGGTTACTGGAACATCGCGCAGTCGGATTCGACTTTTGGATCGGGCGGACAAAAGCTCCTCTTTATTCCCGATGTCGACACGTCCACGAGCGCCACGGTGGTGTTCACGAACGCGGGACGCGTGGGTATTGGCAACATCAACCCGACAGAGTCTTTGGATGTCACGGGTAAAATCAAAGGCACCGAACTCTGTATCGGCACCGACTGCCGTGCGTCTTGGCCGACGGGCGCGGGCGGAACGGTGACGAGCGTGACGAGCGCAAACACCGACATCAGCGTCGCGACAACCACCACGACTCCCATTCTGACTTTGAACACGGGAACGGGCGCGAATCAGATTCTCAAATTAAACGGCTCCAGTGAAATCCCCGCCGTGAGCGGTGCGAATTTGACGAACCTCAATGCGTCGAGTTTGACCAGCGGCACGCTCTCCGCCGCACGTCTGCCGGCGCTGACCGGGGATGTGACGTCTTCGGCGGGTTCCAATTCGATCACGCTCAACACGGTCCCTGTGAGCAAAGGTGGAACCGGTTCGACCACAATCCAAGCAAACAAACTGGTCTCGACCGGCGCCACCGGCACCGCATGGACGCCGTTTTCTTGCGCGGCCGGTGAGGTCGTTAAGTTCGACGGATCGGGCGTTCTGGGGTGCTCGACCATTGCAACCATGCTCGGTTACACGCCCGCGAATGGCGCCAACTACGTTTCAAAATCCGGCGACACGATCAGTGGCGGATTGACCATCGACGGTCCCGCTCAAGGATTGACTCTCAAATCCTCGGGAGATCATGTTTATCTTGGCCTGTTTGCCGATGCCGACGCTCCGAGCACGCGCAGTGGCTGGGTCGGTTACGGCACGGCCGGAACTTCGAATTTGACCATCGCCAATGAAATGACGGGCGGCCCGATTCACCTCAGTACGGCTTCAACCCCCCGAATGGCCATCGACGCCAACGGCGGCGTCGGCATCGGAACGACCTCACCCAATGCGTCGAGCCTTCTTGAGGTCACCTCCACCACCAAAGGTTTTTTACCTCCGCGCATGACGCGCGCTCAGCGCAATGCGATCTCGTCGCCGGCGCAAGGACTCATGGTCTTCAACACCGACGACAACACGATTGATTATTACAATGGGGCTGCTTGGCTCGCGCTGAACGGTTCGCCGAAATACATCAAGATGCTCATGAGCAACTACCAAACGATCGGCGCGGGATCGATCGTGACCTTCGATACGGTTGCCGTGAACAGCGGGTTTACAACCACGGGTTACGGCATCAACCTCAAGGCCGGTGTCACGTACCGGCTGGAGGCGATGCTCAACACCTACGCTGCCACGGGAAATAACTACGTGGGGTATCAACTCCACAATGGCACGTCTTACATCGGGCAAGCCGCCTACAGCAGCGAATCTGAACAAACAAGCTACGGATTCAAAGCCGGTGTGATGGAAATTTACAAGCCGACGGTGGACCAGACCATTACTCTGCGTATCATGGACGCGAACCTGGGCACGGGCCAGGTGACTCCTTATTACAATACCTACTTGATCGCGACCGAATTGGTGCCGGCCGGCCCCGCTGGCGGCGGGGGGAACGACAACCTCGGCAATCACACGGCTTCACAAAATATCAACCTCGGCACCAACTGGATCTCGCCTGACGGCACGGCGAAGGGCCTTCGCCTCGCGGCCAACGGAAGCCTCGGTGTGAACAACGCCGCGCCGACCGAGGCTCTGGATGTCACCGGTAAAGTCAAAGCCACCGAACTCTGCATCGGCGCCGATTGCCGCGCGGCTTGGCCAAGCGGCGCGGGCGGCACCGTCACGAGCGTGACCAGCGCGAACGCGGACATCGCCATTGCCACCACCACGACGACTCCCGTTCTGACGTTGAACACGGGCACGGGTGCGAATCAAATCTTGAAGCTCAACGCCTCGAGCGAAATCCCCGCCGTAAGCGGCGCCAATCTGACGAATCTAAATGCGTCGAATCTCGCGAGCGGGACGCTTCCGGTCGCGCGTTTACCAGCCCTCACCGGAGACGTCACATCGACGGCCGGTTCCAATTCGATCACGCTGAACACCGTGCCTGTCAGTAAGGGCGGCACGGGTTCAACGACGATCCAGGCGAACAAACTGGTTTCAACCGGCGCGACCGGCACCGCTTGGACGCCGTTTTCTTGCGCGGTCGGTGAGGTCGTCAAATTCGATGGCTCCGGTGTCTTGGGCTGCGCGACCATTGCGGGCATGCTCGGTTACACGCCCGCGAATGGCACGAATTACGTCGCAAAATCAGGCGACACGATGACCGGAACCCTCAGTTTACCCGGCGACGGTCTCGTCGTGGGAACGAACCAAATTGTCGCGACAGGTGGACGGGTGGGCCTGGGTACGAACTCGCCGCTTTATCAAGCCCACATTTTCGGCGCAGGACAAGCGACGGCCGCGCTGACAGATGCGGGGAACAAAGGTGGCACTCTCTACATCCAAGACTCTGGTGGATCTGGTGGCAACGGCGGCGCGGTGGTTTTTGGAGATGGACACGGTCAGTTTGCCGCCATCAAGTCTTTGCTCGTCAATGGTTCACCAAATGTCATCGGTGACTTGGCCTTCAGTACGAGAAATGCGATTGGCGACACGGCCCTGAGCGAAAGAATGAGAATTCTTTCGAATGGCAATGTCGGAATCGGGACATCAACCCCTGGCGCGCGTTTCGAGGTCGCGGGCGATATCTTGATGAGCGGCGCCGGAAATCGCTATCTCAACACGACCTCGGATCACCTACGATTTAATAAAAAAGCGGGGACCTATAACTTTTACTTCTCCAAATCCACCAATGGCGGCAATGACTATACAGGCTTGGCCGACCTGATGGTCATCCAAGATAATGGCAACGTCGGAATCGGCACCGCCTCACCCACGCAGAAACTTCACCTTTCATCGGGTGACACGTCGTACGCCCTGTTCGGACCGAACGCGACCTGGAATTCTTACCTGAAGGTCGGCGCGGGAAACATCTCCTCTCAAGCGAACGTCGCCTCGGTGATTTCGACCAATGGGAACTTGCATTTGGATGCCAGTGCCGGCGGGCAGAGCGTCTACATCGCCCACGTGACGGCGTCGAACACTTTTATGAACCTCAACGGCGGAAACGTCGGGATCGGGAGCTCGAACCCGAACGCGAAGCTCACCATCGGAGCGGGTTCGCAGAATGGGATCACTTCATACATCTCCGATGGAACCTACCACGCCGTTCACGGAAACAACCAGGCCACCGGCGTCTGGGGCAGTTTGGGTTACTCCAACTACGGCGTCTACTGCATCGGAAACTGCGGCGGCAACACGGGTTGGAACAACTTCTCGGACCGCCGCTTGAAGGAGCACATCTCGCCCTTAAAATCTTCGCTCGAGAAAGTCACCAGCTTGCAAGGTGTGGAGTACGACTGGAAAGACGAAAAGCAGCGCAAGCTGAGCGGCCACCAGATCGGCTTGATCGCTCAAGATGTCGAGAAAGTCTTTCCCGAAGCGGTGAAGACCGACAAGAACAACAAGCAGCTCGAAGGGGGCGTCAAATCGCTCGAGTACACCATGCTGATCGCGCCCATGATCGAGGCGATCAAAGAACTGCACGCCAAAGTTCAAAAAATGTTCTCAGGACAAGAGCAGATCCAGCGCGAAGTCGCGTCGGTCAAAGCCGAGAACGAAAAACTCAAACAAGAAAACGCCGCGATCAAGGCTTACTTGTGCGCCAAAGATCCCAAGGCGCCCATCTGTCAGTCAGAGCCGATTGGCCGTTAGTGTTTTGGCCAGAGCGTGCCGGGATTCTCCTCGAGAAGATCCTGGAGCTTTTGCAAGGACGTGACAGACTTCTTGAGGTCCGAAGGGTCCGCGACAAAAAGGCGCAGTTCGAGTCCGGCCTTATCTCCTTGGCGCACCCAGCGGGCTTGGCTTTGTCCGGGCCAAGGCAGATTCTGCAAACGGGCGGTGCCCTCGGCTTCTTTTTTGATCGAGTTGGGATAGCGCAGTTCACGAAGACGGTCGATCCACATCTCGCCAGTTTCGTCGGGCTGAAGCGCAAGCTCCTGCATGGGCTGACCCATCAGCGCGAGTTCGATGCCGAGCTCAAGAGCCTGCACGCCTTGCGAACGAGTCGCGCCCGCGGCCAAAATCGAATGTAGTAAGGCTTCCAAACGCAGATCGCCCGCCGAGCCGAGCATTTGCATTTCTTGCGCGCTGATCTTTTTCTCGACCATCCACTGCTGAAAACCTTTCGGAAGATTCAGCGCGAGCTGCGCGCCGCGAATCCAATGTTCATCCAAAAGCACGTTCCAGCGAGCCAGGATCTCATCGACCGGCAGCCATGGCACCAGACGCGCTTGCCGCCAAAACCGGGCGGCTTCCAAAAAACTCATATGCGGATACAGCGAGGTCACCAAGTTCACGATCGCGGTGCGATCACTCTGCGGGATTTGGTGGTTAAAAACGAGGCTCTGCCCGAAACCCGCGAGCACCAAGGCGTTCACGGCGACGGCCGGAAGTCCCTCGGGCCAATGCAAAGCACTCTCGAATTTGAGCTGCGTGTCGCATTGCGATATTGGGAGAAGTTCCGGGGGGCGTGCGCTTGTCATGACAACGCAGGTAACATCAAATAGAGGTGGATTCAAGGAGAGGCCTGTTTTGGACTGGAAAGACCGCAGTCAAATTACGGATGACGTTGTTTACTTCCGGTACGTGCCCGAAGGAACGGCGAAGAACGTCGAAGAGGTCTTCGTCTGGGACTTGGATAAAACCTATCTCGACACCTCGATCGACTCTTTGAGCGGGCTCTTCAACGCCGCGGTCGAGCGCGCCTTCGCCAAAAAGAACGTTCCGGGCACCAACACTCTTTTGCAAGTTCTCTCAAAAGCCTGGGTCTCTCAGCATGGCCAGTCCCGTTTTCCGATTTTTTTCATCACGGCGTCGCCCCCGCAGATGGAAGAGCGCATTCTCGAGAAGTTCACGCTCGACGGTCTCAAACCCTTGGGCTGTTTTTACAAAGACAATCTTCGCAACTTGCGTCCCAAACGCTGGTGGCGCCTCACCAAACAAGTGGGCTTCAAGCTGCAGGCGCTTTTGCAACTGAGAACACATTTGCGCGAAGACGTCCGGCAAATTCTGTGGGGCGACGACTCCGAGAGCGACGCGACCATTTACAATCTCTACTCGGATATCTGCGCCCGCCGCATCGGGGCTCAGGATCTGCGCACGGTTTTGAAATCCTTCGCGGTGACCGGCGAGCAGGTCGACCGCATCTTGATGTTGCAGTCGCAGATCCCGCAAAGCGATCCCGTCGAAAAGATCTACATCAATCTCGCGGTCGACACCGATCCGGACTACTACCTCAAGTTCGGCCGGCGCACGCTGCCGACGTACCAAACCTTTCAGGTCGCGCTCGACTTGTACCAAGATACGCGCATTTCGCTCGAGGATCTCTACACGATCGCCCAAGACATGATTTACAACTACGGTTACACGCCCGAAGAGTTGATCCGCAGTCTTGACGAGCTGATCCGTCGCCACGTCTTGAGCGAAAAGACCGTGAACCTCTTGATGCCGTTCTTCATCGAAAAAGGCCTGATGCCTTCGGGCTTCGAGCCCAGCGTGGCGCCGCCCAAAGAGGTGCGCGTCGAGAACGGCCGCGTGTACGAACTCGAAGGCCAGTACGAGCCTTGGGTGCCGGACCGGATCGACTACATTCACGACTATCGATAAACGGGACTAAAGTTGTTCGTAAAAAGACTCGGGCGGACGCGCGGGTTTCTTTTTACGGTTTTGGCGTTTGGGAAGCGACACCAAGAACTGGGTGTTCTCCGCATCGGGATTGTAAACGATCTGCCCTTGATGTTGTTCGATGATGCCTTTGCAAATCGAAAGCCCCAGGCCCGTTCCTTCGCCGACGCCCTTGGTGGTGAAAAAAGGCAGCATCATCTGGTCTCGGGTTCCGGCGGGAATGCCGTGACCGCTGTCGGTCACGCGGATCAACAGGTGCTCCATCAAGTCCGCGCATTCGATGCGAATCCATTTGTCTTTCTCGTTCTGAATGGCGTCGCGCGCGTTCATGATCAGATTCAAAAGGACCTGCGAAATCTGAACGGGTTGACACTCCAGCGAAAGGTGCGGCTCGCACTTCACTTGTAAAACGATGCCTTTTGAGCGCAAGGACTCCGCGCAGAGATCAATGGTGTCCGCTAAGATCGACGAGAGGTTTTCTTCGATCATCGGGTCCCGGCTGCCGTCGCGGGAAAAGGCGCGCAAACCGCGCACGATTTTATTGATGCGCAGGCAGGTGGTCTCGATTTGATGAGCCAACTCGAGGGCGTCCTGGGGTTTGAGCTTTCCGCTTTCCAGTCCGTCTTGGAGTTTTTGTGCACGCATGCTGATGATGGCTAGCGGGTTGTTGATCTCGTGCGCCAGCCCGCCCGCCATTTCGCCGAGCGAACTCATCTTCGACGAGTACAGAAGTTTTTGCGATTGATCGACCACCTTTTGGTGGAGTTCGTCGCGATGGCGCTCGAGCTGCGCCTCTTTCTCTTTCAGCTCTTCGATCGTGCGGCGGATTTCAGAAGCCATCCGGTTGAAAGTGAACGCGAGCAGGCCGATCTCATCTCGGCCTTGAACGTCGACTTTGGCTTCAAGATTTCCGCGGCCCAATTCGCGGACCGCCTTGGTCAAGCGGTGCAGGGGCGCGGTGGAGCGGTCGACGAAGAACACGGTGATGATCGAGAGCGAAAAGAGAATCAGCATCCCGATTGCAAAGACCCACTTGAGGGACGAGCGCGCCAGGTGCTGGATCTCGCTTTTTGATTGCAGCGAGATGACCCGCCAGCCGTTTTGCAAGGTTGAAACATAAGCGATGTACGAGCCTTCGGGCCCATCGAACTCCAGGCGGCCGCTCGGGCCCAGGCGCGCTTTTTCGAGCGCTAGCGATTCTTCGGCGAAGGCGGGTGTTTTTAAGAACGAGTCTTGAGGGTGCGCGAGCAAGCGCCCCTTTTCATCGATCAAAACCACGTAACCGGTCGTACCGATGCGGATCGCGCCGATGGTGTCGCTCAGGCGGTCCAAGAACGAGCACAAAACGATGACGTTCTTCACTTCACCATCGCGGAACATGGGCCCGGCCGAGCAGAAGGCGGGCTTTTGGTACGTCTTCGAAACCACGGGCTCGGAGTACGTCTGTCCGCGCGAGGCGTACTTGAAGTAGGCGCGGTCGGCGTAGCTCTGAAAGGGGCTCGAGTCGCTTCGGGCGACGTTGAAGCCGTCGAGATTCAAGATCATCGAAGCGTAGCTGCCCGGATCCGAGAGAATCGCGTTTTGCAGAATTTCGTTCCAGCGGCGCTCGGGGGCCGAGCGAATCTCCCGGATCAAAAAGTTCAAAATGGCCAGGTTGTTGGCGCGCCAACGGTCGGTTTGGATGAAGACCACTTCGTTCGAGAGTTGAAGCTGCTTTTCAAAGAAGGCCCGGTGAACGCCGAGCGACTCGGTGTACACCATCGATCCCCAAATGCAGAGGGGGATCAGCGTCGAAAGTAAGAGGTAGAGGAGAATTCGGTTTCGAAATCTCTTCTGCAGCCGGCGGTTCAAAAACGCGTCTCCTGTGTTCTATTCGAACTTCAGCGGGAACAACGTTGAGATCGGCGACCCTTCGAAAGGTCGGAACTCCACGCGGTTCATCACTTCGATCAGGCACTTCTTGAAGTCGTCTTGCTGCAGATTGGAGGAGGTGACTTCAACGGCGCTGAGCTTTCCAGAATTTTCAACGGTGAACGTGAGCGTGGCTTCACCTTTGGCCTGTGCATCTTTTTGCAAAAGGCCCGAGTAGCACTTCAAGAAGGAGGTGCGGTGCGAATTCATCGTCTCTTGAATTTCTTTTTCCGTGAGGCCCGTGCCCTCTTTGACGGGGCTCGTCCATCCCGGGGAGGGTTCGGCCTCGGTCACCGGCGCGCGTGAAAGCGGCGACTCTTGGTAATCGGTCGCCGAGATGCGCTCGCCGTTTTTTGCGATGAACAAGTCGCCCTCGCGGCCGTAGTTCTCGATTTGGATTTGACCGCGCTTCAAGATCAAAACCGTGTGAAAACCATCCTGATCTTCGACACGCTCCAGAGTCACGAGGCTGTGCTCTTTGACGCGAACGCGGTAGGCGCTTTCAAAATCCAAGCGGACTTCGCCCAGGTCGCGAGTTTCGATCGAATCGAAATGCCCGAGAGAGATTTTGCGTTTAAGGGGTTCTTTGACGTTCAGACCGTTGCGCAGAACCGCGGCTTCGCCGGTCAAGGGTTCGGCGCGTGCCAGAGTGAGGGTCGGGCTCAAGGGCGCCGAGGTTGAGCGGCTGAGATAAAATGAAAGGCCGATGAGCAATAGACCGACGGCCAGGAATCCCCAAATCAAAAGATTTTTACGAGATTCCATGATGCCTCGTTATTTGGCCGGTGCGGGCGTCGCGGCGGGCGCCGTGTTTGCGGGAACACCGGCTGCGGGAGCATCCGCAGGAACCGCGGTCGAAAGATCGACGGGTCCGTCTTGAGTGGTGGTCGCGGGAGCGGCGGCCGCACCTTGATTGGTCACGACATTATCGATGACCGAGCGGTGGCCACGCGAAGAGAAGATGGTGAGCATGATGCAAGTCGCGGCGAAAACCACCGCCGTCCAACGGGTCATTTTCTGTGCCAGGGTGGCCGCGCCGGTCGCGCCAAAAACCGAACCCGAACCGCCGCCGCCGAAAGCGCCGCCGATCGATCCCGATTTGGTGTCTTGAACCAAGATCAAGACGATCAAAACCAGGGCCACGATGATGTGAATAACGGCGACGAGTGTTTCCATTGAGGGTTCTCCAATTCGTACGGCTAAATGCTGAAAATTAAGAGACGGCTCCGAGGACGTCCACACTTTTTCTCGGATTATTGCGCTTTGCGCTAGATTGTCAGGGCGGAGAAAGCCCCTTAACCTCACAAGAATGCGAAACACACCCTGCTTGATGCTGATATTGACGCTTTTTTGGGCAACTGGGCTGAAAGCCGAGAAAATTGGCGATTTGCCGCCCCCCGCGCCCAAGGCTGGATTTATCAAGCCCTCTTTGCGTGACTTCGCCACCAAGCTCAAGCGGGGGCCCGAAATTTCGGCCCTGTACAAAGAAAGCCTCAAGGACGGTTTTGTTCCCGACGCGAAAAAAATCGCCGAGTTCGAAAAGGCCAACCGCGATCTGATGCGCGAGTTTCGCGATTTGGTCCGCGAAAATGTCACCTTTGCCCGCGCCGAAATTGAGGACGAGAGTGTGCTCAATGGCCTGGTCGGGATGCTCCAGCTATCACTCCTGAGAATTCACAACTGGGGCGCCACTTCAACAAAAAGCAAATCCAACTTAGGCCGCGCCAAGGACGAGGCGGGGCTGTGGTTTCAGTTCGCCGCCGACCTGCCCTACAATGAAGCTTCTTTGGTTGGGCTCAAAGTCACGGGCGTCGTGCGTTCGCTCTTGATCGATGAACTCGAACGCCTCGAGAAAACGCGCGGAGACTTGATGGCTCAAGACGAGCTTTGGCTCACCTGGATGCTGCAGCTGCGAACGCCCTGGCCCGTGGACCGGATGGTGCTGACGGAAGGCCGCCGCATCCCCCATCCGCCGCCGCCCAATTTGGTCGAAAGGGTGGCGATCAAGATTCAAAAAAATCCGTACCTCTCCGTGGCGGGCGCCTTGGCGCAAGTGCCGGGCGCCAAGCCGGGCGATTTGGACACCTTTAAAAATCTTTGGCGCGAACAGGACATGGAGGGGATGAAGACCGAAATCAACCGGCTTCAGCTGCTCCGCCTGCGCCTCGCGTGCCGCTTGTATCAGCACCGCCAGGGCGCATGGCCGACGTCGGTGCAGGAGATCGTCAAAGCCAAGCTCTTGCCTGCGGCTCCGGTCGATTACCTGACGGGCCGACTGATGGCGCTCCCGGCAATCGATTCTGCGCCGCCCGCGAAAAATCCGTGACATCACCGCTCGGGCCGGGCACCTGATAGACGTGCGCGCCTATGGCGCGCCGGGGTAAACAGTTGTGAAATTCTTGGTGTTTGAAGGCCTCGATGGCTCTGGGAAAAGTTCGTTGATGAAAGCTTTTGAGAAAGAGCTGCAGGGCCGCTCCATGCCTTTCACCCGCACCCGAGAACCCGGTGGCACACCGCTTGGCGACGCCATCCGCGAATTGATTTTGCAGCCCTCGTCCTCCGCACCCACGGCCCGCACCGAACTTTTGCTCTACGAGGCCAGCCGCGCGCAGCACGTGGATCAGGTGATCAAACCCGCTCTGCAGCGCCAGGAGTGGGTTCTCTGCGACCGCTTTTCGGCGAGCTCGATCGCGTTTCAAGCCGGGGGCCGCCAAATCTCCGAAGATTGGGTCGTGCGCCTCAATGAGTTTGCCACCGACGGCCTGAAAGCCGATCTCACGGTGCTGCTCGATCTTTCGGTCGAGGAGTCGCGCCGCCGCCGCAATCAGCGCGAGTCGCACGGCGGGGCCAAAGAAGACCGCATCGAATCTGAAGCCGACCATTTTCATGAACGCGTCCGCCAAGGATTCTTGCGCCAAGCCAAAGACGAGCCGCAAACATGGCTCGTGCTCGACGCCGCGGCCTCTCCCGAGAGCCTGCTGAAGTCCTTGCTCCAAGAAATACAGAGACGGAAATGGCTCGAATTCTAAATTCCGTTCGTGGCCATCAAGAAATCGTCGACCGCCTTCTCGGTGCCGCCGGACATGGACAGTTGCCGTCGACGTTTTTGTTCGTCGGGCCTCCCGGGGTCGGTCGGCGTAAAATCGCGATGGGTCTGGCGCAAGCGCTGGTGTGCGAGAAATCCAAAATCGCCTGCGGCGAGTGCGGACCCTGCCTGCGCGTGGCTCAAGGCGCCTCCGAGGCCGTGCGCCTCGTGATGCCCGAGAAGACCCAAATCAAGATCGAGCAGTCGCGCGAGATTTTGGATTTTCTCTCGCTGCGCTCACTCTCGCGCTCGCGCATCGTGATCATCGACGATGCCCAAACTTTGAACCCGCAAGCGGGCAATGCGCTTCTCAAAATCTTGGAAGAGCCGCCCGAGAACACGTACTTTTTCATGATCGCGCCTTCGGCCCGCCACGTGCTGGCGACTCTGCGGTCGCGCTCGCAAATCGTCCGCTTCGGCTCGCTGACCGAGGACGATTTACGCTCCGAGCGGCCCGCGCCCGAATGGGCTCTGCAATCGGCTCTGGGGAGTTTTGAGCGCCTCGAGTCGTTCTTGGACCGTGATGAGGTCCGTTTGCGCGGTCTCGCTTGGCAGATCTTGGCGCGGTGGAGCCAGGACGAGCCGATTTTCTTGGACCCCGAGGCGCGCGAGTGGATGAAAGACCGCTCCTCGCTTTTGAGCCTGGCTCGGTATTGGATCATGGCCTTCCGGGACGCGATGATGTTCCAGGCCGGCGAAACGCGCCGCTTGTTCAATTCGGACCAAAAACAAGCCCTCACCCAGCTCGCCCAGCTTCCGGCCGAGAAACTGGCGCTCATGATGCGCTTGGCGCTGGATCTTGAGACGGGGATCACCGCCCAGCGCGACCCGCAGCTCAGCTTTGAACAGTTCTGGATCTTATCCCGCCGCGAAGTTCAGGCTTAAATCGAGCGCTCAGCTGTGCTAGTCTGAGTCCGATGTTGATCGATATTCACTCCCATTTTGACATGCTCGAAACCTCTCACGAGGAGACGATCCGTCTTGCACAAGAGGCGGGGGTCAGCCGCATGATCACCATCGGCACGGAGCCGCCTGACTTTCCGATCGTTCTCGGCATTGCCGAAAAGTACTTTCCGGTGGTGGCCTGCACGCTCGGGATTCACCCGCACCACGGCGCCGTTTGGACCGAAGAGGTCGGCGATTTTCTGAATAAGCACCTGCCGCTCCCGCACGTCGTGGCGGTCGGGGAGATCGGTTTGGATTACTACTACAATCAGTCTCCCGTCGATGAGCAGAAGCTCGCCTTCCGCCGTCAGCTGGAGATCTCGGTTCAGCACAAAATGCCCGTGCAAATCCACACCCGCGACGCCGAGGCCGACACCGTCGAGATCCTCAAAGACTTCAAGGGCCAGGTGACGGGCGTGATTCACTGCTTTACGGGCTCGGCTTGGCTGGCGCGTCAGTGCCTGGACTTGGGGCTGAACATCTCGTTTTCAGGAATCGTGACGTTTAAAAATGCCGCCGATCTTCAGGCCACTTGCAAAATGGTTCCTTTGGACCGTCTCCACGTCGAGACGGATTCGCCGTTTCTGACGCCCGTGCCTTTGCGTGGACGCAAAAACACACCGGCCTTCGTCACGCACACCGCGGATTTCGTGGCCAAATTGCACGGAATTTCGCGTGAAGAGCTGGACCGCCAGACGAACGAAAACGCGCGTCAAGTCTTCCCAAAATTGAAATGGTGATGCAGTCTGCAAACCTCTCATAAAAAGGGGTCACAGATGGCGAAGGTTCGCGTTGGTATTAACGGTTTCGGACGCATCGGTCGTGTTTTGTTTCGCGCAGGTTTCGACGATCTTGAAATCGTCGGCATCAACAGCTTGGACAGCCTGGATGGCGTGGCCCATTTGCTGAAATACGACAGCTCGCACGGCATTTTCCCCGGCGAAGTTTCGCACGATGAAAAAAATCTGATCGTCAACGGCAAGAAAATCCCCGTATCGGCGACCAAGAATCCCGCCGAAATCCCCTGGAAAGACCTCGGCTGCGATCTCGTTCTCGAGTGCACCGGCGCCTTTAAGAAAAAAGACGACTTCATGGGTCACATCAAGGCGGGCGCAAAACGCGTGATGGTCTCGGCTCCCGCGGACGGTGCCGACGCCACGTTCGTTTACGGCGTTAATCACGAGATGTACGACAAATCGAAACACCATGTGGTTTCAAACGCCTCTTGCACCACCAACTGTTTGGCGCCTCTGGCGAAAGTTCTGCACGAAAGCTTTGGCATCGTGAACGGCACGATGATGACCATCCACTCGTACACCAATGATCAGCGCATCTTGGATGCGCCTCACAATGATCTGCGCCGTGCCCGCTCGGCGGCGGTGTCGATGATCCCCACCTCGACCGGCGCGGCGAAAGCCGTGGGCCTGGTCTTGCCGGATCTCAAAGGCAAAATCGACGGCATGTCGGTCCGAGTGCCCACGCCCAACGTGAGCCTCGTGGACTTCACCTTCAACTCGCAAAAAGAAATGACCGTCGAAGCGATCAACGCGGCTCTGACCGCGGCTTCAAAGGGCACGCTCAAAGGTGTGCTCGCGGTTGAAGAAAAAGAGCTCGTCAGCATCGATTACAACGGCAATAAGTTCAGCTCGATCGTCGATCTTCCCACCACGATGGTCGTGGGTGGCAAGACGGCCAAAGTTCTGTCGTGGTACGACAACGAAACCGGTTTCTCGAACCGCATGATCGACTTGGCCAAATACATGGCCGACAAAGGACTCTAAATATGGGCGGACTTCGGGGCATCAAAACGATTCGCGATTTCGAACTCGACGGCAAGACGCTGTTCTTGCGTTTGGATCTCAACGTTCCTCTTGAAAAAGGAAAGATCACCGACGAGACGCGCATCACCGCCTCGATTCCGACGATCCGCTTGGCGCTCGAAAAAGGCGCCAAGGTCGTGATGGCGTCTCACTTGGGGCGTCCCAAGTCGCCCGAAGACACGCAGTTCAGCCTCGAGCCGGTGGCCGAGCGCCTGAGTGAGCTGCTCGGCATGGACGTCATTCTGGCCGAGCGTCCCGATTCCGAGGCGATGAAGACCATCTTGGGTTCGCTCAAAAAGAACCAACTGATTCTGCTCGAGAACGTCCGCTTTGAAAAAGGTGAGACCGAGAACTCGGATGAGTACGCGCAAAAACTCGCGGGGTTCACCGACGTCTACATCAACGATGCGTTCGGAGCTTCGCACCGCGCGCACGCGACCATCGACGCGCTCCCGCGGTTGATCAAACAACGCGGGATCGGTCTTTTGATCGAAAAAGAAATCAAAATGCTGGATCAGCTCCTCGAGAACCCCGCGCGTCCCTACGTCGCGATTCTCGGCGGCTCGAAAGTCAGCGACAAAATCGATGTCATCGAGAATCTCATCGACCGTGTCGACGCGATCTTGATCGGCGGCGCGATGGCTTACACCTTCCTCAAAGCCAAGGGCCTTCCCGTGGGAAAATCTTTGGTCGAGATGGACAAGGTCAACTACGCCCGCGAGCTGATCGCGCGCATCGAAGCCCGCGACAAGACGTTGCTCTTGCCGGTGGATCACAAGGTCACGCCGGATTTCAACAGCCACAACTGCAAATCGACGGCGGGTCAAGGCATTGAAGAGGGCATGATGGGTATCGACATCGGCCCCCAAACCGTTCAGCAATTCACCGCCGCGATCAAAGAAGCCAAAACCGTTTTCTGGAACGGTCCCATGGGCGTCTTCGAAAAGCCCGCGTTCGCCGAAGGCACGTTTGCCATCGCCAAAGCTTTGGCGGCGAATGAAAAGGCGTTCCGGATCGTGGGGGGCGGAGACTCCGCGGCGGCGGCCGAACAATCCGGCTATGCCGACAAAATGACCCACATCTCAACGGGCGGTGGTGCGAGCCTCGAGTACCTACAGGGTGATAAACTTCCCGGCCTCGAAGTTTTGCGCGAAAGAATCCGCAACTAAGGACGCTCGATGAAAAAGCTGTTCGCTGCCAATTGGAAGCTCCACAAGACTCCGGCCGAGACGCGCGCTTTCTTCAAGGCGTGGAAGGACAAGGCCGGGTCTCTAAGCGCGGACCGCGCTCAAGTCGTGTTTTTCCCGACGGCGATCTGTCTCGAAGCCGCCTCGCAAGAGCTCGCGGATGCCGGCTTCGAGTGGGGCGCGCAGAATTGCTATTTCGAAGACAAGGGTGCCTTCACCGGTGAGACTTCCGCTCAGGCCGTGCAGTCGCTGGGCGGCCGCTGGATCTTGATCGGTCACAGCGAGCGCCGTTCGATCTTTGGTGAGACAGACGAGCTTTGCGCCAAGAAAATCAAAAAAGTTCAAGACCTCGGACTCACGCCGATGTTTTGCATCGGCGAAACTCTGCAAGAGCGCGAATCCGGAAAAACATTCGATGTTTTGAAGGATCAGCTCATCAAAGGTCTCGCGCACGCCGACAAGACCAAGCCCTTGGCGATTGCGTACGAGCCCGTCTGGGCGATCGGCACCGGTAAAGTCGCGGGTCCCGAGCAGGTGCAAGAGGCGCATCAGTTTTTATTTGAGCAGATCAAGTCGATGGGTTTGAGCACGGCGACCCCGCTTCTGTACGGCGGGAGCGTGAAGGCCGACAATGCCGGCGCGCTCGGCAAAATTCCGCATGTCGACGGATTTCTCGTCGGCGGCGCCTCGCTTGAAGTCGATTCGTTCCTCGCAATCGCGAAGGCCGCTCAGTAAAAGGTGCCTGGCACCTCCAAAGCGGCCGAGTCATTTTTTTAGCGGCGTGCGAGCGCTTTGGATTGCGACGCGAGCTTGCGCTCGGATTTCGCTTTCACAACCTTGGCCATCTTAGGACGCATGTCTGGTCCTTTGTTGACGGGCGCTTCGGCCGCTGGGTTCGTGAGCATTGCGGTCAGGATCAAGGCGGTCACGGCCAAGAACATGCGCAGAGCTTCGTTCATCATTTTCATAGTTAAGCCCCCCTTTGGGCTCGAGCCGGGAAGAGCATCAAATGTGCCACTGGCGCGGAGAGCGTGGCGGTGAAGCCTGTTGGAGCTAACGCCATTCGAGTCCTCAAGACTTTGAAAAAAGCACAGGCCTGTCTGCCAATTTGTCAGACGGTTGGGCTTCGCCAAACCTCTGTCCACCCCGGCGCGGTTGCGCCGCGCTCGTCTATTTAGTACGGTCACCGCATGGAAACTTGGTCATGGAAATGGGGCGAAGACGGTGATGTTCCGGCGGTCACGCAGCTGGTGCGCTCGGCGTACAAAGAGCTAGCGGACCGGGGGTTGAACTACACCGCCACCTATCAAGAGGAGGACGTCACGCGTTCGCGGATGAACGAAGGCAAGACTCTGCTCTTACTCCGCAATGACGAAATTGTCGGGACCATCACGGCCCGCGATGAGAATGCCGTTTCGAAAAAGAAGTGCGCCTACCTCGGCCAGTTCGGCATCAAGCCCGAACTCAAGCGCCTCGGCTTGGGCACCAAGATGATGAACATGATCGAGTTCTGGGCCCAAGAATCGGGATATGAATGTCTTCAGCTCGACACCGCCAAACCAGCCGCCCATCTGGTGGACTGGTATCTCAGCCGTGGCTACGAGATCGTTGGCGAAACCAAGTTCGAAGGAAAAACCTACGAATCCTGGATCTTCGAAAAGCCCCTCCCCAAAAAGTAAAAAACCCGAGGAATCTCCCCGGGTTTTTCATGATGCGGGCGCTTTGAAGGTGCCAGGCACCCACAAAGCTTAGATGTCGAAGCCGTCGACGAGTTCTTTGGTGTCGACTTGCTCGTCGTGAGCGTGCTCATCGCAAGCTTTGAGCAACGGTTCGTTCCAGCGCACCAGTGAAGCTTCGTCGGTCGCGGGATTCCACTCGATCATGAAGGGCAATTTCTGCTCGGGTTGATTCGCTTTTTTCACCACGAGGTCCACGCGGCTCAAACCTTTTCTTGCGAGGTCCGCGAGTTTCAGCCGGAGCAGGTGCAGGTCGGTGTCTCCCGATTTCCACGAGAAGCGAGTGCCTTCGGCGCGGGGGAGATCGGCGATGCCGTCTTTGATCCAGCGGTACGTGTCGTTTTCATTGCGAACATCGGCGATGCGGGTGGGGCGCACCAAGTTCAAGCGGGGCGTGTTCCCGCGATCGAATTCGCCGTGGCGGTAAGCATTCAAAGTCGCCGAGGGAGTCTTGTCGAGGATCTCGGCCATTTCCATGCCGGTGATGCAGCGAACTTCGGGTTGGTTACAAACATTGGTCATGAAGCGTTTCAAAGCCTTCCAGTAAGCGCCTTTGTTCCAAGTCGAGAAGTGGTGACCGATGTTCAAAGGCGCGCGGTTTCCGTAGTAGTTGCGTTCGAACCAGTTGAGATAAGCCGCGTACATTTGCTCTTCGAACTGACCGACCATCGCGGGTTTGTCTTTGGGCGAATTCGGATTGTCAGAGTGGGCGACATAAAAATTGTAGTCCATCGCCAGAACGCCGCGGCTCAGACCCGGAACGGGAATGACGGGCATCCGCATGAACCAAAAACCTTGATTCGATTTTTCGGGCCACGAGGTGGGATTTTGGGCCACGTCGCTGGCATCGTAAACCATGCGGCTCAAGCGGCGTCCGCCATCGACTTGCCAAGAGCTCGAGCCCATCGCGGCCCACAGGCCCGCGCCGCGGCCCAAATAGGGAGCGCGGAAGCTCTTGAGATGGCTGTCGAGAGCGTTTTTCCAATCGCTCACGCGCACGCCCGAAGCGTTTTCGCTGATGCCATTGATTTTGTGAACGTTGTAAACGTACTCGTTGAAGAGGTTGAATTCATAGCGCCACTCATCCGCGGTCCATGCCGAACCGTTGAAGTGCGCGTTGGCGTGCCCACCGATTTCCATCCCGGCATCCATACTCTTTTTCATTTCGGTGATACGTCGGGTGACTTCGCCTTTGTCGCCGCCGAATCCGATGTCAGAGCGGCGGCCGCTGGTCCAGCGCGGCGGTTTGTAGATATGGTCCACGGCGCCGGGAATGCTGCGCGAAGAAGAGCCCATCAAGAAATCAACGCCGCTGATAAAGTGCGCGACTTTCGCATTTGAAGCCAGAGCGTGTTCACGGGTGGCGACCCACATGTCGGGGTTATAGCCCCCGTCAAAACTGATCAAAATATACTGAGGCGGGCGTTCAATCCGGGTTTGGGCGTATGACTGAGCCAGGGGGTTCAGGGACGAAACCAAACCAGCAAGCAGGGGGAGGATCATTTTCTTTTTCATCAGCGCACCTTGAGTTGGCGGCGCGATTCGAATCGCACTCGCGTTTAGGTGCTTTTTTGCAGGCTCCGGACCGCTTCAGATCAAATATATGCGATTTGGCGCGGTTTCGGCCTTGGTTGTGACAATTCAGGCTTTACAGATGAAATGCATGACACCGTTGGGGTACAACTGACTCATGATCGCCACGACCCCAGAAGAAATCCAGAAACTGCGCGAGATCGGCCGTATCGTCGCTCGCTGTTTGCAGATGATGAAAGAGGCTGCCAAGCCCGGCATGTCGCTTTTGGAATTGGACGCGCTCGCGGGCGAGTTCTTAAAGGCTCACGGCGCCCGCTCCGCCCCGCAAGTGACTTACGATTTTCCGGGCGTGACGTGCTTGAGCATCGCTCCCGTGGTCGCGCACGGAATTCCGAACGAGCAAATTTTGAAAGACGGCGATCTTCTCAATGTCGATGTGTCGGCGGAGAAAGACGGGTTCTTTGGCGACACCGGTGGATCGTTCTACGTCGGCACTCCCGATCCCGAAGGCGAACGTTTGCTCAAGGCCACGGCCGAGGCGCTTCAAGAAGCGATGAAAGCGGCCAAGGCGGGGGCGAAACTCAACAAGATCGGCCAACGCATCGAGAGCGTCGCCGACCGCTACCGCTTTACGATCATCGAGAACCTCGGCAGTCACGGCGTGGGCAAGAGTCTTCACGAAGAACCCAAGTTCATCGCGGGCTTTTACGATCCCGATGACAAGCGCGTCCTGAAGAAAGGCCAGGTCATCACGATCGAGCCCTTCTTGGCGACCAAGTCCTGTTTCGTCGACGAAATGCCCGACGGCTGGAGCCTGATCGCCGATGAGGGCGGAATCTCGGCTCAGTTCGAACACACTCTCGTCATCACCGACGGCGCGCCGCTCGTGATGACCGATCCCAACTGACATTTCACATCCTTCGCCATGTCATGAGTAGGCAAGCCCGATCTGGGCTGTCATGCTTTTGAGATGCAAATGGAGACCGCCCGTCGGGCCCAGGCCGAAATTCAAAAAGCGTTCAAAGGATCCGGCGAGCCCGTGCGCAAGGCGCTCGCGTGTTTTTTGGCGGGCGGACATCTCTTAATCGAAGACCTCCCCGGCGTTGGTAAAACGTTGCTCGCGCAGTCGATGGCCAAAGCCTTGGGTTTGGGTTTTAAGCGCCTGCAGATGACTCCCGACTTGATGCCTTCGGATGTCACGGGAGGCTTGATCTGGATTCCGCAGCCGGGAAGATACGAATTCCGCCGCGGTCCTTTGTTCAGCGAGGTCGTCTTGCTCGATGAACTCAACCGCGCCTCGAGCAAAACCCAGAGCTCCGTGTTGCAGGCGATGGAAGAGCGGCAGATCAGCGTGGATGGGCAAGACTATGAGCTCCCGCCTCTCTTTTTCGTGATGGCCACGCAAAATCCCAAAGAAGAGGCGGGCGTGAACCGCCTGCCAACGTCGCAATTGGACCGCTTCGCCCTCAAAATTCAATTGGGACTTCCTTCGCCGGAGTTCGAAAAAGACATTCTCCGCTCGGGACGGCGCGAAGAACTTTTAGCCCGCGTCGAGAAAGCGGCGGAGGCCGCCGCTTGGGGCGAGGCCCGACGCGAATGCGCGCAGGTGAAAACAAGCGAGGCGGTTTTGGACTACGTCTTAAAGCTGGCCGCGCATTTGCGCGCTCAGGAGGCGCACCTCTCAACCCGCGCCTTGCAGAGCTTGCTCGATCTCGCCAAGGCGTGGGCGTGGCTCGAGGGTCGCGACTACGTCATTCCCGAAGACGTGCAGGTGCTCGCCGTGGAGGCCTGGAGTCACCGCCTGAGCCGCACGTCGACTGAAAGGCCGGTCCATGTTCAAGACGCTCTCCGGGCTGTTCGAGTCCTTTGAACGCCCGCACCGCATTTACGTGATGCCGACCCGCGCGGGCGTTCTGATGCTCGTGATGAATCTCTTTTTAATTTTGATGTCGGCCGTGTATTCGAGTCCCAGCGTTCAACTGCTGGGGTTTTTTCTTTTTGCGCTTTACGGTTTAGGCATGACATGGACCCACGCGCAGCTGCGCGGCCTTTCTCAGCTGAAGCTGCACACGCGCGCAAACTTTGCTTTTGAGTCGGGGCTTTGGGAGCTGCATGGACACTCTTCTGCGAAGGAATCGCGCGCGGGTCTGTCCGTTCGCGTGCGCCTGAAGAAGGGCCAGCAAAAAGAGGAGCTCGCGTCGACGACATTTGAAATGAACGGCGACGGGAGTCTGCGCCCGCATCCGCGCGTGGACGTGACGCTCCGACGGGGACGTTGGGCGGTGACCCGCGCCGGTCTTGAAACTCGCGCGCCCTTCGGTCTCTTCCGGGCGTGGGTGCGCCTGCCCGTGGCGGGAGATTTGATCGTCTACCCGGCGCGCATGGAGGCCGCGCTCCCCGTAGGCTCACCAGGACAAGCCGAGCGCGAGGCTTCCGCCACCACCGAAGAGGATTTTGCTTCGGTCTTTGAGTCGGCGCGCTTGGACCGTGCCAATCACGTCGTGCCCCGGCCGAGTTCGAATGAATCCTTGATGATTCTGAAAAAGTTCGAGTCTCCAATGGGAGGCCGTCCATCGCTTCGCTGGAGTGAGCTTGAAGGCGATCTTGAACGGCGCCTTTCGATTTGCGCGGCGGCGGCCGTTCGTTATCCGGGGCTTGAAGTCGACACGCCTTACGTGCGCGGCCGCCTCGAAACAGACGAGAGCCGTGAGGCGGCGCTCACGGCCTGGGCGGAGGCTTAGGGTGAACCGCTTCGTGCTGACGGGATTGATGGCGCTTCACTTGCTCTTGCTCCTGAGTCAGGTTCCGTTCTGGGTCGGGGTCATTGGGCTCGTAATTCTGATCGCCTCGGTTTTTACGGACCGTTTTCCGGTGCGGATTTTTTTCGGCGCACGCAGTTTTAAAAAAGACACCCTGGTCGACATTTTAAGCGGTCTTATCGCGGTCCTGATTTTTGCCACGTTCAAGCAGATCTTCAGCATTGAGTCCTCGGCGGCCTTGGTTTTTGTCTTGTTGCCGCTCGAGATGCTCAAGCTCCATCACCGGCGTAGCCAGTGGGCCTTCACGTTTTTATGGGTCTTGGCGCTCGCGCTCATTCTTTTGGAGTACCAAGGTTTTTTCACCACGGCCTTGTTGATCTTGGATGTCGTTTTTATCTTTTTCTGGATGACCGTCTTCGAGGACAACCGCGCGAGTTTTTCGTGGTCGGGTTTGCGTTCGGCGTTCGCCTTTGTCTTGATGAGTCTTCCGATCTGGCTCGTGATTTTTCTTTTTTTTCCGCGCTTCTCTTTGGAGTTATGGGGGCCAGGAGGCGGGCAGGCCGAGTTGGGATTCTCCGAAAAGATCGAACCCGGGCGTCTCGAGCAGCTCATTGCCAACAACGAAGTGGCGCTGCGCGTGCGGTTTTTAGGAGCGCTGCCAGACGGAAAGTTTCAGTATTTTCGGGGCTCCGTTCTCGAAGCGGGAGAAGGACTCAATTGGAGCGCGGAGCTCCGTCGCCGTGAAGGCGAGGCCGAGCCGGTGGCTCGGCGCGGGTTTGCCCAAGAGGTCTGGAGCCGCGAAATCAATGGCCGCGCCATGATCGCTCTGGATCATCCGACGTCGGTGGAGTCCGCCGATGCTCCCTATGATGCTTACGACTCCGATGTCTTTCGCCTGCGAACGGCCCCGCGCGGGCCGCAGCGATTTCGAATTTGGTCCAGCGTCGAACCCGTCCCCTCGTTGATGACGAAAAATGAACGTCAGCGTCTCACCGCGATCAGTCCCGCGCTGCGTGAACGTCTTGAGTCCTTTGTCAGTTCTCATCCCGAGCTCGTGCGCATGTCTCAGGCCTCTTCGCTGGCGGCAAAGGTCGAAGCGCTGCGCGGTTTTTTCAAGGAGCAGAAATTCCGTTATTCGCTGAATCCGCCCGTGCTGGCCACCGGCGGTGTCCTCGAGTTTTTGCAAACCACCAAGGTCGGTTTCTGCGAGCACTTCGCCGCGAGCACCGTGACGCTCTTACGGCAACAGGGAGTTCCCGCCCGCGTCGCGGTGGGTTTTTTGGGGGGACGTCCCGATCCCTTCAGCGATGACGTCGTGGTGATGACCCGCGAAGCCCACGCGTGGGCCGAGGCGTACGATGAATCGACGCAAACCTGGCGGCGCTTGGATCCCACCCTCTGGATCGAACCGTTGCGCTTCGAGTTTGGGGCGGATCTTCTTTGGCTGCCTGAAAATCTGCGCGAGCAACTGTGGGCCGGGGCTTCGCATCTTCCCTGGTGGCCGCAGTTTCAGGAACGCTTGAATTTGGCTTGGGACGCGACGATCGGCCGCTCCGAAAGGTGGGTTTTGACTTACCAAGCGGATTGGATTCGAGAGAACGCCGAGAAGATCGGTGTCGCTTCTTACGCCGAACCGCTCGCCTTCGCTTTCATGTTGGTTCTTGTCGGTTTGCTGGCGTCGATTTTACCTCGCTCTCGTTCCCTGTTCCGCCGACGGGATCCTTGGCAAAAACTGTGGTCCCGTTTTGGGCGCAGGATCGGCGCGCGGTTTGAGACCTCACAAGGTGAACGCACGCAGTGGGAGCAGAGCCGCGCGCGTTTGAGTGAAGCCTCGCGCGCTCGCGGTGATGACTTTGTTCGCGAGTATCTTCAAGCCCGCTACGGCCGCGACGATTCTCGTCTCGATCGGTTCACGCGCCAACGTCTCGAAAGACATCTGCGGAATGTGCCCTCTCGATCAACGCGTGTGAGACGTTTGAAGATGGGGCGACGATCTTCCAGTCAAAAGCTTGAGCCGTGATTGGTGAGCGAACTGCGTTAAGTGCTCGAGACCTTTCAGAAAGGCAAATGACGCGTAAAGTCATTTGACAGGAATCACGAGTGAAATCAAGCACTTGCTTTTAGGCCACAGCTGGATTCCCAGCCCGCTCCGTGAGAGAATCAAAACACATATGGCGACAAACAAAATGGTTCACGTTCGTCGCTGTCATGTCTGTGGGACAGTGAATGAAATCGAAAATGCGGCCATCCACAAGTGTGGCGGCTGCCGAAAGCACCTTGCTCCGTTTTACTATTTCGACGAGAGTGATCTCAAAGGTGTCGGGGACAATCAGCTCGAGATGAGCCTTTGGAATTCCAAGGGAACCTACCATCCGCTCTGGGGTCTTTCGACGTACTGGGATGAAGACACCGGTTGAGGAGTGCGGATATGAAGGTGACTCTTGAAGATATTCAGAAAGCGGCGGCCCTGCTCAAGGGCGTGATCCGTCCGACCGAAGTCGACAAGAGTCATTCGGCCTCGGCCAAAGTGCAAGGCACCGAGGTCTTCTTTAAACTCGAAAACACGCAGTTCACCGGGTCGTTCAAGCTGCGTGGGGCCTACAATAAAATTCACGCGCTCACGGATGATGAGAAAAAACGCGGCGTCGTGGCGAGTTCCGCGGGCAACCACGCCCAGGGCGTGGCATTCAGCGCGCAAAAAGCGGGCGTCAAATCCACCATCGTCATGCCGGTGGGAGCTCCTCTCATCAAAGTCGAAGCCACGCGCGGTTACGGCGCGAACGTCGTGTTTCACGGCGAAGTTGTCGACGATGCCCACGTGTATGCGCGCGAACTCGTCGAAAAGTACGGCTACGTGTTTGTGCATCCCTTTGAAGACGAAAAAGTCATCGCGGGGCAAGGCACGATCGGTCTTGAGGTCATGCAGGCAATTCCCGATCTCGACTCGGTCATCGTCCCGATTGGCGGCGGCGGCTTGATTAGCGGGATCGCGACCGCGGTCAAGGCGATCAATCCCAAATGCCGCGTGATCGGCGTGCAGAGCGCGGCGGCCGACGGGATGGTCCGTCTCTATAAGCACGAAGAACTTCTCGATCCGAACCGCCGCGTTTCGACGATCGCCGATGGCATCGCGATCAAGAAGCCTTCGCAAATCATGTATGACTCCTTCATCTCCAAATTGGTCGACGAAGTCGTCTCGGTCACCGACGACGAAATCGCCGAGGCCATCGTTTTCTGTCTCGAGCGCAGCAAAACCGTGCTTGAGGGTGCGGGCGCGGCGGGAGTCGCGGCCCTCATGAACCGCCCCTTGAACCTCGGCAAGAAAACGTGCGTGGTCTTGTGCGGCGGCAACATCGATTTGAATATGATCGCGAAGGTCATCGAAAAAGGCCAAATCAGCAAAGGCCGGTTGTGCATGCTTTCGGTCGTCGTGGCCGATCTGCCTGGCAGCCTGAACCGCTTGACCCAAGCCATTGCCGATTTGCGCGCGAACGTGCTCGAAGTTCACCATGACCGCATCAATCAAGGTTTGTTCCTGCGCGAAACGCGGATCGATTTTGTGCTCGAGACGACGGGACTGGCCCACGTCGACGAAATCAAGAAAGCCCTCACCCAAGCGGGCGGCCGCATTTTGTAGATGAAAACCTAAGACTGTTTTCCGGGGCCGTATCCGCCGCCGCCGGCGGTGAGCACTTCGATTTTGGTGCCCGCCGCGAGGTCCAGCGCGCCCACCTCGGCTTTGAGAACCTGCGCTTTATCCGCGCCTTCAATTTTTAGCAAAGACGATTGGCCGGCTTCGCCACCCCGAAAGCCCTTGGCATCGCCCGTGGACTGAATCCACTGCAGGTGCGCGGGTTTGAGGAGTTCGTAGGTCTTGATCATGCCGTCGCCGCCGCGGCTCGCGCCGTCGCCGCCCGACCCTTTGCGGGGACCGGCCTGCAAAATGCGCAGCGGAAATTTACTTTCGATCTGCTCGATTGAATTGACGATGGGACTGCGGACCCACAAGTGCAGCGCCGAAGCGCCGCCGGATTTGGCGTGCGCGCCCACGCCGCCGGGGAGCGAGTCAAAAAACATCGAGCCGTCTTCAAACTGAAGGCTCAGCCACGTCGGCGATGACGGACTCGGGGCGACCGCCGCTTGCGACGCCAGATCGGTAAGGGCTTGCCACACCAGATGCGCCACGCGGTGCACGCCCTCAGTCATTCCGCGGAAGGTGGGCGTGGGGTATTTCGAGTTGAGCCAGCTTCCCAAGGGAGCCGAGACGTGCGAAATCGACAACGAACTTTCGTTGATTCCGAGATTCTGGTGGAAGTAGGCGACCAAGGCGCCAAAGCAGGCGCCCTGCACGGCGGAGTCCGTGAGTCCGATTTTTTTCGAAGGGCTGGTGCCCGAGAAATCGAAATTCACGTGTTCACCGGTGACTTCCAAATTCAAACGCAAAAGTTCGCCTCCGGCCAAACGCTGTTCGACTTTGGTTTCGCCGTGAGGAATGTCGCTTAAGAAACCCAAGGTTTCTTGGCGGCACTCATTCAAGTACGGTTTCCAATCGCGCGTGGGCGGTGAGAGTCGTTGGGAGAGCGAGCGCATCTGGGCAAAAAGCTGGCGCAGCCGCGCTTCGCAGCCGAACGGCGCTTGCGGGTGCGTGACCAAGGCTTGAAGCAAGGGCTCCATCCACTCGCCTTTTTGCGCGAGCGGCGTGGGCGGAATGCGCAGACCCTCTTCGTCGAGACGCTCGCCCAGATTCAGGCGCGCGCGGAATCCCGTGCGCACGACGAGCACCAGCCCGCCGCACTCGTGCTCCATGCCGTAGATGAGCGTGAGATTCGAGAGCAAGTTGCCACCGCTGAACGGATCGTTCAAGACGACCAGGTCTCCTGGTCCGACTTTGAGATATTGAAGAGCCACGCGTCCCGCTTGCGGCAAAGTTCCAACGTCCGAGAGCGTTTCGTAACGCAAAGAGAGCGTCTCGCCCCCCGCGGTCATGAGCGCGGCGGACTCCCAAGGCTTCAAGCAGGAGCTTAAAAAATGGTCGTACGTTTCGCGCGTGAGGCCTTTAAGCATTCGGACCCCAAAAGTTTTTCGTCTCATGAAAATTGTCGGCGTCGTTCAACATTTGGAACGAACACTTGGGCTTGGCTTTTTTCAAGGCCGGAATGATGTGCGGAGCCATCACGCCGCCCACGGCGAAGGTGTCCGAATTGAGACGCACCGACAGATCGGTCAAAATCGTCGAGATCATCGTGTCGAAAATTTCTTGGTGCGCGGTTTCGAACGAATGCGAGCGCCAGTCGCGCGAATTTTTTTTGAGCGATTCAAACAAGTCGCGTGATTTGGCTTCGGATTTTTCGCTGCGACGGAGCGCGGGTTTGGTCTCAAAGTGCCAGCCCAAGAAATCCAGCACCGTCAGGCGCGAAGAGCGGCCCCACAAAACCGGTCCGGGGTCCATTCCCGTATTGTCACCCCAGCGGATTTGGCCGGTTGGATTAAGAATAAGCTCAAGGCCCGGCTGAGCGTGGAAGAAGCCGTGCACGGGAGCCGTCAGCTCGACCGCGCCCCAAGGCGAACGCCACAAATTTTGATCTTCGGGCATCACCCAGCCCCACTCCTCAGAGCCGAAATACAAGAACGGAATTTGAGTCTGCAGCGACTTTTCGCGCCCGAACAAAAGCCCCGACGTGCTGAGCGCATTCACCGGGACAAAGCCCTTTTCGGTGTCGAGAAATTCAAAGGACATTTGCGGGGCGACTTCGGTGAAATCCTCGAAAGTCTTCGCGAAAAACGAAGCCAGACTGGCATCGAGCAAATTGCGGCGCCAAGCCGACAACTCGTCGGCACTCGTTTCGCTGCGTGCGCGTGAGAACACCTGAAAGCCCTGCTCTTGCAAAAATTTCTGCGCGGCCCGCTGGTGCTCGGGATTGCGGTGCGAGTTCAAAAAGTTCAGGCACACGCGTTCAATTTGCCGGCTCTTTAAAGTCGCCGCGATTTTTTCGAGATCTTCAATTTTCAAAGGCGTCAGCACGCGCCCATCGGCCGCGATGCGCTCCTTGATCCCGAATAAGTTTTCGGGATTGGCGAGCGGCTCGCGGCGGTTCGGCGCCAAATCAAAGTGGCCCGGCTCGGCTTCTTGACGGAGTAAAACCCAGTGCTCGAAACCCTCGGTCACGATTTGCGCCACCGAATTGCCAAGGCGGGTGCCCAGGATGCGGCGGGTGACGCTCATGCTGACGCGAGCTTCGGTGAGGTCGGCGTCGCTTGCGATCGTGTTTTTAAGAAGTTGGTGCGCGGGGAGCTGCGCCGTGTACGCGCGCACCCATCCTGAACAGGTTTCGAGCTCGGCAAAAGAAGATCCCCACGAGAGGGCGAGACACTGTTTCCGCATTGCTTTAGGCTCGACATTTACCACCACTGATGGGAACTTCGCAATCGAATCCGCAAGCCAAAAGGGAGATTGTCCAGTGAAGGTTTCGCCCGAAATTTTGAATTTGATTCCGTACAAACCCGGCAAGCCCATCTCGGAAACCCAGCGTGAGTACGGGATTTCAAAGGTTTACAAGCTTGCCAGCAACGAAAACCCGCTCGGCGTGAGCCCCAAGGCGCTCGAGGCCGTGAACCAGGCGGTGAGCCGCCTGAATCTGTACCCCGATCCCACCTTTTACGATCTCGTCGGCAAGGTGAGCGAGCTCTGGCAGCTCCCCCGCAATAAGATTACCATTGGTAACGGCTCCGATGAGCTCTTCGATTTGCTGATTCGCATTTATTGCGAGCCCGGTGAGGGCATCATCACGACCGAGGCGGCCTTTTCGGCCTACCCCATCAGTGCTCAAGCCGCCCGCGTGAAAACGCACGTCGTGCCGATGAAACCCGGGCTCAAAACCGATCTTGCGGCGATGTCGGAGTACCTCAAGAAGAACCGCGAGAAAGATAAAATCCGTTTGGTCTTTATTCCCAACCCCAACAACCCCACGGGGACCTACGTTCCCGCACCCGAGGTGGATGCCTTCCTCAAGGACTGGGGCAATCATGATGAAATTTTAATCATTTTTGACGAGGCTTACACCGAGTTCGTCCGCGCCAAAGACTACCGACCGGCGCTTGATGATATGCGTCGATATTCCAACGTGATTGTGACCCGCACGATGTCCAAAATTTTTGGACTCGCGGGCCTCCGCGTGGGACTGATGGCGGGTCCTGAGCAAGCCGTGGATTTGATCAACCGCGTGCGCAAGCCTTTCAATGTCAACGAATTAGCGCAAGTCGCGGCAGTGGCCGCGCTGCAGGACTCAGACTTCATTCGCCGCACCATCGAAATCACCTGGCAAGGTCTTGATTATTTCTACAAAGAGCTTCAAAAATTAGGGGTTCCTTACGTCGAGTCCCAAGGCAACTTTGTGCTCTTCGATACGGAACGTGACGTCATGCCCGTGTTTGAGTCGTTGCTGCGACGAGGGGTGATTCTCAGACCTGTTTTGAACTACGGTTTCAAAACTCATCTCCGGATGAGCGTGGGTCTGCCAGAAGAAAATGAAGCGGCAATCAAGGCTCTGCGGGACGTCTTTCAAGAGATCCCCAAAAGGAAATGAGTACTGTGGAAATGGGAAAAGTGGTGACCATCGACGGCCCGGCGGCCTCTGGAAAAACATCGGTGAGCCGTGAGCTGGCCAAGCGTTTGGGTTGGAGTTGGGTGTCGACGGGCGCATTCTACCGAGGCCTGGCGTTCGCCGCGCTTGAAACTCAAGCCAATCTCGAAGATGAAAACGCGCTGGCCGCGTTGGCCAATCAGCGCGAGGTTTGGGCCGTGAAAATGGACGACGAGCAAACGAGCGTTCATTTCAAAGGCCGCAATGTGACCGATTTGATTTTCCGCGAAGACGTGGGTTCGGTCGCCTCCAAGATCAGCCATTTCCCCAAAGTCCGTTCGGCCTTGTTGGGCGCGCAGCGTGCGTGCTCGGAGACCACCGAAGGTCTGGTCGCCGAAGGCCGCGACTGCGGCACCGTGGTCTTTCCCACGGCGGAAGCCAAAATTTACCTGACCGCTAGCCAAGAAAACCGCGCCGAGCGCCGAGCTCGCGAGCAAGGGGCGAACGCCGAAGAGATCATCGGCGCGCAAAAACAACGTGATGAGCAGGACTCCACCCGCAAGGCCGCACCGATGAAGGTGCCCGAGCAGGCTTTGGTCCTGGACTCGACGGACTTGGGCTTTGAAGACGTGGTCGGCGAAGTCGAAAAGTTCGTGCGCTCTAAACTCTCGGTCTAAAAGCCCAGTTCTCTCCGGGGACAGCGGCCTTTTTCTGAAAAAGCATCTAAAATCAAAGGCATGATGACATGGTTCAAACGTGCCTTGGCGTTCGCTTTTGGAGTGGTGTTTTGTCTTTTGATGACCGCGTTCATCGCGCACGCGGCGAACGAGTCCGCGGCGGACTCGAGTGAAATCATCGTCGACCCGATGGACGATCAGTACCCGGCGGAGTGGTTCGAAAAGCATTCGGGCTTTCAAGTGGCCAAGAAAAAAAAGGCTCCCTGGTACCATCAGGCTTACACCGAAAAAG
Source organism: Pseudobdellovibrionaceae bacterium (assembly GCA_019637955.1). Taxonomy (GTDB): domain Bacteria; phylum Bdellovibrionota; class Bdellovibrionia; order Bdellovibrionales; family Bdellovibrionaceae; genus JAHBUS01. The sequence goes on along the minus strand of JAHBUS010000006.1, from coordinate 240,230 downwards.
ACCGCATCCTGCGGGTGTCGGGTTTGAACGAGCAGGCCAAATCCTGGTCCGAACTCGAAAAGGACATGTTCCTTGACCGTGTTGATCGCAAGGGTGCCGCGAAGGCCAGCGCCCAATACCCCAAACTTCCGCTCAAGGCTCTACAAGCTGCCGAAAAAGAAATCCGCGTGGTCAAAGCCCGCGTACACTCCATGACGGAGACCAAATGATAAAGACCACTCTCGCCCTTTCGGTTTTGGCTTTTGCGAGTCTCGCCCGGGCCGACATTTTGTTTTTGGATTTGAACGACGCCAAGATGGAAATCGACGCCGCCCGCAAAGCCGCCGCCGCCCGTGGTGAGCAGCTCATCGTGATTCCCAAAGAGACCGACCGGACACAAGCCAGCGCCGCTTCGCTGAAGCGTGAGATCGCGCGATTGAACGTTCCGCTGTCGAGCGTGATCATTTCGGGCCATGACGGCAACGGACGTTTTTCGGGTTCGCGCGAGGGCCGTAGTATCGACATGACGGTTGAGGAGATGCGCGACGCGATTTCGTCAAACCCCAATGCCATGAAAGACGTGCGCTCGGTTCTGCTTTGGGGCTGCCGCACGACCAACATCGGCAGCATTGACACGCACTGGAAGGGGATCTTTCCGAACGTGGGCGTCTTTGCCGGCTTTGACGGCCGCGGTCCCAGCAAGATCCGCGATGCCAATCACCGCTACCTCGAAGACTTTTTGCGCGTCGACCGTGAGCTGATCCAGGCGCGGGACAAAAACACCATGGAAAAACTCGTCAACGGCATCGGCGGTTTCAACGTGACCGCGTCGTCGATTTGCACCGACAAGTTCATGGTCACGCCCACGGGGCCCGGATCGAAGGCCGCCGCCCGCGACATCGGCGCGATCCGCCGCGACTGCAGCCCGCAGCTCCCCGAAATGAAAAAGGGCCTCGAGGTCTTCAACTGTTACCGCAACGCTCGCGGCACCCTCCGCCTCGGAAACCGCACTTTGAATTGCGCCAACCCTCCGGCCAATGCCGTCAATCAAGACCCGGCTTGCAACACGGGCGGCGTTGCCGCTTACGAGTCCGAGAGCTGCAATCCCTTGGGCGTGTTCCACCAAGTGCTCTCGAGCAAGATGCAGTGCCGCGCGTACTGGGAAGAGATCCGCGACGACGTGGTCGTTCCCGAGCCGCACTCGATCCAGATGCTGCTCAATTTTGACAACTTCAAGGCCAACCTCGGGCGTCTGCACCGCGAGGAACTCACCAAGATCGATCAGATGCTCGCCGACGTCGGCGCACCGGCGAATCTTCGTGTGGGCAATCTTGCGCAGCTGTCACGCGCCGAGATCATCAAACGTTTGGGCGATCTCCAGGTTTTTCTCGGGGGACCGAACACGCCCGACATCGACAGTCCCAAAGCGGTGCAAATGGACCAACTGCGCGAGGCCACGACGGAACTGAGCCAGGTGATCTCGGGTCTCGAAAAGGCGCCGCCCGAGTGGTACGAGCCCAATTCGTCTGCGCCCGCACCTTCGCTGAAAAACGTTCTCACGCCCGCGCGTGCCGGCGAAATCAAAGTTGATCACCAGATCATCCGTCTGGACCGCGGGATTCAGGCGCAGCGCCAAGACTTGCAGCGCTCACACCGCCTCGCCGCCGAGATCGCCAAAGTCGATCAAAGGTTCGCGGCCACGGGCGACCGTTCGGAGAGGATGGCCTTGATCAGCAAGCGAACTGACTTGGTCAATGAGCGCGACAAGGATATCGCCACGCAGTTGCGGGCCCAGGTCCAAACCCAGATCCGTGGCATGCGCTTCGGCACCGCCTACGAAGAAGCCGCTTACAAACGCTATCTCGAAAATATCGCCCGCCGTTGAGCGCGGGCGTCTCAATTCAAAACTGGACTTCAGAGTTCTTTGACTACAGCCGTAGTCAATATAGACTACACGTGTAGTCAGCTCATCTGGAGGTTCCCATGAAGCCAGCACCGAAACTGGGCGAGCAGGAGATCGAAATTCTGCGATTCGTCTCGAGCCGCGAGAGCGTCAGCGTGCGCGAGGCGGCCGACGTGTTTGAGAAGTCCCATGGACTTGCGCGCACGACGGTGCTCACGGTGATGGAGCGTCTCCGTGCCAAGGGCTGCGTGAGCCGCACGAAAGTCGACGGGGTCTATCAGTACCGCGAGAAAATCGACACCGAATCTTTCTTGGCGGGCCGGGTTTCGACGTTCGTCGACAAAACTCTGGGGGGATCGCTTTCGCCGCTGCTGAGTTATTTCGCCGGGCAAAAGAATCTTTCGGTCGACGAGATCGAAAAGCTGCGTGAAATCGTGCGCGAGTTCGATCAGCAGAAGGGGAGCAAACGATGATGTCCGTGTTGGATTTCGTTTGGCGTCTTTTGGTGATCGCCGCGGTGTCATCGACTCTGATCTTTGGCGCCTTCGTGCTGGTGCGCGCCATTTTGCAAAAAAACGCGTTCATCTTTGCCGTCTCCGCGAAAGCGGCGGCCGCGGTGTTCTTAAGCCTGCTCGCGGTGAGTGCGCTCTTGATGCTGGGATTTGACCGCGAATGGGCCGAGCGCTGTTTTGGTCTGTTCGCTCAAGGTCATGATTCGTGGGGCTTTACGCGCGGGATGGCTTTGCTGTGGATCGCGGTTGCGGGTCTCTGGATTTCTCACGATCTGTTTCGGCACCTGCGGTTCATGCGCTTGCTTCAAGCGCAAACGCGCCCGGAGACTTACTCGGTTCAAAAGCCGGGTCGGCCTCCTCAAGACATCCGGCTGCGCGTGCACGATGAAGCCCTGGCTCCTTTCTGCGTGGGCTTGTGGCCCGCGCAGGTGGTGATCTCATCGGTCACTCTTCGCGACGGGGATATAGCCCCGTCGGCGGTGGCGCATGAGGAGTCGCACCGGCAGCACGGCGATGGATTTTGGAATTTGGCGGCGCTCCTCACTTTGCGCCTGGCTTGGTTTCAGCCGTTCGTCTGGAGTTACCACCGATCCTACCGGCTCGCCATCGAACTCGCCGCCGACCGCCGTGCCGTGGAGCAGTTCGGGCTCGATGCGGGAGCCTACGCGCGCACGCTGCTGTCGTTTCTAGAGTCGAGCCCGGCCGGGGCGGTGCCGTCACGGCTGGCTTCGATGAGCGTTCTTGATTTTGATCAGCTTGAAGTCCGCTTCAAACACTTGCGTGAGTTCGAGCAGACACCGGCAAGGCCTTGGACACTGCGCCTCGCCCTGGTTCTGCTTGTCCTGAGTGGCGGTGTGGGTTGGCAGCAAGCCTTGGCGTCAATGAATCTGTCCCCAGGAATCCAGGATGTCGGTTTGTGCGCGCAAGTCCGGGTTGAGCGCAAGATCGAAGACTGGCTCTTGATCGAAACTGCGGGCAAGTCCCTCAACTCATGCGAACCGGCCACCGCCGCGAGTTCGCCAAATGGAAGGTGTGAATAATGAAAACCAAGATGAAAACGTGGATCCTGCTCCCGGCTCTTTTGTTGGGTCTCGCCTCGTGCGCGACCAGCGACGGCCAGATCCGTGACTACCTCAAGAAGAACCCACAGGTTTTGTTTGAAGTGATCGAAGACAATCCGGAGATGTTTCTCGAGACCGTGAACCGCGCGGCCCGCAAAGCGCAAGGCGCTCAGGCCGAGAAACAACAGGCCGAGCGCGAACAGCGCGTGCAGGAGCAGCTCAAAAATCCGCTCAAGCCCAAACTCGAGAAATCGCGGGTGCTGGCGGGATCACCGGAGGCGAAAATCGTGATCGTCGAGTATGCGGACTTTCAATGCCCCGCGTGTTCCATGGCGGCCGCCAATCTGAAAAAGGTGCTGGAGAAGTACGGGGATCGCCTGCAGTTCCACTACAAGAACATGCCGCTCGACTTTCACCCGATGGCGATGCCCGCAAGCTCCTATTATGAGGCGCTCATGAAGCAAGACCGCGCGAAAGCCCGCAAGTTTTACGACTCGGTCTTCGCGAATCAACGCGCGCTCAGCGACGCGTTCTTAAAAGAGACCGCCAAGAAAGCGGGCGCCGATATGAAGAGGCTCGAGGCCGATGTCAAATCGGAGGCGGTCGCACGCACAATCAAGAACGATCAAGAGGAGTTCGTGAATCTTGGGTTCACCGGCACGCCGGTCATTGTCGTGAATGGCATCGCCCTCGAGGGCGCGCAGCCCTCCGAGGCGATCGAGCGCGTGATCGAGCTCACCTCTAAATAAATAAGAGATGACGTGTGCGTGCCAAGGATGACAATTCTGGGCGCGCGAAATGTTCATTTTACGACCGCATTTTTTAAGATACTCAAAAATAAATTGAAATCGTAAATCCCATTTCAACAACCGAGGCTGCTCCAAACGCAGCTTCTCTAACGAAGGGGGAATTTATGAAATCAACACTCGCTCTGGCCGCTCTGGCTCTGATCGCGGCGGCCGGCTTGAAGGCCGAAGCACGCATAGGAACGCCCATCTGGGGCTGTAAGATCCAAGCCGAACTCGAGAACAAATCTTGGGCCCTCGGCATCGGGATGGTCAACAAAGCTGGTCCCGCTCGCATCACGTGCACCTCGCTCGAGTCCGTCACGGATGGTGGTTCTAAAGTCGTGCGCTCGAACGCGTTCGTCGAAATCCGCGGCGCCGCCGTCGGTCTCGACCTCAACTTTCTGAAGCGCGAGAAGATCTTCATGGTGACCGGTAAAGTCGCCGTTCGCGATGTGAACGAGATGTACGGTAAACGCACGCTTGGTCTCGGGGCGCACGCCAACATCCTGTTCGTCGGCGCGGGCGCGAATGTCGGCGTCGAGTTCGGTGACAACTACTTGGGTCTGAATCCTTCCTTGGATCTCTCGGACAGCCAAGGACTCGAGGCGACCGTGTCGCTGCAAAAAATGACGGTTTACCCGTCGTACGACGAGTACCTTCGCGCCAAACAAGCGCGTCACGCTCAGCCTTAATTGATCCGATCATTCATGTGGGGGAGTCTCGGGGGGAGATGAACCCATCTCGAAGGGGAAAAGCGGAGGTGCTGTCATGGTGCCTCCGCTTTTTTATTTGGTGAGGGATGAAGTTCATTTTCGATTCGGAGACTGGTTGCGTTGAAAACGCCAAGGCCTAGCGGTCGGTGAATTTGGATTGGATTTTTTCCCCTAGTTTTTTGCTGCGCCAGAATGGCGCCCTGGATTCAAGGTCTAGTCGATCTCCAAGAACCGGCAGTGGGCCATGCGGCCCGTGCGCTCATACTCGGCGGCTTGAAATTCTTGGCGGTGCCACTGGGTCCAGTAGCCGATCGTGCAGGTCGCGTCTGATGCCTTGAAGTGCGTGCAGTCATCGCACGAAAATCGATGGTCAAAGTTCAAGTAATCCGAGGGGTTAACAACGTCGCGTTTGATCGAGATGGTGGGCCGTTTGGGTGTTTTTTTAGAGCCTTGGGACATTGACTTTCCTCGGAGTGGCCCCATGTTTAACTCGAAGAGAGGGCCTTGGCAACCCTGCTTCCCCTGTGTTCCCCTATAACCGCCGAGGCCCTTTTTCGTAAAAGGATAAACAACATGAGCGAGATCGAAAAAATGACCCGCAAGTCCCAAGAGGCGATGCAGACCGCCGCCAAATGGGCTGAAAAACGAGGAAACCCGTCCGTCGAGCCTGAGCACTTGCTTTGGGCGCTGCTCAATCAAAGCGAGGGGATTGTCCCGCGCCTGATCGAGAAGACCGGCGTGAATCCCAAAACCGTGCTCGCCGAAATCGAGCAGCGGATCGAAAAGTTTCCCAAAGTCTCCGGCTCCAATTCCAAGGCGTCGGCCAGCGCTCGGTTGATCAAAGTCTTTGAGGGCGCAGAGAAAGAGGCGTCTCAGAACGACGACGCTTACATTTCGACCGAACATTTCTTTTTAGCCATTCTTCGCGGCGGCGATAGCGACGCGGCGGCGGCGCTCAAAAAACAGGGCGTTGATCTGAAAAAGATCGAGAAGGCCCTGCAGGAGATGCGCGGTTCGCAAAAAGTGACCGACGATGATCCCGAGAACAAATACGAAGTCCTGCGCAAGTACGCGCGTGATCTGACCTCACTTGCCGCCGAAGGCAAGCTTGATCCCGTCGTGGGACGCGATGAAGAGATCCGCCGCGTGATCCAGGTGCTCTCGCGCCGAACCAAAAACAATCCTGTGCTGATCGGTGAGCCCGGCGTGGGTAAAACCGCGATCGCCGAGGGCCTCGCTTTGCGCATCGTCAAACAGGACATTCCCGACAATTTGATCGGCAAGCGTTTGATGTCGCTCGACATGGGAGCGCTGATCGCCGGTGCGAAGTACCGCGGCGAATTCGAAGACCGCCTGAAAGCGGTGATCAAAGAGGTCACCGAAGCGGCGGGTTCGATCATTCTGTTCATCGATGAGCTCCACACCCTCGTCGGTGCCGGCAAAGCCGATGGCGCCATGGATGCGGGTCAACTTTTAAAGCCCGCGCTCGCGCGCGGTGAGCTGCGCTGTATCGGCGCCACCACGCTGGATGAGTATCGCAAGTACATCGAAAAAGACGCCGCGCTCGAGCGCCGATTCCAAACCGTTCTCGTCGAAGAGCCCAGCGTGGATGATGCGATCACGATCATGCGCGGCCTCAAAGAAAAATACGAAGTGCATCACGGCGTGCGCATCACCGACTCGGCCCTGGTCGCGGCGGTGAAGCTCTCGCACCGCTACATCACCTCGCGCTTTTTGCCCGACAAGGCCATCGACTTGATCGATGAGGCCGCGTCGAAGCTCAGCATCGAGGCCAAATCGGTCCCCGAGGAGATCGACAAGATTGAGCGCGAGCTGATGCAGCTTCGCATCGAAAAAGAAGCCCTCAAAAAAGAAAAAGACGAACACTCACGCGAACGTTTGACCAAGATCGAGTCGGACATCAAAGATCTGTCGTCGCGCAACCAACTGCTGCGCGAGCAGTGGGAGTTCGAGCGTGGCGGGATCGACGAGATCAAACGTCTGAAAGAGCAAATCGAAAGCACGCGCACCGAGGTCGCGATCGTCGAGCGCCAAGGCGATCTCGGAAAAGCCGCCGAACTGAAGTACGGCAAACTTCCGGATCTCGAAAAGCAATTGGCTGGCCTTGAAACCAAAGCCAAAGAGAGCAGCTCAAAGAATCAGCAGCGCATGCTCAAAGAAGAAGTCACGACCGAGGACGTGGCCGAAGTCGTGGCCAAGTGGACGGGCGTTCCCGTCGCCAAGATGCTCGAGAGCGAATCTCAGAAGCTGCTGACCATGGAGAATAAACTCGCGGAGCGTGTCGTGGGTCAAGATCATGCCCTCACGGTGGTGGCCGATGCCATCCGCCGCGCGCGCGCCGAGATCTCGGATCCCAACAAACCGATCGGCACGTTCTTGTTCCTGGGGCCCACGGGTGTCGGTAAAACCGAGACCGTCAAGGCTCTGGCCGAGTTCCTGTTCGATGATGAGCAGGCCGTGGTTCGCATCGACATGAGCGAGTACATGGAAAAGCACGCGGTCTCGCGCCTCGTCGGAGCGCCTCCCGGATACGTGGGCTACGAGGAGGGTGGGCAGTTGACCGAAGCGGTTCGGCGCCGTCCTTACAGCGTGGTGCTGCTCGATGAGGTCGAAAAAGCGCACCAGGATGTGTTCAATATCTTGCTGCAGGTGATGGACGACGGCCGCTTGACCGACGGTCAAGGCCGCACCGTGGATTTTAAGAACACGGTGCTGATCATGACCTCGAACATCGGCTCGCACGCCTTGATCGACACCAAGTTGAACGAGAAGCAAAAGCGCGATTCGGTCTTCGAGACTCTGCGCGGACATTTCCGCCCCGAGTTTTTGAACCGGATCGACGAAGTGGTCATGTACAACCCGCTCGGCGAGGAGCAGATCCACAACATCGTCAAAGTTCAGCTCAAGACCATCGAGGAGCGCCTGAAGGCGAAGCGCCTGCAGCTCGAAGTCTCGAAAGAGGCCCTCGATTTCTTGGCGAAGCAAGGTTACGATCCGGTCTACGGCGCGCGCCCTTTGAAGCGCACGCTGCAAACCGAGCTTTTAAACCCGCTCTCGAAAGAGATGATCTCGGGCCGCTTCAAAGCCGGCGACAAGATCAAGGCGGATTTGAAAAACAACGCCCTGGTTCTGACCGCAACGTGAACTGGCTCTAAAATTGATCTTCTAAAATGGAAACGGCGGCAAAAGTCGCCGTTTCCATTTTACGGAGGTCTGGCGTGATGGCGCTGACGACGTTTTTGACACGCGCAAAGCCTTTTTTGTTGGGAGCCGCCCTGGCTCTTGCCAGCCTGGCCGCCTCGGCTCTGCCTCCGGGCGCCGCCGAGCTCCTGATGTACGAGCAAAAGTACGTGAACCGCACCCTCGACGAAAACAAAATCTTCTCCCTCCAAAATCACCAAGCCGCCCGGTATTCTCCCGAGCAAGGCCAACTCTTCGAAGTGAAATCTTACTGGCTTCCGGCGGACCGGCAGCACGTTTTTAAGGTGCCGAGCGCCCTCCGAGAGCTGGGAATCCGCTTTGAACGCACGCGCGAGGGACAGCGTGAGGTCTTATTCTTGGTGCACCCCGAATCCGAGTCTTTCTATAGGGACCTCGTCAAGAACGCGCCCGAAGGACAAAAATTTTTGGCCACCGCGACGGCCTCCTCCCGCACGCTCATGATGTGGCCCGAGCGAAATCCCGAGAAGGTCTTCTTCGGCAAGCTTTCACTCAACAAAGAGATCGGCGGCGTGGTCCGCACGATCCCGCAAGGCGAGATCGCCCGCAGCGTGGGCGTTTCGCAAATTCTCGAATCGGCCCGCGGAGAACTCCCCCGGCAGTTCGATTTCTTGCCTGAGTTTTTCGGCGTGATGCCGCGCGGGATGGAGCGCGGCGGAATGCTGCTCCGTTCACTCCCACCAGAAATGATGAGCGGCGAGACCCGCGTGATGCCCCTCTTCGCCTTTTATACGCGTGCTTCAGGCCGGTCGACCTCGCCGGTTGAAGATCTGATCCGTCAGAGTGGACTCAGCGCGCAGAACGTCGTGCTCGAAAAAGTCGTGCGGCCCTTCGCTCGGCAGTGGGTGGAGCTTGCGGTCAACCACGGCATCGCGATCGAAGCGCACGCCCAAAACGTGCTGATGGAAATCGACCGCCAAGGCATGCCCACCGGCAAGTTCGTTTACCGCGATTTCGGTGGTTTCAATATCGACCTCGCGTTCCGCCGCGCTCAGGGCCTTGCGCTGCCGGGCGAGCTTCCGGTGATTGAAGGGGAGTCCAAGGACTACCACCAGCAATTTCATGAAAAGGCCCTCCGCCAGAGCTTGGAGACCTATTTTGAGGGCGGGTTTCTCTTTGGCCTCGGTCAAGAGCTCGAGAGACTGGGGCAATCGTCGATGGATTATAAAGGACTCACGCAATCCCTTCACGACGAGATCCGCCGCGAACTCGGGGCCCGTGGTCACGCGATGAAGAAGGGCTCGTTCTTCACCGAACTGCTCGAGACCGTACAAAAAGCGCGAGCCGCCGCCGGACGGCGCGCCGGCGCGTGCGGCAAACTTTACCTCGCCCGTTAAGGCGCGGGGCCCAACACCGCCGAAACTTCAAACAGTTTGCGGCAACTTCGCGGCCTCGCGGGTTGTCGCTCCCCTCGACGTCGCGCGATTTGTGAAACTCCTGTTCACTCGAAAAATATTTTTGAACTGCTTTTCTTTGGAGTCGGCCGTGATTTCAGCGTGTTAACGTGTCTCATTTTGGCGCGCTGTTTTGAAATCTGGAGTCTTTCCACGGAGTTTCTTAAGACCAACGGCCCGTTCGCCAAGCCCACTCTATTTTTCTATCCTGATTCCGTAAAGAACACTGAGGACAAAAGACTAGCAGGAGGCCCCACTTGAAAACTGTCATCAAAGCATGCTCACTGATCGCCATCGCCGGATCCATGATGGGCAATCAATCCTGCCAAGAAGCTCAACCCGAAGCGCGCGAACTCAAACGCCGCGTGCAGGTGAGCTACCTCGAAGCGCCGCCGATCCGTTTGCCCGATGGCGGAACCTTCGACTTCGCCTACGTCGCCAAACAACAGCTCGCCAACATCTTGTCGAAAACCAACTCGTTCACCACGGCGGCGGTCGACCCCAACAAAATTTACGACACCAAGGGACTCTCCACGGCCGAAGAGGCTCTCTTCAACCAGTGCGCGAACCTGGATGAAGAAACCGTTTCGTCCAACCAGCTCTCGGCGAAAATGAACTTCTCAGAAAAGGCTTCGTGTTTGATCGACATGCCTCACGGTATGATCGGCGGCAGCATCTATGATTTCAGCTTGATCAGCAAAACAGGCGCGACAATCGGATTGGCAGGGATCGCATCACTGACGAACATCGGCGCCTCGTTTAGCTACCAAAAATCAGAGCTCTCGGTCGCGATGCGCGCTTCGCACCCGCTCATCCCCGGCGGCTTCAACGGCGACAACGGCCGCATGTTGATCGCAACGACCGATCAAAAAGCGTACGCCAAAGATTGGGGCGGTTCGCTCAGTATCGGTTTCTCGATGGTGCAGCTGGGCGGAAATGCGTACTTCAAATCGAATTTGTCGAACGTGGTTGAAGACGGCGTGACTCAAGCCGTAAAGGACCTCAAAAAATCGTGGGATCAGGCCGAGCCCTGGTACGCGATGGTTCTGAAAAGCTGCGACAAGTACATCTACATCAACGCCGGCTCTTCGGCTGACATGGGCCTGAAAAAGGGTGATATCTTCCGCATCCAGAACGTCACGTACGGCTGGGAAGGCAAAGCCTGCGGCTCTCAGCTGCTCTCGGCCATCGATTCGGGCGTGGCGACAGGGGCGGCTCCCGTGGCTTACGCGCAGGTCACCAACGTCGGTTTGACCGTCTCCACCGCCGTTATCTTGGATAAGGACCCCAATTACCCCTATGACCCGAACCAAATCATCAAGCCGGGCGCCCGCGTCTATTTGGAAAAATTATTCGTCGAGACGGCCCAAGCGCAAAAATAAGCCCTTTTAAGGCCGAACCTTGCCTGATCCGACCCTGAGGAGTACAACCCTCAGGGTTCTTTTCATTCGGAGATCAGGTGTTTTCAGGCATTGTCGAAACCGTCCAGCCCATTCTCAGCGCGACCCCGCTTGAGGGCCTCGTGCGCCTTCAAGTTCGCCGTCCCGAAGAGTTCAATGATCTCAAAATTGGGGACTCGGTCGCGTTCAATGGCATTTGCCTGACCGTTGAAGCCTTCGATCAAAACACGATCCAGTTTGCGCTCGCCGCCGAAACGCTCAAGGTCCTCAAGTGGCCTGACGCGAAGGCGTTGGTCGGAACGCGCGTCAACCTCGAGCGCTCGCTTCGTTATGGCGATCGCATTCACGGCCACCTCGTTTCGGGTCACGTTGATTCACTCGGCACCGTTCTCAAAGCCGAGCGTCTCGGCGAGTCGCTCTTTTTGACCGTCGAGATTCCTTCGGGCGTGCTGCCGTTTGTTTGGAACAAAGGAAGCGTCACGCTTCACGGCGTGAGCCTCACCGTCAATAAGCTCGAAGGTTCGAGCGTTGAAGTTTGCCTGATTCCTGAAACTCAAAAACGCACCAATCTCGGCGACCTCAAAGCGGGAGATCCGATCCACGTCGAACCGGACTGGATGGCCAAAGCTTTGGAGCGAGCCCTCGAAAATCAAATCAGCGCGCGTTTAGAGTCGCGCGGCGAGGTGTCCAAGTGACCAAAGCCCAATTCAATACACCCGAAGAGCTCATCGAAGACATCCGCCAAGGAAAAATGATCGTTCTCATCGATGACGAAGACCGCGAAAACGAGGGCGATCTCGTTTTGGCCGCTGATCACGTGACCGCCGATGCGATCAACTTCATGGCGACCGAAGCCCGCGGCCTGATCTGCTTGGCGCTTTCGCCCGAACAGATCGACCGTCTGCAACTGCCGCTCATGGTCCGCGACGACATGAACGACTCTCCCAATAAAACTGCGTTCACCGTCAGCATCGAAGCGGCTCAGGGCGTGTCGACCGGCATCTCGACCGCCGACCGCGCGCTCACCGTGAAGGTCGCGAGCAACCCGAACGCGACGCCCGCCGATGTTCGCTTTCCGGGGCACATTTTTCCCATCCGCGCCCAGCATGGCGGCGTCTTGAAGCGCGCCGGCCACACCGAAGGCAGCGTCGATCTGGCGCGCCTCGCCGCCTGCCACCCGGCAGCCGTGATCTGCGAAGTCATGAATCCCGACGGCACCATGGCCCGTGTTCCGGACCTCAAAATCTTCGCGGCCAAACATCAGCTGAAGATCGGCACGATCGTCGATTTGATCGAGTACCGCCTGCGCCGTGAGAATCTCATCGAAGAAACCTACCAGGCCGACCTGCCCGAAGACCTCGGCGGCTTCAAAGCCCGCGTGTTCAAGAGCCGGGTCGATGGCCTCGAGCACCTGGTTCTGCAAAAAGGCGAGATCTCGGCCGAAGAACCCACGCTCGTGCGCGTGCACGTCGACTCGTTCAACCGCGAGCTCACCCATGTCCTTTCGTCGGGCTCTTCGACGCTCCAGCAGTCCATCGAGCGTATCAACACCGAAGGCAGCGGCGTGTTCTTGCTTTTGCGCGGCAACAACCGCAACACCGGCCTCATCAACGAAATCAAAACTCTCACGGGCGATTTGGCCCAGCCGCTGATGGACAACCGTGACTACGGCATCGGCGCGCAAATTCTGCGATCGATGGGCGTTCACCAAATCCGTTTGATCACCAACAAGATCGATCGACGCGTGGGCCTGAAAGCCTTCGATCTCGAAATCGTCGACACCGTACCTTTGAAAGAGGACAGCCATGAAACTGACCATCGGAATCGTCACATCTCGCTTCAATGAAGACCTGACCAGCAAAATGGCCGAAGGCGCCGTTCAGTTCCTCGAGGACTTTGAACACGCCGACGTCGAGATCTGGTCGGTCAGCGTTCCGGGCGCGGTCGAAATCCCGCTCGCGTGCAAAGCCCTGATCGAAAAAGGCGCCGATGGTGTCGTGGCGTTGGGCTGCGTGATCCGCGGCGAAACTTCGCACTATGACGTGGTTTGCAACAGCGTGGAGCGCGGCGTGACGCACCTCATGCTCGAAACCGGCAAACCGATCGGTTTTGGCGTCATCACCACCGAAAATGACGAACAGGCCTGGGACCGCGTGGGCGGCAAGCACGGCCATAAAGGCATTGAAGCGGCCGAGGTGACCATGGAGATGGTGGGATTGCTGCAATCCCTCAAATCCGGCGGCCACCGCGAAGACGTCATCAAGATTCCGCCAATGGCACGTCCCAAGTCGACGGCCAAATCAAAGGTTGCCAAGGCCGCGCCTAAAAAGAAAAAATAGGGAATGGCCGATCCCCAGCTTTTAGAACACAAAAAACGCCGGCGCGAGATCTTGATCGTTTTCGCCCTGGCGTTTTCGTTTTTCATGCTGACGTGGTTCGAGATCCGCCTGTTCTCGATCAGTCAGCAGCTGCCGTTCGTTCACTCGATCTTCTTCTTCGGTCTCGTCAATTTTAACATCATCTTGCTCCTGCTCCTCTTGTTCATGATCTTCCGCAACGTCGTGAAGGTCTTTGTTGAGCGCAAAGGCAAGGTCTTCGGGAGCTCGCTCAAGGCCAAATTGATCGCGGCTTTCGTGGCGTTCAGCTTCGTGCCGACGATGCTGATCTTCGTGACCTCGGTCTTTTATATCAACAGCAGCTTCGACAAGTGGTTCAGCGTCAAGATGGCGGGCGTCCTCAAAAGTTCGCTCGAAGTCACCAATGCTTACTACTTCCAGGCCAAGCGCAAAAACTACCACTTCGCCCAAGAGGTCGCCCGCGAGGTGCGCGTCCTTCAGGGCTCGCCGCAGCTTAAAAAACGCCTCAAAGATCTGCGACAAGAATTCGCGCTCGATGCGCTCGAGTATTACCCGAGCCTGTTCGGTCAGCGCGAAGTTTTCTTGAGCGAAGACGAGTCGATCCCGATGATCCCCAAGGCGTCGCTGGAGTTCCTGCAAAAGGGAATTCGGTCGCAGGTCGAAAGCTCCACGATCCACCAATTCGGTGAAGGAAACTTGGTGCGCGTGATCGTGCCGGTCGACGAAAAACGGGGACGGGGAGCCATCGTCGTTTCGAGTTTTGTGCCGCTGTCGCTGATCTCGAAGATGAACGACATTTCGTCGGCCTACGATGAGTTCCGGGACATCAACCCGATCGAATATCCGCTCAAATCCATCTACTTGATCATCCTTTTCTTGATGACGCTCGTGATCCTGCTGGCGGCCACTTGGTTTGGTTTTTATCTCGCCAAACAGCTCTCGATCCCGCTCGTTCAGCTGGGACGCGCCACCAAGCGGATCGCGCTGGGCGATTACAACCCGGTCGAGATCGTGTCGGGTTCCGAAGAGATTTCGTCACTCGTCGAAAACTTCAACCAGATGACCTCGAACCTCGAGAAATCCGAAAAAGAGGTTTCCGAAGCCAACCAATCTTTGCGCCGCACCTTGCGCGATCTCGATGAACACAGCCGTTACGTCGGCGTCGTTCTCGGGAGCGTCAGCGCGGGCGTCATTTCGGTCGACAAGCAGGGCACCATCACCACGATCAACAAGCGCGCGGGCGATCTGCTCAAGCTCGAGAGCGACAAGTTTTTGGGCCGTCCCGTGCGCGAGCTGCTCACGCTCGAGTACTTCCGCACCTTCTCCGAGCTGCTCAAAACCATGAACGAGCACCAGGTCGAAACGATTCAAAAAGAACTCAAAGTGAACGTTCAGGGCGAATCGGTGCCGCTCCTCATGACCCTGTCGATCCTCAAAGACGAGAGCGGCGAAGAGATTGGCAAGATCCTGGTCTTCGATGACATGACCCCGATCGTGAACGCTCAGCGCTCGGCAGCGTGGACCGAAGTGGCCCGCCGGATCGCCCACGAGATCAAAAATCCCCTCACGCCCATCAAGCTTTCGGCCGAACGCCTGCAGCGCAAGTTCGGTGAGCAGATCACGGACCCCGCGTTCAAAGAGTGCACGACCATGATCATCCGTCAGACCGATGATCTGAAAAACTTGGTCAATGAGTTCTCGCAGTTCGCGCGCTTACCTCAGGCCCGGCCCACGGTGGGAAACATCCATCAGGTCATCGAAGAAGCCTTGATCCTGTTCCGTCAGGCGCACCCCGCGGTGGAATTCACTTTCGAACCCGATGCGGCCTTGCCGGCGTTTAAGTTTGACGCCGATCAAATGAAGCGGGTTTTGGTCAATCTGGTCGACAACGCGGTCGCGGCCGTGGCTTCGGAACACGAAAAATCGGTGGTCATTTCGACACGTTATGACTCCGAGCTCCGCATTTTAAGACTCACCGTGACAGATTCCGGCGTCGGCATTCCGACCGCGCAGCGCTCACGCATTTTTGAACCCTATTTCAGCACCAAAGAGGGCGGCACGGGTCTGGGTCTGGCGATCGTGAAACGGATTATCGAGGACCACAGCGGCTTTATCCGCGCTTTCGTGAGCGACTCTGGACGCGGCACCAAAATGATTATTGAACTTCCCGTCAGTGAAGTAGACGCATGGACTCCGTCCGAGCGTTCTGATAAATCTGAATAAGCGCCAAATCTGAAAACCAGATCAAAAAACCATCGACGCTCTGGCGCCCAGCAAGGAAGTGCTTCATGACATCCGTCCGTCCGGCGAAAATTCTCATCATCGATGACGAACTTCCCATCCGCGAAGTTCTCTCGGCCACGCTCAAAGACGAAGGCCATCAGGTTCAAACCGCTCACGACGCCGATTCCGGCATCGAAGCGATGCGCAGCTTTCAGCCCGAAGTCGTTTTTCTCGACATCTGGATGCCCGGAAGCCTCGATGGCATTGAAGTGCTGACGACCGCGCGCAAACATTTTCCGAACATCGAGTTCGTGATGATCTCGGGCCACGGCACGATTGAGACCGCCGTCAAAGCGACCAAGCTCGGCGCCTGGGACTTTATCGAAAAGCCGCTGTCGATGGACAAAATTTTGATCTGCATCTCGAACATCCTGCAGTACCAGCAGGAGCGTGACGAAAAAGAAGCGCTCTTGAGCCGCCTGCGCCGAAGCATCGCCTTGATCGGCGAGGCGCCCAAGATGATCGCGCTCAAGCAAATGATCGCGCGCGTGGCACCCACGCAGTCATGGGTTCTGCTCATGGGCGAAAACGGCTCGGGCAAAGCCCTGGTCGCGCAAAACATCCACTACATGAGCACCCGCGCGGGCCGCCCCTTTGTTGAAGTGGCTTGTGGCAACCTGCCGGAAGACCTCATCGAAACCGATCTTTTCGGTTACGAAAAGGGCGCCTTCCCCGGTGCCGAAAAAGCGCAAAAAGGAAAGCTCGAGCTTGCGAGCGGTGGAACGCTGTTCCTGGATGAAGTCGCCGACCTCTCTCTGAAAGCCCAAGAGCGCTTGCTCCGCGTGCTGCAAGAGCGCCGTTTTCAACGCGTCGGCGGTCACGAGTTGATCCCGATTGATGTCCGCGTGATCGCGGCCACCGGCGAGAATCTCGAGCAGCTCATCGGGCAAGGCAAATTCCGCGAAGACCTGTACCACCGCTTGAACGTCGTGCCCTTTAACGTGCCCGCTTTGCGCGAGCATCCCGAAGACATTCCCGCCCTGGTGTCGCACTTCTCGGACGGGGTCGCCAAAGACGGCCGCTTCCCGCGCAAAGAGTTTTCACCCAAGGCGATCGAAGCGATGCTCGAGTACGGCTGGCCCGGCAACGTGCTTGAACTTAAAAACTTCCTCGAGCGCGTGTACATCCTGACTCCCGGCGAATTCGTCGACGTGCACGACTTGCGTTTCGCCGGTCTGGCGGTGGGCGGCGGTTCCTCGAACACGGATTTCAACACCTTCCGTGAAGCCCGCGCGGCGTTTGAAAAGGATTTCTTGCTCGCCAAAATCCAAGAGAACAACGGCAACATTTCGCGCACGGCGGAGATGATTGGGCTGGAGCGCAGTTACCTGCACCGTAAAATCAAAGCCTTCGGCATCGAAACTCAAAAAGGAAACGACGACCAAGTATGAAGTGGACCAAGACGCACATTTTCACCATGAAAGAAGCTCCCGGCGACGCCGAGATTCCCTCGCACAAGCTGATGGTCCGCGGCGGCTACATCCAGAAATTGGCGCCGGGTCTGTACACTTACGGAAATCTCGCCCTGCGCGCGATCCGCAAGTTCGAAGCCATCATCCGCGAAGAGCTCGACAAGCGCGGTTGCACCGAAATCCTGATGCCGATGGTGCATCCCCAAGCGCTTTGGGAAGAGACCAACCGCTGGACCGAAATGGGCGCGGGTTTGCTCAAATTCAAAAACCGCAATGACCAATGGTTCTGTTTGGGCGCCACGCACGAAGAGGCCGTGACCGATTACGCTCGTCACGACATCAAGTCGTACCGCGATTTGCCCCGCAACCTCTACCAAATCCAAACCAAGTACCGCGACGAAATTCGCCCCCGCTTCGGTTTGATGCGCGGACGCGAATTCTCAATGAAAGACGCCTACAGCTTCGATATCGACCAGGAGGGCGCGCTCAAGGCCTACGAATCCATGTACCAGGCCTACCAGGCGATCTTTGACCGTTTGGGCCTTCAGTACCGCATCGTGCAGGCGGATGCCGGCAATATTGGCGGCTCGCAGACGCACGAATTCCAACTGCTCGCCGATGCGGGTGAAGATGCGCTGCTCGTTTCGGACGGCTCTGACTTTGCGGCCAATATCGAAGTGTGCCCCGCGATCGACCCGGCTCCGCACGTCTCGAGCGAGGCCGAAAAGCCCGTCGAGGAGTTCGCGACGCCCGGTCAAAAGACCATCGCGAACCTGGCCAAATTCACCGGCGTGGGCGAGCGCGATCTTGTTAAAACTCTTTTTTTCTCGACCAACGAAGGCCAAGATCCCAAAAACAAAGATCTCAAAGCCATCGCGGTTTTGCTGCGCGGTTCGGATGAGCTCAACCCCGTCAAACTCAAAAATGTTCTCGGCATGACCAACCCGCCGCAAATGCTGACCGACGAAGAGGTCAAGCAGGTGAGCAAGGCTTGGCCCGGCTCGTGCGGCCCCGTCGGCCTCGAAATTCCGGTCTACATGGACAACGGCGTTCAGGGTCTTAAAAACTACATCGTGGGCGCCAACAAAGACGGCTTCCATTTGAAAAACGTCAATCACGGCCGCGATTTCAAACCCGCGAAGATCGCGGATTTGCGCATGGCCCGCGAGGGCGACAAGGACCCGAACGGCAAGGGCTTTCTCAAAGCTTACCGCGGGATCGAAGTCGGCCACGTGTTCTACTTGGGCACCAAGTACTCGCAAAAAATGAACGCGACCTATCTCAGTAAAGACGGCAAGGCGATGCCCATCGAGATGGGCTGCTACGGCATCGGCGTCACGCGCACCGTGCAGGCCACGATCGAGCAGAGCCATGATGCCGACGGCATCATCTGGCCCAAGTCGATCGCGCCTTACCACGTTCACATCTGCGTTTTGGACACCAATGACGACAAAGTGATGGGCCTTTCGAACAGTCTTGAAAAAGAGCTGGAGTCGATGCGTTTGGATGTTCTGGTCGATGATCGCGAAGAGCGTCCCGGCGTGAAGTTCAAAGATGCGGACCTGCTCGGAATGCCCGTGCGCGTGGTGATCGGCAAAAAAGGCCTCGATCAAAACCAGGTCGAAGTCGTGAACCGCAAAACCAAAGAAGTTAAAAAAGTCGCTCCCGATCAGGTGATGGGCGCGATCCGCGAAGTCCTCGGCTAAGAAAGGAACTGTCATGGCCATCCCCCGCATGCTTGAATCCAATCCGCTCATCGTCGGCCTTGATGTCGACACCCGTGAGCGTGCCTTGGAACTCGTGCGTGATTTGGCCGACGTGGTGGGTGCGTTCAAGGTGGGTCCGCGGCTCGTGCACCGCTACGGCGAGGCCCTGATCCGCGAGATCGCGGCCGAGAGTCCGGTGTTTGTCGACTGCAAGTTTTTCGACATTCCGTCGACGATGGTGGCGGCGGTCCGCGCGAGTTTTGAGTCGGGCGCTTCGCTGGTCACCGTGCACGCGCAGGCGGGCAAAGAGGCGCTCAAAGCGCTCGCGGAGCTCGAGCGCGAGCTCAACCAAACCCGCCCCTTTAAAATTCTCTGTGTGACCATGCTCACGAGCTTTTCCGCCGAAACGCTTCCGCCGGTTCTCAAAGACCAAAGCATCCGCGAGCACGTGGTCCAGCTGGCCGATCTCGTCAAAGAGTGCGGCTTGACCGGCATCGTCTGCTCGGGCGAAGAGCTCGCGGATCTTCGCGACAAAGGCCTTTATCTCGTCACGCCCGGGATTCGCTTCACGCTCGAAGAAGCGGGCGACCAGAAGCGCGTGATGGGCCCCGCGGAGGCGACGGCCCACGGAGCCTCGGCGCTTGTCGTGGCCCGCCCCATTATTGAATCTCCGAACCCTCGCAAAGCGGCCCTCGATTATTCGGTCGCCATGATGAAGAAGAAATGAGTTCTCGATGAAAAAGCAAAAGAAACAGCCGCAAAAAGCCAACACCCGTTTTGCCGACGCCCAAAAAAGCGCTCGCACCAGCGGAAAGCCGGCTCCCAAGGGCGCTCCTCCTCGTGCCCCCGAAGCCAAACCCTCGCGTTCGGGTTTCATCGAGATTCCCAAAAATCACCGCGTGCTGATCGGCACGCACGCGATTTTGGAAGCGATCGCCACGCATCCCAAACACTGCAAAGAGCTGTGGATGAAACAAGGTTGGGAGTCGAGCCAGGATCTCAAAAAAATCGCTCAGGATCTGCGGCCTCAGGGGCTTTCACCCAAAGTCGTTCCCGATTCGACACTGGACCGTTTCGGGTCGCACCAAGGGGCGATCCTCACGGTTGATTTTCGTCCCGAAATTGATTGGAGCGAGCTTGAGCGCGCGCGTGAAGCCACCGTTCTGGTGCTCGACGGCATCGAAGATCCGCACAATCTCGGCGCGATCCTGCGCACCTCATGGCTGATGGGCGTGAAGGGCCTGCTGATTCCCGAAGACCGCGCGGTTGGCCTCACGGCCACCGTTCACAAAGTCGCCTGCGGCGGCGCCGAGCACGTTCCCGTCGAGGAGACGACCAACTTCGCGGGTCACCTCGAAACTCTCAAGAAGCAGGGTTACTGGGTTTTCGGTCTCAGCCATAAAGGAAAGCGCACGCTTTTCGACCAAAACATCCCCGAAAAGGTGGTCTGGTGCGTGGGCGCCGAAGACAAGGGTCTGCGAAGCACGACCGAGCGCCTTTGTGATGAATTAGTGAGCATTCCTCAGGTCAGTGCTGCGGCGAGCTACAACGCTTCGGTGGCCACCGCCATCGCCTTGACCGAGACACTCCGTCAACGCACTCGCAAGACGAATGAAAAATCTTAATCAATCCCTTTGACTCTGCTCGCTCTTCTCCATAAAACTCACCCTTCGTGGCTCAAAAGAGGCTGGTTTAGCTCAATTGGTAGAGCAGCTGATTTGTAATCAGCAGGTTGCGGGTTCGAGTCCCATAACCAGCTCCAATTCTTAGAGTCTTCAAATGGAGAGATGCCCGAGTGGCTAAAGGGGGCAGACTGTAAATCTGCTGGCTCGCGCCTACGAAGGTTCGAATCCTTCTCTCTCCACCAATTGAAGGCTCTGGGTGTTGATGTTCGATAAAAAGGGTGTTTCAATCTGCTGGCTGAGCCAAAGGGTTGGACACTTTTCGATGTTGGGCTGAGGCGTGGGCGGGTGTAGCTCAATTGGCTAGAGTATCAGCCTTCCAAGCTGAGGGTTGCCGGTTCGAGACCGGTCACCCGCTCCAATTTTCGGCCCGTGTAGCTCAGTGGTAGAGCACACCCTTGGTAAGGGTGAGGTCGTCGGTTCGGCTCCGATCACGGGCTCCAGTTTAAAAGCTGGGCACAGCATGGAAGCCGTGGTTTTTGGTTCGAAAGCTTTGGTTCGAGAAATTTGGTTCGTTTAAAAAATTAGAACTCGTTTTAAAAAGAAATTTCCATTCAGGAGGAAGTTCAAATGGCAAAAGAGAAGTTTAACCGTTCGAAGCCGCACGTTAACATCGGCACCATCGGTCACGTCGATCATGGTAAGACCACTTTGACTGCAGCGATCACAACCGTTCTCGCAAAAGCAGGTAAAGCTCAGGCGATGGCTTACGATCAAATCGATAAGTCTCCTGAAGAGAAAGAGCGTGGGATCACGATCTCGACAACTCACGTTGAGTACGAAACTGAAAAACGCCACTACGCTCACGTTGACTGCCCTGGTCACGCTGACTACGTCAAAAACATGATCACTGGTGCCGCTCAAATGGACGGCGCGATCCTCGTCGTTTCGTCTGCGGACGGTCCGATGCCCCAGACTCGTGAGCACATCCTGCTCGCTCGTCAGGTCGGCGTTCCCGCCCTCGTTGTTTTCATGAACAAAGTGGACATGGTTGACGACAAAGAACTCCTCGACCTCGTCGAGCTCGAAGTTCGTGAGTTGCTCTCGAAATACGAATTCCCTGGCGACAACATCCCGATCGTTAAAGGTTCGGCGTTGAAAGCTCTGGAAGGTGACACTTCGGAAATCGGCGCTCCCGCCATCATGAAACTCATGGATGCTTGTGACGCTTACATCCCCCAACCCGTTCGCGCGGTTGATAAAACCTTCCTGATGCCCATCGAGGACGTGTTCTCGATCTCGGGTCGCGGTACCGTTGTTACCGGCCGTGTTGAGCGTGGTATCGTGAAAGTCGGCGACGAGGTTGAAATCGTTGGTATCCGTCCCACGACAAAAACAACCGTCACTGGTATCGAGATGTTCCGTAAGCTTCTTGACGAAGGTCAAGCGGGCGACAACTGCGGCGTTCTCCTCCGTGGTACTAAAAAAGAAGACGTTGAGCGCGGACAAGTTTTGGCTAAACCCGGAACTATTAAGCCTCACAAAAAATTCAAAGCTGAAGCTTACATCCTCACCAAAGAAGAGGGTGGACGTCACACTCCGTTCTTTAACGGATACCGTCCTCAGTTCTACTTCCGTACAACGGATGTAACTGGCGTCGTGACTTTGAAAGCTGGAACCGAAATGGTGATGCCTGGTGACCGCGTAGAGGTTGACGTTGAGTTGATCGCTCCCATCGCCATGGAAAAAGAACTGCGCTTCGCGATTCGCGAAGGTGGTCGTACCGTTGGTGCCGGTGTCGTTGTTGCGATCTCTGAGTAATCAGCGCTTTTCAAACTCAAACTTGAATTGAGAAGCCAACGGGGACATTATAGTCCCCGTAGGCTTTTTAAGGCTGACGAATTTAGGATTAAAAATCGACAGGGCTGTAGCTCTAACGGTAGAGCGAAGGACTCCAAATCCTTAGGTTCAGGGTTCGAATCCCTGCGGCCCTGCCAAATTCCTCCGGAATTTGGCAGCTGTTTTTTGATGCGCCCCCGGCGCATTTTCGGGCACCCCTGCCAAGGTTGGGGTACCAAGGAGAGATTGGGAGTATGGATAAAACAAACTCTAAAGTTTTGACGATGAGTTTTGCGATTTTTGGCGTGCTTTGTGCCGTCACTTTGCATCTTTTGATCAAAGCGTTTGGTTCGGCCTTCGGGGTGATTGCACGTTTGTCGGATAGCGACTTGGTTCGTCACGGGCTTCCCGTTGCTTTCGGTCTCATCATCTTCTTGGTTCTTCAGTTTTCTCCCAAAGTTTTGGCTTGGGGGGATGAGGTTGTCTCCGAGATTCGTAAGGTCGTTTGGCCCTCTCGTAAAGATGTCACGGCGATGACGATTGTTGTTTGCGTGATGGTTTTGATTTCTAGCGTGATCGTGACGAGCTTCGACTTCATGTCGGGCTACATGGTTACGATGCTCACCAAGTAAGAAAGGGCGGGCACAATGAACATGGAAAAAAAATGGTACATCGTGAATGTGCAAACGGGCTGCGAGAACACGGCGAAATCCGCCATTGAAGAGCGCGCCCGTTCCCACAAGCTCGAGACACTGATCGGCGACATCCTCATTCCTTCTGAAAACGTCGTTCAGCTCGTCAAAGGTCAAAAACAAACCAAATCGCGCAAGTTCTTCCCCGGTTACATGTTCGTGAACATGGTGCTGACCGATGAGACTTGGCACTTGGTGAAGCACTCGTCAAAAGTCACGGGCTTCGTTGGTGGCGCGAAAACTCGCCCTCCTGAAGTTCCCGAGTCTGAAGTCATGCGCGTGACTCAGCAAATGACGATCGGTGCCGAAAAGCCCCGCGCCAAAATCAAGTTCTCGATCGGTGAAAGCGTCACCGTTGTTGATGGACCGTTCAGCAACTTCAACGGCACCGTTGAAGAGATCAACGAAGAAAAAGGGAAGGTCAAAGTTCTCGTTTCCATCTTCGGCCGTCCCACACCTGTGGAACTCGACTTCATTCAAGTCGAAAAAGCCTAAAAGCCTCTGCATTTTAGTCATTGAGAAAAGGCCGCCCATGGCGGCCTTTTTATTTTGTCGATATCAGGATCGACCGGCACATGCCGCCGCTGCGGCGCTGATTCTTGAAGGGCTCCAGCAAAGCGCGAAGGTGCTGTTCGGCGGCGCCGCGATCCGCGCGGCCCTCGGCCCACGCACGGGCCAGCTCGTGCGACCAAATCCAAGCCTTGTCCATTTTCGGATCGGCCACACCCAAGTTCCCCCATTGCTCCAGAGACACGCGGCGGGAGGGATCGGGTTGAATAAAGCCCGGCTGGCCCGGTTCGATCAAGGGCGTATAAATATCCGTGTGCGAAACCAGCCGGTGCTTGAATTGATCGACCGCCAGGTAAGCCCCGAAGTCGATGATCTCGATCACACGAGAATTGTTGGTCCCTTGAACATTCGTGTAATCCCATTCGTGATGAGGCTGGCCGGCGTGTCGAAAGCCGTAAGTCTCGCCCGAAGACGTGAGGCCGTAGCGTCTGAGAATTTTCTCGACCTGAAAAGCCTCCTCTTTACCCAGCGTCGAAATATTTCCGCTCGCGCGCACATGCGCCTGTCTCAGAATATAACCGGCGCGGTCGCGCGAGCCATCTTGGTGAATCACGTCAAAGCCAAAGTCCATCGCGGCGTAACTGCCAACGGTCCTCACGTTCGCGCGGGCATCGGTCATGACTTCATTCACCAGCTTTTCAAAGATGAATTCACGAATCATTTCACCCAAAGTTGCGAGCCCGTTTCCGTGATGACGTTGTTGCGGGTAGGCGGTTCCGGTTCCTTTTGCGTCGACGAGCCCGCCCTGCACGGGGAGCACGTGCGCCCGTCGGTAACCGACGGGACGGTACGCCTCTTTCGTCTCGGTCGCCGTTGCGATCGGGGAGTTGACTTCGGTTTGCCGGGTCTGGGCTTTTAAAATAAATCCGGTTTCGGCCACCAGCCAGGCGTCGACACGTGTTTTCCACGCCTGCTCGCTCTCGCCCGCGCGGCGGGCCTGGGCCGCAAAGTCATGGGCAATCAAATCGTAGTCCGCCATCACCACTTGAACCGTGGGCACCCGCACGGTTTGGCCTGCGGCTAAGGGGGCCTCCGAAAAGGCGTGAGGCGAGCGCAAGACGTCGTCGATCGCCCCCCAGGCGGGGAGCGAGACGAGGGCGAGAGAGAGAATGAGTCGGCGCATGGGTCCTCCCGAAAAGTCCCCGAAAGCGGCGCCACCGATCAATTCTTAGGCGGCGGCACACCGGCGGCCGCCAAGAGAATTGGCAACGGCGGGCGTCTTTCAAGGGCCTCTTCTTCGAGTACAAACTTGAAGCCAAGGAAGATCTCTCATCTGCGCTATATTCGATTTAAAGGCGCCCATCAAAGTGGCAGGCTCGGCGGCCGAGGCCCAAATTTCCATTTGATTTTGCCGCTTGTGAGCGGTACGACCAACCCCTGGTTTTAATTCAAAAACCCCCGCGTTTCGCATGGTGCGAAAGCGGTACTTAAGTGGGGAACGAGATTGTCTCGTTCCGTATGCAGAAGGGATCAAAAATGGCTAAAAAGGTCACAGGTATGATCAAGCTGCAGATTCCGGCAGGGAAAGCGAACCCCGCTCCTCCCGTGGGACCGGCACTTGGGCAGCATGGTGTGAACATCATGGAATTCTGTAAGCAGTTCAACGCCCGTACTCAGGCGTTGGGTGATTCGATCATCCCGATCATCATCACTGTTTATCAGGACCGTTCGTTCACATTCATCACCAAGACGCCTCCCGTGTCGAGTCTGTTGAAAAAGGCACTCAAACTGGAATCCGGTTCCAAGATGCCTCAGAAAGACAAGGTTGGAAAAGTGAAGTCGGCGGACATTCGTAAAATCGCCGAAACAAAACTTCCGGATCTCAACTGTATCAAAGTTGAATCCGCGATGTCTCAAGTTGCAGGCACTGCGAAAAGCATGGGCCTCGAGCTTGCGGACTAAGGTGGTGAATCATGGCTGAAGGAAAACGTCTTAAAAACGCCCGTAAAAATATTGATTCACAAAAACGCTACGCCGTTGCTCCTGCATTTGATGCGGTTGTGACTGCGGCGACTGCGAAATTCGACGAGTCGGTTGATGTTGCCGTTCGCTTGGGTGTTGATCCCAAGCAAGGTGATCAGCAGGTTCGTGGCGCGATCTCTTTGCCCCACGGTTTGGGTAAAGCAGTTCGCGTCGTTGTTTTCGCCAAAGGCCCGAAAGAAGCCGAAGCGAAAGCCGCGGGTGCTGACTATGTTGGCGCCGATGACCTCGTTGCAAAAATCAACGATGGCTGGCTCGAATTCGACAAAGCGATCGCAACCCCCGACATGATGGCAACTGTTTCTAAAGTTGCGAAGGTCCTGGGGCCGCGTGGCTTGATGCCCAATCCTAAAGTTGGAACTGTCACCATGAACGTTGGTGAAGCGGTTTCGGCCGAGAAGAAGGGTAAATTGGACTACCGTATCGACAAGGCTGGTATCGTTCACGCGATGATCGGTAAAAAATCGATGGGTGCGCAGAAGCTCCAAGAGAACTTCTGGGCGTTGATGGGTTCGGTTCTCAAAGCGAAGCCCTCGACATCCAAAGGGATCTACCTCCGTTCGGTGACTTTGTCGTCGACGATGGGTCCCGGTGTTGCTTTGGACGCGAATGAAATCGCGAACAGCAACGTCGAAAAAGCATAATCAAATTTAAAAACCGAAGGCCCCGTCACTGGGGTCTTCTTGACCTTGCGGTCAGAGACAGTCGGTGCCAATCGCTTTTGGCCTAATGACAGAAAGATCGGTCTGTCGCCCACCGAGACGGGCAAGTGAGAGCTTTAAACTCCACATCCCGGGCCCTCAAAGGCCCTGAACGCGAGAAATAAATCGGCTTCGAAAGAACCGATAGAAAGGAGAAAGCCGTTATGATGACTCGTTCTACAAAAGAGCAAGAGATCAAAGCTTTGGCGGAGAAATTCAACAAGGCAAAAGCGGCTTTCATCGTGGATTTCAAAGGGATGAAGGTGGAGCAGGTAACCCAGCTCCGTAAAAAGCTTCACCCCGTTGAATCCGAGATGAAAGTTGTCCGCAATACTCTTGCACGACGAGCTCTGAAAGATCACCCCGAAATGGAAAAAGCCATTTCAGGTTCTTTCAAAGGAACAAACGCGATCGTGTTTGCTTACGGAGATGTTTCAGCTTCTGCAAAGTTGCTGTCGACATTCTCGAAGGACGTTGAGCTTCTGCAGCTGAAGACTGGTGTCATGGACAACCAGGCGATGGATGCAGGTCGTATCAACTACTTGGCAACACTGCCGACGAAAGATGTGCTCCGCGCACAGTTCCTGGGCGTTCTGCAAGCACCCGCTTCGAAACTCGCTCGCACTCTCAACGAAGTGCCCGCAAGTCTCGCTCGCGTGCTCAATGCAAAAGCGACTCAAGCTTAAGTTCCGGATTGATAACCGCGGCCTAACGGCTGCTTAACGAAATTAATAAAGTGTTCCCGAAGGAATGCAAAATTTAGGAGATTACATGTCACTCACAAACGAACAATTGGTTGAAGAACTTTCTAAGAAAACAGTCATGGAGATCGCTGATCTCGTGAAAATGCTCGAAGACAAATGGGGCGTATCGGCTGCTGCTCCCGTAGCGGTTGCTGCTGCTGGCGGCGCTGCTGCTGGTGCTCCCGTTGAAGAGAAAACTGCTTTCGACGTTATCTTGAAAGATGGCGGCGCTAACAAAATCAACGTGATCAAAGAAGTTCGCGCTTTGACAGGCCTCGGCCTCGCTGAAGCGAAAGCTCTCGTTGAAAGCGCTCCCAAAACTGTAAAAGAAGGCGCGACTAAAGACGACGCTGAGAAAATGAAAAAACAGCTCGAAGCAGCTGGCGCAAAAGTAGAAGTGAAGTAATTCGCTTCCGCTCGGCGAGCAGCAATGCTCGCCCGCGTAGAAACATTGTCCGATATTGTTCGGACGTGTTCGGAGAACCCTCGGCGAAACCCGGGGGTTTTTCTTTTTTAAGGCTTGTGCGGCGGCTCACGTGAACTCGATTTGCCAAGCCGCCTAAATCTTGATCTGATGAGCCCATCAAAACACGCGGACTCACGTGAAAGGGCTCAAATGAAAAAGCTTCTGTTCTCTCTTTTTGCCGTGGCCATGGTTTTCCAACCCGGCTGCGCGATGATCAAAAAACTCACTTGCAACGAAGGCGTCGCCAAACGAAACGCCGAAGACGACGTTAAAAATGGCCGCACCGATCAGCCCGGTGTCCGTAGTGGAGAATCTTGCGACGGGGAGTACGGCCGATCGCAATTCGAGACCGACTACCGCCGCGCCTACAGCGAGGCCGTCAAGGCCACCTGCGTGGGAACGAACGGCAGCAAAGCCGGCAGTGCTGATGGCGAGGCGGGTGCGACCGATAAGCCGCAGTTCAAGCAGTTCAAAGCTTGCGAAAAGATGCCCTCCTACAAATCGATCGAAGCCAACTACAACCGCGAGTACAGTGCCGCCTTTTGTTCCGAAAAGCGGGCCGTGCGTTTGGCTCAAGACGTTGCGGGCAAGATGGAAGCGTCCAACTTCAACGACACCTTTGCTTCGTGTGAGGCCGGACGCCGCTCGCTGCAATCGGCTTACGATTCGGCTTACAAGGCCAAGTACGCCGAGGCCGTGAAGGCCCGCACGGACGAATTTGTTCGCAACACCGGGACTTCGAGTTTTCTCTTCCAAAACCGCCCCTACACGGCCTCTTGCCGGATCGTCCCGGATAAGAGCCAGCTTCAAGTCACCGTCGGCAATCCCCACCAGGCGCAGGCCCTGCTGCAAGGCCAATGGAAGTACACGTACTACGACAAGTCCTTCCAACGCTTGATGGACGACACGACCCAAGAAGCCGTCTTGCTCTCGAATGGGAATCCCAAGACGTTCAGCAAAATGACCCTGCCTCGCGATGCCGAGTTCTGTCGCGCCGAGTTCGCTTCGGTCCCGTAGCCGAGATGAGGCTCATAAGGTCCTGACGGGCCTTTGAGCCGGGCTTTCAAGCTGAAAGAGTCGCCTTAGGGCGACTCTTTTTCTTTTTGCTTCGATTTCAGTTCCATTTTGCAGGTCGCGATCTTTTCCTGAAGGTCTTCGCTTCGAGCCTCGAGAATCGATTTGTACTCGCGGTAGCGGGTGAGGCGATCGTTCAGGTACTCCTCAGTTAAGCCGGCGATTTTGCCCTTTTCGTCGATCCCGATGATCACTTTGTCAGATTCGGGGATGACGTACTCCCGTTTCTCGGTCCACTTGGGCTTTCCATCCTCGAGGAGCGAAATTTTCTCACGGCAATCCTTCAGCACGCCCCAGTAACCCCGGTTGTCCAAGTAACGGGGGCCTCCGTAAACGCTCGCTTCCATTTCGTGCGTGCGGATCTGAAGATTTCGCAGCTCTTCGCTGATCATCACTTTCTTTTGGTAAATCATGTTTCCGTCTTTGACGCCGATCGAAGAGTGGTCATTGATCGACTCCGACTTTTCGATCGAGGTGTCCAAATCCTTGGCTTTGTTGGGGTTTGAAGCGCAGCCCACGCACAGGACGAGGGCGAAAGCGGGGAGAGAACCGAGCAACGGGCGGAGCGTGGGCACCATAAAAGCCTCCTCAGGCAAGATGACGTGCGGATTCACACAGTTTAGCAGGGTGCGCAGTGCGCAATCAAAGCCCGGGGCGCCGGGTTTGTTTCGCTGAAACGGGCAATTTCAATCTGCCTAAGAATGTGGCTTTTAGCACATAGATGCAGCGCAAAATTACACCCTTTCAAAATTCGGGCCTGTCTTTGACAAGCCCCTCTTTTCAATGTTTTATGACCCCTTGCCACAAAAAATCGTGGGGTCTGAACTTCCTCCGCACAAAAAGTTCGTTAACTGTGTTTGCTGCACTTATTGAAGGAGAGAGAATGGCATTGACTCCGGTCACCGCTTCGAACCTGCGCGTTCGAAAGTCATTTGCAAAAAATAAACAAGTCATCGACATCCCGAACTTGATCGTTCTGCAGAAAAGTTCTTACGAAGCTTTCTTGCAGAAAGATGTCGATTCCGATCGTCGTGCTGAAGCCGGTCTGCAATCGGTTTTCAAATCGGTCTTCCCGATCGCGGACTTCAACAATACGGCGAGCCTCGAGTTCGTTTCGTACTCGCTTGAGCCCGCAAAATACGACGTCGACGAGTGCCGCCAGCGTGGAATGACCTTCGCGGCTCCCGTGAAAGTGACTTTGCGTTTGATCGTCTTCGACGTTGACGAAGAGACCGAAGCTCGCAGCATCCGTGACGTGAAAGAGCAAGAGGTTTACCTCGGCGAAATCCCGCTCATGACCGCCAACGGTTCGTTCATCATCAATGGCACCGAGCGTGTCGTCGTGTCGCAGCTCCACCGCTCTCCTGGCGTGTTCTTCGACCATGACGGAGGCAAAAACAACGCTTCCGGCAAATTGATCTACAACGCGCGCGTGATCCCGTACCGTGGTTCTTGGCTCGATTTCGAATTCGACCAAAAAGATCTCATCCACGTGCGTATCGACCGCCGTCGTAAATTCCCCGCGACGATCGTGCTCAAGGCTCTCGGTTACAACACCGATCAGCTCCTCGAGTACTTCTACGATCTCGATGAAGTCACCATCCGTGGCAGCAAGCTGTTCCGTAAGCTCGATATCGAGCGCATGAGCGGTCAGCGCGCGATCGTCGACATTTTCGATCCCAAAACGGGTGAAGCGCTGGTGAAAGCCGGTCGCCGTATCACTCGCGCGGTGGTTAAAAAAGTTCAGCAATTGGGCCTCACTGAAATCGAAGTCACTCCCGAAGATCTCGCCGGCAAAGTCCTGGCGAAGCCTCTCATCGATGAGTCGACGGGTGAGATCATCGCCGATTCCAACATGGAGCTCGAAAAGAGCTACGTAATGAAGGCGATGGAAGCCGGCATCGAGAAGTTCTACCTGATCTTCTTCGACGGTCTGTCGGTCGGTCCCTTCTTGCGCAACACTTTGCTCGTCGACAAGGTCACCAGCAAAGAAGAAGCGCTTCTTAAAATTTACCAGCACTTGCGCCCTGGCGAACCGCCGACGCTCGAAGCAGCGACGACGTTCTTCCACCGCTTGTTCTTCGACCCCGAGACTTATGACCTCTCGGAAGTTGGTCGTATCAAGATCAACCACAAGTTCGGCATCTCGATGGAAGAGTGTCCTCCCGAGCACCGCACTTTGACCAACAAAGACATCTTGTCGACAGTGAAACACCTGATCGACCTCAAAAACGGCCGCGGTGTTGTCGATGATATCGATCACCTCGGAAACCGCCGCGTCCGCTCGGTGGGTGAGCTTCTCGAGAACCAATACCGCATCGGTTTGGTTCGTATGGAGCGCGCCATCCGTGAGCGCATGAGCTTGCAAGACGTCGAGACGATGATGCCTCACGACCTCGTGAACGCAAAACCCGTCAACGCCGTCGTGAAAGAGTTCTTCGGCGCTTCGCAATTGTCGCAGTTCATGGATCAAACGAATCCTCTCTCTGAGATCACCCACAAACGTCGTTTGTCGGCCCTCGGCCCGGGCGGTTTGACTCGTGACCGCGCCGGCTTCGAAGTCCGCGACGTTCACCCCACGCACTACGGACGTATCTGCCCCATCGAGACGCCTGAGGGACCGAACATCGGTTTGATTGCGTCGCTCGCGACTTACGCCCGCATTAACAACTACGGTTTCATCGAGACGCCTTACCGCAAAGTCGATGAAGGTCGTATTCACGCCGACATCACTTACATGTCCGCCCTCGAAGAGGCCGGCCAAGTCATCGCTCCCGCCACCCGCGACTCGGGCACCAAAGAAGTGAGCTTCGCTTCGATGGTTTGCCGCCGCGACGGCGAGTACGAAGTGACCGAGAAGAACAAAATCAGTTTGATGGACGTTTCGCCCTCGCAGCTGGTTTCGATCGCCGCTTCGCTCATTCCTTTCCTCGAGCACGATGACGCCAACCGCGCTCTCATGGGTTCGAACATGCAACGTCAGGCCGTTCCGCTCCTGCGTTCGCGCGCCCCGCTCGTCGGTACCGGCGTTGAGCACTTGGTTGCTCGCGATTCGGGAACGTCGGTCGTCGCGACCAACGAAGGTGTGGTTGAAGAAGTGGATGCTGGACGCGTCGTCGTTCGCCGTTTGGCGAAGGGCGGAGAGCTCGGCGCCAACGTCGACATCTACAACCTGACCAAGTATCAGCGTACAAATCAGAACACCTGCTTCAATCAGAAACCGATCGTTCAGGTCGGCGACCGCGTGAAGCGTGGTGATATCATCGCCGATGGTCCTTCGACCGAACTCGGTGAACTCGCCTTGGGTCAAAACGTGCTGGTCGCGTTCACGCCTTGGATGGGTTACAACTTCGAGGATTCGATCCTCATCTCCGAGCGCCTCTTGAAAGAGGACACGTACACGTCGATCCACATCGAAGAGTTCGAGTGCGTGGCCCGTGATACCAAGCTCGGTAAAGAAGAGATCTCGCGCGATATCGCCAACGTCGGTGAAGAGGCCCTCAAAGACCTCGACACCTCGGGCATCATCCGCGTGGGTGCGGAAGTCCGCCCCGGCGCGATCCTGGTTGGTAAAGTCACTCCCAAAGGCGAGACTCAGCTCTCTCCCGAAGAAAAACTGCTCCGCGCGATCTTCGGCGATAAAGCCGGCGACGTTCGAGATACTTCGCTCCGCGCGCCCTCGGGCGTTTACGGAACGGTCATCGACGCTCAGGTTTACAGCCGTGAAGGTTCCGAGCGCGACGAGCGTTTGGCTCAGATCATCGAAGAAAAACGCCGCAAGCTCGAAAAGGACTTGGCGGTCGAGCAGAACGTGATCCGCAACAACGCGCTCGAGAAGCTCAAAGATATCCTCATCGGCAAAAAAACCACCGGCGTTCTGTTGAACGAAGATGGAAGCCAAAAACTCTTGAGCAAAGGCCAAGACATCACGTCGGCCGATCTCGAGACGATTCCTTTCGAGCTTTTGACTTACATCCCGCTCGAACAAGAGCTGGAGTTCCAGGTCACTCGCATCCTGGATGGTTCGCGCAATCAGCTTGAGGCCGTGAAACTCGTGTTCAACGAGAAGATCGACCGCCTCAAAAAAGGTGATGAATTGCCTCCTGGCGTGATCAAAATGGTCAAAGTTTACGTCGCGATTAAACGTAAACTGCAAGTCGGTGATAAGTTCGCCGGCCGCCACGGAAATAAGGGTGTCGTTTCGAAAGTTCTGCCTCTCGAGGATATGCCGTACCTGGCTGACGGAACTCCCGTCGACATGGTTCTCAATCCTCTCGGCGTTCCTTCGCGTATGAATATCGGTCAGATCCTCGAGGTTCACTTGGGATGGGCCGCCCGTAACTTGGGCGTCCAACTTGCCGAAGGTCTCGACAAATGGAACGCGGAAAATTCGCGCAACCGGATGAAAGACGTGTTCGACGACGAAGAGATCACCAAGAAACTCGAAGGCGCGGACGAAGCTTCGCTTAAAAAAATGATCAACACGATGAAGCACGGGATCCACGTTGGAACCCCGGTCTTCGACGGCGCTCGTGAGGCCGACGTGAAAGAGCTTCTCAAGAAGTGCAACATGCCGACCTCGGGTCAGTCGATTCTGTTCGACGGCCGTACAGGTGAGCCCTTCAAGAACCCGGTGACCGTGGGCATTATGTACATGCTCAAGCTTCACCACTTGGTTGAAGAGAAGATTCACGCCCGTTCAATCGGACCGTACTCGCTCGTTTCGCAGCAGCCCCTGGGTGGTAAAGCTCAGTTCGGTGGTCAGCGTCTCGGTGAGATGGAAGTTTGGGCGATCGAGGCTTACGGCGCTGCTTACAGCTTGCAAGAGTTCCTCACGGTTAAGTCGGATGACGTCGCCGGAAGAACGCGCATGTATGAAAGCATCGTGAAAGGTGAAAATATTCTCGAGCCGGGTCTCCCTGAGTCCTTCAACGTTCTCGTGAACGAGCTCAAAGCGCTCGCCCTGAACGTCGAACTCATGGAATCCGACATCCTGACGGACGACGTCGATGGCGACGACATGATGGCGGAAGGCGGCGGTATGCCGGCTCCCCCCATGGCCGTAACGCCCCCGACTGAAGGCGATCCGAACGGCGGCGGACAGGCCCACTAAGGGCCGGTCCGTGAAGAGAAGCGAGAGTTTGTTTTTTAAATATAATCAACCAAGGAGAGACCCTTGAGAGACCTTTTAAACTTTTTTGACAAGCCCAAAGATCCGTTGTCGTTCGACGCCGTTCGCGTGTCGCTCGCATCTCCGGAGATGATCCGCGAGTGGTCTTATGGCGAAGTCAAAAAACCTGAAACCATCAATTACCGTACATTCAAGCCTGAGCGTGATGGTTTGTTCTGTGCGAAAATCTTCGGCCCCATCAAAGACTACGAATGCTTGTGCGGTAAGTACAAACGCATGAAGTACCGCGGCGTCGTCTGTGAAAAGTGCGGCGTTGAAGTCACTCAATCCAAAGTTCGCCGTGAGCGCATGGGTCATATCGAGCTCGCGACTCCCGTGGCGCACATTTGGTTCCTGCGTTCGCTCCCTTCGCGAATCGGGAACTTGCTCAACCTTTCGTTGAAAGAAGTTGAGAAGGTTCTGTACTGCGAAGCTTACATCGTCATCGATCCGATGGAGACTCCTCTCCTCGAAGGTCAAGTTTTGAGCGAAGAGGCTTACCAAGCCGCGCTGAACGACTACGGCCCCAACTTCAAAGCCGGCATGGGCGGCGAAGCGGTTCGCGATTTGATGCGCAAAGTGGATCCCGAGTACCTCTCTCGCAAGCTCCGTATCGAGCTCAAAGAGACCAAATCGGAAGCCGCGACCAAAAAAATCTCGAAGCGTTTGAAAGTCGTCGAGGCGTTCAAAAACTCGATCAACAAACCCGATTGGATGATGCTCGAGGCTTTGCCCGTGCTTCCGCCGGATTTGCGTCCTCTCGTTCCCTTGGATGGGGGCCGTTTCGCGACGTCGGATCTCAACGATCTGTACCGCCGCGTGATCAACCGTAACAATCGTTTGAAACGTCTGCAGGAGCTCAATGCTCCCGACATCATCATCCGCAATGAAAAGCGCATGCTCCAAGAAGCCACCGATGCGCTTCTCGACAACGGCCGCCGTGGTAAGACCTTCACCGGTCCCAACAAGCGTCCCTTGCGCTCACTCAGCGACATGCTCAAAGGTAAACACGGCCGTTTCCGTCAGAATCTGCTCGGAAAGCGTGTCGATTACTCGGGTCGTTCGGTCATCGTCGTCGGTCCCACTTTGAAGCTGCACCAGTGCGGTCTTCCTAAAAAGATGGCTCTCGAGCTGTTCAAGCCCTTCGTTTACAACAAACTCGAAGAGCGCGGGCTGGCGACCACCATCAAGCAAGCCAAGCGCTTGGTTGACACCGAGACCGTTGAGGTTTGGGACATCTTGGCTGACGTCGTGAAAGAGCACCCCGTTCTCTTGAACCGTGCACCCACGCTCCACCGTTTGGGCATCCAGGCTTTCGAGCCGGTTCTCCACGAAGGTAAGGCGATCCAGTTGCACCCGCTCGTTTGTACGGCGTTCAATGCCGACTTCGACGGTGACCAAATGGCCGTTCACGTTCCGCTCTCGATCGAAGCGCAGGTTGAGGCCCGCGTTTTGATGATGTCGACCAACAACATCCTGTCGCCTGCCAACGGTAAGCCGATCATCAATCCTTCGCAGGATATCGTTCTCGGTCTCTACTGGCTGACACGTATTCGCCCTGGCGCCAAAGGCACCGGTAAGGCGTTCTCGTCGATCCAAGAAGCGCTCTACGCTTACGAGACCGGCAGCGTTGATTTGCAAGCCGCTTGTAAAGTGCGTTTGAATGGCAAAGTCCGCGACACTTCAGTGGGCCGCGCGATTTTGAGCGACATCGTTCCCCCGGAAGTTCCCTTCGAAGAAGTGAACGTGATCCTGACCAAAAAGCAAATCGCCACTCTCATCGACAAGACCTTCCGTGTTGCCGGTGCGAAAGCGACTTGCATCTTGGCGGACCGTTTGATGGAACTCGGATTCAAATACTCAACAGGTGCGGGTCTTTCGATCTGTATCGATGACATGGTCATCCCTGAGTCCAAAGCCACTTCGATCGTCGACGCCGAAAAACAAGTCGGCGAGATTCAACAACAGTACGATGAAGGTTTGATCACGGACGGGGAGCGCTACAATAAGGTCGTGGATATCTGGGCCCAAACGGCCGATAAAATCTCGAAAGAGATGATGGCCAAGATCGAGAAGCAAAAGTTCGTGATCGACGGCAAAGAGTCGATCGGACCTTCGTTCAACCCGATCTTCATCATGGCGGACTCCGGAGCCCGGGGTTCGGCGGCTCAGCTCCGTCAGCTCGGTGCGATGCGCGGTCTGATGGCGAAGCCGTCAGGCGAGATCATCGAGACGCCGATCACCGCGAACTTCCGCGAAGGTCTGACCGTTCTCCAGTACTTCATCTCGACTCACGGTGCGCGTAAAGGTTTGGCCGATACCGCCCTGAAAACCGCGAACTCGGGTTACTTGACCCGCCGTCTCGTGGACGTGGCCCAAGACGTGATCGTTTCCGAGCACGACTGCGGAACGACCGATGGTCTCGAAGTCACTCCTCTGTACGATTCCGGCGAAATCATCCAGCCTTTGGGTGAGCGTATCCTCGGCCGTACCGTGCGCCAGGCTGTCGTTGATCCGACCACCGGCAATGTGATCGTGAAAGAAAGCGAAGAGATCACCGAGGCGCAGATGCGCAAAATCGATGAACTCGGGATCGAAAAAGTCTACATCCGCTCGGCGTTGACCTGTCAGGCAAAACGCGGCGTTTGTATGAAGTGTTACGGTCGTGACTTGGCTCGCGGTAACACCGTCAACCTCGGTGAGGCTGTCGGTATCATCGCCGCTCAGTCGATCGGTGAGCCCGGTACTCAGTTGACCATGCGAACATTCCACTTGGGTGGTGCGGCTTCGCGTGCGGTTGAGCAATCGGTTCACACGTCTCGCTATGACGGAACCTTGAAGCTTTCGAACGTTCACGCGGTTCCGAACCGCGCTGGCAAGTTGACCGTCATGAACCGTAACGGTGAGGCCATCGTTGTCGACGAAACAGGCCGTGAACGCGAGCACTTTAAGCTCGTTTACGGTGCCGTTTTGAACTTCAAAGAAGGTCAAAAGGTCGGCAAAGGCCAGATCGTGGCTGAGTGGGATCCCTACTCGAATCCGATCATCGCCGAGGTTTCGGGTAAGATCCAATTCCAAGACATCGAAGAGGGTGTCACCATGGCCGAGCAGGTCGATGCCGTGACGGGTTTCGCGACGAAAGTGATCGTCGAGTCGAAATCGTCGGACATCAAACCCGCGGTTTACGTGGTGGACGAGGCCGGCAAGCACATCACGCTCCCGGGCCGCGACATCCCCGCTCGTTACCTCGCTCCTGTGGGCGCACAGCTGCTCGTGTCGGAAGGCGCGGATGTTCACTCTGGTGACATCATCGCGAAACTTCACCGCGAAGCTTCGAAAACCCGCGATATCACGGGCGGTCTTCCCCGCGTTGCCGAGCTCTTCGAAGCTCGTAAACCCAAGGAAGCGGCCATCATCTCCGAGATCGACGGTTACGTGACCTTCGGTAAGGACGTGAAGGGTAAACAGCGCGTGATCGTGACTCCCGAAGTCGGCGAGCAAAAAGAGTATTTGATTCCCAAAGGTAAACACGTGGCCGTCCGTGAGGGTGAGTACGTGAAAGCCGGTGAAGCCTTGATGGATGGACCGACCAATCCTCACGACGTTTTGGCCGTTCTGGGTGATAAAGCCCTCTCGGCGTACCTCGTGAACGAGATTCAAGAGGTCTATCGTCTGCAAGGTGTGGGTATCAATGATAAGCACATCGAAGTGATCGTTCGTCAGATGCTGCGTAAAGTTCAGGTCAACGACCCGGGCGATACTCGCTTCTTGGCGGGTGAGCATGTTGAGCGCGTGACTTTCGAAGCCGAAAACGCACGGGTGACTCAAGAAGGCGGCCAAGTGGCCACTTCCGAGCCCTTGCTCCTCGGTATCACGAAAGTGTCGCTCAGCACCGAGTCGTGGATCTCGGCGGCCTCTTTCCAAGAGACCACCAAAGTCCTCACCGAAGCTGCGATCAATTCGAAAACCGACTACCTGCGCGGTCTCAAAGAGAACATCATCATGGGTCGCTTGATCCCTGCTGGTACCGGTCTGACGGCCTACAAGCGTTGGAAAGTGTCTCTCGTCGAAGAAGAAGAGGTGCCTATGGTGTCTCTCCCGGGCTTCGCTCCCGTAGGGCCGACGTAGCCGTTACTGGGAATTTCTGAGTTTTCTGACGGGGCCTTGGGGTGAAAACCACAAGGCCTCTGTTTTTTGGGCCGCCGCTGGCGGCCTTTTTATTTTCCATTGGCCGTTCGGGCGGGGATGGTTGGGCATTTGGGCGCCCCTGCTGGGGTGGTCGCCGAGCCTGCGGCCGGCTGGGATGGCTGGTTTTTGGGGATATTTGCTTGACCCATTTAGGGCGGCGGGCTTAATTTGCCCGTTCCGTTTGAGAATTCTGACGGTGAATGAGTAATCGTGGGGTTGGTCCCGCGGTGAAGATTCGAGCGTTTTGACGCTCCTACAGGCATCACAAGGAGAACGAATGCCAACGATTAACCAGCTCATTAAAAAAGAGCGCACGGTTCAAAAGAACCAAACGAAGTCACCTGCGTTGGAAGGCTGCCCGCAACGTCGCGGCGTCTGCACTCGCGTTTACACGACAACTCCCAAGAAACCGAACTCGGCACTCCGTAAAGTTGCCAAAGTTCGTCTTTCGAACGGTTTTGAAGTCATCTCTTACATCCCTGGCATCGGCCACAACCTCCAAGAGCACAGCGTTGTTCTGATTCGTGGAGGCCGGGTTAAAGATCTTCCCGGTGTTCGCTACCACATCGTGCGTGGCGTGTTGGATTTGCAGGGTGTTAACGGTCGTCTCCGTGCTCGTTCGAAATACGGCGCGAAACGTCCTAAGAAGTAATCCGCACCGAAGGTGCGAAATAATTTAGAGGTAATCAATGTCTCGTCGTTCAAGAACTTTTAAAAGAGAAGTGCTTCCCGATCCCGTTCATAAAGACGTGGTCATTACAAAATTCATCAACAAAATGATGGTCGACGGTAAAAAAGCCGTGGCTCAAAAGATGTTCTACGGAGCACTCGAAGAGCTCAAAGGCAAAGTACCGAATGAAGACCCCATCGCCGTTTTCCGTAAAGCTTTGGAAAATTGCAAACCTTCGCTCGAAGTTCGTTCACGCCGCGTTGGTGGTGCGACTTACCAAGTTCCCGTGGACGTCCGTCCTTCGCGCCGCCTGGCTTTGGCGATGCGTTGGTTGGTTGCGTACTCGCGTGACCGTGGTGAGAAAGACTACTCGAAGCGTTTGGCGGCTGAGCTCCTCGACGCTTACAACAATCGCGGCAACGCGATCAAAAAGCGCGAAGACGTTCACAAAATGGCCGAAGCCAACAAGGCGTTCTCGCACTACAACTGGTAATTTTGTTGTTCAAATTCAGGCTGCCTTTGTTAAAGTGGCAGCCAAGATTTATCTGAAGGCCGCGTAAGCGGCCTTCATTCATAGAGGGTGGTTATCAGCGATGTCAGCACATGATCCCAAGACAGTTTCAGAGCTAAAGTGGACTCGAAACTTTGGAATTATGGCCCATATCGACGCCGGTAAGACCACCACCACCGAGCGCATTCTCTACTATTCGGGCAAAAGCCATAAGCTTGGTGAGGTTCATGATGGCGATGCCACTATGGACTGGATGGAGCAGGAACAAGAGCGCGGGATCACGATCACCGCCGCTGCCACGACTCTGTCTTGGAAAGATCATCGTATCAATGTCATCGACACCCCCGGACACGTCGACTTCACGATCGAAGTCGAACGCTCTCTTCGTGTTTTGGATGGCGCCATCGCGGTTTTTGACGGCGTCAATGGTGTTGAGCCCCAGTCCGAAACGGTCTGGAAACAAGGGGACAAGCACCGCGTTCCCCGGATTTGCTTTATCAATAAAATGGACCGCGTCGGCGCCGACTTCGTCATGAGCGTCAATTCGATCCGCGAAAAACTCCTCGCCAACCCCATTCCGATTCAAATTCCGATCGGCCTCGAAGATAGTTTCTCGGGCGTCGTCGATTTGATCGAAAACAAAGCCTATATCTGGGGCGACAGCGGCAAGGGCGAAAACTTTCAGACCACCGAAATTCCCGAAGACCTCAAAGAGCTCGCCGAGAAGACCCGCACCGAAACGATCGAGAAAATCGTCGAGTTCGACGACACCTTGCTCGAAAAGTACCTGAACGGCGAAGCCATCACGCCGGCCGAACTCAAGGCCGCTTTGCGCAAGGGCACTCTGGCGCTCAAGGCTTATCCCGTTCTTTGTGGCGCGGCCTTTAAAAACAAGGGCGTGCAGCCGCTTCTCGATGCGGCCATTGACTATCTTCCCAGTCCTCTCGATGTTCCGGCGATCAAGGGTCATGACCCCGAACGCCCCGACAAAGAGATCATTTGCAAAACGGACTTCGACGAACCTGCCGCGGCTTTGGCTTTCAAAATCGCGTCGGATCCGTTCGCGGGCTCGCTGACCTACATTCGCGTCTATTCGGGCACAGTGAGTGTTGGCGATCAGCTGTACAATCCTCGTACCGAGAAAAAAGAGCGCATCCAAAAGCTCGTGAAAATGCACGCCAACTCGCGCTCCGAAATTCAAGAGTTGCGCGCGGGCGACCTCGGTGCCGTCATCGGTTTGAAATTCACCGGAACGGGCGACACGCTCTGCGAATCCAAGCGTGTCGTGGTTCTTGAGACCATCACGTTCCCTGAGCCCGTGATCGCCGTCGCCGTTGAGGCGAAGTCGTCAGCGGATCAAGACAAAATGATGGCAGGTCTCGAGAAGCTCGTGAAAGAAGATCCCTCCGCGCGTCTTCGAGCCGATGCCGAGACCGGTCAGACTTTGTTGTCAGGCATGGGTGAGCTGCACCTTGAGATCTTGGTTGACCGATTGCTCCGCGAGCACAAGGTCCAAGCCAATGTCGGCCGTCCCCAGGTCTCGTATCGTGAAACCATTACAAAGACGGCGACCGGGGAATATGTATACGAGCGTCAAGTTGCTGGTGAGGATCAGTTTGCAAAAGTCACTTTGCAAATCGAGCCCCTGGCTCGCGGTGCCGGCATCCAATTCGTGAATAAAGCGGCGATTCCTTTGGCGGCCCCATTGCTCAAAGCCGTTGAGGCGGGCTTTCGTGAGGCTGCTGAAGTCGGTCCCGTCGCGAGTTACCCCATGATCGACCTGAAAGGGACGCTCTTGGCTTATGAGGTCCGCGAAGACAAAGAGGCGTCGGAGATGGCCTTTAAGGCCGCGACCTCACTGGCGCTTCGTGAAGCGGTCAGAAACGCCCAGGCTGAGCTTTTGGAGCCCATGTTTAAGCTTGAGGTCACAGCGCCTGACAACTTCGTGGGGAACGTCGTGGGGGATCTCAATAGTCGACGTGGCAAAGTTCACTCGATGAATGTCAAAGCAGGTGGTGGTCAGGTGATTTCGGCCGAAGCCCCCCTGGCTTCGCTGTTTGGCTACGCCACCGATCTGCGCAGTTTGACGCAGGGGCGCGCGAGCTTTTCCATGGAATTTTTGGAGTACGCTTCGGTCCCGACCCGGGTGAAGCAAGAGATCCTCACCCGCCTTGGCCGCTAAGGCTTTTGGGCGTTGAAAAGCGGCCGTTTCGGGCCGCTTTATTTTTCACGAAAATATTTGTTCTTTTTTTTTGACAGGTCCGCATGCCGTCATGCATATTCGCGGACTTGCAACATCAGGGAGTCCTGATCGGCCAACAAAATTGCTGTCAGATCAAATATACATGATCTGAAACGGGTTTTGGTGGAGACAGAATTCTTTTGCTCACAAGGCAAGATGTGATAGGACTCGGGGACTTTTCCCCAATGATAACTGATCGTTAAGAACCGATCGAAACGAAGAGAACGGAAAGAGAATAGCTATGCAAAGCCAAAAAATTCGCATTCGCCTGAAAGCTTTCGACCACAAACTCTTGGATCAATCGACCAAAGAAATCGTCGAGACCGCTCGTCGCACAGGCGCTCGCGTTGCCGGTCCGATTCCGCTTCCCACACGCATCAACCGCTTCACGGTTCTCCGCTCGCCCCACGTTGATAAAAAATCGCGTGAGCAGTTCGAGATCCGTACTCACAAGCGCATGCTCGATATTCTCGAGCCCACACAACAAACCGTTGATCAGTTGATGAAACTCGATCTCTCGGCGGGTGTTGACGTAGAAATTAAACTTTCGGCTGTTTAATCGTCGAAAGATAAAACGACCATAAGGTCAGGAGACAAAAAATGTCTGAACAAAATGCCACCGATGCAGCAGCATCCTCTGGCGAGCTGAAGTTGGCGGGACTCTATGCCTTCAAAGAAGGTATGGCGACCGTGTACAACGATCAAGGTGAGGCCGTTCCTGTAACGATCCTCCGTTATGAGCCTTGGTTTGTATCTCAGATCAAAACTGAGCAAACCGATGGTTACACTGCTCTCCAAGTTGCCTGCCGTCCTCGCAAAGCGAAGAACACAAACAAAGCCGAGAAAACGCACTTGGCTGGCGCAGGTTTCGAAAACGGAGCGCAATTCGTTCGTGAAATTCGTCAAGAAATTCCCGCAGACGCCAAAGTTGGCGCGCGCGTTTCGATCGAGTCGCTCACGAAAGGCGACGAAATCCGCATCACGGGCCGTTCAAAAGGCCGTGGTTTCCAAGGTTCGGTTCGCCGTTGGAACTTTGCGGGTGGTCCCGCGTCTCACGGTTCGAAATTCCACCGCCGTCCTGGATCGAGCGGTAACCGTACATGGCCCGGTCGAGTAATGCCCGGTAAGAAATTCCCCGGTCACTGGGGTGACGAAACCGTCACCGTGAAAAACGTTGTCGTTGTTGACGTTCTTCCCGCCGAAGGCGTTGTCATGGTGAAAGGGCCCGTTCCTGGCGCCCGCAACTCTCTTGTCAAATTGGTTCGGGGGTAATCATGGCTACAGCTAACGTCCTCAACTGGAAAAAAGAAAAAGTCGGAACCGTTGATCTCGCGGCCGAAATTTTCGAAGTCGAAGTTAAAAAAGAAATTCTTCACGAAGTCGTGAACTGGCAATTGGCTTGCCGTCGTCAAGGCACTGCGATGGTGAAAACCCGCAGCCTCGTCAGCGGTGGCGGTAAAAAGCCGTTCAAGCAAAAAGGAACTGGTAGCGCCCGTCAAGGTTCGACCCGTTCTCCTTTGATGCCTGGTGGTGCGAAACTCTTCGGTCCCGTTCCTCGTTCTTACGAGTACGCGCTGCCGAAAAAAGTCCGCAAGCTCGGCCTCAAGATGGCTCTTTCTCACTTGATGAAAGAAGGCCGCTTGTTCGTCGTCGATACAATGGTTTCTGAAGGCAAAACTTCCGAGCTCGCAAAACGCTTGGAAACTTTCGGCCTCTCGAAAGCCGTTCTGATTGATGGAAAAGTGAATGAGACAATGAAACGCGCGTCTCGAAATCTTCCCACCTACAAGTTCTACGCTGTGGATGGTTTGAACGTTTTCGATTTGTTGAAATACGACGCTGCTGTCATCACCAAGGACTCGGTCGCGAAAATCGTTGACCGTTGTCAGGCGGAGTAAGCAATGAAAACGATCATCAAACGTCCTTTGATCACTGAGAAAAACACCATCCACAATGCGGCTGGCGTCTATGTTTTCGAAGTTGATATGAAAGCCGACAAGAGCCAGATCAAATTTGAAATCGAAAAAGCTTTCAAAGTGAAAGTCGATTCGATCCGCACTTCGATCTGCCGCGGTCGTGGTAAAGCTAACAAGTTCGGCATGGGTGCAGTTCCTCGCTGGAAAAAAGCCCTCGTGAAATTGAACGCTGGCGAAAAAATCGCCTTGTTTGAGGGAGCATAAACATGGGTATCAAGCAATTTAGCGCTCGAT
Organism: Pseudobdellovibrionaceae bacterium; assembly: GCA_019637955.1. Classification (GTDB taxonomy): domain Bacteria; phylum Bdellovibrionota; class Bdellovibrionia; order Bdellovibrionales; family Bdellovibrionaceae; genus JAHBUS01. The sequence continues at coordinate 196,804 of JAHBUS010000006.1, read as the reverse complement.
CTCACGCGAGCCGAGGCATGACTGGCTTCGACTTCTCTGAGATTACAAAAACAACTCCTGAAAAATCTCTGACTGAATCGCTCAGCCGTAAGGGTGCGCGAGGCAATCACGGGATGATCACCATGCGCCACCAAGGTGGCGGTCACAAGCGTCGCTACCGTTTGATCGATTTCAAACGCACGAAAGTTGACGTTCCGGCAAAAGTTTTGGCGATCGAGTACGATCCCAATCGCACGGCACGCATCGCTTTGATCGGCTACATCGACGGAACGAAGGCGTACATCATCGCCCCCGTTGGTCTCAATGTTGGCGACACGGTGTTGTCTTCTGATAAAGCGGATATCAAACCCGGCAACGCGCTTCCTTTGAACGCGATCCCGGTTGGTACCACCATTCACAACATCGAAGTTCGTCCCGGCAAAGGAGCCCAAATGGCTCGCGGCGCGGGTGCGGGTGCGGTGTTGGTTTCGAAAGAAGGCGAGTACTGCCAGGTGCGTCTGCCCTCTGGCGAAGTGAAGTTCATCCTCTCAATCTGTAAAGCATCTATCGGTCAAGTCGGTAACTTGGACAACGAGAACATCAAGCTGGGTAAAGCTGGTCGTTCTCGCTGGAGAGGGATCCGACCCAGCGTTCGCGGTATGCACATGAATCCCGTTGATCACCCCCTCGGTGGTGGTGAAGGCGTGGGTAAGGGTCACCATCCTGTGACTCCTTGGGGTCAGCCTTGTAAAGGCTATAAGACTCGTCAAAACAAGCGAACTGACTGGTCTATCGTCAAGAGACGTAAATAAGGAGTGAATCGTGGCACGTTCAGTTAAAAAAGGCGCATTCATCGACAATCATCTTCTGAAGAAGATCGATAATGCGATCCAAAAGAACGACAAAAAAGTCATCAAAACATGGTCACGTCGATCGACGATTCTTCCCGAGTCTATTGGTTTGACGTTTGCGGTTCACAATGGACGCAAATTCGTACCCGTGTATGTCACCGAGAACATGATCGGTCACAAATACGGTGAGTTTGCACCCACTCGAACTTTCAACGGACACGGCGGCGAAAAGAAGGCCGCTCCGGCAGCTGGTTCAGCTGCGAAGAAGTAAGGAGTTAATCGTGGAAGTCAAAGCGAGCTTGAAAAATGCACGCGTAGGAGCTCAGAAGGCACGTCTCGTCGCCGATCTGATCCGCGGTAAAGATGTCAGCAATGCCATCAAAACTCTGACCTTCTTGAACAAGAAGTCGGCGTTGATGATGAAAAAATTGGTCGAATCGGCTGTTGCAAACGCTGATTACAAAAAAACGATCGATTTGGATAAGCTGTTTGTTAAAACCATTTGGGTTGATGAAGGTCCCGTTTTGAAGCGTTTCCGTCCTCGCGCCCAAGGCCGAGCTTCGGGCGTCCGTAAGCGCACCAGCCATATCAACGTTGTTTTGGATGAGAGGTAAGAAGTGGGACAGAAGGTAAATCCAATTGGATTTCGCGTCGGTGTCATTCGCACATGGGATTCTCGTTGGTACGCTAAAGGCCGCCAATACAGTGAGAATCTTCACGAAGATTTCCGCCTGCGTAAATATTTGAAAGACAAACTGAAGCACGCTGGCGTTGCCAAAATCGAAATGGAACGCGCGGCTAAGAAAATCAAAATCATCATCTCGACAGCTCGTCCTGGCGTTGTGATCGGTAAAAAAGGAACCGGCATTGACTCTCTGAAAGCAGAAGTTCAAAAGCTGACACCGAACGAAGTCTTCTTGAGCATTCAAGAAGTTCGTAAGCCCGATATCGATGCTCAGCTCGTGGCTGAGAACATTGCTCTGCAGCTCGAGAAACGGATCTCGTGGCGCCGAGCGATGAAAAAAGCGATCGCGGCCGCAATCAAAGGTGGCGTTCGCGGGATCAAAATCCGCGTTTCGGGCCGTCTTGACGGTGCTGAGATCGCGCGTTCTGAGTGGTACAATGAGAAGAGCGTTCCTCTTCACACACTCCGCGCAGACATCGATTTCGGAACTGCTGAGTCTCTCACGGCTTACGGAATCATCGGTTTGAAAGTATGGATCTACAAGGGCGATATCTTGTCTGCTCGTGAAGTAGAGGAGGCTGGCCGTGTTAAGTCCTAAGCGTGTAAAACACAGAAAACAATTCGTTGGCCGTGCGACTGGTTTCGCTCGCCGCGGAAGTGATCTGGCTTTCGGCGATTTCGCCCTTCAGGCAACTGAAGAGATGCGCATGACCGCTCGCCAGCTCGAGGCAGCTCGTATCGCGATCGCTCGTTCGATCAAGCGTGGCGGAAAGATCTGGTGCCGTGTGTACCCTGATACTCCCGTGACGAAGAAACCCGCAGAGACTCGTATGGGATCCGGAAAAGGAAACCCTGAGTTGTGGGTGGCGCGCATTCAGCCCGGTAAAATTTTGTTTGAAATGAATGGTGTGACTCGTGAACAAGCACAAGAGGCCTTCCTCCGTGCGGCTCACAAGCTTCCGTTTAAAACTCGTTTCCTGGCTCGGGAGTAAGCTTATGAAATACCAGGATGTTAAAGATCTCTCTCCTACAGAGTTGAAGAAAAAGAAAAAGGCCCTCACACAGGATCTCTTCGAAGCAAAAATGAAGAACACCTTGGGCCAATTGTCGAACCCGCTCGAGATTCGTGGAATGCGCCGTGATTTGGCTCGCGTGAACACCGCTCTCGTGCAGAAAGTTGTACGGTAACGTCTATGGCAGAAGCGACAAATACACGCGGCCGTCGTATTGAAGTTGTTGGCGAAGTCGTGAGCGACAAAATGGATAAAACCATTTCTGTTCTCGTGTACCGCTTGATCCGTCACGCAAAATACGGAAAGTACATGAAACGTACCTCTGTGTTCAAAGCGCACGACGAAAAAGGCACCGCTAAGATGGGCGACATCGTTCGCATTAAAGAAACACGTCCCTTGAGCAAGACAAAGCGTTTTGCCTTGGTCGAAGTCGTTGAGTCGGCGAAAGTTTAAGGGGAGTACGTATGATTCAAATGCAAACTCGCCTGAACGTGGCAGACAACTCCGGCGCAAAAGAAGTCATGTGTATCAAAGTGTTGGGCGGCTCTAAACGCCGTTACGCTTCGATCGGCGACGTTATCGTTGTCTCGATCAAAGAAGCGCTTCCCAATGCAAAAGTGAAGAAGGGTGACGTTGCGAAAGCCGTCGTCGTTCGCACGGTTCACAAGCTGCGCCGTCCTGATGGTAGCTATATCCGCTTCGATGACAACTCGGCGGTCCTGATTAACGCCAATAAAGAGCCGATCGGAACTCGTATCTTTGGACCCGTTGCCCGCGAATTGCGTGCAAAGTCGTTCGTCAAGATCGTTTCACTCGCTCCGGAAGTACTGTGAGGATGATGAAATGAATCGCTTGCAAGAAAAATATCAAAAAGAGCTGGTCCCCGCGCTGAAAAAGTCGCTGGGTAAAGACAACGTGATGGAATTGCCTCGTCTCGAGAAAATCGTCATCTCGGTTTGTACGAGCGAAGCCGTTCAGAATCAAAAAATTCTGAACACAGTCGTGGACGAGATCACGGCGATCACCGGCCAAAAAGCTGTTATGACTAAGTCGAAAAAAGCCATCTCGAACTTCAAACTTCGTGAAGGCCTCCCGATCGGTGTGCGCGTGACTTTGCGTCGCGAGCGCATGTGGGCGTTCCTGGATCGTTTGCAAACTCTGGCTTTGCCCCGAGTTCGCGACTTCCGTGGTCTCCCCAGCAAAGGTTTCGATGGACGTGGTAACTACAACATGGGTCTGAAAGAGCAGATCGTATTCCCCGAGATCAACTACGACCGTGTTGATAAAGTTCGCGGGATGAACATCACAATCTGCACAACAGGGAAGAACGATGCTGAAGGCCGAGCTTTGCTCGAGGCTCTTGGCATGCCGTTCCGCAAATAAGGTAGGTGGCTCTTGGCTCGTAAAGCAAGTGTTGAAAAAAACAACCGTCGTAAAACAATCGCAACGAAGTACATCAAGTATCGTGCTGAGTTGCGCGCGAGTGCAATCGATCAGAAACTTTCGGAAGAAGAGCGCTCGGCCGCTCGCCGCAAGCTTCAAGATTTGCCCCGCGAGACAACAATGACCCGCGTTCGCAATCGCTGCGTTCTGACTGGTCGTCCCCGTGGAAACTATCGCAAATTTGGACTTTGCCGAAATGCTTTCCGTAAAATGGCTCTGGAAGGTCGTCTTCCTGGTGTCACGAAAGCAAGCTGGTAAGGAGAGACTATGGATACAATTTCTGAATTCCTGACACGAATCCGCAACGCGGGCATCGCGAAACACGAAAAAGTCGACGTTCCGGCGTCGAAAGTTCGCGCGGGCATCGCTGATATCTTGGCTAACCAAGGTCTCATCCGTAGCTACAAGATCGCGAAAGACAGCAAGCAAGGCGTCATGCGCGTTTACTTGAAATACGATCAAGACGGAATGCACGCGATCAACACGATCCAGCGTGTGAGCCGCCCTGGCCGTCGCGTTTACGTTAAATCAACTGAAATCCCCGTCGTACGTTCGGGTTTGGGTATGTCGATCATCAGCACCAGCCAAGGTATGATGAGCGATAAAGATGCTCAGGCGAAGAATCTCGGTGGCGAACTCGTCTGCAAACTTTGGTAGGTGAATCATGTCACGTATTGGTAAAGCACCGGTCTTCTTTGACGATAAAGTCCAAGTGACAGTGACTCCTAAAAACGAAGTCGTTGTCAAAGGTGCGAAGCACTCTTTGTCGATCAAAATGCGCCCCGAAGTTTCGGCCGCGTTGGATGGTAAAAAAGTAGTTCTCACTCGCAAGAGCGACACTAAAGAAGCGCGTTCGCTCCATGGCATGTACCGTGCCTTGGTTCAAAACGCGGTGAATGGTGTTGGCAAAGGTTTCACCCGTTCACTCGAACTGCACGGGGTCGGATACCGCGCGAGCGTTTCTGGTAAAAAACTCGAGATGTCTCTCGGATTCAGCCACCCGATCGTGTTTGAAATTCCCGATGGCATCGAGATTAAAGTCGAAAAACAAACCAATATCGCCGTGAACGGCGCTGACCGCGGTTTGGTCGGACAAGTGGCGGCGATTATTCGCGGCTTCCGTCCTCCTGAGCCTTACCTCGGTAAAGGCGTGCGTTACTCGGATGAAAAACTCCGACGTAAAGCTGGTAAGTCGGCAGGCAAATAATAGAGGTGTAGTATGAAGTTGAAATTCGGAAAACATACGAGCTCTAAACAAGTTGCTCGTCTGACAAAAAAGATCCGTATCCGCAAAAAAGTCAATGGCACTGACGTGCGTCCTCGCTTGTGTGTTTTCCGTAGCGGCAAACACATGTACGCGCAAATCATCGACGACGTTAAGGGCCACACAGTTTTGTCGGCCTCTTCTTTGGTCATCGAGTCGGACAAGTCGGGTAAAGACTTGGCTTTCTTGGTTGGTCAAGAAGTTGCGAAAATGGCGATTGCAAAAAACATTAAGAGCGTTGTGTTTGACCGCAACGGTTTCATCTACCACGGCCGCGTAAAGGCATTGGCAGATGGAGCTCGCGAAGCAGGACTCAGCTTCTAAGGAGATGGCAGTGGAAAACAGAACTGTTTCAGAATACGAAGAGCGGGTTGTTGCGATTAATCGCGTAACTAAAGTTGTTAAGGGCGGTCGTCGCTTCTCGTTCGCGGCTCTCGTCGTCGTCGGCAACAAAACTGGCGAAGTCGGTTTCGGTACCGGTAAAGCTGGCGAAGTTCCCGAGGCAATCGGTAAAGCAAGCCGTGGCGCTAAAAAAGGCATCCGCGCGATGAATCTGAAGGATGGAACCATCCCTCATGAAGTGATCGGCACTTTTGGCGCTGCTAAAGTCATCATGAAGCCCGCAACTCCCGGTACTGGCGTGATCGCCGGCGGTGCAGTTCGTGCGGTTCTCGAGTCTGTTGGCGTTCGCGACATCCTCACCAAGTGTGTTGGTACTCGCAACCCCCACAACGCAGTTCGTGCGACTTTGGATGGTTTGAAACAACTCAAAGCTAAGCGCGGCGAATAAGGAGACCACCATGGCGAAGACATTCATCATCACTCAAAAACGGTCTTTGATTGGTTGCACGAAATCGCAGCGCGCGACAATGGAGGCCCTGGGTCTCCGTGGTCGTCACAAGTCTGTGAAGTTGGCCGACAATCCGGCGAACCGTGGCCAAGTTATGAAAGTTCAACACTTGGTTGAAGTAAAGGTTGAGGGTTAATATGAGCCTCTTGTCATCTCTCGCGCCCAAAGCGGGCGCAAAACACTATCAGAAACGTCTGGGCCGCGGTAAAGGTTCGGGCTTAGGTCAAACTTCGGGTAAAGGTCACAAGGGTCAATTGGCCCGTACTGGTGGCAAGGTGCGTCGTGGTTTCGAGGGTGGTCAAAGCCCCTTGTCTCGTCGTACTCCCAAGTTCGGATTCAACAACACCGATTTCGAAACCGTTTACTCGGTTGTGAATTTGTCGCAGCTCAACAAGCTGACTGGCGAAATTACTCCTGAATCACTGAAAAAAGCTGGTCTTGTTCACCACTTTCCGGTCAAAATTTTGGCCAAAGGTAAACTTGAGAAAGCTTTGACCGTCAAGGCACACAAATTTAGCGAAACAGCAAAGAAAGCCATCGAACAAGCGGGTGGTAAAACTGAGGTGATTTAAGAGTGGCAAACGCAGGCGAACTGTCCAAAAACTCGGAGTTAGTAAAACGGATTTTGTTTACATTGGCAATGCTTGCCATCTACCGAGTTGGGGTTCACGTCCCGACACCGGGAGTTGACAGTGTAGCGGTGCAGTCATTCTTTCAGGCCCAAAGCGCTGGGATCTTTGGGCTGTTCAACACCTTCACGGGTGGAGCCCTTTCGCAGTTCTCCATCTTTGCTTTGGGGATCATGCCGTACATCTCGGCATCGATCATTTTCCAGCTTCTCACGTCGGCGATTCCTCACCTCGAAGCTCTCAAAAAAGAGGGCGAGCAGGGTCGTCGTAAGATCAATCAATACACCCGTTATGCGACGGTCGCTTTGGCGATCATCCAGGGCTATGGCATCAGCACCTGGCTCTCGGCTTCAGTCAGCCCTGAAGGCAAGAACTTGGTGACATCGGCCGTTGTTGGCGGATTCGTTCCTTTTAAAGTCATGACCATCCTCACGTTGACGGCAGGAACCTGCTTCATCATGTGGTTGGGCGAGCAGATCACTGAGCGCGGAATCGGAAACGGTTCGTCACTGATCATCTTCACCGGTATCGCAGCATCGATCCCCGGCGGCGCAAGCCACTTGTGGACACTGGTTAAAAATAACGAGATGAGCTCGGCCGTTGCCTTGGCGATTTTGGCTTTCATGGTTCTCTCGATCGCCGCGGTCATTTTCATGGAAGTGGCTCAGCGCCGAATTGCGATCCAGTACTCTCAGCGCGGCACCGGCATGCAGTCGATGACCACGCCTCAGAGCCATCTGCCGATCAAAATCAACTTCTCGGGTGTCATTCCTCCGATCTTCGCTTCGTCGCTCTTGATGTTCCCCGCGACGATGGCGCAGTTCGTACAGACACCTTGGTTGAAAGCTCTCCAAGAAAATCTGAGCCCCACGGGCACAGTCTACCTCATTCTTGAAGTCGCTTTGATCGTCTTCTTCTGCTTCTTCTACACAGAGATCGTCTTCAACCCGAATGAAGTGGCCGACAACTTGAAAAAGTACGGCGGTTTCATCCCTGGCGTTCGCGCCGGTAAGAGCACGGCGGACTACATCCAAAAAGTGTTGGACCGTGTGAATGTCGGTGGCGCGATCTACTTGAGCGCGATCTGCGTGATGCCGGCGATTCTTGCGAACATGGCCAATGTCCCGTTCTACTTCGGTGGAACGAGCCTTTTGATCTTGGTCGGTGTGGCATTGGATACAAGCCAACAGATCCAGTCGCACATGATCAGCCAAAAGTACGAAGGCTTCTTGAAAGGCGCGAAAATTCGCAGCCGACGGGTTCAATACTAGTATGAATATCGTGCTGTTCGGAGCTCCCGGTGCTGGTAAAGGAACGCAATCAACTTTGTTGGTCGAGCGCCTCGGTTACCACCAAATCAGCACCGGCGATTTGTTCCGACACGCGATTAAAAATAAAACCGAACTCGGCCGACAGGCCCAGGGTTTTATGGATCGAGGGGAGCTTGTTCCTGACTCGATCGTCATCGGCATGGTCGATGAAGTTCTCGAAAATTTAAAAGATCACCACTTTATCCTTGATGGTTTTCCAAGAACGCGCGCCCAGGCAGAAGCCTTAGGGAAGATTCTTCAGAGTCGGGGACTGCGTTTAGAAAAAGCCATCTTCCTGGAGGTTCCAAAAGAGGAGCTCCTCCAGCGTTTGACGGGACGTCGAGTTTGTCAGTCATGTGGGGCTGTCTATCACATTCAATCCAAGCCTACTCGTAAAGACGGAATCTGCGATCTTTGCGGTGGGGCCGTCATTCAACGGAATGACGACAAGGAAGACGTGATTGCCACACGGCTTAGAACCTACGAAGAAAATACATTTCCTCTCCGAGGCTACTACAAAGAAATGGGGAATTACGCGGAAGTCGATGGAAGTCGACCCACGGAAGCTGTTTTTGAATCATTGAAGTCACTTCTGAAGGCTTGAAAAAATCCTTGAGAATAAGTAGACAAGCAATTTTTCAGATGCTAGGTTTTCGAACCGCGCGATTTTTTTATTTTGAAGTTGTGGCGAATTGTTCAGTAAATTCAACAACTTAGCTTTTTGGCAAGTTGAAAATGGGGTTGGGTCCTTTATGAAAGTCAGACCTTCGGTCAAAAAGATTTGCAAGAACTGCAAAGTCGTTAAGCGCAAGGGCGTCATTCGCGTCATTTGTGAGAACACAAAACATAAACAAAGGCAGGGCTGATCATGGCACGTTTAGCTGGCGTCGATCTTCCTCGTAATAAACGTGTTGAAGTCGCACTTACCTACATCTACGGAATCGGCCGTTCTCGCGCTCGCTCAATCTGCGAACAAGCTGGAATCTCGGACGTTCTCCGCACAGACGCTCTCACCGATGAGCAACTCGCAAAAATGCGCGGAATCATCGAAGCAACTTTCAAAGTTGAGGGTGATTTGCGCCGTGAAATTGGTCTCAATATTAAGCGCTTGATGGACTTGAACTGCTTCCGCGGAACTCGTCATCGCAAAGGCCTTCCTGTTCGTGGTCAGCGAACTCGTTCGAACGCTCGCGTTCGTAAGGGTCCTCGTAAAACAGTCGCGAACAAGAAAAAAGCAGTCTAAGGCTAAGGTCTAAAGAATGAACACTACAGACAATAAAAAAGTCGTTAAGAAAAAAGTTAAGCGTAACGTCCCCACGGGTCTCTGTTACATCTCGGCTGGTTTCGGCAATGTCATCGTGACAATGACCGATCCTGCTGGCGATACAGTGGCTTGGGCGACAGCGGGTGGTTTGGGTTTCAAGGGCAGCCGTAAAGGCACTCCCTTCGCAGCTCAGATGGCCGCTGAAGAAGCCTCTAAAAAGGCGATCGAGGCCGGTATGCGCGCTGTTGATATCTTCCTGAAGGGCCCCGGCGCGGGTCGTGAGCCTGCAATCCGTGCAGTTGCTGCTTCTGGACTTAAAATCATGTCTCTGAAGGACGTTACACCCGTTCCCCATAACGGTTGCCGCCCTCCGAAACGTCGTCGAATCTAAAGAGGTCTTAAGTGAGCTGCGTTAATGAAGCTGTTTGCAAACTTTGCCGCCGTGAAAACATGAAGCTGTTCCTCAAAGGGGACCGCTGTTACACGGATAAATGCTCGTTTGAGCGTCGTCCTTATCCTCCTGGTCAGCACGGGCAAGCCCGTCTGAAGTTCTCGGAGTTCGCTTTGCAATTGCGTGAAAAGCAAAAAACAAAGCGTTACTACGGTCTTGGAGAGAAGCAATTCCATGGTTATTTCGTGAAAGCGGACCGCTCTGGCGAAATCACAGGAACTGCACTCTTGAAGCTCCTTGAGCTGCGCCTGGACAATGTTGTTTACTCACTGGGTTTCGCTGCGTCGCGCCGTGAAGCTCGTCAAATGGTCGGACACAATCACATCTCTGTAAACGGTAAGCGCGTTAACATCGCGTCGTACACGGTTAAGAAAGGTGATGTCGTTGAAGTCCGCGAGAATAGCCGCCAACTCACTAAAGTGATGGCAGCGATTCAAGGCGTCTCTCGACGAACAGTGCCTTCTTGGCTCGAGGCTGATCACGGTGCTTTCAAAGGCACAGTGAAAGATGTCCCGGTGCGCGATGAAGTGACATTGCCTGTCGAAGAGAACATGGTCGTTGAATACTATTCTCGATAATTTGAACCGCGGGGAGTACCAGCATGCAAGAGCACTATTATAAATTTTGGCGCGACCTCATCAAACCCAAAGGTTTCGAAGTTGATAAAGAATCACTTCGTGACGACTACGCTCGCTTCATCGTGAAGCCTCTGGAGCGTGGCTATGGTGTGACGTTGGGGAACTCGCTGCGCCGAATTCTGCTGAGCTCGATGATGGGTTCAGCGGTCTCGGCCGTGAAATTCGAAGGCGTACTGCACGAATTCACCACGATCCCCGATGTTCTCGAGGACGTGACCGATATTATTTTGAACCTGAAAGAAGTCCGCTTTAAGCACTACGACTCGGAAGCTCATGTTCTTCGTATTTCGAAGAAGGGTCCCGGTAAAGTGACGGCGGCGGACATTCAAGTGAACGACAAAGTTCAAGTTTTGAATCCTGAGCAGCACATCGCGACTCTGGGTGGAAACGCGAGCTTCTCGGCTGAAATCATCGTGACCTTCGGTCGCGGTTACGACGCGGCAGAAGTGCGCAACGCGAACTATCCGATTGGGTTCATCGCGGTTGATTCTTTGTACTCGCCTGTTCGTAAAGTGAACTACAACGTTGCAGCAGCACGTGTAGGTCAACGTACGGACTACGATGCTTTGTCTCTCGAAGTTTGGACTGACGGATCGCTCAAGCCCGAAGAAGCTGTTTCTTTGAGCTCGAAAATCCTGAAAGAACAGCTTCAGATTTTCCTGACTTTCGACGAATCTCTCGAGCCTCAAGAAGAGAGCTCGGATTCGAAATCGCCTTCGTTGAACGAGAACTTATTCCGTTCTGTCGACGACCTCGAATTGTCGGTCCGTAGCGCGAACTGTTTGAAAAATGCGAACATCCGCTACATTGGTGAATTGGTTGTTAAAACTGAAGCTGAAATGCTCAAGACAAAAAACTTTGGTCGCAAGTCTTTGAACGAGATCAAAGAAATTCTGTCTGAGATGGGTCTTGGTTTGGGAATGAAAATCGATGGCTGGCCGCCGGTCGGCTGGGATCCTTCTGTTCCCCCCATGAAACGCGAGCAAAGCAGCACATAACTGGAAAGCTGGCGGAGTCGCCAGCTTGAATAGAGGTCGTAATGAGTTCACATCGACGTAGTACCAAATACTTTAGTCGCAAATTTAACGCCCGCAAAGCCCTCCTCCGTGGTCTGATGATCTCGTTGGTTGAGCACGAGCGTATCGCTACAACTGTTGATAAAGCGAAAGAGCTTCGCCGTCACATCGAGCGCGCGATCACAACTGGCAAAACCGACACCCTCACGGCTCGTCGTTTGCTGTTGTCGCGCATTGCGAATGAGTCGGCTGTTCAGAAGATCATGTCTGACATTGCTCCTCGCTTTAAGACTCGCCCGGGTGGTTACACTCGCGTGATCAAGATCGGCCGTCGCCCTGGCGACACCGCAGAGATGGCGTTCATCGAGTTCGTTGATTACGACTTCGAAAAACGTCCTTCGGCAATGGCTGAGGCGAAACCTGCTAAAGGCAAGAAGAAGGCGACTGCAACTGCAGCAGCGGCTTCGGCTTCGAAAGCCAAAGCAAAAACAGCTCGCAAAACAGCTCGTTTGGTTGCAGCGAAGAAAAAGAACGTTTCGAAGATCCAAAAATCTTCGCGTACTTTCAACCGCGCTTAAGACCGCGCTTAATTTCGAGTCCATCCAAAGACGTCGCTGGGCGGCTTCGGGACCTGAAAGCAGAAAATTACAGTTTGCATATGAAGCCCTGGTCAGTGACCGGGGCTTTGTTTTTTGCGATGTTAAAAACAAGATTTGCACCGGACCCGTTCATTGTTTTCAAATGGGCCGGTGTTGAGACGATTCATCTCTCTGAATCCACGGCGAGGTCAGAGGTCATTCGTGGCTCTGGCGCCCGAATAGAAAGGCATCATCATGAGAATCTACCTTCAGGCCGCGATGATCACCCTCGTTGTGGGAGCCGTGTTTGTGTTCGGGTTTCGTGTTTGGCGTGAGGCCTCGAGTCCGAAGGCGGCGGAGGCTCGTATTGTCAGCATGGAGCAGATGGAGAAAGAGGGGCTTCCCAACTTCTCTTACACGACCTTGCAAGGCGAGAAGGGTCAGCTCAGCGACCTCAAAGGAAAGATCGTGATTCTGAACTACTGGGCGTCCTGGTGCGGTCCTTGCGTCGAGGAGTTCCCGTCGATGATCTCGCTTGTGGAAGCGCTCAAGGGCGAAGCGGTGTTGGTGGCGGTGAGCGGTGATTCGAACCGCAAGGACATCGATCAGTTTTTGCGCCAGCTGAAGGGCTGGGATCAAAAAGATGTGAAGATCGTTTGGGATGAAGACCGTTCGCTCACGAAGCTCTACGATGTGGACCGGTTGCCCGAGAGTTACATCGCGGGACCGGACTTGAAACTGGTCAAAAAAATCATCGGTTCGATCAACTGGCACACGCCCGAGTCGGTCGAGTATCTGAAATCCATATTGGCGCGTCCGAAATAAGGCGTGATTCTCAGTCGAACATCTTGGCTTGGGCCTCGGGGGCCGGCGCGATCGCGGGCAGCGGTGGCAGCACCTGCTCGCCGAGAGTCTCGTTGAAATGGCGGATGAAGTGATCCGCCATCTCGGGCATGGCGATGTCGTCAGGTTCGTGCACGAAAATGAAGGCGTCTTGGAGACCCTGCTCTTTCCAAAGTTTGAGTTTTTGGTACCAATGCCGAGCGCGTTCAAAGTCGGTGGGGTGCAGCCCGTTGCCGATGAATCTGAGCATCGTAAAACCAGCGCTTAAAGCGGTGTGAAGGACATCCCTGCGGCCCGCGACGTCCGTGATCACGAGGCCTATTTTTTTACCCTGCAGATACTGCTGGAGAGCGGGAAGGAGCTGTCCTTCAGGCGTCCACCAGGTGGGGTGCCGGAACTCTAGTGCCAGGGCAAATTCGGAAGGCCAGTTCTGCAGAAATTGAAAGAGCTCCGCTTTTTCGGCGTAGGTGAACGACGGGGGCAGCTGCAGAAAGCACGGACCGCGGTTTTCGCCGAGATCTTCGAGAAAGCGAAACCATTCGGCGTGCCGTCTTTTGTCGAGCAGGCCGCCTCGAGCGTGAGAGATGTCCTGGTGAAGCTTGCCGCAGAAAACAAAATGGGACGGGACTTGTTCGCGCCACTTCTGCGTCTGCTCGCTTGAGGGGATGCGGTAGTGTGAGGTGTTGAGCTCGATCGTGTTAAACGCGCGGGCGTAGTGATGAAGGAACTCCGTGGATTTGGTTTTGGGAGGATAGACTTTACCAATCCACTCCTTGTGGCCCCAAGCCGGAGCGCCCATGAAAAACTTTGTTCGTACGCCGGGTTTGAGCACCTGGGCATTGAGGGGCGGATCGGGCGGAAGGCGCCAATCGATGTCCGCCAGTTTTGAGAGATCGGTGAGCTTGCCGAATTCCATGCGGGCCAGTCTTGTCGCTTGGCCTTCAAAATGGAACAATTGATCCGTCATGCCGATCGGAAAAAAGGCGGACGGAGGCCTGGATGGCGTCAAAATACGAAACGTTAAACCGGGTCTCGAACGGGTCCGTTCAGAAGCACACCGGGAAACCCTGGGATGAATGGGTGGACCTTTTGGACAAGGCTGGCGCGCGCATCTGGGGGCACCGACAGCTCGTCGAGTTTTTGCAGATGAAGCATCAACTCACGCCTTGGTGGCGGCAAGTGGTGGCGATCGGTTACGAGAATGCCATCGGCAAACGCGTGGAGGGCCAGAATCTGAAGGGCCAATGGTCGTCCACCACGACCAAGATGATGCCGCTCGATCAGAAAACGCTCTGGTCGTGGATGCAGTCTCCCGAGGCTTTGGCCGTTTGGCTGAAGCCCCTCTCGGAGTTTCGCTTTCAAACAAAGTTGGAATTTGAAGGTGAGGGCGGCATTTTCGGAGAGATCCGAACGCTCAAGGCGCCTCAGCGGGTGCGCATGACCTGGAACGATACCGATTGGGTTCATTCGACAATTTTGCAAATTTGGATGATTCGCAGGCCTCTCGGTCGCAGCCTGGTGGTCTTGACTCATGAGAAGCTTGCCAATAGCCGCGAGCGCGCTCAGGTCAAAGCGCGTTGGGAGCAAGTCGTGCGCGAACTTCAGAGCCTCGCTCTCTCGCATCCCATGGCAGCATCTTCAACGCCAAAGCGCACCGCCAAGAAGCGCAAAGCGTCCACCAGGAAAAAGACCGCCTCTAAGAGGAAAAAGAAAACCGCGTCCAAAAGCAAGAAGCGTTGAGTTTGTCCCGCCTCCGTAGAAGGTTCCAGAGGCGGACTCAAGATTGGCTGATGGGCTTGATCGGGCGAATCCTCAGTGAGGTGAGTCGACGTGAACCGTGTTCGGTTCGTCCACGCCTGGGTAGCGCATTTTCATGCGCATCGTGGGACGGCGTTTGGCCTTGAGGCGCGGACTTGAGCTCACGGCCACGGGTTTGCCGGTTTCGATGGATTTGTACAGAGCCAAAATGATTTTGACATCGGCCATGCCTTCGAGAAACGAAGGTTCGACTTTGCGGTCGAGGACGATGCAGTCCGAAAAATAAACGAGCTCGGGTGCAAACTGGTCGGCCTTTTTGTACTTGTGCACCTTTTGACGTCCCTTTTCGGTTTTGATCGTCAGTTCTCGAGGCTCGACGTATTCGTAGGCGGCATCCAAACAAAGCGAGCCTTTCGAGCCCACGACTTCGTAAAAAGCCTCGTCGTGAGCGCCGAAACTACAATTGAAAGACGCCAGTCGTCCATCGGCATATTTTAAGATGGCGCTCACGCCCTCTTCGACCTCTTTGAACTTTTTCAGAGGAGTTTTGCTGGCGTAGGCGAAAACCTCGGCCGGTTCATCGCGGAAGATGGAGCGAATCGCATTGATGCAATAAATCCCGATATCCCAAAGGGGGCCTCCGCCGACATCGGACCGCAGGCGGATATTGTTCGGGTCTTTGATCCGGTACGAAAAATTTGAACTGAAGTAGCGAAGGTTGCCAAGTTGACCAGAGTTGGCAACTTCGGCCGCTTTGAGATTGGCACGATCGAAGTGCAGGCGGTACGCGGTCATGAGCTTGACCCCAAACTTCTGGGCGGCATTTCCCATGGCCAAAGTGTCTTTGAGAGTCAACGCGAGGGGCTTTTCGCAGAGAACATGCAGACCCGCCTTCATCGCCCGCACGGCGATTTCGGCGTGCATCGAATTGGGGAGCGCGATGTAAATCGCATCGGCGATGCCGAGGGCCAGAAACTCGTCGAACTCCTCGTAAGAAAAGACGTGCTCAACTTTGTATTGGCGCGAAAGCTCTCGGCCCTTCACCGGGTCGCCGGTGATCAAGGCCACCAATTCCGAATTGCGGTGGGCGTGCTTAAAGGCGGGGAGCATCGCGGTCTGAGCAATGTGGCCCAACCCCACGACCGCGTAACGAATCTTTTGACTCTTCGCGAGTGGCTTATTTTTTTGTTTTTGTTTGGCGGACTTTTTTTTTGTCTTAGCGGTTCTCGTTTTCGTCTTGTTCATACGGTCCTTCGTTCGCTTTCGCTCAGCTCAATTGTAAGTGAAAGCGGGAAGCGGTTGATTGCGGCCTTTTTTGAGCGCGTCGCTGCGGATGGGACGTGACGGAGTCCGCCAGTGAACTTTGCCGGTGTTGGGGGCGGGATTTGTCGGGGGCTCCGTGCTGGGCGGCGGCGAATTGGCCGGGCGGGTGGGGTCTTGCTCCAAAGGTGAATTGTTCATGCTTCCCTCCTGCGCGTCTTTTTTTGCAAGCACGTGCCAGAGAGATTGAGCCTGATTTGAGGCGTTCTGCCCCCGGAGCAAAGGCGTTTTCCCCCAGGACTTTCGTTTTCTTCAAATAGGGTTGCTTTCATAGAGAGGCGCTCACGGCACGGCAATGGCATTTGGCAAGGATCTATGGAACAAAACACGACGCCGCTTCCCTCCTTGCGCCTCTTTGAACCCCGTCAGGGTCACCTGCATCCGTTCTTGAACTCCGACGTGATTCCGTCCGCGAAAGTTCGTGAGAGCGAGAGTTGGATCGCGGAGCTTCTCGGCCAACGGCACTATCCTTGCGTGGCCGCGCTTCAGTCCTTTCATAAGGCCGATTACCAAGTGGGATTCTATGGTTCCTTGGGGACGGGCGGGCATTGGCGCGACCTGCGACGGGATTTGCTTTATTTCTTGAGCTGCCAGCAATCTTCGCAAAGTTCGCTTTTAACCTTCTGGGCGCTTTTCGATGAGTCGAGTGCGATGAGTGAAGAGGACTTCGAGCACGGTCTGTGGCGTGAGCTCTCGCACCTCACCTCTGAAGAAACTCGGGAGCAAGACTGGGGCGCCTTCACGTCAGATCCGGATGACAAGGCGTTTTGCCTCGGCTTGGGGGGCCACCGCTTTTTCGTGGTGGGTTTGCATCCGCAGGCCTCGCGTCTGGCGCGCCGCTTTCCGGTGCCGGCATTGGTCTTTAATGTTTTCGATCAGTTTGAATCCCTCAAAGGCAAAGGGGTTTACGACTCCATGGTCAAAACCAACCGCGAACGCGACGTCAAATTTCAGGGCCAAGCCAATCCGATGGCGCTGATTCATGGCGATGACTGGGAGAGCATTCAATTTTCGGGCAAATCCAACGATGGCAAAAAGTGGAAGTGCCCGTTCTCCTTTATGAAAAGCTTCATGAAGCCATGAGCCGTCAGCGCCTCAATCCTCAGACCGGGACGGCCTTTCGACTGCGCCAAGGAGAGCTGCTAACCGTTTGGGACCCCGAAGGGGAACAGGTCGCGGACCTCTTTTGTTTTGAAGATGGAAACCCGTCCGGCGTGCTGTCCTCGGGGCGCTCGATCGATTACAATGACACGATCTTTTTTTCGAAGGGGCATTTTCTTTACTCGTTCGCGGGTGACGTGATGCTTGAAATTGTCGAGGACAGCTGCGGCCGTCATGATTTTTTGGTCACGCCTTGCAGTCTGCAGATGTTCCGGATGCTCGCCAAAGACGATCGGATCGAGCATCCCAGTTGCCAGCACAATCTTGAGGTGAATCTGGCGGAGTTCGGTTTTGATCCCACGCACTTGGGAACGAGCTTCAACATCTTTATGAATGTCGAGGTCGACAACACCGGCCGCGTGCGCGTGAGTGTTCCGCGTTCCAAAGCCGGAGATCGCGTGGTTTTTAAAGCTCACCGTGACTTGGTGGTTGGTCTCACGGCGTGCTCGGACGAAGGGACCAACAACGGTCGCTGCAAACCGATTGAGTACGAGATCGGGCCGAAGGCTTGAGGAATTCTTCCCCGCAAAGGGCTCGCTCGTTTGACGGGCGAGGTTTCTCGTGCATTTGGCGACTGGCATTGCGATTGCTTCAAAGTCCTCCTGAGGAGGATCGAAAGATGAAAAAAAGCCGCAACACGAATTCAACGCTCAAGTTCTCGATGAAGACATCGGCCGATCATCCGCAAGAGGACGTGCTGACGACGATCAAAGCGCAACACAAGGTGCTCAAAGAGTCGATCAAGGTCCTCAAAGACGAGGAGGCGGCCGTTCACCTGAAACAGCGCCATCTCGCTCAATTTTTGCCCTATTTGAAAATGCATTCTGAAGCTGAAGAGCGAACCATCTATGCGACTTTAGAAGAGATCGACGACGCGCAAGTGGCGACGATTGAGGCCATCACGGAGCATGCGCTGGCGAAGTCGTTGGTAAGCGAACTCGAGAAAAAAGACTTCTCGAGCGTGTGGGATTCCGAGACCGAAGCCAAGGCGAAAGTTTTGGCGGAGCTCGTTGAGCACCACGCAGAAGAGGAAGAAGAAGAATTTTTCGAAAAAGCCCGTCAAAACTTGGCGAGGATTGAACTCGTGGCCATTGGCCAAGAATTTAGATCTCTCTGCCGGGAATTTCAGGCGCGCGAAGCCGAACAGGTTCAGCCTCGACGTCAACGCGGCCACGGTGAACGACCGGTCATGAAATCTCACTGAGGCATATTTGCTTGCGCCTTTTGAATGGAGCGACCGTTTAGAATCACCGGAAATTCTGACAGGCCTGAAAACCCACCGACAAGGTGGGTTTTCTATTTTTGCAATTCGGCCTTGAGATTTCGTTTGATGAAGGCGGCGACGGGGTCAAACTTGTCGAGCATGAGAATGTGCGGCAGGAGCTGTTTGATCACAAGGACCGAAACGCCGGCCCATTTCACCAAACGGATTTGCGTGAACGATGCGGCCAGCGCGGCGCCCGTCAGCACGGTGCGGATGAGATCCTTGTTTTTGAACGGAACCTTTTCGATCAGGACATCGGCGATCGATTTGATAAAGTTTAAGACCGTCTCGGACGTTTTGAGTGCGCCGAGCGCCTTCTTTTTTTCGGCGGTTGAGAGCGCGTCGTTCTCACGAATGGCCTCCACCTTTTCAAGCCACTCAAGCACCTCGCGCTGGTCGGAGGCGGGAGTGGCGTGAATAACGCCTTTGATCAGAGCTTTGTATTTGGCGGGCGTCTCGCGGAAATTAAATTTGCGAAGGGCGGCGTCGAGGTTCAGACCCTTGTCTTTGAGCTTCTTTTTGAGCTGGTCGATCATGGTGTTCATCTTGAGTGAGATTTTTAAGGCCGACAAGCGGGTTTGAACGCTCCAGGAGAAACCTGGCGGCTTTACGCGCCAGAATTGATTCTCGGCGTCATTGACCGGATTGGGGTTTTTCTCCAATATAGCCCCTCATTTCAATCGAGGTAGTCCATGAAATCAGTCACCGAATTTCCCAATTTCACCCTGACCCAAGCGATCAAAGCGAAAGCGACTTTGTCGGCCGAAGGCAAATCTCCTGAAGAGATTCAAACGAGCCTGGGCGAGACCTTCAAAATGGAAGGCGACAAGTTGAAACACTTCATCAGCGCGATCGACGTTGCGGGACAAAATCCCGAGAACCTCAAGCGCGTTGTTGTTTTGAGCTTGAACGAGGGCGAGACGGCTCCGGCGAAATCGACCAAAGTTGAAGAGTTTCACTTCGTGCCTGAGTACTACCAAGATCCCAAAGCTCGCGCGGCGGCAGCCGAGTCAAAAGATGGTGGACGTGGTGGCCGTGGTGGTCGCGGCGGCGGTCGTGGTGGTCCTGGTGGCAAAGGCGGCGGCGGTCCGAAGAGCTCGCCCTGGGGTCTTTCTCCTGAGGAGAAAGCAGCCAAAGGTCCCAAGAAGCCCACGGCTTAATTTTTTGATATTGAGATTCGAAAACGTCAGCCTCGGGGTAAAAACCGAGGCTGTTTTTTTTCGATCTTAGCGGAGATTCCATTTCTTATTGGCCAAAGTCATGGCCTTTACGATGGTCGCCGTGGTGTAGGCCGACGAGCGCCAAACCACCGGGTAACGGGCGATGAAGATCGCCGCGTAGAACACTTCGCCATTCCAATACAACTGACCTTTGTTGTCTTTTTGCGCGGACGCCATCAAAAAGTTGAGACCCTTTTGCGCGGCTTCGCGGTGCTGGGGATTTTGAGCATCTCCCAAAAGCAGAAGCGCGTTCAGGGCCCACGCCGTCGATTGGATGTAATCGGGACGCGCGCGCCAGTGGTTCTTCCAAGAACCGTCGGGACGCTGGCGAGCCAAGAGTTGATCGACGATCAAATTTTGCGAGGGCTTCAAGCAGCTCACGCCCAGTTTGATCGCGCTCGCCATCGCGTAAGGCAGGGCGTAGCGGCTGGGATAGTACATGCCGCAGCGGTAGTAACCATCTCTTGCGGCCACGTCGTTCAGGTAGTTGCACGTTTCGGCGTAACCGCGCGTGTTGGTGCGATTTGTTGCCGTCAGCATTTTGAGAACGTTGGCGTTCACGACGCAATCCACGTCGTTCTTGTTGAACGGGATGCGCGCGCCCTGATCCGGGGGCGCGAAGTAGTAGCGAGGCATCTCGGGATTTTTTTCATCGTACAACCAAGTCAAGAAGGCGCCGGTGAAGCCGTTGCCGTGCATGACATTGTAGATGTGAGGATTGCGGCCGACATCGCGGGCGCTTTCGTACTCGACCACGGTGTCGTTGGGAATCTCAAAGCCCGAACGCAGGGGCGAGGTGCCCTTCTCGATCGCGCGGTCGTAAGCCATCAGCAGGTAAGACACCGAAGTCGTGTCGGCGTCGGGAGGCGTGTTGGTGAATCCGTACCAGCGGGGCTTCAAGTACATGAAGCGGGGCCCGCGGACTTGGTGGCCTTGATATTCCTTGGGTGGGTAGAAATGAAAGACGGAATCCGTGCGGTAGTTTGCGAAACCCGCTTTGGTTTTTTTGATGATCGAGGGAATCGAGGAGTAACGGGGATCGACTTGGTAAGCTTCGGCGAGAATGCCCGAGATGGAAGCGGCGTTGAAGGCCGTCGGTTCGTCAAAGGGGACGTTGTTCTGTCCGACACCGATCGCGCTGGGCAAAGTTGACGTGACTTGCGCTGGCCACTGGCCGCGTTCATGGACGCCGTCGGTTCCGTTGGATTGTTGTGATTGAAGGTAGCCAAGAGCGCTCCGAATGCGGGCGTCCAACGAGGGGGCGGCCGAAGCGGCGTTCACCGCGAGAAGTGAGAGCAAGACCACTGTCCGAAACATTGTGTCTCCTGATCCAAGTGTGAAAAGCGAATGAAGTCGACAATATAACGCATTGCATCTAGAGGCTCGAGGGGGTGTGTAAAACTGACAATTTGAAGCTGAAAGTCAGCTGATTTGACCTCAGAGCCTGTTCGGCCTAAGACAGGGGGACATGCCCGTTCGTTTTCGCCGGTTCTTTTCATTGTGCCTGATCTTGGTTTTGAGCCTGATGGTTCTGAAGAACTTCGTGCTTGAGGGGCATCCTCAGCAGGGAAGCTGTGATGAGTTCGGCCATATCCATTGGTCTCTGCACCCGGCGAGCGATCAAGATCATGAGCATGGCGACGGCCAACGCCGTGAGACCGAATGCCGTGCGGGCCAGTCGATTTTTGCCTACGCGGTTGTTCTCGCGGTTCCCCTGATCGTACCCCCTTTGTTTGAGTCTTTGGAGGCCTGGGTTCAGCGCCCCGTGCGCATGAATGAAGACCCCGTTCTTGAGCCGCGCCGGCGCCCGCCGCGCTTCACCTAGTTTCTCCGATTTTTTTATATCTGCGGATCTTTCTCCGCTCCTTTCATTTTCTTATGGAGAACTTATGCGTTCATCTTTGATCTTTGTTTCAATGCTCTCGTTACTTTCAAGCGCGAGTTTCGCGCAAACGGCGGTCTCTCCCGGGATTAAAACCCCGAGCATCAGCGCCAACACGTTGTTCCTGTATCGCAACTCGAATTTTCACCAAGCGGACCTCGACCCCGCGGCTCCCGATCAGGAGCGCAACGGCTTCAATTTGCAAGAAGCCGAACTTCAGTTCTACGCCGATGTCGATCCGTACAGCCGCGTGAACGTCGTGCTGGCGGTTCACCCCGAGCTGGAGTCGGACGGCACGACCGTCGAAGAAAAGTGGGTGGTCGAACCCGAAGAGGCCTTCGCCGAGTCGATCGCGATCCCGTCGCTGACGTTGAAAATTGGCAAGTTCAAGGCCGCGTTCGGTAAACACAACCTGCTGCACACGCATGCGTTTCCCTTCGTGGACGCTCCGCTCGCGAACAAGGCGCTTCTCGGCGATGAAGGTTTGAACGATGCGGGTGTTTCGGCCGCGTGGCTCACGCCACTGTCTTGGTACAGCGAGCTCACCCTGCAGGTGCTGCGCGGTCAAGGGGAGAACGAGCAGTTCAAATCTCCCCGCACGGGCGACAACGTGGGACTTGCTCACTGGAAAAATCTTTGGGACCTCTCGGATGATTTAACGGTGGAGGTGGGGGCCTCGTACGCACAAGGTGGAAACTCATTTCGTGAAACCACCTCGATGGCGGGAGGAGATTTGACCTTCAAGTGGCGCCCGTCGGCGAATGGCCGCTCGGCTTCGTTGATTTGGGGTACGGAGTCCTTGCAGCGCGTGCGCGAGCAAGCGGGTGTGGACAACGAGCGGGCCTCCGGATGGTCGAGCTTTGTGCAGTATCAGTTCGCCGAGCGTTGGGCCGGTCTGTACCGCTACGACACGTTGAACGTGAAAGACAGCTTTGACCCCACGGCTTTGGCCAATGACGATTATTTCCGCCATTCGGTGGGCGTGGTTCATAACATGACCGAGTTCTCCTCGCTAAAGCTCGAATACAATTCGCGCCGCGGGGGCCCTGCGAATGCGAATGGCGACGACGAAGAAAAGTCGATCTTCTTGCAGGCCAGTTTTACCATCGGCTCCCATCCTTCCCATTCTTACTAAGAGGTGAAACATGACACGAAGTCTTTTTCTGTTTCTTTTTCTGATTGGGGCCGTCGCGGAGGCGCGGCTCCGGGTGGCCGCGACAACTTCGGATGTGGCGGCGCTGACGCGTGAGGTGGGTCAGGACCTCATCGAGGTGACGGCGTTGGCCAAAGGCACGCAGGATCCCCATATGGTTGAGGCGAAACCTTCGCTCATGATCAAGCTGCGCGATGTGGATCTCGTGATTTCGCAAGGGCTTGAACTTGAAACCGCGTGGCTGGATCCCTTGATTCGCGGCGCCCGCAACCCGAAGCTCGCTGAGGCCAACCATCTTTTGGAGCTGGGACCATTTTTGAAGCCGATCGAGATTCCGACCAAAGCGCTCACGCGCGCGGACGGCGATATCCATGGCGGCGGCAACCCGCACTTTCAGTTGGACCCGGTTCGGCTGGGAGAGGCGGCGGTGATCATCGGCGCGCGGCTCGGGGAGTTGGACGGCACGAACAAAGCGCAGTACGTGAAGAATGCGCAGGCGTTTCAAAAACGCATGAACGAAAAGACCGCCGAGTGGCAAGGCCGTTTGAAAAAAGCGGGGCTCACCGAGGCCGTGACGTATCATAAACTTTTGTCGTACTTCTGCGACCGCTTCCAGATCCGCTGCACCGTTCAGCTGGAGCCGAAGCCGGGCGTCCCGCCCAGTGCCTCGCACCTGCTGTCGGTGATCGAACAGATCAAAGAGCGCAAGATCCGTTTGGTGGCGATTGAAAATCTTTACGACGATGCCGCAGGCGAAAAACTCAAGCAGGCCCTTCCTGGCTTAAAAGTTTCTCGCGTCGCGGTCTCGGTCGAAGGCGAGCCCGCCTTGAAAACAAACGAGCAGGTGATCGAGAATCTTGTTCAGATTTTTGAAGGAGCCGCGAAATGATCGAAGCCCTGCAATTCATGGCCGCGCCCTTCGCGTTGGCGCTGCTTCTCGTCGGGATCCATGCCTACCTGGGATTGCATGTCCTGGAACGCGAAGTGATCTTTGTCGACATCAGCCTCTCGCAGGTGGCGGCTTTGGGCGGGGCGCTCGGTCTGTTTTTTGTTCATGATCATGATGGCAACGAGGGCCTGTTCTTGGCCCTCGGGCTTTGTTTGTTGGTGTCGTTCGCGCTGGCCCTGCTTCGACGCTACGAAAAGTCGGTGTCGCAAGAAGCCGTGATCGGCATGACCTACGCGCTGGCCAGCGGGGCGCTGATTTTGGTGGCCGACCGGCTTCCCCATGGCACCGAACACTTGAAGGAGGCGCTGGTCGGCAACATTTTGTTCGTGACCTGGCCGCAAGTCATTCAGACCTCGGTGGTTTACGCCTTGATTGGCGCCATTCATTTTGCGTTTCGGCGTCAATTTTGGGCGGCCTCGCGCGCCGAAAAGGGCGCATTTTGGTGGGATTTCTTTTTCTACTTCTTGTTTGGCATCGTCATCACCCTTTCAACGCGCCATGCGGGTGTCTTGGTGGTGTTCTCAATCTTGGTGGCACCAGCGGCTCTCGCGGTTCGGGTTGTCGGCGGGCTGCGTTCGCGACTGGCCTTGGCCTGGGGGGTGGGGCTTTTCGGTCTGTCTGCTGCTTTTGTGCTCAGTTACCTCTGGGATCTTCCGGCCGGAGCGGCGATTGTGTGCGTGTTGACGGGTCTGTTTTTCTTGTCGTTGCTGGTTCGGATCAAGTAAAATCAGGACATGAAGCTGGGGCTCGAGGCCTACAAATCACGGTTTAGCTTTCGATCACCGCAGACCGTGGTGCTCGTTTTCTTTTTGGGCCTTTTCGTCATCACGAATCTTCCCGCCTCTGATTGGGTGTCCAATATCACCGGGCACTACCTGCCGATTCACGTGCTTCTGGAATTCATGGGGATCTTGGTTTCCTTCGCCGTCTTCACGGTGGGATGGGCCACCTACCAAAACGTGCGCTCAACCGATATCTTAGTCCTGTCGATTTGTTGCTTCATCGTCGGTTGGCTCGATCTTGGACACACGCTTTCTTTCACCGGAATGCCCGATTTCGTCACGCCGAGCGGTCCCGATAAGGCCATCTGCTTTTGGCTGTCGAGCCGGGTCACGAGCGCCGTGGGTTTTCTCTTTGTCGCAATTTCGAACCCGCGTGAATCGAAGATCCACGCCGTGCGAACGCCGCTGATGATTTTTGCGGTTCTCTGGACGGCCCTTTGGTATTACCTGATCCTCTTTGAACCCGAGCGTCTCCCCCGCATGTTTATTCCCGGGCAAGGCCTGACGCCGCTGAAGGTCTTTCTTGAGTGGTCGACCGTGATGATTTCATTGGTCGCGGGAGCCTTGTTTTTCCGTCGGGGAGTTCGCCGTGATGTTTTGAGCTTCCACTGGATGGGATGCGCGTGCTTGCTTTTCGCGATGAGCGGTTTCTTCTTCACGATGTACCGCGATTTTGACGATCTTTACAATTTCAGCGGTCACGTCTACAAGGCGGTGGCGTTTCTCTTCGTTTACCGGGCCGTCTTCGTGGAATGCATCTCGACCCCTTATTTGGAAGCGCGTCGCTTGGCGGTTGAGGCCTCGCAGGCCAGCATTTCTAAAAGCCGCTTCTTGGCGAATGTGAGCCACGAATTCCGCACCCCCTTAGGAGTTATTTCGGGTTTTAGCGACCTGCTGCTGCAGTCGAAATCGTTGGATGGTGAAAATCGTCAATGGGCCGAGACGATCTCTCGCAACTCGGCGCAGCTGCGCGTTTTGATCGACGACCTGCTGGATCTGGCGAAAGCGGAAAACGAGCGCGTGAGTATCGAGCTTTCGGACTTCAGCGCGGTCGAGGTCGTTGAGGACGTCATTAACAGCCTCAAGCTGCAAGCCGAACGCAAAGGCGTCAAACTGATTTTTCATTCGGAAATTTTGCGGGCGCACGCGATCCGAAGCGACCGGGTTCGGTTTCGTCAGGTGCTTCTGAACGTCGTCGGCAACGCTTTGAAGTTCACCTCCAAGGGCGAGGTCCGCGTCACGATGTCGCGACCCGGTGGAGATGTGATTCAGGTTGAGATTCAAGACAGCGGAATCGGCATTTCGGCCCAAGAGGCGGAGCGGCTCTTCCGTCCTTTCGCGCAGGCCGACGACCCGTCGAAACGCCGATTCGGTGGCACGGGTCTGGGACTCGCGCTTTCGAAGAAGCTCAGTCTCTTGTTGGGTGGAGACTTGGTTTTGATGTGGAGCGAGCCCGGGCAAGGAAGTCTCTTTCGCTTGACGGTCTTGGATCAGAAAAACGTGAGCGTGAAGGAGCGGCGTGAGGTCTCGTCGACGCCGGCGCTGAAGGGCGGGGTGGATCTCACCGGCGTGCAAATTTTGGCGGCCGAAGACTCCCACGACAATCAAAGCCTGCTGGCTCTCTATTTGAAGCCGACGAACGCGACGCTCACCTTCGCGAACAACGGCGCCGAAGCCGTTAAGACCGCGCAGCGTGGGCATTTCGATTTGATCTTGATGGATATTCAAATGCCCGAAATGGACGGTTTTGAAGCCGTTCAGAAGTTGCGTCAGGAGAACTGGAAAGGGCCGATCCTGGCTCTCACCGCGCACGCGCACCAACCCGAGCGCGAGCGCGCCCTTCAGGGTGGTTTCGACGGGTATTTGGTCAAACCGCTCTCGCGCGAAATGCTTTGGGGCGCTTTGAAAAACGCCTTGAACGAGTCGGGACGTTTGCCGAAGAGTTGAGTTCTCATCGCTCTGAAAAAAATCGCTGTCACCAAATTGGACGGTTCTGGTTCTTTTTCACGCGCGGGAGAAAAACGTCCGTGAATTGTCACTCCATGGTAGTTCCATCCTCCTTGAGTTCATTCTTTTTAAATTGGAGTGAGTGATGAAAACGATAAAATCCATTTTAGTCCTGTCCGCGATGGCGGCCCTCTCGGCTTGTTCTTCGGGCGGCAGTGGCGGCAATGGCCAGCCAGTGGTGACCCGCGTGTGTTCCAACATGGAACTCTCGGCTTTTAACGATATCTACGATTCTTTGAACAACCGCAGCGAGCTTCGCCGCGCATGTTCGAGCTTTTACCGCGCCAATCGCGACAACTCGAGCTGCACGGTGACCTCCAACGTGCACATCCGCACGCGCTCGCAGGTGATCCGCCCCGGCGACACCGTGACCATCTCGCCGTCGGAAGTCAGCGACGTTTGCGGCGGCAATGGGGGCCAAAATGGCGGCGGTCCTGGCCGCGGGCCCGTGCTTCCCCGCGAAGGCAATAATGTCTGCTCGAACGAATTCCGCGATTTGTTTGCCGAGGCCGTTCGTCATGTCTCGCATCAGAGCTGTGAACGCTTTCAAAACCGCTTTCCCCGAGGCTTCAAATGCTTGGCGAGCGGTGATGAATACCGAGCGGAGTCGGTTTACAACTACTGCCGGCAGAAACTGCGCCGATAAGGCAGGTGCTGAGGTCTTTTATGAACAAAGGCAGGCTCTAGGGGCCTGCCTTTTTGTTTTTGGCGCTGGCGCAGAGCGGTCAGATTGCTTTTGCCTTTCCTCCGCGAGGAGGATTCTTTAGTCTTGGGGCATGAAAAAGTCTGTCCATCTTTCGATGTTTGGTGTTTTGGTTCTTCTTCTGGCCGGCTGCGCTTCGGGACAGATGTCCCTTCCTCCGGGTGAGATGCAGCCCTTCGCGGCCGCGGCGGATCGCACCCCGGTGCGCACGGCACTGACCTTCCAGATCCATTCGGCTGAAGATCAGCGTTCGATGAGTTCGCATCAACTGGGCTGGTCGGGAAGCACCGAGGACAACCGCCGCGCGGTGGTGACCGAAGCGCCCGTTGCCGAGACGCTCGCGGACCGCTTGAAAAGCGAACTCAATGCCCGTGGATTTCAGTCGCGCGTGGGTGGCGATGTGGCGATGAGCCTCACCATTAACAAATTCGACCTTCAAACTGTCGCGAACGGTCCGTTTCAAACGCCCTCTTGCAATGCCGAGATGACGGTCGATTTGAGCCGGGCCGGGGTGAAGCGCACGGCAAAGGTTCGCCTCAACTCGAACTTCACGGCTCCCGCGCCTTTGTTCAAAACCATGCAGGCCAACGCGCAAACCGTGGCGTCTTGCATGAACTTGATCGTTGAAGGCCTCGTGAAGAACGACGAATTCAAGCAGATGCTTCAGTGATGCAGAAACACGACCGCTCGTATTCCTTCGGAAAAAAGGGCCGCCGGCTTTTTGTTCAGGAGTGGGGGGAGCCTGGTCTTCCGGTGGTTTTGCTCGTTCACGGTTTTCCGGGATGTGCGGACCACGGTAACCTCATGTCCTCGAGTTCCTACTGGAAATCTTTTCGCCTGATCGCGATGGACCGCCCCGGTTACGGCAAAAGTGACGTGCAAACCGATCTCACGCCGATGGCGTTCGCCGAACAAATCCGCACCCTGCTTGATAAAAAAGAGATCCAGCAGTTTTCAATTTTGTCGGTGAGCGGCGGCGCGCCTTACTCGATGGCGCTCGCGTACTTGATGAAGGAGCGTGTCCTGCGCATGACGTCCGTGGCGGGAGTCGCGCCGATGACATTGAGAAATTTCAGCTACATGAATTCGCGACAGAAAAAGACTTGGGCGATGCGCAACTTCGTTCCAGAACGCGTGCTGCGTTTCGGAATGAACATGGTCTGGAAGTCGAGTCTCGAAAAGTTCGAGCAGCTCGTCTTCACCGAAATGGAAACTTTCAACGAGCATGATCGACGCGTTTTTGCGGATCCCGTGGTGGGACCCTTCTTGACCGAGACCATGCGGCAGGCTCTGCGGCAAGGGCCCTGCGGAATCTTACACGACATGCGCGTTTACTCGAAATCTTGGGGTTTTCCGATCAACGAGATTCAGTGCCCGGTGACGCTGTGGCATGGAAGCGATGACGATGTCGTGCATCCACGTTTTGCTTCGGACATGCGGGACCGTTTGCCGAAGGCCCGTTTGAATCTGATTTCAAATGAAGGTCATTATTCTTTGCCGATGAATTGTCGGGACGCGATTCTCGGGGATCTTTTGGGACTCGAACTCTAGAAGAAGAGGCCCCCACCAAAAAGTCCATCGGCGGCAGGAGCCTCAAAAAAATGAACTTGAGATTACTTGCGTTTTTCTTTGATGCACTTGCGCAGCTCTTTGCCGCTCATGCCGGGATTTTCTTCGAGACACACTTTTTTAGCCTCGGCATATTTTGAGTCCCGTTTTTTTGAACGGGCTTCCGAGGGCTGAGAGAAGCCGACGGCCAAGGCGAGGAAGGCGAGAGCGAAGACGGTTTTAGTCATTGTGAAGTCCTTTCATGTTGGAGGGCTCAGTCAGGATAGCGCCGAGCACCCAAAGATGCCTGAGGCGGGGATCAAAAATCTTTGAGTTTCGCGAAATGAATCGGGCACCGTAACAACCGGATGAAAGCCCCGTTCTTTTCCGATACACTAGGAACTTATGAAGCTTCTTTTAATTGAAGACGACGCGAAACTCATCGAGCACTTAAACGAAAGTTTGAAGGATCACGGGTTCTTGGTCCAGACGGTTTCCGATGCCGAGGGACTACGTGAGCTTTTGCGCTCGATGTCGCAAATCGATGTCATTCTGATGGACCGTCTCCTGGGTCATGTCGACACCAAGCAGTTTCTGCCGCAAATCCGCCAAAAGTGGGAAAGCGCTCCGATCGTTATTCTCTCCGCGATCAGCACGCCCAACGAGCGCACTGATCTTTTGAATTTGGGCGCTGACGACTACTTAGGAAAACCTTTTTCGACCCAGGAGCTCATCGCGCGACTTCGTGCGCAGCTGCGCAAAACTTCAACCCCTCCGGGAAATTATTTGCAGATTGGCAATTTGGTCATTGATCTCCTCAAGCGTGTGATCTCCGTGGGCGAACGCGCCGAGAATCTGCCGACCCGCGAGTTTTCGGTGATGCGCACGTTGGCTCAAGATCCCGAGCGCATTTGGAGCCGTGACGAACTCTTGGATTATGTTTGGGGCCAATCAGCCGGGGTGGACACGAACGTCGTGGAATCCACCATCACCAATCTCCGCCGCAAGATGAATGATCTGGGTGCGGACGTCACGATTCGGAATATGAGAAATGCCGGCTATTGGATTGCGAAGTAGGTTTTTCGCGATCATTCTTTTCGTCGTCGCGGCGGTGATGACCGCGTCGGTTCTTCTGTATTCGGCGGTCTTGAGGCGCGAACGCATGTCTTTGATCGACCAGCAGGTTCGCGAGACCGCGACGGCGCTGGTGGATTCTGAACTCGGCGATTTGCGCAAAATCGATTTTGACGAGGCGGAAGACCTGATTTCCGAGGAACTGGGCGGCTCGAGAATCGGAAAATTCGTCGTGATTCGAAATGCCGCCGGCCAAGTGATTTTTCAAACGGCCAGCGCGCGCCTGCTTCCCATTTCTCAGTTTCCGCAAGACCCCCAGTGGTTTGAATATCGAAATAACGGGAAGTACATTCGCGGCCTGAATCTAAAACTACCCCGGATTCCGGACCGTTTTTTACAAGTCGGTCTGCTTTTGGATGAGTCCATTGTCGACCCGGATTATTTTTCGGCCGCGACGCTCTTTTTCGCCGCCTGTGCGCTGCTCGCGGCGGTGGTTGTCTCATTTTTATTGACGTCGTTTTTGCTCCGTCCAATCGCGAACCTTGAGCGGTTCTTGACCGAGATGAATGAGACTTCCCGGCGCCAGTCGCTTCTTCCGTTGGTGCCGACGACGATCGTGGCGGAGCCCGATCCAAAGTCGCATGACGAATTCGAGCGGATGGTGGCCAACCTGAACTCGCTCATCGTCAAGGTGAACAAGAATTATCAGTTCTCCCGGTTGTGGGCGTACCAAATGGCCCACGAGTTGAAGACGCCGCTTTCAATCGCCAACGTCGAGATCGAGCGCATCCAAAAACGCCTGGGCCTTTCCGGCTCCGAATTTGCCGACTTGAATTTTGAGAACCAGAAAATCGCGCAAACCATCAGCGCTTTTCTGGCCTGGGCGGAGCTTGAAAACTCCACGGCCCCGCAAACGCTTTTCGCCACGCGCTTGGGGGAGGTCGTGAAGAACGTTGCGCGACGTTTAGATCCCCAAGGTTCGCGTCTGCACCTCTCGATCCACGGCGAGGCGCTCCTTGCTTGCAACCCGCACCATATTGAACAGCTGCTCCAGAATCTGATGAGAAATGCCTTGATTCATGGGGCTCCTGAGGCGGCCGTGCAGGTCCAGGTCGACGGCCTTCAGCTGCAAATCCGCAATGAGGGGCCCTCGATCCCGGTCGAGGTGCGTGAACGTTTGGGCGAGCCTTTTAACCGGGGAGTCGTGCGCGACCCCGGAGTCAAAGGTCACGGTTTGGGCCTGGCTTGGGTGGTTTCGGTCTGCCGTTTGTACGATTGGAAAATTGATTTTCAAAGCCAGGACCATCTCGATGGTCGCGGCGAAACCATCGTCACGATCGTCTTTACCGGGGATGACAAGCCTGGCCCCTCTTGATAGCTTGGGCGCATGGTGCCCGGCCGTCTTTTGTCTTTTGATCCTGCTTTGACGAACTTGCGAACGGCTTTGCGCGGAACGTGCGGTGTTTTCACCGCATTTTTTCTTTTGAGTTTTCTCGCCAAACATTTTTCGCTACCGCCAGCGCTCGCTTTCTTAGGCGGACTGATCGCCATGTTCGGTGCCTTGGTGGTGAATGATCCCACCCGCCGCCAGCGCCAGGTCACGACGTTGATGATGGCGCTGCCGGGAGTGATTGGCGTTGCGGCGTCCATCGCACTTTCGGATCACAAGTCGCTGCGTTTGGCGGCCTTCTTTTTGGTGACCTTTTTGGCGATCGCGCTGCGCCGCTTTGGGGTGCGTTGGTTCGCGCTCGGCTTTGTCGGCTTCATGATGTTCTTTATGCCCCTGTTCTTTCCTGTGCACGTCGAAGCGTTGGGCGCGGCCGCGGTTTCGGTGTTGGCGGGGACGGCGATCGCCTATGCGTTTCGGTTCTGGATCTTTCCGGACCGCCCGAAGCGTCTCTTGAAACTTTATCTTGAATCGTTTGAGATTCGCCTGCGCGAACTCGTGGATGAATTGGACGAGGCCCTCCGCCAGTGGGGAGAGGGGCGCCGGGATCACCGTGAGAAGGCGTCGCTCAATTTGCAAGGACAAGTGCGTGGGCTCAATGAGCTGGTTTTGACCATCGAGACCTTCTTGCGCAACGATTCGCTTCTTGCGAAGGCCGAAATCGAATCTTTGCAAATGCGCCTTTTTGAGCGTGAGCTCGCGGTGCGCGACCTTCTCGAGTCGGCACGCGGACTCACGCAGATGGAGATTTCCAAGGTGGGGCCCGCGCTCACGGCGCTGCGAGGTGAAATCTCGCGGGTGCGGGCGGGCTCTCTTGAAGGGATCAGTTTGACGACTGACGACGACGGGCCGGAACTCCCGAAGACCACGGGGCCCGTTTCGGCACCTGTCGGAATGCACCTCACCACGCGCCAGGCAATTCAGGCGACGATCGCGACGGCGATCGCGTCACTTCTTGGTGCCGGAGTTTCGCCGGACCGTTGGTACTGGGCCTCGATGACCGCGTTCGTGGTTTTTACGGGAGCTTCGCGTGGCGACACCGCCATGCGTGCCTTCTTGCGCATCGGCGGAACAGTGATGGGCTTGATGGCGGGGTTTGCCGTTGCGCGTTTGGTGTCGGGACACGGGTTGCTGGAAACGATTTTGATTTCGTTAACGGTTTTTCTGGGCCTTTACAACTCTCGCCGCGCCTTTGGATTTTGGACGGCGATGCTTTTTAGTTTGATGGTCGTCTTCTTGTTCGACGTGATGGGGGCGATGAGCACCTCCATCCTTCTCTTGCGCCTTGAAGAGACCGCCGTCGGCGCGGTTGTCGGCGCCATCGTGAGCGCGAGCGTTCTCCCGACGTCCACGCGCTCAACGGTGCGGGCGGGATTGGCGAAGCTTTTGGTCACGGCCAGCGAAGTCTTGCGCGAACTTCCGTTGGCCGCCGAACGGCGCCGGGTTTTGGTCGGGCATCTGCGTCGAATGGATCAAGATCTTTTGGCGCTGCGCACGTCGGCCTCTCCGTTGGTTGATGTGGGGGGATTCTTGGATCGAGGGGGCGGGGTCGCCGAAACCCTTTTTGACGCCTCGGCCATGGTTCACTTAGTCAAGAATTTGGCGACCGACCGTGAACTGGCCCGCACCCAGACGGAAGATCAGCTTCGTTTTTGGTGCCTCGAGTTGAGCGGGCGCTTGGCGCGAGTTTCGAGAGATCTCGACAAGTCGTCGCGTGCGGAACCTCTGCAGAGTCGAGCTCGCCAAGACCTGCCGCCCGCCGTGCACCGTCTTGAACAGGTCGTCCGTTCGCTTGAAGAACGCTCCTTCTAGAACTTGTCAGATCTCATCACCGACGGTCCGGCCACCAGAGCCCAAGCGAATCTTAACCTTGCTCGACCCCGTCAGGTCCCTCTTTTAGTTTTTGTTTTACCCCTGTTTTTAAGCACGCTACTTTAGAGGGACACAGGATCGAGAACGATGACACAATCTTCTGTCGTGGAAAAACGATTTATGGCGGGATTCGCGATCACCATCGCGGGGCTCGTCGCCATTGCCTTCTTCTTACAAGCGGGAATTCGCGATGTTATTGAAGTGGGCAATGAGCGCGCCGAAATTGGTGAGGCGAGCAGGCATCTGAGCCGTCTGAGGACTTTGCTCGCCGCCTCCGAGTCGGCCCAACGTGGTTTCTTGCTCACGGGTGAGACCTCGC
Organism: Pseudobdellovibrionaceae bacterium; assembly: GCA_019637955.1. Lineage (GTDB taxonomy): Bacteria > Bdellovibrionota > Bdellovibrionia > Bdellovibrionales > Bdellovibrionaceae > JAHBUS01. Next base: position 163,531 of record JAHBUS010000006.1, on the reverse strand, counting down.
ATCTGAAACCGCACTTCGAAGCGAAAGTGGCAATTCCCGAGGCCTACCAACAATTGGAGCGGCTCTTCGCGGCCCAGAACGATCAAATCTTGCGCATTCAAAAGGCGCAGATCCTGATCGATAAAAAAATGATGGAGCTTGCGAACACCATCGATTTGAAGCAGCAGGGAAAGCATCAGGAGGCTCTAAAGGCCATCGGCAGCCTGCATGGGCCGGGCGAGCGCGAAGAACTGGCAGGTTTGATGCGCGCGATGGAGGATGAGCAGGAGAATCAAGCCAAGCTCCGTAGCCGCCATCTGGATCAAATCGAAAATCGCGCGAAGAACGTCATTGTCACCGGCAGCATTTTAGCCTTCATTCTGTTTTCGGCCCTGCTGCTCATGCTGAACCGCAACCGCCGGCGGCGGGAGGAGATCGAGAAATCTCTGCGGGCAACAAATAGGGTTCTCGAAAAGCAGCGGGCGCAGTTCGAACAGGTCATCTTGGCGCAAAATCAAATCGCCACGGCCGACTTGGATTCAAAATCCATGATGGATCTGGTCAACCGACTGGCAATGGAATTGACCCACTCCGATGCCTCACTGATCGAGATCAAAGAGGGCGATCATCTCGTTTACCATCACGTTGCCGGCGCCGCCATGCCGTTTCTCGGGATGAGGATCAAACGCGACGGGAGCTTTTCGGGTCTTTGCTTAAAGCAAGAAGAGGCGTTGATTTGTCACGATTCGGAGTCCGATGAACGGGTTGACATTGAAGCTTGCCGCAAAGTGAAACTGCGGTCGATGATCGTCGCGCCGCTCTTCCACCGCGGGAAAACCATTGGGGTCTTAAAAAATTACTCGGCCCAGCCCCATTTTTTTGACGAGCAGACGTTCAATGCGTTGAAACTGGTGACGGGCCTGCTCTCCGCAGCGCTCGGGAAGGCTCAAGCCTTCGAAGAAAAAAACGAGGCGATTTTGGCTCTCGAAAAGGCCAAAGCCGAATTGACCGTGTCTCGCGATCAAGCCGAAACCGCGACGCAGGCCAAGTCGCGCTTTCTGGCGAATATGAGTCACGAGGTGAGAACTCCGCTCAACGGGATCTTGGGAATGACGAGCTTGATGCTGGACGGTCCGCTTCCGGGTGTTCAGCGCGAGTACGCGAAAGCGATCAAAGTGTCGGGAGAGGCGCTTTTGCACTTGGTGAGTGACGTTCTTGATTTTTCGAAAATCGAAGCCGGGCGCATGGAATTGGAGACCGTTGATTTCGACGTGGTCAGTCTCTTACAGGACATCCACAAGTCGTTCGCTTACACGGCTCAACAAAAGAAGCTGAATCTTCTTTTGGAAACGGATCCCCAAGTTCCCACGTTTTTAAAGGGTGATCCGGGTCGATTGCGGCAAATTTTGATGAATCTTATCGGGAATGCGATCAAGTTCACGGCCCAAGGCGAGATCCGCCTCCGTGTTTTGTGCTTGAACCGCCAGTCAGCGTCGGCGCAGCTTCGCTTCGACGTTTTTGACAGCGGCATCGGCATTGAGCCGGAGTCCGCTAAAAATTTATTCCAAGAATTTGTTCAGGCCGACACGTCCACCACGCGCAAGTTTGGCGGCACCGGCTTGGGCCTTTCGATCAGCAAGCACCTTGTCCATCAAATGGGCGGGCAGATCGGCGTTGAGTCCGAACCGGGGAGGGGATCTGATTTTTGGTTTACGGTCACCCTTCCGATCGGCCAAGAAATTTTGGACTCGAAAACCGATGATTTGATGCAGCCGTTTCCGGCGCGCAAGGAGCCTTGGCGCGTTCTTGTTGCCGAGGACAATTCGGTGAATCAAGTCGTGATCATGAAGATCTTGGAAAACTTTGGCATTTCGGCCGAGGTGGTCATGAATGGCCGAGAAGCCGTGCGGGCGCTTCGAGAAAAGCCCTTCGATCTCGTGCTGATGGACTGCCAGATGCCCGAGATGGATGGCTATGAAGCCACCGATGCGATCCGCAAGGATCCCGAAATTTCGAACAACCGGATTCCGATCATCGCGATGACGGCCAACGCCTTGAAAGGCGACCGTGAACGGGCGCTCGAAGCGGGAATGGACGACTACATGTCCAAGCCGGTCGATATTCGGCGGGTCCGAATGATGCTGATGAGCTGGTTTAAAAAAATCTCGGCCTAGACTTCGGCCTCGCTCTTGTGAACTCCACGCGTTCCTTAAGTGGATTTTTCTGCACGTTTGTCGATCCAAAATCTCATTGTGAAAATCCGCCGGCCTTTTCGCCTTAGTCGAGGGTCGAATCCTCTCAATTCTCCTTATATTTTGCGTCTTTGAGACCGAAATAATATCGGTACCTTTTTGAGGAGTTGAGCGTGGAAGATTTCGAAAAAGAACTGAAGATCGGTTTCTTGGAAGAAGCGGATCAATCACTGAGCGATGTCGAGCAGTGTTTCTTAGCTTTGGAGACGGGTTCTTCCGATGCCGAAAACTTGAACAAGATCTTCCGTCTGGCGCACAACCTCAAGGGCAGCTCCAAAGCGGTTGGCTTTGCCGAGATGGGCGACTTCACGCACGAGTTTGAGACCTTCATCTTGCGTATTAAGAATGGCGAAATCCCCGCCGACAGCAGCAGCGTGAGCTTGCTCCTGCGTTGTAACGACTTCTTGCGGGACATGGTTCAGGGGCTCAAAGAAAACCTCGATGCTAGTTTTGATGGTTCGGGTCTTCTCTCTGAAATGCGCAACTTCCAGGTGGGCGGGTCGGCTGAGACCGAACCCGAGGCGGAGGCCGAAGAGGCCGCAGACGAGAGCGTCGAACCGGCACTTGAAGCCCACGCATCCGCGCCCGTTGAAATTGAACCCAATCTCGATTTGCTTGCCGAATTGATGGGAACTCTTCAGCCCGCAGCGGCTCCTGTCGCTGCACCGGCGGTGCCGGCCCCCGTGGCCTCGTCGGCTCCCGCGCCGGCGGCGGCCGCCTCCGCGAATGGCCATGCGGCCGTGGTCGAGGAGACCTTGCGGGTGTCGGTGAGCAAAGTTGAAACCCTTTTGAATGCCGTGGGTGAACTCGTGATCCTGCAAAGCGTTCTGCGCGAGCAGATTGCCTCGGTGGATTCGTCTTTGGTCCGTAAGACCGTTTTGCAGATGGGAAAACTCAGTAAAGAACTGCAAGACGTGTCGATGGGACTTCGCATGGTTCCCGTTAAACCGACGTTTCAAAAAATGCAGCGGATTGTGCGCGACACCGCGAAGGCCCTGAACAAAGACGTGTCGATTCAATTGACCGGCGAAGAGACCGAGATTGACAAAACCGTTCTTGAAAAAATCAACGACCCCCTTGTGCACTTGATCCGCAACTCGGTGGATCACGGCATCGAATCGGCCGATAAACGCAAGGCCGCCGGTAAAAGCGAAAAGGGGCATGTCACTTTGAGCGCCTCGCACCGCTCAGGAAAACTCGTCATTGAAGTTCGCGATGACGGCGGCGGATTGAACGGCGCAAAATTGCAAAAGAAAGCCGAAGAAAAAGGACTGATCAAGCCCGGACTCACGCTCTCTGAAAAAGAAGCGTTTAATCTGATCTTCTTACCGGGCTTTTCAACCAAAGAGCAGGTCACCGACGTGTCGGGCCGCGGCGTCGGTATGGACGTCGTTCGCACCAATATCAAGGATCTCAATGGTGAAGTCGAAATCGACTCGAAAATCGGTGAAGGCACGGTGTTCCGCATTTTCTTGCCTCTGACCCTCGCCATTATCGACGGCATGGTTGTCACGCAGTCCTCGCATCGATTTGTCATTCCCCTGGCGCACGTTCACGAAACGCTGCAACCCACCGAGGCGCAGCTGCAGACCAATCATCAGTTGGGTCAAATCTTGATGCTTCGAGGAGAAAACCTTCCGCTCGTGCGTCTGGGCGACTTCTTCGGTTTGAGTGCGCAGCATCCCGCGACAAAAATGATCGCGATGGTGATCCGTAGCGGGCCTCAGCCTTTTGCCATGTTGGTGGACGATATCGTGGGCCAGTTCCAAGTGGTCGTTAAGCAACTGGGGCCGGAGCTTCAAAACTACAAGGGCGTGAGCGGTTCGACCATCCTCGGCGATGGCAAACCGGCGTTGATCATTGAACCGCTGGATCTGCGCCACCGCAAACTCAGCTTAGCCAAAGTGCCGACACCGCCCAAGGGCGAAGGAGCCGCAGCATGACGGGCACCGACTCTCGCTATCTCTGCATTCATCTCGGTAACGACGAATTCGCCATCCCCCTTTTGCTGGTGAAGGAAGTGATCGGTCTTCCGGATATGACGCCGATCCCACAGGCCGCTTCGCACTTTTCGGGCATCATGAATTTGCGCGGAAAAATCATTTCGGTCATGGATCTACGCGTGAAGCTCGGGATGAAAGGACAATCGACATCTGAAACCACGGTCATCATCTTGGATATCGACGGCCATTCGCTCGGCGTGGTCGTGGACAAAGTGAACTCGGTTCAGGTCTTGAGCCCCGAGATGATGAGCGAAAAACCCGCGATCGACTCAACGCGGGCCTCCGAATACATCCAAGGCGTTTTCCGTCGCCACGACAAGATCGTGTTGATCTTGGACGTCGCCAAAGCACTGCAAGCCGGGAAAGCGGCCTGAGGACCTATGAGATCAGCCGTTAAAGAATCTCCCGAAAGCATTCAAAAGGTCATCGAGAACGTCTCGGCGATCGTGACCGAATTGGCCGGAATTCAACTGGGCGAGCGTCAGTTTTCGATGGTCGAGAACCGTTTGAAAACGCGCATGCTCCGCTTGAACATTCCGACCTTCGAGGGTTATCTCGAGTATCTACAAGATCACCAGGAGAGCGAAAGCCAAGCCCTTCTGTCGCTTTTGACCACGCATCACACTTATTTCTTCCGGGAGTTCTCGCACTTCGAGTTTTTGCTGAACAAAGGCCTTCCGTCTTTGATCGAGCGGGCACGCGAGCGGGGAGACAAGAAAATCCGCATCTGGTCGGCGGCGAGCAGCCGCGGCCAAGAGGCTTTTTCGCTTGCGATGTTTTTCCGGTTTCATTTGGAAGCCGCCGCTCCCGACGTCGATTTCGAAATCTGGGGCACGGATGTCGATCCCCAATCGGTGGCGCATGCGCAAAACAGCGTTTACCGCTACGAAGAGCTCAAGCAAGTGCCGGCCATGTACGGGCGCGACAGCTGGGTTCGCGGAACCGGCGACGTGCAAGAATTTGCCAAAATGCGCAAGGCCCTTGTGCAAAAATGCCGTTTCCAAACGGTGAACCTGCTGTCGGCGGGATCTTTTTTGAACGGTAAAAACTTTGATGTCATCTTCTGCCGCAACGTCTTTATCTATTTTAATCCGTCGCAGATCAAAGACTGCGCCCAGACGTTTATGAAGCATTTGGACCCCAAAGGGTTCCTGTTCTTGGGCGTTTCCGAAACTTTGAACGGTCTGGGGCTTGCGATCGACAGCATTGGGGCTTCGGTCTACGCGCTTCCTCGTCCGGCCTCGGAGAAAGCACCCGCCGCTCGCCCGGCCCCGCCGCTCATCCCGGAACGAAAAACCCCGTTCCGTGTTTTGTGCGTCGACGACTCTCCGGTGATCCTCTCATTGCTCAAGCGCATTCTGACCGCGGAATCGGGATTCACCGTCGCGGCCACCGCCGCCAATGGAAAAGAGGCGATCTCGCTCTTGCAAACTCAGACGTTCGACGCGATCACGCTGGATATGCATATGCCCGAACTCGACGGTCTGGGATTTTTGGAACAAACCAAAGGCCGTCCGCGGCCTCCCGTGATCATTCTCTCGTCAGTGAATCGTGACGACCCCGCTTTGGGCCAGAAAGCGCTTGCGCTGGGCGCTTACGACTACGTCGAAAAGCCCTCGCTCGAAAACCTGGGACAGGCGGGCAATGAGATCCGAGCCAAAATCAAGCTGGCCGTGCAAGCGCCGATGGCGGCTCCCGCAGCCAACGTGAGTACGCCGAAAGCGGAGGCGAAGCCCGCCGCCGGGGGACGTAAGAAAGTTTTGATCGTCGACGATTCGGCGACCATCCGTCAGCTTTTGGCGAAGGTGATTAAACAAGACCCCCAGCTCGAAGTCGTGGCCGAGGCCGAGAGGCCCTCACAAGTCGAGGCTTTGATCCGTCAGCACAAGCCAGATGTGATCACGCTCGACATCCACATGCCCGAGATGGACGGCGTGACGCTGCTGAAAAAAATCTTCCCGATCTACAAGATCCCCGTGGTGATGATCAGTTCGATCCGCCGCGAAGAAGGTCCGCAGGTTCTGCAAGCTTTGGAAAGCGGCGCCGTGGATTACATCCAGAAACCCTCGCTCGAAGATCTGCGCACGCTGGGGCCCGAGATCTGTGAACGCATCCGCACCGCCTCCGAGGCGCGCGTGGTGGTCTCGTCGATCGCCCGCCGGAAGGCCGCCTCGCGCGGCCCGCACGGAACCGAGAGCATCGTCTTGATGGGCGCCTCCACCGGAGGCACCGAAGCCCTTCGTGTTGTTCTCGAGAGCTTGCCGAATCAGATTCCACCCACCCTCATCGTGCAACACATCCCGCCGGTGTTCTCGGCCGCCTTTGCGGCCCGATTGAATCAGCTTTGTCCGTTTGAGGTGCGCGAGGCGCAAGACGGAGACGTCGTGAAGCCCAACTTGGTGCTCATCGCGCCTGGTGGCAAACAGATGGCCCTCGTTTCAAAGGACGGCAAACTCGTGGTGAAAATCACTGACGATGCGCCCGTGAATCGTCACAAGCCCTCGGTGGACTATCTGTTCAAGAGCGCCGCCGACTTGAAACTGCCCAATGTGGTCGGGGTGATCCTGACCGGCATGGGAGGGGATGGGGCCCGGATGCTCAAGCGTCTGCGCGATCAAGGTGCACGCACCATCGGGCAGGATGAGCAGACCTCGGTGGTCTACGGCATGCCTCGTGAGGCGGCTAAAATGGGCGCCGTGGAATTCGTCAAACCCCTCGGGGAAGTGGCGGAGACGATTCTAAAATTGGTTTCTGAATCATCAAAGAAAAATAAAGCAGCCTAGGGGAGGACTTGCATGTTTGATCCAAATTCTCGGTTTCTCGTTGTCGACGACTTTAAAACGATGCGTTCCATCGTTAAGAAAGTTCTGCAGACCATGGGGTACACCAACTTTGAAGAAGCCGAAGATGGCGTCGCGGCCTTTGCCTTGATTGAAAAAGCCCATGCCGAAAACCGCCCATTCACGTGCATCGTGTCCGACTGGAACATGCCCAATATGACCGGCTTGCAGCTTTTGGTGAAAGTCCGTTCGGATGAGCGCTTCAAGCCGCTTCCGTTTATCTTGGTGACCGCCGAGAACGAGCAAGGCCAAGTTCTCGAGGCCGCAAAAGCCGGCGTCTCGAACTACATCGTCAAACCTTTTACGCCCGCCGATTTTCAAGCCAAATTGAAGCTCGTGTACGCGCGCCATTTTCCGAATAAGGCTGCCTAATGACAGACAAAAAACGTTCGTTTTTTGATGAGGATGTCGGAAAGAGCTTCATCGAAGCGGTTCAGCAAACCTTTGGCGGCTACTTCAGCGAACCCGTCAACTTGGTCGCGCCCCGCCTCTTTGAGAACTCAGAGGTCGTTTATGACATCGGTGGTTTGATGAAGTTCGACTCGCACGAGGTTGAGGGGTCGATGATCGTCGCGTTCGAGAAGGACTTTCTCTTGAAGGTTTACGAACACATGCTGGGTGAAAATCCCGGAGCGATCACCAGTGACGTCGAAGATGCGGTGGGAGAATTGACCAACATCGTTTACGGTGTGGCCAAAGCCCACTTGGTGAACAAGGGTTATCAATTTCCCATGTCGCGTCCGCAGATCAGCCGGGACATCAATCAGTTCCTGGTGCAAAATGCGAAGTGCCTCGAGCTTCCGTTCCGCTTGCAGATTGGCAAAGACAAACAGCTGGCCTTGCTGCTGGTTGTAAATCGACTCAAGCAGGATCGGGTCGCCGGGTAGTCGCAGCCGCACGAATGTTCAGTTTCAAAGAGGCGCTCACGGCGCCTCTTTGTGTTTTTAAGGCCCTGGTCTCTTGAAACAAAGTTATTGCGGAGACTTTCATCCAGTTTTTTGTCGTCGGGCCGCGGCCCTGGTGGAAACGGGTCTAAAATAGGACCTGCGATCATGAAGCCCACAATCCTCATTTGCACACCCGAGACCGCCTACTTTCAAAAGATCGCTCATACGTTGAGCTTCTTTGGTCAGGACAGCTTCGTGCATTTAAAAACGCCTGATGAGTTGCTCGCATCCGAGAACCTGGGCGCCCCGGCGGCTTGCTTGATTGATGCGCGAGGTGCCGATCTCACGACGCTCGAGTGGACCCAGTCGGTGCGAATGGCCTTTGAGAAAGCCGTGATCATCGTTTTGCACCAAGCGGACACCGTTCCCGATGTCGACGTTCTCAAAAAAAACGGCGCCAACTATTTGATGCATGCCCATTTTGACGCCGAGTTTATCGTCGATCTTCTCTTGGAAGAAACGCACTGGGATTTCGGTTCGGATGTTCCGCTGACGGCCTTGCAATCCATCGAAGCGCAAGATCTTCCGGGAGGAGTGGCGCTCGAATTCCCGGTGTTTGTCCATTTGCCCCACAATGGCAAGACGATTCAACTGCGCCGTAAGGGCGATCAACTGAGCGAACAGATCCACGAGAAGGCCTCGCACCTCGGTCAAAGCGTTTACTTCAAGAAAACAGACCGGGGAGCGGTGCTCACGCATCTGGAAAAGATGCAAAAACCCGCCGAAGGCGCTGCGGGCTTTTCGGGAACCATCGGCGCCATTCGCGCCAAGCGCATTTTCTTTGAGTCCATGGCGGAGTTTTTCGACGCCTCTTCGAGTTACCAGAGCGGAAAGAACATTTTTGAGAACACGCGCAAAATCGTGGGTGATTTGGGGCTTTTGGGCGAGCGGCCCGTCTCGTGGTGGCGCGATCTCATTCTGAAACGGGCGGGTCATGAGCGCAGTTTTTACGATGAAGCTTTGAGCTTGGCGCATTTCGCGGCGGCCTTTGGGCATTTGGCGAAGCTCCCGGCCGCCGATATCGAAGCGCTCGCCCTTGCGGGTTTGCTGCACAATATCGGGCTCTCCAAGGTGGGCGGCTACGTTTTGGGCCAAGACCCCTCAGCGCTTTCGGACGAGCAGCAGAGGCTTTACCGCAGCTATCCGGCGGCCTCTTCGGCCATGATTAAGAATAAGAAGGTCGCGCTTCCGGCGGCGGTGAACGATATCATTTTGCAACACCGCGAACGCCCCGACGGGACGGGTTTTCCGAGCGGCCTCACGAAAGACAAGCTTCACCCGCTGACGCCGATGTTTCACATCGCCTACCGGTTCCAGGAGCTGACATCGATCGATGGGTCGGGGAGAGAGAAACGCACCGTGATCGGCGCGCTCGAGCTCATGAAAGAAGGAGCCCTCAACGGAAAAGAGCCACTTGAACTGGGCAAAGTGGCTCTTCTCTTAAAAGCTCTAAAAGATTAACGGTTAAGCTTCGTCAAATCCCGAGTCGTCGCCGCGGGGCACTTCGAGGCCCGACACCTTTTTCATGGGCATGGGCTCACTGGCTTGGGCGTGCGAAACTTTTTTGGGTTTTGCAGCTTTGGGTTTAAACGCCACGACCTTGCGGTTTTCGCGAACCTCCGCGGGCGGTGCGGGCGTGCGAACCGGAAGCTTGGATCCCTCTCCCATCAAAACCTCATTCAGACGCAGCACCATTTGGCGAACGCCGGCGACCTGAGACTTGAGATCTTCAGCCGAAGTCGCGGTTTGTTGAGAAGCCGCGCTGTTTTGCTGAGCGACGTTGTCGAGTTCGGACATGGCTTTGTTGATCTCGGAAACGCCTTTGGACTGCTCTTGGCTTGCGACCGAGATTTCGGAAACGAGCGATCCCACGCGCGAGACGTTGGTCACGATCTCCTCGAGGATTTCGCTGCAACGTTTGGCCGTCACGGTCCCGGTGTTGACTTTTTCTTTGCCGGCCTGAACCAACGAGCCGACGCGAGACTGCGTGTTCTGGACGATGAGTTCGACTTTTTTAATCGAACCTTCAAGCATCTCCGAAATTTCTTTGGCCGAATTTCCGCTCATCTGAGCGAGATTTCCCACCTCTTCGGCGACGACCGCGAAGCCTTTGCCGTGTTCGCCGGCGCGGGCCGCTTCAACCGAAGCGTTGAACGAAAGGAGTTTTGTTTGGAAGACGATGTCGTTGATCACTTTCGTTTTGTTGCCGATCTCGGCGATCACTTTGACGATCTCCGAAATCTCACGGTTCGACTCTTCGATTTGCTGCATGATTTCGTTGTTCGAGTGCGAGATTTCCTCGATCGACTGGAGCATGTCGGTCACGGCTTGCTGTCCGCGAGACGCCGTTGCCTGGCTCTGTTCCGAGACGTCGCTCGAGATCTTGGCGTTTTCGGCATTTTTCGCAATCATCGCGCTGGTCTCTTCGATGGCGGCGGTGGTCTCTTGCAGAGCCGCGGCCTGCTGGGTCGTGCTGGCCGAGAGGCTGTCGCTGGCCGACGCGATTTGCTGCGCGACTGTTTCAACCACGGCCGCGCCATCGGCGAGACCGTTGGAGACTTCTTGCAGGCCTTTGCTGATGCTCGCCGAGAAGAGGTACCCAACGCCCATGCCGCCGGTCACGCCCAAAGCGATGATCAGGAACGAAATGGTGTTTGATCGCGAGGAGTCCTCGCGGGCTTCTTTGACCCGGTTGTCGGCCATTTGCGTGTGGAAGACAACGAGGTCTTTGATTTTGTCCGTATAATCTTTCGCGAGATTGGCGGAGTCTGTGTAGAGGAGCTTCACCATCTGGTCGCGGTCTTCAGGTTTTCCAGATTTGTAGAGACCGACCATTTTTGCGGTGAGGACTTTAAAACTTTCCCAGTCGGCATCCACCTTGTCGTATTTTTCTTTTTCACCGGGGAAGAACTCGATCGCAAGGTAGTCTTTGTTGAATTTTTCGTAGGCCTCTTCAGAGCCCGCGATGTTACTGAGGGCTTCATCCATGGCTTCTTTGGGAAGGCCGGGAACAGCCAGCATCGCGAGGTTGATGCGCATCCGACGGAACTCCAAGAACATCGAGTCCGTATTGTGAATGTTGGGCATGTTTCTCAAAGCGACGTCTTCATAATCCGTGATCACGCTTTTTGAAGCGAAGTAATTGGAGACCCCCACCACCCCTCCGACGGAGGACAAAAGCAGACAGAGGAATAACAGCTTTGTTTTGAACGAAAATTTACTCAACATATTCGCCTTCTTTTTATGCAGCGAGCTTTGTTTTGGTTTGAATCGCGTTTTTTTCTTCAATATTTAAAAGGGCCGGCAGATCCAAGAACAGCAGCAGGGCTTCGCCCTGGCGGCACACGCCTTTGAGGTAGGCTGCGTTCTTACGATTGGCCATTTCGGGAGCGGCCGAAATGTCTTCGGCGTTCGGAGCGATGACGGAGTCGACCGAGTCGACAACGACTCCGATCACCGAGTCGCCGCAATCCGAAATGATCACGGTGGCTTCATTTCGCGCGATCGGCTTCAGTCCCAGCTTCGTGCGCATGTCGATAACCGGCACGATCTGGCCACGCAGATTCATCAATCCCAGAAAGTACGCGGGCGTTTCGGGCACCGACTTGATCTCGGGCATGGCGAGAACTTCTTTGACGGAGAGAAGCGGGATTCCGTAGCGGTCAGTTCCGAGAGAGAAGGTCAGATAGCGGTCTTGGGACTTTCCAGTTTGGCTCATGACAGTGTTTCCTCTACTGCCATTTTTATCGGAAATTTTAACCAAAACTTGACCGTCCCGGACGTAGGTGGAGGGGACTCCATGATGGTGACGCAGATTGGGAAAGTCGGGGGCTTGTCGTCCCGGGATCGAACGACGATTCAGGTACTCGGACTTTAGCTGGGCGGCCGCCGGCTCAAAACAAAAAACCCGCCTTGCGAGCGGGTTTAAAATTGGATGGGGTGGTAGGACTCGAACCTACGAATGGCAGAATCAAAATCTGCAGACTTACCAACTTGTCGACACCCCAACCGTTGGAACGAAGCCACAAATTAGAGAATTCTGGCTCGAGTGGCAAGGTCAGCCGCCCTGTGTCGCGGCGCAAAATGGCGGCTAGTACCGGATTTCCGTGGCGTAGAGAAGGTTCCAGCTCCTGGAATTGATGGCGCCTTGGTCCGAACGCTCGTCCACCTCGTAAGAGGGGCCAAATCCCCAGTCAAAATTTTCGGATTTGCTCACCATTCCGGCAACGAATTTGAGATTCGTCGCGCCCTGGTAGTACCGGTACGACGTCGACAGGGCCCAGATGTACTCTCGACCGCGGTACTCCCAGCCCACCGTGGGCTGATGATCGCCTCTTGAGGTGTAAGCATCCGACAAAAGAACGGTGCTGCCCTCGCGGCCCAGGCGCACGCCGGCGTTCACGCGCCACTCTTGATCGCGATTCAAAGTGTAGTCTGATTTGCTTTCGGCGTACTGGCCGCCGTTGGTGGTGAGAGTCCGGCCATTCATCTCGCCGGTTTCGCTGAGCATCTGGTTGGGGGCTTGCAAGCTCAGGCCTAACCGCACGTTCGGATAGTCCATCACCGCGCCCATGGTGAGCGCGTAGAGCACCGCTTGATAATTGCTCTGCTGAACGGTGAGCGTGGTGTCGGTGCCATCGAACGATTTTCCGATGACCAGCGTTTCTTGTTGAAGCTGCACGAGACGGGTGCCCCAACCGATCGACCAATTCTCGGAGAGTTTGAGGCCGGCGGCGATCGTAGCGGCAAGGCCGTTGATCTTGGTGCGAAGATCCGCCGTGCTGTCGATGCCGCCGCTGGACGTGCTCGCCTTGGAGCGAAAATCGATTTCGGAATTTTGCAGGTGCAGCACCCAGCCGCCCCACGAAGCGCCTTTGCCGGTGGCGACGTACATGGGTTTGATGCTCAAAGGGGTGTCTTGATTGTCGAACCCCGCCTCTTGAACTTCGTAATAAGTTTTGTTCAAAGATGAGGCCGAAGCGGAGAAGCTCCACTTGCTCGCGACCCAGGCCAGGCCCGCGGGCTGCTCGGCAATCGAGATCGTGCCGATGGGGGTGACGTTGTCGCCCTCAAAAAGATGTTCGATGGCCAAACTGGACAGAGGCGCCAAGGTGCAAAGACCGAGCGCGAACCAAGCACGGATTTTCATGCGCTCAGTTCAGCTTAAGCCTTCGGGGTTGTCGAGCGAATAAGAGACTAGTAGTCGTCGCCGTCGTCGAAACTGCCGGGTGCCTTTTGACGCTTCAGGTTTTCGAGCGACGCGCCCATGGCTTTGAGCTCTTTTTCGAACTCGGCAAAGATGGCGTCTTCGATCATGGCGCGGGTTTCTTGATTGAGGGGGTGGGCGATGTCGCGGAACTGGCCGTCTTTGCGTTTTTTACTGGGCATCGCGACGAACAGGCCGCTGGTGCCTTGGATCACCTTCAGATCGCGAACGACGAAACAGTCGTCCAGAGTGATCGAAACGTAGGCTTTGAGGCGCTCCTCGTTGACGGGGAAGACTTTGACCTCGGTGACTTTCATAATGCCCTCACTTGATGAAATCTAAGATGCTGACACTCTTGGTATCGGCTTTGTCCGGCCAGACTGAAGTCAGGTCTGGGGCAAATCCCAAAGTGAGACGTTCTTTTTGAGCAAAATAAAAAAGACGACTTGTGTGCGAAACATAAGTCGTCTTTGTCGTGCGGTCTTTGTTTGTTGAGATTAGAGGACCAGGAACAGAACGCTGCCTTGGCGCGAGATGCGCAGGGTGTTCTTTCCTTTTTTGAGCTCGCGCGAAACATCGGCGGGTTTTTTCACGTCTTTGCGGTTCACGTCCAAAATCACGTCGCCCGGCAAGAGACCGGCGCGCGCCGATTTCGATCCGGGTGCGATTTCGACCACCACGGGGCGGTTCACGTCGGCCTCGAGGTCAAAATTGCGGCGGATCTGCTCGGTGGGCTCCGCCAGCGTAAATCCCAAATCGCTGTCGCTCGCCATGCCGGCATTTTTATCGAGCTTGGGCGCGGGAGCGAGGCGCGTTTGTTCGGGCCGCTCGCCGATTTTAACGTTGAAGCTGCGGTCTTTGCCGTCGCGCATGACCTTCACTTTGATCTCTTTGCCGATTTCGGCGTCGGCCACTTGATCCATCAGCTCGCTGATGCCGCGCACTTTGCGGCCGCCGAATTCGGTGACCACGTCGTAGGGACGAAGGCCCGCTTGATGCGCGGGTCCTCGCGGGTCGACCTGGGCGATGACGGCGCCTTCAAGATCGTCTTTACCCAGTTCCATCGCGATCTGCGGGTTGAGCGGCGCCAGGCCCGCGCCCAGGTAGCCTTTGCGGATACGGCCGATTTTTTCGAGTTGCGGCAGGATCGATTTCACTTCGTCGATCGGAATCGCAAACCCGATGCCTTGCGCGCGCGCGGCGATCGCCGAGTTCACGCCGATGACTTGCCCGCGTAAGTTGACGAGCGGGCCGCCCGAGTTGCCGGGATTGATGGGCGTGTCGGTTTGGATCAAGGGAAACTTGTTGATCTCGCCGATGTCGCGCCCTTTGGCCGAGATGATCCCTTTGGTCATCGTGTGGCCTTGGCCCAAGGGGTTGCCGAACGCGGCCACCCATTCGCCGACTTCAAGATCTTTGGAATTACCGAGGGCCACGGTCGGAAAATTTTTGCCTTCGATTTTGATGAGCGCGATGTCGGTGCGGTCGTCGCTGCCGATCAGCTTGGCATCGTACATTTTGTCGCTCTTCTCCTCGAACTGCACCTGAATCTTGTCCGCGCCGGCGATGACGTGATTGTTGGTCACGATCAAGCCGTCTTCACGGATCACGAAACCGGTGCCAAGCGCCGTTTGCGGGCGCTGCTGCTGCGGCATCATGCGAAAGCCGTAGAACTGTTCGAGCATATCGTAAAAAGGATCGCGGGCGCCGCGCTGAAGATTGCGGGGCGTGATCGAGGTCGAAATGTTCACGACCGCGGGATTGATGAGTTTGGCCAGTTCGACGAACGCGTTCGCCGAGAGCGGCTCGCCGGCCTTGATGATCGGCGGTTTTTGCGCATGGGCGGAAACGGCAAGCGTGAAAGCGAAAACGGCGAGAGACAGTCGCATCCAGGTTTTCATGGGATTAGTCCTTCATCTGCACGAATTTCATCTGCAGATCCGAAAGCAAGGCGTTGAGAAATCCATCTTCATCTTGGGTGAGATTGCCCTTGGTTTTCTCTTTGAGAACCATGAGCAGGTCAATGTTGAAGCGGGCCATGGGCTTGTCTTTGTGCGTCTGCCCGGTGTTGGGATCAGGCGCCAGGCCCATCGACATCACCGCGCTCGAAGCGAGGCTGGTCAACAGAACCGAAAAGGTGGCCTGAAAGTTCGCGGCGTTGGATTCAGTTTGCGTCATGAGCACTCCTTTTCAATCAGAGAACAAAAGTCTAAATCGAATCAGTTCCAATCAAACGGCGGATGCGGGTCTCGACATTCGGATGGCTTTCGAGCCAGCGGCTGCGAGCCATTTTGTTTTGCGGGTTCACGATAAAGTAGTGGCTCGTGCAGGGCGGAAGCTGAAAGGGCCGCGAGCGCGAGAGACCGTCGAGTTTCCAAAGCGCTTCGGCGTACGCCTTTTTGTCGCGCACCAGCCGCACGGCCAAATCATCATTCATGAAGTACGATTTGTCGTTCACCGCAAAACGCAAGATCAGCCACGCGATCGGCGAGAGGGCCGCCAAGAACGGCTCTTGTTTTTGCTTGAGCCAAAAGTTGGGAATCCAGAGGTTGTCTAAAAAATGCGCGACGCCCAGAACGAGCCGCGCCGATCCGGTGACGGCACCAAAGCGAAAGCTGTCCATGTGGTGCAAGTGTCCCAACTGATGCGCGAGCACCGCCTCGATCTCGGGGCCGCTCAACTTTTGCAACAGTCCGGTCGACAAAACCACATGTCCTCGCTTCCAGGGCTGGCCCACCGAAAAGGCGAGCGCCGATTCAGAGTCCACTAACGACAAATCTGGGGTGTGCAAACCGAGACGCAAGCTGATCGCGGCGAGTTTTTCATTGAGCTCCCACGGATCTTGTCCTTTGACGGGAGCCGCGTGAATCGTGCGCATCAAGCGCGAGTCGCCAAAAACGAAGATGAACACGTGCAAAAACACCGCGGCCAAAAGGCCGAAGAACAAACCGAGGCGTCCGCCGAGCTCGTAGCCAAGGATCAACGAGGCCAATGAAACGATAATCAAAAAGAGCCAGACTTGCGTCGAGGGCGATAGGATTCTCATGCGGGCCATTCTCTGCCAGAAATCGCCCGGGAGACAACTTTGATTTTGCGCGGCATTAAATCGACATGAAAAGCCTTTCATCACTGCCTGGTTGCTTGCCCCTCAAAGCCCCTCATTGTGAAATAAGAAACCACACATCATTGGGCCTATGAAGGGCCGCGTCGGGAGGATCGAAGATGGCTGAAATGGATGTCATGGCGCTAAACGCCGCCGTGAAGCAGGAGTCGCAATTCGTCGACCGCATGCTGAACGAGGTTTCGAAAGTCGTCGTCGGCCAAAGAGACATGGTGGAAGGCATCTTGATGGGGCTGCTCACCGGCGGACACGTGCTGCTCGAAGGCGTGCCCGGTCTGGCCAAGACGCTCACGATTTCGACCGTGTCGAAAACGATTTCGCTCAATTTCAACCGCATTCAGTTCACGCCGGATTTGTTGCCGACGGATTTGATCGGCACCATGATCTTCAACCCGAAGTCGGGCGAGTTCTCGGCGAAAAAAGGTCCGATCTTCACCAACATCGTTCTGGCCGACGAGATCAACCGCGCGCCCGCCAAAGTTCAATCGGCCTTGCTTGAAGCGATGGCCGAGAAGCAAGTCACCATCGGCGACACCTCGTACAAACTTGAAAGCCCCTTCTTGGTTTTGGCGACGCAGAATCCGCTCGAGCAAGAGGGGACTTATCCTCTTCCCGAGGCGCAGATGGACCGCTTTATGTTCAAGATCAACGTGGGTTACCCCACCAAGGCCGACGAGCTTGAAATCGTCAACCGCATGGGCGTCAATGAGCGGGCCGAGCTGCAATCGGTGATCACGCAAGACGACCTGATGCGCGCGGCGAAGTTCGTCGATCAAATTTACGTCGACGGCAAAGTGAAAAACTACATCGTCGATATCGTGATGGCCTCGCGAAAACCCAAAGACTTCGGTTTGGCTTCGATCTCAAACCTGCTCGCGGTGGGCGGATCGCCCCGGGCCAGCATCTCGCTGATCCGTGCGGCCAAGGCCAACGCGTTCTTGCGCGGCCGCGGGTACGTGACCGCCGAAGATGTCAAAGCGATCGCCTACAACGTTCTTCGTCACCGTTTGATCCTGACTTACGAAGCCGAAGCCGAGAACATCAAGTCGGATCACGTGATCCAGGAGATCTTGAGCCACGTTGAGGTGCCTTGATGTCGGTCCCGGCCGAGATTCTCAAGAAGGTTAAACTCCTCGAGATTCGCACGCGCAAGATCGTCAACAACGTCTTCGCGGGCGAGTACCACACGGTCTTTAAGGGCCAGGGGATGACTTTCGCCGAATTTCGCGAGTACGTTCCGGGCGACGACGTCCGCTCGATCAGTTGGACCCTCACGGCCCGCACCGGCAAGCCTTACATCAAAAAATACGACGAAGAGCGCGAGCTCTCGGTGATCTTGGCCGTGGATATCAGCGGCTCGACCGATTTCGGTTCGGGCGACTATTTCAAAGGCGAAGTGATGGCGCACGTCTCGGCGCTGCTCGCGTTCAGCGCGGTGAAAAACAAAGATCAAGTCGGACTTTTGCTTTTTAGCGATCAGGTGGAGCACTTCGTGCCGCCCGGTAAAGGGCGCGGTCACGTGCATCGCATTCTGCGCGATCTGTATTATTTCAAGCCTCAGCACCAAAAGACCGACCTGCGCGCGGCGCTCGCCCATTTGACGGGCGTGATGAAAAAGCGCGCCACGATTTTTGTGATCTCGGATTTTATCGCCGAGGGCTATGACCAAATGCTGCGCCAATTGGGACGCAAGCACGACGTGATCGCCCTGGTCGTGCGCGACCGTTTGGAGCGCGAGCTGCCAGATTTGGGCGTCGTTGATTTTCAGGATGCCGAGACGGGCGAGATCGTCACCGTCGACACGAGCTCACCCTCCTTCCGCCAAACCTTTGAGAGCGCGACCAAGCGCCGCGCCGAAGAGCGCGACCGGCTTTTGCGCAACTCGCAGGTCGACCGCGTCGATTTGGATGCGTCGAACTCGTTCGTCGATCCTTTGATTGAATACTTTCGCCGCCGCAAAACGAGGAGCTGATGGCCGATTTGCAGTGTACGGTCCAAAAAATTCAGCAGCCCGAAGAGCCCACGATGACCGTGGGCGAACGCTTTTTGCTGTCGTGCTCGGGCGCCATCCCCGAGATGGACGGCAAAGCGGCCGAACTGCGTTTGGACGAAAAAGAAAAGTACACGCTCAAGCTTTTGCGCTTTGAACGAAAATCCGAAAGCGAAGTTCAGCTCGAGGTCCTCAGCGACCGCGTCGGCAAACACGACTTGAAAGACGTTCAGATCGTCGATTCGCAGCAGTCGCTCGTGATCCCCCAGCTGCAATTCGAAGTGCGTTCCGTACAAGACCCGCAGAACCCCGTGCAAGAACCCTACGGCTCACTCGGACCAATGAACTTGATGGTCCCTTGGTATTACTGGATGGGCCTGCTCATGGTGGTCAGCCTGATCGGGATCGCGATCACCTGGCGCATTCTCCGCCGCGTGGAGCGCCGCCGTCAGATGCAACAGATCTTAAGCGCCGCACCGGGAACCAGTCCCGAGGGCGAACTGTTTCAAAAAATACGCAAGATCCAGCGCCAAGCCGATTTCTTACTCCGGCCCAACGACCTCGTCCCTGCGGACGATGCCGCCGTGGTGCTCAATGAACTCGATCAAGCGTACCGCACTTTTTTGAGCCGCGTGTACCTGATCCCGATCGCGCTTTGGCCCACCGGCAAAGCACTCACCGCGCTGAACCGTGAACAGGATCAACTCAGTGAAAAGAATCGCAAGTTCACCGCCAAAGTCCTTCGCGAGATGGACCGCGCCCACCAGGCCGAGCACCGCGGCCGCGACATCGCGCAGATGATCGAGTGGGTCGGCGAGAGCGCTGGCCTCGTCGTTAAAGAGGGGGCGCGGGTCTGATGGAGTCCAACTTGGTCTTTGCTTCTCCCGAAGCTTTTTTCTTGTTGATCCCTCTGGGACTGCTGCTTCTCTGGAGCTGGTGGTCCGAGCGTCAGAAGCGGCCGTCGCTGCAATACTCCTCGCTTAAATTGTTTGAGTCCTTGCAGCCCACCTTGCGCGTGCGTTTGATGTTCTTGCCGCAATTTTTGAAAGCCGCGGCGCTCGCGCTCGTGATCGTGGCGCTCGCACGTCCGCAGAAGGCGGACACGCAAGTCAAACGCAACGTCGAGGGGATCGACATCATGATCGCCCTCGACATCTCGGACTCGATGCTCATCGAGGACATGAAGCCTCTCAACCGCCTCGAGGCGGCCAAAGAAACCATCGCGGCGTTCGTGAAGGGCCGCTCGAGCGACCGGATCGGCGTGATCATTTTTGCCGGCGAATCCTTCACGCTCGTACCGCTGACTTTGGATTACGATTTGATTCTCTCGCGCATCGCCGAGATCACGACCGCGCAGCAGGCGCGCATCAAAGACGGCACCGCGCTGGGCGTGTCGCTCGCGAACGCGGCGGGGCGCCTCAAAGACTCGACCGCGAAGACGCGCGTGGTGATCTTTATGACGGACGGGGAGAACAACTCCGGCACCATCGATCCCGAAACGGGTCTTTCGATCGCGGCCGGGTACGGCGTCAAAATTTATTCAATCGGTCTTGGAAAAAGCGGGCCCACGCGCATTCCGGTCTACACCCGCGACGTGTTCGGAAATAAAATTAAGACCTACCAACCGTTCGAAAGCACCGTGAATGACGATCTTTTAAGCCGCATGGCCTCGCAGACCGGAGGCAAATACTTCCGCGCTTCAAAAGAAGATTCGCTCGCGGGCGTCTTTAAAGAAATCGATGGTCTCGAGAAAACTAAAATCGACGTGAATAAATACGTGCGCTACACCGAGCTCTACATGACGTACCTGTTCTGGGCGCTGGTGATCTACCTGGTGGCGCTGGCCTTGCGCCTCACGTGGCTCAGGAGGGTGCCGTAATGTTTCGATTTGAAAACCCGTCCGCCTTTGTTTGGTTCTTCAGTCTCTTGGCGCTGATTCTCATTTTTACCGTGACCGGACGCCTGATCCGTCGCCGCTTGGGAAAACAACTCGGCGAGCGCGTCACGCCGCTGCTCACGGCTTCGATCTCCTGGTCGGCGCGCCGCTGGAAGCTGTTCTTTCAGTGCGTATGTCTTTTCTTTATGATTTTGGCGCTCGCGCGACCGCAATCGGGCCAGAGCAAACAAGAGATCAAATCCGAAGGCGTCGAGGTTATTTTTTTGGCGGACGTTTCGGACAGCATGATGGCCGAAGACGTGAAACCCAACCGCTTGGGACAAATGCGCGCCGAGCTTTCGCGGCTGATCGACTTGATGGGCGGAAATAAAATCGGTCTTGTCGGTTTTGCGGGATCGGCGACGCTGCTCTCGCCGCTGACGACGGACCCGGCGGCGCTGAAAATGTACGTGGATTCGCTGTCACCGCTGTCGGTGTCGTCGCAAGGAACCAATTTTCAAGGCGCGCTCGCCGAGGCGGACGAGGCCTTCAACCGCGGCGGCATCGGGCAAGATGAAACGTCGCGCGTGACCCGCGTGATCGTGGTCGCCTCGGACGGCGAGGATCATGAGCCGGGAGCGCTGGAGCTGGCGCGCAAGTTGGCCGAAAAGGGGATTCGCATTTTTGGTCTGGTCTACGGCACCGAAAAGGGCGGCACCATCCCTGAACGCGACTCGCTCGGATTTCTAAAAGGCTATAAGAAAGATTCGAGCAATCAAACGGTCACCACGAAAGTGAATGGCGAAGCGATCCAGGCGCTCGCGCAGGCCGGTCAGGGCGAAGCGTTCTTCGCGGCTCCTGGCGGCAATCACCTGCCAAGGCTCGTGTCCGCGATCGACCGCCTCGAGAAAACCCAGTTCGAATCGCAGGTCGCCACTCAGTATGATGAAAAATTTCAGATTCTTTTGATCTTCGCGCTGATCTTTGCGGCCATCGAGCTTTTGCTCGGCGAGCGCAAACGCTCGTACCGCCTGTGGCGCGGCCGCTTTGAGGTGCCTCCGGCATGAAGACGTCGCTCGTTCTTCTTTTCTTGATGCTGTCATGGCGGGCCGAGGCTCTGGACCTGCGAGCTATTTACTGGAACCGCCAGGGCGTCGAGCTTTTGAAAAAACAAAAACCCGAAGAAGCCGTGAGCAAATTTTCGGACGCGCTCTCGGCCGATCCCGAGGCCGCCGAGATCCATCTCAACATGGGTTTGGCTTTTGAAGCGTTGGGAGATGCCGAGCGGGCGCTGAAGTCCTACAAGACGGCGGATCTCTTGGCGCAGAATTTCGACACCCAGTTCATTTCGCGCTTTAATCAGGGCGCGCTTTTGCAAAAGGCCAAGCGCACGGACGAGGCGCTTGAGGCCTACCACAAGGCCCTCGAAGTGAATCCCGAGTCGCGCGAAACCAAGATCAACATTGAGCTCCTGATTCAAGATCAGCAGCAAAGTGGCGGCAAAGGCCAAGGCCAGCAGAACAAGCCCGATCAGCAAAAAGGCGAGGGCGAAGGTCAGGATCAACAGAAAGATCCCAAAGACGGCGAAGGCGATAAAGACAAAAAAGAAGACAAGCCCAAAGAGTACGCCAAGAACAAGCCTCAGCCGCGTCCGTTCAAGAGCGAAGACCTCACCCAGAGCGACGTGAACAAGATTTTGGGTGAACTCCGCAACCAGGAGCAGCGCATCCGTTCCGAGTACAACAAGCGCGAAGTGAAGGAGAAATCCCGTGACAAAGATTGGTAAGGCCGCGCTCGCCGCCGCCGTCAGTTTGAGTTTCGTTTCGCTTTCGGCCTGGGCCGATGTGAAAGTCCGCTCCTTTGCCGACCGCAAAGATATGGGCCAGGGCGACACCATCGATGTCACCGTGCAAGTCGCCTCGAACGAAGCGGTCGAAGTCGGTGAGCCGCAGGTGCCCGAGTTTCCGGATTTTGATCTCGTGAACTCTTGGACCACCAGCTCCACCAGCAGCAAACTTGTGCAAGGCGCGCGCGGCATGGAGTTTCAGACGCTCAAGCAGGTCGAGTTCCACTACATGCTCGCGCCGCAGAAGCAGGGTTTGTTGACCGTGCCGGCGTTTGAAATCAACGTCGACGGCAAAGCCTACAAGACCGTTCCGTTTTCGATCCGCGTGTCGGGTCAGGGTTCGGGCGCGACGCAAATGCCGCAGGGCCGGCGTCTGGGCGACGAAGACGAGATGGATGAGGCCGAGGCGATTTTCAATCAACTTTTGCAGCGTCAGGGCGGCGTGGGCCGCGTTCCCGAGGTGAAGGCGGCTCCCAAGAATCCGAATGAAGCCTTCTTTATCCATTTGGATTTGGATAAAACCGAGGCCTATGAGGGCGAGCAGATCACGGCCAACTGGTATCTCTACTCGCGCGGCAACCTGCTGGCACTGGACCGTTTGAAATTTCCGGATCTCAAGGGGTTCTGGAAAGAGATCATCGAAGAGGTTCCGGCGCTGAATTTCACGCAGGAAGTGATCAACGGCGTGGCTTACCGCCGGGCCTTGCTCGCCAGCCACGCGCTGTTTCCGATCAAACCCGGAAACGCGGTGATCGATGAGTACAAAGTCAAAGCGACCGTGCAGCTGCCCACCTCGGCGCTGGGCTCTTTTGGCTTTGGCCAGCCCTACACCTATTCGCGTTCGAGCGACCGCGTAAAAATCAACGTCAAGCCGCTGCCGACCGAAGGCAAGCCGCAAGATTTTTCGGGAGCGGTCGGCCAGTTCGACGTGCAGGCCTTGGTGGAGCACAGCGAAGTGCCCTTGAACCAACCCTTCGCGCTCAAGCTGCGCTTTGAAGGCGAAGGCAATGCCAAGTTGATCGAGCTTCCGCCGATGAGTTTGCCGGCGGGGCTTGAATCTTACGACACCAAGTCCGATGCGAAGTTCTTCAAAAATGGCCGCAGCTTTAAAGAGTTCGAAGTGTCGTTGATTCCGCGCGAGCCCGGAACGGTCACCATCCCGGCGATCTCGGTGAGCCTGTTCGATCCCAAAACCGGCAAGTACTACACCAAAAAAACCGACGCCGTGACGGTCAAGGTCGTGGGTGAAAAATCCGCGGCCGACGCGTCGATGGCGGCGGGAACCCCGGCCAAGGGCGAAACAAAAAAAGTCGAGAGCGGACCGGTGTTCCCTTCGATCATCACTGAAACCGAGGGGCACGCCCCCAATGCCCAGTTGCCGTGGATGCTGATCGCCGCCGCCTCGCTGATCAGCACGGCGGGCTTAGGATGGAAGGCGCGCCGCGAACTCGGCACGCGTAAGCGCAAGGCGACCCTGAGAGAACTTTTGAATTCACGCATGAAAAAAGCCTGGAAGGCGCAAAAGGCCGGCGAGTGGCGTGAAGCCTCGGTGCAAACGACCAACGTGATTTACACGGTCTTGGGCGGGATCTCGGGTGAGGGCGGCGCTTCGAAGGAGCTGCGCATCTTGCTCGAGAAATCGCCGCCGAGTCTGCGCCGTGAATTGGGCGCCAATTTTGAAAAGACGCTCGATCTGTTTCAGTTTCTGAGCTTCGCTCCCGAAGATGCGGTGGGCGATCGCAAAGAGTCCTCGACTCTTGCGAAAGAGATGAGCGCGGCGGAGAAGCTTTTGAATCAAGCCATCGACCACGTCGATGAGCGCGACGGTCAATAGAATCTAGCGAAAAAGGTCCCAGAGCGACAGCCGGGTGCTGGGATGATCCAAGCACTGCACATCCACCACGCGAACCTCAATTTGCTTGTGCCGGGCCGCGAGCACGAGGCCCGGAGAGTAGAACCACCGACGCAAGCGCAGCGGCTGAAGCGCGAGCCACGTCTTTTTCTTCAGCATCAAAAACGGGCAGGTCGGATCAGGAACCTGCAGCGAGGCGGCTTTGTCATGCTCGATATTTTCAAAGAGCATGCGTTTGGAAGTGGACAGCCCGCGTCGTTTTTTCTTGGGGCCCCGGCGATTGCCGATCACCACAAAGTCTTGATCGCGGTGCATGATAAACTCCTGCAAGGCCGAGAAGACATCGCCCAGCGGAATCGAGAGATCAAAGGAGTTCACCGCGAGGATTTCGCCCGTCGCCAGATCGAGCCCTTTTTGCACCGAAGCGCCGCGGCCGAGCTTTTTTGAATTCATCTCGAGACGAAACTGCAAGCGCGGCTGTACGCCTGCGGCGGTGATCAGATTTTGCCAATCTTGCAGGGTTTCCCCGCGTGAGGGATCCAGAACCAAGAGAACTTCAACCTCGATCGGAAAACGCGCCCAAAAACTGGCGATGTCGCGCAGTTTCTCAGTCGCACCGTCCTTTTCTTGAGAGAGGGGGAAAATCAGCGAGAGTTTCAAGTTTTCTCCCTTTCGGGGCGTTTGAGTTCTTGAGAAACCAAAGGCAGTTTGCTTTGATCGAAGGCAATGTTCAATCTTCTGTTTTGGATCCTGATGCTCTCGCGTTTTTGGAACTTAGGGTTAAAGCCCGTGCACCACGACGAGGCGATTAACGGCTGGTTCGTGGCGCAAACCTGGGCGCAGGGAGCCTTCACGTACGACCCCAGCAACTACCACGGTCCTTTGCTTTTTTATCTCTTTCAACTGGGCGAGCTCTTGGGTGGCTGGGGGGTTGAGACCTTTCGCTTCGTCACCACGCTTTTTTCGGTGTTCACCATGCTTTGGCTCTGGCACTGGTCGCGCCGCCGCTTTCAGCTCGCGGGTTGGTGGGCGCTGGCGCTGGCGTTGAGTCCGGGATTTTTGTTCTTCTCGCGCTCGGCCATTCATGAGTCGGCCTTCGTCTTTTTTACGCTCATGGCGGCCACGGCCTGGATTGATTTTTGGTGTCTGAGGCGGCCGGGGGCGCTGCGCGTTTTTCTCTACGGACTTCTGGGCGCCCTTCTTTTGAAGGAGACCTTCGCGCTCGCGCTGGCGGCGGGCGTGCTGGTGAGCCTGCCGCTGTTCTTGCGCCGTGAACGCTGGGAGGCTCTGCGCGCCGAGCGCCGCTCGCTCTTGATTCACGTCGGGATTTGCGTGGTGATTTGGGCCCTGTTCTATTCCGGCTTCGGCCGCAATCCCGGGGGGCTTCGGGATTTCTTCGTGGCGTTTTTGCCGTGGATGAAAACGGGGACCGCGGGCAATGGGCATCAAAAAGAGTTTTCGTACTTTCTCAAGCTGATGTGGGATTTCGAACCGGCCACCGTCTTCGCCTTGGCCCTCACGGTTTGGGGCTTGTTCAAGTCCGGTTGGCAGCGCGGCGTTTGCGCGTGGGCGCTTTTGATCGTGGTCATCTACGGTTTGATTCCCTACAAAACGCCCTGGTGTTTGATCTCGATGCAGCTGCCGATTTGGCTCGCGGCGATCGTGGTGCTGTCGCGGCAGAATTTTATGCTCCGCTCGGGGAGTCAGCTGCTGTTGCTCGCCCTGGGGGTGATGTCGGCCTCGCATTACGTCGCCTTGAATTTTGAAAAATACACGTCTCCTCATCCGTACATCTACGTTCAAGGCGATTACGAAGCAAAATACTTCGTCGAATCACTTCAGCGCCAAGCCGAGCAGCGTCCCGAGATCCGCCTCGCCAAAGTGCAATGGGGGACCAACGAGCCCTGGCCCTTTCCGTATTGGCTGCAAATGTTCACCAATCAAGCTTCGTTGGTCGCTTCGACAACGGTCTTTCCGAATCAGGATCTTTACATCGTGGAAACAACGGATGAGGCCAAGACCGAGGGTGTTCTGCAAGGCGGCTATTGGAAAGTGCGCTTTCTCGTGCGCGATGCGCGCGCGGTTTCGGTCGCTTACTTGCGCAAGTCCGTCTTCGAATGCCCGATGCCGACCTGTCAGGAGGTGGGACCATGACTCGCGCTTGGCTCATGATGGTGTCGGTGACCGTCGTTCTCGCGGCGGTGCTTTCAAGTTTTCACACGTGGATGTCGGGTGAAGGTCTGAACGGCTGGGTAACCTGGATTTCTCTTTTGGGCGGGGCGCTCGTTTCGGGCGGCGTGTCGGTGCGCGCATGGCGCGGTTGGTTCGCGCGTTTCTGGCGCCGTGCGGATCTGCCGAGCCAAATGATTTTTTTGGTGGTGCTGACGGGCGGTCTTTACTGCCTTTTAAACTTGTTCTCGGTCGCAAACGGAACGATCGGCACCGCCAATCCGAACAACTTGGGGGATCTGCCGTTTCATTTGCAGCTGGTTGAATTTTTCAGACGGGGAGCCGCCTTTCCGCCCATGGATCCCACCTTCGCGGGGCCGCGATTGCACTACGCCTACGCGATGGATCTTTGGGAGGCCGTGCTGGTGCGCGCGGGGCTTTCGCTCACGGCGGCGTTCTTTATCACCGGCGCTCTTTGCCTGTTGACGCTCTGGATGGCGCTCTGGCGTCTGGGCGGCGTGCTGCTGGTCTGCGCGTTCTTCTTTAGCGGCGGTGTCGTTCTGGCCTTCGATTGGCAGCAGAGCCTGGGGCCGAGCTCGACGCTGGCGTGGAAGAACCTGTTCTTCGCCGTGTTTCTCACGCAGCGGGGGATGATGTTCGCGCTCCCGGCGGGACTTTACTTGATTCGCAAATGGCATCGCTATCTGACCGAAGACGATTTTAAAATCTCCCTCACTTTTGCGTGGATCTGGGGCGTGCTTCCATTTTTTCATTTGCACACGTTCGCGATCTTAAGCTTGTGGATGTTGGTGACCTTCTGTTTCCGGCGCCGTTTTCAATGGCCGTTGGTGGCAGGAGCGAGCTTGGCGCTGTTCTTTGTTTTGCGCTCGGTGAGCTTCGGGAAAGTTGAATCCGCTTTGGGTTGGGAATTTTTCTGGACCCTGAAAACGCCCCAGGCTTGGCTGCTCAACTTCACCGCTTGGATTCTGCTGCCGTTCTGGGTGAGCTGGGTTTGGATTCAACAAAAAAATTGGCGCGATCTGACGGCGGCCTGGGTGATCACGGCCTTTGCGCTGAGCGTGCGTTTGGCGCCATGGGCTTGGGATCAAATCAAGGTGCTGCTCTGGGTTTATCTGTTGTGGACGTTCTGGAGTCATCGCACCTTCCGTTGGAAGGGCGCGCCGGCGTTGATTTTGTCGCTGATCCTGTTCTGGCCGGGACTGCTTCAGTGGCTGAGCGGGATGCCGTCTTTCACGGGACGTTTCGACATTCAGCCCGTCACCGACCGCTTGATTTTGCAAAAACTTTTCGAAGGTCGCCGTCCCGAGGAGATCGTCGCCGCGAGCGTCGATCATCAACACCCGCTGCTGGGCCTTGGCCAAAGTCTCGTCATGGGTTACCCCGGACATGCGTGGTCGCACGGTCAGCCTGTCGAAAGTCAAACCGCGAAACTCAGCTCGATCCTGTCGGCTCGTCCAGATGCCCAAGCCTCGGCCCGGGAATTGGGTGTCAAATGGATCGTTTGGAAGGACAATACGTCTTTAAGCGATTCGCCGCCGCTCGAAGAGTGGCGCAAGTTGGGTTGGTCCGAAGAAAGATCCCTCGGGTCTTGGCATTTGTGGAGAGTCTCGCCATGAAGAAAATGAAATCCGTTTTGGCTACCGCCGCGCTTCTCGGCGGCTCGTTCGCGTCGGCGCAAGTCGCCACGGTCGCTCTTCCGAGTCCGATCAAAAAAACCACGTCGAAACTCTCGCAGCTGCGCGCGGCCGAAGATCTTGAAAAGTGGCCCGAGTGCGCGCGCCTGGGCGCGCAGACCTATGCGCAAAACACCAACGTCAAAGGTTGGGTGCTCATGAGCTGGCTTCGCTGTGCGCGCAAAGCCGAAGCCAAAACCAACGGCACCGCGCTTTCAAAAGCCGCGCTGGCCGCTTTTGATGCGGCTCCGGGGCTTCGCTCTTCGGGGGATGCTTGGAGCAAAAGTCTGAGGCAAGAGGCGATCCGGACGCGTTTTCAAGTGCTTGAGCGCGAGAGCGGTAAGCCCGCGGCGGGTGCGGAGATTGGCAAGCAGCTCGAGCTCCTGGAAGGCGGCGAGGACCGAGAGTCCAAGGCCCGCGCCCTCGCGCTTTATGGCGATTGGGCCAACTCGCTCCGAGATGCCGAAGCGGCCAAAACTTTTTATGAGCAGTCGCTCGCTCAGCGCGAAAACCGTGCGGTTCGCGACAAGTACGCTCAAGCCCTGCTGGCGGTCGGACCCAAAAAAGAGAGCGCCGTGGTGACTGCGGCCCCGGCCGCGCCTCTGGTTTCGGAGTTTGTTTCGGACGCCGAGCGAAAATTTGAAGAGCGATTTGAAAGCTCACAAAAAAACAACGATCTTCTCGCTTTGGTGGAAGACTGCGTTTCTTACTTGAACAAGTTTCCGCACGGGCGCTCGGCCAAATGGGCGCACGACAAAGTGCTCGACGTTTATTTTCTCTTCTATGAACAGGCGATGAACGGCGAAGAAAAGTGGACCGTGCTGCGTGACCGCGCCCTGAATTTGATCGAGCGTGCCGAGTGGTCGCGATTGGGCGATTGGGCGCGCCGGCTTCACCGTCGTGGCGATTTTGCGGGAAGCTTGCGTCTCGCCGATAAGGCCCTGGATAAAACGGGGACCAGCGCTTGGGGCGGCATTTTGAATTACGTCGCGGGCCGCTCCGCCCAATTTATGGGTGAAGAGAAACGCGCGCAGCGCTACTTCGAGGCGTACGCCGAACAGCATTCGGCGGGCGACGAGATCGGCGAAGTTTTGTTCCGCTTAGGTCTCGTGCATTTGCGCCAGAATCAAGCGCCGAGCGCGGTCGCGATTTTTGAACGCCTGCTTTCGCTCAAAGGCCAAGACCGTTACGAGCTCTCGGCACGTTACTGGCTCGTGCGTGCGTTGCAAAACTCCAAATCCGTCCGTGCGGCCAAAGAGGCCGAAGTCATCCTTTCGAAATTTCCATTTTCTTATTTTGGTTTGAAGCTCAAAGCGGAGTCGTTGCAAGGGCAACTGGAGTGGCCCTATCCGCTGGAGACCGCCGAGACTTTAAAGGCCAATTTTAAGTTCACCGCGCCTCAGAAAAAAGCGTGGGACCGTTTGCGCACGCTGACCGCCGCCGGTTGGCGCTGGGAAGCTCTGCAAGAGGCGAACGAGTTTCCGATGCCCGAGGACGGGCGCATGAAGGCTTTGCTCGCGCAAAGTTTGAACGATGCGCAGGCTTATCCGTTGGTGATCAAGCTCTTGAATCAAGCCAGCGATCAATCGATCGACTTTCGCACCAAAGATTTGATGTCGCTGGGGCTTCCCAAGGATTTCCAGCCCGTGGTCGAGGCCGAGGCCAAGAAGAACAATTTGCAGCCGATTTTGGTCTGGTCGTTGATCCGCCAAGAGAGCGCGTTTAACACCCGGGCGGTGAGCACGTCCAATGCCATGGGCCTGATGCAATTGATTCCGCCAACCGCGCGCGAAGTGGCGCAGACGCTCAAGCTGGGCGCTCTCGAGATTCCGGACGACGTGTTTCAAATCGACCGCAACATTCCGATGGGCACGAGCTACCTCGCGCAGATGATCCGTCAGTTTCAAGGTTCCGTTCCCTTGGGACTGGCCGCCTACAACGCGGGGCCCGGAAGAATGGGTCAGTTCGTCAAAATGCGGGCGGATTTACGTGAGTCGATGACCAAGCCCCCGCAATCGCCGATGGATGAATTGTGGATGGAGGAACTCCCTTGGTATGAAACCAGTTTCTACGTGAAAGCCATCCTGCGAAATACGCTTCTGTACCGTCTCCTCGATCAACGTCGAGTCGCGGTGGAGATGAACGTCTGGAGCGACCTCGTCTTGAGTCCCAAGTCCACAGAGGGAAATACAGGATCTGTGACAACGTCGCGCTAGATTGTTTGCCCCCTGCTCCTTCCTGGCCTAAACTGGGTTTTTACGGGAGGAAATCGGATGAACCGTACAGGAGCTATGAGCCCCATGGGCCGCCGTTTTGTGCTTTTGCTGTCGTTTGTGTTGCTTGCCAGTTGTGCACATAAACGCACCGTCAGCGACGCACAAATCCCCGCCGGCACCGTGGCCGAAGTTGAGTCCTTCCGCTTGAGCGACCCGGAGCCTCCGCAAGTCGTCGATCAAGAGCTCGAATCCACGCCCACCGAAATGAACGCGCTCGTGCAGCAATGGATCAATTACTTCCAAGGCCGCGGCCGTCCTCACATGGAGCGTTACCTCGCACGGAGCTCGCGTTACAGCTCGCTCATGAAACGAATTTTAAAACAAAACGGTCTGCCCGAGGATTTGATCTACATCGCGTTGATCGAGTCGGGCTTTAGTTCGCGCGCGACCTCGCGCGCGGCGGCCGTTGGTTACTGGCAATTCATCAAAGGAACGGGAAAACGTTACGGCCTGGAAATCAGTGGCCTGGTGGACGAGCGCCGTGACCCCGTTCTTGCGACTCAAGCCGCCGCCGAATACTTCAAGGGCCTCTACAGCGTGTTCGGTTCTTGGTATTTGGCGATGGCGTCTTACAACGTCGGCGAAAACCGCGTGAAGCGCGAAGTGATGAACCACTACACCCGCGATTTCTGGGAGCTGGCTCGCAAGAAACGCTTCCCGAAAGAGACGATCAATTACGTTCCCAAATTCATCGCCGCCAAAATGATCGGTAAGAACCCCGCGAAGTACGGCTTCACCGATATCGAGTACGAAAAGCCGATCGAGTTCGACATGGTGAAAGTGTCGAAAGCCGTGAACCTTCGCGTGATGGCGAGCCGCATGGGTGTCGAGTACGAAGAGTTCAAACAGCTCAATCCCAAATTCAAAGGCGAAGTGGCTCCCGCCAAGTCAAACGGCGTGCTTGAACTGCGCATCCCCGTGGGTCAGACCCAAGTGGCGATGAGCGCGGCCGCTCAATCCTACGTGGACCGCGTTGAGCTGATCGCCGATGCCGGCGACACGTCGACCTACAAAATCCGCGCGGGTGACAGCCTCTACACCGTCGCACGCAAGTACCGCACGACGGTCGCGAATCTTCGCGATATCAACGACATCAAGCCGGGCCGCAAGCTGCGCATCGGCCAGCGCATCCAAGTTCCTGACCGTTCGACCCGCAAAGCGGCGGTGAAAGTCGCGGCCGCCAAGCCAATCGAGAAACCCAAACAGCCCACCGATGAAGAAAAGGCGACAACCAATCCCGAAGTCACCAAGAACGGCGTGGTTTACTACATCGTTCAGCCCGGAGACACGCTCTCTGCGATCGCGGACGATTACGACTCTTCGATCAACGAACTTCGCAAGATGAACAAGTTGGGTAAGGGCGGCGTTTTGAAGGTGGGCATGCGCCTGCGCGTTCCCAAGGATGACGGCCTTCCC
Organism: Pseudobdellovibrionaceae bacterium; assembly: GCA_019637955.1. GTDB lineage: Bacteria > Bdellovibrionota > Bdellovibrionia > Bdellovibrionales > Bdellovibrionaceae > JAHBUS01. The sequence goes on along the minus strand of JAHBUS010000006.1, from coordinate 132,064 downwards.
AAAGATCCCAACGAGAACAAGGCCAACGTGGCGGCCCAAACGTCGGGACCCGTTGAGGTCGCCAGCTCTGAGAGCGCGGCTGAAGCTCCCGCTGCGAGCGCATCTTCTGCCGAAGGCAATGCCGCTCCCAACCATGTCGTGCGCCCCGGAGAGAACCTCACCACCATCGCAAAAAAATACGGCGTGACCATTCAAGCCCTGCGCAAGGCGAATAAGCTTTCAAACCGCTCGACATTGAGAGTCGGTGCCCGTTTGGTGATCCCTTCGGACATTCAAGATAAAGGCATCGACCCCGCCAACTTCGATAGCGGCTCGCGCATGCCCGCATCGACCAACTACAAGGTGACGCTCAAACGCGATCCCGCCAGCGTGGCCAAGATGAAGTCGCGCGTTCCCACGAAGCTGCCGAATAAAAAGGTGGCCGTCCGCCGCGCTCCGCACAAAGTGCACGTCGTTCGCCGCGGCGAAAATCTCACCGCGATCGCGGCGAAGTACGGTGTGAGTTTGAATACTTTGAAAAAGAAAAACCAGATGGCCTCTGGTTCGAAAGTTCTGGTCGGCGCTCGTCTCTTGATTCCTGCCGCTGAAGCGGGCGAATAAGCCCGGCTTCCCCTGACAAAGAAAGCCGGTGATTCAAGGTCCTCTTAAATCACCGGCTAAGGGGAATGAAACCTGTATTTTTCGGAAAAAAACGAATTCATAACTGTCCTTCCAGTCCGTATGAGCCCCGCAACGATTGCGCTTGCTCACGCCTTTGCGATCTGAAGAGTTAAACTCTTATCCCTCTGGCATCTGGCTGACATCCGGTGTTGCACCGGGAAGTCCCTTTAGCTTTGCGTCCCCCGGTTTCCCGAGGTTTGCCTTTGGCAAAGGAAGGAATCAGCACTCATTAGATATTCGCAAGGCCTCCTTTACGTGTCCGCCGTGAAGCGGGGTTAAGTCTACTTTGGTTTTTGGTTCGGCTCTTTCGCGGTGGTTGAAGCTTTCTCGCTTTGTCGTCCCGCTCCCTACTGGTACGTGGGATCGGCAAGCACTCTCGCGTGTCCTGCTCTTTTACTTTTCACCGAGACCCCCTTGAACGTGGAGTCAGAATACCTCGACCTAGGGCTGGGCGAAAGCGCAAGTGCGATTTCGTCTCAAATCAATTCGTGGGGTGTTTCAAAAAAGAAAACGCCCGGATTTTCCGGGCGTTTGTGAGATCAGAATCCGTCTCGAGATTAGAAGCCGAGCTTCTTTTTCAGTTCTTCGGCGGCTTTTTTGGCCTCGTTTTCGACGCCTTTTTTAGCTTTGTTCTCTTCGTCTTTTTTGGCCGAGTTCATCTTGCCCTCGGCTTCCTGCTTTTTTGAATCGAGCTGCGCCTGCAGCTTTTTGACTTCGCCGTCCACTTGGCCTTTGACCTTGTTGAATTCGGCTTCGAGTTTGGCTTTTTCTTTTCCGACCTGCTCGTTGATGTAATTTTGAATCTTGAGCTTCGCCTCGTCGATTTTGCGCTTCACTTCGTTTTCGAAACCGCGCTGAAGCTCAGGCCCCAAGTTCGAGTTGATCGCCAGGCCCAGGCCCGGGAGACGCCCTTCACCCTTCACATCAAGCGTGAGGACGGGGAGCGACTTGAAAACGTTTTTCAAGATCTCATCGACGACTTCGTTCTTGGCCTGGATCTGGTAGTCGACCTGCTTGATATAATTGCCGAGCGTGAATTCGAATTCGCGCAGGGCCACGAGCTGACCTTTGGATTCGATCGAGGCATTGGCCTTTTCAAACGCGATGCTCACGTCCGACGATTGAATGAGGGGTCGGCCGACCAGCGGGTACTGCGCCACTTTCATGTCGTACGAAATTTTGCTGTCCGCTTTGAGGTTGTCGAAAATCCCTTTAAATTCAAAACCCGAAATCGACATCGACGGAAAGTCACCTTTCAGGCTCGCGGTGGTGGGCTTGCCGATCAAGATCTGGTTGGACGTGACGTCGGTCACCAGCCCCGCCAAATCGCCGGTTCCCAGCGTGGGACTGGCTTTGGAGCTGATGCTGATTTTTTTGACCCAAAAAATCGGATAGGCGCGCGGTTTTCCAAATTCGTAAGTGACGCCATCGGCACGGGGCCGCGGCTGAATTTGAATTTCGGCCTCATCCGGTTTGCCCTTTTTCATGAGATTCGGGGGCATGTATTTCTCGGCCATCCCGCGGTACTCGGTGAAGCGGTTCAGGTAGGGCTCGATGTAGGGACGAAAGATCGATTGCGCCAGATTCTTGGCATCGAGCTTCGGAATTTTAAAACGCGTCTCGAGCTCGGCGATGTCTTTTTTGACCAAAGCATCAAGTTCTTTGAGACCTTGATTGAATTGATTCAAATCCGAATTGAGGGTGTTCCCGGTTTCTTGCAATTGCTTGTACTTTTGGTCCGCTTCTTCGGCGACGGCTTTGAGCTGATTGAGAGACTCGACCAGCTCCTGCGGCGATTTGAAGTTGCTGGTTTTGATCGCTTTGATCTTTGCGCCCAGGGCATCGATCTCTTTGGGCTTGGGGAGGGCGTTGATCTTTTCTTGCCAGACCTTGGACTTCTCGGCGTAAGAGGCCTCGAGCTGCTTGAGGCGCTCTTTGGACTGAAGGGTGCCTTCGATCTTGGCCATCTGATCGGCGCTGGAGCCGCCGCCTAAAATGGCGGCCAAATCTCCCAACACGTTTTGATTGTAGGTTTGCTCGGTTTGCTGAAGGGCCTTGTCTTTGAGCTTCTCCATCGCGCTGGGGCCCTTTTCTTCGGGCTTGATGGGCTCTGGCGGCTTCACGCGGCCCGGAGATTTTCGGGGGACGTCGATCTGGATCTGCTCAACGGCCATTTCATCCACGACGAAACGCGCACGCAAAAGACCATCCCACAAAACGTCGAAACGGATGTCGCCGATCGCGACCATGTTGCGGTCGGGTTTTTGCGAGTTGGTGATTTGCAGACCCTGTAGGCGGAAGCTGCCCTTCCAAAAGCTGGTCTCCAGGTTCGCGATGTCGACCTGCGCGCCGATGACCTGGTAACCGAGATACTCAAGGCCGCTGCGCAAGTGGCGGTCGAAGAGAAAATGGAAATACGCCCAGGTGAGGACAATCACGATCAAAAGCGGAACGGCCGCTTCCGTCCGGATCGGGCCTTTTTTCTTGGGCTTTTTGACGGGAGGAGTGGGGGCGCCTGAAGTTGTTGTCATCCGTAGAGCTCCTCATATTTGTTGTACCATTTGTAGAACGAGGTCGCGGCGAAGGCCTTCCAGATTTTGGTGCCTTTGTAGCGGGCGACCACGGTGACGCGGTACTGCTGGATCAGACGTTTGAAAATAAAGAACATCGGGATCGCGAGCACGAAACCCAACAGGCCGCTCCCCATGACGATCGAGTTGTTAAAGCGGGTCAACGGTACGATCGGCATGTTGTAGAGCTCAACAAAAGCCGGACGGAGCGCTTCGCTCTCCAAGACTTTGCGTCCCAAGAAATCCGTGAGCGGATCCAGCAAGAAGGCGACGAACTTGAAGAAGAACGCCGATAGAAAGGCGGCGCCCATTTGCACCCTTAAGAAAATGCAAATCAGAAGAACCAAAAAGGTCTGCAGTGACAAGAACGGCGAAAATCCGAGCACGAGCCCCAGCGCCAGTCCCCAAGCCAATTGGTTGGAGCCCGTCTCGCTGTTGAGCATGCGGAAAAACGCGAAAATTTGCTTCAAGATCAACGTCATCGAAGTCCCTCGCTTGTGAGTGGGTAGGTTAGCCGAAAAGCCAGGTGGATGGGACTCCAGGAAACGGTTCTGTCACGTTGCGATATTGAAAAAACGTTTCCTGAGCTGTAGACCGGGTTCCCAGAGGGGGATTTTGCCATGCTGAAATACGTTTTGGGTGCCGTGGTGGTCTTTGGAGTTTGCGGTCTTTTGTGGGCGCAAAAAGGTGCCTCAAACGCATCGAAAGAGGCCGATGTCTTGCCCGTGATCGACGTGCACACGCACACCCGTTTTGACGGACGCATCGAGCGTTCGAGTAAATTGCCGGTGACCCGCGAGCAGTATGAAAAAGAGTGGAAAGAAGCCGGCATCGTGGCGGCCATCTCACACGTGGGCGATGATGAGCGCGGCTTCAACGCCGACATGAAAGCGAAAAACGTGTTTCACTGTTATGGCATTGAAGAGAGCCGTGACCTGAAGCGCCTGGAAAAGGGTTTGAAGTCGGGTGATTTCCGCTGCATCAAGATCTACCTGGGTTACTCTTACAAATACGCCTACGACAAATACTTCAAACCCGTTTATCAGTTGGCGGAAAAGTACGATGTTCCCGTCGTCTTTCACACCGGCGACACTTATTCCGCGGACGGGAAGTTGAAGTTTTCGGATCCCATGACCATCGACGAAGTCGCGGTGGACAACCGCAAGGTCAATTTCGTGATCGCGCACTTGGGAAATCCGTGGATTCAAACGGCGGCCGAAGTCGCTTACAAGAACCCCAATGTCTACATCGAGGCCTCAGCGCTTTTGATCGGCAATTTGAAGGAGATCAGCTCAGCCGGTCTGGACCGCTACCTGATCGACCCGATCCGTTGGAGCTACGGCTACATGGAAGATCCTTCCAAGTACCTCTATGGCACTGACTGGCCACTCACGGGGATGAAGGATTATCTGGAGGCTTATAAAAAGGCGATCCCGCGCGAGGCGTGGTGCCAGGTGTTCTACGAGAACGCCATCAAGGTCTTCAAGCTCAAGGAGCTCGAAGGCAAACACACCTGCTCGGTGAAGTAGCGGCAACGCTTATCGTCACCGAATCGGAAGTGAGTCTTCTTTTGAGACACTGCTCAGGCGCCGGTTCGGCGCCATTCGTCTTAAAGGTCCCCGGTTGAAGAGTCCGCGCACCACAGAGACGAGAGTCTTAAGCCCATAGTCTTGAAGTTAACTACGCGAAATGCGAAATCAGAAAAAGAAACTTGAGTAGAACCAAATGGATCCACAAAAGAAACTTAAAGATTTCGACATCTCGCCGATAAGAACAACAGTTGGGGTTGTTTCTCATCTGCGAGTCTCCTTTCTAGGGAGATCCTCAAGAACGGAACACGAGGCGCCGAACCGGCGCCTTTTCTTTTTGCAAAACGCCTGATGACTTGAAAGCGCGCCTAAGAATCTCACGAAAATCTCAAAAACCGCGTTCCGGATTGAAAAATTCGAGGGCCCCTGGTCGGCGTCTACTCCTGCGGGCCGACGTGGAAATAGCGCGATTCAGGATGGTTGAAGTAATACCCCGAAACCGCGCTCCCCGGGAACATCGCAAAGTTCTCGGTGAGCTTGAGCCCGATGCGCTTTTCGACGTCGAGAAGCTTCCAGATCTTGAGCTTCTCGCTATGAACGGGGCACGCCGGGTAACCTGGCGCCGGGCGGATACCGCGGTAGCGTTCTTTGATGAGGTCTTCATTCGAAAGATCCTCGGTGAGTCCAAATCCAAAAATCTCGCGGTATTTTTTGTGCGTCCACTCGGCCAGGCCCTCGGCTAAGCGGTCGCCGATCGCTTTGACGAGGATCGAGTTGTAATCGTCGCCCGCGTCTTTGTAGCCTTGCGCGCGCTCCTCGATCTCGATGCCGGCGGTGACCGCAAACAAACCAAAGTGATCCCGCTGGCCGGAGCCCTCGGGCGCGACAAAGTCCGCGAGCGACAGGGCGCGGTCTTTGTTGATCACCGAATCGTGGCGCTGGCGCAAGAACTCGAACGTTTCGAGCTTCTGGCCGTTGGTGTCTCGCACCGTGATGGACTCGTTGTTTGAATCCGCGTTGAAAATGCCAATCACGGCGCGCGGCTTGAACCAGTTTTCACGCACGCTTAAGGCCAGCAAAGCCTGGGCGTCGTCGAAGAGTTTTTTGGCCTCTTCGCCGTACTTTTCGTTCTTAAAGATTTGCGGGTAGAGACCTTTGAGTCCCCAAGACCAGAAGAACGGGCTCCAGTCGATGTAAGGCGCAATTTCCGCGAGTGAGGGCTGAAACTCGGTGATGCCCGTTTTGGTGGGAGTCGCTACGGTGTTGGGGCTCCATTCGAGATTGGGCTTCAGAGCGCGCGCGGCCTCGATCGCGAGTACGGGGGATTTTTTGGCCTGAGCTTGAAGGTACGCTTCGCGAATTTTGACGTTGTCGTCGCGGTAGCTCTGCCACGCGGCGGACTTGTCGCTGGCGTGCAGAAGTTTGTTGCAGACTTCAACGACCAAAGAGGCGTCGCCGACCTGGACCACCGGGAGCGAGTAGTGGGCCGCCATTTTCACGGCGGTGTGCACGCGCGAGGTCGTCGCGCCGCCGATCAGGACCGGTGTTTGACAGCCGATCTTCTCGAGCTCTTGAAGATTGTAGATCATCTCATCGAGGCTCGGCGTTATCAGGCCGCTGAAGCCGATCAAATCCGCGTTCATCTCTTTGGCTTTTTTGAGGATCTCGTTGAACGGCACCATGACGCCGAGATCGACGACCTCGTAGCCGTTGCACGCGAGCACCACGCCCACGATGTTTTTGCCGATGTCGTGCACGTCGCCCTTGACGGTGGCGAGCAAGACCTTGCCTTGCGATTTGGTTTTGGATTTTTCGCGTTCCTCGAGCATGAAGGGCTCAAGGTACGCGACGGCTTTTTTCATCACGCGCGCGCTTTTCACGACTTGCGGGAGAAACATTTTGCCTTCACCAAAAAGACCGCCGACGACCTTCATGCCCTCCATCAGAGGGCCTTCGATGACTTTGAGCGGAGTTTTTAAATCCGCGCGCGCCTCTTCGGTGTCTTCGACGATGTAGGCGTCGATGCCTTTGACCAGCGCGTGGGTGATGCGCTCTTGAAGCGGCGCTTTACGCCACTCGGGGGTTTGCGTGGTGCTGGTGGTCTCGGGTTTATCGCCTTGGTGACGGGCCGCCCATTCCAGCAGTTTTTCGGAGGCTTCGGGCGATTGGTTCAACACCACGGCTTCGGCCAGAGTTTTGAGTTCAGCCGGGACCTCATCGTAAACTTCGAGCATGCCCGCGTTCACGATGCCCATATCAAGACCCGCTTGAATGGCATGGTATAAAAACACGGCGTGCAGGGCTTCGCGGACTTTGTTTTGCCCACGGAACGAGAACGACAAATTCGAAATGCCGCCCGAGGTGAGCACATGCGGGCACTCTTTTTTAATGAGGCGCACCGCTTCGATAAAATTCACGGCATAGTCGTTGTGTTCCGGCAGGCCGGTTGCGACCGTGAGCACGTTCGGGTCAAAGATGATATCGCTCGGGTCAAAGCCGACCTTTTCGGTCAAAAGCTTGTAGGCCCGAACACAGATGCGAACTTTTTCATCGATGGTGGTGGCCTGGCCTTTTTCGTCAAAGGCCATGACCACAACGGCCGCGCCGTAGCGCTGGATCTTTCGCGCCTGCTCCAAGAAGGCGGCTTCGCCCTCTTTGAGCGAGATCGAGTTGACGACGGCTTTGCCTTGAATGCACTTCAGACCCTCTTCAAGGATCTCCCATTTGCTGGAGTCGATCATGAACGGAATGCGCGCGATCTCGGGCTCGCTTCCGAGCAGATTCAAAAACTCGCGCATCATTTTTTTGCCGTCGATCATGCCCTCGTCGAAATTGACGTCCAAAATATTGGCGCCGCTTTCCACCTGCTGACGGGCGATGACGAGGCCCTCGCTGAGCTGGCCCTCTTTAATCAAACGGGCAAATTTAGGCGAGCCCGTGACGTTGGTGCGTTCGCCGACCATCAAAAAGGTGCGTTCGCCCTCGGCCGCGACATTGAGCGGCTCAAGGCCCGAGAGGCGCATGCGCGCAGGCAGCGCCTGAGCTTTGCGCGGAAGACCGTGGCGCACAATCTGCGTGATGGCTGCAATGTGCTTGGGTGTGGTGCCGCAGCAGCCGCCCACGATGTTGACCAGGCCTTGATCGGCAAATCGCTTGAGGTGTCCCGCGATCGACTCCGGGGTCTCGTCGTAACCGGTGGGCGAGAGCGGGTTGGGAAGGCCCGCGTTCGGGTAGCAGCTGATCGCGCAGTCGGCGACGCGCGCCAGATCCTTTAAGAAGGGCTCCATCTCCACCGCGCCGAGCGCGCAGTTGATCCCGACCGAGATCGGCCTCGAGTGGCGGACCGAGTTCCAAAACGCCTCGACGGTTTGACCCGAGAGCGTGCGGCCCGAGGCATCGGTGATTGTCACCGAGATCATGAGCGGCAGCTTCTCGCCGCGCTCCTCTTCGATTTCAGAAATGGCAAAGAGGCAGGCTTTAAGATTCAGAGTGTCGAACGTGGTTTCGGGAAGCAAAATGTCCGCGCCGCCGTCGAGAAGTCCAAGCGCCTGCTCTTTGTAGCTGGCTTTGAGTTCGTCAAAGGTGACCGCGCGGTAGCCCGGATTGTTCACATCGGGTGAGAGAGAGGCTGTTCGGTTGGTCGGCCCCAGCGCGCCCGCGACGTAGACTTTGCGTCCCGGATTTTTGGCAAGGTACTTGGCAACGGCGCGCTTGGCGATCTTGGCCGCTTCGACGTTGATCTCATAGGCCATTGACTCGAGCTCGTAGTCTTTTTGCGAGATTTGCGTGCCGTTGAACGTGTTGGTCTCCAGGATGTCCGCACCCGCTTCGAGGTACTGCGCGTGGATCTCTTCGATCAGTTCGGGTTTCGTCAGGTTCAAAAGGTCGTTGTTTCCTTTGAGATCCTTGGGGTGGTCCTTGAAGCGTGAGCCGCGGTAGTCCTCTTCTTTCAGTTTGTACAACTGAATGACGGTGCCCATGGCGCCGTCCAAAAAGAGGATCTCTTTCGCCAGGCGCGTTTGCAGCTCTTGGATCAAAGGGTGCTGTTTCATTTTTTGAGCTTCTTCACCACGTCAACCACGTGATCGGAGTCGTTGAGAACATAGTAGTGCAAAGCGGGAACTCCTTTGTTGAGGAGCTCTTCGCACTGCTTGAGGGTCCAGCGTTTGCCGATCTCGGCCGCATGCGTGGGGTTTTCATGAACTTCATCGACGAGCGCGTCGGGAAGATCGATGTGAAATGCTTTGGGCAAAGTCTTGAGCTGACCGGCCGAGCGCAGGATTTTAAGGCCGGGGATGATCGGCACGGTGATGCCCGCGGCCCGACAGGCCTCGACGTAGCGGAAGTACTTATCGTTGTCGTAAAACATTTGGGTCACGATGTACTGCGCGCCCGCATCGACTTTTTTCTTGAGGTTTTGAATGTCGACCTTGAGCGAAGCGGCCTCAAAATGTTTTTCGGGATACCCGGCAATCCCCACGCAATAGTCGAGAGGCTGCGAGCCCTCGAGGTCTTCGAGGAATTTGCCGCCCTTCATGTCACTGATCTGCTGAACGAGGTCGCAGGCGTACTGATTTTCGGTGCGGTCTTTGCGCGTGGGTTTTTGATAGTTCGGGGCATCGCCGCGAAGGGCGAGGGCGTTGTGAATGCCCAAAAAGTTCATCTCGATGAGCGCGTCTTCGGTCTCTTCGCGCGAGAAGCCCAGGCAGAGAATGTGCGCGACGGTGTCGATGCGAAAGCGATTTTGGATGATGCCGCAAATGCCGAGCGTGCCTGGGCGCTTGCGAAATGTTTTGCGCTCGATCGAGCCGTCATGCTTTTCGCGGTAATGCGCGCTCGAGGAGTGCGAGGTGACGTCGATCCACGGCGGCTCAAGAGGCTGCAGCTTTTCGACGACGTCGATGATGTCCTTGATGCTGCGGCCCCGGGGCGGCGGAACGATTTCAAAGCTGTAAAGGGGGCCTCGGGCCTTGGCGAGATGATCAGTTACGTGCATGGCGTGAAGCTAATGCAGAAGGCTTTCAGGGGCAAGGTTTCGGGGGTTCAAACTTGGCGAGCGCTTTGGAGTTTATGCTCTAGGGGTGGGTTCGGGGTCGTCGAGATTGAGCTTCGGATTCTGTCGTTTGAGCAGGACAAAGAAGACCGCGCCGATCAGGCCAAAGCAGAGCTGAAAGGCTTGAAAGGCGGTGATGCCTAGAACACCGAGATCCGACTCGGATCCAATGGCTTTGGTGAAGAGGTAGAAGAACGCGGCCTGCCCGATGCCGATACCGGCCGGCGCAATGGGCACGGCCGTCACCATAAATCCGACGGGGACCGCAAAGAGAAAGACACTCAGTTCGGGAACGGTTTCGGTCTGAGCGGTCGCGACCACGATAAACAGCAAGACCTGCGTGAGTTGAGCGCCGAAGCTCAAGGACGCGAGGCCCAACAGCTGCTTCCAACTCAGACGGTAAGTCTGGGCAAAGAGCCAGAGCTTGTGGAGCTTCGGGACGCGCTTCAAAATATTTTCGACCGCGGCGCGAAGGCGGTCGGCCTTGGCCGAAAGTAGCAGCCAGAAGGCGACCACAAAGCCCAGCGTGATAACGAGAAGCCCGATGAAAATGACCTGAAAGCTCTTTTCTCGAGTGAGCAGGGCGGGTTCGAAGCTAAAAGCGACAAGCGCCAAAACGGACATCGTAAACAATCCCAGGATCCGATCAGCGAGGACCGTCAGGACGGCTTTACCCCGCTGCTCGGGGTGATTTTGCGCGATCAAAATGGCCTTCACGACGTCGCCGCCAACGCCTCCAGGCACGAAGAAGTTGAAAAACGTGCCGATCAACGTCAGGCGGTAGGCCTGTCCACGCGTGCAAGGAAGGCCCTGCTGCTTCAAAAGCATGCGCCAGCGCTCCGAGGCAAAGTAAAGAACCACGCCGACGGTTGCCAGGCCCGCGATCAAGACGGGAGGGGTGAGAAGCGTTTTCAGTGACTCCAAATTCACCCGGCCCGAGGAGAACAGGTAATACAAAAGGCCAGCGGCGAGAGCCACTTTGAGGGTTTGAACGGTCAGGTTGCGCAAGGAGGACGGCATGCGGCGTTTAAAGTCCCACGCCTTGGTTGTCCCGTCATCATTCCGCTTGTTGTCATTTTGCGTTATGGCGTAGATTGAGACCCATATGAGCGAAAAAACGAGTCTTGCTGACGGCTACATCCATGGTTTTTCCAAAGAAGAGCAGGACCGCCTGCTTCATCAAGCCCGTGTCCACGAAGAGATCATTTTCTCAAATATCGACTTTAGCGGCGCCAAAAAAATCGTCGAGGTTGGGTCGGGCGTCGGCGCCCAAACCCAGATCTTGCTGGAGCGTTTCCCGCAGGCCCATATCGACTGTGTCGATGCTTCAGACAAACAAATCGAGCGTGCCCGGCAGACGTTATCAGGGCCGATTGCTCAGGGCCGAGTTCGGCTTCATCAGGGCGATGCCATGAATCTTCCGTTCAAAGGCGACGAGTTCGATGGCGCCTTTATTTGCTGGCTGCTCGAACATTTGCAGAATCCCGTTGGCGTCTTGTCAGAAGTGCGCCGAGTGCTCAAGTCGGGCGGCGTGATTTATTGCAACGAAGTCTTGAACGCCACGTTCTACCTGCATCCGTATTCGCCGGCGACACTGAAGTACTGGTTTGAATTCAATGACCAACAGTGGGAGCTCAAAGGAGACCCCTTCGTCGGTGGCAAGCTCGCCAACTATTTGATGAAGGCGGGCTATCAAAATATTAGCACCAAAGTTCTGACTCACCAGTACGACAACCGCCTGCCTAAAAAACGTGCGGCGTTCATCGATTACTGGACAGATCTGATGCTTAGCGGGGCACCCGAGCTGATCAAGTCGGGGCGAGTGAGTGCAGAGACCGTCGAAGAGATGAAAAGTGAATTCCAAGTCGTGAAGAACGATCCGGATTCGGTGGTTTTTTACTCGTGGATCCTGGCTCGTGCGGAGGCCTATTAAAGATATTTCGAACCCGCGTCGGTGTCGCGGTACCAACTGGCGAACTCTCTTAAGCCTTGATGCAGGTCAATTTGTGGTTTGTGACCTGTGAGTTCTTCGAGCTCGCGAGTGTCGGCATAGGTTTGCAGAACGTCTCCGGGCTGCATCGGCTTCATTTCTAAATGCGCTCTTTTTCCGAGGAGATCCTCAAGCGTCCGTATAAAATCCATGAGCTCAACGGGTTGGCTCGCGCCAATATTCAAAAGTCGGTAGGGCACCTCTCCCGAAGGCGGCAGGTGAATGAGGCGGCGGATCGATTCGACGATATCACGAATGTGAGTGAAGTCGCGTTTAAGTCGCCCGTGGTTGAAAACCTGAATCGGTGAGTCCTGCAGAATTTTTTTTGTGAAGCTGAAATAGGCCATGTCGGGGCGGCCCCAAGACCCATAAACCGTAAAAAACCGCAGGCCCGTCATGGGGATCTTAAACAAATGTGCGTAGGTCGAGCCGATAAGCTCATTTGACTTTTTGGTTGCGGCGTACAGAGAAACAGGTTGGTCCGTGCGGTCGGTGACTTTGTACGGGACCTGCGCATTTTTGCCATAAACGGAGCTGCTCGAGGCAAAGACAAAATGCCGAACGGGATAAGCCCGCAAAGTCTCGAGCAATCGCTGAAATCCGATGAGATTCGATTCGACATAGACCCATGGGTTGTCGATCGAGTAACGAACCCCGGCCTGCGCGGCCATATGAACTAAAATATCAGGCTTAAAGTCCGCATGTGCCTTGGTGTAGTCTTCGGTGTGAATTGAAAGCTCCGAAAAGGCAAAGCCCGAGAGCTTTTGGAGCTGCTCGAGACGGTCTCTTTTCAGCTGAACGGCATAGTAGTCGTTGAGATTGTCGATACCGAGGACTGTATGGCCGTCAGCCAAAAGCTGCTTGCACAGGTGAAAGCCGACAAAGCCGGCAGCCCCTGTGACCAAGATCCGGCTGGGTTTTGCTAAGGCGCGCCATGACTCTGTCATGGCGCCACTGTAGTTCTTGGGAATTCACGATGCAAGCAAACACGCGGCCCGTTCTATCCATCGTTCTCCCGATCTACAACGAAGAGGAGAATATCCTCCCGTTACTTCTGGAGATTGCCGGCGTTTTGCGTCCTGCGGGCCTTTCTTACGAGGTTTTGGCCGTCGATGACGGAAGCCGCGACGGTTCTTTACAAGTTTTAAAGGAAGCGACCAAGATCCACCCGGAACTTCGAGTTTTCCGCTTCTGGAAAAATGCGGGGCAGTCGGCGGCCTTTGATGCAGGCTTCCGTTCGGCTCAGGGCCAATACGTGGTGACGATGGATGCCGACCGTCAGAATGACCCCCGCGATATCCTCAGGCTTCTGGCGAAGATGGAAGAGGGCTATGATTTCGTGACGGGGTGGCGCAAGAACCGTCAAGACGGTTTCTTTCTTCGCACCTTCCCTTCGAAGATCGCCAATTTTATCATCCGTAAAGTCACGCGGGCTCGCTTTCGTGATCTTGGGTGCAGCCTGAAAATGTACCGCCGTGAGATCACGGACCGCCTCTACCTCTACGGGGAAATGCACAGGTTTATCAGTGTGCTCGTCGAGATGCTTGGCGCTCGCGTCGCCGAGATGGAAGTGAATCACCGCCCGCGCGTGGCGGGCGTCTCAAAGTACAATCTTTCGCGCACGTTCAAAGTCATGTTCGACTTGATGACCATTTGGTTCTTTCAGCGGTTTCAGACCAAGCCCATTTATATTTTTGGCGCCGCGGGGGCCTTCTCGATGTTTGTTGGTCTGGTCTTATGCGGATTTGTTCTGTACCAAAAGTTTTTCTTAGATGTGTTTGTTCACCGGAATCCCTTGTTCATTATCGCGGCTTTCTCGGTCGCGGCGGCGGCGCAGTTTTTGTTCATGGGAATCATCGCCGAAGTCTTGATGCGAACTTATTTTGAGTCGCAAAACCGCCGCCCTTACGCCATCCGCGAAGAGATTCGGGCCTAAGATGTGCGGGATCTTTGGGGTCATCTCCAAGACCCGCCTCGATGACGTCAAACTCCAGCAATGTCTGAAGCGGATCGAACGCCGTGGCCCTGATGGGTCAGGTCTGCGTGTCGTTCAGCACGAGGACTGGTTCATTCATTTCGGTCACCGGCGATTGTCGATTTTGGATCTCGAAGGGGGGCATCAGCCCCTGTTCGACGATTCCACCTCTGCCATGGTGAGTTTTAACGGTGAGATCTACAACTATAGAGATCTGCGCCGGCGCCTGCCGAGCGTCGCTTGGAAAACCCAATCCGACACTGAGGTGGCGCTTCATCACTGGCTGAAAAACGGTAATTCGGGGTTGAACGACTTTGACGGCTTTTTCGGACTCGCCCTGTGGCGATCCGATCAAGGCAAGGTTGTTCTGGCGCGCGACCGTTTTGGGATCAAACCTCTTTATTGCCAAAAACTGCCTGATGGTGGGCTTGCGTTCGCCTCCGAACTGGGCCCGCTTTTGGAGCTCGGCCAGGCGCCTTTGAAGCTGTCACCTCGGGGCCTCGAAGAGTACCTTTTCTTCGATGGAAACCCGGGTGCCTCGATCGTCGAGGGAATTTTTCAAATGGAGCCGGGGCAGGCTTTAATTTGGAAATCGGGACGTTTGCAAACTGAAAAATATCATCAATGGGAAACGCAGAATTTGAAGAGCTTTGCTCCCAGCGAGCGCGATGCCGGCGATGCTTTGTGGCACGAACTCAAGAAGGCCGTGCGGACCGCTTTTGTCTCGGATGTTCCGGTGGGGTTGCTCCTGAGTGGCGGCGTCGATTCAACTCTCGTCACGCTTGCGGCGGCTGAAGAATTCGGTTCTGGTTTGCCCGCTTTTTCGATCGGCTTCGAAGAAAAGAGTTTTGACGAAAGCGGATTCGCCGCGGAAGTCGCTAAAATTGCCAAGGTTGATTTGAGCGTCGAGATGCTGACGCCCCAAATGATGTTGTCGGGTCTCGACGAATCGTTGGACATGATGGACGCCCCACTCGCCGATCCCAGTTTTCTTCCGACACTGACTCTGTGTCGTTTGGCGCGCACGAAGGTCAAAGTCGTTGCCGGCGGGGATGGCGGCGATGAGCTCTTTTGGGGCTACCCGACCTACTGGGCCCACAATACGAGCGAAAGGCTTCGTCGAGTTCCCGGCGCCATCGCCTTGGGTGAGGCGATCGCTAGACGCACGAAGATTAAGCCCGGCTACCAGTCTTTTGGTTGGAAAATGAAGCGTCTTTTTGGTCGTTGGGACGATGAACCTTTGGTCCGTCACTTGCGTTGGATGTCCGGAACAGATTTGCCTGATCTTGAAGAACTTCGCGGTAAAACCCTTCACTTGCGGGTTAAAAATGATTACGCCCGTGAGTTGAAGTTGGCTTTCGATCGCGGCTTCGCCCCGCCTTGGTTGGATCTCCAATTTTATTTGCCGGCTTCAGTGCTCGCGAAAGTGGATCGGGCTTCGATGGCCTGCGGTCTCGAGGTGCGCCCCCCTCTGCTTTCTAATGACTTTGCGCTCTGGGGTCTGAGGCTGCCAGATCAAATGAAACTTCGGGGTAAGACCGGAAAGTGGATTTTTCGAGAGGCCTTGAAAAACAAAGTTCCAAACGCGATCCTTCAGCGGCCGAAGCATGGCTTTGCGATTCCCGTTTTTGAATGGTTGGCCGGGCCATTGCGCCCTCGGATCGAGGCCATTTTGCGCGACAGTCCCATCTGGGACCTGCAGCTCTTGGATCGCGAAGTCGCTCGCAGGATGTGGGAAGAACTTTTGACCGGTTCGCGAGACCTGCAAAAGACTTTTTGGGCCGTCATCGTTTTGGACCGCTGGCTCCGTCGTCAAAAGTTCGACTAGACTTTTTGAGTCGAAATACCAATCACATGCGAGGTCCGACGAAGATGAGGACTCTCGGGATAAACCGTCTTGTTCGCCCATACCTTGCTCAAGGAACTTAAAAATCGAGGGTAATCGATCAGATGTTCGGTCCAGTTTCCGGTCAGAGGATCGCACGTGTTGCTCGGAAAAATGGCATCTTGTGCCGTTTTTTTGGCATTGTTTAAAAACTCATCCAGTCCTGATCCGATATCTTCCAAGGTCAGACCGCGGGTGCGAACCGCGAGGTCTTCAATTTCTCGTTGTTCCAATGAGATGCCGCGTTTGCGAATCAAATCTTGGCAGTGGTTTCTTCGCAACTCAAAATAGGCCGGACATGTTCCATCTGGGCGAACGCGCTGATGGGGGCCGCCATCAATCGCGTTCTGAATGGTCGAAAGCTCCGCAACTGTCTTGGCGTTAAAAGAGTTCGCGCTCGTCGCCATGTAGACCTTTGCGCCCGATCTGACCACAAAGGCGATTCCCGCGTAGAATTCAGTGGGCGCATAGATGTGTTCAATCACATCATAGGAACCAACGGCATCATACGAAACGTTGCGGGTTTTGGCGTCTTGAGCGACGGCCTCGATTCCGCCAGCAACAATATGAGGGTATTGGTTCGGAGACAGAGCCTTGGCGATTTGAATAAGATCACGGCAAGAGGTCTCGAAAAGGTCATTGTAAGTGACGTTCACCCCCAGCTCTGCAGCTAGGAAGGTGATGAGACCTGTTCCGCCACCATAATCTAAAAATTGGGTCTCGGGGCTAAAGTCGTTGGGAAGGGCATGCGAAATCACGCCGACAAATTTTGTCAGGCATGCGGCCGAGTTGGTTTGGATGTCCTTAAGATAGTCTTTGCTGTAATCGGATATGTTTAAGTCTTCGACGTTCAGCTTTTCAACTCGGGTCTTAAGAGCGCTCGCCGCCTTTAAGATATGTTTGTATTTCGGGTGAGTCGTTCGAACAGGCACGCCCTTGATGCGAGCATACAGAGCCGAGGAGATCGGCAGCGGAAGCGAATTGAGGCCGGTTTTGAGTAAACGTTTGATCATCACAGACCCTGGTTTGAAGATTGTCGGCAGACCGAGAGATCACGGCACCAAATGGCGAGCAGAGGCTCAGGCGTTTGGACCCATGCGATAAAGGGTTCGCCACCGGCTCTCGGAGCAAGTCCTTTGACGACGCCCCCGGCGCGCAAGGCTTCGTCATAAACGGCTTTCTCCCAAGGGTCATCGAGGCGAACGACAAAATGAATTGCATCGCCAATATCTCGCTGCTGTTCAGTTATTGGGATAACTGGATTTGCCAAGAGCATTTGACGAGCAAATTCTGCACGATCCTCAGGAACGGCACCGCCAGCCACTCGAAGCCAACGCAACTCTTTGACTCGATTGAACTGAGACAGATCAAAAGCATTCGCCGCGAGTGGACCTGGACCGATCTTCCATGTCTTGACCGCGAGGTGGGCCGGGATTCGATCCCAGTAGCGAGCCAATCGGTGGGTCACTTCAAAAACGGGCCCACGGCTGGCGACGCAGGCCGCGATGACCAAGGCCCAGACCCACACGCTGCGGAGTTCATAAAAGCTTCGGGTCCGCGAGGCACTTCGGATGCCGAGGCTCACGGCCATCATCAAGAACGGAATCACGATGAAGTCGTAGTGAAAAGAACCACTGCTTTGATTGTTTTGCGTGCTCAAAACATTCAGAGCCGCCATGGCCAATCCCGGAAGGGTCCAAATCCAGGCCCGGTCACGCCAGCCCCATATTGCAAGGGGGGCTAAAATCATGGCGACATACTTCAGGCCCTGCCCCGTCAAAAATCGGGGTCCAAAGCGGGTGAGAAAGTCCCATGGGTGAGTCAGGGCGTTGTAAACAAATTCATTCATCGTGTTCCCCATTCCGGGGAAATACCGCAGAACATTGTTTAACGATTCCGAGGGCCCCATGTACTTCGGAATTAAGACCTGATTGTAGATCCTAAATACCAACAGACTTAGAACGATGGTGGCCGTGCCCGAGATCCAGCGCTGCCTCGAGGACAGGGGAAGGTGGCGGTCTGCCAGCAATACAATCCCCATCAGTGCGGTGACGACGGGAAAGTTTTCTTTTGAAGCCATCACGAGGAAGGTGAGCGTGATCCCCCAGATCCACCGACGGTGGTCAAATGCCGTAAAGGCCAAGAGCAGAAGACCAAAGCCAACGGCGTCCTCACGGAAATCAAAGATCATTCCGTCGCGCAAGGGCTTCATCAAGGCAAACAAAACGAAGAACCAGAAGCCATGCAGACGCTCGGCACGTAAGGGTCCACGAGTAATAAAAATCCAGAGGGGGACGGCCACCACGAGACTCTGAACGACAAAAATCAAAACGTCGGACTTCAGTAGCATCGTGATCAGCGAAAGCGGAATGAGCGTCCAGACCATGTGCTCCGCAAACTGAGTGTTCATTCGGCAGGTGTTGCAATGAAAAAGCACCTCATCGAAGGGGTAAAATAGCGGCTGGTGAAGGCAGTTCATGTCGAACACATGAGTTTCAAACGAGGCATGCCGCATCCAGTGCCCGAGGAAGAGAAAGCCAAAAACGAAGAGGATCCCGCGAAGGAGCCATTTTGAGGTGGGGCGCTCAAGAAGAGTCGAAGCCCATGCGCCAAAGCGAGTGTTATCTGTCCAAGACAAGGTGCGGCGGTAAGCCGCCAAGAATCCCATTAAAAGCAGTAGCAGAACTCCAAAAGGATCAAGTTGAGAGATCTCAAATGCCCAGCCATGTCCTTGAAAGTAAAAGCCACCCGCCAGGCTCAGTACGAGCAAAAACCCGCCTAGAAAACGAGCGCTGCGATCCAAAAAAATCATAGGCGTTGATCCAATCAGAAAATACGGCAGGGGTCATTCAAGGTGTGATTCTAATGCGGCGTATCGGCAATCAAAAATGCGGGTTCAGTTGGTTCATGACATCAAACAGTCGAAACATTAGGATGGCCCACGTTTTCTAAGTGTCAGGAGAGGTTGTGCTGAACGCATTTAAACAAAAAATTGCGGACCGTTCGGCTATTGTCGGCATTGTGGGCTTGGGATATGTCGGCTTGCCATTATCCCTACGATTTGTGGAGGCCGGTTACCGTGTCGTCGGCTTCGATATTGACTCTGAGAAAGTCCGAAAAATTTCGGCTGGTGAAACTTATATCGAGCACATTCCGTCTGCGGCGGTCAAAGATGCTACGGCTCACGGCCTTTCCGCGACCACTCAGTTTTCGGAAATTTCGATGGTGGACGCGATTATCCTTTGCGTGCCAACACCGTTGAATAAATACCGGGAGCCTGATTTAAGTTTCGTTTTAAATACCGTCGAAGCCATCCAGCCCTATCTCCGCAAAGGCCAACTGCTTTCATTGGAAAGCACCACTTATCCTGGAACCACCGAGGAGGAGCTACGGCCCCGGATGGAGGCCGCGGGTTTGGCAATCGGGCAAGACGCGTTTCTCGTATTTTCTCCCGAGCGTGAGGATCCGGGAAACCCCAATTTTTCAACGCGCACAATTCCAAAAGTAGTGGGAGGGCAGACGGAAGCCTGTTTGCATGCAGGTCTAGCCCTATACGGAGCCGTCATCGACAAGGTTGTCCCCGTGAGTTCAACGCAGGCCGCGGAGATGACCAAGCTTCTTGAGAATATTCATCGCGCCGTAAATATCGGATTGGTGAACGAGCTGAAAATTGTGTGCGATAAAATGGGTATTGATATCCACGAGGTGATTGATGCCGCCGCGACGAAGCCGTTCGGATTCGTCGCGTATCATCCAGGTCCTGGCATTGGTGGGCACTGTATTCCGATCGACCCTTTCTATCTCACTTGGAAGGCCCGTGAATACGGCGTGCATACTAGATTCATTGAATTGGCTGGTGAGGTGAATGGTAGCATGCCTGATTTTGTCATGGGCAAGATCGTTCAGGCTCTGAACGAGCGCTGCAAGTCTGTTCGTAAATCGCGAGTCCTTATTTTGGGCATTTCCTACAAAAAAAATATTGATGACATGCGCGAGTCTCCATCAGTTCAGTTGATGGAAAAGCTACGTGAAGCTGGGGCCATTGTGTCCTATTCAGATCCGCATGTTCCTGTTTTCCCCAAGATGCGTGAGCACCGGTTTGATCTTTCGAGTCAACCGGTGGATCAGGTTTCTTTGAAAAACTACGACTGCGTCGTCCTGGCAACAGATCATGACCGGTTCGACTACGAACTTGTTCTCAGGAACTCGCAGCTCGTGATCGACACCCGCGGAAAATACAGAAACCCGGCGCCAAATTTAGTAAGGGCTTGATATGAACTTTGCGTTGATCGGAGTGGGCGGATACATCGCGCCAAGGCATTTGGAGGCCATTAAGACTCTCGGCCATAAATTGGTAGTCGCCTTTGATGTGAATGATTCCGTGGGTGTCTTGGATCGGTACTTTCCAGATTGCCGATTCTTCACTCAATTTGAGCGTTTCGAAGACTTTGTGTCGGGATTGAAAAACGGCCCCGATAAAATTGATTACGTCGCGATTTGCTCTCCGAACTATCTGCATGCGCCTCACATAAAGTTCGCCCTCCGTCAGGGTGCGAGCGCGATTTGCGAAAAGCCCCTTGTTTTAACCGTGGCCGAACTCGACGAGATTGGGCAGGTTGAGCGGGACTCTGGGCAACGAGTGTACACGGTTCTGCAACTTCGAGTTCATGACGCCATCTTGGCACTCAAAGAAAAAGTAAGCCGCTCAAGTGGAAAGCGCCACCAGGTCGATCTTTCATACATGACGTCACGCGGTCAGTGGTACCATGAGTCTTGGAAGGGCGATGTCCGCAAGTCTGGCGGACTCTCAACCAATATCGGAGTGCATTTTTTCGACATGTTGACATGGATCTTTGGACCGATGACCTCTCTGCAGGTTTCGAGATCGACGCCCACGCTTGAAGAAGGAACGGTCAGTCTCGAGCACGCGGATGTGCGATGGATGTTGACCATCGACCGCTCCCAGTTGCCCGGGGACGCTGTTCGCGCGGGAAAGACCACGTTCCGGTCTATTAAAATCGATGGTGAGGAGTTTGAGTTTTCGGAAGGCTTTACTGAATTACACCAGCGTGTCTATGCCGATATTTTGGCAGGCCGCGGTTACGGACTTCAAGACGCGCACGCGGCTTTGGCCATCGTTGAAAAAATCCGAGGATCGAGATGAGAGTTGAGGTTCATGAAACGGCGCTTGTTGATGCGGGTGCGCAGATCGGCGACGGGACGCGGGTATGGCACTGGACGCATGTGTGCGCGGGAGCTCGCATAGGTGAAAATTGCTCTCTTGGTCAGAACGTTTTCATCGGAAATCGGGTCACCATCGGCAATGGCTGCAAGATTCAAAACAATGTCTCCATTTATGACAACATTGTCCTAGAAGACCAAGTGTTCTGCGGTCCGAGTATGGTTTTTACCAATGTTATAAATCCTCGGGCCGAGTTCGTGCGTAAAACCGAATACAGGGAAACCCGTGTAGGTAAAGGCTCGACCATCGGCGCGAACGCCACGGTGGTTTGCGGGGTGACGCTCGGTCGCTATTGTTTCGTCGCCGCCGGGAGTGTCGTGACCAAAGATGTGCCAGATTACGCGTTAATCGCGGGTGTTCCGGGCCGTCAGATCGGTTGGATGAGCCGATTCGGTGAAAGAATCCCACTTCCTCTAAGCGGAGAGGCTGAGTACGTTTGCCCCTCGTTAGGTGAGACCTATGTTTTAAACGGAATGGTGATGACCATCAAAGCTGGCCAGGAGTCAAAGTGAAAAAAGTTGCGCTGATAACAGGAGTAACGGGCCAAGACGGCGCCTATCTCGCCGAATTTTTACTCGAAAAAGGATATGACGTTCACGGCATTAAGCGTCGCACGTCTCTTTTCAATACGGATCGGATCGATCATCTCTTTGAAGATATTCACCGGTCGACCAATCGGTTTTTTTTGCACCATGGAGACATGACGGATTCGTCGAGCCTTTTGCGGATTCTTCAACAAGTGCAACCTGATGAGATCTACAATTTAGCGGCACAGTCGCACGTGGCGGTTTCGTTTGAAGAACCCGAGTATACGGCCAACTCCGACGCACTTGGAACATTGCGTTTACTGGAAGCCATTCGGATCTTGGGGTTGCAAAAAAAGACGCGTTTTTACCAGGCCTCGACGTCTGAGCTTTACGGTCTTGTGCAAGAAACTCCACAGCGTGAAACGACACCCTTTTATCCGCGATCTCCTTACGCCGTTGCGAAGCTTTATGGCTACTGGATCACCGTGAATTACAGAGAGGCCCACGGCGTCTATGCCTGCAATGGAATTCTGTTCAATCACGAGTCGCCTTTGCGGGGAGAGACTTTTGTGACTCGCAAGATCACACGCGGACTGGCGAGAATTAAACATGGACTTGAAGAGTGCCTATACCTAGGAAACATGAATGCTCTTAGGGATTGGGGACATGCGCGGGATTATGTTCGGCTTATGTGGATGATGCTTCAGCAGGATCAGCCCGAGGATTTTGTCGCCGCCACGGGGCGGCAGCACTCCGTGCGTGAATTCGTCAACTTGGCGGCGCAGGAGATAGGATGGACCCTGACCTGGCAAGGAGATGGCGCCCATGAGAAGGCCTACTTGCCGGATGGACGCAATATTGTCGCCGTGGATCCTCGTTATTACCGACCAGCGGAAGTTGAGACCTTGCTTGGCGACTCGTCGAAAGCACGGCAGAAGCTCGGGTGGCAGCCTGAGGTGTCGTTCTCTCAACTCGTGAAAGAGATGGTGCAGGCGGATCTGACGCTCGCGGAGCGCGAAACCAAATTCCCCAGTTTGAAAGTGGTTCGATGAGAATTTTTTTGACCGGCGCTCGCGGCATGGTGGGACAAAACCTCTTGGAGTGCCCAGGATTAGGGGTCCATGAGTGGCTGACGCCGGATCGGCGAGAGTTGGATTTGCGAGACCAGGCCTCAGTTGTGCGTTGGCTCAAGGAGCACAAACCCGAGATGATCCTCCATGCGGCCGGTCGGGTCGGTGGCATTCAAGCAAATATCGAGAGCCCTGTTGAGTTTTTGATCGAAAACCTGGATTTGGGACGTAATATTCTGATGGGTGCCTATGAGGCCGGAATCGAGCGGGTCTTAAACCTCGGGAGTACTTGTATGTACCCGCGCGCTGCTGTCAATCCTCTGCGAGAAGACATGGTCTTGCAAGGGGCTCTTGAGCCGACAAATGAGGGCTATGCTCTGGCGAAGGTGATGACTCAGCGTTTGGGGGCGTATTTAAACCGCGAGTATGGCACTCGGTATAAAACACTGATTCCCTGCAACCTCTACGGTCGCTGGGACAAGTTTGACCCTGAACGGAGTCATCTTGTGCCCGCCGTTTTGCGCAAGCTCCACGAAGCGAAGACGAAAGCTTCGCCAACGGTCGAGATTTGGGGGGCTGGTACTGCCCGCCGTGAGTTCATGGACGCAGCGGACCTGGCCGATTTTATGATTCAGGCCATCTCTCGATATGATGAGCTGCCGGACCTGATGAACGTCGGTCTTGGCTATGATTTCGAGATCAACGAGTATTACTATGAAGGGGCAAAGGTTGTGGGATACACGGGCGCCTTTCAGCATAATCTTTCCAAGCCCGTTGGAATGCAGCAAAAGCTCGCCGATGTTCAGCGCCTTCGTCAGTTTGGCTGGACGGCGCCTACAACTCTGGCCACCGGTATGGCCCGAGCTTACGAGTTTTATCTGAATCAGAATCGAGGCTTAGAGTGAACAAGATTAATCTGCCTTTAGCGACCACGAGTTGGGATGAAAAAGAAATCGAAGCCATTCAAAAGGTGGTCCAATCTGGGTTTTACACGATGGGCACTGAGGTAGCGCGATATGAAGCTGATTTCGCGAAGTACTTTGGCAGTAAGTATTCGCTCATGTGCAGTTCGGGATCAACAGCAAATCTCCTGATGGTGGCCGCCCTGTTTTTCCGTAAGGAAAATCCTTTGCGCCGAGGGGATGAAGTTCTTGTGCCGGCGGTCAGCTGGAGCACGACCTACTACCCGTTGGCTCAGTACGGACTCAAGTTAAAATTCGTCGATATTGATCTTGAAACTTTGAATTATGATCTCAAGGCACTTGAATCCGCGTTTAGTCCGAAGACGAAGTTGGTCATGGCGGTCAACCTTCTGGGAAATCCCAACGATTTTGAGCAGCTCCAAAGCCTTTGTCAGCGGCACGGCGCGATCTTGATCGAGGACAACTGTGAGTCGATGGGAGCTCGATTCCTCGATCGAGAGTGCGGGACCTTTGGTGTGATGGGAACGTTCTCAAGCTTCTTTAGCCATCATATTTCGACGATGGAGGGTGGCTCGATCCTGACCGATGATGAGGAGTTGTACCATATCCTGCTTTGCCTGCGTGCACACGGCTGGACTCGCAATTTGCCGAAATTCAACAAGGTGACCGGCGAAAAGAGCGACGATGCCTTTGAGGAATCTTTTAAGTTTGTTCTCCCAGGTTACAATGTCCGCCCACTTGAGATGGAGGGTGCCATTGGACAAGAGCAGCTAAAAAAACTCCCTCACTTCGTTAACGAGCGACGTCGAAATGCGGAGGTCTTTGTCCGGGAGTTTGCGGGCCACCCCGATCTAATCATTCAAAAAGAGATGGGCCAATCGAGTTGGTTCGGATTTAGCCTGGTGCTCAGACCAAACGCTCGCTGGTTACGCAAAGATCTTGTTCGTCTTTTGTCCAGTGCTGGGGTTGACTGCCGTCCCATCGTCGCCGGCAACTTCGCGAAGAACGATGTTCTGAAATGGATGGAACATGAGATTCATGGGGAGCTTAAAAATGCCGAATGGATCGATCAGCACGGGTTATTTATCGGCAATCATCATCACCCCATTGATGATAAGATCAGATCGTTAAAAAAACTGCTAACAGACTAGCCGACTATAGCCTGAGCCGCAGCTAGGGTATTTTGGTTAACTGTAGGGTAGAGAAAAGGCTTTATTTTCTCACTATGCATAAACGACCAGATCGCGTCCATGTAACGGGCGTGGGTGGCCGAGTCAATGGTCAGCAAAAACTGATGGAGATCCTCGTAATCCTTGAAATTTCTAAAGTCGATAAAGCATTCAGCAGGCACGTGCTCAAGGATATCAGGAGCCCCCCAGTAAATCGGAATAGTCCCACATGAAAAGCAGTCAAAAATTTTTTCCGTGATATAACCAGGAATTTTCTCGGCATTTTCGAAGCAAATCGCGAAACGGTATTGGCTCAGAACCTCGAACTTAGACTTCACAGGACCTTGATAGCTTTTGAAACGAGGGCGCAGGAAACTGCTAAGGCCAAGGCGGTTAACAATCGCAGTTATTTTGCGGAAACGTGAAGCGAAGCGGTCCCATCCTAAGCCATAAAACTCAAAATGTTCAGGGTGGTGCCGTTCAAACCAACAGATCGCCTCGCGTCTCTTGCTGTAGAGCTCTAAGGGTCTTCGTGACAGTTTGTTGCCCGCGATTAATGTAACAAGTCTCTTGCGATTGAAATGACGATTGAAAAAGGCGGTTTGAAGCAGAATAGGGAATCTAGTTTCGAAGTATTTTCTGCCATCCCAGTAAGTGGGATTCCACGTTAGAATTCTGGAAAAATGGGCGTGTGTTTCGACAGTCCAGTTGTGCGGGTAGATCACCTCGCACTCACTGATCACAAGGATGCATTTTTTTTTCAAACTCTCGGAGGTTGGGAGCTCGCTTTCGTCCTGCAGGTCTAAGTAGATGACCACATCAGCCTGCTCTGGTGAGCATATGTCCTGGGTGTCGATTGAAAACCCGTTTTTTTCAAAAAGAGTTTTTAGGTGACGATACGGACGCAAGACATCATCACGATTTAGAGCAATATCCTGATAGCTAAAAATTTTATTCTTGGTGTAGGCTTGACTAACAAAAAGGCAGGCTTTCTTCATGTTTGGTCACTTTCTTTAGGCAGAGTGAACATAATCCGATCAGGTGTTTAAATCACAACCCATTCTGCCGGTACTGTAGTCTCAAGGCGGAATCGTGGATCGTTGTACCAACTGCGGGGGGCAATGACGATGCGATTGTGCCCAGTACCGAGGTAGGCACCCCAATAGCTAAATCCCGAATTTGCAATTATGTTGTGTCGACAAAGCGACATCAATTGCATGTCCCGATAACTTTGCGCGCCTTTATTCCAATCGACGAAGATCGCATCTTTCCCGAGCACGAGATTTTCCTGGCACCAGGGAATATCATCAGAGAACACCACGTATCGGGCGTTGGGCACACGTTCGTTCATCAAGCGAATCGCGTTTTCGTAGTAAGAGGGACCTACGCAATTTTGAAAAATAGGAAGGTTTAGGTAATCACCCCGGCGAACATGAATCGACACAAGCGGCTCCGCAAGCAGCGGCGTGAATTTTTCTCTATTAAGAGCGTCCAATTCTGGAAAACGAAATTTTGAAAGCAGGTGGTCACGAATGTCATGATAATATCGATTTTGGCTGTAGTAGCCGAACAGATAGGCTTCTCGTAGGTCAAAGAGAGCGGGATTGTAATCAAACGGTTCTTCAAAAAAACAGGTTTTTTTGGGGCCCCAAATTTTTCGTCGCAGACGGTTCCAAACGCTTTGATTGAGGTCCCCGAGTCGAAAAATTTCGCTCGGAGCAGCTTCTTCCTCGGCAATTCCGAAAACTGACCTCAATTCAAGCCCGTTAAAAAGTTGCGTGCCAGCTTTGAAGTCCTGGAGGTCGAAAACGGCCGGAACGCCCCGGAGATGAAACTTTTCAAGAATGGCCTGTTGGCTCATCTGACTGGCCAAGCCACCTGGCATGAGACGGAGGATGATCACGGACAAAGACTTTCGAGTGCTTCAAGCATGTAATTCATTTTAGTTTTATCGAGGCCAGGGTGAACTCCGATCCAAAACATCGTGTTCATAATTTTATCGGTCGTCTCTAGCGAACCGAACACGCGATAGTTCGCGTTCTTGTAAGCGGGCTGACGGGTAATATTGCCCGCAAAAAGAAGTCGAGTTCCAACTTTCAGCTCTTCGAGACGGCGCACTGTCTTGTTGCGATCAACCCCCTCACGGCAGTACATGGGGAACCCAAACCAGCTTGGCTCTGTGCCTTGAGTCGCTTGAACAGGTTGGAAGTGCCTGCTCAGCTTTGGCGAGGAGGTGATTCCTTGGCGCAAGTAGGCCCAATTGCCGCGACGAGATTCAATGAATGCGGCCGCCTTTTGGAGTTGAGACACTCCTAAAGCCGCCTGCATATCTGTGACCTTCAAATTGTATCCGATGTGAGAATAAGTATACTTGTGATCATAGCCATCAGGAAGCTCTCCCAACTGCCAGCCAAAACGCTTTTTACAGGTATTGTCTACGCCGGGCTCACACCAGCAGTCACGGCCCCAGTCACGCATGCTTTCGGCGACCTTCTTATAGCGCGCGTTTGCAGAGAGGACCGCACCGCCTTCACCCATTGTGATGTGGTGGGCTGGATAGAAACTGCAAGTCGCGTACTGGCCGAAAGATCCAACCTGCTGCCCCATGATTGTGGCGCCAAGCGCGTCACAACAGTCCTCGATGAGATAAAGTTTTTCGCTCAGGCAGAAATCACGGACTTTGTCCGCCCGATAAGGATTTCCGAGAGTGTGTGCCAAAACTACAGCCCGTGTCTTGGGGGTGCGCGCGGCCGCGATGGCCTCAGGGAGGGCGTTGATCGTGGTTTCATCCACATCGACGAAAACGGGAATCCAGCCGTTTTGGATAATGGGATTTACCGTCGTCGGGAAACCTGCGGCCACGGTGATCACCTCATCACCTGGTTTGAGCGGTCCATAAGCGAATTGAGTTAGTTCGGGAGAGGAGAGCGCAGAGATGGCCACAAGATTTGCGCTGGAACCGCTACTGACGAGAAGCGCTTTAGTTTTAAGCCCGAAGTAAGAGGGGAACTGAGCCTCAAATTCCCGTCCATACCGTCCTGCCGTTAACCACATGTCCAAAGAAGCATCGACGAGCATGGCGAGATCATCGCCATCGACCACTTTGGCCGTGACCGGAATGTAAGTTTGCCCGGGGATGAAAGAGTTTGCTGGAGGTTGGTGAAAGGCCCTGGCCAATTCGATGATCTGCTGGCGTCGCTCTTGTTGTGAGTCCACGGCACTCCTTCGGCGAGTTAGAGGGGCGAGATTAGAGGCCGTGCTCTTCAAATGCAATTGAAAAACAAGCACTTAGAAGCTTGGTCAAAAACCTGGGAGATTATTTATTTTACAGATTTGGGTGCTTAGAGCATCATCACCGTCATGTCTAAAAATACCTTTTTCAGCAATGAAGAAATCCGGTGCCAGCCGCTCTGGCAGGATCTTCAAGGGCGCCATCTTTTTGTGGCTGGTGGGACGGGTTTTTTTGGCCGATGGATCCTCACATTTCTAAGTGAAGGGCTCCGCAGGGGTTTCCAATTCAACGTGTCGGTTCTGAGTCGAGATCCGCAAAGTTTTCTAGCGGGCGCGTTTGATGATCAGTGGAGGGGGTTCAATTGGGTGAAAGGTCAACTGGCGGATTTCGATCTCAACGGAACCAAAATTGACTATATGCTCCATGGGGCCGAATCGGCGGACCGCCAAGATCACCACTCCGTGAGCATTCTGGAGCAAAGTCTCCGAGGAACTCAGAATTTTTTGATGCAGGCCGAAAAGAGCGGGTGCTCCAGTATTCACTATCTAAGCTCTGGCGCTGTCTATGGCGCTCAGAGAGACGTGCTCCAAAAAGAAGATGGGCCTTTTTCAGAAGTGGCAGATTTCTATGCTCAGGGAAAGAAACTCAGTGAAGAGGCGTTTTTGAATTGGGGCGCACGTCGAAATGCGCGCGTCAGCATTTCGCGAAGTTTTGCCTTCGTCGGACCTTATTTGCCTCTGGATCGTCAGTATGCGGCGGGCAACTTTGTGGGTGCATGTTTAAGGGGGTGCGAGATTCATATCAAAGGTGATGGTACCGCCCTTCGATCCTACATGTATCCAACGGAGCTGGTGATCTGGCTGTTGACGATACTTTTTCGCGCTAAATCCGGCTCCATTTTCAACGTTGGATCCGATCAGGCCGTTTCCATTTTGGAATTGGCTCAGCGGTGCCGCGAGGTTTCACAGGAGCGCGGTAAGACACCCCGGGAGATCATCGTGCAGCAAAAGCCCGTTGCAGGAGTGGAACCCTCCCGGTACGTTCCCTCCATTGAAAAGGCTCGCGGTGAACTCGGGCTTCAAGTTGAGATCGACCTGACACAAGCGTTGCGACGCACTTTTGATTTTTACGCTCATGCCGAAGGGACAATATGAAGGCCGTAATATTGGCGGGTGGTTTAGGGACACGAATTAGTGAAGAAAGTCATCTGAAGCCGAAACCCATGATCGAAATTGGTGGCTTGCCGATTTTGTGGCACATCATGAAAATCTACTCGAGTCACGGCATCAACGATTTCATTATTTGCAGTGGCTACAAGGGTTACATGATCAAGGAGTACTTCGCGAATTACTTCCTTCATACGAGCGATATCACCTTCGACTTGCAAAAAAACTCTCTAGAGCTTCACTCGAGTCGAACCGAGAATTGGCGGGTTACGATCGTCGACACGGGTTTAGATACCATGACAGGTGGTCGTATGAAGCGTGTACGTTCCTTCTTGGGAGACCAGGACTTTTGCATGACCTATGGAGATGGAGTTGGGAACGTCAATATCTCCGAATTGGTTCGCTTTCATCAAAGCAAAAATCGCTTGGCAACGGTCACAGCCCTGCGTCCGCCGGGACGCTTTGGTCACATTTCTTTGAAAGATCAGATGATCACAGGCTTCGTCGAAAAGCCCGATGGCGAGAATACTTGGATCAACGGAGGTTTCTTTGTCTTAAATCCTCGAGTTTTGGATGAAATCCAGGGCGACGATACGGTGTGGGAGCGAGGACCCATGGAATCTTTGGCGGCCCAGGGCCAGATGTCGGCTTATGTCCACCAGGGTTTTTGGCAGCCGATGGATACTTTAAGGGATAAAAACATGCTTGAAGATCTCTGGCGGACAGGAAAAGCTCCATGGAAAATTTGGTAAACGCAGACTTCTGGCGTGACCGTCGTGTCTTGTTGACGGGGCACACGGGTTTCAAGGGCGGTTGGCTGGGACTCTGGCTCCAGTCGATGGGAGCCCAGGTGACGGGACTCGCCTTAACTCCAAACACGAAACCCAACTTTTTTGAAGCAACCCATCTGGGGGATGACCTCGAGAGTCGCATTGCCGACATCCGCGATCTCAAGGTCGTCGAGGATGTGGCTCGGCAGTCGAAGGCCGAGATTGTTTTTCATTTGGCGGCTCAGCCCCTCGTGCGGGACAGCTACCGTGATCCCGTTGGAACTTTTGCGACGAACATCATGGGGACTGTTCATGTTCTTGAGGCCTGCCGTTTGCTAGGCGATCTCAAGGCTCTGGTGTGCATCACCACTGACAAAGTCTACGCAAACAATGAGTCGAACACTCTTTTCCATGAAGAAGACCGCCTGGGCGGACGGGACCCTTATTCGTCGAGCAAGGCCGCTTGTGAGCTGGTTATCGACTCCTACCGCCGTTGCTTTTACGAACAAGGAGCAATGGTGGCCTCGGCTCGGGCGGGAAATGTCATTGGCGGAGGAGATTGGTCTTCAGATCGTCTGGTGCCAGACATCGTGCGAGCCGTGGAGAGCCGTCAAAATTTACAAATCCGGCACCCTGAGTCCGTGCGGCCTTGGCAGCACGTGATCGAACCCATCGCGGGATATCTCTTGTTGGCCCAAGCGCTGGCCACTAAACAGGCGAGTTTTGCTGGCGCCTTTAATTTTGGTCCGAATGAAAGCGACTGTGTGGCCGTTGAACAAATTGTGCAGCTAGCACAATCGATTTATCACGAGCGTTTGCAGGTGGAATACGGCAAGAGCTCAGTTTATGAAGCTAAACTTTTGCGCTTGGACAACCGTAAAGCCTGGAACATGTTGAATTGGGCTCCCAAATGGAATGTGTCGAGAGCGATGAAGCAAACGCTTGATTGGTATCAGGCCGCCACAGAAGGCGCTAACATGAGGGAATTCAGCCTTATGCAAATCCGTGATTGGGAACGAAACACTTAAGGCAGTCGAAGTGCGAAATGGTCTCGGAGATAATCCTGAGTACCACAAATTTCGGCAAACTCATTGGGAATTCCGATTCGCCGAATTTTTGGGAAGCGACTAAGAGCGCCGCTCGAATACAAGTCTGCGGCTTGCTCGAGAATAAACGAGCCAAAACCACCGTTGAGCTGATGCTCTTCCATCGTGATGACCTGGTCAAAGTCGGTCAGAAGCTGAGTGAGCTGTTTTTTGTTGAGATTGCCGCTCAAAAAAGGAACCGAGTAAATCGCAGCGTCTGGTGTCTTTTCGTCGGCTTCGCGCATCGCCCATGATAGAATTCCGCCTGACGTCAAGATCAATGTCTTCTTGCCGGCGCGAACCTGGATCAGTTCTCCGGGGGTGACTTGAATATCACGTCCGTGGACATCCGCTTCTCCGGCACGCCCTAGCCGGATATAGGCTGGGCCTTGGTGCTGCGTCGTTAGATGAGTGATCGCCTTTGTCTCACGCGTGTCTCCAGGGGCTGCGACTAACATGTGTGGAAGCGACCGCATAATAGCAAGATCTTCAGTTGCGTGGTGAGAGGCGCCTAGAGAGCCATAAGCAAAGCCAGCGCCGACGGCCACGACCTTCACGTTCTGTCGATG
Source organism: Pseudobdellovibrionaceae bacterium (assembly GCA_019637955.1). Classification (GTDB taxonomy): domain Bacteria; phylum Bdellovibrionota; class Bdellovibrionia; order Bdellovibrionales; family Bdellovibrionaceae; genus JAHBUS01. Next base: position 100,649 of record JAHBUS010000006.1, on the reverse strand, counting down.
ATAACAAACATCGTAACGGATTTGCTCAAGACAGCGTAAGGTTGCAAAATTACCGATCGAGTAGACGTAGACGTTGAAGCCCTCCATGGAAAGGCCCGCCGCGATGCCGATCATGTTTTGCTCTGCGATTCCAACATTTAAGAATCGATCTGGAAATTTAGTCTGAAAATTCTCGACCACCGAGAATCCGAGGTCGCCAACCAGAAGAAAAATTTTAGAGTCGATTTCGGCAGCCTTCTCGAGTTCATGAATGAAGGTGTTCCTCATGAGTACTCCTTGTCGAGTTCTGACAGAGCTTGCTCGAATTGGCTCTCAGAAGGGGATTTGTAGTGCCAAATGTTGTCGTTCTCCATAAAGCTGATGCCTTTACCTTTGACCGTATCAGCGACAATTAATCGCGGGCGATTGGTTTCTTTGGCAAGCTCACGAGTCAAAACATCATGATGATGGCCGGGGATGCGAACGATATCAAAATTGAAAGCTGCCAGTTTTTGCTCGAGCGGCTCGAGATTTAAGATGTCGTGTGTGAAGCCAAGGCTTTGAATGCGATTGCAATCCACAATAACGCAAATATTTTTTAGTTGGTGATGGGCGGCAAACATCAGCGCTTCCCAATTCGAACCCTCATTGAGCTCGCCGTCACTTAAAATACAAAACACCCTTGCGGGAGATGAGCGTTTAAGCAAGGCCAGAGCAACGCCGCAGGCGACAGGAAAAGCATGTCCCAAGCTTCCCGTGGAAAGTTCGACGCCGGGAACCTTATGACTCACGTGTGCCGTGAGTCGACTACCATTATCGGCATATCCTTCAAATTCCTCTTTGCTAATGAACCCTGACTCAAAGAGGCAAGCGTAGAAAATTGAGCAGCAATGCCCTTTGCTGAAAAAAAGGCGGTCACGATCTGGAGCTTTCGGGGTCTTGGGGTCAAGCTTCGCCACCCGAGAAAAGAGAACGGCGAGAATATCGGCGACTGAAAGAGAACCCCCGATATGAGAGGCCCTCTTCCTGAAAACAAGTTCCAGCGCATTTTTTTTAATTTTCTTCGAGTATTCTTTCGTTTCCAATCTGATCCCCACTCGCTGCGATCGCCGGAATGTACAATAGAAGTTAAGACGCGAGAAGGTAACTCGTGGGAACGCCTCATTTTTGCGCGCCGCCGCTAGCCCGCGACGAGCTTTCGAAGCTTATTGCGAATCAAACGCAATAAGAGATGTGGAGATCTCAAAAAAAGTACTAGCGACTGAAGATAGATGGAACGACGTCGGTTCCGACGCACATTATCGGCCGCCGACGGAAATTTAGGTGAACGCACAAGGTTGCGCAGGCGGGCATAGACAAGCAAAGGCTCGTCTCGCATGAGAATGTTTTGCTTAATAAGCCAATGAATTAAGGTCGATTTATTTCGAAGCGCGATACTTTGTGAGTCTTGACCCGAATGAAGACGGTAAAACATTAGGGGTTGTGGGAGCTGGATAAAAGCTCCACGTCCCAGAAGGCTGCAAAGAAAGCTCACATCGCTAACGCGCCCGACGGCGCGAATCGAGGCGCGTACCTCAGTCGCATGCTTGGACCGGTAGAGGTATCCCGGAAATGGAGAAACATCGGAATCTTCCGTCAGATAGCTTCGAGCCAAATCTGGGACATGGCGGATGACTCGCTTTTTCCGAAGCCCTTTTGCTAAGAGCCTCCTCGTTTTGTTCTGATCTTCAAGAATGTAGGCATTCGCACTCGCGGCAACACACTCTGGGTTTGAATCCAAGATTTCGATGAGAGTCTGCACCATCTCCGGAAGAGCGATATCATCGTCGTGTAAAATCATGCAGTAGGGCGCGTGCACCTCGGACAGAACTTTTTCGAGATGATCCCGTCCATCGAGATGAGGAATTCTTTGGCGGACTTCCACTCCTCCCACGTCTTTGAGTGCGGCGATCACCGATTCCTCCGTGGAGTTTTCACTAATGATGATCTTCGTATTCTTATATGTCTGTGCTTTTAAACTTTGGATCATTTCCATGAGAAAAAATGGGCGGTTGTGAGAAAGGATCCAGAGTTCGACCAAAGGGTTAGAGCGACTTTGATTCATTGTATTGAGTGTTCTTCTCGCGCAGAGAGTTCGAGTGTTTTCGTGGCGATGGCTTCAAACCCGTCGCGATGAGAAACAACCAAGACCGTCATGTCCTTTGAAATGCGGCGGATAATTTCAACGACGCGTTTATTATTCTCGGGATCAAGGTTCGCGCTGACTTCATCAAGCACTAAGAGTCTTGGTTCACGCAAAAGAACACGGCTTAGCGCCAAGCGCTGCTTTTGACCAGTTGAGAGCTCGGTCCGTTCACTAAGCACCGTATCGAGATCCATTCCTTGAGTGAGAAGTTGATCTAATCCAACATCTCGCAAAACAGCCTGTAGCTCAGGCTTTCCGGGGATGGGTTTTCGCGGTGAAAGACCGAAAACCAGATTCTCACGGATTGTTCCTGGAATCAGCACGGGCTCTGGGCCAACATACGCAATATCATCGGCAAAGAGATCGAAAAATAGCGAAGGCTTCATTCCGTTGATTTGTACTAGTCCTTGCCGAGGTTCTTGCAGGCCAAGAATAATCGATAAAAGTGAGCTCTTGCCTGAGCCAGAAGGCCCTCGGAGTAAAAATACGTCGCCGCGCCCGATCTCGAAACTTAAGTTATTGATAATTGAATGGTAAGGAGTCCAGCCAAACTCCACGTTACTAAACTTAATGTCGACACCTTTAGATTTGAGCCTGTTGGCATGTTCCGCACGTTCTTTTGGAGACACGTCAATCTGAAGGGAATTTTGCTGGACTGTCATATCTTGAGCAAGTTTACGCCAATGAAAAAGTGTCGTGATTCCGACCCAGTTCATTCGGATATGTCCATAGATTGAATTCGCCTCGCTTCCACTTTGAGCTAGCCGCAAAAAGATATAAAAGAATCCAACCAGCACCATCGAGTCCGTCTTGGTCACTTCTGCACTTATAATTGAAATCGTGCTGATGATTAAAATTCCAAGAAATAATGGCGATGCTCCGTTAATCCCCAGCAGCAGAGCAAAGGCTCGCTGGTGGCGTAAAACTAGTGCCAAGCTACTTTCACCCTGTCTTATTTGACCGTCGATCAAGCGGTGAGTCTTCAAAAAAGTCCAAAATCTTAGACCCATTAAAAGATGTTCGTTGACCGCTAAAGTCTCGGAAGCAACTTGTTGAGAGAGAGTGACGAGGCGCTTGCCGACGTGGCTAATCGGGATTACAACCACGCCAAGCAAAGCCACCCCGACAATGGCCTCTAGCCATGCTAGATGCAAAAGATAGACAAAATACAATCCCGCGGCGCAAACAGTGGTGAGTGCGGTTGCTAGATAGCCGACGACGTTTCCAGCTTGCTGGACGACATCTCCAAAAACGTAAACGATATCTGAGGTTTTCGCAGTCGATTGTTGACGTAAACAAAAAGACAGTAATGACTGGCGCTGGACTTTTACAAAAACAGCCATCGAAACCTGGGTTAAAGTCGTTCGAACGCCGAAAAGTAGCGAGCGAAGAAACCCAAATCCCAATAGGGCTCCAACTGCTGGCCACGTACCATTAGGAAACCAGTCTGGAATCCATGTCTGGCTAGGAGTGAGCAGGCCGAGAGACGAGAGATAAACTTGAAAAACATAGATGAAAAGAGTTTCGGTTGCGAACCAGAGAAAGCCCACGAGAGCCGACAACAAGAAAAGTCCGTAAACCTGAGGGCCCAGCAGGAACTTGAGATTTTCATATTTCTGGCGAGTTGATTTAAGCATCTTGAAGAACCCGTTCGTAGAGGTTGATAAGTCGATTCAAGCAAATTTGAAGATCAAAATCCTGTTCTACTTTTTGTCGTCCAATGTATCCCATGCGAAGCGCGAGTTCTGGGTTGTCATGCAGCGATTTGAGAGCCTTTGGAACGTCCGTTTCGACGCTTTCGAGGTTAACAAGATATCCATTGATGCCATCCTCAATCAATTCGGGGACCCCGCCAACTCTTGTCGCTATTACGGGCACCCCCGTCGACAAAGCTTCGACAATGGCCACGCCAAAAGACTCCTCTAGGCTCAAGTTCAGAACGACATGACAGCGCCGGAGATCTTCGAGAACTTGATTTCTAGACCGGTAGCCTAGGAAATGAACCGATTTTTCAATACCGAGTTCTCGTGCGAGTTTTTTCAAATGATCTTCTTCTGGGCCATCGCCCGCGATGAGCAGTTCGCTCGAGGTATGATCGAGCTGAAAAATGGCGAAGGCCCGCAAAGCTCCGGAAATTCCATAAATGGGCCGTAAACTTTTGAATATGCCGACGCGGAATGGTTTGTTTGCGGCCCTAGTATTTCCCGGAGAGAAGAATTGGGAGTCGATTCCAAAGGGCAAAACTTCGATCTGGAGAGGTTTGTGCGCGATTTTGTTCATTTGCTCAGCCATTGCCCGGCTAGCTGATGTCAGGACTCGCGGCTTTGATAAGGCTAGACTTACTATCTGGCGTCGCAGAAAGCCGCCATTTGGGTATTCAAAGACATCGGATCCCCAGGCGGTACTTATTAGAGGTTGAAAACCCGTGAGTGCAGCAATTGCCCCGTAGTCACTGACGTAGTGTACGTGCAAGCAGTCGGGAGCCAAGTTTCTCAGCCAACGGCGAAGAGGCCAAATATTCAACCAACGAAGAAAGCGTCCATTGTAGGGACAATGATACCTATGAACTTGAGTCGAAATTTCTGGCGAAAATGGATCGAACGAGGCTAAATGAACCTCATGCCCGAGATCCACCAAGGCATTTACCCAGCGGACCGTATGAATCGAATGGGCGGGTGCGAACCAGGCGATCTTCATCTTTGAGTCCCGTCAACCTGAAAAACTTGAAGCCAGCGGCCAAAAGAGATGACCCGCCAAAACGCCGAGTTGTAAGGAATTCGGCCAGAGAGCATGGCCTCGAAGTCACGCAGGACCTGTTCACTGAGCAGCCCGGCAGAAAGATCGACCGCTTGCCGAAGTTCCGCGCGGAAGAGAGAGGGGTGCGTTCGCACCCAATGACTTTCAGCAGTGGCAAATCCGATTTTGTCGCGGCGATCGAGAATTGCATCGGGAACAAATCCTCGCATCGCCGAGCGAAGAATAGACTTTGTCACGCCGGCATTTACTCGCAGAGAGCTGGGAAGGCGTGTCGCGAGTTCGACAAAGCGATAATCGACAAAGGGAACTCGTGCTTCGATGCCGTGGGCCATTGAATCACGGTCTTCATAACGCAGAAGCATTTGCAGGTGCCCACCTTGCACTTGATAACGCGCCAATTCACCGAAAGACAGTGCTTTCTCCCTGTGAAGATCCCGGATCGGGCTCTTCAGCCATAGACCCGGGCGCACGCGTCGGCCCGACAAAGATTGAAGCTTGGTCGCAAATCCAGGAAAAATGGCGCGCAAGGTTCGAGCTAGGACGGTCAGGAGCGAGATGCGAGATCGGCAGCTCAAGGCGAGGGCTTCACGCGTGTAGGCATTTAGTCGCCCCATTCTTAGATGATCAGCCAACAGCGCTCCAGTGAATTCGGGATAACCACCGAGCTGCTCATCCGCTCCCTGACCATCAAGCATCACGATGCAGTTTTCTCTCCGGGCAAGCTCAAAGACCTTCCATTGCGCAAAAATGCTGGAGGAGCCAAAAGGCTCATCTTGATGCCATGTCAACTTGTCGAGCAGGCCCCAAAGCTCTGCAAAATCAGGAGTGGTGGTGTGGTGATCTGTCTTAAATTTTGAGACGATCTTTTGAATGTGAGAGCTCTCGTCGATGTTTTTGTCTTCGGAAAGCGCAGAGAATGTTTTTTGTCGTGACCCCGAAGAGAGACCTCCTGCCACCAGCGCGACGATTGTTGAAGAGTCGATGCCTCCCGACAGACAAGAGCCAACCGGTACGTCCGAACGCAAGCGCAATTGGACAGAGCTTTGCAAAGTTTTGAAGACTTGAGCCGCCGCCTCTTCGGATGTCAATTCAAGTTGGTCTTGCGGCAAAAAGTACCAACGGCGCACGGGCAAGCGCGGACCTTGGGGCAACGCGGACATCTCGAAGGAAACCGAGTGTCCCGGAGGAACTTGATAAACTCCTTCGAAGAAGGTTTCATCTGTGTGATCGTGCAGTCCGGTGGCCACGAATTCGCTGGCGATAGGCTTGTTGAGACGGGCCTGCCAACCATCGAGGACCGTAAACTGCTTGGTCTCAGAACCGAAGGCCCAAAGTCCCTGTGGGGTTCGCCAATAGTAAAGAGGCTTCACGCCAAAACGATCACGGGCGGCAAAAACTTTTCGACGTTCTCGGTCCCAAAGGACAAAAGACCACATGCCGTTGAAGCGGGAAAGGCAGTGCTCCTGCCAAAAGTCATACGCGGCGAGAATGACTTCCGTATCCGAATGTCCGTGAAACTCGTAGCCCTCTTTTTCAAGCTCCGTTTTGATTTCGATGTAATTGTAAATTTCGCCATTGTAGGTGAGGACGGCCTTGTCTCGAAAATGCATGGGCTGGTGGCCACTTTCAGAGCAGTCCAAGATCGCGAGTCGCCGATGCCCGAGTGCGATCCCATTTTCGTGAAAATAACCGAAACCGTCAGGACCTCGGTGCTTGATGATATCCGTCATCTGCTCGATGAGGCGAGCCGGAAATGGGGTAGGAGAAATGAGCGCGGAGATACCACACACTGTTCAACGCCCTTCGTGCGGCTGGGCCGCGACCATTTTAAAGAAGTCCAATCGTCGCGCTTCTTTACGCATTCGATCGAGCGGTTCACGGAAGCGCGAACTGTCATGCGGCTGGTGTCGCCATTGCAACGCAAATTCACGTACTCGCAAGACCGCGGCTAAAACGGCGTTTTCGTTGTTCGGCAGTTGGAGAAGCGCGGGATGTGGAGAGGTTAAATCGGTATCGCGGTAGGCGTAGACAAAGGGAAGTCCCCACGCCGCGTATTCTCGCGTCTTTAGGGGCGAGGCTTCTTCCATACCTTTCCGGTGCAGAGCCAGGGTCCCGATACCGAAATCCATCTTTCTTGCCAGATCCCGAAGTTCGCCATCATACATGGTGCCGTGAAAGATGACATTGGCAGGAGCTTGGCTCCTCGAAATCCCGACAAGGTGAAAATCAAGGTCAGGGAGTTGGGCCGCCCATTTAAGAATCAAATCAACTCCTTGCCAAAACTGACCGTCGGAGCTGACGAATAAGGCCTGCGGACGGTCAGACATGGTCTTTCGGTCAACAGGAGGCATGGAACTGAAGTCGTACCCGTTACCGCAAACAAAGCAGGGGCGTCGCTCAGGACTAAGGGCCGCTGCGATTTCGTGAGACACCGGCGCGAACGCGGCCGCGGCCTCAAGAATCTGTCGGCGGCCCCAAGGGTAAATCCGGCTTTTTATAAAACCGGCGCCATCGAGCTCATTAAGCTCAAGGCTATTCAATTCAATGACGCTTGGCTTAGAGCGCAGAAGACCAGTCAAGTATGGATACCAAATTCCGATGCGATAAAAAATAATGTCGGGTTTTTGCTCTGCGATGTTGTTGGCCAGCTCTGGGGCGCAAATCATCTTATTTAAATATGTTCGAGGGCTGCCTTTAATCCAACCTGGAAGGTTTGAACTAAGAATTGTTTTCGATGGTTGTAAGGGCTGATGGGATGAAATCACATGTAGTTGGGCGTCGGCTCCGAGTTGGTTCCAGATTCGAACTTGGCTTAGAATCTTCTTGGAAACGCCGGTCGGGTGAGAGAAATCCCACTCGGCAACGTATGCGATCTTCATGCGCTATTTTATGACATCTTTTGTGGAATTCTTGTAGGAAGTCGCCTCGCGTTAGATTGTAGTGCGGGGACCTTTTCTACGTCAGGCTCTATAGAGCAACTCAGTCTCTCGGGCCATCCTCTCAACGCTGTGATGTTCACGAACCAGTTGAAAAGCTTTCTGTGCCAGCTCGAGCCGTTGAGTTTCGCTCTGAAAAAGTTGATTGAGTTCGTGGCAGAAAGAGTTTGAATCCTCCAACCGAAACGTCGCCGTCACCTTTTTATCCTTGAAGTAGGCGTGACCTGGAACGTCAGATAAGAGCGTAGGAACCCCTTCGGCGGCCGCTTCCAAAACGCTGAGAGGTAGGCCTTCCCATCTCGCCGAGCTCACGTACAAGTCAAGCTCCCGCAGGAACGCCCGTGGATCACTCAAGGGGCCGCGAAGAACAACTCGATCTCGAAGGGGACCTGGGACCTCAAAGGAGGCCGGGGCAAATCCCGCGATGTGAAAAACCCAGGGCCTTGCCGGGGAGAGCGAGTTCCAGGCCAAGAGATGGCGCATGAGCAAATCGAGACCCTTCTGGTGATCATGTCGTGCGAGAAGACCGAGAACTCCTCGAAAATGGGAGCGCGGGGAGAGTGCTGACGGAGTCGCGACACCATTGAGAATGACATGGCACGGAATTTCCTTCGTACAGCCATTGCTCTCAAGGAGTATTTTTTCGTCCGGTGCCACGGCGATGTAGGCATCGGCCCAAGGGGCGAGAAGCCGGTCAACGGCAACCTTCAGCGAGCCGGTCAGGCCTGCACCTCGATGAAACCCGTGAAAGGTGTGAACGACGCGCAGGCGTGAATCGAGGAACTTCAGAAGCCTGGAGTAGACGCCTGCTCCGCGTCCATGCGAGTGAACCGTTGAGACGCCTTGATGGCGCGCCCAGCGCGCCAAGCGCCAAAAAGCTCCCAGAGTAAACTTGCGGTGGGGGAGTTCAAAAAAGAGGGGGCCGGCCAGTTCCTTAAAAGCCGGGCCGTAAGGAGCTTCGTCCGGAGCCGCGATCGCGATTCGTTGTGAGGGGTGATCGATCTTGAGCTGAGTGGCGAGGTCGAGGAGATGTTTGGGTCCCCCACCGTGATCCGAGCGTAGAGAAATGAGGAGCAGGGTCATGGTGTCCCCAGCATCTTTCGCGCACAGGTTTCAACCTCATCGATTGAGAGTCCTGTCATGAAGTTCTGATCCGAGTCGTACTCAAATCCCAGCACCAAGCGTCCTGCGCCGGGCTGGGAGCTTGTCAAGGGCTGGACGCGCTCCCCGATGGGGCCCCAACGGCGTGGGTTGCTGGGGCCGTGTAAGCTGATCACTTTTGTCCCCAGGGCCGCCCCGATGTGCATCACGCCCGTATCAACACTAATGAGGAGGGCGGCTTCGGCGAGGAGATTGATGGTATTTTGCATCGGCATCCCCGCGGCGTTGTGAACACCAGCTTGAAAGGAGGCGGGGAGAGCGGCGATGAAGCGGTCGTTCAAGACCCTTTGTTCCGGAGCGCCCGTCAACACAAACTTTTGGACTCCGGAGCGAGCGAGGCGTTCCAGCAAAGACGCCCAATTTTCGAGGGGCCATTCTCGTAAATGGCTTTTCGTGCCTCCTGGCCAGAGGTGAAAAATGACGGCGCCTCGCAGCTCTGGAGGGGCTGGCTGGGTGGGCGGCTTTAATGGAGGGCCACCGACGGGGATTCCCAGCGTCGCGAGGAGCGAACGGTCATTATCGATCTCGTGCTTGTCGGCACGATGAGGGATCAACTGGTCATCGGCATAGTGACGCAGTTGTCCTGGTGTCTGAAAGCCGATCACCCAGCGAGCCCGCGACAAGGCGCCCAACAATGCGGAAAGCCGCGCCCAGGAGTCGGCATTGATCATCAAATCTGCGGACTCGCGTCTCAAAATACTCAATGCCCGGAGAGGGTTTTTTACGGGTACAACGAGCACTTCATCGACCAGTGGGAGCAAGCGAGCATAAATCGCATTGGAGGGAGCCACCACCATCGTGACGTGGACATCAGGATTCCAAGCCTTGAGATCCCCCACTAAGGCTGAAAGCAAAACCGTGTCGCCGATTCCTGCAAGTTTGAGAAGGCGCACGGAGCGAATCTGTTGTGGGGGGCGCCGCAAACCCAGGGCGCGCAAAAAAGCGCGCCAGAGGCCGAGTATTCGCAGGGGCCAAGGACCGATCTTTTCATCTAAAAACCGCAACTTTGAGTTGCCTCGCTCGGAGCCGCTCACTCGTCAAAATCCTGAACAAACGGGGTTCCGCGAAGGCCCAATGCTTTTTCGGCGGCGGCATAGACTTCATCCACGCCAATGGAGTCTAAAAAGTTTTGAGGTCCGGCATTTTCAAAGCTGAACTGAACTTGGCCGGCACCGGGCAAGCGGCTTGCGATGTGACGAGTCTTGAGACCGACCGCGCCCCAACGTTTGACACTTGTTGGTCCGTGCAGGACGACCACGGGAATTCCGGCGGCGGCGCCAACGTGAGCAAAGCCGGTATCCACCGAAACCAAGAGCTGACTGCTCGCGATTAAGCGCACAATTTGTTCCATGGTGCCGCCGGCGGCATTGTTGACACGAGCCCTCAGCGCGATCGGCAACTGGTCAATCACCACTTGATTGCGTCCGCGCTGGTCCGGGCTTCCGACGAGATAAAAATTGTAGGCGGCACGTTCCGACAAAAGCAGAATCAATTTCTTCCAGCGGTCCTGCTGCCATTCGCGCTGGTATCCACTTGGACCTTCGGCCCACAAGTTTAAGGTAATGGCATCTTTAACGGTCGCAGCCGAAGTGGTGGCGGGCTTGAGGGGCGGAAGAGAGCTTTGGACCCCAATCGACCTCAAGAGAGCTCGGTAATTGTCGAGTTCGTGCAGGTCCCTGCGGTGAGGAATCAAGTTGTCGTCTGCGAAGTGGCGGCTTTCTCGCGAGGTCATAAAACCCACAACCCAGCGCGAGCGAGCCAGCGCGCCTAAAATGGCCGAAACTCGCGACCAAGAATCGCAATTCAACAACACATCGTACTTGTCTTGGCGGATTTGCGAGATGCTTGTGCGTAGGTCCATTGCCGGCAACATGATCAAATGATCGACCAGCGGGATTAGGTCGGCGTAAGCGAAGTTTTGAGGCCCCACGATGAGTGTCACTTCGGACTGAGGCTTCCATTTCTTGATGTCTGCGACCAGCGCGGACACCAGAACCGTTTCGGTGACGTCAGTCAATTTAAGCAGCGCAAATCGCTGAAGGGTTGCGGCTCGAGGAGGGTTCGTCTGAAGCAGCTGCCGCCATCCGCGGCGGATCAAGCCGAGCACGAAAAGAAGAAACGGGGCGATATTTTCATCAAAAAACAACTCGGAACGTTTTTTCTGACCCATTAATAGGCCCCTTCGCGTTTGAAGACGACGCGGACAGTTTTAAACAAAATCGCGATATCGTACCAAAGCGACCAGTTTTTCACGTACCAGGTATCGAGATGAACCCGACTGGCGTACTCGGTGTCGGATCGACCGCTGACTTGCCACAAACCGGTGATGCCGGGTTTGACGTTTTTGTAGAACGAGAGCCGCGGTCCGTATTTGTCCACCTCGTGCAAAAGAATGGGACGCGGGCCGACCAGGCTCATGTCACCTTTGATGACATTGAGAAGCTGCGGAAGCTCATCCAGGCTGGTTTTGCGCAAGAATTCGCCGATCGGGGTGACGCGCGGATCGTTGGTGATCTTGGTCTTTTCTTCCCACTCGCGCTTGGCGACGGGGTCACGTGCGAGCAGGTCGCTTAAAACTTTTTCGGCATTCGGCACCATGGTGCGGAACTTAAAGCAGTAAAATGTTTCGCCCTTATGCCCCACACGGGGCTGGACGAAAAGAACGCCCGGCCCCGAGCGGCGGATTCGCAGGGTGATCCAGATCAAGATCGGCGAGATCGCGATCAGGCCGAGCGAAGCGGCGACGAGGTCAAAAGCCCGCTTCATCCAGTACTGCGGGCGGAAACCCAGGTTGTTCTTACTGCGAAGAAGAAGAACTTCGTGGCTGAAGAAGTGCTGGGCGTCCATCCCGAAGAGCGGAAGCCCCCCAAGTGACGGCACCAAGTACACATCTTCGAAGAACAGGCTCAGACGCTCGAGCAGGCTTGAGGCCGAAGCCGTGTCGGACTGCTCAAGAGCGATGATCACCTGAAGATTCTCTTCTTCGTCAACGAGCTTGAGCAGTGAGGACACGAGCTCTTCGCGTTGCACGTTCTCGGCCGGAACTCCGGTGGAGGCGATGTCGGGATGAAGGTCCTTTTCAAGGTTCAAGAACTTCAAAACTTGAAAGCCAAGGTTGGGCTCACTGCGAAGCGCGGTCCATGTGGACCAAGCCGTGTCGCCGCCGCCGATGATCACCGTGGGGCGCGACCAGTAACCCAGACGGCGCAAAGTCCGGCGGGTCCACGCACGGAAGAGCGGAATCAAAATCAGCGACAAACTCCAGCTCGACAGCCACAGCACGCGCGAGAACGGCCACTTCGCGATCAAAACCACGATGCCGTTCAGCGCGGCCAGGTAGGTGACGGTGATCAGAATTTGGCGCAGTTCATCCCAGTACGGGAGGCGCTTGGAGTAGATGCCCTTCATGTAAAAGCGCACCAAAACCAAAACAGCGAACAGGCCTTGAACGAGGGTGTGAATGGATCCGGTGGTGACCCACCACCCTTCGAGGGCTTCAAACGAGGAGTACTGCCCGTAAACCGCCAGGGCCCACGCACCGAGGGCGAACGCCACCACTTGCGCGGCTAGGTCCGAGAGAAGAATCAGGATCTTTTGTACACGAGAAGGCATCTCCTTGCGTTATGCCCTAAAAACGGGATTCGATCACACACGAACTTGGATGACGCGCTAGGCATTTCCCGCCCGGCGGTGGGCACTGGGGCCGAAATATGAGATGAAAAATGACCATGGCAAACACTCTTAAGCCCGCTCTCTTTTTGGACCGCGACGGCGTGATCATTCACGACGCCGGCTACCTGAAGCAGGCCGATCAGGTCCGTCTGATTCCGACCGCCGCGGAGCTGATCCGCCGGGCCAACGAGGCGGGGGTTGCGGTCGTGGTCGTCACCAATCAATCCGGGATTGGCCGCACCTGGATCACGCTTGAGGACTACAAGTCCGTGAGCGCGCGCATGGTTGAACTTCTGGCGCTCAAAGGGGCTGGCTTGGACCGCATCTACTTCGCCCCTTTTTACAAGACCGCCGAATCCAGCCCTTACCCTCAGGGCGAATTTGAATTCGCGACGGGATCCATTCCGCAAAAAGGAGCCTGGACGGACGAGTACCGTAAGCCCAACGCCGGCATGCTCAAAACCGCGGCGCAAGATTTGGGTTTGGACCTCTCGCGTTCAATCATGATCGGCGACCGGGTCACCGATCTTGCGGCCGCTCACAATGCGGGGCTGCCGCGTTTTTATTTTTTGAAATCCGACCTGTTTGAAAATGAAACTCAAGACCTTCCCGCATGGCTCGAAAAGCTCGAGCGGCACCGCGCGGGAAGCTTCCACTTTGAAACCGTGGACACCTTGGGTGAGATCCCGCTTCCGGGCGCTGGAGGCGTTTGATGATGTTCTGGTTTGTCACTCTGTTCGCGGTCGCAACTCTGGCCAGTCAGTCGGCGATGGATTTGTTTGCAACGCTGCTCTGCTTGGTTGTTCTTTTTAAGATGGGCCGCCGTCTTTGGGCGGGGGAGAGTCTTCGCTCGGTCTTGCGTCCGATCGGAATGGAAAAACTTTTTCTGGCGTGGCTCGTGGTCATCGGACTCAGCTTCGCGTTTTCACCGCTGTCGAACACGGACTGGGTGTTTCGCCTGCTCGAGTTCCGCTGGATTTTTATTTTTTACTGTTTGGCCTGGGCGATTTGCGAAATGGGCGTGCGTCCGAAGGCGCAGATTCCGGCCTCGATCATCTTGGGGATTTGCTCGCTCTACGCCATCGTCGTTTGGTTCTTAGGTTTTGATCCGATCAATCCGAGCTATGACTTGGCCCCGTGGTCGGGTGGGCACCGCACGGGGGGCCTTCTTTCAAACGCGATGACTTTTGGTCACATCTACGGGATTTACTTTTGCTTGGGCGTGGGTCTGTCGTTGATGGCCCTGCGTTGGAAATCCTCTTACCTGCGATTTCTGGTGCCGGCGCTGGTCGTGACGGGCGTCGCGGTGATTTTAAGTTTCACGCGCGGGATTTGGATCGCGATGGCCTTTGCGACCTTGATCATGGGTTTCATGTACAGCCTGCGTTTAGGCGCGCTTTTAACGGCGCTTGGCGCGGGCGCTGTTTGGCTGATGACGGTGGCCTGGCCCACGATGGCCGAGCGTATGACCATGGCTCTGAGCTCGGGTGACGAGCGCCAATGGATCTGGAAGGGCCATTTTAAAATCTTCATGGACCATCCCATCCTCGGCGTTGGCTACGGCGAGAACAGCCGGATCATCCGCCAGTACTACGACATGGTCGGCGCGCCGGCGGGCGTGATCGAGTCGCACGCGCACAATCAGTACCTGCATTTTTTGGCGGGCACGGGGGTGATCGGTTTGATCATGTACCTTCTGGTGTTGGGCGGTTTTTTGATTCTCACGATGCGAACTTACCAGCGGGTTTCGGACCGCGAACCTTTTGCCAAGGGTTTGATGCTCGGCTGCTTGGGCGCGCAGGTCGCATTTATTCTGGGCGGTTTGACGGAATCCAATTTTGAGCACTCAAAACTCAAGTTCGTGATGATTCTGATCTGGGCTCTCGTGGTTTGGCAGGCGGAGGAGACCCACGTTTTGAAGGAGCGATCGGTATGAGCACATCCGTTTTGGTCACGGGCGGCGCCGGCTATATCGGCAGCCACGCCTGTGCGGTGTTGGCGCAGCAAGGGTATCAGCCGGTCGTTCTCGACAACTTGGTTTATGGGCACCGCGAGGCCGTGAAGTGGGGACCTCTGTACGAGGGCTCCATCGCCGATGCCAAGCTCGTCGGCGAGATTCTCACCAAACACAAGATCGACGCCGTTCTGCACTTTGCCGCCTACGCCTACGTCGGTGAATCGGTGAACGATCCTCTGAAGTATTACCACAACAACGTGGCCGAGACGGTGAGTCTTCTCACGACGCTCGTGGAACATAAAATTTCGAAGTTCGTCTTCTCTTCGACCTGTGCGACTTACGGCAATCCCGAGAAGCTCCCGATCGACGAGGCCCATCCGCAAAAACCGATCAACCCCTACGGCGCCTCGAAGCTGATGGTGGAGCGGGTGCTTCAAGACTTGGCCGCGATCGGAAAAATGAACTCGGTGGCCCTGCGGTACTTCAATGCCGCCGGTGCCTGCAATGAATTCGGCCTCGGTGAAGATCACGATCCCGAGACGCACCTGATTCCGCTCGTGCTCAAATCGATGCTCCCGGGTGGATCCAAAATCAAAGTCTTCGGCAACGACTACGCGACTCGCGATGGCTCTTGCCTGCGCGATTACATCCACGTCTATGACCTGGCGACCGCGCACGTGAAGGCTTTGGATTCTTTAGAGCGCTCGGGAAAAGCCTGGGATGTTTTCAATCTCGGCACCGGCTCTGGACATTCCACCTTCGAGGTGATCCAAGCCGCCTCCAAAGTCGTGGGCCGCGAGATTCCATTCGACGTGGCTCCTCGCCGCGCCGGAGACCCCGCGGAGTTGGTCGCAGACGCCAGCAAAGCCCTCACAAAACTAGGTTGGAAACCCGAGCGCAGCGATCTCGCCTCCATCCTCAGCTCCGCCTGGGACTGGCACCAAAAAAGGTGCCTGGCACCTTTTTGAAATGCGGCGCTTCCGCACTTTGCGCACCGTGACCCTAAAAGGTGCCAGGCACCTTGCGGTAGTGGTACCAGATTTTGAGGAGTTCGATGGGGACGCGGAGGTAGTCCGAGGATCTGAGTTTGGAGCCGGGTTGGTGGATCCAAATTTTGAGCGGCATTTCAAAGATCTGATTCGCGCTGCCTTTCTGGGCTAAGTGGCGCGCCAGAATTTCGACGTCGAAAAACCAGGGCGAGACGAAGCGCTCTTTGAAGAGAACGCGCGCGATCGGGGCGCGAAAGAGTTTGGCTCCGCATTGAGTGTCGTACACCGGGAGATGAAGAATCTGCGACACCGCCGTCGCAAAAAGGCGGCCCAAAAGATGGCGGGACCAACGCCGCTCGATTTGGTTTCCGAGTTTGCGCAGGCGCGAGCCCAAGATCATTTGGTAGTAGGGCTGCTCGTTGAAGTACCGAAGCATCCGGTGCGACTCTTCGAGCGGAGTGGCCAGGTCGGCATCAAAATAACCCACGAACTGCAGCTCTGGGTTCTCCAGAGCCTTCATGACGCCCCGACGAACAGCTTCGGCTTTGCCTTGGTTTTTCTCGAGTTTGAGTCCTTGGGCGCGAGGGTTTTGGGCGGCCAGCGCCTCGATCACGCGCCAGGTGCCGTCCTGACTCCCATCGTCGACGAGCAAAAGCTCAAAATCCGGAGACTGTGTCAAAAAAGCCAGGAGCTGGTCGCTCTTGAGCCGGTTTTCTTCGTTGTAGCAAGGGATCACGAGACAAGATTTCATTGCCGGATTTGAACCTCTTGAGACATATTAGGCTCTTTCGACGCTCAAGGTAAAGGTTTAGAGGTGGTTTATGAAAATCTCCGTGTTTGGAACAGGCTATGTGGGTCTCGTGACGGGTGTTTGCTTCGCCGAAATGGGCAACCAGGTCATCTGCGCCGATGTCGACCAGAAAAAAATCAACAAACTCAAAGATGGCATCTCGCCGATTTACGAACCCGGCCTGGATGATCTGGTCACCAACAACATCAAAGCCAAGCGCATCAGTTTCACCACCGATCTCAAACAGGCCGTTGAAGAGTCCGACGTTCTGTTCATCGCCGTGGGCACGCCTTCGGATATCGATGGCTCGGCCGATTTGAAATATGTTTTGCAAGTCGCGGAGACCGTCGGCACGCACCTGAACGGTTACAAAGTCGTGATCAACAAATCGACCGTTCCCGTGGGCACGCAGAAAAAAGTAAAAGATAAAATCGCCGAAGTTCTCAAAAAACGCGGCGCGAACATCGGCTACGATGTTGTTTCCAACCCGGAGTTCCTGCGCGAAGGCGCAGCGATCGAAGACGCCCTCAAGCCCAACCGCGTGGTTGTCGGCTGCGATTCTGAAAAAGCCGCCGACGTCATGCGCCGCCTCTACGAACCCTTTTTGAAGTCCGGCAACCCCTTGCTGGTCATGGACCCGCTCTCGTCCGAAATGACCAAGTACGCCGCCAACTCGATGCTCGCGACCAAGATCTCGCTCATGAATGAGTTCTCGCGCGTTTGCGAAAAAGTGGGCGCGGACATCGAACAAGTGCGCCGCGGGATCGGCACCGATTTCCGCATCGGACCGCATTTTATCTTTGCGGGCGTGGGTTACGGCGGCTCGTGCTTCCCAAAAGACGTGAAGGCCTTGATCAAAGCCGGCTCAAACGCCGACGAGGATATGGATATCTTGGAGTCGGTCGAAAAGGTGAACCAGATCCAGCGCGAAAACTTCTTCTACAAGGTTCGCAAAGCCGCGGGTGGCTCGCTGAGCGGCCACAAGATCGCGCTCTGGGGCGTGGCCTTTAAGCCGGGCACCGATGATATTCGCGAGGCTCCCGCTTTGTACTTGATCGAGAAATTCTTGGCCGAAGGCGCGACCGTATCGGCTTACGACCCCGTCGCGGCTGAAAACGCGCGCGAGCATTTCAAAAACGACAAGGGCCTTTCGTTCAAAGAAGATCAGTACGATGTGCTGGAAGGCGCGTCGGTCTTGGTGATCGCGACCGAATGGAAGTCCTTCCGGGAGCCTGACTTTGCCCGCGTGAAATCGCTGATGAAAAAGCCCGTGATTTGCGATGGCCGTAATATCTACAACCCTCGTGACATCAAAGGCACCGGCTTCACGTACTACTCGGTGGGCCGGCCCAACGTTGAGGCGTGATCATTTCGTTTGGTAAAAAAGAAAAAGGCCGCAGAGATGCGGCCTTTTTTATTTGTATGATCGTGATCGGCTTTAGTTGAGGCGGTTTTCGACTTTTGCGACCGCGTCTTGGATCGCCGTGCGCGCCGCTTCGCCCACGGGTGAGCGGCTTTGGTTTTCATAGCTCATATCATCCGAATCGAAACCCACGCCCATGCGATCGGCCTTGCCTTCGCTCATGACCGAGGCCACCACGCGGCCCGTGACCGTGTCGATGACGCGCAGATCGATACGGACTTTGGCGTTCTTTTTCGAGAACTTCACGCCCACCGAACCAAAGAGCCCACCGATGGGGAGCTGAACGCCGCCCGAATTGCTGCTCGCGCAGTATTCGTACTCGGACACCGAGCCCACGAAGGTGTAGCGGGCTTTCTTGAACTTCTTTTTTTGCAGCTGAACGTCAGACTCCTCGGAGTTCACGAGTTCGTGCTCGCCGTTGTAAATGTCGCGGATTTGTTCGCGTTCCAGGATCTCGAAGCGCCCCTCCCGTTTGACGAGCTCGGTGATGAGCATCTCTTGAAAGGCGGAGCCCAGGTGCTCGCCCCAGTAATTCCAATCCTCGGCGCAGCCCGAGCTGCCGACCTTGTTTTTAAAGGCGGTCACCGAAACGGGAATGGTGGCCGCGTGGGTGGTGAAAGACAGCAGAGCCGTGAGAGCCAAAGTCGAGAAAAAGATCGTTTTCATAGAACCTCCGTGGCGAACCCCCGAAGCAAAGGTCATCTCGCGCTGAGCGAGGAAGTGGCCTTGGTGGAGTCCGGAGCCCGGATCCGTGGGGCCTGAGAGGCCGTCTAATCGGTCGTGGCACTGTCTAAGAGATTGACGGCTTAAAACCGCGTAAAGAGCGGGACGCCCCCGCGAGGTCTTTGCATTTCATGGATTTGGCGAAGGAGACTCTATGAAACCGCTATTTTCAGTCGTGATGAGTTTGGGCCTGGTTTTGAGCGCGGGAGCCGCGCACGCGGTGGACAACGTCCATTACCTGGCCGATGGCGATCAGAGTATCACCCAGATCGTGAGCTCGATTCGAAACGCCAAGCGCTCGATCGACTTGACCTACTTTATTTATGACATTTGCGGCACCGTTGGCGGCGTCTTGACGGACGAGCTGGGAGCGGCGGCCAAGAGGGGCGTGAAGGTTCGCGTGATCGTGGACGCTTACACCCATGATGAAGAAACGCGCGACAAAGCCGTGGCCTTGTTTGATTCGAAAGGCATCGAGCTTCGCTACTACAACGTGACCAAAAAATGGAACCCGCAAGGGAACAACCGCACCCACATCAAACTTTTCGTTTTTGATGGCTCGACCTACGTGACCGGCGGCCGCAATGTCGCCGACGATTACTTTGGCTTTGCCAATGGCACCAACTGGATCGACCGCGACGTCTTCGTTCAGGGATCCTCGGGCCCGCAGGCCGCGCGTAATTTTAACGAGCTCTGGAACAGCCGCAACACGAGCCGTCTTGAGAGCAATCTCAGCACCGCCGCCAGGATCGAGGCTCTTAAAGAATGCGCGAACAATAACAAAGAAGAAAAGCGGCGTCTGAGCGCCCGCCTGAATGGCGCGTGGTCTCAGCCCGTGAAGGCCAAGAGCTACCGCTGCGAAGGTCGCTTCGTTTCGGACTCTCCGGCGTTCGCGGATGTCGTCGCTCTGAATGATGGCGACTACGACAACCGTCCTTATCTGCACGGCGAACGTCTCGAGCTCAAACGCATGACTCATGCTTTGATGAAACAGTTCCAAAGCGCCCAGAGCGAAATTTTCACCGAAAACTGGGGCTACGTTCCTCAGGCGGACATCCGCAGCATCCTTCTGTCGAAACGTGACAAAGGTGTCGAGGTCGTGGTGGTGACCAACCGTTCAACGGAAGGTTATGGCCCGACGGACTTGATCCTGCGTGAGCGCGCCCAAACAGACACGGGCGGAACGATGAAAATCTTGGCGATCGCGCCCGAAAAAATCACGGCGCCTCGACATGCCCTGACGCCCAAAGAAAGCGTCGGAAAGTACCATTCGAAAGTCTACACGGTGGACCGCAAAAAAGTGGCGGTGACTAGCTGGAACATGGACCCGCGCTCTCATCATACCAACTTGGAGTCGGGTTGGGTGTCTGAGAATTGCCCGCAGCTCGCGCTGGACATCCAGGCCGAGACGGCGAAGAGCATCAAGGTGAAGAACGCCGGCAATGAAGCTTGGGATGGAAAAGGCCCGAGCTTCTTGAAGAAGATCATGGCCTGGGCGTCGCACGAGTTTCTCTGATTCTTGAACTTAGAAATAAAAAAGGCCTTGGTGAAAACCAAGGCCTTTTTTATTTGGATCTCGGCACGCGAACTAGAACGTCCCGTTCAGCCCGATCTCGAGTCCCTGGAGTTGATAGTCAACTTTCAGGTTGTCCGCGCCGTCGTTGAACGAAATGTTCCCGGACTGGCGCATGACGGTATACCCCACATCCACCGCGAAGTGCCGGCCCAGCTGCAAGCCCAAGGCGGCTTGTGCGCCCACATTCGGATCGAGCTTGGCGAGCGGTTCGGTTTTGGTGAATTTGCTCACGTTCAATCCTCCTTTGAGCGAAACCACGGGATTGAACGCGTAAGCCAAGTTCCCATCCGCGCGGACGAGCTGCGCGCTGGCGCTGTTTTCAACGATCTCCATGAACGCGGCAGACGTGGTCTAGCCGAGGCTGCGAACGGGGAGTGAAGCGTAACCCACGCTTAGACCCGTGGTGCTGCTGAGGGGGGGTGTGTCGTTGCTCGAACCGTACTTGCTGGAAGCCTCGACCTTGGCATCCAAAATCGGGCGCACCAAACCCACGCGGAAGCTGCGGGTCGGTGCGGCCTCTTGAAGAGTGGTTTTGGGAGTTGTCGAGACGGGGGTTTGCGCGAGCGCGGAACTCAAAGCCGCGGTCGAGAGCGCGAGGGACAGAAACAGGGGTTTCATGGTCGTCCTTTCGGGAACGTTGTTTTGTTGGGCGAACGCGAAAGCCTTTCAAGACCCCCAAAGCTCGCAAGCTCTCGGGGCCCTGAGGACCGTCTTTTCGCCGGTGTTCGCCAGACAGATATCAAGTCTTGTGCCGCCTATCAACTATTCAAAAAATGAATACAAAATTTTAGATCATTCATTTTCAATTTTATGGTCCGGCGCGTAGAAAGGGCCCAATCCCAAACCTTGGAGTTGAAATGAAAATCTGGATCTTTGCCGCCTCCCTTCTGTTTGTGAACCTCGCGCAGGCCGCGGACGAAACGGTTCTCTGCAACGTACGGACACTGGCCGATGCTCAAGCCTGCATGGAAAAGCTGGCCGCCAAAGTTCAAGATTACGAAGAGCCGAATGATGGCTTCGCGTCCGCGGACAAATCGGGCCTCGTTGCTCTTTTTAAAGACTGGGGATTTGTCCCCTCGGCGATCCGCGAAGTGCAAGACGCGGATTTTATCGGTGGTCTGCTGATTCATATGGATGAACATCATCTGGTCTACTACGCCATCAAGCGCGGTCAGAACGTTTCACCGGTGGAGATCTATGATTTTAACACGGTGGACTTGGAATACATGCTCAAAGGCCCGCTCAAGGCGGATTCGGCATCGGCAAAAATTGAGAACTACTTTCTGGGCCTTGATGGCCGCAGCTTTGATGTGTACGGCGACCTCGAAACGAGCATTGAAATGCTTTTGAATCCTGAGAACTAAAAAATTTGATTTGAGGCGGGGGTCGGGCCTGGGTGAAAACCCAGGCCTTTTTATTTTCGATTTCGAGTGCGGTGTTCTTTGCGAGCGGTCACCAAAGCTTTGCGGTCTTTTTCTTGGTAGAGTTCGGAGGCCGCGAACCAGGCGACGCCGGAGATGCGGTGCAAATGTTTTTTCACGAAGGCGCGCTGAAGTTTGGCGTCAATGCGATCGACCTCACGAAGCGTCCAGCCGACGCCCCTTTGCACGTAAAAGTGCGGATCATCCAAAAGCTTTTCGAGCAGACCCAGCGTGAGACCCGGTGCGATCGGTTTTTTTCGAAAACGCGCGTAGCAGTAAATGCCCACCAGCGATTGGCGGCGGAGCCAGGGGTTTTTTGACGTGTTCCATTTTTTAAAATGCGAGAACAGTTTGGGGTCGTTCTCGAGCACATCGGCGATCATCATCGAAAGACCGTCGCTCAGGGCCCAGTTGTCGATGGTCTCGGCCATCGCGAAAAGATCCTTCCACTGACGGCGGCGCAGCTGCAGGCGCTCCTTGGCGCTCATCCAAATCAGAACGACCGAGCGGACGTCGTAGTTGGAAGTTCGGTTCCAAACGCCGAGCCACAGGGTCCATTCCGCGATTTGGGCTTGGAGCCTGTCATTCTCAGGAAGTGATTTGGAATTCAGGCCAAACTCTTTTTTTGTTCGTGCCGAGACCTCTTTGGCGGCCGCGCGGTGAGTGGGCATGTTGAGCCCCCAAAATTCAAGGCGTGATTGCTCGTCAGACTTGCGAGCCTCGTGCTTCACGGCACCGACATAACGGGCCACGTAATCGCGGGTTTTGGCCGGGGCGGGTGTTCCCAATTTTTGTTTGATCCAAGCTTCGAGTTTTTGCGGCGTCATGCCGCCAAGATCCGATGCGCCCGGTTTCAAGTCAAAGCCCTGATTTCCGGTGGATGACGCGCGGATTCTTGGCGCATTTTTGGTGAAATTCGAGAAACCCTTTGTTTGAATTGGCGCAAGTTATTTGTCGCCCCAAAGGGGCGCATTGAATTTGTCGCCCCTTTGGGGCGCATTGAAATTGATAGGAGATTTCTGTGAAGATCGCATTGTTTTTTGCTCTGTTGGTTCCGTTCGCCGTCAACGCTCAAGATGGTGCTTCGAGCATCAGCTTGGATTCGCCCACCACACGCGTGGTTGAGTTCTACGACGTTGAAGCGCAAATCTACGCGACTTCGATTTCTCCCACGATGACCATCGGTCCGGCTTTGGCTTACCAAATGAGCGACTCCGAGAAAATCGGCTTCCGCGCGTTGGCTCCCATGAACCGCAACGATGACGTCTCGGCTTTGTCGTTCTCGGGTTACTGGCGCCACACGTACACACCGGCAGAGACGTCGTTCTTCAGCGAGTTCGGTCTCAGCCACAACATGTTCTCGATTGAGAATAACTTCTCCAGCACAAGCGCGTTTTCGCTCGAGGCTGGTGTTGGTCTTACTCACCGCTTGAACAAAACCATGGGCGTTGGCGGATTGGCCGGTCTCTCGGCCGCTCAAGCCAATGTCACGCGCAAAGAAGTTGAAACCAGCACCAGCGAAATCTACTTGTATCCTCGCTTGGCGCTGTTCGGCAGCTTCGAATTCTAAGCCTTTTCTCCTTCAAAAACGGGGCAAAATTGTGCCTCGGCAAACTGGAACCCGCCCCCGAGGCGGGTTCTTTGTTTTGGAGCATTGTTCAGGACTTCGACGGAAAGCCAGAAACGGCTGCCCAGGTCTTAGGCGAAACCAAAAACATTAAATCTCGAAGGAAATCGCGCCGATAGAGTTTTATGAAAAACTCCATCGGATGGAAAATCAAAGTCACTGGAAGCGTTCTTGTTTTTTCAACTCTTTCGGCCTGCGCGAAGTTCGACTCCGTTTCGGAGCAAATCGCCGATGCCACCGATAAGTTTGGCGCCTGCGCAAGCTACAGCGACAAAGTCGTGGCGACGCTGTCGGAAGCTTTGATCCAAGGCGAAGAGCTTCCCGGCAAAGACCAACTTGAATCGGCCCTGCGGCGCAAATTGAAATCGATGAACCAAGAGCAGGCCGAGATGATGGTGCAAAACGTTCTGCGCGTTTACGACGCCGTCACCTCCGAGACGCAAGCTCAGCTTAAGATCAACACCAAGGCGGAACTTCTCGAAGCGATCACGGCCTTGGACATCGGCGATCAGACCTCACCCGAAAAGCTCGCGCTGGGACAAAAGATCAAAGCCAGCTTCGCGCAGGTGCAAAAAAGCGCCGAAGTCGCCGGCATGTCGTGCGACGACGACACGACTCAGCCGCAAAATCCTCCGGCCAATGCCGCCACTAAGCTGGGTGATATGGATCCCGTTATGTCAGGCGCCCTGCGCGTGATGACCACGGCTTACCAGAACTGTGCGGGCGCCGAGCTTCCCGCGATGACCGCGAGCACGCCCGATACGCGTGGCATTTCGGTCATTGGGAATCACCCCGATGGCGGCTTGAAGCGCGAGGTTTCGAGCGTCGCCGATTTGAAAAAGACCCACTACTACATCAAAGAGGGTCTCGAGCGCGATGCGAGCTGCTTTGATGTTCCGAACAAACCTTTGATTTATGACTTCGGTGGCAAACCTTACGCCACGACCTCCGAAGACTCACCGATTGATCTCTTTAAAGACGCCGGCACCGGCACCAAAGTGCTTGGCATCGACTGCTCGGGCTACGTGTTCAGCGCGATGGCCGCTTCGGGTCTGAGGACCGCTCCCGGCAAAAAACTCAAAGCCTCGCTCGTGTACGGAATCTCGTCGTCGATGATGATGAACCCGGCGAGCAACGGTTTGTCTTGTCTTGTGCCCGTGACGTTTACGGCCGGAAGCAACATCAAGAGCGGCGACATCTTGGCCGTGAACGGACACGTGGTGATCTTGGACGTGACGGGAAGTGACCCCTTCGGTTTGGCGCGCGCCAAATCCGCGAGCCAGTGCACGACCTCGGTGCTCACGGCTGCGGGCTACGATTTCGACGTGCTTCAATCGAGCCCCGTGAAAGGCGGCATCGGTTTGGACCGCATGCGCGCCAAGGATTACCTTCCCTCGTCGAGCAAAATGCTGACAACCATGCAGGGCTACGCGGTTTCGGCGTGCAAAGTGAAGTTCGGTCAAGCGCCGGGCTCGGCGCCCTCTTCGGGCCGCGTTGTTCGTCACAAAGGAACGCCTGAATGCCTCGATAAACCCGTGAGCATCGCCCGGGAATCCTGCGTTCAATCCTGCTACTCGCGCCTGGGCCTGAACTAAGCTCGACCAACGCCTAGACTCCCCCTTGTTCCCAAGCCTCAGGTCTGATAGATCTGGGGCGGTGAACGGACCTCTTTATTTCGCGCCGGCCTCCGAGGCCCATCAAAAGAAACAAAAAGCCAAAGCCCGTGAGTTGCGTGCCTCCCAATGGTGGAAGAACCAACTCGGCAAGGGCCTTTGCTACCACTGCGAGCGCCCATTCAAGCCGCAGGATCTGACCATGGATCATTTGGTGCCGATCGCGCGGGGTGGGGTGTCCGACAAGAGCAATTGCGTTCCGAGTTGCAAAGAGTGCAACACCAAGAAGGGGCACAAAACGCGAGCAGAGATGGCCATGGATGAGCTGGAACAAGCGAAAGTGCCTGATTCTCCAGCAGAATCTGGTGATGACGACATGTGACGTGGCCTTCGGGCTTGCCATGAACCCCTCTTTTCCCGTTTCTTAGAAGATTATGAGCAAGATCACAAAAAGCAGTACGGCAGAATACTTTGCGAAGAATCTCCAGCAAGTGGGGTTCTCATCTCCTCTCAAAGCGGTCCTCACGACCGTGAAAGAGGCTGTGGACAACTCGCTCGACGCCTGTGAAGGCGCTCAGATCCTGCCCGATATTGAACTTCAAGTCCTCAAAGTCGGCACAGGTTCGAGCAAGAACACCGACTTGATTAAAATCGTCGTCGAAGACAACGGCCCGGGGATCGATCCTGATGATATCGCCAAGGTTTTCGGCGAATACCTGGCCTCGAGTAAGTTTGGCCGCGGACAGTGTTCGCGCGGTCAACAAGGGATCGGGATTTCGGCGGCCACCACGTGGGCGCAGCTCACCAACGCCAAAGGTGCGTTTGTCATGAGTAAGACGCCGAGCATGCGCAAAGCCGTGCGCGCGCAGGTCGACGTCGACATCAAGTCCAACACGGGCGTGATGCGCAACAAAGAGACCGTGGATTGGGATAAAAAGAGCGGAACCCGCGTTGAATTTACGATCGACGGCCGCGTTCAGTTGAACGGGGACGGCGGGCTTTTGACTTATATTGAGGGCACCGTTTTGGTGAACCCGCACCTCTCCATCCGCTACAAGCTCCTTGAGAACGACTGGGTTTCGGTTGAGCGCGTGAGCAGTGAGTCTCCGGATGTCCCCGAGGCGACTTTGCCTCACCCTCACACGTTTAAATTGGGCGAGTTCATCACGCATTCGACGTTGTTCGGAAAAGTGTCGCTCGGAAACTTCTTGAAAACCGGTTTTTCGCGCGTGAGCGATCAGTCGATCAAAGATTTCACGGCCAAAGGCATGCCGAAATCTTTAGTGAACACTCCCGTGACGAGCCTGAAGCAAGAAGACTTCAAAAAAGTGTTCCAAGCGGTGCAAGACACCGAGTTGATGGCGCCCTCGACCAAGTCGGTTTTGACCGTTGGTGAGGACTCGCTCTCAAAATCGATTCAGCGTTTGGGCGAAACCGACTTCTTCGCGGTGGTGACCCGTAAGCCCACGATTTGTGATTTCAAACCGGTCGTGGTTGAAGTCGCTCTCGCGCGCTTTAAAAACCGCAATCTCGAGGCCGATGAGCCGGTTCAACTTCTTCGTTTCGCCAACCGGGTGCCGCTTCAATTCGACAAATCGGGCTGCGCGATCACCTGGGCGATCGAGTCGGTGAACTGGAAGTCTTACGGTTTGTCGCAGCCCAAAGGCTCGCTGCCGATCGGCCCCTACATCTTTGCCGTCTCGATCACCTCACCCTTCATCAAGTTTAAGAACGCCTCGAAAGAGACGATCGATGCCTCGGAAGAGCTGGTTGAAGAGATCCGACGCGCGTTGATGCAAGCGGGTCAAAAGCTGTCCCGTCACATCAAAAAAGAATTCCGCGAAGCGGATCTCGAGCGAAAACTCGCGCACATCGAGCAGTTCGGCCCCATTTTGGTCGAAGGTTTGGTGCGCCTGACGAAGAGCTCGCCCGCCCGCATGAAAAAGGCCGAAGAGGGGCTCAAAAAACTCTTGGGCCGCGACTCCGAGCACGCGCAAGCCGAGCTCAACGAAGCCGAAGCCCGGTTGCAGACGCAAAAAATCCGCGAAGCGAAGCGCCAAGGAATCGATCTTGATAGCGATGAGGCCTCCGCTGATGTCGACGACGACAGCGCTCCTGCGCCCGTAGCGACCAAGAAAAAGGGCGGCAGCAAAGCCGAAGCCGAAGTCGCCGAAGAGAACCGCAAAGCCGTAGCCACCAAGAAAAAAGCGGCGGCCGCGAATGCCGCCATGACAACGAAGAAGAAGAGGTAAGCGATGGCGAAATTGATCCGCGTCCGCGAACTCAATATCGATATTCCCAAAGAGGCGCGTTTGCTCGCCGAGCAGATGCTGTCTGATCTCGAAAAAAGCAAACGTCCCGTTCTCGAGGCGGTGAAAACCTCGCTCGACAACTCGATCTACGATCACAAGGTGGGCTTTTTAACCCCCGGCGATAAAATGGTTCGCACGGAACTCAACGTCTCGTCCGTGCAAAAACTGGCTCGGGTCGTGTTCGTTCTTGAGATCATGCTGCGCAATCTGGATATCGGTGCCGTGAACACGAAGCGTGAATTGTACTACATCAGCAAAGGTCTCATCAAAGGCGACAAGCGCATGAAGCCTTTGGATTTCGAGGATCAGAACGACAGCGATTCGATCATCGACTTCATCGGTGACATGCTCCGCGTGTACCGCGAGGAGCTCAATTGTTTCGCCAATGACCGTGGTGGACAAACGTACTCGCAGCAGCTGATCGTGACCGAGACTCTGCCCGATGGCGACAAGGCCGTGGTCGATTTGTCGACCCTGGGAACCACGCCGTTTCAGCCGAAGAACAAGCCGCAGTCGTTGAAACTGAAGGTTAAAAAGAAGATCGACTTCGTTTTGATCGTGGAGTCGGAAGGGACCGCGAACACCTTGCAAACCATGGGTTTCACCCGCCGAAACAACTGCATTCTGTTGGGCGCCCAGGGCGTGCCTTCGAATGGCGTTCGTGGCTGGTGCAAACTGATTCAAGATCAGCTCGATGTGCCGATGTATTTCTTCGGAGATCTCGATGCGTACACGTTGCAGAACATCTTCCGCACGCTCAAAGCCGGCTCGGCCGCTTCGTTGATTCGAAACGCCGACTTCTCGGCGCCGAACGTGAAGTTCTTGGGCGTTCTTCCTGACGACGTGAAACGCTACGATTTGCCTCACTACAAGGTGAAGGAAAGCGATCCCGTCGAGGCGCGAGCACTGAAAAAAGCCAAGGATGCTCTCGAAAACGACCCCTTCTTCTTGGATAAAAAGAACAAGGGGCTGGCCGACATCTGCCGCTGGCTGATCAAAGAGAAGATCCGTTGCGAGCAGCAGTCGTTCTTCTCGGTCGATCCCCGAGATCCGATCAAAACCGAAAAACTCATCCTCGAGAAAATCAAACGCGGCTCTTACGTCTAAGACGTCAGGCTCCAAAAATAAGAAAAGCGCGGACTCCTCCGCGCTTTTTTTTTCGATGACACCCATCTTGACCAAAATGTAGCTGCTACATTTTGGTCTGGCTTCGCGTCACCGAATCGGTGGCACAGCGTGTCCCTAAAAGGTGCCAGGCACCTTATTCGGCGTCGATGACGACGGGTTTGGTTTCGGTGCAGAGGTTTTTGCCGTCGGCGTGCAGGTGCACGGTGTAGGTGCCCTCGGCGGTGGGGCGTTTATCCAGAACCTTGTGGATATCGAGATCGGCGAGGCGATAGTTGGCGTCGAGCTTCCAGTCTTTGAAGCCGCCGTGGACCGACTTTGTGGCTTTCTTCGCCTTTTTCTTGGTGAATTCGACCGTCAAGTCCGCGTTCGCGGGGGTGTCTTTGGTGGCGACGAAGCCTTCGAAGGTGGAGTTGCGTGACCAATTGGTGAGTTCGGCCGTCGAGACTTTGTCGACGAGCTTGCCGTTGACGAGTTCGTCGTAAGTGGCGAACACGCGAAGGTACTGATGGCAGGGCCCGGGGGCGGGCTCGGCCTCCTCTTGCGAGAACGCGGCGGACGACATCAAAAGAACCGAAAGAATTACTGCAATTCGGGGCATACGGCAGGATCCACGCGGAAGTTGTTGCACGTCGCTTGCGTCGTGCGGTTGTTTTTGAAGCAAATGTGAATGTGATTTTCGTGGCCGCTGGCGTAACCGGAGCGGCCCTCTTTGCGGAGTTGGCGGTCGTTGAAGAAAATCGGCGAGGCGCCCATGCGTCTGGCCATGTTGATGAAGTCGCGGGTTTTCTGACGGTCGTAGCCTCGCGATTGCCAAGTGCGGCCGGTGTTCGAAAACTCGCCGACGTTGAACGGGCGGATGTCGATGCATTCGCCATCGGTGTGCGAGACGTGTCCGTTCCAGCGCGGGCGCGTTTTGTGCGAGATGTCTCCCCACGACAAACGGCAGCCACCGCCACCGGGACACGCGGTTTTCTTCCACTCTTGCGCCAGCGCGCCGAGGGCGCAGGCCGTGTGAGGGGCCGCGTACGCGTCTGATCCGGGAGGAGAATCGGGATTGTAGTGATTCGATCCGCAGAAGGCGGCGTTGCGGCCGACCAACGGCATTTGGATCAAGCCGCGGTTGCAGGGGTAAGCGGAGCCACGCGGACAGCGGCCGCGGTTGTTTTTGATCGCGTTCAGGGCGGTGATGAAAGGGCTCTGGCCGGCCTCGGCGCTGCGGGCTCGGCTCTCGATCGCGCGGGCGGCATCGGCCGTCGCGTCGGTTCCGCGCCGGCGGCCCGGAGCCAACTCGCAGTCCGTGCACTGCTCCGTGCGGCCGCGGCGGTCTTCGCGGACCACGGGCAAGCTGTCGAGATCCAGCGCCGGACGCAAGTAGCTGGCCGAAACCCAACCTTCGTTCGGGCAGCCGCTGATGGGACTGACGAGTTTCACCCGGAGCCAGTTGGTCGCGGCTTGGCCGCGGGGTTCTTCGAGGATGTCGACTTTGGTGGCGCGGCTGAGGGCGCACTTGTAAGTGCTTTCATCCACGCGCGGAGACGAGCGCAAAGACAGGCCGTCGGTGTTGACCTCGGACTGCTCATAACCGTCATGACCCGTTTGCACGGAACGCAGGTAACTCTTATCAACGTAGCCCGTGTTGGGACGGCAGTTGGGAGCATTGGTGAGTTGAACGCGAACGCGCTCGCCATCATCCACGCGGCCGATGGGAGTCACGATTGTTCCCTGCCGAAGCGAACAGAAATGTTCTCCGTTCAGAGTCCGAACACGCAGCGAGGGATTCGCGGTGACCTTCAAATCGAGCGTCTCAGCCTGAGCGGTGCCGCCAAAGAATATCAAAGCGGCAAGGGACACCGGAGCCGCGAAAAATCGAACATTCAACATAATGTCAGGATGACAGGAATTCGCACGCCTCACAAGAGCGCCGAAAAAGGCTTTACAGGTTTAGACTGGACTTGAGGCGAGGCTGAAGAGTTTTCAGCTCGCCAGGCGTTTAATGGCGGTGATTTTTGACGTTCTCGTCGGCGACGTAGTCGGCCATGCCTTCGAAGTCGCGGAAGACTTGAGTGGCGTCTTTATCGACAAAGGCCGACTCGAAAATACGGCCGGTCTCGCAAGACTCAAGCGTGCTGCGATCGGCGGGATCGAATTCGCACGTGTCGAGGTCCCACGCCTTGTCCGAGTACGTGATGCGGTAGCCGATCAAAGCATCGTGGAGCATGAGCTTTTCGATCAGGTCCAAACGGAAACGGCCGGCGTGCTCGAACGGACCCTCGAGGATCGTGTCGGGCCAGAGATCTTCGGCCAATTGAACGCCCAGGGCTTTGATCTTGGCCCGCTTGTCTTTGCCGAGAGTGCGGTTTTCAACGCCCGACATTTGCACGACTCGTAGAGCCTGTTCGGGGCAGTTGAGTTTGGGGCACTGCTTCTGCGCGTCGATGATGATTTTCTCGAGATCAAACGTGACGGGACGGAGATCGGGAGCAAAAGGAACTTGGGCTTTCGCCGCGATTCCAAACAAAGATAAAATGATAATCAAAAGATGCGATCTCATGCAGGGGATCCTAGGCCCGTTCCGTCGTGCAATGAAATGCGGAATACCCATTTTGTCATGCAAGAAACGAATGAAAACCAAATGAGGACACCCCGCATTGTTCGTTGCGGCAATATCGCCCCGGGCGTAAGCTGAAACGCGAGACAAATCAAGCACCTATCAATGCCTTAGACCAGGCCGCAGGGAGACCCCACATGGCTTCAAAGATCGAAACAACACCCGAGTTGGTTCAAGGAACCTACAAGAAAACGTCAGAACGTCTTGAGGTGATCCGCAAACGTCTGAACCGCCCGCTCACGTTGGCCGAAAAAATCCTCTACGGCCACTTGGACGATCCGCAAAATCAAGAGATCGAACGCGGAAAATCGTTCTTGCTCCTGCGCCCGGACCGCGTGGCGATGCAAGATGCGACCGCACAGATGGCGCTCTTGCAATTCATGCTCGCGGGCAAAGATGAAGCCGCGGTTCCCTCGACGGTTCACTGCGACCACTTGATTCAAGCGTACAAAGGCAAAGCCGAAGACATGGCGGCGTCGAACAAAACTAATCAAGAGGTTTTTGATTTCCTCGCGACGGCGTCGTCTCGCTACAACATCGGGTTCTGGAAGCCTGGCGCCGGGATCATTCACCAAGTCATCCTCGAGAACTATGCGTTCCCGGGCGGCTTGATGATCGGAACCGACTCGCACACTCCCAATGCCGGCGGCCTTGGCATGTGCGCGGTGGGCGTGGGCGGATCGGATGCCTCGGATGTGATGGCGGGCCTTCCCTGGGAAGTGAAAAACCCCAAACTCATCGGCGTTCACCTCAAAGGCAAAATGCACGGCTGGACATCGGCGAAAGACGTGATCCTCAAACTCTGCGGAATGCTCACCGTTAAAGGTGGCACCGACAAGATCGTGGAGTACTTCGGCGAAGGCACGCGCTCGATTTCGGCAACCGGTAAAGCGACGATCACCAATATGGGCGCCGAACTCGGCGCGACGTGCTCGGTGTTTCCGTATGACGAGCGCATGGGCACCTATCTGAAGGCCACGAGCCGCGCGGCTTTGGCGGACCTGGCTGATAAAAACAAAGCGCTTTTGACGGCGGATCCTGAAGTCGAAAAAGATCCTAAGAAATTCTTCGACGAAGTTTACGAAATCGACCTCTCGGCTTTGGAGCCCCACCTCGTGGGACCTCACTCTCCCGATATCGCGCGCCCCATTTCGGCCATCGCGAAAGAAGCCAAAGAAAAAGGCTGGCCGACAAAACTCTCGAGCGCCCTGATCGGCTCTTGCACGAACTCGTCGTACGAAGACGTGGGCCGTGCGGCGTTCGTGGCGCAGCAGGCGTTTGATGCCGGCGTGAAAATGGCGCAGCCCTTCTTGGTGTCGCCCGGTTCGACCCAGATTCAAAAAACCATCGAGCGCGACGGACAAATGCAAGTGCTCAACTCGGTCGGCGCGACCGTTTTGGCCAATGCCTGCGGCCCTTGCATCGGTCAGTGGAAACGCGACGACATTAAACCCGGCGAGAAAAACACGATCGTCACTTCGTTCAACCGCAACTTCCGCGGCCGCAACGATGCGAACAACGAAACGCTGGCCTTTATCGGTTCGCCCGAGGTCGTGATGGCGATGGGATTGGCGGGTCGTTTGGATTTCAATCCCGCGGCCGAAGAGCTCGACACGCCCAAAGGCAAAATCAAGCTCAAAGCCCCCGAAGCTCCCGAGCTTCCCTCGAAAGGTTTCGTGGCGGACACCGAGGGCTATCAAGCTCCCGCGGGCCGCAATGCTCAGGTCGCGGTGTCGCCGACGTCGGAGCGTTTGCAGCTGTTGGCGCCTTTCACCAAATGGGATGGCAAAGACTTTACGAGCCAGTTGATCTTGGCGAAAGCCAAAGGCAAATGCACCACGGATCATATCAGCCCCGGTGGACCCTGGCTGAAATTCCGCGGTCACTTGGACAACATCTCGAACAACATGCTCTTCGGTGCGGACAATGCCTTTACCGGTGAGATCGGCAAAGGCAAAAACCTGCTGACCGGAGCCACCGGGCAAGAGTTCAGCAAGATCGCGCGCGAATACCAAAAGGCCGGCAAAGGCTGGGTCATCATCGGGGATGAAAACTACGGTGAAGGATCGTCGCGTGAACACGCGGCGATGAGCCCGCGCTTCTTGGGCGCCACCGCGGTCATCACCAAATCGTACGCGCGTATTCACGAGACCAACTTGAAAAAACAAGGGGTGCTCGCGCTCACGTTCAACGATCCCAAGGATTACGATAAAATCCGCGAAGACGACAAACTGAGCCTCGTCGAACTTTCGGGACTCGCGCCCGGCAAGAACGTCAAAGGCATCCTTGAGCACGCCGACGGTTCAAAAGAAGAGCTGGCGTTCAAGCACTCGTACAATGCCGAGCAGCTCAAGTGGTTCCAGGCCGGTTCCGCCTTGAACTTGATCCGCGGTTTGTAAGAACCTTGTCTGCAAGATCAAAGAGGCCGATGGCGATCCCATCGGCCTTTTTTATTTCGACCTATCACCAAAATTGAATTGGACGCAGCGCGAACCTTGAAGTCATTCAAATCAGTTGAATGACGGGTTTAGTCCAAGACACGATGGGACTTCTTTTGATTTAGAAGGAGTTCCAAATGGACATCTCAATGATCTTGCTCGCGGTTGTCGCCTTTCTGGTGGTCGGCTCCGTCGTCACCATTCCTCAGGGCTACATCGGCGTGGTGACCTTGTTCGGCAAATACCGCCGCATCATGATGCCGGGTCTGAACTTTCGCCTTCCGTACATCGAAGTGATCTTTCGCAAAGTCTCGATTCAGAATCAGTCGATCGAGATGCAGTTTCAGGCGATCACCGCCGATCAGGCGAACGTGAACTTCACGGCGATGCTTCTGTTCGCGGTTCTGGATCAGCGCGAAGAGACCATTAAAAACGTGGCGTTCAAATTCATCAATGCCTCGTCGCTCATGCAGGCGCTCA
Source organism: Pseudobdellovibrionaceae bacterium (assembly GCA_019637955.1). Classification (GTDB taxonomy): domain Bacteria; phylum Bdellovibrionota; class Bdellovibrionia; order Bdellovibrionales; family Bdellovibrionaceae; genus JAHBUS01. The sequence continues at coordinate 66,874 of JAHBUS010000006.1, read as the reverse complement.
CGCGCACGGTCGAGGGCAACGTGCGTTCGTTCGTTGCGACCAAGCGTCAGAGCGAGATCTTGATGCTGCGAAAAGAGATCGTCCTTTCGGTCAAAGATCATATCGATGAACTCCTCGAATCTTGGGGTTACCACTTGATTGACTTGCAAATGAACGACATCAATTTCGATGACGAAATCGTGCGTTCGATGGCCCAGGTCGTGGCGTCGCAGAACCTTCGAGCCGCCGCCGAGAACGAAGGACAGGCGCTCTTGATCCGCAAAACCAAAGAGGCCGAGGCCGAAGGCGCCGCGATCCGCATCGCCGCGCAGGCTGAAAAAGAAGCCTCGCAGTTGCGCGGTCAGGGCGTCGCCTTGTTCCGTGAAGAGGTGGCGCTCGGGATGAGCAAAGCCGCCGAAAGCGCGCGTGAAGCGGGCTTGGATGCGGGCGTGATCCTGTTCTCGATGTGGACCGATGCGATCAAGCACTTTGCCGAGAACGGGCAGGGCAACTTGATCATGCTCGACGGCTCGACCGACGGGATGAACCGCTCGATCAACCAGATGATGGCCATGGGCCAGCTGGCGCAGCCGCAGCCCAAGAAAAACAACTAAAAAGACACCGTCTAGAATCTAGACGGGTGCTTCTTACAAAGCGAAAAACGGGTTCGATTTTGCATTGAACCCGCGTATGAGAAAATGGATTTTTTCCGTCGCTCTTCTGATTCTCCTCATCGCGCGTTTAGCGGGGGCTGCCCCCGAAACCATCGTCGTGAGCGATATCGACGACACCATCCGTAAGACGCAGATTCAGTCCCGGGGCGCGTTTTTTTCACACTTGATCAATCTGATGACCCATCAGGCGTTCACGGGGATGCCGACTTTGTACTCCTTTTTGGCCGGGAACGGAGCCACGTTTCATTACGTTTCGGGCGCTCCGGAGATGATCCGTTGGTTTCCGCAAAAATTTTTATTGGGAACCAGTTTCCCGGCGGGACCCCTCTCGCTGCGGCCTTCGCTGAGCGCGGTGACGTTGGACTTCAAGGTGGCGACCATCGAAAAGCTGCTGCGCGAGAAACCCGAAGCACGGTTTGTGCTGATCGGCGATAACGGTGAGTACGACGTCGAAGTCTATGAGCGCTTGAAGCAGAATCCCGAATTCGCCGGGCGCGTGATGCACACTTATATTCACAAGCTCTACCGCTCGGGACCCGCCGCCGATCTGAGAAGCGGCCAGCAGGCTTACATCACCTCGGCGGAGCTGGCGCTGGATCTGCTGAAAGAGCAGCTCATCACCGCGGCTCAGGCGGAGGTCGTGCTTCGTCAAGTGGAAGCCTCGCTCGCCAGCACGTCGGCGGGAATTCGCCGGCGCGCGCTTCCGGAGTTCGCGGCTTTCACGTCCAAAGAATTGATCGAGTTTTATGACCGCCGCCACGAGCAGACGACGCCGGAGCTGCGTGAACTCGTGGTCAAGATCGCCAAGCTCAAAAATGGGTTTCTCGCTCCCGGAGACGGGATTCGCGACGTCTTCTTTCATGATCAGCGGCGCCTGTGCCGCCAGGTTCACTACTGATTATTCTGGTTTCGGCTTCGAGAAGTGTCCGGGCGGAAAATCAATGCCCGCTTTGGTAAAGCGGTCGATCCCTTTCGGCACCAACCCGGTGCTGACCAGGGCCCCCACCGAAGGCTCGCCGTGATTCATGTCCCGAATAAAAATCGGATGCGAGGTGATCGTATCGCCTTCAAGGCCCGTGATCTCAATGATCTCGGTGATCAGGCGGCGTCCTGCGGGGTCGCGCTCGAGCTGCACCACGAGATCGATCGCATTCGCGATTTGACGGCGGATCGCCACCAAAGGAAGCGTGCTGGTGGAGTATTGGACCAAGCTCTCCATGCGCGCCATCGCGTCGCGTGCCGAGTTGGCGTGGATGGTGGTCATCGAACCGTCGTGGCCCGTGTTCATCGCTTGGAGCATCTCAAAAACTTCGTCTTTGCGGCACTCACCCACGATGATCCTGTCGGGGCGCATGCGCAGCGAATTGGCCAGGCAGTCGCGCAAAGACACGACGGGAGTCGAGAGCTGGTAAACGGCTTCGAGACGGATCCAGTTGTCGTGCGCCAGATTCAACTCGAGGGTGTCTTCGATCGTCACGATCCGCTCGCGCGGGTGCACGAAACTCGAGAGCACGTTCAAGAGCGTGGTTTTTCCCGAACCGGTGCCGCCCGAAACCACGATGTTCATTTTGGCTTCGACGGCCGACTTCAGAAAGTGCGCGGCTTTTTGACTCCAGGTGGATTTCTGCAAGAGGTCTTTGGCGCTCACGATGTGCTTGTTGAATTTTCGAATGGTGAGGGTGGCGCCTTTGGGCGACATCGGCGGCAGGGTCGCGTTCACGCGTGAACCGTCGGGGAGCCGTCCGTCAAAGAACGGCTGCGCGGGCGTGACGTCGCGTCCGCAATCTTTCGCCATTTGCACGATCAAGGTTTCGAGTTCCTGCTCGGAGCGAAACTGCGCGTCCGTGCGGATCATCTTGCCTTCCATCTCGATGAACACCTCGAGGTAGCTATTCACCATGATTTCGCTCACCGCCTCGGACGAGAGGTAGGGCTGCAAAGGCGAGGCGAGCATCAATCCATTGGAAGCGCTTCGCGATGACGTCATGGCCCCACTCCCGAAGGTCCGCCCGGAACGACCGTGCCCGGAACTGGGGTGCGCGCCGGCTCGCCTCCGCTCGGCGGAAGTTTGGCGGGCGGCGGCGGGGTCGGCGTGGTGCCGACGATCGGTTTGACTTCAAGCTTGGGAGGAGCCGCGTCCTTCGCCGTGTTCGTGTTGGCAGGCGCGGCCTGGGCGGCGGCCTGAACCTGTTCGACGGGGAAGTAATAAGTCGTCGTCATCGCCTTGGCCGAGTGGACGATGTAAACTTCGAGCACTGACGGCAATGGATGAAAACCCTTGGCGTGGATGTACTCCTTGACCCTAGGGTAGACCTTGAACGGCCCGATGCCGGGACTGCCTTCAAAGAGCGCTTTCACAAAGTGGGGCGCGCTGAAAACGCGCACCGAAAGGCCTTCGGGAAGCTCGGGAACTTTGGCATCGGCAAGCACGCAGCCGCCAAAACTTTTCAAGCGGGGTTCATCGACCTCTTCGGGATCGTCGAGATAAAGGCCGAACGAGCGCGTGCAATCCAGCCCCGCCTCTTTCGCCCACGTTTCAACCTCTTGAATCACGGGAACGATCTTGTGGTAAGGCCCCACGTGCTCTTTGCCGATCAAGGTCATGGCCGGAACGGGGCCATCCGAGAGCTGCACGCTGCGAAAGGCGCCCAGGTAAAGCATCAGGTAACCGGCGAATCCGACGATGGCGGCCAGAACGCCGCCGACAATCCATTTCATGATCTCAGCCTTTCCATTTGATCGAGCAACCCATCGAGGGCGCTTGGCCCGCGGGAAGCGTTTGGCCTTCTTTTAAAAGTAAAACGGCGTCAAACAACTCGCGTTTGGTGACGCGTGAAGGGTCTTTCCAGGAGTCGTCCAGGCGCCCGCGAAACGCGAGCCGGCCGTGATTGTCGTAAACGAAAAAGTCAGGCGTGCAAACGGCGCCAAACGCGTGCGCCGTGCTTTGAGAATCGTCGTAAAGGTAAGGAAACGGATAAGACTTCTCTTTCATTTTTTCGAACGAGTCTTCGGCATAGCGGGCGGCATCGTTGGCGCTGATCGCGGCCACCGGAACGCCCAGCGCCTTGAGGTCCCGGCCCAGCTGCACGAGGCGCTCTTCGATGGCTTTCACGTACGGACAGTGGTTGCAGATGAACATGATCACGGTGGGCGAGCCTGGCCGAAAGAAATCGGCGCGCGCGTAGGTTTGACCGTCGGTCGCGGGCAGCGAAAACTCGGGACAACTCTGACCCAGATCCGGTGAAGGGGTGTACGTCAAAGCCATGCGAGGTCTCCTCGAAAAAAGGATTAGAGCGAGTGCCAGGCCACCGTCTGGCCATTTTTAAGCTTGAGGCTGCCATCGGCGTCGACCGACTCGTAGGCCTCCACGGTTTTCGGGAACCGGTTGAGCGCCGCCACCAGTCCGCGGCGCTGGCCGAGGTGCAGCTGCGTGCGCGTGACCATCAAAGTCGCGGTGAGTTCGAGCAGCAAGCGGTCCAAGAATTGCCGCCAGATTTCGGGGTCGACTTCATGTTCGTTCACAAAATCGATCAGCGCGCCGGATTGGTCCACGCCGGGGTGGCCAAAAATATTCAGCCCCAAGCCCACGAGCAGACGTTGGCGGTGGCCTTCTTGAACGCCTTCAAGCAGCAGGCCGCCGACTTTGCGATCGCCCAAGTACAGATCGTTGGGCGCTTTGAGCGACCATGGGAGACCGAACCATGTCGAGTTCACGGCTTTGAACAGCGCAAGCCCGATGGCCGGCGCCATCACGCCTTGAGCGGGTTCCTTGAGCATAAAGCTCCAGGTGCTCAAGAGCGCGTGCCCCGCGTTGGGAGTGGTCCACGTGTTGGTCCCGCGTCCGCGTCCCTTGGTTTGATGATCGGTCAAGATGATCGCCAAAGGTTCGGGCTCGGCGATCGCGCGCTCTTTGGCGAGATCGCTCGTGCTGGGCATGCTGGGTTCGGCGAGGGTCGAAAATCCCGAGCGTGTCGCCCAGTCTTTGGTGGTTTCGTAAATTGAAAACATCATGGGGTCTCCCAATCAAAGAGCAGACTCACGTCGGAGCTCGGTGCGGAGTGGGTGAGGGCGCCCACGCTGATAAAGTCCACGCCCAGAGACGCCACGCGGCCCACGCGCTCGAGCGACATGTTGCCGCTCGCTTCGGTTTCGATCCCGTCGGGGATCAGGGCCAGCGCTTGGCTGAGCTTTTCGTCGTTCATGTTGTCCAAAAGAATGCGGCTCACGCCGAGGTCCACGCACTCTTTCACCTGCTCGAGAGTCGAGGCTTCGACTTCGATCAGCGACGGCGTGTGCTCACGGGTGCGTTCGACCGCGTTTTTAATTCCGCCCATCACCGAAATGTGATTGTCCTTGATCAAGATGGCCGAGCTCAAGTTGTGGCGGTGATTGACCCCGCCGCCGTGAACGACCGCGCGCTTTTCGAGATCGCGGTAACCGGGCGTCGTTTTGCGGGTGTCGAGAATGCGGGTGCTTGTTCCTTCGATGGCCCGTACGAATTTGTGCGTCAGGGTGGCGATGCCCGAGAGATGCATCAAGAAGTTGAGTGCGATGCGCTCGGCTTTAAGAATCTGGATCAGATCGCCTTGAAGCGTGCAGATGATCTGGCGGTTCAAGATTTGATGGCCCTCTTCGAAGTGCCATTTGATCTTGGCGTGCGGCTCGAGCATGAGCATGGTTTGCTCAAAGGCGGGTGCGCCTGAAAGAACCAGGTCTTGTTTGGCAATCAAGCGCGCGCGCCCGGGACGGGGCACGAGGGCCAAGGATTCGGTGGTGAGGTCCCCGGTCGGCATGTCTTCCTGAATCGCCGCGCGGATCAGATTATAGAGTGTCACGAGAGTCGTTCAGCATCCTTCAAAAGTCGTTGGATTTCTTCTCTCACAACGCGCTCGGCGATGTCAGGAATTATTTTCCACGCGATGCTTTCAAGGACTTCACGAACTTGCTCGCGCAAAACCTCTTCGGCACGCATGGGGTCAAGCTGCGGGAGTGCGGCTTGGCTGGGTGCGAAAGTGCGGGTGCTGGGAGCAGCTTTGGGAGCGGGCGGCGCTTGCCGCGGTTGGGTCAAATCTTCGAGGTTGTCCATCGGGACGTCATCGTCTTCACCGGCAACGGCGATCGAGGCCGTCGACACGTCGGCGAACATATCGGCATCTTCCAATTGCAGGGACTCCGGAGAGACGCGGAACTGCTCAAGGCCGCCTTGGCGCCACTCTTCTTCATCGCGGCGGCCATGATCCAGGACATTGCGGGTTTTGGAACCCGGCAAAGGCACCTGTTGGAAATCATCCGGATCGTCCATGTCTTGGCCGGGGCCCGCGAGCAAATCCTCGCTCACGAACTCTTCGGCCTCGGGTGATGAAACTTCAGGCAAGATCCCCGGCGCGGATCGACCCGCGCCTGTCGACTGCTGGGCCGCCGGTGCCGGTTTGCGAGCCGGGGGCGGCGGAGGCGCCGAGGTGCGCGCGCTCATCGACGGTGCCGCCGGAGCCGGCGCCGCTTTGGGGGCGGGCGGAGGTTCGGCGTGAACGGGCGGAGGAATCGGTGCTTCCACGATCTCGGGGAGATCGGGGAACGAGAGGTAATTCGAAATCGCGTTCTCGTTCAAGCGTGGAACCAAATCTTTCACGAGTGAGCGCAACTGATCGGCATCAAAAGGTTTTTCGAGACGGCGGTCGCATTTGGAATCGCGCGCGCGGGGCTCATCGAGTTCCATGAACGCGCTCCACATCAAAACGACGGGCGTGTTCTTTAAAAGAGCATCGCCCTTCAGATCCGCGCACACGTCGTAGCCCGAGCGCTTCGAGAGCAGAACATCGGCAAAAACGATGTCGGGACGGAACGATTTGCTGACTTGCAAGACATCAAGGCCGATCGGCACGGCTTTGACTTCCACGCCAAAATCTTGCAGCGCGAGCTGCATCACTTTTTTGATGGTGGAACTTTCATCGGCGAGTAAGACGCGCAAAGCCATATCGATATTGAATCATTCTAATCTTTGCCAAGTCAAGGGTATCATCTTTGCCGAGGACACCTGCTCATGAATCGCATTGACCGGTACAATTTGGGTCTGTTTTGGCTCTTCTTTATCGGGAGCTTGGCGATCTTTGCGACCGTCTTCATGGCAATTGATGCGATGAGTACAATGGTGTCCAACGAGGGCATCGAGATGACGACCCTCATCCGCTATTACGCCTACACGTTGCCCGAAATTATTTACCGCATGATCCCCGTGGCGGGCGTGATGGCGACGATCTTCACCTTGTCGTCTTTGCAGCGGGCCGGGGAGTTGATCGCCCTTTTCAGTTTGGGCATGAGTCTCACCCGCGTGACCATCCCGCTCGTTCTCTCGGTCCTTTTGATGAGCGGCGTGTCCTTGTTTTTGAGCGATCAGGTTCTGCCGGGCATGGCGCGGATGAAGAACTACGTTTATTACCACGAGATCCGCAAGAACCCCTCGCTCTACTCGATGGTGAAAACGAACCGCATCTGGTACCGCTCCAAAGACACCATTTTCAATTTGAAAACCCTCAATGAGCAGGCTCACAAAGCCCAGGGCCTGACGCTGTATTATTTTAATGAAGACTGGAACCTCATTCAAATGATCACCGCCAGCGAGGTCGATCTTCTGCAGTCGACCTGGAAACTTCGTAACGGCTCGGTCACCGTGTTCACCGAGGAATCGAGCTTTCCGATGACCTCGGACTTCAAAGAAAAGACGATCAGCATGGGTGAGGATGCCAAAGACCTCAGCTCCACCGCGAACACCTCGGACGTGTTGTCGCTTCGAGAGCTCAATCAGTTTATTAAAAAGAACAAAGAGGCGGGTCTCGATACGCTTAGGTACGAGGTCGATTACCATTCAAAATATGGGTTCGCGATCGCGGGGCTGGTGATGGTTTTGCTCGGCATTCCGTTCAGCGTCGGCAAAGCGCGCTCGGGCGGCCTCATGGCCAATCTTGGGGTTTGCCTGGGACTGGTTTTCGCCTACTGGATTTTGTACAGCTCGGCGCTGACGCTCGGGTATCACGGCAGCCTTCCGCCCATCGTGGCCGCGTGGGCCCCGAACCTGTTTATGGGCGCTTTTGGGCTGATCATGATCAAACGCCAAAAGAAGTAATGCGCCTCGCGTTAAGTGGGGTCTTTCACCCGGCTTTTGGTGTAAACCAGGCGCATGGTTTTAGAGATCTTAAAATACCCAGATCCCCGATTGCGCGAGAAGTCCCAAACGGTCACCGAATTCGGTCCCGATGTTGAGAAGTTCGCGAAAGATTTGATCGAAACAATGTACGCCGAAAGCGGCATCGGTCTGGCCGCGCCCCAGGTCGGCAAACTTTGGAACATGCTCGTGATCGACTGCCGTCCCAAAGAGAACGGCCGCTACTCAATCGAAGACATGACCGAGCTGGAGCAAGAGATCGATCAGCCGCTCGTGATTATCAATCCCAAAATCGTCGCCCACAAAGGCAAGACGACTTTCGACGAAGGATGCTTAAGCGTCCCGTCGTTTTTTGAAACCGTTGAGCGCCATGATTACATCGAGCTCGAGTACCAAGACGTCAAGGGCAACAAAAAGATCCTGAAAACCGACGGCCTCTTGGCCATCGTGATTCAACACGAGATGGATCATTTGGACGGCACGTTGTTTATCGATCGCATCAGCTTCGTGAAATCCAACAAGATCAAAAATCAAATCAAAAAGGGCGGCTATCCCGAAAAAAAACGCCGTGAAGCCGAACTCGTCGAGGTCGACGCCCCCAAAGCCGAAAAAAAAGCCGATAAGAAGCGGAGCCGCGAGTGAGCAAAGTCCGCGTCTGCTTTTGCGGCACGCCTGACTTTGCCGTCACCTCCTTGAAGAAGATTCTCGAGGACGAGCACTACGAGGTCGTCGGCGTCGTCACGCAGCCCGACCGCCCGGCCGGCCGTAAAATGGTTCTGACTCCTTCGCCCGTGAAGAGCCTCGCTCTGGCCAAGGGCCTGCGCGTGATCAGCCCCGAAAAAATCAATCAAGATTTGATTCTGCAAGAGATCCAGCGCTGGAGCGCCGAGGTCGCGATCGTGGTCGCCTACGGTCAGATTTTGTCGCAGCGGTTTTTGGATCTGTTTCCGTTTGGCGCCGTGAACGTGCACGGTTCGGTCCTTCCCAAGTGGCGAGGCGCCGCGCCCATTCAGCGCGCCGTCGAGGCCGGTGACACCGAGAGCGGCGTGGCCCTGCAAAAAGTCGTCAAGGCTTTGGATGCGGGCGACGTCTTGGGCATCCGCCGCGTGAGCATTGGACCCAACATGAACGCGCAGGAATTGCACGACGAACTCGCGGTGCTCGGAGCGGACACTTTGCACATTGAGCTGATGGATTACATCCGCGGCAATCTCGCGCCCATCCCGCAGGACCACTCCTTGGCCACGTACGCGAAAAAAATCGACAAGGCCGAAGCCGAACTCAAGTGGAGCGAGCGCGCCGAAACTTTGCACAACCGTGTGCGTGCGTTTGTCATGGGACCTGGAACCTACACGCTCCTGCACGGCAAGAAGCTGAAGGTTCACAAAACGACCTGGGATCCCAAGGGCGTCGATGCCCGCGCCGGCACCATCGTCTCGGCGGATGAACAGGGCGTGCGGGTCGCTTGCGGCGAAGGCACGCTTCTGATCGAAGAGTTGCAGCCCGAATCGCGCAACCGCGTGAGGGCCGCCGATTACATCAAGGGCTCGAACACCGGGCTCGTCAAAGGCGAGGTGCTGGGTGTCTAAAGGTCCTCTCAAAACAAAATGGGTCGCGCCGAGCATTTTATCGGCGGACTTCGCCAACCTGGAGCGCGACATCCGCGCGGTGGCGGCCGCGGGGGCGGATCTGCTTCATGTGGACGTGATGGATGGACACTTCGTTCCCAATCTCACCATCGGCGTGCCGGTGGTCGAAAGCCTCAAGAAGGTGTCGCCGCTGCCGCTCGACGTGCATCTCATGATCGAAAAGCCCGAGCGTTTCGTTGAAGACTTCATCAAGGCGGGGAGTGATTACCTCACGATCCATGTCGAATCGACGGCCTCACCCGGGGACGTGCTCCAAAAAATCCGCTCGCTCGGCGCCAAGGCGGGCATCACGCTGCGCCCGCGAACGCCGCTCAAGGACATCGAAGCGTTTCTGCCCCTGGCCGATCTGGTGCTGGTGATGACGGTGGAGCCGGGCTTCGGCGGGCAGAGCTTCATGGCGGATCAGGTCGTGAAGATGCAGGAGCTCTCGCGCCTGCGCCGTGAAAAGGGCTACACCTACCTCATCGAAGTCGATGGGGGCGTGAGCGACAAGACCGTGGGGCAATGCCAAGATGCCGACGTGTTCGTGGCGGGCAGCTACGTGTTTAAGAATGACTACCGAACCGCGATCCGCACATTGAAAGGCGAAGCATGATTTCTGTTACCGGCCAATCCGTCACCGTTGAGATGATCGCGCTCGCCGCCAAGGGCGATGAAAAATTCGAACTCTCGCCGGAGTCGCGCCAAAAAATGCAAAGCTCGCGCGACTATATCGACAAACGCATCTCCTCGGGCGAAGTCATGTACGGTGTGAACACGGGCTTCGGCGCCTTTTCTTCGGTTCGCATTAGTGATTCGGAGATCGAAGAGCTTCAGCGCAACTTGATCCGTTCGCACTCCGCCGGGATCGGCGAGCCCTTCAATAAACAGCAAACCCGAGCCATGATGCTTTTGCGGGCCAATGCTTTGGCCAACGGCCATAGCGGCATCCGTCCCGCCGTTGTCGATACGATCCTCGAGTTTTTGAACAACGACATCGTGCCCGTGATCCCGTCGCAAGGGTCGGTGGGCGCGAGCGGTGATTTGGCGCCGCTCTCGCATTTGGCCCTCGCACTGATCGGCGAAGGCGAAGCGTGGTCCGACGACGGCCGCCCGGTGAGTGTGCAAACACTCTTGCAGGCCAAAGGCGTGAAGCCCTTGGTGCTCAAAGCCAAAGAGGGTCTGTCGCTCATCAACGGCTGCCAGGTGATGACCGCCGTCGGCATGCTGGCGGCGCACGAGGCGCGTGAGATCGTGAAAGTCGCCGACATCGCGGGCGCCCTTTCTCTCGAAGCCTTGACCGGTTCGCGCCGGGCCTTTGACCCGCTGATTTCAGCCACGCGCCGTCACCCGGGCGAAGCCAAAACCGCGCGCAATCTTTTGAAGCTTTTGGGCGAAACCTCCGAGATCGCCGAGAGCCACCGCGATTGCAACCGCGTGCAGGACGCGTATTCGCTTCGCTGTATGCCGGCCGTTCACGGCGCGGTGAAAGACACGCTCGCCCATGTTTGGAAGGTCCTTGAGACCGAGGCCAATTCGTCGACCGACAACCCATTGGTGTTCGCCGACGAGAACAAGGTGCTCTCGTGCGGCAACTTCCACGGGATGCCCGTGGCGTTCGCGATGGACTACGCCGGCATTTGCTTTTCGAGCTTGGCGAGCATCAGTGAACAGCGCATTTCGAAATTGATCAACCCGGCGATGAGCGGACTGCCGGCCTTTTTGGCCGTGGATGGCGGTTTGAACTCCGGCCACATGATCGTGCAGGTCGCGGCCGCTTCGCTCGTGAGCGAAAACAAAGTGCTCGCGCACCCGGCGAGCGTGGATTCGATCCCGACCAGTGCCGACAAAGAAGACCACGTCAGCATGGGCACCATCGCCGCTCGTAAGTACCGAAGCATTTTGACCAATGCCCGTCACGTTCTGGGCATGGAGCTCTTGAGCGCGGCCCAAGGTTTGGATATCGTGCGTCCGCTGAAAACGACGCCGGTTCTTGAGGCGGTGCACGCGCTCCTCCGTAAAGACGTGCCGTTCGCTAAAAAAGACCGCGTGTTCGCAACCGACATGAAGGCCTGCTCCTTGATGATCGAATCGGGACGGATCTCGAAACTGGTCGAAGCCGAAACCGGCGCCCTGGAATGGTAGGAGAAAAACGATGAGAGAAGTCAAAGCCCCCACCGGAACCAAACTTCATTGCAAAGGCTGGCAGCAAGAAGCCGCCTACCGCATGATCCAAAACAATCTCGACCCGATGGTGGCCGAAAATCCCGCACAGCTGGTCGTTTACGGCGGTATCGGCAAAGCCGCGCGCAATTGGGAGTGCTTCGATAAAATCCTCAAAGCTCTCACGACGCTCGAAAACGACGAGACGCTGCTCGTGCAGAGCGGAAAACCCATCGGGATTCTACGCACGCACCCCGATGCTCCTCGCGTGCTGATCGCCAACTCCAACCTTGTTCCCAAATGGGCGACCTGGGAGCACTTCAATGAGCTCGACCGCAAAGGCCTGATGATGTACGGCCAGATGACCGCGGGTTCGTGGATTTACATCGGCACCCAAGGAATCATTCAAGGCACTTACGAAACCTTCGTGGAAGCCGGCCGCCAGGCTTATGGCGACAAAGGCCTGAAAGGCCGCTCGATTTTGACGGCCGGTTTGGGCGGCATGGGCGGCGCGCAGCCCTTGGCGGGCGTTTTTGCGGGCGCCACGGTTCTGGCCGTGGAAGTGGACCCGAAGAGCATCGAAAAACGTCTGCGCACGGGCTACATCGATGAGGTCGCCGAAAATCTCGACGACGCTTTGGCGCGCGTTCGGCGCTACACCGAGGCGGGCGAAGCCAAGTCGGTCGCTCTCTTGGGCAATATGTCCGAGATCATCTGGAAGATGATCGAGAAAAAATTCATTCCCGATCTTTTGACCGACCAGACGTCGGCGCACGATCCTTTGGTGGGTTACATCCCGGCGGGATATTCGGTCGAGCAGGCCGAAGCGTTTCGCAAAGCCGACGAGAAGGCGTACCTCGCCAAAGTTTATGACAGCATCGCGCACCACGTGCGCGGCATGCTCGAGATGAAACGCCAGGGCGCGATCACGTTCGACTACGGCAACAACATCCGCGCCCGCGCGTTTGATCACGGCGTGAAAGAGGCGTTTGATTTTCCGGGCTTCGTTCCCGCCTACATCCGCCCGCTCTTTTGCAAAGGCAGCGGCCCGTTCCGCTGGGTGGCTTTGAGCGGCGACCCGAATGACATCAAGGTCACGGACGATGCCATGCGTGAGTTGTTCCCACACAAAAAAGATCTGCTGCGCTGGCTCGATATGGCGCAAGAGCGGATCAAGTTCCAAGGTCTGCCCGCGCGCATTTGCTGGCTCGAGTACGGCGAGCGCGCCAAAGCCGGGCAGATGCTCAACGAACTTGTTCGCACCGGAAAAGTCAAAGCACCGATCGTGATCGGCCGCGACCATCTGGACTGCGGTAGCGTTGCCTCGCCCAACCGTGAGACCGAAGCGATGAAGGACGGATCGGATGCGGTGAGCGATTGGCCGCTGCTCAATGCGATGGTGAACACGGCCTGCGGCGCGACCTGGGTGTCTTTGCACCATGGTGGCGGGGTCGGCATGGGTTACAGTCAGCACGCGGGCCAAGTGATTCTCGCTGACGGCACGCCCGAAGCGGCCAAACGGCTTGAGCGCGTGCTCACGGCGGATCCGGCGATGGGCGTGTTCCGTCACGTCGACGCGGGTTACGACGACGCGAAAGACGTGGCGCGCGAGCGCGGCGTGAAATCACTCTGGGTTTGATTTTTTAAAGGGTCAGTCGGGAAGGCCGCAGCCGTCGCCTTGACCTGCGGCTGCAGGGCCTCTGGCGCCCGTACCACGAACCGCCTGCATCAGATTCATGATCGCGGGCGGAAGATCGATGCGATAATTTTTGCGGGCTTGTTCGACCTTCATCTGTTTGGCCTGCGCATGATCGTTGGTCTCTTTGGCCTTGGCTTGAACCTCTTCGTAAGAGGGGCCGGCGGCCACGACTGCGGGCTGCTTCACGTTTGGAAGAGGCCACTGCATTTTGAGTTCTTCAAAAGGGCTTTTGTTGCGCGAAACCGTCAGCACGATCTCATCGCCTTTTTTAAACGACCAACCCTTCGGATCGGGACAGGCGAAATGATTCACTTGAACACGGCATTCGGAGAACGATTTTTTGCCAGCCCGGCGCACTTCAAAACCCAAGGCGCTTTCGTAAGTCGTGGCATCGACGCCCTGTTTGTTGAGCAGCCAGAACTTCATCATCTTGTTTTCGAAACCGGCTTCGACCGTGAGGTGCTGGCCTTCGGTGACCTTTCCGCCCACGAGTCCCGCCTCCGCCGCGTGAAGGACGGTGGGAGCAAGGGCCAAGACGAAAAGGGAGAGCCGAGTGAAGCGCATTACCCATTCTAAATTTTTCATAGGAAAATCGCGAGGTTCGCCCTCTGGTTTGCTCTGAATTGAGACAAACAACCAGAACTTGACACATTGCGCAATGCTGGCCTAGACCAGGACCTCACGTTTGCGAGGTCCCCATGCGTCTTTTGCCCCTTTTCTTGGTCCTGATGGTAGCCCCCGCCCATGCGGTGGTCCTGTCCGCGAGCTCGATGGAAATCAAGTTCAACTACACGGCCGAGTTCCAGACCCGCGAAAACGGGGAGGGCATTGGCCTCATCGACACCCACGCCCAGCATCTCTTTGGGCTTTTTCAGTCGCCAGGATTGGTGGAGCAGTACCGCCTTCACGCCGAAACCGGCGGCGTCGCCGCTCCCAAACTGCCGATCGCGTTTCAGATCGTGTCGGACCGTCGCAAGGGCGGCGTGCGCACGATTCAGTACCGAGCCTCGGGCCTGCTGCTCGTGAATAAAAAGGCCGCGCGCCGTGTGCTCGCGGCTGGCGAATGGGCGATCACGATGCCCTTTGATCTCGACGCCTTCTTCGATGAGAAATGCACCGACGAGCACTACAACACGTTCGGCGATTTTTGGTATTTTTACGACCCCTACCGCCAGGGCTGTTCGCACCTGCGCGAAGCGCCCCTGGCGAAAGACGTGATCTTGAAAGTCAAAGAGGCGCCGCAAGCCGACGCCGACGCGAGCGCGAGCTTCGCGGATTTGCGCGGCGACAATGGCAATGGCGAGCTCTTCGAGATCGTCACGATCAACGGTTTTTCGGAAGATGCCACGAACCGGCGCGATGAGGGCCGCGTTTCTTTTGGCGCCCGCAACAAATGGCTGCGCGCGCAGGGCTTTCAAGAAACGCAGATCGCGCGCTATGACAACCGGCCGGTGTACCGCTATGAAAAAACGGTGACGACCCGCGAGGGCCGCGACGTTTTGATTCGATTCACGCGCCTTTTGGCCGAAACTTCGGTCACCAGCAAGAACGTGACGTTCGCGAAGTTTTTCAAGACGGCGGTTGAGGGGGCGGACGTCGTGATCTACGCCGGCCACTCGGGCTTGGGCGGAAATCTCGACATCGCGGCGCTCGAAGAAAAAGCGGGCAAGTTCGAATTCAATGCCGGCAAAAAGCAGCTCTTCTTCTTTGATGGCTGTTCGACGTATTCGTACTTCTTGAGCGTTTTCGAGGAGCGAAAAACCAAAGGCAAGATCGACATCATGACCAACGGACTTTCGAGCTACTTTCACACCGAAGGCCCCACGCACGACGCTCTTTACCGTTCGCTGTTGGACCCCAACGCGGACCCGAAGTGGAGCAAAGTTTTAAAAGACATGGAAGATGAATTGGGCGGCTCGACCTACATGCTCAACGTCGGTCCGATCTGAGGCGAAGGAGATTTTCGATGAAAACGATCTTGATCCCGTTTCTTCTTTTGGCCTCCGTGGCCGGTGCGGCCGAGTGTCCTCGCCTCGACCGCGGGCTTCGCGTCTCTTCGGTGGGCGACATCTTGGTCCACCGGGGTCTCTATGAAGCCGCGATCTCGTCGCGCGAACGTTTTCAAACCATCTGGCGCCCGCTGATCCCGATTTTAAAATCCGCGGATCTGGCCACCGCCAATCTCGAGGCGCCGACGGCGCCGGGCACGGCCGCGGGCGGCCGCGCGGTTCGCGATCCCGGCTTCGTCTATGACGAAGAGGTATATTCGGGCGGAAACTTCGTTTTCAATTACCACCCCTCGATCATCGATGACTTGAAATCGAGCGGCGTGGATCTCGTCACCACGGCCAACAACCACGTGCTGGACCGCGGGCCGTTGGGCGTTGATCGCAGCGTTGATGAACTGGGTCGCCGCGGGATGGACTTTGTCGGCACCCGCCGGCGCGATTCGCGTGAGCCCCGCTCGCGCATCGTGCGCGTGAAAGATTTTAAGATCGGTGTCATCGCCTGCACGGAGATGACCAACGGCATGCGTGACCCTTACGGACAAGTGTTGATGTGCCGGGACCGCGAAATGCTCGACGAAATTTCGCGTATGAAAAATCAGACCGACGCGGTCTTGGTGTTTCCGCACTGGGGCGACGAGTATCAGCCCCGTCCCAATGCGAAGCAAAAGCAGTGGGCCCGTGAGTGGGTGCAGGCGGGCGCGCGCGCCATCATCGGCAACCACCCACATGTTTTGCAAACGATGGAGTGGCTCCAGAGTCCCGATGGCCGTGCGGCCGTGGTGATTTACTCGCTCGGAAACTTCGTGGCCCTGCAAGGGATGATGGAGAAACGCGTGTCGGCGGTCGCCCACCTGGACCTGGTCCCCTCGGCGTCGGGTCTGGAAATTGCGCAGTACTCGTACACGCCTTTTGTCCGTCCGAACGGCTCGGTGGTCATGACGCTTTTACCTTCGACCTCCAAAGGCGCGGAGCTGCGCCACGCGGTCCAGCAGCTCGGTCAAATCCGCTGCCAGCCTTGATTTTTTAGCCTTGCCCTAGGTCCAAAACCAGCGCGTTTGGACTCAATAAAAAGCACTTGAAAGCTGATAAGTCACTATCCACCCATGCCGCCTTGGGCGGCTCCCTCTGGAGGATTTTGGTGAACCGCTTCGGCTTTCTTTTTGTCCTGCTCTTTGTCGCCGCTTCGATCGGCGTCGCGCTGGCGTATCACCGCTGGCAGGGGAGTTTGGCGGGCCAAGCGAACTTTTCGTCGGAGCTTCCGGCGTTCGAGCGGGCCCAGCCCGCGGACTTCGAATTTGAAAAAACCGAAGAGTGCGGCGCTGAGCGCACCTACCTGGAAGCCGAAATCGAAAAGTTTCCGCCCGTGTTTCGCGATGTGCGGGCGCGCGCGGCCGCCGATTTTCCGCGTGCGTGTTTGACTTACATGATGAAGCGCCAATCGCTGACGAAAGAGGGCGCGAGTTTTGCCCGCTGTCCGGCGAGCGAGGGCGCGGCTGGGGGCGGCTCGCCGAAACCGTGCGTTTCGGAAAACTACGTGAATGTCGTGTACAATCTTTTTGGCGACGTGACCTCGTGCTTTGAGATTCCGCAAAAAGAATTTTTACCCAAACTCTTCGCGGAGTCTGGATTTCACCTGAACGCGATGAGCGCGGGGTTTGACGCCGGCATCGGTCATCTATCGCCGGTCGAAATTCAACATGCAAATGCGAGCTTCGAAAGCTTCAAAACCCGCATCGCTTCGTCGGATCTGGACGCGTGCAAGCGCCTCAAGCCGTACCTCAGCAAAGTGCAGGCCTTTCCCGCGGGAGAGAACAGCTGCGGTCTGATGATGCCGCCGCAAAATCCTTTGCGTAATCTCGTCTACCTTGCGATCAAGTACGATCAACATGCCAGGGCCGTGCAAAAAGCGCTCGCCCGTTACGACGTGGTCGAGTCTTTGCGCCAAGCCGGCTTTCGGGGTTTTGAACCCGAGCAGCTGCAACAGGTTTTGATCACGCTCGGTTTCGACACCGGTCCGATCGCGGCGGTTCTTTACATGAAGAACTTCGCGCAGGCGCGTGCGCACGCCATTCAGAAGGGCGAAGCCGGTCCGCTCCAAGACTCGGATTTTGATTTCAATGATCCTTCGGCGGGCCGCGGTTTGGCTTCGCCCGAGGCGGGATCGATGACGTTTCCGCAGTACCTGGCAATGTTCCAGGTTTCGGGAACGCCTCATTTCCTCACTCGCGTGAAGGCTCACGCGAAGGTCCTCAACACCACATTTAAGGAGGGCACATGCGTTTCGGACTCGTATCTTTCGCTGTCCTCGTCGCTTTAGGATTGTGCTTCCCGGGCTCGCTGCTGGGCCAAAAAGGGGCCGACCGTGGAAGCGTCAACGTTCGCCAAAAGGTCGACAGTGAAGTGCTGAACCTGCAGCGCAATTTCGACCGCTCCAAAAAAAATACCGACCTTTTTCGCGTCCTCAAAAAGACCGAGCTCGAAATCTCGCGCGTGCGCAAAAAAGAGCCCCGTCAGTCCGAGGCGGATGAAGTTTACATGGATCAGCTCGCGGCCGTTCTGGGCGAAATTCCCCGAGACGGGGAATTTAAAAAAGAGAGCTGCTTCGACTACCGCACCTCCTTGATCTCAAGTTTCGAGCCCAAATCCGGCTCCGAAATCAAGAACCCCGCGCTCAAGACCGGGCTCGATGTTTTGACCGCGCTTTGCCGTCAGGCAAAATAATCCGCAAGAGAAGACGATCGTTGACCTCCGG
Organism: Pseudobdellovibrionaceae bacterium; assembly: GCA_019637955.1. GTDB lineage: Bacteria > Bdellovibrionota > Bdellovibrionia > Bdellovibrionales > Bdellovibrionaceae > JAHBUS01. The sequence goes on along the minus strand of JAHBUS010000006.1, from coordinate 48,811 downwards.
AGCGGTGCTGGTTGGACGGAATTTTTCTTGATTTGGCTGGCGAATGGACCTATCCAAAACCTTATCGGAGGCGTCCATGGCAGAGCAAAAAGACAAAAAGATGGCAGACCCCAGCGGTCCGGCGATTCGCAACGGACAGTTCATGGGTCTTGAGTTTCCGAAAGACGAAGCGCGCATCGTGATGCTGCCGATTCCCTGGGATGTCACCACGTCTTACCGCCCCGGTACGGTCAACGGCCCGCAAACGATCATCAATGCCTCGTACCAGCTCGATCTCTTCTCGCCTTTTTTGGATGAGGTTTGGAACATGCCCGTGCACACGCTCGAGATGGACCAAGCTTGGTTCGACAAGAGCCAAAAACTGCGGGCGCAGTCCGAAAAGTACATCGACTTTCTCGAAGATGGCGGCGACGTCGACTCGTCGCCCGAGATGCAAAAAATCCTCAAACTCGCCAATACCGGCTGCCAGGAGCTTCACCAGTGGAGCGAAAAGGCGGCGGCCGAGCAGCTCAAGGCCGGAAAGCGCGTTCTGTCGTTTGGCGGCGATCACAGCGTGAGCCTGGGGCCCATTCGCGCAGCGGCCGATCACTTTAACGGCATTAGCGTCTTGCATTTCGATGCGCACGCGGATCTGCGCGAAGCTTACGAAGGCTTCGAGGACTCGCACGCCTCGATCATGTTCAATGTGATGAAGCATCCCAAGGTCGACAAATTGGTTCAGGTCGGCATCCGCGACGTCTCGACCGTCGAAGTGGGGATGATCAAATCCGACAAGCGCATCAAGACTTACTTCGATTGGGAGACCCAGGAGCGCAAGCTCAGCGGCGAGTCTTGGAAAGCGATTTGCCAAGAGATCGTCAGCCACTTGGGGCCGAAGGTCTACATCAGCTTCGATATCGACGGGCTCGATCCCAAACTCTGTCCCAACACGGGAACGCCGGTTCCGGGCGGCATGGAGTTGATCGAGACGACGATGCTCATTCAAGAGGTCGTGCGTTCGGGCCGTCAAGTGGTCGGGGCCGATCTGGTCGAGGTCGCGCCTGGTCCCGAAGGCGACGAGTGGGATGGCAACGTCGGTGCCCGTGCGCTGTTTCAGCTCGCCGTCGCGATGGTCCAGTCGCTTAAGTGATGCGTCCCCGAATCCGATAAATTTGGAAACGGGGATCACATGAAAAAATCACTGCAAATTTTGACGGGTTCGGCTCTGACAATGGGATTTTTGATCGGCTGCGGTTCGCATCCGATCGCGCATCATTTTCCGAAAAACTACACGGGCAAGTCGCGCGTGCCGGCCGCGGAGCTTCCGGCGGGTTATCAAGTCAAAGCGCAGGATTTCTGGACCTATTCGGTTTGGAAAGATCCCAAAGCCAACGATCTGCAAGCGCTCTGTAAAATCAGAAAGACGACCGAAGGTTTCGAGGTGGGGACCACCAATGATCCCATGGGTTCGGCGATGATGAAAAAGATCGACGGGGTTCTCGAGAAAAACTTAGCGTCGCGTTTGACCAGCGAAACCGGTCAAGGTTTTGAAAACGGCTATTCTCCGTATTGGTCGGAATGCGAATCGAAACCCGGTAAAGACAACAAAAAATGCAGCGGCAACTTCGCGCTCTTCACGTTTTCGGAATATCAAGGCACGCCCAGTTTTGATGGCGGCTCCAGCGTGGACTTCTATCAGGAGCGCACCTTTGCGGTCTTGCGCGGAGAGAACACGTGGTACCAATCTTCGAATGCAACCGAAGTCATGAAGATCAGCGCTTGTTTGTGCGGAAAATTTGCCCGTCCCGAAGAGGCCGGAAAGTTTCCGAGCTGGGACGCTTCGTGCGAACGTTTGAGCAAAACACCGGTCCCTGAATCGGGCCGACAGCCTGCAAGCGTGCAGGCCGTCGTTCCGGCCGCGATCTAAATCACATCTGACGGGCGCGCTTGCTGACGGCGAGCGCGGCTTCGCGGACCACTTCGTTGAGCGTGGGATGGGCGTGGAAACTTCGCGCCAGATCCTCGCTCGAACCACCGAATTCCATCGCGATCACGATTTCACCCAAGAGTTCCGAAGCCCGGGGGCCGACAATGTGGCCACCGATGATTTTGTCGGTTTTTTTATCGGCGATGATCTTCACCATGCCATCGGTCATGCCCAGCGCCTTGGCGCGGCCATTGGCCATGAACGGGAAGGTGCCCGCCGCGTAGTCGATGCCTTTTTCTTTGCACTGCTCTTCGCTGAGGCCCACGCTCGCCACTTCGGGGAACGTGTAGATCACCGAGGGAACGGTGTCGTAGTTGACGTGACCGGCTTGTCCCGCCAGGTACTCCGCGACCGCGACGCCCTCGTCTTCGGCTTTGTGCGCAAGCATGGGGCCCGGAACCAAGTCGCCGATGGCGTAGATGCCCGGGACGTTCGTTTGCCAATGTTTGTCGATGGTGACAAAGCCGCGCGGATCGCGCTGAACGCCGACGTTGTCCAAGCCCAAGCCGTTCGAGAAGGGTTTGCGGCCGGTGGAAACCAGAACCACATCTCCATCGAGCGTCTTGGAGCCGCCCTCTTTCATGTCTTCATAAGTGATCGTGACGGTGTCGCCTTTCACGCTCGAAGCGGTGACCTTCGCACTGGTGATGAACTTCATGCCTTGTTTTTCCATGGCTTTACGAAGAACCGTGACGACCTGTTGATCCATGAATGGGCAAATTTTGTCCGCGTACTCGACGACCGTGACTTGGGCGCCCAGACGCATCCAAACCGATCCGAGTTCGAGGCCGATGACGCCGCCGCCAACCACGATCATATGTTTGGGAACTTTTTCGAGAACAAGTGCGCCGGTCGACGACACGATCTTTTTTTCGTCGTATTTCAAGAAGGGAAGTTCGACGGGAATCGAGCCGGTCGCGCAGACGATGTTCTTCGCGTTGAGCGTGACTTTGCCAGACTCGCCGGTCACTTCAACTTTTCCGGGAGCGACGATGCTGCCCACGCCTTTAAACGCTTCGACCTTGTTCTTTTTAAACAGGAACGAGATCCCGCCGGTCAGATCTTTCACGATTTTGTCTTTTCGGGCCATCATTTTGCCAAGATCGAGCTTCACGCCGCTGATCTGAACGCCGTGAATGTCGGCGTCGTGACCCGCGAGGTGAAAGAGCTCCGAGCTTTCGAGCAAAGCTTTTGAAGGAATACATCCCACGTTCAAGCAGGTCCCGCCGAAAGTTTTGTCCTTTTCGACGATGGCGGTTTTGAGGCCCAGTTGGCCCGCGCGAATCGCGCAAACGTAGCCGCCGGGTCCAGAGCCAATAATCACGAGATCAAAATTGTGTTCAGTCATTTGGAGATTCCTTGATAGAGAGCGGCCACGCCGCCAAGACAAACCCGGCTTGGATTCAAGCCAGGCGCAAAACAAATCGGGATTAAATTTCGATCAAGAGGCGCTCGGGATCTTCGATGCCCTCTTTGACTTTGACCAAGAAGCTCACGGCCTCTTTGCCATCGATCACGCGGTGATCGTAAGACAGCGCCACGTACATCATGGGGCGCACTTCGACTTTGCCGTTGATGACAACCGCGCGGTCTTCGATCTTGTGCAGACCTAAGATGCCCGACTGCGGGGGGTTCAAGATCGGTGTCGACATCAGCGAGCCGTAAACGCCGCCGTTGGTGATCGTGAAGGTGCCGCCGTTCAAGTCGTCGATGGCGATTTTGCCGTCGCGCGCTTTGACCGCGAAATCGCGGATCGAAGCTTCGACGCCCGCGATGCTGAGATTGTCCGCGTCTTTGATGACGGGAACGATCAGGCCTTTTTCAGTGCCCACCGCCATGCCGATGTTGAAGTAGTTGTTGTAAACGAGTTCGGTTCCTTCGATGTAGGCGTTCACCGCCGGGAAGGCGCGCAGCGCTTCGATCGAGGCTTTCACGAAGAAGCCCATGAAACCCAAACCGACGCCGTAGCGCTCTTTGAATTTATCTTTGTACTTCGCACGCAGTTCCATCACGCGGGTCATGTCGATCTCATTGAAGGTCGTCAATGTCGCGGTGGTTTGCTGCGACTGAACGAGGCGCTCGGCGATGCGTTTGCGGATGGTGGTCATCGGCACGCGCTTCTGGTCGCCCTGGCGTGAAGGCCCACGGGGAACGATGGGTTGAGGAGCGGGAGCGGATTTGGCGTCTTTTGCGGGCGCGGGTGCGGCGGCGGGAGCCGGTGCATTGGCCACATCCGACTTGGTCAAGCGGCCGTCGCGGCCGGTGCCGGCGATCGTGCTCGCGTCAAGTCCGCGCTCCGTGACGATCTTCGCCACGGCCGGAGATTGATGGTTCTTGAGGTCGGGGTGAATGCCACCGGGAGACGCCGTCGCGCCGGCCGCTGGAGCGGATGCAGCGGGAGCAGCCGCCGGTTTTGCGGTCTCTTCTTTGGCCGGTGCCGGAGCGGCGGCGGCTTTGCCATCGCTGTCCAAGGAGCCGACGACCGAACCGATCGGCACGGTTTGACCCGCTTGCGCGGTGATCGTGAGAACGCCGTCGTTCTCGGCGACGACTTCCACCGACGCCTTGTCGGTGTCCACCGAAAGCAGGACGTCGTTGCGTTTAACGGCTTCGCCGTTTTTCTTCATCCATTGGCCGATCGTCGCTTCAGTGATCGACTCGCCGACGGTGGGGATTTTGATTTCGTATTTCACGGTGCAGCTCCTTCAGAGTTCAAGTCTTAGATGGTAAAACAGTTTTTCACGATTTCGGCCTGTTCATTGCGGTGACGGTAAATCGAACCGGTCGCCGGTGACGAGCGCTCGCCGCGGCCCACGTAGTGCAGAGCCAAGCGCGAGAGGCCTTCTTTCATGAAAATCTCGGACAGTTTGAAATAAATGAATTGGTACGCGCCCATATTTTTGGGCTCTTCTTGCACCCACACCACATTTTTGAGGTTGGGGTACTGCTTCATCACCGCCGCGATTTGTTTCGCGGGGGTCGGGTAGATCTGCTCGACGCGCACCAAAGCGGTGCGTTCGTTTTTGAGCTTCTCGCGCTCTTCGAGAAGTTCGTAGTAGATCTTGCCCGAGCACAGAGCCACGGTTTCGACCTTCTTCGGATCTTTCAAAACCGTTTCGGGAATGACCTCTTGGAAACCGCCTTGGGCGAGTTCTTCCATGGTCGAAACCGCGCGCGGGTGGCGCAGCAGCGACTTGGGCGACATCACGATCAAGGGCTTGCGGAACGGGCGTTTCATCTGCCGGCGGAGGGCGTGGTAAATCTGCGCGGGCGTCGTGAGGTTGACGACCTGGGCATTGTACTGAGCCGACATTTGCAAGAAGCGCTCAAGGCGGGCCGAGCTGTGCTCGGGGCCCTGGCCCTCGTAGCCGTGCGGGAGCAAGAGAACGAGACCGTTCATTTGCTGCCACTTCGATTCGCCGGACATCAAGAATTGATCGATGATGATCTGCGCGCCGTTGCCGAAGTCGCCGAACTGCGCTTCCCACAGCGTCAAGAAGGTGGGATCGCAGATCGCGTTGCCGTACTCGAAGCCCATCACGCCGTACTCGGAGAGGATGGAGTCGTAAACGCAGAACTCAACCTTGTCGCCGTTGATATGATCGAGCGCCATGTAGGGTTCGCCCGTTTTGACATCGTAAAGGCCCGCATGGCGGTGCGTGAAGGTGCCGCGCACGCAGTCCTGACCGGTGAGGCGCACGCTCGTGCCTTCGCTCAAGAGGGATCCGTAGCTGAGAAGCTCGGCGAAGCCCCAGTCGACAGGCTGTTTGCCGGCGGCCATCTCTTTGCGGGTCTCGAGCAATTTGACCAATTTGGGGTGGGGGGTGAAACCCTGCGGAACTTCACCGAGCAAAGTTCCGATTTTGCGAAGGCCCGCCAGATCGCAAGTGGTGTCCCAAGCTTTGTCGAAATCTTCGGGCTTTCCTTTGCGCAGGCCTTTCCAGAAGCCTTCGAATTTGAAGGGCTCAATTTTGGGAGGCGTCGCTTTGGTGGACTCGTAGATTTTTTGCAGCGAATCCATGCGCTCGGTCATGGCCGAGTCGCCGAACTGGGCGTCGACGGTGCCCTCGGCCTGCAGCTTCTTACTGTAAAGTTCGCGAAGGGTCGGGTGCTTGCGGATGATGTCGTACATCAGCGGCTGCGTGAACGCGGGCTCATCACCCTCGTTGTGACCATAACGGCGGTAGCAGATCAAGTTGACGACCACGTCGCGTTTCCACTCTTGGCGGAAGCGCATCGCGATGTCCATCGCGCGCACGCACGACTCGGCGTCGTCGCCGTTCACGTGCAAGACGGGCGTGTGCAGAACCTTCGAAGCGTCGGTACAGTAGTGCGAGCTGCGCGCGTTCTCGGGGCTGGTCGTAAAGCCCACTTGATTGTCGATGGCGATGTGGATGGTGCCGCCGACGGTGTAGCCTTTGACCTGCGACATCTGGAAGGTCTCGAGCACGATCCCTTGCGCGGCAAACGCGGCATCACCGTGAATCAAGACGGGGACAACTGACTTGCGCTCTTTCATGTCACCCCGGCGGCGCTGAGCCGCGCGGACCATGCCGAGAACGACGGGGTTTACGGCTTCGAGGTGCGAGGGGTTGAACGCGAGGCTGATGCGCATCGGGCCGTTCGGCGTCTGGCGGTCGGTTTGGTAACCCAAGTGGTACTTCACATCGCCGTCGAAATCGTCGACGGGGATCTTCATTTCGGTGGGACCATTGAAGTCCGCAAAGATGTACTCGGTCCCCTTGCCCATGAAGTTGGCCAGGATGTTCACGCGTCCACGGTGAGCCATGCCGATCATGATTTCGGCCAGGCCTTTGGTGGGGCCGTAATTCGCGAGCCACTCCATCATCGGCATCAAGGCGTCGCCGCCCTCGATCGAGAAGCGCTTCGCGCCCACGTAACGGGTGTTGATGAATTTTTCGAGGCTCTCGGTGCGGGTGAGTGAACGCAAGATCTCTTTTTTCTGATCCGCGCTGAGTTTGAACGTCTCGCGGTGCTGTTCGAATTCGCGGATGAACCAGTTGCGAATTTCGGGAAGCGCTTCGGCGCACTGAACGGTGAGTTTACCGCAGTAGCAGGCGCGCATGTGCGCGAGGATCTCGCGAAGCGTGGCGTTCGGTTTGCCGATGATGCCGCCGATTTGGAAGCGTTGATCGAGATCGGCTTCGCTGAGTTTGAAGCGCGAGAGCGCGAGCTGATCCGACGGCGCGCGCGTGTTGGTGAGCGGATCGAGATCGGCTTCGAAGTGGCCGTAGTTACGGTAGGCCGTGATCAGGTGGTACACGTCCAATTCTTTTTCGGAGATGCCCGCGCCGGCTTCGGTGCCGCCTCCGCTCGAGAATCCTTGTCCGTTCGAGGCGAACTCAACGCCCTCGAAGAACTTGCGCCATTCCGTGGAAACGGAAGACGGATCTTGTTTGTATTGTTGCCAGAGTTGGTCGATGTAATCGGCGTTGTCCCGAGTTGCATACTGTGCCAAGAAAAACCTCGCTTTTGACTCGTCAAGATGAACCTGCTCATGATAGCCCTGATAGACAGAAAAATGTATGATTTTCTCGAATGGCGAGGGAGTGGAAGCGATGTTCAAACTGGTCCTGATCAGACACGGCGAAAGCACTTGGAACCAAGAAAACCGATTCACCGGATGGCAGGACGTCGATCTTTCGGAAAAAGGTCGAGCAGAAGCTCGAGCCGCCGGTCAAACTCTTAAAAACCTCGGCTTTCAGTTTGATGCCTCCTACACCTCGGTCCTGAAACGCGCGATCCGTACGCACTGGATCGCCCTCGAAGAAATGGACATGCTTTGGCTTCCGGTCAGCCGGAGCTGGCGCCTGAATGAACGTCATTACGGCAATCTTCAAGGTCTGAACAAGGCCGAGACCGCGGCCCGTCATGGCGAAGAGCAGGTCAAGATTTGGCGCCGCAGCTATGACACGCCTCCCCCCGAAATGCCTAGAGATGATGCACGTCATCCCAGTCATGACCCTCGTTACCGTGGGGTGAACCCCGACGTTCTGCCGAGCGGGGAGTCCCTCAAAGACACCGTGGCCCGCTTTCTTCCCCTCTGGAAAGAGGAGATCGGCCCGCGCATTCAAAAAGGCGAGCGCCTTTTGATCGTCGCGCACGGAAATTCTTTGCGTGCCTTGATTCAATATCTCGAAGGCATGACGCCGGATCAGATTATGGAAGTGAATGTGCCGACGGGCATTCCGCTCATGTACGAACTCGACACGGATTTGCGCTTCATTCGCAAAGAGTATCTCGGCGATGCCGAGACCGTGAAAGCGGCGATGGAAACCGTTTCGAACCAAGGTAAAGCCAAACCGAAATGACCCAGAACCTCACGCTCTTTACCGGAATCAAAGAGCTCGTCACCATGGCGGGCGCCGCCGCCAAAGACGGCCGCCGCGTGAGCGATGACGACATGGGCGTCATCAAAAATGGCGCCTTTCTGGTCGAGAAGGGCCGCTTGGTCTGGACGGGCCGCGAGTCGGCAGTCCCGCGCGATCTGAAAAAACGCATCAAGAAAACGCTGGACCTCAAGGCCGAGGCGGTCGTGCCGGGCTTCGTCGAGTGCCACACGCATTTGGTGTTCGCGGGGGACCGCGCCGCCGAGTTCGAAGAGCGCAATCGCGGCGTGACCTATCAGGAAATCGCCGCGCGAGGCGGGGGCATTCTCACGACGATGAAGGCCGTGCGGGCCGCGAGCAAAGCGCAGCTCTTGAAGCTCGCGCAAAAACGCGCCGACGTTTTCGTTCAGCAAGGCGTCACCACGCTCGAGGCGAAAACCGGTTACGCGCTCAACGAAAAAGACGAGATCAAAACGCTGCAAGTCCACAAACTCATCGAAGGTCCGCGGATCGTGTCCACGTTTTTAGGGGCGCACGCGATTCCGCCCGAATTCAAAACCCCCGATGAGTATTTGAAATTTCTGACCTCGCTGCTCCCGAAGATCGCAAAGCAAAAACTCGCCGAGCGGGTGGATATTTTTATCGAAAAAGGCTTTTTCAGCGTTGAAAGCGCGAAGCCTTTTTTGAAACTGGCGCGCGAACTGGGATTCGAAGTCGTCATCCATGCCGATCAGCTGTCGCTGTCGGGCGGGACCGATCTCGCCGTGGAGATCGGAGCCCACAGCGCCGATCACGTCATTCAGCTCGACGAAACGGCGATCCGCCGTTTGGCGCAAAGTTCAACGACGGCCGTCGCGCTCCCGGCGGCGGATTTGTACATGCGCTGCGCGTACCCGCCGTCGCGAAAACTCTTGGATGAGGGCGGCCGCGTGGCGCTCGCCACCGATTTCAATCCCGGCAGTTCGCCGACGCAAAGTCTGTCGCTCGTGGGTTTGCTCGCACGCCTTGAAATGAAAATGACCCTGCCCGAAGTTTGGACCGGGCTCACGTACAGCGCGGCCTGCGCGCTGAATTTACAGAAAGACGTGGGTTCCCTCGAGCCCGGAAAGTGTGCCGACTTCGCCGTTCTCAGCGAAGACTGGCGCTCGCTCTTTTATTCGATTGGTCATCATCCCGTCGTGCAAACCTGGCGCGAGGGCCGCCGCCTTTTTTGAAGTCGACCGGGCGGCGCGCGGCCGGGTTCGCTCAGAACTTTGGTGCCAAGACCTTCAGCATGAGCAAACAACTCTCCGGTCCACTAAGGCCAGCGACACTGAGACGTGAAACGACGATTTGAGACGGGAGTTGAGACCTGAATTGGGATTATCTGTGCTGCGTCAGGAATTCATCAGAAATCTGTCATTTCCTTAAAAATGCATTTGATTTCTTCGCGAGAGGCTTTCTAGTCTAACTTTGTGTTCTGGAATCTCTTGGGGGGGAACGGCTATGAAGGCCAGTTATTCAAATTTGATGCAGTCTCGCTTCTTCAGCCCGGCTTTCAATTCGGCCATTTTCGACGGCCCGGTGCGTATCTACTTCTCCCAGCTGCATGAGTCGCTCGCGCTCAAAATCTATTTCAGCCTTCAGCAAAAACACCCCGACGTTCTGTCAAAGGCCAAAGAGTTGCACAAGATGTTTGGGATGAACATGCTCGTCATGATTTATCCCTCCCCGGATTCCTTTCAGATGTCCTTCGAGGGTTCGAAAGAGTTTCTCGTTGAAGATCACCTCGGAGACGATACACTTTTGGGAATCAACGGACCTTTTGAGGACGATCAGCTTTTGACCGTGCTCAATGAGGTGGTCCGTTGCCTGAATCAGTGGGAGACCTCCGGTGCCCGTTCCGAGTCCACAGCCCTCGTGCACGCCGAGATCTAAGCTCTTCAACCGCCCGTTGCGCCCTGGGCGTTTTTCTTCCGAGCGTGGACAGGTCATCATTGAGTACGTTCTTTTGATGGTGGTGGCCCTGGGCCTCGCCGCGATGATCATGAAATCCGTTGTCAGCCGCGACACTTCGAGTCCGGGTTTTCTCATGAAAAAATGGCAATCCCTCGTCGAGCAGATCGGCGCCGACGATCCCAACAAGCGAAGCAACTGATGCCCCGCAATCCTCTCCAAGTTCAGTACACGCGCGGAGAGTTGGCGGAGAGCGAGCACCGCGTTCACGCCCTTTGGGTCGACGAGCACGGACGTGACGTCGAAGCGTGGGGGGATTCGGGGCGCCTGGTGTGTCCTCGCTCTTGCCTGAAGCCGGTGCAGGCCCTCCCTCTCGTTCTGAGCAAAGCGTTTGAATCCGCGCCCGATCCGCTCGCGGCGGTGGCGATCGCGTGCGCCTCGCACAAGGGGCAGCCGCTGCACCTGGAGTTTGTCGAATCTTGGTTGAAGAATTTGGGCCGTCATGAAGACGACCTGGTGTGCGCGCCTCAACGCTCGCGCCGGATAGACAACAACTGCTCGGGAAAACACACCGGATTTCTGGCGGCGTGCGGAGCTCTGGGTTTTGAAACGCGTGGATATCACGAGTGGACGCACCCCTTGCAATCTCAAATTCGCGATTTGGCGGGCGCGCTTTCGGGGATGGACTGGCACAAACTGCCTTACGGCACCGACGGCTGCGGCATTCCCACCTATCATCTTCCGCTGAACATGTTCGCGAAGCTGATGTCGACGTTCTTGCGTCCCGAAAAGTCGGCGTACGGGGAGGCGCTCGCGCTGATTCACCGGGCCTGGACGGCGGCACCGATGATGGTCGCGGGAAAAGACGCGCTGGGCTCCGAGCTCGCGCGGGTGACCCAAGGCCGAGTGATCGTGAAAGTCGGCGCTCAGGGCAATTACTTCGCTTTGGATTTTAAAAACGGCCGGGCCTTGGTTCTCAAGGCCGAAGACGGCGGGGAGCGCGCGGCCGAAGAGTCGCTCTTGTCGCTCCTGCTCAGGGCGAGCGCCATCACCGAGGGCGAAGACCGCGCCTTGCGCGCTTACGTTCCGCGCGAAATTCGCAACTGGGCCGGCGATGTCACCGGCACATCACGCGTGCTTTTTTCGTAAGGTCTCAAGGACGCCCAAAAATTCGTCGTGTCCCGGAAATGAGGTCGCGCGCCCGAGCAAGCGGCGGTTTTTAAAAAACAAAAACGTCGGGATGCCGTGCAGGCCGAAGCGGGTCCCGAGATCCGCATCCTCGTAGGTGTTGACGTGGTACCACTGAAATCCGAACGCGCGGTACGATTCCATCTCCTGATGGATCATGCGTTTGGCGACGTCGCAGTTGGGACAGTTGTGTCCCCAGAAAAAGACCGCGACGATTTTTCCGTCGTCGGTTTGCGTGAACTCGTCAAAGTTCTGAGGGCGGAGTTGGGGCATCGGAAAGTCTTGAAAAATCGGATGAAGAGCCATGACAAAATTTGTAACTCGCGCGGGCCCGCGGGACAAATTGTTTTCTCCTCGAAATGAAGAGGGACTCGAGGTGATTTTCGAGTCGAAACGCCGTCGAACTTTTGCACAGTTCCAAAAAAACTTCTTTTCGTGTATCTTAGTCACCGATGAAAACGTTCCGCGTGCTTCTGATGACAACAAGCTTGATCGCCTCGTCGCTCTTGATGAGTGCGTGCTCGTCGTCTTCGGACGCATCGAAGTCGATCGACGAGGACATGCAGCAACGCTACGCCGGTTGCCAGATCGGAGCGGGCGGCGAAGACGGTCCCGGACAGATCTCGGGACTTCAGGCTCAAGGGATCATCAACGGCACGCTGCTTCGTGAGGGTTCCGCCATCGCCCGCAGCACCGTCATGCTCGTAAGCAAATCGCCCGACACCTCGGGCGTCGAATCCACCAGTACGTGCACGGGCGTTGTCATTGCGCCCGATCTGATCCTGACGGCCGCTCACTGCGTGAACCTCGCCCAAGGGCTCAGCCCGCAGGAGCGCGGCGCGAAGACCAAAGTTCTCGCCTCGGTCGACCCCTTGTGCGCCGTGATCGGGCACAAGCGCCAAGACATTTTGCTTGATGTGCGCGCCACCATCGTGCACCCCCGCTACAGCAACTACACCAAAGAGAACGACTTCGCTCTGCTCTACATGAATGCCAATATGCCCGCGCCTTACGTGCCCGCGCGTCTGGCGCTCTCGAACCAGACGGTGACCGCGAACGACACGGTTTACATTGCGGGGTACGGACGTACGACCGACGTGGGCCAGACCGATCCCGACGAAAACCGCCTGCGCTACGGACGTTTGCGCGTGATCGATGGCGACGAGACCTACAACCTTCGCGGACAGACGATCAACAGTGCGGCCAGCAGCCGGTTCTTGATCCTTCGCAACGATGAAACCAGCTCCGGTTGCCACGGCGACTCGGGAGGACCCGCGATGGTGATCGGACGTGATGGCCGTCTCAGCGTCGTGGGGATCGCCTCTTTCGTTTACAATAAAAACTACGGCGCCTTTAATTGCCGCTCGCGCTTGACCTATGGCCGCGTGAGCGCGCATGCGGACTGGATCCGGCAAAATTCGAACGGGCGGATCCGATGAGACTTTTGACGGCGCTCACGATGATCTCGATGCTCCTGCTCGCGGCCTGCGGCGGGTCGCCCACGCCGGGCGATCAGCATCTCGAAGGCACCGCCGAGATCATGGGCGGAAAGCCGCTCGCCGATCAGGAGGCTTGGGCCCGGGCGCTGGTTTTGATCGAGGCTTCGGATGGCTCGCGCTGCACCGGAGCGCTGATCGATCACGACTTGGTTTTGACCGCCAGCCACTGCGTGGATCTTTTGGACGAGAACGACCGCCGGGTCACGCTCAAGGTTTTGGTGCGCAAAGCCCGCGGCGGTTTTGACACCTTCCGCACGACTTCAACGCGCACGCATGAAGACTACGCGCTCACCCGAACGGGAGCTTACAACGACATCGCGCTGATTAAACTCGAGCACCCGGCCGATTTCACCATTCCGCTGATGAAGGTGGCGACCACCTTGGAAGAGCGTTCGCGCCGCTCGTCCAAATTCTTGGCGGTGGGTTACGGTAAAACCAAAGACGCGTTCGTTGCCGAAGATGAAGAGCGCGTCTTGCGTTCGGTGTCCGTGAAAATCACGACCCGCATGCAGGGGCGCCAGACGACCTTCAACGACCAGACCGACATGATCCTGGTCGATCAGCGCTCACAGCGCGGGATCTGCTCGGGCGATTCCGGCGGCCCCTTGCTCCGCCGAGAAGGTTCGGGTTTTGAGATCGTCGGCGTTGCGAACCTCGTGACCAACCCCGGAAATCAGCAAGAGCCTTGCTCGGGTTACAGCGCCTATCAAAGCGTCGTGTACCAGCAAAACTGGCTCAACCGCGCCCGCTTTCAGATCCGCGAAGAGGCCCGCGGGCAGACGAATAACAATTAACGGCAACTGTCGTTTTTGTGACTCCTCAAATCAATTTAATGGCAGTTGAAGGGCGTCCCGCCGGGACCTGGCTTTGCTCTGTCTTGAAGAGCCCCCTTGGGGAGGCTGGAGGACCCATGTTGTCTTGGATGCGAAAATCGGGCTGGATGCTGCTGTCATGCTTGTCGTTGCTGGCGGCTTGCGGCCAAGGCGGCGCTCCCGGTTCATCGATCGCGTCGCAGGCCTCCGGCGATGAAGCGGGCGTCTTTGGCGGCGAGCGCATCGAAAGCAACGCGCGGATTTCACGCTACGTTGTCGGCATCGAGTACGAAGGCGCCGATGGCAAAACGAAAATCTGCACCGGGTCGATGATCGGTCCCCAAATGGTTCTGACCGCCGCTCACTGCGTTTCTAAAAAGCTCAATACGATGCGCGTGATTTTCGCGACGTCTCTCGAGAACACCGACGCCGTTTCGGCAAGTCTCAAGCGCCGCGTGGTCAGCGCGCGGGTTCATCAGGGTTACCAGAAAGCCGAAGACGACCGCGTGTTCACGAACGTGTACGATCTCGCGGTCTTGAAATTGGAATCCGCGGCTCCCCCGCACGTCCGCCACGCGCAGCTGGCGGCGTCCTTCTTTTCGGTGTCGCAAATTCCCACCGTTTACGCGATCGGCTTCGGGATGACGACCTTCGATTCAAAAACCCGCGTCGCCACCGGCGAGCGCACGCTGAAAAACGCGATCGTCCCGCGACTTGAAACCGACCGTCCCGAGATTCTGGTTCTCGATCAATCAAAAGGCACCGGCGTGTGCGTGGGCGATTCGGGCGGTCCCATGCTCGTTGAAAACGCCGACGGCTTCATCGTTATGGGAGTCGCGTCCACCGTTTACAATCCCAACAGCAACGATCTTTGCGTGAGCCAGGCGACGTACATCAGCGTTTCGCATTACCGCTCTTGGATCCATCAACAAGCTTTTGAAATGATGCAGACGTATCGCTAAGCTTCAGGAAAAAAAGACGCCGCCGCGCTTTTGAATCTCTTCATTCAAGGCATCTTGCATCTGCTCTTGGACTTCAGAGGCGATCTCGAGAACGAGATCGCGGTCATCGACGGCGGATTTTTTGTAAGGCAAATAAATCGGCGGTAAGAACTTAATCTTCCATTTGACCGGCAGCGGGAGCACGTTCAGCGGCAGGGGCAGAACCGTTCCGCGCAGGTACTTCGTGAATTTCAATTGACTGAGGTTGATGTGCGTTTCTTCGGCCCCGATGATCAGCGTGGGGATGATCGGCGCCTGCGTCTCGAGCGCCATGCGCACGAACCCACGGCGGAACTCCTGCAGCTCGTAGGCCTTTGAGGTCGGCTTGAAATTGCCCTTTTCCCCTTCGGGGAAGACCACCACCAGATTGTTCTTTTGCAGCGCCGCCACGCCGTTTTCGAAGGTGGCCTCGGTGAAGCCCATCTTCTGCGCGGGGATCGCGGTCGTCTTCGTCAAAAACCAGAAGTGATGGGTCAAGACGCGCGGAATGCGTTTGAGGTCCTTATTGAGCAAATGCGCGAGCAAGAGGGCGTCAAATCCCGAGTAGCCGGAGTGGTTCGGGCAGATCAAGGCGGCGCCGCGTTTGGGAACATTTTCGAGGCCTTCGATTTCCAGGCGGAAGTACTTGCGCATGATCTCCATGAGCAAGTGCGGTAGAACGCGGTAGATCAAGGTCTCTCGATCCAGCCGTTCGAGTCCGAAGATTTTGCCCTTGGGTTTCTGGAAAAAATTGATCATGATTCCTCGGTAAGGGGGCGTCGATGCATTCCAGATATATCATGGCGATCGATCAAGGAACAACGGGAACAACCGTGAGTTTGATGGACCTCACCGGAAGTCTGGTGGCGTCCGCCGACGAGGATTTCAAGCAAATTTTTCCCAAACCCGGCTGGGTGGAACACGATCCCGAAGACATTTGGGGCACGGTGGCCAAGCTGATCCCCCAAGTTTTGATGAAGGCGCAGGTGCAAGGTCGCCAAGTCGCCGGCATCGGAATCACGAATCAGCGCGAGACCGTGGTCGTTTGGGATGCCCGCAATCACCGTCCGGTGATGAACGCGGTCGTCTGGCAATGCCGCCGAACCCACGACATTTGCGCCAAACTGAAGAAAGCGGGTCACGAGCGCCTCTTTAAGAAAAAGACCGGCCTCGTTCTCGATCCCTATTTTTCGGGGACGAAGATCCACTGGATCCTGAAAAACGTGCCTTCGTGCCGCGAAATTTTAGGCCGCGGCGACTTGCGGGCGGGGACGATCGATTCTTTTCTGATTTGGCGCCTCTCGAAGGGCGAATCGCACGTCACCGATGTCAGCAACGCCTCGCGCACGCTGCTCATGGATTTGGCGTCGACGGATTGGGACCCCCAGCTTCTCAAAATTCTGGGAGTTCCGCGCGAGATGCTGCCGACGATCACCGATTCGAGCGGCATTTTGGGGTTCACCAAAGGCCTCGGCGTTCTGCCGGATGGCATCCCGATCGCGGGCGTCGCGGGCGATCAGCAGTCCGCGCTTTTTGGACAGACGTGCTGGCAGGCGGGCGAATCCAAATGCACTTATGGCACCGGCAGTTTCTTGCTGATGAACACCGGCGCCAAAATCGTGGCGTCGAAGAGCGGTCTTTTGACGACGGTCGCTTGGCGCCTTCCCAAACAAAAAACTCAGTACGCCCTGGAAGGCGGGGCCTTCGTTTGCGGGGCGGCCGTGCAGTGGCTGCGTGATGGTCTCGGCATCATCAAGGGAAGCGGGGAGATCGAAGCGCTCGCGCGCGAAGTGGCGACCGCCGATGGCGTTGAATTCGTGCCGGCTTTGACCGGGCTCGGGGCTCCCTACTGGAAACCGGAGGCGCGCGGGGTGATCACGGGCCTCACGCGCGGGACGGGCCGGGCGCACATCGCGCGCGCCACGCTCGAAGCGATGGCGCTGCAGAACTGCGAGATTCTGATCGCGATGCAAAAAGACCTGGGCAAAAAACTCAAGAGCCTCAAGGTCGATGGCGGCGCTTCGGCCAACAATCTTTTGATGCAGATGCAGGCCGACTACATGGGGACCACGGTCGTGCGTCCGCGCTCGATCGAGACGACCTCAATGGGAGCTGCGTATTTGGCGGGTCTTGGCGTTGGTTTCTGGAAGTCGCTCGAAGACATCAAGAAAGTTTGGCAGAAGGACCAAAGCTTCGCGCCCGACATGACGGCCAAAGCGCGAAAGCAGCGCTTGGAGCATTGGCAGGCGGCCGTTCGCCGTTCCTTTTAAGGCTTGGGCGGCGAAGAAAGTCGTCCTGTCAGATTTTTCGACAATTATCAGGATTCGGTTGGGATTAGATCAGTCTTCACTTGGCCTGGGGATTGAACTAAGCACCCCGGGCCCAAGGTGGGCCCGATGAGGTGTCACCATGAAGCGCTGGATTTTGTCCCTGATTTCGCTCTCCGCCCTGTCGGTCCAGGCGCAAACTGCGGGCTTTCTTCCCGCTCAATCCAAGGGTTTTCAGTCGCCCTCGGGCGCGCGTGAGACCTGCTGGTCGCCGCGCAAGTGGGTGGGCGGCTTCGCCGACGCCTCGATTTTCTCGGCCGATGACTTGAAAAAAGAATCTCAACTCTGCGGCTATGATTTTTATGCGAACGTCGCTCTCTGCCCGAAACTCAATTCCACCAATCCGGGCACCTTGATCTGCAAAATCCCCGAAGGAAAAACCCGCGCCGAGATCATGCAAGGTCATTGCACCGAAGACTCGAAGCTCCGCAAGGTCGAAGCCAAATTCAAACAGAGCATCACCTGCTCGTACACGCCTTCGGGCATCGCGACCTACCACGTGTCGCGCATCTTGGGCGGCGTGGGCCGCATTCCCGTGACCGTGCTGCGCACGATGGACCCGCGCGAGCACCAGCGTATCGCCGAGCGGGCCTTGGATTTGATTCCGGCGGGCGAGATGATCGGCCGGTCTTGGAATAAAATTCTCGAGGCCCATCAAGAGCGACCGTCGACGCTCTTCACCCGGGACGGCATGCTTTACGGTTTCTTGACCGACAACGTGAAAAACGAATTCATCTACACCGAGGTCAGCGGCGTCGGCGGTTACGACACCCGCTACCAGCGTTTCGTGCAGCAAGCTCCTTACTTGCGAGTCACCAGCCCGCAAAGTCTTGAGCAACTCGCGGGCTCCAATCAGCTGTCCGTCGTCGTTCCGATGATGGTGCAAATGAAGGACGTTTCGGACATGGTCCTGCTCGACACTCTCATGTCGCAGGACGATCGCATCGGCAACATCCACTATAAGTTCCGTTGGTATTGGCTCGAGAACGGCGTTCTCAAAACCGAGAAGTCCGAGGCCCAAAAAGTCACGCGTCAGAATCAATCCCGCCAGAACTACAATGTCGGAATCGTGCAGGCGGTTGTTCCTGAGTCCGAGCTCGCCGCCGCCAAGGGCAAGCAAGCCTTTTTGGTCAAAGAGATGGTTTTGAAAGACAACGACTGCGGCGTGAACGTGAACATGCGTTCGAACAACATGCGCAGCGTGGACGGCATCGAGAACGTCCGGCACATGAGCTACGAGACCTACTCCCGCTTCATGCGTTTCGCTCAGGCCGTGAAGAGCAATGAGGCTCAGGCGCAGGAGTACTTCACCAAAGACCTTCTTTATACGAACGCGGACTTTAAGGGCTCGCGGATCAGCTTCATGGGCAACTTGCAGCGCGCTTACGACGTGCTCAAAACAAAATGCGATTCGGGCCAGCTGAGATTTGATCTCGATGTGCAGAAGCGCCTCCGCCAAGACCGCTCGGCCACGCCCTGCGAGATCACCTCCGCTCGCGGTCCGGCCTCGGAGGCGAGCATCCGCCGTCTTTGGCGCAGCACGGGGCGCAACCCCCGTAAGCTTCTCTCGAGCAACGTGTCGCACTACTGGGCCTGGATGAAAGAGAACGCCACCGACCATGTCGACAAACAGACGCTGGTTGAAGGCGTCGTGATCGGCGATCCTCATTTAAAAAACATCCTCGATGGCGAAACCGAAAGCGGCCGGCGCCAGTTGATGGTGGCCGACGTTGATGATGGCGGGCGCGCCCCGTTGATTTTGGATTTCGTGCGCATGATGACCATCTTTAAAGTGGCGGATCTCGACTTTAAATACCGCCCCATGTTCGAGGCGTACGTCGAAGGCCTTCAAGGCAAAGCGCACGAGATTCCCGAGGACGTTCAAGAGGCGCTGGCCACGACCAAGACCGAAATGAAAGAGGCGCGCCTCAAGTACATCGAAAAAAATACGACGAACGGTAAATTCAACCACGAGCGCCTCGAGTCGAAGCCGGTCTCGAAAATGACCGCGGCGCAAAAGTCCGAACTTCAAGCGGTTCTCGCTCAGAGCGCCGGGATCTTTCAATCCAAGGGCTGGAAAGCCGTCGACTACGCCTTGCGCGTGAACGACAGCGGCAGCAGTATGGGCCTTGAACGCTATTGGGTTTTGGTTGAGGTGAATGGAAAACTCGATCAGGTGATCGAGTTTAAAAAGATGACCAAGCCGGCAGTGGAGTTTTACCAAGATCAGCTGGACGCCGCCGGGCGTATCGACGAGATCCGCATGGTTTACGGCGAGAAGATGTCGTCGGACTTTCAAGTGGTGTCGGCCGCGGGCCAAGATTTTTGGATGCGTCCGCGCCGCGCAAACGCGGTGGATTTGGACAAATCGCCCTTTGATCTTTGGGCCTTTCAAAAAGAATGGGGTCTTTACCTCTGCAATTGGATGGGACAAAAGCAGCGCCGTCTTGAAAACGGCCGCGAACTGTTGAAACTCATCCAGAAAAATGAGGCCATGAAAGACGAACTCGAGGCGCTCTCGCGCGCCTACATCGCCGAAGTCGAAACTTACTGACCTTTTTTGACGAATTGCGGGACCGTCTTCAGAACTTGATTCATGTTCTTGAGGCGGACCGCGAAGTTGCGCAGCATGCTGCTCGACCAAACCGGAAGTTCGTTCAGCAGATCTTCGAATCCCACTTGCGACACCTTGAACAAGCTGACCTCGGTCAAGGCCTGCGCCGAAGCGGAGCGGGGAGCCTTGTCGAGAAGCGCGAACTCGCCGAAAGATTCGCCGGGTTCGATGGTGGCGATATTGATGCGCGTGCCTTGCGCATTTTTAGTGAAGATCTGAACTTCGCCGAATTCGATGATGTAGAAATGAAAGTCGAGATCGCCCTCGAAGAAAATGAAATCGCCAGGTTTATAGACTTCGCGGGTAATCTCAGCGGTTGTTGCAATCACATTTCACCTCGGTGGCTGCGCTCGTTCGATTTTTGAGGAGCCGGGCGGGCCGTCGTCGGCCGTTTCGGTTTGCCGGCTCCGAGGAACCGGCCCAAATCCTGAACGTGTTTCATCCAGTGCATCGTCTTTCCGGGTCCCAAGTCAAAGTCTTTCAGATGCTTGCGGTTGCTCGCGGGCAGGACAAACTGCGTAAATCCGAGTTTGTCGGCTTCGCGCAGGCGCTGTTCGACAAAGGTGACCGCGCGGACTTCTCCGGTCAGGCCCAGCTCGCCGAAAAAGACGGTCTTGGCATCCAGAGGTTGCTCGGTCTCGGTGGACAGAATTGCCGCCGCCACCGCAAGGTCGACCGAAGGCTCTTCAAGCCTCAGGCCGCCCACCACGTTGATGTAAAGATCCGAATGAGAAAGCGACAAGCCCAGGTGGCGGTCTAAGACGGCGGTCAGCATGTGCAGGCGTCCCACCTCCAGCCCGAGCGCGTTTCGCCGGGGCATGGCCATCGGGGAGGGACTGGTCAGAGCTTGAATTTCGCAGAGCAAAGGGCGGCTGCCTTCGACCGAAGCGAAGACCGCCGAGCCGATCAGGTTCTCTCCGCGCTGCTCGAGAAAAAGCTCCGACGGATTGGCGACCTCTTCGAGACCCTCGGCGTTCATTTGAAAGACGCCGAGCTCAAAGGTGGCTCCGAAGCGATTTTTCAGCGAGCGGAGCAGGCGGAAATGGTGCGACAGATCGCCTTCAAAAGACAGCACGCAGTCGACCATGTGTTCGAGAACTTTGGGGCCGGCGAGGTTTCCCTCTTTGGTGACGTGGCCGATCAACACGACGCTGATACCTTCGTTTTTCGCGAGGCCCATCAGATGGCCCGCGCATTCGCGCACCTGCGAGACCGAGCCGGGCGCGGCCTCAAGTTCCGGCAAAAAAATCGACTGAATCGAATCGACGATCAAAACATCGGGCCGTTTCTTGCGCGCAAAATCCAAAACGACTTGCAGATTGCTTTCGGCCAGCAGCTCGACGCGGGCTTCGCGAATGCCCAGGCGCTGGGCGCGCGAACCCGTTTGCGCCACGCTTTCTTCGCCCGAAATGTAGAGCAGATTCGAACCTTCTTTGGCCAGGCCACCGGCCATTTGCAGCAGCAACGTGCTTTTGCCGATGCCGGGGGCGCCGCCCAGCAGGACGAAAGAACCCCGGACCAGCCCGCCCCCCAAAACGCGGTTGAGTTCGCCGATGCCGGTATCACGGCGCTCGAATTGAAGCTCTTGAATCGACTGGTCGAGGCGGACGCTTCCTTGCGCGTTGGCAGAGGTCGTCGGTGCCGAAGCCCCAAGCGCCCAGCCGCGCGTGGACCCGCCCTTGGGCTCGCTGGTCACGAGCTCCTCGACGAAGGAGTTCCAGGCGCCACAATCCGTGCATTTACCTTCCCAGCGGGGGCGTTGTGCGGCGCACTTTTGACAAGTGTAGATTGTTTTCGTTTTGGACTTCGCCATAGAGGGCCTTTTTGCTACCATCATGGAGGGACTCCTAGCGTGTTTCAAGGATGAAAACCATGCGACAAATGAATAAAGCCTCGAGCGGTCTTACCGGCCGCATTCTTCTCTCTCTTTCTCTCGTGGGTTCGAGTTTCGTTCCCACGACGGCGTTTGCGCAAAGCGAGTGGCTCTCGAAGATCCAATCGATGCGCTCCAAGTCGCCATCGGCGCGCCTGGAATGGCTCGAAAAGGGCCTCGGCTCCGCTCCGGAAAGCGAACGTCCTTTGTTGCTGATGGAAAAGGGGCTGGCGCTCGAATCCCAAGGTAAATTTGTCGAAGCGGCGGGCGCCTACCAGGATGTCATCAAGACATCGAGCTCGATGGTCGAATACGCCTACCTGTTCTCGGCGCGTTTGGCGTTGCAAGAAAAGCAGCTTGAAAAAGCCAAGCTCAATTTCGAAAAACTCTTGGAGCTTTCGCCCAACCTTCAATTGCAAAACGAAGCCAAGTTCGAACTGGCCAAAATCGAATTGCACGAAGGCAAACCTCTTGAGGCCCGTAAGGTTTTACTGGGGCTCGAAAAACGCAACCGCAGCGAGGCCGTCTATCCCGACATGTTGTGGGAGCTCGCACGCGCCGAACGCGCCAGCAACAATCAGCCGGCCTTCTGCAAATGGATGAAAAAGCTCTTCGTGGCGTACCCGGGCGATCGCCGCGTCGTGGGTTGGACCTCGGACTTGTCGGCCGCCAAGGTTGATGACAAGCCCACGGGCTGCGCGCTGACGCTGGAAGAGCGCCGCCGCCGCATTAAAAACCTGCAGTGGGGCGGACTGTCGGAGCGTGCTTGGGTCGAAATCGAGCAGCTTCGCAATGTGAAAGGCGAAGATCCCTTCGACGTGGTGATGCTCGAAGCCTTGTACCACCTGCACGAAGGCGAAGTGAGCGAGGCGATGAAGCTTCTGCTCCCGCACTACGAAACCAAGAAAAACAACTTCACGTTCTTAACCACGCTGGCAACCGCCGCGGCCCGCTCGGGCGAAACCCAGCTGGCGGTGGGTTCCTACTACACGGCCTCGAAGCTTTCGCCCAAGTCGGCTTTGGGCCGTCAGGCGCTTTACCAAGCGGCCTTTCTCAGTTACCAGTTCCAAGATTACGACGGCGCTTCCCGCCGCTTTCAAGAGGTGATGAAGACCTATCCCAATTCGGGCCTGGCGCGCGATGCGCGTTGGCACTTGGCGTGGATCCGCTATTTGCGCGGCGATTACGAAGGCGCTTACAAGGCTTTCACGGAGCTGCGCGGGCTCAACAGCAAGGGCCGCCGCAAAAACTTGATCACGGGTGAAGACCGCTTGCAGTACTGGACGGCCATGTCGCTCTTCCGCCAGGCGAAGTACGCCGAAGCCAAATCGCAGTTCGAGAACATCGCGCGCGTGGGCGGGCAGAGCTACTACGCTTTGGCGTCGATCCAGCGGCTGCGCAAAATTGAAAATCTCATCCCGAAACCCGTCAGGCCCGTGCTCACCGAACAGTCGACGCGTCTGTCGCGTTTTTCGAACACCGAGCTGATGGTGCCGGCCGATGATTTTGACGGCCGCCGATGGGTGGCCTCGGCCCTTCCCGAGGAGTCCGAAAGCGAAGAGACCATGGTGCTGAGTCCGCTCTCGTCGGGAGCCGAGCTCTCGGGCACGACCGCCGACGAATCGGCGCCCGCCGAAGAAGAGACCGCCAATGCCGAAAGCACGCGCCTCGACATCGCCGAAGAAAGTTCGGGCGACGGCGACACCCGCAGCTCATTCTCGAATCCCACGTTGGTCAAGCGCTTCGAGCGCGCGCGCGATCTGATGATTTTGGGTTTGAACGACTGGGCCAAGTGGGATCTCTACGACATCGAGCGCCGCACCAGCAACAAAGAGTATCTTAAAAATCTGATGAGTGAGTACGAAACCATCGGGCAGTACCACCGCTCCGCTTCGATCGCGCAGAACGCGTTCGCGGGTCAGCGCTCGCAGTACGGCATTGATGGGGTTCGTTACTTGTGGCAGCACGCGTATCCCCAGGCTTACAAAAACGAAGTGAGTAAATCCTCAACCGAGTTTGGCGTGGCTTCGCATTTGGTATGGGGGATCATGAAGGCCGAGAGCGCGTACAAGCGCGACGTGGTGTCGCCCGTGGGGGCGATCGGTCTGATGCAGATCATGCCCAACACCGGCAATAAGCTGGCCGGACTATTGCGCGACAAGAGCTTCACGCCGCAGAACTTGTACCAACCCGAGGTGTCGATCCGTTTGGGGACGAAGTACCTGCAGCGTTTGATGAAGCAGTTCGACCAAAACTTCGCGCTCACGGCGGCCGGCTACAACGCCGGGCCGCACCGCGTGCGTGGGTGGCTCGCCAGCTTCGGCCAGTTGGATCTGGATGAGTTTGTTGAGCACATTCCATTCTTGGAGACCCGCAATTACGTCAAGCGCGTCTTGTCGAACTCGTACGTGTACACGCAGCTTTACGGCGGCTCGAAAGAGTTCTATTCTTTGCTCACCGAACCTCTGAAAATTCGCTTTCAGAGCGCGTCGGCGAACAAAGAGACATGGGAAGATATTTAATCCGCCGCCTTTTAACAGGTCTTTTCACACTCTGGGGACTGGGAACAGTCCTCTTTGTTTTGTTGCGCTACTTTCCCGGCGGACCTTTCGATGACGAGGTCGCGCTCCGTCCCGAGATCCGGGCCTTGCTCGAAGAGAAGTACCACATTCACGAGGCCGGTTTTCAGGCCTATCTTCGTTACTGGAGCCAAGTTCTTCAGGGCGATTTCGGCACCTCGTTGCATTATGCCGAGCAGAGCGTTTCGCGCGTGATCGCCTCGGGCTTTCAGGCCACGCTGGCGCTGAGTCTGTCGGGGCTGATCGCGGCGTTGGTGTTTGGGCTTTTGTGGGGCACGCTGCCGCACCTGTCTTATCTGTGGTCGCGGCCCGCGCGTGCGTTCAGCCAGTTGGGACTGTCTTTACCGACCCTGTTCTTAGGCCCCTTGCTGCTCTGGCTTTTGTGTTTTCGTTTTGAAGTGTTTCCCATCCGGGTGGATGGATCGGTCTTCTCGTACGTGCTGCCGGTGTTCTTGATCGCCTTTCGCCCCAGCATGACGCTCGGGCGGCTCTTGGATGTGCGCCTCAGGCACATCCGCCGCGAGGATTACATCCGTACGCTCGAAGCCCTCGGGAGTCATCCGCGCCGCTTGATTTGGCGTTGGAGCCTGAAGAATGCGCTCCCGGTGTACGTGGGTTCGGTCCCGGGGCTCGCGGCGGGGCTTCTGTCGGGAAGCCTTTTGGTCGAGACGCTGTTCTCGATTCAGGGACTCGGTTTTCAGTTCACGCAGAGTTTGCTCAACCGTGATTGGACGCTCGCGCTCGGGCTCACGCTGTTTTTCGGCGTGCTTTTGATCGGATTTCAAATCGTGGCGGACGCCGTTTTGATGTGGCTCGATCCGAGGGTGAAAATTCAATGAGGCCGCTTGTCTTGAAAATTTACACCGCCATGATTCTTTTGCTGGGGCTTGCAAGCTTCGCGCTCTGGGCCGGGATGACGCCCATGACCCGTCTTGATCTGGTTTTGGCCGCGCCCTCATGGGCGCACCCGTTTGGCACCGACAGCTTGGGGCGTGATCTCTTGGTGCGGGTGCTGCAAGGGCTGTTTTTATCTTGGGCTGTCGGACTGACGGCGGCGGTGGTTTCGCTTGCGATCGGAACGGTCTTGGGATTTTGGGCGGGCTACGTGAAGGGCGCCGTGGATTCGACCTTGATGCGTTTGATGGAGATCATGAGTTCGGTGCCGCAGCTCGTGTTCGTCACGCTCTTGGTTTTGTTCTTCCGTCCTTGGGCCGAGGTCAACTCTTTGAGCCGCGTGCTCTTCTTGGCGCTCGCGATCGCGCTCGTGCATTGGATGACGTTTGCGCGCCTCACGCGCACGCTCGTGCTGCAAGTGTCGAATGAGCCGTTCATTGAAGGGGCGCTCGCGATCGGCGCGACGCCTTTGCGAATCTTTTGGACGCACGTGCGTCCCCATGTCTGGCCCTTGCTGCGTCAGGGCTTTTTCGCGAATTTGCCCTCGTTTTTGCTGTTCGAGGGCTTTTTGAGCTTTTTGGGTTTCGGCCTGCAGCCTCCCGATGTCTCGCTGGGAACGTTGCTGCAAGAGGGCTGGAAGAGCTTCTCGGTCGCACCTCATTTGCTTTTGGCTCCGGGCCTTGTTCTTTTTGCGACTCTGTTCTACTTTCAGCTCGCGTTCGCCCCCAATGAGGAGACCCAAGGCCGTCTTGGCGTCAATCGGGGACGGCGCGAGGATCTGGCATGAGCGCACTGTCCAAAAACGAAAGCTTCCACAGCTTAAAACGCCTTCTCTCGTACTCGAGCCGTCACCGACGCCAGTACTGGTTGGGGAGCCTGTACTCGTTTCTGAATAAGCTCTTCGACGTCGCGCCCGAAATCCTGATCGGGATCGCGATCGACGTCGTGGTCAGCCAAAAAACCAGCTTCGTCGCGCGGCTGGGTTTCGAAACGCCGCAAGAGCAGCTGTTCTTCTTGGCGGGGCTCACGCTGGTGATTTGGGTGTGCGAATCCTTGTTTGAGTATCTGCTTCTGGTGACGTGGCGGGATCTCGCGCAATCGATTCAGCACGAACTCCGGCAAGCGGGCTACACGCACTTGCAAAAGCTCGATATGGGGTACTTCGAAAACCAAACCTCGGGACAGCTGGTTTCGATTCTCAACGACGACGTCAATCAGCTCGAGCGTTTCTTGAACGTGGGCGCGAACTCGATCATCCAAGTCTTCTCGACGTTGATTTTGGTGGGCGGGGTGTTCTTCGCGATCTCGCCGCTGATCGCGGTGGTGAGTTTCGTGCCGATTCCCATTATTCTGTGGGGCGCATTTTACTTCCAGCGGCGGGCCGCTCCATTGTACAAGTCAGTCCGCGAAAAGGCGGGGACCTTGTCTTCGCGTCTTTCGAACAACATCACCGGCATCGCGACGATCCAAAGCTTCACGATGGAAGAGCGCGAGGCCCAGGCGCTCGAGAGCGACTCGCACGATTACCAGGTGGCCAATGCCAGCGCGATCCGCGTGTCGAGCGCGTTCATTCCGCTGATCCGTATGGCCATCCTGTTCGGCTTTTTGTGCACGTTCATCATCGGTGGGCTGATGGCCCTGCGCGGGGAACTCAACATCGGTTTGTACGGCGTCTTGGTCTTTTTAACCCAGCGCCTGCTCTGGCCCATGACGGGTTTTGCCGAGACGGTGGATCTGTTTGAGCGCGCGATGGCTTCGACCAACCGGGTGCTCAACATCATCGAAACGCCTTTGCGCATCGTCGACAAGCCCGAGGCGCTTGCGAGCGCGCCGTTCAATCAGCCGCTGACATTCGACCACGTGAGTTTTTCGTACCAAGGCCGCGATCAAACGATTCGCGATTTTAGCTACGAGATTCCGTTCGGCCGTACCGTGGCCCTGGTGGGGCCGACAGGTTCGGGCAAATCCACGCTCGTGAAACTGCTCTTGCGTTTTTACGAGGTGGGATCGGGCGCTATTTCGATTGGCGGCACCGACATTCGCGACATTCAGCTCAAGAGCCTGCGCCAAGGCATCGGCTATGTGGGCCAGGACGTGTACCTGTTTTCGGGAACGATCGCCGACAACATCGCTTACGGTCTGAACCGCAAACTGTCGCGAGAGGCGGTCATCCAGGCGGCGAAGCTCGCGCACGCGCACGAATTTATCTTGGGACTTCCGGAGGGCTACGACACCATCATCGGCGAGCGCGGCCAAAAACTCTCGGGCGGCCAGCGCCAGCGCGTTTCGATTGCCCGCGCGATCTTAAAAGACCCGCCCGTGTTGATCTTGGATGAGGCGACCTCGGCCGTGGACAACGAAACCGAAACCTTGATTCAGAAATCTCTCGAGCAAATCCGCAAAGGCCGCACGATGATCATCATCGCGCACCGTTTGTCGACCATCGTGGGCGCCGACGACATTTTGGTCTTGGATCAAGGCCAACTCAAAGAGCGCGGCTCGCACGAGGACCTGCTCGCCAAGCGCGGACTGTACGCGCAGCTCTGGAACCTGCAAACGCACGAGGGCCGCGAGGCCTATCAAGAAGCTGACCGAATTTAGGCCGCCCGTCGGACGTCTTTATCCGCGAGGATTTGATTTTCGAGAGATGAGAGGCGACATCTCTCTTCGGCACGATCTTCATAAAATTTGACGCACCGTTTTCTGGGCGCCGCGGAATTTGGAATAACCTCTTCGTTCCGTCTAGCGAAGAGATTCCCTCCGAAAAGATCCTTCTCAAAGAGCTTCTTCTCAAAGAGCTGCTCGGAGACCAAGCCGTCATGATGGATCCGAACCCGGCCGAGGAACGTCTCGAGCCCTTGAGTTCGATAACGGCACGGAGCCTGTCGTGACTAGGATTTCAGCTCGGGTTTTTGCCATCCGCCGAACGCGGATTCCAGGACTTCAGCGGCCGAGATCGTCAAATGATCTTGGCCGTCGGCGCCGATGACTTGCACCGCCAAAGGCAGACCTTGATCGTTCAGACCCATCGGGACGCTCGTGCCCGGAAGTTCCAACGCATTGAAAATCCCGGTCAGCGCAAAGTCGAATGGACGCAAGATCGGTGTGTTGTGCTTGGGGGCCACGCGCGGGTGTACGGGCAGAACGAGAACCGCGTTTTCACCCAAAAGATTGTTCATGCGTTGCTTGAGATCCTTTGCTTTTTCGAGCGAAGCTTCGTGCGAGTCTTTCAAATTTTTCTCAAAGCGGCGCGAGACCGTCTCGAGCAGGCTCGCGCCCAAGGCGGGGAGCGTGTAATCGCCTTTGAACAGCGCGAGTTTGAGCATCTCGCGTTTGTAATCGATGGGGCTTCCGTCGCCCAGAACGTCGGTGAAACTGCGGTCTTTATTTTTGGCGATCGATGCGAACCAGATCGCCACCGCGTCTTCAAAAACGTCGGCGCGCATCTCCTTTAAAGTCGCGCCCATCGCCTCAAAGTAGCGGGCCGCATTGCGCGCGCTTTCGCTGAGTTCGGTGCTCACGCGCGAAACGCCTTGCAGGCGCGGCGAGGGCATCACCCAAACGGTTTGACCCGACCAGTCCGTCACGCGGGGTTTGAGTTTGAAGTTCGCACGGATCTCTTGATCGACGCCATCAGGTCCCATCAAGATTTGCATCAACGGGTAAAGGTCCGCCGCTTTGCGCGCGAGCGGTCCCAAAACGGTGAGCGGGTACTTCTCGCCGCGCCAGCGTTCGGCGTCGCCCTGATAGAGCGGGTAGTGGCCGGTCATCGGCACCAAGCGGCCGCTGGGTTTGTGACCGAAGATCCCGCAAAAAGCCGCGGGCATGCGGATCGAGCCGCCGATGTCGGAGCCGATCCCGAAGGGCGAAGCGCCCGCACCGATCAGCGCGGCCTCACCGCCGGTGCTGCCGCCCGAGGTGCGTGAAGGATCAAAAGGGTTGTTGGTGCGCCCGTAGATTTCGTTCGCGCACTCGAACCAAAACCCAAGCTCGGGAACGTTGGTCGTTCCGAGCAAAATCGCACCCGCGTCTTTGAGACGCTTGGTGACGGTGGCATCGTGCTGCGAAACCACTGCTCGGCGGTGCACCGAACCCAGGGTGTGCTTCAATCCTTGAACGCTGACCATCTCTTTGATGGTGAACGGCACACCAAAGAGAGGGGGCAGATCCAGCACCAGGTTTTTCTCTTTGGCTTCACGCAGGCGCGCATCGGCCGCGCGGGCCTCGCGAAAGGCCGCGCTGAAGCAGTCTTCGACGACGGCGTTGATCACCGGGTTCCAAATTTTGATGGATTGGATGTGCGCCTCGACGATTTCGAGCGAGGTGCGCTGACCGCTCTTGATTTGCGCGGCCAGTTCGAAAGCGCCGGATTCCAGGATGGGTTTCATGGCGCCCCTCTTCAGTTACACGTTGAAGCGGAAAAAGAGAACGTCGCCGTCTTTCACCAAGTACTCTTTGCCCTCGAGACGGTACTTACCGGCCTCTTTCAAAGCGGCTTCGGTCTTGAGCGCGAACAGATCCTCGCAGTGATAAGTCTCGGCGCGGATAAAGCCTTTTTCGAAGTCGGTGTGGATCACGCCGGCCGCCTGCGGGGCTTTCATGCCCTTGCGGATGGTCCACGCGCGCACTTCTTTTTCACCGGCGGTGAAGAAGGTGTACAGGCCCAAGAGTTTGTACGCTTCGTTGATCAGGCGGTTCATGCCGGGCTCTTCAACGCCGAGCGATTGCAAAAACTCTTTTTGCTCGGCTTTGGGGAGTTGGGCGATCTCGGCTTCCATCGCCGAGCAGATCAGCACGACGCCGTTGCCTTCGGTGGCCGCGTGTTTTTTGACCGACTCCACCCAGGCGTTGCCGCCCTTTTGGAAATCCTCTTCGTTGACGTTGCAAGCGTAGAGCATGGGTTTGCTGGTCAAGAGGTGCAGTTCTTTTTTAAGCGGCTCTTCATTCTCGTCCACGGGAACGATGCGCGCGGGCTTACCTTGCGCCAAGTACTCGTGAACACGTTTGATGACTTCGTATTGAGCCTTGAGTTTTTTATCTTGCGTGTTCTTGGCCTGCTTCTCGACGGTCTTGAGTTTTTTGTCGACCGATTCGAAATCCGCGAGCATCAACTCGGTGTTGATGATCTCGACGTCGCGAATGGGGTCGACCGAACCCGACACGTGAATGATGTTCGGGTCATCGAAACAGCGCACGACTTGAACGATCGCGTCGGTCTGACGGATGTGCGACAAGAACTGATTGCCGAGCCCCTCACCTTGCGAGGCGCCCTTCACGATCCCCGCGATGTCGACAAACTCAACCGTCGTCGGGATCACCGTTTGGGGTTTGATGAACTGGGTGATTTTTTCGAGACGCAAATCCGGAACGGTCACGACGCCGACGTTGGGGTCGATCGTGCAGAACGGGTAGTTGGCGGCTTCGGCCTTGGCCGAGGTGAGCGCGTTGAAGAGGGTGCTTTTCCCGACGTTCGGTAGACCCACGATTCCCACTTGCAATGCCATGACGGACCTCTTTTCTTAACCGTTAAACTTGGTCGATGCGGCCGACAAACCGTCGCTCATCCAAGACTCGACAGCATCCCCCGCTTTGTTCAAAAAGTCACTCAAAGCGGACTCATCTTCTTTCGGAAATTTGGACAAGACCCAGTCCGCTACGTCAGGACCCGGCTTGGGCGGACGGCCGATCCCCAGCTTGAGACGGGCATAGTCCATGGTTCCGAGTTGTTCGGTGATGCTCTTGATCCCGTTGTGCCCACCGGCACCGCGGTTTTTGTGAAAGCGCAGTTGGCCAAAACCGATGTCCAGCTCATCGTGAAGCACGAGCATGTTCTCGATCGGGATTTTGTAATACGCCAAGAGCGGCTGCACCGATTCGCCCGAGCGGTTCATGAAGGTTTGCGGCTTGGCCAAGATCACGCTGCCGTGGTCGGTTTTGAATTTGAGGACCCAAGCTTTGTGCTCGGTGCCCCAGTCACCCGCCCCATAGCTGCGAGCCAGGATGTCGAGCGCCAAGAAACCAATGTTGTGACGGGTGAAGGCGTAGTTGGGACCGGGATTTCCGAGGCCCACGATTAAGTAGCTGTTCATACTCATCCTTACAAGACAAGGGCACAAAACGAAAAAGGCCCTCAGGATCTGATCTCGAAATCGAGACAAGCTCCTGAGGGCCCTTACAGCCTCAGCGGCCGGACCAAGATTACTTCTTGGCCGGAGCTTTGGCATCGGCTTTCGCCGCCGCCGCCGGAGCTGCTGCACCCGCCGCCGGTGCTGCTGCGCCCGCCGCCGGTGCTGCCGCTGCATCTGCCGCCGGTGTGGGAGTGAGGTTCTCTTCTTCGGCCAAGTTCACAACCGCGATGGTGGTGTCGGGCGACGAGATCAGTTTCACGCCGTCAGGCAATTTCAAATCCGACACGTGGATCGAGTCACCAACGCCGAGCGAAGACACGTCGACAACGATTCCTTCGGGAATCTGCGTGGGAAGACACTCGATCTCGATGGTGCGGTTGACCACGTTGAGCAAACCGCCATCCGCGATACCGGCCGCTTTACCTTCGACTTTGATTTCGATCGAGAGGCGAACAGTTTTGGTCAGATCCAGAGCGAAGAGATCAACGTGCTCAGGAACACGCGACAAGGGGTGAACAACGACTTCTTTCATCAGAACGACGACGTTGTTCAATTTGCCATCCGAAGATTTCAAATTGAAGAGAGCATTCTCGTACGCACGGGTGTTGAACTTGTTCACCGCGCCGACTTCGAGGAAGACGTTGTGGTTTTGTTTCAAGGCGCCGTAAATGACAGCGGGAACTTTGCGCGTGCTGCGCAGTTCGCGGCTGTTGGCTTTGCCAGTTTCGCGGGGTTCAACAGTCAATTCAAAACGTTGCGTGCTCATCTTCTACCTCTTTACGAATTCAATAATAGCCAATTTTAGTTTCGCGCTCGGGATCGATGGGTCAATCGAACAACGAGCTGACCGAGTCGTTGCCGTCGATCCGCTTGATGGCCTCAGCCAGAAGGGGAGCGACCGAAATCACTTCGATCTTACCGCTGTTTTTCGCAGCCTCTGAGAGCGGAATGGTGTCCGTGACCCAGATCTTTTCAAGCTTGCTCTCGACGATACGGCTGATGGCCGGGCCGGAGAGAACAGGGTGCGTCGCAACAGCGAACACACGTTTTGCACCATTCTTGTAAAGACTGTCAACAGCTTGTGTGAGCGTTCCGGCGGTGTCGATCATGTCATCAATAATGACCGCCGTTTTGTCGCGAACATCCCCGATCAGGTGCAGCGCTTTGGCCTCATTGGGCCCAGAACGCCTTTTATCGATGATGGCCATCGGGCATTCGACCCGTTTGGCGAAGGCGCGGGTCCGTTCAACGCCACCAGCATCGGGACTCACCGCAACAAAATCGTCACCAAATCCAAGGGATTCGCGCCAAGCGCGGGCCAGGGTGGGGATGGCGAACAGGTGGTCCACGGGAACGTTAAAGAAGCCCTGAATCTGGGCGGCATGCAAATCCACCGAAACCACGCGGTCGGCACCGGCGGTGGTGATCAAATCGGCCATCAATTTGGCGCTGATCGGGGCCCGAGGCGCGACTTTGCGGTCCTGGCGGGCGTAGCCGTAATAAGGGATCACGGCGGTAATGGAGGAGGCGGAGGCCCGGCGAAGGGCATCCATGAGGATGAACAGCTCCATGTAATTTTGATTGGCGGGGGGGCAGGTGCTTTGGACGATGAAGACGTTTTTACCGCGGACCGATTCGTGAATTTCGACTTGAATCTCGCCGTCAGCGAACGAGTTCATCTGACAAAAACCGAGTTGCACACCCGCGGCCTCGGCGACTTTTTTCGCCAGCCCCGGGTTCGAATTTCCACTGAAAATTTTGAGACCCGCCATGGCCTCGGACCTTATCGGCTGAAGAGTTGTTTGACAAGACACAAGTTGAATGGAAATCCTCTTTTCCGATGTCAGTTTCGATTCGGACGCTTGATCAAAAAGTTGGCGAAAATTCCTCGTACTCGTGGCGCATTGTCACGCTTGCGGGACGCGTGGACGCGTTCGCCGACAAGCGCACCGTGGCGGGTCTGAAAATGGCCGCGCCGCTCAGTCCGCAGGGCCCCGAGGGGCCTCCTGCCTGGACGGCTCTGGATCTTTCTCAGTGCGACTTTATGAGCATCTGGGCCCTGAAAGAAATTGCGCAATGGGCGCAAGATCAAAGACGCGCGGGCGGGCGCCTCGTCGTGCTGAGTCCCAATCAAGCCATCCGGCGTCAGCTCGACGTTTTTGTCGGCCAAGGCCTGGTGATTTATCCCGATTGGGCGACGCTCGAGATCGACACCTTCTATCTGATCCAGAAAGACCAGGCAAAGCGCCGTCTCGAGAACGAGGCCAACCTGGCAGCGGATCTGTCTCCGTGAGCACGTACTGGCTGTTGCAACATGAAATTGAAACGCCTCCGGGCACCTTGACCGAATGGCTCAACGAGCGCGGTAAAAACGTTCGCGCGCTTTATCTTCCGGACACGCGCGGCGATCTGCCGCGCCTCGAAGCCGGCGATAAGCTGCTCGTCCTCGGCGGTTCGATGAACACCGATGAAGAGTCTTTGTATCCGTGGATGACGGCCGAAAAGGCCCTGATTCAAGACGCGGCCACACGCGGGATCGCCTACCTCGGCATTTGTTTGGGCGCGCAGCTTTTTTGCGAAGCTCTGGGCGGCAAGGTCCGCCGCATGCCTCACTGGGAGGTCGGTTGGTGGCCGGTTCAAGAGCACGGCCAGAGCGGCGCCGTGCCGGCGTTTCACTGGCACCGTTACGAGTGCGTGCTTCCCAGGGGCGCCGAGGTTTTGGCGTCGTCCAAAGCGTGCGAGGTGCAGATTTATAAAGCCAGTCCGCGCCAGCTCTGCTTTCAGTTTCATCCGGAAGTGGACCGTGCGTGGATCGAAGCCTCACTGGGGCCGACCGGAACCGAGGGCCTCGAGGGTTTCGTGCAAAGTGCGCCCGAGATGCTTCACGGTCACGAGCTTCACCAACCGGCCTTGCGGGATTGGTTCTTCGCGAAGCTCGATCAGTGGGACCGCTCTTAATACATCATCAATTCGCGGCACAAAAGAATGACGGGACGGCGAAAGCCCTGATCCTGCGTCAGGCGGTGGAGAAAGGCGCTCCACTTCTCGGATCGAATGTTGAGATTCTGCCCGATGTAGTCGCCGCTTCGGCCGACGTTCAGGTTGGCGTCGATCACGGTTCCGTAAAGAGCCGAGTGCTTGATCAGCGTCGCCTGCGGAATGCCGGTCAGGCGGGCCAAGGTCTTTTGGTACTCATCGAAAAAGCTCGAGCCCCACTTGTTATAGGTGTTTTCGCTCACCCAGCGCGGTTTGGTATTGCCATGGAGCAGGCCGACCGAGGCGGGAATGTTGGACTTGGATTGCTCTTTCGGAAAAATCTCCGCGAATTTTGAACCCATGGCTTCGGTGTAGGGTTTCGTCACGTAAACGTCGCCCGTGTCGCGCAGAATGATTTTGCCCGTGGGACGAAGTTCGGGGTCGAGTTCGACCAAGAAATTCTGAGAGTGCGGCGAATCGTAGGCGAGGCCGGTCATCACGAAAAATTCGGCCAGCGCGCGCGCCAGCGGTCGAACGTAGTGGGTTTCCCAAAACTTCGCGGGGCTGACGGCTCCGTTTTTCAAAGCGATCATGCGGCCCGTCCGGTCATGAAGCGCCGAAAAACCGGGGAGGTAATAGTGTCCGCTCTTGCCAAGCCCTTCGAGCGAGCGCACGACCATGCCTTGATCGATCTCCTTCAATCCGAAAACGAGAGACTCGTCGAGATATTTGAAATGACGGGGACGGTAGCGCGCGATGGCCTGCTGAACGTGAACGGCCGAATTGTGAACGTCGGCCGCGTCTTTCCACTCTTGGCGTTTATCGCGCCAGTTCCCGCCGGTCTTGTCGGTCGAAACCTTGGCGAAAAATTCGTGACCGGTCACGGGGTCTTCGATCAGGTAGCTGCGCGAAGCGCTTTGGTAAGCGCGGTAGTATTGGTAGCGCGTGGTGTCCAGACCCTGGGCCGCCAAATGTTTCGCGACCTCCAGATGCCACTTCGTATCCTCGGGATTGATCAACCAGCGCACGTGCGGTTTGCCGTTCTTATTAAAAGTCAGCGATTGGGCGGCCTCGCGGTCGGAGAACACCGACCAGAGCATTTCGACGCGGTCGAGCGGGATCTCGAAATGTTCGATCAAGATCGCGTCCTTCGAACGCTTGGAAACGGCATTGGATTGAGTTTCAAACTCCACGAGCTTTCGAGCCGCTTCGCTCAAGGCATGAGTTGGCAAAGCGGCCGTCAAAAGCAGGCCGAAGGCGACGAGCGCCGAGCGGAATTGCATTTCATCCTCCCAAGGTGAATGCCGTGGACGAGAGGCCTCCATCAAGATTCGCACCCGGACCGCCGCCGCCCAGGACCATTTCGGCCGTCGAAGTTTTTGACGGGTGCCAAACACGAGCGTCACCTCCCGGATCAGAGCCGGGTTTTCCAACAGTGTGATGTTTCCGGCGGCGGGACCGGCGGCCCCGAAATTGGAAAGACCTCTTTCTATGGGAATTCAAAGCAGACTTTTCTTCGCGGCCATTTGTCTTTTCTTGCCGGCCCTTTCGGCCGCCGGGGATTTTGAAACCGATCTGAAGAGTCTGCGCTACGCCCTGCAGTTCTCGCGCTTCTCGGACCGCGACCTGGAAAAGTTCCAGGATCCCACGCGCGGCCGCCAAGAGTACCGCTTGGGTCCCGATCGCGCCCCTTGGGCCGGAAACTACTTTCCCATGGCCGATGGCGGGATCGCGCACCGTTGGCAAACGCCGTCGACACAAATTCGGAGTGGCGATAAAGTCGGCGACACCCGCGAGCATTTTCAAAACATGTCCCCCAGCCTGATCGCCCAACTCTCGCCCGTCGAAAAATACGACCTCTTGCGCGGCCGTTATGATTTTCCGGCGACCAAGTACGAACTCCAAAACCGAGGCCCCCGCCGCGACATGAAACCCGAAAGTTGGGAAGGTTTTTGCAATGGCGTGCGCTGCGCGGGGATCAACTTGCGCGAGCCCAAATACCCGGTGGTGATGACGAACCCTGACGGCATTCGCATTTTGTTCGAGCCCGCCGACTTAAAGGCGCTCAGTGGCGCCTCCTATTTTTACGTCGAGAAGTACGCGCAGATGGGAGCTCCGAGCCGTGAGGGCCGTCACGAAAGCCAGCCCAACGCCGCCGCCTTCGACTTGATTTTACGTTTCTTCGTCGGTGAAAAGCGCAAGGCGTTCGTCATCGACTCGCATCTGGGAAGCGAAATTTGGAATGAGAGCGTGATCGGCTACAAACGCGAGGTGTCGGCTCCCGAAGAGTTGACGCCGGAGGAGCGCCGCGGCCGTCCCTGGGCAAAATCAAAAGTGACCGTGAAGGGATACCTCGAAACTCTCGGAGAAATCGATATCGTCGAGAGCAACTTGGAAACGCGCGAGCGCGTGGCTGCGGGTGAGATCGCCAAGCAAGTGAATATCAAGTACACCTTGTATCTCGATGCTTCCGGGCAGGCCCGCGATGGCGAGTGGCAAAATCACGGGCGTTACAACCGCGGCGTCGACTTTGTTTGGTTTGGCGGCGGGGGCGGCGACGATGCCAGCTACCGCAATGGCGGTCCACGCCGTGAGAGCCTCGATTTTAGCGTGATCCGGCGCTTGTTCGGGCGCTCGCAAAAACCTCAGTGCTCACGCGTTCTCCTCACCCAATAGTTTAGTAGTCGAAGCCGCGCTCACGCGCGGACTCGATGCTCGGAAAGAAGATCCGCGAGTAAACGGGGACATGTTCCATGTCGGCTTGGCGGTGCAGTTTGCGCGTGTCCAGGTCGCCCAAAAGATTGCGGCCGCGCTGGCGCATCACGCGCAGGCGAAACTGGTAGGGCATCTCGGTGTCTTTGTACTCATCCGAAAACATTCCGCGTCTGGATTCAAAGCCCTCGCGCGCCGCGATCGCGTAATCGCGAACCATCGTTTTGTCGTAAGGCGCGATGACGTAAAGAACCGACCAACCGGCTTTGAGCATCTCCAAGTTCAGATCGACGTTCCCGTAGAAAAGGCGTCCGAGGAGGCGGTTGTGTTTGTCGCTCTCTCCCGCGCCGTCCAGAGTTTGCACGGTGATGGTGGCGCCGATCGGGAGCCTCGAGCGCAAATAATCGCGGGCCGCGTAAGCCACGCGCCCTTGAGATTTGTTATTCACCTCGATTTCGGGGCTGTCGGTGCCAGCTAGGCGCACGCGCGCGGGGCGGGGCCCCCCGATGTCGATCTGGATGGTGTCACCGTCGTGGATGGCGACCACGGTGCCTTGGATCCGGCCCGCCCAAACGGCCGCCGGGGACACCAATACCAAGAACGCTAGGATCGCATTGGGCAGTCGACGCATGGAAACCTCCGAGATGTCCACGGTCGTACCCGCCCGGGATCACGGCGACAAGCGGGCTTGTAAAAGAGTGAGGCCCCCGCTCTCAAGTCCTGGTCTTTCGTGCCGATAGGGACGGGGGAGTTCTCGAGTGCCGTCCCATTTTAAGACAAAATTCAAACGCACGGTTCGCAAGGTGTTTTTCTTCTTGGGCCTGCTCGCGCTCGTGGCGGTGACCCTGCCGGCCACCGGGACTCCCGGTTTTGACGGCGCTGTGAACGTGATCGGCGGCGCCGAGGCCAAGCCCGGAGGCGATCAAAACATCGAACGTTTGATTCGCGGCGCCTCGGTTCGCATTTTGATGAAAAACCCCGTCACGGGCCGCACGTCGTTCGCTTGCAGCGCGACCCTGGCCAAGGCCAACCAGCTCGTCACCGCCGCGCACTGCTTTGATGAGCAAAAGATATCGGGAGCGGGGGCCGCCAAGTACCTTGCCGAAGTCGTCGACCCGCAAACCGGCAAGATCACTTTGATTCCGTTCGCGAGCGTGACGGGCGCCTGTCCTCCTGCCTTGGAATTCGCGGCAAACACTTGCGATGTCGCGGTGGCGACACTCACCAAGTCGGTGCCCGAGGGCCGCGCGGTGGCCGTCTGCGAAAGAATCGATTTCACGAAGGGGCGTTCGTTCATTGTGGGATCGGGCCTCTCGAACGAAGACGAGTCCGCGCAGAACAGCCCTCTCAAATTTTTGGAACTCGAGTACCGAGAAACCCTGGGAAACCCGCGGACGCTCTCTGCGCCGGTGAGCGGGACGCAGCGGCCCTGCTCGGGAGACTCGGGCGGCGGCGTCTTGTACATCGAGAAGGGGCGTGCCTGCCTTCGCGGCGTTCATAGCGGAAGTCAAGTCAACGACCGGCCGGGCTTAAGCGCGGCGGAATCTTGCCGTCAAGCCAAGAACCCCGTGACGTACGCGGTGAATCTGGCGGGACGCGCCCACCTCGTGTCCAAACTCGCCTCGGGTGAGACCCCGAGCGATGAAGAAACGGGACGGGTGGTTCCCCAGGCAAACACCCCTCGCACTTCGGCGGGGGCTCGATGATTCGAACGACGATTTTCCTGATCGGACTGCTGGCGGCGACGCGGGTGATGGCGCTGCCCGGAGCCACGGCGGGGGCGAGCGCGATTCGCAGCTCGACGCCGAATCTTGCGCACCCCGTGGTTCTCGGCGGGCAGCCCGTTCAGCCGGGCCCGGGACGCGACCGCCAACTCGACAATCTTCTCCGCAGCGCCTCGGTTCGCATTCTTCAGGCGCGCAAAGTCGGCGGCATGAGTGCCGCTCCCGAATTTGTTTGCAGCGGTACCTTGACCTCCACTTCACGCGTGGTGACCTCGGGTCACTGCTTCGACAAGCAGCGCCTGACGGGCGATGAGGCGGGCGAGTACTTGGTTGAAATCACCGACCCGCGCACGGGCCAGAAAACAACAATTCCCCTTTCGAGGGTGACCACGGCTTGCGGCCGCGACGTTCCGAGCTACGACAACTCGTGCGATGTGGCCGTGGGCGTGCTTTCGCGCCCGGCGGGAGCCGTGCGGCCCATTCCGGTTTGCGATCCGGGCGGCAACTACGAAAATGGCCGGACCGTGATGGTGGGCTCGGGCATCTCGAACGAAGATCCTTCGGGCGACAACAGTCCCTTGCGGTATTTGGATTTGGGTTACACCGTCGACAATAACGGCCGGACGCTCTCGGCGAGGCCCGACAACGTCAACCGTCCTTGCGGCGGCGATTCGGGGGGCGGCATCATTCATTACGATGGCTCCAAGGCGTGCCTGCGCGGCGTTCACCGTGCGAGCACCGTGAACCGCGCCGAAGTGTCGGGGATCGAGCGCTGTAAAAAAGCAGAGAGTCCGTACACGTTTGGGGTGCACCTGACGGGCCGCCAGCACCTGATCGAGACGCTCGCGAATGGCCAAACCCCCAACGACGATGACGTGCGGGGCACGGGGCCTGCCAATCTTTCGCGGCGCCCGGTCCCGGGCGCGCGTTGACTTAGATCGATTTCAATTTTGCGATGAACTGGCGCGCGGCCGCCGAACGGTGCGACTTTTGATTTTTGTAGCCCGGCCCCAGCTGCGCCAGGGTCTGCGTTTCGCCCTCGGGCACGAACACGGGGTCGTAGCCGAAGCCCAATTGACCCGCGACGGTCTTGGAGATCGAACCCTTCATCTCGCCTTGAAAAACCATCTCTTCGCCGGTGGGCGAGAAGATCACCATTTGGCAGGTGAACTGCGCCGTGCGGTCGGCGACCGCGCGGATTTGCATCATCTTCAAGAGTTTGGCGACATTTTCAGAGTCCGAGGCTTTCGGGCCCGCGTAACGAGCGGAATGGATGCCCGGAAGATTGCCGAGCCCTTTGACCTCAAGGCCCGAGTCTTCGGCCAGCACCCACTCGCCGGGTTTCATGGCTTTCAGACTGCGCGCCTTGATGCGGGCGTTGTCCAAAAAAGTCTGTCCGTTTTCGGGCGGCGCCACGTACGACGGAAGCTCGGCCAGCGAGTGGATCACGACGCCCGGCACTTCTTTTTCAAAAAGAAGTTTGAGTTCGGAGAGTTTACCTTTGTTGGTCGTCCCGATCCAAAGATGCATGAAAAGTCCTTAGCTCAATTGAAGCGGAAAAAAGTCACCGAGGATCGCGGCCTGGTGGCGGAAGAGTTCGCGGCAGCCACTGGTCGCCATGTCGAGCATCTTGTCGAGCTCCTGTCGCGAGAAGGCTTGCTGCTCGGCCGTGCCTTGAATCTCGACGAACGAGCCCGCGTGGGTCATCACGAAATTCATGTCGGTGTGAATCGAAGAATCTTCGTCGTAGTTCAGATCCAAGTAGGGTTGTCCCTCTTTCATGCCGACGCTGATGGCGGCGATGTAATGGGTGAGGGGATTCTCTTTGATTTCGGAGAGGCCTTTGAGTTTTTGCAGGGCCAGCGCCAGCGCGACGAAGCCGCCGGTCACCGAGGCCGTGCGCGTGCCGCCGTCGGCGTGCAAGACGTCGCAGTCGACGGTGATTTGGCATTCACCCAATTTTTTAAGATTTACCGCCGCCCGGAGCGACCGGCCGATCAGGCGTGAGATTTCTTGCGTGCGTCCGCTCGACATCGATTTGTCACGGCGAAGGCGGGTCTGCGTGGATCTCGGGAGCATGCCGTACTCGGCGGTCACCCAACCCGAATTCGTGCCTTGCAGCCACTTGGGCGGCATGTCTTCGTAGCTGGCGGTGCAAAGGACTTTGGTTTTTCCGAACTCGACGATGGCGCTGCCTTCGGCGAACTCCGACACGTGAGGGGTGATTTTAATCGGGCGCAAGTCGCTGAATTGGCGGCCATCGTGACGCATGGGGGCTCCTCGGTTTGGGAAGCCGTCAATTTAGGGGGAATTTCGTTTGGTGTCTACCCAGATATTCCACCAAGCCTTGGTGAATGCGCGCCGCGATTTGCTCCTGAGTCTCGGATTTCATGAGTTTGGCGGCTTCAACGGGGTTGGTGAGGAACCCCAGCTCCACCAAAACGGCCGGGCGGCTGGATTTGGCGATCACGTAGAACGGCGCTTGGCGGATCGAGCTGGCGTCGATTTTTTCGGATTTCTGCCAGGTGCGGGCCAGCGTGCGGCTCAGGATGAAAGATTTTTGCAAGCGCACTTGGCGTTTGAGATCTTCGACGATCGATCGAACGTCGCTTTCTTTTTTGAGATCGCCCTCGGCGTGCGTGGCCTCGACGACCTTTTCCATTTTGTTTTCGCTGGCGGCGAGAAAGAGGCTCTCCTCATCGGGAGGCAATTGATTCTGAAAATAAAACTCAACCCCGCGGGCCCGTTTGTCGGGGGAGCTGTTGGCGTGGATGCTCAGGAACAGATCCGAATCGGCGTCTTCCGCCCGGCGCACGCGTTCGCTGAGCGAGAGCATCTGATCACCTTGCCGGGTCATGAGCGGGGCGAAGCGGTTGTCACTTTTCAAACGGCGCTCGAGAGCTTTGGCGACTTTCAAAGCGATTTCGGACTCGCGCGCCGGCCCGACGACGGCTCCGGAGTCGGTTCCGCCATGACCGGCATCGATCATCACGCGCAAAGCGCCTTCGGCCGGGATGGCGGCGAGCAAGCCCCACAGGAGGGTGAGTGAAATGGCTTTCATCGGGTGCATTCTTCAAGAATAAACTCAGTGGGCTTTTGTTGATCAGACCAGAACTGCGAGAGGGAGACCTTCGGAGGGCAAAAAAAAAGCGGCCTGGTGGGGGGGGATACCAGACCGCTATGGGGGGGTACCATTCACTAGAGCAAGGTCGAGGCCAGCCGGAAGTTTGTCGAATTGGGTTCAATATCGAATCAGTTCCCCCGGAACCGCGCCGGAAGTGGAGACGCAGCGACGAAGTTTTAAACAGGGCCGCCAAAAGTGCGCCCAGGGGGGTCCTGTGTTCGTGGAAAGCGCCGATGAGATATGGTCAAATGAATAAAAAGACTTCTGGGAGGACTTCATGCGCCGGCACATCTTGATGGCATTCGTACTTCTGCTCTCTGTTTCCGCAACGCCTTACGTGGCTCAGGCCCAAGACAAATCGATCGAGGCCGAAGAGGCCATCGCCGATTCCGAAGCGGCCCAAGCCGAGGCCAAAGATGCCAAACGCCGTGCCGAAGACGAAAAGCGCCGGCGTGAACTCGCCAAAGCGCAGGCCGAGTCGGCCATCGCCAAAGCGAAAAACGAAGAAGAAAAATCAAAGCAAGAACACGCTCAGGCCGAAAAAGAAATGGCCCGTCATAAAAACGAGAGCGACGAGTTCGACAAACAAAAGAAATTGGCTGAAGAAAAGCAGAACCTGTTGAACAAGCAGATCTCGGCTCTGCAGGACAAACGCGAAAAATCGCGTAAACTCCGCGATGAGGCCGAAGCCCGCCGCAAAACGGCGGAAGCGGAAGCCGAAAAGGTCCGTGCGCTTTCGGTTGAAGAAGAGAAAAAAGCCAAAGCCGCGCAAGAAGAAGCCGAAACCGCGTTGAAAGCCGCGGCGCTGGCCAAACAAAAAGAAGCCGAAGTCGCGCGCGATCACGAAAAAGTAAAATTGAACACGCAAAAAGCCGTGACCCTGGCGCAAGCCAATGCGGCGAAAGCGAAAGCCGAGCAGAGCAAGGCCGAGGCCGAAAAGGCACGTGCCGAAGGCGAAATCGCCAAGCTCAAGGCTCAGGCCGAAAAATCGGAGCTCGAGACCAAGAAGAGCGGCGAAGAGATGAAGGCCACTCAAAGCGAACTCGAAAAAGTCCGCGGCCAACTCGAGGTTGAGCGCAAAAAACTCGAGGCTCTGAAAAAAGAAGAAGACAAATCCCGTCAGGCTTTGCTGAAAGCAAAAAACGAAGCCGAGAAGTCGCGGGCCGCCAACGCCAAAGACCTGGCGACCATGCAGAACGAAATCGCGCGCCTGAATAAACAGATGGGCGAACAGCAAAACGAAATGCAACGCGTGAACGCCGAGAGCGACAAGCTCAAAGCCGAAATCGAAAAGGCGAAAGCCGAGCGTGAGCGTTTGAAAGACGGCGTTGAAAAAGGCGCGCAGAATCTCGAATCGTCGAAACTCAAGGGCGAGACGCTCAAGGCCGAACTCGATGCCGAACGCATGCGCATCGAAACCGAGAAAATCAAGGCCGAGACCCGCGCCCTGATGAAATCGTCGAAGGCCGAAGCCGACGTGGTTGACACCAAACCCACCGCGTCTTCGAAGGCACCGGCGAGCGCCAAAAAAGAAACGACCAAGAAAAAGTCCGACAAAAAGAAAAAGTAATCCAAGATGTTTGCAGCCTGGGTGAAGCAGCTTTTGAACGGCAAGGACGGATCCTGGTCCCTGAATTGTGATTTTCACAATTGGACCGTCCATGACCTTTCGACCAACGAAGCCCGGGTGATTCTTGAGACCTTGCGCGACTCCGAAAAAGCGACGGTTCTTGTCTGGAAGCCGGGCTGGGCCGTCTGGAAGCCTTTGCGTGATGCCGAATGCGAAGAGCTTCTGCACACGCGCGTGGTTAAAATCAAAGCGCCCGTGATCGCCTCCATCCAAGATTACGATTCCGAGATCACCGCGGTCCGTCCGGTCAAAGCCGAGACGCCATTCGTGACCCGTAAGTTCAACCGCTTCGATGTCGACTATCCGGCCAAGCTCATTTCGGGCACGCAGGAGTTTGACACGCGCGTGCTGGATCTCAGCGAAGGGGGCCTGCGCATCAAGGACCCCGTTCCGGATTGGGTGGCGGGCTACACGACGCTGGTGATGACGGTTGAAAACGGGCGGCAACTCGAGCTCATGTGTTCACTCGCCGAAGATCAGAAGCACGCCAAAACGCGTCTTGAAATTGCGCCCTCGGACAAGCAGTCCGATTTCTTGGCGTGGTTCCGCTCTCATCCGCAGTTTAAATCCTGATCGCCGGTAAAAAGAGGTGCCATCGGGCGCCGTCTTTTGTACAACCGGGCGATGACAGTCAAAACATCTTCGTTCATGAACCGTAGCCCCCTCGATCTCAGTCAAATGTCGTCGATTTTCTGCCTCATCGCGCTGGCCGCCGTGCTCGCGCTCGGCCCCGCGAATCCTTTGATCGCGGCCGTGGCTCTGATTTTTCTCGGCGTGGCCGTGATGACCGCGGTCCACCATGCCGAAGTGATCGCGCTGAAGGTGGGACCGTCGTTGGGAGCTTTGATCCTTGCGCTCTCGGTGACCGTGATCGAGGTGGGTTTGATCGTGTCGCTGATGACCAACGACACGCCCGATTCGGCGGTCGTAGCGCGCGACACGGTGTTTTCGGCGGTGATCATCGTCACCAATGGGATCGTGGGCGTGTGTCTTCTTTTGGGCGGCATCCGCTACAAGGAACTCGGTTTTCACGTTCTGGGCGCGAACTCCTT
This sequence comes from Pseudobdellovibrionaceae bacterium, assembly GCA_019637955.1. Classification (GTDB taxonomy): domain Bacteria; phylum Bdellovibrionota; class Bdellovibrionia; order Bdellovibrionales; family Bdellovibrionaceae; genus JAHBUS01. The sequence continues at coordinate 4,448 of JAHBUS010000006.1, read as the reverse complement.
GCTGGCGGTGCTCGCGGTTTTGGCGGGGCTCACGCTGGTTCTTCCGAATTACACCACGTCGACGCTGGGCCCGACCTACAGCACCTCACAGTTGATCTTTGCGTCGGTGGCCTCGCTCTTCGTGTATGCGACCCTGGTGTACGCGCAAACCCGGTCGCACAAAGATTTTTATGAACCCGAGGCCGAGACGATTTCGGCCGCCGAGACCGTTTTGCCTTCGCGCCGCCAAGCGGGAATCAGCTTCGTCGCGTTGATGGTGAGCCTCACGGCGGTGATCGGTCTTGCCAAAGCCCTGAGCCCCTCGATCGAGGCCGGGGTCAATGCTTTGGGGGCTCCGCGAGCGGTGGTGGGGATCGTGATCGCCCTGTTGGTGCTTTTGCCCGAGACGTGGGCGGCCATCTCCGCGGCGCGGGCGAATCAATTGCAAACCAGTTTGAATCTCGCTCTCGGATCGGGAGCGGCGAGCATCGCGCTCACGATTCCGGTGGTGAGCGTGTTCTCGATTTTGACCGAACGAAAGCTCACCTTAGGCTTGGATGAAAAGGGCATTTTCTTTTTGGTGCTGACTTTTATCGTGGGCGGAATGACCCTCGGAACGGGAAAAACCACCGCCCTTCAGGGCGTGCTTCACTTGATCTTGTTGATCGCGTTCCTGACCCTGTCTTTTATTCCTTAGGCTTGTGGGGGCGGCGGCGTCGAGCGCAGCGCCAAGTTCGGTGACCATTGATTTTGTGGGATCTGCAGTGTCCGCGTGGGGAAGGCAAAGTCGACGCCCACCTCTTTGGCGATTTGCATGATCTCAAATAAAATTTCTTGCTGAACTTCGTTCTCATCACGAAAAGTTTTGGCCACGACAAAGCAGTTCACCAGAATATTCAAAGACGACTCTCCAAAGCCGTTCAGCACGACCAGCATGTCGTCCTTATAAACCATTCGATGCTGCGACAGCATGTAGCGGACCTTTTCGGTGAAGGCTTTGATTTGATCCGGGGTCGCGTCGTACGTAAGACCGATCAGGTGACGGATGCGGCGGCGGGGACGCACGCCCAAGTTGTCGACCTTTTCTTTGGCCATGATCGAATTGGGAACCGAGACCACCGATTGGTAGGCCGTGCGGATACGGGTCGAGCGGAACCCCACCTCTTCGACGGTGCCTTCGGTGTCGGTGACTTTGATCTGATCGCCCACTTGAAAGGGGCGGTCGGTGATGATGGTGATCGATCCAAAAAGATTGGCCACGGTTTCTTGAGCCGCGAAGGCGATGGCCAAGCCGCCGATCCCCAGACCCGCCAGCAGCGAGGTGACGTTGACGCCAAAGTTTTGCAACATGATGAGAACGCCCAAAACGATGATCAAGATTTTGAGCGATTTGGTCGCGAAGGGAACGAGTTGATCATCCAGGGTGTTCGGTGTCTTTTGCACGTACACGCTGAGTTTGCGCCCCCCGGCTTCGACCATCATGTAAAGAAGCCGGATGATCGCGATCGCGAGGATCAACTGCGAGCACACGCGCAAGATGGACTCCATCGTTTCGGGAAGACCCAAGGCGTTCCAGGCCACGATCCAAAGGGCCGCCACGATCAACCAAGACAGGGGACGGTGGATCGGTTGATCAAACACAAAAAACGGAAAACCGGGAGATTGAGCGCGGCTTTGGAGCGCTTTGCGCAGACCCGAAAGCAAAGGGCTTAAAAGCGCGAGCAGGAAAAAGCCGAGAAAGAGCGCCGCCGCGAGGCCGATCCATTTCCAGTTGGGCATCAGAAACCAAGTTTCGCGAAAAGCGGCGTTGGTATCGGCGAGAATTGTGTCGGTGATGTTGTTCATAGCCACCCCTTGGCGACAGCCAGGAAAATCAAAGCGCCCAAAACGATGCGGTACCAGCCAAAATGCTGCAGACCGAAGCGTTTGACCAAGCCGATAAAGAAACGGATGGCGAGCGCCGCGAAAACGAATGAAAGCGCGGTGCCGATCAGAAGCTCGTCGATTTGCGACGCTTCGATGGTCGGCAGGATTTTGAGAGTCTTATAAGCGGCGGCCGCCGTCAAAGTGGGAACGGCCAAGAAAAATGAAAACTCGGTGGCTTCCTCGCGCGAAAGTTTAAGCCCCATACCGCCCAAAATGGTGGCGCCCGCGCGCGACACGCCGGGGATCAACGCCAAACATTGGATAAAGCCCAAGATCAGGGCTTGCTTGAGCGTCATCTCTTGAATGGTGAGCGACGGGTTTTGCCGCGCCGCCTGACGGTCCATAATGATAAGCACGATGCCGCCGATGAAGAGCGAGACGCCGACGACGATCACGCTCCCGAGCAGGTTTTCAAAAACGGACTTCAGCAAAAAACCCAAGATGGCGGCGGGCAAAAAAGCGACGAAGATCTTTTTGTAGAATTCAATTTTGATCGGAAAGAAGCGGCGCCAGTACAGCGCGAGCACCGAGAGGATCGCACCGAATTGAATGATGATGTTAAAGCTCTGAACGAATTGATCTTCGTTGATGCCCAGCCAAGCGGACACCAAAATCAAATGTCCCGTGGAGGAAATGGGGAGAAATTCGGTCAAACCTTCGACGAAGCTCAGCAAAATCAGAACGAACCAACTCATGCAGCGATGGTCACACCTCTCTATATATAGATCAAACGGCTCAAAACTTTCTTTCGACCTGCATCGTCATTCGTCATTATTTAGTTTCAGTTTGGAACCACCTCTGCCTATGATTTTTCCACCACGGAGGGGGTACTATGAACGGAATCATCGTAAAATCGCTCTTTTTCGTAAGCGCGATTCTTGTCAACTCATCGCCCGCATGGGCCGCTGAGTATCTTGTTAAATATCGCAGCCCTTGGGCTCTGCAATCCATGAACTTCAATGGTCTGAACGTGATGGACAACCATCCCGCCGGCCAATTGTTCAAGGTGGACATCCCGAGCCATCAGAAGGTCGCGACTCTCGTGCGCCTGCTCGCTGATTCGAACATCGAATACGTTGTTCCGAATGCGCGCCTGCACACGTTTGATGCACCCTTCGACGCGCAAGCGTTGAAAGATCAGTACGCGATCAAAAAGGTGAAAGCTGAAGAAGCTTGGACCAAAGCGGGCAACAAAGGTTCGAAAAACATCACCGTTGCGGTGATCGACACCGGTGTTGACTACCGTCACAAAAACTTGGCTCCGAACATGGTGCCCGGTTACGACTTTGCGCGCAACGACAACGATCCCATGGATCAAACCAGCAGCCAAAATCCTGGTCACGGAACTCACTGTGCAGGGATCGTCGGCGCGACCGGTTTGGTTGATGGCGGTATCGTTGGTTTGGCTCCCGGCGTTTCGATCATGCCCATCCGCTTCTTGGATGAAAATGGTTCGGGCGATCTGAACAACGGCGTGAAAGCGATCGATTTCGCGATCGAGAAAAAAGTGCAAGTGATCTCGGCGTCTTGGGGCGCGGCGATTCCTCGCAGCCAAGCAGGTCCCATCCTCGAGGCGATTGGCCGTGCTGAAAAAGCCGGTATCATCTTCATCGCGGCAGCGGCCAATGATGGCAAAAACAATGACTCGTACGAAGTTTATCCTGCCAATGCGGGACTCTCGAACGTGATCACGGTTGCAGCTTCGAACTCGAGCGACTCGAAACCTAGCTGGTCGAACTACGGCCGCGCGAAAGTCAGCTTGTCGTCTCCCGGTGATGCGATCATGTCGACATTGCCTGGCGATAAATACGGCAACCTGTCGGGAACTTCGATGGCGACTCCTCTCGTGTCGGGATTGGTCGGCTTCTTGCTCTCGCAAGATCCCACCATCACGCCTGAGAACATGAAAGCTTTGCTTCAGTCGACAGGCGTGAAAGTCGGAATCCAAACGGCTTGTGATTGCCGCGTTGATGCTTTGGCTGCTGTTGAGACGATCATGTCCAAAAAACTGTTCGTGTCTCCCAATGCCGCGACAATGGGCACTTCGGACAAAGTGAAGTTCACCGGTGTTTACGGAACCGCTCCGTATAAATTCGCGTCGTCAAATGCGGCGGTGGCTTCGATCGATGCCAACGGCGAACTGACAGGCGTGAGCGAGGGTGAAACCACAGTCACCGTGACAGATGCTGCCGGCGCGACCGCGACCAGCTACAAAATCTACGTTGGCAAACCTTCGAGCAACCCGCCTCCCGGCGAGCCCGGTCAACCCGGCCAGCCTGGAAATCCCGGCGATTGCCCGCTCGGCGATCCGGCGATCTGTCAGATCATCTGCCAAATCCAGCCTGATCTCCCGTTCTGCTCGGGCAACTAAGCTCGGCACTTCGGCTTGAATCGAAAAACCCCGCTCTCGAGCGGGGTTTTTTTATTTTGGGCGGTCGGCGGACGCGCCAGAGTCGTCGGCTGGTTCACTTCCGAATCGGAGACTGTCCGCGTTAGCGGTGGTGAGTTTCTTCTTCCGTAGCGGTGGTGAGTTTCTTCCTCCG
>JAHBUS010000005.1 GCA_019637955.1 Pseudobdellovibrionaceae bacterium | reverse complement strand
CAAAGCGAGAAAAGGAAAAAACGATCACTTGGGAGCATTCCTTGTTTTCCACCCGTGCCATCATCTCGTTGAGTGCCGGACGACTTTCCTTGGCTCCTGAAATCCCGTGATCCACAAACATTTCGTAATTTTGAAGTCCTTGCCTTGAACAGTAGTCGAGGAGTGCGAATTTCTGGCTTTCGATATTTTGGTCGCTCGTGGATACGCGAAGATACAAAAACACTTTGGGTTGCTCTTGGCCGAGCAGCACTTGATTTTCATTCATAGTTTGGCCCTTCTTGATAAGACGGGGACGAAGTTTGTCTTCGCCCCAAAAGAGCCGATGTTTTTCTATGGGCCGACGAGAACCTGATTGAGTCGCTTAAGGCTAACGAGTCCTTGCTTATGGGCTTTCGCTGCTTCGTCCCTCATGGTTCGGGTGAGGTCGATTAGCCCTCCAGTAAGACCGACTACTAATGCAAATTGCAGGAGCCCTAAAACAATTCGAGCCATTAGATTCATAAGAACCTCCGTTAAGTGTGAGGCTCTTTCGATAAGGAAAAGTGGAGATGGAGCGCCCGCGAAGGCTGCGTCTGACTAAGACTTCAGTAAGATTTTAGTAAGATCACGACCGTGATTTTCTGTGATGGTCCGTGATCGCTACCGTTTTCTGATCTTGCTAACTCGTTGAAACCTTTGATTTGTGATTTTCCCTACTTAGGGAATTTTTGTGTCGTCACTAGAGACTTAGTTGGCGGAGAGGGCGGGATTTGAACCCGCGAGACACTTTTGATGCCTACTCGATTTCGAGTCGAGCTCCTTCAGCCACTCGGACACCTCTCCACTCGCGGAATAAGGCACCGACCATATTATAGGATCGGTTCTGACACAAATCCGTGGGGACTTGACGTGGCGCAATAATGAGCCTTTTCTTGCGGTCAGAGGCCATTCCCGAGAGCCTCGAACCATGACCCTTGAACAGTTCCGCAAGCACTTTGCGTCTGACTCCGGCGTGATCCATTTCAACAATGCCGGTCAGGCGCCCATTCCCGACGTCAACCTCGAAGCCGCCGTTCAATGGCTCCAACGGTTTCACCGCGAAGGCGCTTCGTGCTCGATGGAGGGCTGGGGGCAAGTCGAGAAAGCCCGCCAGCGTTTGGCCGCCTTCTTGGGTGCCCACTCGGAGGAGCTTGCATTGGTGCAAACCACGGCCTCCGCCATTTCGCAGGCCGCGCTCGGAATTCCTCTTCAGCCCGGTGACGAGATTCTCACATGGGATCAAGAGTACCCCTCTAACTTTTACCCGTGGCGGGTCGCGGCCGAACGGTCGGGCGCACATCTGATCCAAGTCAAATCCGATGGGTGGCTCACACCGGTGAGCCGTCTTCTTGACCGCGTGACCTCTAAAACCAAAGTCATCGCGATCTCGTGGGTTCAATATCAGACGGGATCGGTCACCGACCTCAAGGCCCTGTCGACGTCTCTGAAAAACCGAGGAATCTGGCTTGTCGCCGATGTCATTCAGGGCGCCGGAGTCCGGCCGTTTCATTTTCACGATTCGGGATTCGATCTTATCTGCGGTGGCGCCCACAAGTGGCTTTGTTCCGGTTACGGCGTGGGATTCATGGCCATTCGAAAAGAGAAGATAGATCAGCTTCGCTTGTTGGAGTTCGGCGCGATGACGTACGGCAACCCCGACACACCCAAAAGCTTCACGATTGAGCCCAAACCCACGGCGGCCCGTTTCGAACCCGGATCCAAATCAATGATCGAAGTGATCGCGATGACCAAGACTTTGGATTTGTTCGAAGCCGCGGGCATGGAGGCGATTTCTGCCGAGGCCTCACGTCTGGGTCGGCGTCTCAGACAAGGACTCGAGCAAATCGGGTTCGAACATGCTTGTGCCGAAGGTCCGATCGTGAATTTTTCGTGTCGCGACGACAAGGCCGTCGCCGAACTCCTCAAGAGTGCAAAGATCAGTCACGCTTTACGCGGACCAGGCGTGCGGATTTCTCTCCACGCCTTCAACAGCGAGACCGAGGTGGACCAGACCTTGGATCTTCTCAAGGCGCATCGACCTTAAAGTAAATCGTTTTATAACGTTGATCCTTTTCACAATATTGGCTCAATCTTAAGACTTTATCGTCGGCGGAAATCAATTTCATTGTTTCAAAAATTTTTCATCAAGTTCGCCCAGGAATTTCCGTAAAGCCGTGGGACTCGGATCAATCCGCGTGGAGACTTCTCCATAAACAAAAGTAAAGGTAGGACCATCATGAATCATGAAGAGGGAAAAAGTCCGTCCAAAGCCCGGCAGGCCGCGACGGGTGAACGCTATCTCACTTTTCTCTTAGGTAAAGAACACTACGCCATTCCTCTTTTACAGGTCAAAGAGGTCATTGAGATGACCGAGCCCACGCCGATTCCCAAAACACCCGCCTACTTCAAAGGCATCATCAACTTGCGCGGCCAAGTCATCTCGGTTCTCGATCTGAGAGCCAAGCTGCAAATGGACAAAATCGAAAATGGTCCCAAAACGGCCATCATCATCCTGGATATCGATCCTGAACTCTCGGTCGGGGTCGTCGTCGACCGTGTCAATAGCGTTTTGGCGTTCCACACCGAGGATATCAGCCCGGCTCCCGAGTCTTTGACCGACCGAGAAACTCATTTGATTGGCGTGGCCCGCAAAGACGAGCGCATGACGCTGATTCTCGACATCCGTTCGGCGCTCGACGTGAACGACGCCACAAACATCCGTAAAGCTCAAAAACAAGCGGCCTAAAAAAAGGGGTATTCATTGAAAAACCTAAGTTTGAATCAAAAGATGATCGGCGTTTTCGCGATTTTCGCTTTGGGTTCGGTGCTGATTTCGTTGATCGGAATCCGCGCTCTCAACCAGCTCAGCGACTCGATGACCCAAGTCGTGGACGTCAATGTCCCAAGACTTAAATGGGCCTATTCATTGCGCTCGGATTACCGTCAAGCGGCGCTCCGCCAACAACAGTTCATCACCGCCGACGACAAAGAAGAGATGGAGGGTATCGAGAAGCAGCTTCATGAAAGCAACGATGCTCTCGAGAAGACCTTCGACGCCGCCCTGAAGAATGCGTCCGAGGAGGGGTACAAGCTTCTCAGCGAGTCGCACGAGCACTATAAACTTTGGTGGGAGAAGTCGATCCAATCGCGCAAGGCAAAAGCCGCTGGCGACACCGCCAAGGCCCTGCACATCATCTCCGAAATGAAACAGTTGCGCCTGACGGCCGATCAAAACTTCGTGAAGCTCATCGATTTGAACACCCAGAAAATGGATGCCGCAAATGATGTGACTGAAGAGACCACCGTTCGATCGCGCTATCTGTTGATTTTTATCAGTCTCTTTTCAATCCTGACTGCAATCACGATTGCCACCGCCGTTCTGCGCGCAACCTCCAAGGCCATTCAGCAAGTGATCAGCGAACTGAACGCAGGTTCCCTGCAAGTCAGCAGCGCGTCTCAACAAATCGCTTCGGCGTCCGAACAACTTTCGCAGGCAACCAATGAACAGGCCGCCTCGCTCGAGGAAACCGCCGCTTCGGTGGAGGAAATGAACTCCATGGTGGCGAAAAATTCCGAAAACGCCAATTCGGCATCCTCGATCTCGGGACGCTCGCAAGACGCCGTCAATCAAGGTAAGCGTGTCATCGAAAAAATGGTCGAGTCCATGAACGCCATCAATCGTAGCAGTGACGGCATGGCCGAAATCGTCAAGGTCATCGAGCAAATTGATAAAAAAACCAAAGTGATCAACGAGATCGTCAATAAGACGGAGCTTCTGTCTTTTAATGCATCGGTCGAAGCGGCCCGCGCCGGCGAGCACGGCAAAGGTTTCGCGGTGGTTGCCGAAGAGGTCGGAAACCTCGCACGCATGAGCGGCAGTGCCGCCGAAGAGATCGGCTCCCTTTTGGAAGACAGCATTTCGAAGGTCAACACAATGGTGGCCGAAACGAAGCGAAACGTCGAAACCGGCTCTCAGGTCACCCTCGAGTGCGGCGAGGTTTTCGAGGAAGTGGTGCAGAACGTGACCAGCGTCTCGGGCATGGCCACCGAGATCGCTTCGGCCAGCCAAGAACAAGCGAACGGCTGTGCTGAAATCACCAAGGCGATGAATCAATTGGATCAAATGACCCAGCAAAACGCGTCGACCTCCGAAGAGTGCGCGACGGCGGCCGAAGAGCTCTCGGCTCAAGCCGAAGCGCTGAAAAGCTCGGTCTTCCATCTTGTTCAAGCGATCAATGGCGGCCGACAAGGCACCCCTCAAGAAGCAAGCTACTCAGCCGCAGCCCCGCGAGTCGCGGGCGGCGCGACCGTTTTGCATATGAAGGCGCCCAAGAAAGCGATGGCCCCGCGAACCGCGACGCCCGCCGCTTTGAAGAAAGCCTCGGGTGATGCTCCCGCCTACGATAGCGATGGCTTCCGAGACGTTTAAGAGAGGACTTCCATGCAAGGCGCCTCACGCGAACTTGACCAAGAAATTGAAGATCTCCAGCATTTCTGCGCGCTGATAAAAAAGCGCGCGGGAATCTCGATGAGTTCGGCCAAACACGATCTCGTTCGCACGCGGTTGCGATCGCGGCTGACGGCGCACGGACTGAAGAATTACCGGGAGTACCGCCGTCTTCTTGATGGACTGGATGCCAACGACCCCGAATGGCAACTGTTCACGAATCTTCTGACGACGAATAAAACCGACTTCTTTCGCGAACCGAAGCATTTCGACTATCTGGTCCATCAAATCCTCCCGGCTTGGCTGAAGACCGGTCAGAAAACCTTCAAAGTTTGGTCGGCGGCCTCGAGCACGGGCGAAGAGGTTTTCACGCTGGCGATGGTTTTAAGCCGCTACCTTCCCGCCGGGCGCGACTTCAAAATCCTGGGAACCGACATCGACACGGCCGTTCTCAAAACGGCTCAAAATGCCGTCTACCCGATTTCGAAAAAAAGTGAGATTCCCCCTGAATATCACAACACCTGTTTGGATCTTGGCCGCGATGAAGCCCGCGGTTGGTTTCGCATCAAACGTCAGCTCAAAGATAAAGTGGTTTTAAAAACCCACAATCTCATCGAGGCCACCACTCCCGGCGACAACGTTTTTGATTTGATTCTCTGCCGGAATGTCCTGATTTACTTCAACCCCGAGGGCATCAACTTCGTTCAAAAAAAGCTCCACCGCTCCGTCAAGCCGGGTGGTCACCTCTTTATCGGTCACTCCGAGTCATTTCAAGGCCTCAGCCATGACTGGAAGAGCGTCGGGCCGTCGGTTTTTAAAAAGGCGGGATGAGCGTGTCTTGTGGGCCGATGCTTCATCTCAAGGCCGGTGAAATCATCATTTGTGCCGAGGCCTCGACGATCACCACCATCTTGGGATCTTGCGTTTCGATTTGCCTTTATTCACCTCAGACAAAAATGGGCGGCATGATCCATTACGTGCATCCTCGTGTGGCCTCAAGGCATGGACAACCAGCCGATTTTCGCTATGGTGAAATCGCGATTCCCGCACTGATCGAAGAGCTCATGAGGGTTACCGGTGAGCCCGCGCACCAATTTGTTGCCAAGATCGCCGGCGGTGCGAGCGAAGCGCATCGCGGTTTTGACATCGGATCTGAGAACATCCAAGTCGCCCGGGAGTATTTAAAACGCCACCAAATTCCGATTCTCGCCGAGGATGTGAGCGGACACGACGGTCGAAAAGTCGTTTACCACACGGGAACAAACCGCTTGCAAATCGCGGCCATTGCCTCGCGTGTTCCCCCGGCAAAGCGCATTTCCAAACCTCCCTTGAGTTGCCAAAATATCGACATGCGAAAGATCCTCGCGATCGGCTCCTCAACCGGCGGAACCGAGGCGCTTCGCGTGGTGCTTCAAGCGCTTCCCGAAAAAATTCCTCCGACCGTCGTCGTTCAGCACATCCCCCCAGGATTCTCGAAAGCTTTGGCCGAGCGGTTGAACGATCTTTGTCCTTTTGAAGTGAAAGAAGCCGAAGATGGCGATGACGTCCGCGCGGGACGGGTTTTGATCGCTCCCGGCGGCAAGCAGATGAAAATTCACCGCGCCGCCCGCGGTTTGGTCGTCCGCTTGACCGACGATCCACCGGTGAACCGGCACAAGCCTTCGGTGGACTACCTTTTCAATTCAATCGCGGATCATATCGGCAAGAACAGTGTCGGCGTGATTCTCACCGGGATGGGAAACGACGGCTCACAGGGGCTTCTCGCCATGAAAAAAAAAGGATCAAAGACCATCGCCCAAAACGAAGAGTCTTGCGTCGTGTACGGAATGCCGCGTGTTGCCGCTGACATCGGGGCGGTGGACAAGGTCGTCGCTCTCGAAGAGATCGCGCGCGAAATCGTTGCGGCGCTTTCACAAAGGGCTGCGGCTTAATCCTTTCGCTCGACACCGGCTCGCCCTCCGCGCTAGCGTCTTGGGCCGGAGGTCTCATGAAACACTTGATTCTTTTGTCCGTGTTCTTTGCGATGCCCGCGCTTGCTTCTCTGGACGGGCTCTGGGTCGGTACCGGCTCCTGGTCTTACGAAGGCTCCGACGTTCCCTGCCGAATGAAACTCAACTACCGCGAAACCGAGACCGAACTCACGCGGCTCTCTGGCGATTTCGATTGTCAGCTTGTCGGGTTGGTGAGCGAACGCCAGTCCTGGACGAAAAAAGACGGCGCCCTCATCTTGGCTGATGAAATTCGCGGTGCTTACACCGCCCGTGCGTGGACCATGTCCGAAGACTACAGCGACACCGTCACCGTCGAAACCGAGATCCAAAAACAAGGTCCAAAACTCATCTACCGCGAAACCTGGAAAGACGAAAAAGGTACCGAGATCTACCTGATCACCGGCGAACTTTCGAAAAGATAAATACTGATTCCGGGATTCCGTCCTGAATACAGAATACGGTTAACTGTATTCCGAATACCGAGGTGAGTAAGGGATGGCGGAGAGCGAGGGATTCGAACCCTCGAGGCCCGTAAAGGCCTGCCAGTTTTCAAGACTGGTGTAATCGACCACTCTACCAGCTCTCCGTCGACCGTTTTATGACGAACCGGGAGTTGGATTCAAGCTCTTTCAGATCCACCAAAAGACAAAACCCCAGGAAGTCCCGGGGTTTTGTGGTGCTGCTTAATGATTGAGCATTCTTAGCCGCGGATTTCGGTGGCTCCGCCCATGTATTTCTGAAGAACCTTCGGAATTAGGATCGAACCATCTTCGCGTTGGTAATTCTCCAACACCGCGATGAGCGTGCGTCCCACCGCCAGGCCCGAGCCGTTGAGCGTGTGCACGAACTGAGGCTTACCCCCGGCCGCGCGGAAGCGGATGTTCGCCCGGCGGGCCTGGAAGTCTTCAAAGTTCGAACACGAGCTGATCTCGCGGTACGCGCCCGCGCCCGGAAGCCAAACTTCCAAGTCATAACACTTGGCCGCGCCAAAACCGATGTCCGCCGAACACAAGAGCATGCGGCGAAACGGCAGCTCGAGATCCAGCAAACACTGCTCGGCGTGCGACGTGAGCGCCTCGTGCAGCTCATGCGACTTCGACGGGTGAGCAAACGTCATCAACTCCACCTTGTGGAACTGATGCTGACGGATCAGCCCTTTGGTGTCGCGGCCGCTGGCGCCCGCCTCCGAACGGAAACACGGCGAATAGGCGCAGAACGAAACCGGAAGCTCCTCTTCCTTCAAAATCTCGTCACGGAAGTAGTTCGTCACCGGAACTTCGGCGGTCGAAATCAAATGGTAGTCGGTGCCCGTCAGGTGAAAGACGTCATCGGTGAACTTCGGAAACTGGCCGGTGCCGGTGTAGCTGGCCGAATTCACGATGTACGGGGGAATCATCTCGGTGTACCCGTGTTTTTGCGAGTGCAGATCCATGAAGTACTGAGCCAGTGCCCGCTCGAGACGGGCGGCATGACTTTTCAAAAACGCGAAGCGAGTTCCCGTGACCTTGCCGGCACGCTCAAAATCGATGATGCCGAGCTTTTCGCCGATCTCCCAATGCTCTTTGGCCTTGAACGAGAACTTCGTGGGCTCACCCACGGTTTTGACAAGCTTGTTGTCGGCTTCCGATTTTCCAACGGGAACCGACGCATGCAGCTTATTGGGCATGGTCATCAGGAGCGCGGTCACCTTTTCGTCCACGCTGGCCGCGTCGGCCTCGAGCTTTTTAACCTGAGCCGCAAGCTCGCTCATCTCGGCGAGAACCGCGGTCACGTCTTTGCCCTCTTTTTTCAATTGAGGAACTGTTTGGCTGACTTTGTTTTGATGCGCTTTGGCCGTCTCGGATTTGGTGATGTACTCACGTCGCGTTTGCGCCAGCGCCATCACCTGATCAAGCACCTCGAGATTGGCGCCCCGGTTCATCAACGATTGGCGGTACTCCTCATAGTAAGAGGGTCCAACGCCATCGGCTTTTCGTTCGAGCATTTTCAAATCAATCATAAGTTCCTCTAGGGAGCGAGCAGGATGTACATTCGAAGCACAAGTGCCATGAGCACGCAGACCAAGTCAAATACGAGCGTTGCGCCCAAGCTCCACTTCGAAATCAATTTGTAGATGAGTCCCATCACGACCAGCATCATGAACACGAACGCGAAGGTGCCGTACTGAATCAGCTCTTGCGCGATCAGCGCCACGGTCAATCCGATGAAAAACGCGGTCACGACTTTAATGAAGAGTGAAAAGGCGGACGTCGACGTGCTCTTCACGCCTTCGCCGAGATTCGTTGCCAATTGATTCATTTTATCGCTGATGCCCATCCTGGCCTCCTAAAAAGGAGTGTACCCGAGGTTAGCGGCTCAGAGTATTGATTCTTGCTTCCATTTCGGCACGGTCTGGGGCGTTTGGCGAAAGCGCCAGGTATTTATCGTAAGCCCGAACCGCCGAACGCGCATCCCCACGGCCCTCGTAAATCGCGCCTTGTTCTTTATAGATATCGGGCAGCCCCGACTCCTGGGTCACGGCGATATTGAGCATGTTCTCGGCGATATCGGGCGATCCCGCTTGGCGGTAGCAGCGCGCCATCTTCACGTAAATCTCGGCGCCTTGCGGTCGCAGGCGCACCGCCTGCTGGTACTCTCCGGCGCACTTGGCAAAGTCACGGACCGCCGAGTAGACCTCGGCCGCCAGAATATAACTGTCCGCCAAGTTCGGATTGATCTGGCGTTCGGCGTTACAGTATTTGAGCGCGGTTTGATAATCCATGTTGAGGAACGCCGCTTTTCCCACGTAGTAGTTGCCGCGCGGGTAGTAGGGATTCACTTTCAAGGCGCGCTCAAACTGCGCCTTGGCTTCATTGAATTTGTTCATGTCGATATAGAGCTGGCCCGCCTTGAATAACGGCTCGGCGTCTGAGGGGTCTTGAACCGCGGCGTTCAGGTAACTTTTCAAAGCCTTATCGAAAGTTCCGATGGCCTGTAAACACTCGCCCAGACCCATGTAGGCCTTCTTGTTCTTCGGATCCGCTTCGAGAACCTGCTCGTAAACCGTCTGCGCATCCCGGTACCGTTCGACATCGCGGTACATCTCGGCCAGAGCCAAACGGAACTCGATCGTGTAGGAGAATTTCGAAATCTGATCTTTAATATAGTACAGGCCCGCATCGAGACCGCGGAACTGCACCAAGTTTTTGGCGTAGACCACGATCGCATCATTGTTGGTGCTGTCCAACTCCATGGCGCGGATCGCGTAGTTTTGCGCCATTTGGTACTCACCCAGGGCGGCATGGGCTTTGGCCAAAAGAAGAATCGTCTCGACGTCATTCTCGTAGGCTTTCAACGCGCGCTGCAAGTAGCCGATCGCATCTTTCATGTTGTTGCGACGGAACTCGAGCTGGCCGTAACCGCGAAGGACTTCGTTGTTGTTCGGAAAGAGCGTCGCCGCGCGGTTGAGCGTTTGCAGCGCGGCTTGGTAGTTGTAGCGCTGTGAGTAGTAGTCCGACATCAGCGTGTAGGCCTCGGTCAGGCGAGAATCCGCTTTGATCGCCTTGGCCAGCCAGTTGATCGCCTCGCCCGATTGATTGAGCTGCCACAAACAGCGAGCCGCCTTCGAAGCCGCGAGCGCGTTGGTCATGTCGAGCTCGAACGCCGCCTTGTACTCGGCCTGGGCGGACAAACAGTCGCCCGCCCGGAAATACTGATCGCCCAGGAAAACGAGCTCGTTGTGCTTGTAGTTCTTTTTCGAAAGCTCGGTCGTTCCGCCCAATTTGACGAGGATGTCTTTGTACTCCGAGTCTCCGGGATTAAGATCGTAGGCCCGCTGCGCGAACTCTTTGGCTTTGGCGGGCTGCCGCTGCTCCATCCAGATTTGCGCCAGCACGAAGTTGGCCTTGGCCTCAAGCTGCCGGAGCACGCGCCCATTCGAGCTCAGCGCGCCCGTCAGGTAATTGAGAGCGATGTCCGACTGCTTGAAGAAACGGTAATTCAAAATTCCGTACTGAATCTGCGCGGCTTTGTGCTTGGGGTTCATCTTCAGCACGCCCTCGTACGCGGCGGCGGCTTTTTGCGTCTCCCCGGACTGCATCAAGAACTCGGCCTGCTGAACCGCCGCCTTCACCCACGACGGCCACAGTTGGCGCACGGTTTCACTAAAAAGTGCGGCGGACTTGGGATCTTGCTCGCTCGAATACGACTCGGCCTTGAACGCGATCAGGATCGGATCCGTCGAAAATTGTTTTTGGTTGAGCAGGTACTCAAGAACGCCGCGCGCGTCGGTGACTTTACCGAACATCAAAAGTTTCGAAATTTCGCAGTACGAGCCGCTCGCGCCGACGGGATCCAGCGCGCGCGTGGTCTTGACGATCGAGTTGACCGCTTCGATGTCCGCCGAGTCTTGCTTGGTGTAGGGCCACAGTTCACGGTAGGTCAGACACAAAAACCCGCGGGCTTCGAGACTGTTTGGCGCGCGCTCCAGAAGCGAGACGAGCATGTTCTGCGACTCGTAATAACTTTCGAAGGTGTCGTACTGAAAGATGCGCACGATCTTTTGCATTTCGGACTTCACTTGGTCACCCGAAATTGTCGCGGAGGGTCCGTACTTAGGAACAAGAAGGTGGATTTTTTCTTCGGGATTGTCTCCCGTCAGAAAATAAGCGGCGAGTCCCAGGCAAGCGGCCAAACCCAAAAAGATCAGAGGCATTTTGAGTTTGCGGACTTGATCGCCCTGCGCGACGGTTCCCAAGTTTTGCAGATCCACGACTTGATTGCGGCCACGGCCAGGCCCCTCTTCAAGCGCACGGTCATTGTTGTAGACGGCCACCGAGTGATCCAGAATCGCGGGCGAGTTTGAATTGTGCAAAATCGCCGTCTCTTCGAAGTTGCCTTCCATCGGCGCCATGGGCTGAAGCTCGGGGTCCGTCGGCGGAATCATCGCATCGACGGGAAGTGGAGCCACCACGGTTTCTTGCGCCATGGTCTCGGGGAGCGACGGATTTTCAACTTTGGGCTGCTCCGAATGCAGCGCTTCGAGAAGTTTGTCGTAAAAGTCCGGCTCTTTTGAAATCGGAATCCACGAACCGCCCGTCGCCTTTTTGATTTTTTCGGTTCCGGTGAGCGCGCCCTCGCCGATCAACTTTAAGACCGCATCGGTTGAATAGGGACCCATGACGCGTCCATTGGAAAGCATCACCATCCACTGTGGTTTTGGACCGGTCTTCGGGGTTCGCGTCATGAACTTCTATCTTACCGGGATTTCAGGGGTTTTTTGAGAATTTGCACCCAATTCAAGACCTCAGACCTGGCGCCACGCTGGATCGCTTTTGGAACCCAAAAAACGGTTCCAGATTGGAACCCGAAAACCAGCTTGGGACCATCGTCCCGGCCCTGATCTTCGGGCGGCGAATCCCATCACCTTTTAATTTCGATTTGAACTGTCAAAGTTTTTGGCACTGGACTTGCTCTAACAGATTTCAACTGACTGCTGCATTGATCTTCAACTCTTGATGGAACCACTTAGAAAGATGAGCAAAGAAGGAATCATGGCGACAATGAAACTGGCACTGGAAAACTCGAAAGTTCGTAACGCCCTGATCCTGATTTATGTCCTCATCGTTCTTGGGTTCTCTGCTTCAGCAAGAGCTGAAATGTCGAACTTCCCCATCCACAAGGGTGTGGGAGCAGCGGTTCAGATGAAAACATTCGTTGGCGAAGTCGCCGTGACCGCTGAAGGTCAGACGTACTTGATCGTTTCCAACGAGCTTTTCTATGAACTTCAGTCCAATGAAGACCTCTCGGTTTTCAACGGACAACAAGTTCAAGTCCAAGGCTACGAACTGATGCACAAGAGCGGACCTGTTTATCAGCTCTACTCGATGGATCCCCTCTCCGAAGAGGGAGCTTCGCAGGTTTCTGCTCCTGTGCTGGTTGTTTTGCAAATTAGCGGACTCAATTGAGTTTGCGTTTGGGTCTCAGCCCTAGACCCCCTCCTGGGCTGAGACTTTTATTCTAAGTTCTAATAAAGCCTCGATGTCACCCCCCCTCCAGACACCGAGGCTTTTTCTTTTTCCCCCTTCACAAAACTTGCCGAGGTCCCCCGACAGGAGCAGGATGCGTTCATGCTCCCCGAAATGGCTGTGGGGTACGCGGTGGGATGGATTCCCAACATCGCGTTGACCGCACTTCATTATGAATGGCACCGCCGCAAGATGCGCTCGGAGCGCACCCAGCGCGTGCAGCGCAATCTTCGTCATGTCGGCTCCGTTTGGATCGAGTCTGAAACCACCATCAAAGAGTGGGTCGAAGGGCGCGAAGAGCGGGATCTTCTAAAATACCGCCGCGGCGTCTGGCTTTTAGGAATCGCGGGATTGGTGCTGAGCTGGATCGGATTTTTCTTTCAGCTGATGATCGTCTTCTCGATACACGTCATCGCCAAGAGCCGCGCCGAGCAGCTTTTGTTCGAATCTCCGATTGCCACAAAAGACCTTTCTGCCGAAGAGGTCCTCGCTGAACTCAAAAAATTAAAAGACAACAGTCCCGAGGCCTTCAGGTAGAGAGGCGCCGGAGGTGCCACGGGCGGACTTAAGAGGCGCCGGAGGTGCCACGGGCGGACTTAAGAGGCGCCGCGGGCGCCACGGGCGGACTTAATTGGAGCGGCGGATTTTCGCACCCAAGGATGAGAGCTTATTCTCGAGGTTTTCGTAACCGCGGTCCAAGTGATAGATGCGACTGACGGTCGTTTCACCTTTAGCCACCAGGCCAGCCAACACCAAGCTCGCGCTCGCACGAAGGTCCGTCGCCATGACGGGGGCGCCGGTCAATCCACCGGGTTTTCCACGAACAACCGAAACGCGCGACTTGGGTGTAATGTCCGCGCCCAAACGCGTGAGTTCTTGAACGTGCATAAAGCGGTTCTCGAAAACGGTTTCCGAGATCACGCTGGTTCCTTGCGCGACGCACATCAAGGCCATGAATTGCGCCTGAAGATCGGTGGGGAACTGAGGATAGGGATTGGTGGTGATATCAACCGCCTGGCACTGCTTGAGCGGGTGAACGGTGACCGTGCGGTCGGTGGCCGAAATTTTAAATCCGCACTCACGCAGTTTCACGATGAGCGACTCGATGTGCTCAGGCACGGCTTTGGTGATCGTGACCTCGCCGCCCGTGATCGCGCCCGCGATCAAAAGCGTTCCGGCTTCGATCCGATCCGGCATCACCGAAAACTCGGCAGGCTTCAAGCTGTTCACCCCTTCGATTTCGATCACGCTGGTTCCGTGGCCGCGGATTTTCGCGCCCATGCGGATGAGGTACTCGGCCAGATCGACGATCTCGGGTTCTTTAGCGGCATTTTCGAGGATCGTGGTGCCTTCGGCCAACGTTGCCGCCATCATCACGTTCTCGGTTCCACCCACGGTCACGGTTTCAAACAAGAAGGGCGCGCCCTTGAGGCGTTTGGCCTTGGCCTTCACGTAACCCTCTTCGAGGGTGATTTCAGCACCCAGGGCCTTCATCCCTTCGAGGTGGAGATCGATCGGACGCGTGCCGATCGCGCAGCCACCGGGCAAGGAAACAACCGCTTGGCCATATTTCGCGAGCAGGGGACCCAGACAGAGAATGCTCGCACGCATTTTTCGAACAAGATCATAGTGCGCCTCGAAGCTGCCGGGTTTGGCGACTCGAACTTTGAAAACATCGCCCTCAAAATCAGTCTGACAATTCAGCGATTGCAAGAGCGTCGCGGTGGACTCGACATCTTTCAGGCGGGGGACATTGCGAAAAACGTGTTCGCCTTCTGCCAATAGGCTCGCGAACAAAAGTTTCAGGGCCGAATTCTTTGCGCCGCTCACCGCGACTTCACCATTCAAGACAGCACCGCTGCCCACGATCATTTTATCCATGATTTATCCTTTGGCCTTCTGGCCCAGCACGTGCCGGTCAAGGCCCGCGAGATCCTTGAGCGTACGCACTTTTTCAAGTCCGAGCGAAGCAAAATGCTCGCGCGCGGCCGCCCCTTGCGACATACCGGTTTCAAAACCGATAAAGCCTCCAGGCTTGAGCGAAGCGATGGCATGACGGCTCCACGAACGGATCATCGCCAGGCCATCGTCGTCGGCGAAAAGCGCCGAACGGGGTTCGAATTTTAAAACATCGGGAGACAAATTTTGATCACCCTCGGCAATGTACGGAGGATTGGCGACGATGATGTCGAACAAACTTCCCAGTTCCGTCGCCGCGGCGTCACCCAGCTGGAACGTCACGCGATCCAAAAGACCCAACCGCTCAGCATTGAGCCGCGCCACATTGAGCGCATCCTCGGAAATATCAACGAGCACCGTTTTTGAATTTGGAATCTGATGCGTGAGCGTCAGGCCCAGACAGCCTGAGCCCGAACCTAAATCCAAAACGCGAACCTCGGGACTTTCACCCTCTTCGTTTTTCAAAGTTTTCGAAAACGCGATTGCTTCTTCGGCCAAGAGTTCGGTCTCGGGCCGGGGGATGAGCACGCGCGAATCGACAATGAAAGACAGGCCGTAGAAGTCACGCTGACCTAAAATGTAAGCCACGGGTTCGCCTTGCGAACGGCGCTTGACGGCGTCACGGCAGCGTTGAAGTTCGTCGTCTTTGAGCGGTTGATCGAACTTCAGGTACAAGTCGATCCGGCGGAATCCAAGAGCACCCGCCAAAAGAAGCTCGGCATCCAATCTCGGCGAATCGAATTTTCGCTCTTTAAAGAAGTGGATGGTTTTATCGAGGACTTCTTGAAGCTTCATGTGGTTTGTTCGCCCGATCGTCCTTGGTTTTTAAGCGCTTCCGCTTGGAAGTGGGTGATCAACGGGTCGATCACGACGCCCATGTTGCCTCCCATGACATCATGGATGGCATGGGTTGTAAACCCGATCCGGTGATCGGTGATCCGGCTTTGCGGAAAGTTGTACGTGCGGATGCGCTCGGAGCGGTCGCCCGTTCCGATTTGCGCCAGACGCGCGTCGGAAGCCTCTTTGATCCGGCGGTCTTCTTCGATTTGGACCAACTTGGAGTACAGGATCTTGAGCGCGATCTCTTTATTGCTGGTCTGTGACTTCCCCTGCTGACAGAAGACAATAATCCCGGTCGGAAGGTGGGTCGCACGAACGGCCGAGTCCGTGGTGTTGACCGACTGACCGCCGGCGCCTTGCGAGCGGGTGACGTCGATGCGGATCTCATTCATGTTGAGTTTGACCTCGGTCTCTTCTTGCTCGGGAATCACGGCGACCGTGACCGTGCTCGTGTGCACGCGTCCTTGGGTCTCGGTATCGGGAACGCGCTGAACACGGTGTACGCCCGACTCGAATTTGAGCTTACTGTAAACGCTTTCGCCCGAGATGCTGGCGATCACCTCTTTGAAGCCGCCGACGTTGCCGTCAGAGCTCGACATCAAAGAGACTTTCCAGCCCTGATCCGAAGCAAACTGCGTGTACGCACGGAACAGCTCATGCGCGAAGAGGCTCGCCTCATCGCCGCCGGCGCCCGCGCGGATTTCGAGAATGATATTTTTATCGTCGTTGGGATCTTTGGGGATCAGCGAAAGCATCAGGCTGTGCTCGAGTTCGGGGATCTCTTTTTCGAGAACCCGGATTTCTTCTTTCGCCATCTCTTTCATGTCGGGATCAGGATCATTCACGAGCTCTTTGTTGGCCTCAAGATCCTTTTTTTTCTTTTTGTACTCGCGAAAGGGAATGACGATCTTCTCAAGCCCCGCCAGCTCCTTCATGAACGCTCGGTATTTCTTTTGGTCCGAAGCAATATCGGGCTTTTGCAGCTGGAGCTGCACCTCTTCGTACCGGCTTTCGACCTCTTCGAGTTTTTTGAACATCGTCTTATCCTAGTGGAACGGACCTTGGATGCACAACAGGGATGGCAAGAATGAAAAATGCGGCTTCCCCAAATTGAGAAAGCCGCATTCGTTTATGTGCGACCAAGGTCGCCTTAAAATAAAAACTATTTTCTGCCGTACTTCTTTTTGAAGCGGTCGATGCGGCCTTCGGTATCCATCACGCGCTGTTTGCCCGTGTAGAAGGGGTGCGAAGCGGCCGAGATCTCAACTTTGAGCAAGGGGTACTCTTTACCGTCTTCCCATTTCACCATTTCGTTCGACTTTTGAGTCGATTTACCGAGGAAAGAGAAGTCGCAAGAAACGTCTTTGAAAACGACGTCGTGAAGTTCAGGGTGCAGGCTTTTTTTCATGATCTACTCCAAAGTAGGCCGCCGGTTAGGGCTCCGCTATGTCCAAATACAAGGCAGAGGAAATAACACAAGGGACAAAGCCCTGTCGAGTTTTATTCGCTCGCCGAAGGGGCTTTTTAGGGCCCCCAAGAAACTTATTTTAACCAAGTCATTTCAAATAGTTATGTAACTATCCGTTCATGCCTTGCAGGAACTGTGTATTCGTTTTTGTGTTCTCGAGTTTTCCGATGAGGAATTCCATGGCGTCCACGACGTTCATGGGAGCCATCACCTTGCGCAAGATCCACAGACGGTTCAGGTCTGCTTTCTCAACCAACAGGTCCTCTTTACGAGTGCCCGATTTGTTGATGTCCATGCACGGGAAGATGCGTTTTTCCATGAGTTTGCGGTCGAGGTGGATCTCGGCGTTACCGGTTCCTTTGAACTCCTCGAAGATGACTTCGTCCATACGCGAGCCGGTATCGACAAGCGCGGTGGCGATGATCGTGAGCGAGCCGCCCTCTTCGATGTTACGAGCCGCACCGAAGAAACGCTTGGGCTTGTGGAGCGCATTCGAATCGACACCACCCGAGAGGATCTTACCGCTCGGAGGAACGACCGTGTTGTACGCTCGCGCTAAGCGCGTGATCGAATCGAGCAAAATCACGACGTCGTGTTTGTGCTCAACCAAACGCTTGGCTTTTTCGATGACCATCTCGGCGACCTGAACGTGGCGCGTGGGCGGCTCATCGAACGTGGAGCTGATGACTTCACCTTTCACTGAGCGAAGCATGTCGGTCACCTCTTCAGGACGCTCGTCGATCAAAAGAACGATGAGTTTCACTTCGGGGTGATTGTGCGAAATCGCGTTGGCGATATTTTGCATGAGAACAGTCTTACCGGTGCGCGGAGGCGCCACGATCAAACCGCGCTGACCTTTTCCGAGCGGGGCCATCAAATCCACGACGCGAGTCGTGTATTCCGAAGGCATGTGCTCGAGCTTCAGGCGCTCGTTCGGGTAAAGGGGCGTTAAGTTGTCGAAGAGGATTTTGTCTTTGCCCGCTTCGCCGCTCTCGAAGTTGAGAGAGTCGACTTTCAGCAGAGCAAAGTAACGCTCGCCCTCTTTGGGAGGACGCACGGTCCCGGTGATGGTGTCACCCGTGCGCAGGCCGAAACGGCGAATTTGCGAGGGAGAAACGTAAATATCATCCGGACCCGGAAGGTAGTTGTAATCCGGCGAACGCAAGAAACCGTAGCCATCCGGCAGGATTTCCAAAACGCCCGAACCGTGAATATCACCGATGCGAGCCGCGCGCTTCAAGATTTCGAAAACGAGATCCTGACGGCGAAGACCCGAGGCGTTTTCGATTTTGAGTTTGTTCGCCAGGTCGTTGAGCTGCGTGATGTTTTTTGATTTGAGGTCTTTCGACGAGAGCCATGACTTCTCTTCGTCGGTCAAATTCACTTCTGAAAGATCGAAATCCTCGTTCTGTGAAATGGCGCCGGCGTTGCCCTCACCAGGCATGTCGTCGTCACGGTAATGACGGCTGTTGCCACGCTCGCCGCGGTCGTTGTTGCGGAAATCACGGCGCTGATTGTTGTTGCCGTGCTGACGATGCCCGCCGCGATCGCCGCCGCCACCGCCACCACCGCGGTTGTCGCCGCGTTTATCGAAGTAGCGTTGCTTGTTATTATTGTGCTGTTGCTGATGATTGCGTTGCCCGCCGCCACCTTGCTGCTGCTGACCGCCGCTCTGTCCGCCGCCGCCTTCACCAGATCCCTGATTTTGTTGTTGGGGGGCGCTTGTTCCGGCCGGAGCGGCCGCTGCTGCCGGAGTTGCCGCCGGTGCGGGCGCTGCTTCGGCAGCGGGAGCCGGCGCTTTGGGCGCGGGCTCAGAGGCCTCAGATTTTTCGGCTTTGGCCGATTTTGCAGGGGTCTCTTTTTCGGTGGCTTCGCTCGCCGCGGTCTTACGGGTGCGTTTTTTAGCCACTTCGGTGTCTGAATTTTTTGAATCTGCCAAGCACTGTTCTCCGGTTGGATTGAATTCGATTTGATCGAGAAGAATGGGGGTCTTGAACTTTATTGAACTCTTGGGCGAACACCCAGGAATGCCTCGATCTTGGGCTCCACCACGCCCTTTGTCAAGCATGAAGCAAGGCCCTCGATAGCCTTGATTTTATTCAAACAGGAGAAATCTCATAATGGTATAAGTACCTGTATTTCATCGTTTTTTGTCTAACATTTATCACTCTTTGAATTTGTTTTTAGTAATCTGAAGGTGGTGCCGAAGAGTTCTCCAGGAAGGGGGACCTCGCCGTGGAAGCAGACAAAATGCCCGCACCGAGAACACGTTTAAATGTTCTGGTCAATTTCCGCAAAAGTTACGCACGTGAAGAGAGCGCAGGATCTCTGAAAAACGTCAGCATCACTGGAGCGTTTCTCGCTCACCGTGGCTCTGCGCTCAAAGCCGGTGAAAAGGTTCAACTGACGTTTGTCGTCAGCGGCCGCGAACGCCAAATCCAGGCCAGCGTGATCTGGTCGAACTCGTTTGGTTCGGGGATTCGATTCAATCCTCAAAACAACCGAGACATCCAGATCGTCGACGACTTGATCTACTTCGTCGAAGAAAAACGCTCCGGCACCCGCTCCGTGCTCGACGAAATTTTCAAAAAAGTCGCGTAACCAGCGGACCCATAGATAAAACCACCAAAAAACCCGGGACCACCCGGGTTTTTCTTTTAACGCAAACCCTCGCAAGGTGCCTGGCACCTTCTGACGACACGCATTTCAAAAAGGTGCCAGGCACCTTTCTGTACAGGCACCTTTCCGTAGCCGAGCGCAGCGCAGGTGTCTGAAAAATGAAGACCCGGGTCTCCCCGGGTCGGTCTGCCTGCTCACAGTCTTCTTCGTGAACCACACAGAAAAAATTAGATTTTAAAGAGCGACCTTTGGGAGCGTTCGAATGGAACGGTCATCTGTGGTCACAAGAGGCCGCGAGGCGGACTCGTTCAAACAGGGGCGGCCAGTGAAAAACACCAGCAACCCAGCGAGCCCGACTTACGAAGCTCCGATTTGCGTGTCGCCGAAGGCCGCCTGCATTTCTTTTTGTTGGCGGCGTTTACGGATGACCATGATCGCGGCGATCCCGGCGGCGACGATACCAACGCCTGCCAGAGCCATCATCATGTCGTCATTCGACATTCCGCCTTCTTCAGCCATTTGAGGCTTGGGAGCTTTGGCCACAGGAGGCGGGGGCGGAACCTGCTCCACGGGAGGAGGAGGAGGCGGCGCCATTTCCGGCGGAGGCGGAGGAGGCAAATCGTTCATCGCCATCGAGCCCGAAGCCGCGGCGTTGTTGTTCATGTCCGGAGGCGGCGGAAAATCGTTGGCGGGAGGCGGGGGCATTTGCGCCATGTCCGGAGCCGGAGGCAATTGCTCGGGCATTGAGGGCGGAGGAGGCATGTCTGCGGGATGTTGATCCATTCCGGCCATGTCGTTGTTCGCCATCGTCGGAGGAGGAGTCACCGGCGCCATATCGGCGGCCGAAGAACCTTTCCAGTAGCGAAGTTCGGTTCCGGCCATCAAAGCGCCTTTCGATTCGACGCCTTGATTGGTTGTCCAGATTTCTTTCCATGCGTTGTCATAGCCCAAGAGTTTCTTCGAAACCTTGCGGATATTGTCGCCTTCTTGCGCGACGTAGATTTCAGGCTGCATTCCCGCATCTTCGTAGTAGTTCTTCAGAGCGACTTCATCCGTGGGGCGCTGGGGAGAGTTGTAGAAGATCTTCGCGCCGGGTTTCACGCTGCGGCCCGAGTTCGCTTTTTTGAGATCTTTTTGTTTCGATTCATCCCCGTAGATCATTTTTGCGATCTTTTTGTAATTGTCGCCAGGACGGGCGATGTAAACCGCATTCAAGAGCTGGCCACCCGCACGGTAAGGTTCGGTCGGGACTTTTTGCAGTTCCGCGGGAGGTGCGGACGGTGCCGAAGAAGTTTCGGTCGAAGCCGCGACGCTTGTGCCGGGATCAACCGCGGTGGTTGTTTCGCTGGCCGCAACCGACGTGTCGGGAGCAGGAGCCGGCGCCACTTCGGGAGCTGGGGCGGGAGTTTCCGCGAGAGCGTCTGGCTGAAAAGAGGGCTCGCTCGGCGTCGTGCTGTCGGCCAGAGCGTCGGGAGCGCCGGTGTCGACACCCGCATCAACCGCGGGAGTTTCTTCGGCGATCGCCACACCGGAGTCCGCCGGGGGCTGTTCACCGAGAGCTTGTTCAGGAAGTTGTTCGTCGACAAAACCGGCGTTCGATTCGTCACCGGCGATGGCCGCGTCTGCGCCTTCCACTCTTTCGAGCTCACCATCAACCATCTCGGTCTCTTCCGTACCGGAAATCGTTTGGTCTTCTCTCGACTCATTGGAAGTACAGGCAGCAAGGTGGGCCGTCAGGTAAACGCATGCAAGAATTGCCGCAAATTTTTTCATACACTCTTCCTTGATAGTTGCCAGAGACGTCTTGTCCCTTCGAATCATTACATCAACTCTTTGAAAATGATGCAAATCATAAATGGCTCGACTTCGGTCCAACTTCAGGAGTGCAAGACCAGTCTTTCAACGATCAAAGTCCAGAAGAGACAAGCGCTCGTCAGAGCGCCGGGGTGGATAGACGCGCGCTCGTTAGAGCGCCGGGGTGGATAGTTTATCGCCGATTTTGATTTTATGTTTCTGAAACCAGCCGCGCGGCACTTCGAGCGCGTAAGTGGCGGGAGCCGTGCTCATGTAGCTCGGCGGATTCACGTCCATCTCGCTCTTCACGGGATCCATATCCTGAATATCGACAAGTTTTTTATGGCGGTCGAAGAAGCCGATCGAAAGCGGAATAAACGTGTTCTTCATCCAAAAACTTCGATGCTCTTCGCCTTTGAAGATAAAAAGCATTCCTTTACCTTCATCCAGCGACGTGCGGTACATCAGCCCGCGCGCCGAGCGCTGCGGGTTGTCCGCCACCTCAACAACAAGCGGGACTTTACCCACCGAGATTTTTTGCGTTTGGAACGTCACGAGTTTACGCGACTCTTCTTGGCCGTGAGACCAACTGAATGAAAAGACGAGCACGAAGATCAGCGGAAGGACGCGAAGAGCCGTCATGATTTCACCATTTCGAGCGCGATTCCATACCGCACCCCTTTTGTTGAAACGATCATCTCTTTGACCCCCGTCAGACGCAAGCATTCAAGCAGGATCATGGCTCCCACCAAAATAACGTCGGCACGACCGGGGTGGACGCCGTACTTTTGTTGAATGGCGTCCTTAGAGTCCGCCGCGAATTTGCGGGTCCAGTCCAGCAGCTTGGCCTCGCTCAATGGAAACCCATCGATTTTTTCAGGAATAAACGCCCCGACTTCGATGCGAGCCAGCTCCGTGGGAGTCCCGGCGACCGCGACGATCTCGTCAAGGCCCTCCGAATTTTGGATGAGACGGCCGAGGGTGGGTGCCATTTCTTGGCGGATCCATTTCGAAACTTCATCGAGCTTTGCCGGCTCGGCCGGCGTCTTGAGCGCGAACTTTTCGGTGAGGCGCACGCAGCCCAAGTTGAGGCTTTCACCCGCGATCATGCGGGTGCCCTGGCCCACGATCAGTTCGGTGGAGCCTCCGCCCACGTCGATGATCAAGCGCTTTTTTTGATCGCCAAATCCGGCGACGGCGCCGGCGTAAGTGATCTCGGCTTCACGCTCCCCGGGAATAATTTGAAGAGGAATTCCCAGATCGCGTCCGATCTCAAAAAGTTCCTCGCCGTTCGTGACATCGCGGGCCGCGCTGGTGGCCATCGCGAGAACTTTGTCGGGCCGGTGTTTTTGGATCAGCAGAGAAAATTCGGTCAGCGCCTCGCGCGCGCGCTTGATCGCGTCGGGATGAAAACGCCGCGTTTGGTTCACGTCTTGACCCAGGCGCACGACCCGGACTTGATCGTCGAACACGTGCGTGACCCGGCCGCCCTCGACTTGGGCGATCAGACACAAAAACGTGTTCGTTCCCAAATCCAGCGCGGCGACCTTCATGGCTTAACCTTGCAGTTTCTTGGTCAAGAGCTGATTTACCGTTTCGGGGTTGGCCTGGCCCTTGGACGCCTTCATCACGGCGCCAACGAAAAAGCCAAAGAGCTTCACGCGGCCACCGCGATAATCGGCGGTCTGTTGGGGATTGGCCGCGATGACTTCATCGATGATTTTTTCGATCGCCGAAGTGTCGGTGATTTGCACAAGCCCTTTGGCTTTGACGATCTCTTCGGGATCTTGGCCCGAGGCCCACATCTCTTGGAAAACGGTCTTCCCCATTTTTCCGGAGATCGTGCCTTTTTCGATCAAGGCGACCATCTTTCCGAGCGCCGCCGGTTTGATCGGAGAATCGACGATCGACTTCTCGGCGTTTTTCAGCTCGCGCAGGAGTTCGGTCATGATCCAGTTCGAAGCGGCTTTCGAGTTGCCGCTGATTTTGGCGGTTTCTTCGAAGTAGTCGGCCAGTTCCCGTTCGGTCGTCAAAACTTCGGCGTCGTAGAGCGGAAGCGCGTGCTCGGTCATGAACCGCTGCTGGCGCGCCAACGGAAGCTCGGGGAGCTCTTGACGGAATTTCTCGATCTGCTCACCAGTGAGAATCACCGGGAGGAGATCGGGGTCCGGGAAGTAACGGTAGTCCTGCGCATCTTCTTTGGTGCGCATCGAGAAAGTGCGATTTTTATCAGGATCCCAAAGGCGGGTTTCCTGCAGAATCTTCTCACCGCGCTCAACCGCGTCGATCTGGCGGTCAATTTCGAAGTCGATCGCTTTTTCAACGAAACGGAAAGAGTTGATATTCTTGATTTCAACCTTGGTTCCAAATTTTTCGGCGCCCACTTTGCGAACCGAGACGTTGCAATCGCAACGGAGCGAGCCTTCTTCGAGGTTGCCGTCGCAAACATCGAGATAGCGCAAGACTTGGCGGACCGTGCGCGCGTACTGCGCGGCTTCGGCGGCCGAACGCATATCCGGGCCCGAGACGATCTCGAGAAGAGGAATGCCGCTGCGATTGTAGTTGATCAAGGTGTACTCACCGAAGTGATTCGACTTTCCGGCGTCTTCTTCCATGTGCGCGCGGGTGATCGACACGGTCTTTTCGACGTCGTCGACCTTGAACGTGATTTTGCCGTGTTCACACAAGGGCTCATCGTACTGCGAGATCTGATAGCCCTTGGGAAGATCGGGATAGAAGTAATTCTTGCGCGAGAACACCGACTTGCGGCGGATTTCGCAGCCCAAAGCGAGGCCGGTTTTCACCGAGAACTCGATCGCCGTTTTGTTCACGACCGGCAACGTGCCGGGCATGCCGACGCTGACAGGCGAGGTGTTCTCGTTGTCGGCGGCGTCGAACTTGGTGCTGTCCGAACAGAACATTTTGCTGTTGGTTTTCAGCTGGGCGTGAATCTCAAGACCGATGACGGCTTCATAACCCTTAGTAGACATGGGGCACCTTTGCTTTCACGGACGAAGATTGTTCGAGGGCGAAACCGGCGTTGAGCATTTTTTGCTCTTCGAAATGGTGCGCGGTCAGCTGCACGCCGATCGGCAGTCCATCGGCCGACATTCCGAACGGAACGCTCATACCCGGCAGGCCGGCGAGGTTCGTCGAGACGGTGAAAATATCGTTCAAGTACATCGCCAAAGGATCTGAGATACGATCGCCAAGGCGGAACGCCGGCGAGGTGGTCACGGGCGACAGAATGATGTCGCACTTTTTAAACGCGTCGTCGTACTGGTTGCGCATCAACCGTCGCACCTGGCAGGCCTTGTTGTAGTAAGCATCGTAGTAGCCCGACGACAAGCAGTAGGTGCCCAGCATGATCCGGCGTTTCACTTCTTTGCCGAAGCCCTCGCCGCGAGTTTTCTTGTAGAAATCCTCAAGATCAACGCCGCCCAGCGATTCGAATTGGGCGCGGTGGCCGTATTTGACACCGTCGTAGCGAGCCAGATTGCTCGAGCACTCGCTGGCCGCGATGAGGTAGTACATCGGAACCGCGTATTCGGTGAGTGGGACCGACACTTCAACGATCTCGGCGCCGCGCGCTTTGACCGTGTCGATGGCGGCCTGAACGGTTTTCTGAACGTCCGCGTGCAGACCCGAGCCGGTCATGTACTCTTTCATCAAACCGATTTTAAGACCCTTGAGATCTTCTTTGAGGTTTTGCGAGAAGCGGGGCACTTGGCGCTGCGACGTCGTGGCGTCGCGCTCGTCGTGACCGCACATCACTTCAAGCGAGAGCGCGGCATCTTCCACCGTCGACACCATCGGACCCGCTTGATCCAAAGAGGAGGCGTACGCGACGATGCCGTAGCGAGAGATGCGACCGTAAGTGGGCTTCACGCCCACGATCCCGCAGAAGCTCGCAGGCTGGCGGATCGAGCCGCCGGTATCCGTGCCAACCGTACCGGCACACAAACGCGAGGCCTGCGCCGCCGCCGAACCGCCACTCGAGCCGCCAGGGACGCAGTCGGTGTTCCACGGGTTTTTCACCGCGCCGAAGGCCGACGTTTCGTTGGAGGAGCCCATGGCGAATTCGTCTTGATTGAGTTTGCCGATGATGGTGACGCCCGATTTTTTGAGGCGCTCGACAACGGTGGAGTCGTAAGGGGGAACGAAGTTGGCGAGAATTTTTGATCCCGCGGTGGTTTTCAGACCCTTCGTGCAGAACATGTCCTTGATCCCGAAGGGAACGCCCGCAAGGGGACCGACATTTTCGCCCTTGACAATGCGCGCGTCCAGAGACGAGGCTTCGTCGAGCGCCTTGTCGTTGAGCTGGATGTAGGAATTGAGTTTGGGATCGAGCTTTTCGGCGCGGTCAAAAAAGAACTTGGTCACTTCGCGGGCGCTGACCTTCTTGCCTTGAACGGCACCGGCGATGTCTTTGAAAGAGGCTTTGAGTAAATCCATATGAAAATTCCTTTAGACGACGGGCGGAACGGTGAAGAGATTGCCGGTTCTCGCGGGCGCGTTGGCCACGATTTCTTCGGCGGTGAGTTCTTTTTTGACTTCGTCCGGTCGCCAGTAGGCTTCAACCTCGCTCGGTGTGACAAGCGGCTCGACGCCTTTGGTGTCGACTTTCGAAATTTGCTCGAAATGGCCCAGCGCTTTTGAGAGTTGCGAGGCAAACTCTTGCGCCTCAGTTTCGCTCACGTACAGCTTGGCCAGGTGAGCAATGTGCTCCAGGGCTTTATGATCAATCATGGGGTCCTCACTTCTCAGGGCCTATGATCTAATCAAATCCCGAGAATCTTTCAACTTTTCCTCAAATTGTTGCACAGCACTCAGCTTGAGTTTCGCGGCGGTCGGTGGGACTTTTTGAAGGCCATGTCGAAAAAACGCCACGAGGAGCTGAAAAAGCTCATTTCGCACCACAATCACCTCTACCACTCGCTCGACCGGCCCGAAATTTCGGATTACGAGTTCGATCAGCTCTTTCAGGAGCTTTTAAAACTCGAAGCCGAGAACCCCGATCTCGAAAGGGCCGACTCGCCCAGCCGCCGCGTGGGCGGCGAGGTCTTGGATTCATTTCAGAAAATGAACCACCGAAAGCCCATGCTTTCGCTTTCAAACACGTACTCTCCCGACGAGATTCGTGAGTTTGACGAGCGCGTCCGCAAATTTTTGCGCACCGAGAAGCCCGTGGAGTACTTCTGCGAGCCCAAATTCGATGGTTTGGCGTTGGAACTGGTGTACGAACAGGGCCGTCTGACACATGCGATCACTCGCGGCGACGGCACCACGGGTGAAGACGTGCTCTCGAACGTGATCACGATCCCCACAATCCCCCTCGTTCTCCACAACCCAAAGCCGCCCAAGCTTCTTGAAGTGCGCGGCGAGGTTTTGATTTTCAAAAAGGACTTTCTCGCGATCAATGAGGCCCAGCAAGAAGCGGGCGCGCAGACCTTCGCCAATCCCCGCAACGCGGCCGCAGGATCCGTGCGCCAGCTCGATTCTAAAATCGCGGCGTCGCGCCCTTTGAGATTTTTGGCCTACGCTCTGGGCGAGGTCGATGGCGTCGAATTTAAGTCTCAAGAAGAAGCCGAAGAGACGTTGTACCAGTGGGGCCTACCGGTCGCTCGCGAGCACAAAAAAAAGCAGCTCCGCCAAATCCGCACGGGCGCCGATGAAATCGTCGAGTACTACCACTGGATCGAGTCGGTTCGGCATGAGCTTCCGTTCGACATCGACGGGGTCGTGATCAAGGTCAACTCCTTCCGCCTCCAAGACGATCTGGGGTTGGTCGCCCGAAGTCCGCGATGGGCGGCCGCCGCCAAGTACGCCCCAGAGCAGGGCGAAACCGTGATTGAAGCGATTCAGGTTCAAGTTGGCCGCACGGGAGCCCTCACGCCCGTGGCGATCATGAGGCCCGTCAAAGTGGGCGGCGTCACGATCACGAACGCCACTCTTCACAACCAGGAAGAGATCGACCGCAAAGATGTGCGCGTTGGCGACACGGTCGTGATTCAGCGCGCGGGTGACGTGATTCCCGAAGTCGTGCGCGTGGTGACCGAGAAGCGCCCCGCCAAGTCCAAACCTTTTCACATGCCCGAGAACTGTCCCGTGTGCGGTGAGAAGACCGAGAAGCCCGAAGAGGAAGTGGTCACCCGCTGCGTGAATCCGTTCTGCCCGGCGATTTTAAAAGAGTCTTTAAAGCACTTTGCCGCCCGCCGCGCGATGAACATCGACAAAGTCGGTGACAAAATCATCGAGGCTTTTGTGGATGCAGGTCTGATCAAATCTTTCAGCGATTTTTACCGTCTCAAAAAGTCAGACGTGCTCGAGCTGGAACGGCAGGGCGAAAAATCCGCCGACAACATCATCGCGAGCATCGAAAAATCAAAAAAGACAACGCTCGCACGCCTGATTTTTGCCTTGGGCATCCGTTTTGTCGGAGAGCAAACGGCCAAGTCCCTGGCGGATCATTTTGGCAGCCTTGAAAAATTTCTTTCGGCCAGCGACGAAGACCTGGTTTCAATCCCCGATATCGGCCCGAAGGTGGCCAGCTCCATCACCCATTGGCTCGCACAAAAGCGCCTGGTCAAAGAAGCCCGGGCCCTGCTGGATCTGGGTGTCCAATTCGAAAAGCCAAAACGGGCCGAAGGCGGCAAATTGTCGGGTTTGAGTTTCGTCGTCACCGGCACTTTGCCGGTCAAACGTGACGAGGCTCATGATCTGATCGAAGCCCATGGCGGAAAGCTGCTCAGCTCAGTCAGCTCCAAGCTCAATTATTTGGTCGTGGGCGAAGAGGCCGGGTCCAAACTTGAGAAGGCCGAAAAGCTCGGCGTTAAAATCTTGGATTGGGACGGACTGAAAGCCTTGATCGAAACCTGACGCACTCGCGCCACAGCCTTTGCGGTTACCTCCGCGCAACTTCTCTCACGCGAAAGTTCCACTTGGAAAGCGCCGCCGATGAGAGGATATTGGGCTCTTACTAGGAGCTTTGCATGCGCGTATCCGATCTTTCGATTCGCAATCCCGTTTTTGCGTGGATGCTGATGTTCGGTTTGATGATCTTCGGTTTGATTTCGTTCTCCCGAATGGGTCTGAGCCAAATGCCCGACGTCGACTTTCCCGTCATCACCGTCTCGTTCACCCTCGATGGGGCCGCTCCCGAAATCATGGAAAGCCAAGTGGTCGACCTGGTCGAAAGCGCCCTCATGACGGTCGAAGGCGTCCAGACGATCAGCTCTACCAGCAAGACGGGATCGGCCAACATCACCGTCGAATTTGATCTCAATCGCGACATCAACTTGGCCCTGCAAGACGTGCAGGCAAAAGTTTCGGCCACTCAGCGCCTCTTGCCCGATGAACTCGATCCTCCGACCATCTCGAAAACTAACCCCGAAGATCAGCCGATCCTGTGGATCGCGCTCACCACCGACACGGGCGATCTTCAATTCATGATGCAATACGCTCGCGATTACCTCAAAGACCGCTTCGCGACCGTCGATGGTGTGGGTGATATTTTCTTGGGAGGTTACACCGATCCCGTCATGCGCGTCCGCGTTCGCCCGCAAGATCTCAACCGTCACAGCATTTCGGTCAACGACGTCTTGGACGCGATCAAAGCCGAACACAAAGAAAGTCCCGGCGGCTTCATCGAAACCGATAAAATGCAGTACAACGTGCGGACAATGGGTGAGGCCAAATCGGTCGACGAGTTTAAGAACATCGTCATCAGCCGCCGCGGCGGACAGGCCGTTGCCGACCCCACGAACGTCGTGCGCCTTTATCAAGTGGCCGACATCAGTTTTGGTCTGGACGAAATTCGCCGAATTTCTCGGTTCAACGGCAAACCCGCTTTGGGCCTCGGAATTCGCAAACAGCGCGGCACCAACGCCGTCTCCGTCGCCCGTTCCGTCAAAGAAAAAATCAACGAGCTGAATCCGCAGCTTCCCAAGGGACTGCAGCTGGCCGTCAACTTCGATTCGACGAAGTTCATCGAGCAGTCGGTCCACGAACTGAACAAGCACTTGATTCTCGCGGTGATTCTGACCTCGATCGTGTGCTGGGTCTTCCTGGGCAGCTGGTCGGCCACCTTCAACGTCTTGCTGTCGATTCCCACGTCGCTCTTGGGCGCCTTCATCGGTCTTTACTTCTTGGGTTACACGCTCAACACCTTTACCCTCTTGGGCCTCACGCTCGCGATCGGGATCGTCGTGGATGATGCCATCATGGTTCTCGAGAACATCTTTAGGTACAACGAGAAGGGCTACGGCAAGATCGAATCGGCCATCGTGGGCGCGCGCGAGATCGGCTTTGCCGCCATGGCCGCCACCGCGGCGGTCATCGCGATTTTTCTTCCGGTGGCTTTCATGTCGGGGATCATCGGGAAGTTCTTCATGCAATTCGGGGTGACGATTTCGATCGCCGTCTTCCTGTCATTGGTCGAATCGCTGACCATTACGCCCATGCGCTGTGCGAACTTTGTTCACCATGGCAATCGCACGACCCGTCTTGGAAAGGCTTTCGAAGCGTCTTTGCACAACCTGACTCGAGTTTACGACGGATGGCTGCGCTCGGCGGTGAATCATCCTTGGAAAGTCATCATCGGTTCGCTGGTTTTCGTGGCCCTCTCCTTCGTTTCGATCAAGTTTTTGCGTAAAGAAATGTCCCCCGCTCAAGATCAAGGCTCGTTTTTGGCGCGCCTGATTTTTCCGGTCGGCACCTCGCTGGCTTACGCCGACAAGCAGAGCAAAAAAGCCGAAGAACTCTTACGGGCGCGCTCCGAAGTGGACAAGGTCTATTCGGCGGTCGGCGGTTTTGGCGGCGGCGCCGGTGATTCGAACATCACCATGATGTTTATCACCCTCAAAGATCGAGGGCACCGCGGTGTGGACGCCACCAAAGGTCACGAACTCACGCAGCAAGAATTCATGGAGGTCATCCGCCCCGAGCTGGCCAAGCTCGAAGACACCCGGCCCATCTTGATGGATCTCTCGCAACAAGGGTTTTCGAGCGGCCGCGGCTATCCGATCGAATTCGCGCTCCTCGGATCGGACTGGGATAAGCTCGGTCAGTACGAAGCGCAGCTTCGTGACGAAATGGCCAAGAGCGGTTTGATGGTGGACGTCGATTCGGACTTTAAAGAAGGGATGCCCGAAATTCAGGTCAAGCCCGAGCGGATGTCGGCGGCTTTCCGGGGAGTCAGCGTTTCACAAATCGGAACGACCGTGAACGCGCTCATCGCGGGCGTCAAGGCGGGTGAGTACCCGCAAGGCGGCCACCGGTACGATATTAAAGTGAAGCTCCTCGATAGCGGCGATCAAACCAAAGAAATCAACTCTCTCGTTGTGAGCAACACACGAGGAAATTTGATCTCGATGCCTGCGGTCGTTAAGCAGGAGAAAACGAAGGCGCTGCAATCCATCTCGCGTAAGAACCGCCAGCGGGCGATCTCGATTTTCGCCAATGTGAAACCCGGCGTGTCTCAGCAAGATGCGATGGCCTTTGTCGAAGCGAAGGCCAAAGAGATTCTCACCGAGCCCGGTTACATGATCGAACAGGGCGGTTCTTCGAAGACTTTCAAAGAGTCGTTCCAGAGCTTGATCTTCGCGCTCGTGATGGGTCTGGTGATCGCCTACATGGTTTTGGCGAGCCAGTTCAATTCGTTCATCGATCCCGTCGCGATCTTGATGGCGCTGCCGTTCAGCTTTAGCGGAGCCTTCTTTGCCCTGCTGGTGACGGGCCAATCGCTCAATATGTTCTCGATGATCGGGTTGCTTCTCTTGATGGGGATCGTGAAAAAGAACTCGATTCTCTTGATCGAGTTTACGAACACGGTTCGCGACCGCGGAACGCCGGCCGCGAAGGATGCCTTGCTCGAAGCCTGTCCCGTTCGCTTGCGTCCGATCTTGATGACGTCGGTCGCGACGATCGCGGCCGCGATTCCGTCCGCGACGGCAACCGGTGAGGGGTCGGAGACCATGCGACCCATGGCGATTTGCTTGATCGGCGGGGTTTTGGTCTCGACCGTTCTGACTTTGTTCGTGGTCCCTTGCGTGTACTTGCTGCTGGATAAATTCCGCCGCCGCGATGACGTCCGTGAGCAGACCAAAAAGGCCTTTGCTCACGTCGGCAACGAGGCCATGGAATAATCCTTACTGTTCTTCGGGAGCTTGGGGAGGAGGAGGCGGAACTTTGCCGCGCTTCTCGGCTCCCATCGCCTCACGGCGGTCGTTCATTTTTTTGCGCTGGGCTTCGGAGTCTTTGACGAGTTTTGCAAGTCCGGGCTCCAACGGTTGATCCATTCGGTCCAAGATCTTCTTCACCCGGTACAAGTTCGACGTGTAGTCACTGATGACGAGCTGATTTTTGTCGGGGAAAACCGACATTTCGCCGT
The DNA here is from genome assembly GCA_019637955.1 of Pseudobdellovibrionaceae bacterium. GTDB lineage: Bacteria > Bdellovibrionota > Bdellovibrionia > Bdellovibrionales > Bdellovibrionaceae > JAHBUS01. The sequence goes on along the minus strand of JAHBUS010000005.1, from coordinate 259,714 downwards.
CTTTTGACGTGAGGATGCGCATGTCGCGGTTCACCTTATCGACCGAGACGTGCTTGAGCGTCACCATCCAGGTCACCATTTTTTCGGGACGCAAGGGGGGAAGTTCGGTGACCACGTCAATGCCGTCGCGCTGGGCATTTCGCGCCGAGCGGATCACGATCACGTCGCCCTGATTGACGTAGGCGTAGCCATTCAAGGCCAGGGCCGACGAAATTTGATTCCAGGCCTCGGGCAGGTCAACATCGTTGGGATTCAGAAGAGTGATCTTACCGCGAACGCCGGGGTCGATGATGAACTTTTGGTTCGCCTCTTTCGAATAGATTTCGAGGATCTTGGTGATCTCTTCGTTGACGAAGTTCAGCTTCACTTTTTCGGCCGCGAACACGGACGTCGAAACGAGAACGGACGCGAGAAATACCGCGATAAACACTTTCATAATGGAAACCTCCTGGGGATTCAGTTCACGACAGGCGGTCTGAGCTGCCAAGTCCAGTTCCACGGGCTCTTAAAAACAAAAAGGCCGAGGGGTGTCCTCAGCCTTTCTTTATCTTTCATCAATTCCATCACGTCCGCAAAAAGCGGCGGTCAGGATTAGAGGTGTTCGATATGGATGTCGCGAGCCATCACGGTTTTGCGACCGTCCGCTTTGGCGCTCTCGATGCCTTTGGCGCAAAGAGCTTCGATTGCTTTGCTCAAGACGTCGATAGTCTCAGCCGAAGTGTTCATCTCACCTTTTTCTTTAATAAACTTCTTAACCTTGCTCGTGACGACAAGTACGTCTGCCATTGAAACCTCCTGGGCCCAATCAGCGTGACATAGGCCTTCCCTTATTGACAAATGAGAACCGGCCTTGTCGCGCATCGTCGCGTTTTTGTGGGGATCAAAGGAGGACTTACCCGGATTTTCGACGTTCGATCCGGCTGCCCACCAAGGCCTCCTGTGAGCCGTTGTCCTTGAACATCAGCAGTTGGGCGCGCCGACCCTCTTGATCCGGCTCGATCCACACAAAGGTTTTTTGCCCCACAGGTTTGGTGCACTCGACATCCAAGAAAGCCGGCGACCAGCAGCCCGAGTTGAGGTGTTCCACCGCGCCGATCATTTCATGGCGGGCAATATGGGTGTGACCGTAAACAATTCGCTGAACCCGCGTGATCGCACTGGCCGTTGAAAGGATCTTTTCGTCGGGTTCTTTGTACTTCGATGCCATCGAAGCGACGGACTTGCTGTAAAAGATAAAAAACGGAAGCAGCAAAAAGAGCGGAATGAAGGCCCAAAAGAACGAAACATCAAGCAGCTGCCGGATCAGAATCATCAGCTCAAAGATAATAAAGAATCCAACCAGAACTAAAAACGCGCGGTCAAGCCAAAGCTCCCGGGCGATTAAAAAGGGATTGTTCGTCGCCGGAATCGCAAAAAGCTCCCGAAGTTCACGGACCATGCGAGGTTCGGCATTGGCGCGCACGGCGATGTCATTCACGCGGTCTTCAACCCTCAGCGGATCGCGAATCGGCTCATCGAATCGGTCCACGAACGAGTACCAAAGGGTCGTCATCGCACCCGAAAACCAAGTCCACATCAAAAGTGGCTGCGCGCGGATGACGTACTTCACGAAGAAGCGGACGTATTCCGAGAGCGTCATGATGTAGTTCGATTCCACGTGAGGATTGAAGAAACCCATTCCGTTCACCATGTACCGACAAGCCAGGTTTCCGAACGGCAGGCGCATGGTTTTAAAATTGTAGCTTTGTTGGAACGGATTCACGGGATCTTCACAAACGCAGTACGGATCGTATTGATTGCCGTGCTCAATGAGGGTGTCTTTGTTCGAAATGTAGAACCAGTCGGTAAAGCGAAACCGTTCTTTGGCCTCATCGGGAAGCCGAAGACAATTTTCGATTTCCGATCGCACTTCGGGAAAATGCATTTCAAGATCGTGATTGCCGATCACGATCACGCAGCTGTTGCCCCGAATTAAAAACTCCCGAAGAGCCGACATGAATTCGGGATGATCGCGCAGGATCACCTGAATCTTAAACCGCGAGCGTTCGGGACGGGGAAACAAACCCCGTTGGGTCTCAAGCCAAGAAATACGAAACGCCGGTTCTTCGGGGAGGGCCTGCACGCCGTCGAAGTCGAAGATGTCTCCGTTAAGGATGAGTTCGACCGGCTGACCGCCAGCCTTCTCTTCGATATGCGTGAGAAAATGCGCGAAGGTGTGGTCGAAAAAGAACTCGCGCGTCTTAAACTTCTTCCACAGCGGATATTTCGGGTGAACCGGTTCGGCTTCGCACAAGTGAAGATCGCTAATAATTGCTGTGAACATTCTCCCTTCATGATACAAACCTCTGGTGGGAATGAAAATGTCTTTTCCTCTACAACTACCTACGGCCATTGTCGGGATGGGACTCTCCGGACGTTCGATCCTGAACCTTCTCATCAAAGCCGGCGTTCCCCGCGACCAAGTGTTGACCTACGACAGGAGTGATCCCTCCGCTAGCGACTCGGAAGAGGCCGCTTTGCTCGCGAAAAATCCCAAAAGCTTGATCGTGTCCCCCGGTGTTCCGCTCGCGACTCCTTGGATTCAGGACTTTCGCCGTAACGGCGGACAGATCACCAGCGAACTTGAAATTGCCTTCTCGTTTCTGAAAGCCGAAAAGGTGATCGCGGTGACCGGTTCGGTCGGTAAAAGCACCACCGTCGCCTTACTCCAGTCCGGCCTGAATCAATTTGCACCGCACGCCTTCGTGGGCGGCAATCTGGGTTTTCCTTTGGCCGACTACATTTCGGCGCTTTTCGAGGGCCGTCCCCGTGCGGACTGGATCGCGCTCGAACTGTCGAGCTATCAGCTCGAAAACTTCGACAACCTGAGAGCTGATGCCGCGATCATCACCTCGCTAACGCCGAACCATCTTAACCGTTACACATCTCTTCAGCATTACTATGATACCAAGTGGACCCTGGTCTCTAAAACGAAGGGGCCCATCATTTTAAATTCTCATGGCGGAGATCTTCCCTCTTACGCTCAAAAGAAGCCGGGCCCTTGGATTTGGTCCTCGTCGATGTCGCCTGAGTTTTTAAGCTTTCCGTTTCACGAGGCCAAGCTCGTCGGGCACCACAATTACGACAACCTCTCGCTCGTGATCCGCCTGGCCCGCGAACTGGGCTGGCCCGAGTGTGCGATCGAAGGTTTTTTGGAGTTTTCGGGCCTTCCGCACCGGCTCGAAAATTTGGGCCTCATTCATGGCCTTCGCGTCATCAACGATAGCAAGGCCACAACACTTGAGTCGGTTCAGCAGGCGGTCCACTCCACCGAAAATCTGACGAGTGGCACCACCCATATCTTGATCGGCGGACAAGATAAAAACCTCCCTTGGGAGGAGCTTAAGACGCTCGAGCGTCACCGTCGAAGTTTTGTCTTTTTTGGCGAATGCGGGCCCAAGGCCGCAAAGGACTCGGGGTTAAAGGGGCCGCTCTTCGACAAGCTTGGCCCGGCGATCGATCATGTTTTAAGAGAAGCTCAAGCGGGAGACTTGATTCTTTTCAGCCCGGGCGGAACCAGCTGGGATGAATTCAAGTCTTTCGAAGCGCGTGGCGATTATTTTAAAAATCGAATTTCAGAATATTCAAAGTCCCCGAATCCACGGGGATAACTTTGCTTTGAGCGACGGCAGAGTCCTGCGGAATGACGAGCACCGAATGGCTGCCCTCAGGAACATTGAACACGATGAATCCCCCGCCGGCGACTCCCGAAGGCACGACCTGTCCTTGTGAATCAAAGTACACGATTTGCGCCGGATCCAAATCCGGCAGGTGGGTCAAGTGCACTTCAAAGCTCGTCGACGGAACGAATCCAACCAAGATGCCAGTCCCGGGTTGATCCGAAAATTTCAAAAACCCGCGGACGCTCATCAACCAATCCGTTCGCACCAACGGCAAGTGAACGTAGTCTTCATTCGAATTTTGCACGTACATCGCAGGGGCGTACATCGGGTCGGCCGGTGACAGGTGAATCAAGTTCAAATGATTTAAGCTCGGCATTTTGACTTCGGCGTAACCCATCACATCGATCGCGTTCTCGAGATTTTGAATCGAAACGCGTGAGGCTTGGGCCGACCCCGTGAAGCCGTCGTAAACCTTGATTGAGGTGGCGTGGAGATCGGCGGTTTCGCGGATTTCAACCGGAGACACGGCCCCGTCATCGACTTCGACATTGGCGACGCCCATTTGCTTTTCACCGCGAGTCGCCCGCACCGAGTAGAATCCGCGAGGAAGGTCAACGAACGCGAAGTAGCCATTTGAACTTGTCGCGGTCAAACCCTCATCGGGAATCAAAAGTTCGTTCAAGTAGACGACTCTCGCCTCGGGAAGATCTTCAAGCTCAACGCGAATCCCGGCCGACCCGAAGGGCGACTTCGTCTGGCCCCAGACAACGGATCCCGTTTCGCCGCCCATGCCGCTTCCGCGCGAGTCGCGGACGATCGCGGTCAACGCCTTGATCATTTTTTCGGGAAAGAGGGGGGTCGCTTCGGTCTCGCCCGCACTCGCAAGCGTGATCGTTGGCATGTAGCCCTTGGCTTCGGCGCGCAAGAAACTCCATGACCCTTCGGACAAACCATCAACCTTCAAGGTTCCATCGGCGTCTGCTTTGATTTCTTCGGCAAATGCGCCCACCATCACCTCGGGAGAAGGGTTGCGGCGGTGGTTTTTAACCGACATCATCGTTTTCTCGTTCGCCTGAGCATAGTAGTCCGAGTATTGGCGCGAGAGGCGGTTGCGAGGCTTGATGTCGATGTGAGCACTCGCGAGCTGCGCTTTGGGCAAAGAAGGGTTCAAACGAAACTGGCCCGAGGCGACCTCTTGTCCGGTTTGATCGTACATACGAGCATTGATGGAACCCGTCAGCTGAGCCACCGAGATGTCAAAACTGCTTTTATCATTCGGATCGATCTTGCCAGAATTTTTCGCGATGCCTTCATCCATCCAGCGCACTTCGATGTAGTGGCCGGGGAGAAGCGGACTTTCTCCCGCATCGGGAATCGTGATCGAACCTTGAATGCGAAACTCCGAAGGCGCGCTCTCTTCTTTAAGGCCGGGTTCAACGCCTGCCGTGGAACGCGACTTCGACTCGGCCTCGGTCGTCCAATGTCCCTCGGCATCGGCCGCGGCGACATAGATCCCCGAGGTCTTCGAGTTTTGCGTTTGAGTTTTGATCTCGTTGATTTTTTCCTCGAAAGCATCGCGCATGGTGGGAATCGACCAATCTTGCGCGATCGTGTTCGAGCGTGTTTGCGCGATTTGCGCGCGTTGGCGCTGCGAATCCGGCAAGTTTTCGATGAACGACTGGTCGTCCAAAATTTTTACCGCGCTTTCGCGGGGAACTTGCATCGGCTCTAGCTTGAGTTTTTTATACTGAATCGCCTTGAGTCCGCGGATCACGGATTCTTTGGCGACAATTTGATTTAAGTTCACCGACATCATCGGGCGGCCGGCCTCTTCGATCACAAGCGCCGGACGGCGGGGACTGCGGTCCAATGTTTCGTGCAAAGCCACGCGTGCGGGAGACGTCTTCGAAGTTTGAATAACCAGCGGTTTGGCGAAGAAGAAAACTTTGCGGTGAGCGACGCGGCTCGGGATCAATAGCAAACCGATGATCGTGCAAGCGATCACGATCCATTCGGGCTCTGGGCGTCCTGCCAAGCGTCGTTGAGTATTCATGACTATCTAATCGTATTTAGAAAGCGCGGAAGTCGTCAATCACGTTACGCTGATCACGACTCTTGCGCAGGGCCTTTTTGATTTCTTCGGCGATTTGGTCCGACAGCTCGTCGTCGAGCCCGACCTCCTCGTAATGCCCGTCCACACGCTCTTCCAGAAAGACCTGGACCTGAATGTCGTAAGGACGGCGGTCTCCGAGGACGGTCACCTTGGCGTAGTTGCGCTCTTTGGATTTTTCAGGATCGAAGTTCTGAACCTTCTTCTTCGAGAAATAAACCGAGAGGAACTCTCGCTCATTTGTTGCCGACTCACGGGGCTGGCCCATGGTCGCAAAAACGGCGTTCTTGATCTCGTTCAAAGACCGGTCCGACTCCTTGATCAGGTGGCCCGTGATGCAACCCCCGAGACCAAGGAACAGCGGCAATAATGAAGAAATCAAGATCAGTCTGATCATTTCACCTGGGCCTTTTGCCAGTCGTTCATAAAGATCTGCAGACCTTTGTCCGTGAGCGGGTGCTGACAAAGTTGCTGCATGACTTTGAACGGAATCGTGGAGATGTGTGCACCCATCAGCGCTGATTGTAAAATATGATTCGGGCTACGGATACTGGCCACCAGCACTTCGGTGCTAAAGTCGTAGTTTTCGTAGATTTGAACGATATCCGCGATCAGGCTCATGCCGTCCGCACCGATGTCGTCCACGCGGCCCACGAAGGGCGACACCATTGTCGCGCCCGCTTTCGCCACGAGCAGGGCCTGGACGGCCGAGAACACGAGGGTGACATTGGTTTTGATGCCTTCGGCGGTGAGTTTTTTAACGGCGACAAGGCCTTCTTCGGTCATCGGAATTTTCACGACGACATTGTTGGCGATTTTCGCGAGCTCAAGCCCCTCACGAACCATTTCGTCCGCTTTGGTGCCGATCACCTCGGCCGAAACGGGACCCGAGACGGTTTTGCAAATTTCTTTGATGACTTCGAAAAAGGGGCGGCCCGATTTCGCGATGAGCGAGGGGTTGGTGGTCACGCCATCCGCCCAACCGCGATCAACGGCGGTGCGAATTTCTTGAATGTCGGCGGAGTCGATAAAGAATTTCATGAAAGCTCCTTTGCATCCCTTCAGGATGATGAAGACAGGAGCGATTCTCCCCTAGAGAGAAATTCAAATCGCGATTGCCCGTCTCGTGGTTGCGAGGACTTTACAAGCTCTTGCAGGCTCCGGCCAAGCACTGGATGCTCGAATCCACCCTCTATTTCGGCGGCGCAATGTAGAATCAAGGTGTCTGCGTGCAAATCCGGGTGAGGGAGCGGCATTTTCGGGTCCAAAATCACGTCATGGTTGAACGAGAGCAGGTACACCTTCGTGGCGGGGTGCTCCGATGCGAGCGCGCGGACCTTCCGTTTAACGCTCTGAAGGTCCATGTTCGTGCGCAGTCTGAAGGCAACGACCAAATCCGAAGACAACGTTCCTTCGGTGGCCTCTTCGATCCGGCGGTAAATGCTGGAGATCTTTTCGATTTCGAAGGGCTCGAAATCGCGAAGCACGGCTTTAAGGCTGGCGGTTCCCTGGGACAGCTGGGTCGAGATCGCGGCCAGGGCAAAGTTCATGGCTTAAAATCCACCAAAAAGATCGTCCATCGTGTACAGACCGGGCTTGCGGTTGGCGAGCCAAACGGCGGCTTGAACCGCGCCCTTGGCGAAGACCCGTCGGTTCAGCGCCTGATGTTCAAAGCAGATCGTCTCCTCTTCGGACATCATCCAGACTTTGTGCACGCCGAAGATTCCGCCACCGCGAACGGCCAGGGGTTCGGGGAGCTTGCCTTTCACGTGTTGAGCCAGAGTTTTCTGCAAATAAATCGCGGTGCCGCTGGGCTTGTCTTTTTTGTGACGGTGATGAAACTCTTCAATTTGAAAATCGAAATCCTCAAGTTCCGCCGCCACCGCGAGCGCTTTTCGAAGCGCGGCGATGCCAAAACTCATATTTGGAGACCACAGAACCGGAATTTTTTTTCCGGCCAGCTCAAGCTCTTTGAGGTGTTTCTCGGTCAATCCGGTCACGCCGCTGACGAGCGGGCGGCCCGCTTGCACGGCGGCCTTCACGTTCGCCGAAAAACTTTCGAGCGTCGAAAAGTCGATCCAAACGTCGGCCTTTTTAAGTGCCGGGGCGCTCAGCGAAGTTTCCGAGCGCTCAAAGCCCGACGCCTCACCCTTGCGGACGACGCCGACTTGAGCGCGGGTGTCTTTTCGCTGCGAGAGAACTTCGCCAATTTCTTGTCCCATACGGCCGCCGGCGCCGATGACCGCGACCTGAAGTTTGGATTTTTTCATTCTAGAGCAAATCTTTCTTTTTCATCTCGATTTTCAATTTTTCGGTCGCCGAGTCGCTCAAGGTCACGAGCGGCAGACGGCACTCGGGCGATTTGATCACGCCCATCAAGTGCATGGCCATTTTCACCGGGATCGGATTCGCTTCGCTGAAAAGCGCGTTGATCAAATCCAAATGCTCACGCGCTTTTTGCGCCTTCATCGCCTTGGGAATCACGTGCGAAGCCACCGAGATCACGCCGTCACCTCCGGCCATCATGAACTCATCGTAAGTGCCGTCGTCGCCCGAGAGCATGATAAACTCGTTGCCGCATGCGGCCCGGATTTGTTTCGCGAGGTCGATATTGCCCGTGGCTTCCTTGATTCCGATGATTTGCGGATGCTCCGCGAGCTTTTTAACCGTGTCGACTTCAAGACTCGTGATCGTGCGGCCGGGAACATTGTAGAGAAAATTCGGCAGGCCCGTCGCGCTCGCCACTTTCATGAAATGCTCAAACAGTCCACGCTGCGGAGGTTTGTTGTAATACGGAACCACGACTAAAAGAGCGTCGGCACCCAGTTTTTCGGCGGCGCGCGAATCTTCGACGGTTTTCTCGGTGGAATTGGAGCCCGTTCCCATCCACAGCGGAAACTCTGCTGGCACCATCGCCTTCACTTTTTTAAATATTTCGTCGCGCTCTTGGGGGTTGAGCGTGGGACTTTCGGCCGTTGTCCCGTTGATGACGAATCCCTCGACACCATTTTTCAGCTGATGATCAACCAAGCGCTCGAGCGAGGCGAAATCAACTTTCGAGTTTTCGAAGGGTGTGATCAACGCGGTGATGATGCCTTTAAACTTTTTCATAAGTTGTCCTCGGGAAACTGGAGGTCGAATTCGAACTGCGTGGGACCGCTCAAAACGGCCTGCGTGTCGGACTTCCATTCAACGCGCAGGGATCCGCCCGGCATTTCGACCGCGTGCTGCCGGAGCAACGGATTTTTCAACAACGAGAAGGCGGCGGCCGCCACGGCCCCGGTTCCGCAGGCCAGCGTGAAGTTCTCCACGCCGCGCTCGAACGTCACGGCCTCCATTTCGCCGGGCGTGACTTCGTTCACGAACGTCACGTTCGCGCCCGCATCACCGAGTTCGGGGGCATGGCGCAGCTTCTCGGCCAGTTCCTGATCGGGCTCGCCTTCGACCACCAGGTGCGGAACGCCCGTGTTCACAAAGAAGTACTCCGTTTTCTTTTTGCCGTCGGCGATCTCGACAAACTTGCCCGGCTCTTTGAGCTTGGGCATTTGCACTTCCACGATCTGAAAGTCCAAGACCTCAGCAATGATCTGTCCGGCACGGGTTTGAAATTTGACTTTGTCGCTGCCGCCGAGGCGGTGCTTGTAGTAAAGCGCCGCACAGCGGGCGGCGTTGCCGCACATTTCGGCGTTGGACCCGTCGGAGTTGTAAAAGTCCCAAACGAAATCGTTTTGTCCCGAGGGATCTTTCTCAATGAAAATCATGCCGTCGGTGTAAAAGCCGGTGAAGCTATCACAAAGAAGGCGCACGATGCCGGCGCGCGATTCTTTGGGAACATTCTCACTGGTGGCGTTCCACACCAAAAAGGTGTTTCCAGCTCCTGACATGCGCGAAATCAAACGCGTGGCCATTTACTCTCCTTCACGAAAATCTTCGGGCTCATTCCAATCGTCCGGCGGCGCCTCGCGCTTCTTCTTGGCCGGTAGCACGACTTTTTCGGTGGCCTTCTTGAAGCTCGGCTCTCCACGCCCGAGCGGCGGCGGCGTCTCAGGGGGAAGCGGACGGCCGCGAACTCCGCAGCCCGCGACGAGCGCGGTCAAAAGGCCCAAGAGACAAGCGGATTTGGCGTTCATTCGGTCACCCTGCTTTTTTTGATCTCAGCTTCGACTTCGGCCTGGCGCCGGCAGAGACGAGGCTCCGCAAGATACTGCCGTGTCAGGCGGGAACTGAGGCTTTTGCAAAGCGCGAGGTATTTCGTTCCGGCGCGCTCGTCCGGAATTTTGAGGCCCTGATTGAATTTCCAGAGCCAGTAGAAGGCCTCGGGAAAAGCGGTGTCGGCTTTTGAAAGCTGAACCGAAAGTTCACGTCCGCGGCCGAAATTGCTGGTCCGGTGCGACTGTTCAAGGTCGAGAGCCAGCCAAAAAATTTCGCGCGGACTTTTCTTCGCGTCGATCGCCGAGCGCAAGGTCTGAAAATCTTGAAGGCGTCCCGCGCAAAGCGCCGCTTGGGCGGCAGCGAGACGCAGATCTTCAGGAAAAGGATTTCGATCAAGCGCTTTCTGCGCTCCCCGGTGGGCGCCGTCGCAGTCGCCGCCCGCGATCTGTAAACGAAACTGCTCCAAAAGAATTTGCAAGTTGTCGGGTTCGATTCGCGCCGCTTCGGTCAGCTTGGTGTTGGCCAAGCCCGGATCGGTCACCCGCAGCGAGAGCGCAAGTTCAAAGGCCTGTTGGGCTTTGTCGCTGTAGAAAACGGTCGACACCTCGTCGAGGGCCGTGAGGAGTTCTTTGGGTGTTTGGCCCTTTTTAGATTCGCGCTGAGCGGCGCTGACCAAGAGGTTGACGGCCTGAAGCCGGTCTTTTTGCAACGAGAGGTTGTACGCTTTTTCGATCAGGTCTTGGTAGGTTTCGACTTTTCCGGCCGCCAGGGCCGGCGATCCCGCCTGAGAACCAAAAAAAAGAGCCAACGCAATAAGCGTGGCTCTTTTGAAGTCTCGGATCGAAGTAAACGTCATTACATACGTTTAAACGAAAGCAGCTCGACTGTCACGGGTCCTAATTGAGACTGGGTGATCATTTTCACCATGCCGAAAACGGGAACTTCTTTGGGGTTGACCCATTGCTGAGCTTCCGAAGCCTTACCGTCCTGAGTCACTTTTGCTTTGATGTACAAGCAAGTGAAGGTGCCGGCGGGAACGGTCACGGTGTCCTCTTTCGAGTCGATCACTTCAACGTCGCCAGTTTTGGGCGGCGCTTGTTCTTTACCGTTCACGATGAGCTTTTTGATTTCGCCCGTATTGGGGTCGATCAATTGCTGCATGTCTTGCTTGCCGGCGAAACCGAGGTCCACCAATTGTTGGATCCAAACGCCGTCAGCGACGATGTCCATCACGAGCATTTTCATCGAACCTTTGATGATGCTCATGTTGAGGTTGTAATTGGCTTCATCACCTTTTTTGAAGTTAAAGCCAGCAGGCGTCACATCGCTCATCACGATGGTTTGGCCGGTGCGAGCAATCACGTCAGTGAGTGTAGCGGCGGTCGCGAAAGAGCCTACGAGCAGGCTGGTAACAAGTGCGAGTGCACGGATCATGGTTTCCCTCCTTGGGTCAGTTGATCAGACAAACGTCTGTGTTTTCGTCTGACGACCATTGCCCTCCCAAAAATTGGGAGAGTCAACTAAGGAGACTTTAACCTTGCGTGAATTTCTCTTAAGCTCCGAGATCTTTGAGATTATGAATCAGAACTTGACGCGGCTTGCTGCCGTTGGCGGGTCCGACAATCCCGCCGCGTTCAAACGTCTCGATCATGCGTGCGGCGCGGGGATAACCCAATTGGAATCGACGCTGAATGAGCGACGCGCTGATTTCCTTTTGCGTCTGCACCCAGTCCAAAATTTCTGCGTAGCGTTCATCCTGGGGCTCATCGCCAAACTCGCCCGCTTCGCCGCCTCCGCCACCCTCACTCGTCGGCTCAAGGGCCTTGAGCGCTGCGGGGTCAAAATCAGGCTCACCCTGCTCCGCCCAGAACTTGGTCGAATCTTTGATGTCGGTGTCTTTCAAGAACGGACCGTGGTGCCGCACGATGGCCGATGAGCCGGGACCACGGTAGAGCATGTCGCCGGTCGCGAGCAGCCGCTCGGCGCCAACGTCGTCGAGAATGATTCGCGATTCCATGCTGCTGGCCGCTTTAAAGGCGATACGGCCCGGGATGTTGGATTTGATCGCGCCGGTGACGAACTCTTTGCGTGGGCTCTGCAAGCACAGCACGAGATGGATGCCGCAGGCGCGCGCTTTTTGCGCCAGACGCACCACCGATTGTTCGACGTTGGCTTTGTCGACGGTCATCAAATCGGCGAACTCCTCCACCACGATCACCATGAAGGGGAGTTGATTGTAATAGTACATCTCGCCTTTTTTACCGGGCGTTTGTTCGAGCTCGTCGTTCATTTCGGCGTGCTCTTTGATTTGCTCTTTCGAGAGTTCGCTCACCGCCGCGTTGTACTCTTCGATTTTACGCGCGCCGAATTTGCTCATGGACTTGTAACGCTTCTCCATCTCGCGAACGGCCCACTTCAAAGCCAGTACGGCTTGCCGCGAATCGGTCACCACCGGCACCGAGAGATGCGGAACCTTTTCGAAAACCGCGAGATCGACTTGTTTGGGATCGATCAAGATGAGCTTTAGCGTCTTCGGCGAATGGCGGAAGATAAGGCCCATAATCGCCGACACCGTAAACACCGATTTGCCGGAGCCGGTCGTACCGGCCACCATCAAGTGCGGCATTTTTCGTAAGTCCACGATCTCCGGAGTTCCATCCACTTTGCGGCCAAGGGCGAGCGGAAGCGTGATGTCATCGTTCCAAAACTTGTTCTCGGCGAACATGTCTTTCATGTAGACGGTTTCGCGCTGACGGTTCGAGGTTTCGATCCCCACAACGTCGCGGCCCGGAATCGGCGCCAAGATCCGTAGCGACTCGCTGGCCAAGGCCAGTGAGAGATCGTCTTCAAGTTCGGTGATCTTACTGAGTTTCACGCTCGAGTCCGGTTTAAATTCGAACATGGTGACCGCGGGGCCTGGCTTGGCGGCGACCACTTCGCCCGTCACGCCAAAGAGCGCGAGCTTTTCGGTCAAAACGCGGGCCTTTTCTTTGATTTCATTCTGGTCGATCTTCACGCGGCTTGCGGGCGGATCGTCGATGAGCTCATCGACCTTGGGCATTTTCCAGTTCTCAACGCGGTTGGGAACGCGGGCCGTGACCACGACCTTGCGCTTCTTCGCCGGGGCGGCGGGCGCCTCGTCGTCCTCGTCCAAGTCTTCATCCACCGGCATTTCGATTTGAACGGGGACAGGGGCGGCGCGCTGGACGCGCTCGGGCTCCGCCGCCAAGGGCAAGGCCTTGGCGGTTGCGGGCTCCGCCTTTTCTTTCTTTTTCTTCTCGATCACGGGAGCGGCCGATTTCCACATGTTTGTCCACATCGAGGCCCAGTCCAAGCCCCAAACACGCTTGAGCAGGCGGGCGGGAACCTTGGTCAGCTCGGACAAGTTTTTCTCGGAGAAGAAGATAAAAAGAACCGACGCCGCGAACCACAACACCACTTGAACGCCAACGGGGTTAAACGCCTGAATCAGGCCCTTGCTGAGGCTCAGACCCAGGATACCGCCCACCGCGATTTGGTCTTGATATAGGCGTGTCTGCGGAAAATAAACGGCCGTCAGGGTCGAAAAGACCACCAAAAGCAGCAGGCCCCACACCAACTTCAAATTCTTCAGGCTAAACTCATCACCGCGAAAGGCCACCCACGACAAGCGGAGCAGGCCGGGGAGCAAAAGCCACGCCGAAACGCCGCAGAGCTGAAAAACAGCGTCGGCCAAGAAGCTACCGACGATCCCGCACCAGTTCGTGACTTTTAAGCCATGACCGATGGAGTTGAGCGAAGGGTCCAAGGGGCTAAAACTCACGAAAGCAAGCCCAACGAAAAGACCGATGGCGAGGAAAACAAGACCTAAGAGATCCTGGCGAAATTTCTTCAAGAGGCGGTTCATCCCTCTCAATTTACGGGGCCTTGGCAAACTTTGACCAGCCCAGTTCAAAGGTCCTCGACAGAGCCTAGTCCAAGGGCTATGGTCCCGCTCCTAACGCGGCAGAAGAAATGGCTTTTTCAAGGGTTTTGGCGTGCTGAAGATCAACGAGATTTTTTTTAGCATTCAAGGGGAGACGACCTACGCCGGTCTTCCCACGGTGTTTGTGCGAACCACGGGTTGCAACCTGCGCTGCACCTACTGCGACACGACGTACTCCTACTACGAAGGCGAAAAACAAGACCTCGAAACGATCCTGAAAGAAATCGAGCGGCACCGAACGCCTTACGTTTGCATCACCGGCGGCGAACCTCTTTTGCAAAAAGAAGTTCACGAATTGATGTCGATTTTATGCGACCGCGGCTTCAAGGTGTCGCTCGAAACGAGCGGTTCGCGCAGCTGCAAAGATGTCGATCCACGCGTGAAAATTATTTTGGACGTCAAGACTCCCGACTCGGGAGCGGCGGATTCGTTCCTGCTCGAAAACTTGAATTTTACCTCTGAAACAACCGAGTTCAAATTTGTGATTTGCAGTGAGACCGACTTCAACTGGGCAGAACAATTTTGTCGTCAACATGATTTATTCGAAAAATTTTGCGTTTTATACAGCCCATCATATAAGGAAATTGAGCCTCGGTGGCTTGCAGAAAAAATTCTGCATCAAAATTCATCTGCGCGCTTGCAATTGCAGCTTCATAAATATATCTGGAATGCCGAACAACGCGGAGTTTGAGATTTCAATTTCGACCCGTGCTTGATCGGACTCGATCAACCTTCTTTGTCTAAATTGTGAGTGGGAGCAACATGACGCCGAACCTGAACAGTTCTGATAACCTCTTCGTCGCGAACTTGACCTCTGTCAGCCTTGAGAAGCTGGTAAAGAGCAAGTTGGAAGTTTTGTTCCAACAGCAAAACGAAGCCCAGGTTGAGCTGAACGGTCTGTACAATGTTGTGATGGAACAAGTTGAACGCCCCCTCATCGAGATCGCCCTGCGTGCCTACAATGGCAACCAAGTCAAAACTGCTCAGCTGTTGGGGATCAACCGCAACACCCTGAAGAAGAAAATTGACAACTACAAGATCCGCGTAAAAAAATTGAATTCGTAATGAAGTTGGGCGCCCGGTTTCGGCCGGTCGCCAAGCATCAGCGGGCTCACCCCTTAGAACCACCACCTTTGATAAAGGCCCGCAAACCTTAAGCCGTCCTCATGCTTTGAATGAGGAAACGTAAGCCTTTTCTCGGGGGGGACAATGGCTGGTCGCGTACCGCCTCAGAATCTAGAGGCCGAACAATCCATTCTCGGCAGTTTGATGCTTGATCCTGAAGCTTGGGATCAAGTCTCCGATTTGATTGAACCTCAGGACTTCTATAAGAACGGCCACCAGGTTCTCTTTAAAGCCATCAAAGAACTCATCACGCGCTCTCTTCCGGTCGACTTGATCACCGTGAACAATCTTTTGATTTCAAATGGCGAGCTGCAAGCCGCCGGCGGCGCCGAGTATTTGGCAGACCTTGTCGGCCGCACCGTTTCGTCGGCCAATGTCAGCGTTTATGCCAAAATCGTCAAAGAGAAGTCGCTTCTGCGCAAGATGATCCACACGTCGACCGAGATCCTCGAGAAGTCGTACGCCGAGGATTTCATCACCGTCGATCATTTCCTCGATGAAGCCGAAGAGAAGTTCTACAAGCTCGGTGAGCAAAAAAGCGCGCAAGGTCTGAATGGCCCTCTCGAACTCGTGCGCGACAGCATGATGAAAATCGAGGAGCTCTTTAAGCAGAAAGCCGAAATCACCGGCATTCCCACGGGCCTCACGCTTCTGGATAAAATGACTTCGGGACTGCACGGGGGCGAGTTGATCGTGATCGCGGCCCGTCCTTCCATGGGTAAGACCGCGTTCAGCTTGAACTTGGCTCAACACATGGCCGTGAAGTGCAAAAAAACCGTCGCTTACTTCTCGCTCGAGATGAGTCAGCAGGCGGTCATGATGCGGGTTCTTGCCGCCGAAGCCCGCATCAACATGAAAGAGCTTCGCTCCGGAAAGCTCGCCGACACGGCTTGGCCCAAGCTGATTCATGCCGCGGGCTTGATCTCGGAAAGTAAGCTGTTCATCGATGAAACCTCGGGCCTGAGCCCTCTCGAGCTGCGCAGCCGCTGCCGCCGCCTCAAGGCGCAGCACGGCCTTGATTGCATCATGATCGATTACTTGCAGCTCATGAAACTCAAAGAAAAAACCGAGAGCCGCGAGCGCGAGGTCGCCGAGATCTCACGCACGCTCAAGTCGATCGCCAAAGAACTCGACGTTCCCGTGATCGCCCTTGCTCAGCTCAACCGTGGCGTTGAGGGCCGTACCGAAAAACGTCCTATGCTTTCGGACCTTCGTGAGTCTGGATCGATCGAGCAGGATGCGGATATTATCATGATGCTCTATCGTGATGACTACTACGACAAAGAAGACCAAGAGAAGAAGGGCCACGCCGAGGTCATCATCGGCAAGCAGCGTAACGGTCCCACCGGAACGGTCCGCCTGACCTTCGATGCTGATCATGGTCGCTTCCGCGATGCTGATCCCGAACCTTCGCACCCTCTTCCCCCACCGCCCATCGCGGGACCCCCGGGTGGACCGAAGGGCCCACCGATGGCGGGAAAACCGAGAAACTTTGCCCCGGGTGCTGGCGCGCCGTAGGCCGAGCTGCGTAGGCCGGTCCCGCGCAGGCTGACGCTTCTGCGCGTGCTGTCCACTTTGTTGACAGGTAAAAACAACAAAACCGTCCGCGCGCTCGATTTTAAGCGGCACGCTTCTTCCATTGAACTCTCCCGATCACATTTAACGGGAGAGTTTATGAAGTTCGCGAAAGCTTTGGTTTTAGGATGCCTCACGACATTGACGACGACTGCCGCCCTTGCTCAATCGCAGTCCGGCTGGGTGCAAATCCGCCATCTGGGTGGTTTTGTAAGGTCCCATGATTTCGTGAATGGCCGCGGCCAACAAGCTGAAGACCTGAACAACAACTATTGGAACTTCTATTATAAGTTCGTGAACAACGTCAGCGATCTCAATAAGACCGCCTGCTTCGCTGGCGAAGAAGTAAAGGCCATGGAGGCGATCGACAAAACAAAAGGGTTTGTCGGCGACCAGGAAACGCCCACGATTCAAAATCTGCGTTACGACCAGAGCCGTGACACCATTCAATTTTCGATCATGAACCGCCGACCCGAGGTCCGTTTGGATGAGAACGCACTCGTGCAGATCGAGGTTCCCCGCTGCGGAAACGCGCGTGAGGTGCAACCCACCGTCGCGGATATTCGCGATTCTCAGCGCAGTTTTTTCGAATTCCTGGTCGGCGCACGCCCCGAAGCCCACTTCACCGTGAACCACGTTCCGGCAGAAACTGGGATTTCAACAAGAAGCTCGGATCTCATGATGAAAAACGAAAAGTGCAGCGTTTGGAACAATCTGCGTCTGGGTCAGCCCCTCAATATCAAGGCCGGAGACACTTTGGCCATGCGAATAAAGACGCTCAATCAACGTGGTGATGCGATCATTTTTGGACTGTATGCCGGCGACGGGTTTGAGGGCGCAAGCTTGAGCGTGGTTTGTAAGATTCCCACGACGTCGACCGTGCAAGAGCTCGAGCAAGCTCTGGATGGAATGTTCTCTATCAAGTAAGGACTCGAGATGCTTCGTCTATTGGTCACCCTCATCGTCTGGACTTGCGCGGGCCTCGCTTGGGCGGCGGCTCCGCACGATCAAAACATCTGCCGAAATGTCGACGCCCGCAAGGTGATCGCGCAAACAGGCTTTGTTCAGGCGATGCCGGCTTTCGCAAAGGTCGTGAGCGAAACGCAAATCGTTCTTTTGGGTGAGCTGCATTTCGACCTCGTCGGCTCGAGAAAAAAAGTCATCGAGACGCTCGCGCCGATGTTCGGCGGAAAAAAAACCTGCTTCTTTTACGAGTTGCGGTCCAATAAAAGCATCGGGGAGCACCTGGCTGACATGCGGCGCCCGAACTACGAAATGAATCTCGAACAATTTGGCGAGATTCACCGCGCGGCCAAAGCGGCCGGCTTCGTGGAAATCACGGTCGACTCGCCGAACGAAGACGATTACCTGATGGATCTCTCGGACCTCAACGCCCGCAATGAAATCATGGCCCGCAATATGGCTCAGGCGCTCAAATCCGGCCGCTGCGAAAAGGGCCTGATGATCGTGGGCAAAGCTCACCTCGCGCGTGAGGGCGAGACTTGGACCACCATTCAAAAATATCTCGAATCTCATGCGGTGACGTCCACCGCGGTGAATTTGCAAAACTCCAAGGAACGCGTCGGATTCTCGTCTTACGCTGAACTGGCCTCTTGGAACGGCGTTTGCCCCAAGCGCACGGGGCTTCCAACACCTCAGGATTTGCGCTTCTTCGCGCATAAAGATTTGCCGCGAGGCTTGGTGTTTCAGCCGATCGCCGACCGGCCGACGGGCAGCTGGTCCGATTTCAACTACACGATTCTCTTGCCGGTTCGCTGATTTATTTTTTAAAGATCTTTTCCCAGAGCGTTTTCTTGCGCGCAGGCGCGGGGAGCGTCCAATCAAATTGATCAAGAGCGGCCAGGCCCGCTTTTGCTGTCGCATGACGCGCTAAAAACTCATCGATGCGCTTTTGCCAAATCTCTTTGGTCTGCCAATAGTGGTGAATGACATCGTCGCTCGCCGAAACGGTTCCATGGGCTTGTAAAAAGTAAGACACCGCCAATTGCTCGATCACGTGCTTTTGGTAAAGCGCGTACGCCACGTCGGTGAACTCAATCATCTGGTCCCACAGGCCGAAGTGCTGCGGATGCAGACCGATCACGCCCGCGTTCCACATCGAGGTTGAGAGGGGAATGCGCAAAGGACCGCTTTTCATCTCGAACGTTTGTCGTTTGCAAAAGCGCGCGATTTTTTTTGTCAGGATGTCGCGCGCTTGGTCCATTCGGCTCTCTTGCACGTGCATGAGATGGCGGCCCGGCGCCACCCGCGACGCAAGCACTCGCGGATCTTTTAAGAAGATCGTGTCGCCATCCAGGTAAAGAAGCGGCACCGGACAATCGCGCGACGCATCTTTTAAGACTTCAAGTTTCACCCGGTGAACAAAGTCGATCGCTCCACGCCAGGCGCGGATCTGCTCGGGCGCAACCTCACGGATCTTGACGTTGACGATCCCGGCGAAAAATTCGCGCAGCCGCGAACCTTGATCGGTGTAAATCCAGATCTCATCGGGGTAATTCCAGCGCAGCAGAGACAGGACCGAGAAGAGCGCCTGGTCGATGATATCACGCCGACCGTAGGCCTGAACGACGGCTCTCACGCGCGGGCCTGGCTCTCGAGCCAACGGCGCATGTGGACAAGCCCATCCTCGAGAGCAATGCGGGGAGCCCAACCTTGCAGATGTTTTTTTGCTTTTGTTAAATCCGGGCGTCGTTGGCGCGGATCGTCCTTGGGCATTTCCATAAAGCGAATATCGAGTTTTTTCTCGGGGAACATCCGCTGCACGATTTGCGCGAGTTCCAGAATCGTGAACTCACGGTCGTTGCCGATATTGACCGGCTCGGTCAATTCGGATTGCGCGTAAAGCTCGATCCCCGCGCAAAGATCGTCGACGTAGCAGAAGCTGCGGGTCTGTTTGCCTTCGCCAAAAATCGTGAGCGGCTTGCCATCCAAGGCTTGCACCAAAAGATTGATCACCACGCGGCCGTCCGACGGGTTCATGCGGGGTCCGTAGGTGTTGAAGATGCGGACAAAGCCGTGGCGCGTGTTCTTCTTCAGATTGTGCGTGAAGATCAGTGATTCACCGAAACGCTTCGCCTCATCGTAACAAGAACGAATGCCGACGGTGTTCACATTGCCCCAATAAGATTCAGGCTGGGGCGTGATGTCCGGGTCGCCGTAGATTTCGCTTGTCGAAGCAAACACCACCCGCGCGCCCACGCCGTCGGCGAACTCCATCGCCCGGTTGGTGCCGATCGAGTTCACCCACATCGTCTCCAGCGCCATTTCTTGGTACAAAGGAGGCGAGGCGGGGGAGGCAAAGTGCAGAACGTGACTGACTTTTTTGAGAACAAAATCCGGGAGATTTTTGAGCCAAGGCTCCCAAGGCGCCGTCACGTCGGCCTCGACAAAGAAGAGCCGGTCTTGCGCCTCGGGAAGTGATTCAAGGTAGGGACGGTTGGATTTAAGTCCCGTGCAGAAGTTGTCGACCGCGATCACGCGGTGGCCCTTCTTCAAAAGGCGTTCAGTCAAATGCGACCCTAAAAAGCCGCCAGCACCGGTGATCAAGACGTTGTCAAAGCCCATGCTCAAGGCCTACCAAATCCACACCCCGCTTGCAATGCACAGAGCAGATGGCATTTCCTCCATGTGGGTCCAGTTTTCAAGACCGGCCCTCGCGGCGTTCACCGAATCGTGGAAGATTGGTGTCACTAGGACAGAGGGGGGTTCCAAGGATGGAAAAGGCTCCGTTTAAGCACATTATTGAGTTGAGTGGCTTACCCGAGGGGGAAGCGTCGGACTTCTTAGACCAGGCATTTCAAAAATGCGGTCTGGATTTTCAAGATGGCAATCTGGACGATCTGCGCTCGGTCCTGGCGGACCTGCTGCAAGATCTGATTCTGGCAACGGAAGAGCACTAAAGGGCAAAAAGACGTGTTCAAAATAAAAAGAGAGAGCGGACTCCGCTCTCTCTTTTCTTTTTCTCCACTTGAGGTAGAGAGGCGCCGAAGGCGCCACGGGCGGACAGAGTCATCCGCTACCGCGGATTACGTTCGCTCGACGACAACCTGGATGGTGGCTTCGAGGCCTTCACCCATGCGGATCGCGGCTTTGTGCGTACCCAAAACTTTGATCTGCTCGTCCAAGTGAATGTCACGGCGGTCAACCGAGAAGCCCGCTTTTTCGAGTTCGCGAGAAATGTCCGACGTGGTGATCGAGCCGAAGATTTTATCGGTGTCAGCAGCGGCCATTTTGAATTTCACCGAAGTGCCGTTCATTTTCGACAGAACGGATTTGCGCTCTTCAACGGCCTTTTTCTTTTTGGCTTCAGCAACGGATTTCAAGTGTTCCCATTGCTTGGCTTTTTTCTCCGTCGCCTCTTCCGCGAGTTTGCGGGGAAACAAGAAGTTGCGTGCGAAACCGGCCGATACGTTCACGACTTCGCCCGTTTTACCCACATCTTTAACGTCTTTGTTCAGAATGACTTTCATACACGTTCCTTTTTGTTATGATCGCCCTCCGGCAGCGAATTCCCTCTCATTCGCCGGCGGAAATCGACCCAGTAATCGACAAGGCCCACCACGCTCAACAGGAAAAAGAGCTGGCCGACCACAAACACATAGATCAGAAGCCGAATCAGAAAGCCGACGCGATAATGCGCGAAGGCACTTTCCAAAACCGCGAGTCCTTGAAAAAAGTAGGCCGCGATCATGATGTTGAAGATGTTCAACGCCACGACCGAAACCCAAGGGGTCTCGATTTTCAAGAAACTCAGCAAGAACGAGAACATCGCAACCCAGATCATAAAATCGGGCATTCTGAATTCGAGCAGGCGGATTCCTGAAGCCGCACGCTCGAAACGGAGTCCTGCTAAAAACGCCACCCGGCGGTCCAAAATCAAAGCGAATGCGAGCGAACTCAAGATCAGGATCGCCATCATCGACGGCAACTGATTGATCAAGAACTGCGTGTCGATCTTGACTCCGGAGAGCCACGACGACGGTTCTTGTGAGGACGGCATCTGCTTGAGAATGTTGTCCAGGCTTTGGTGCAGGATTTCATTCGGATCGATCCCCGTCATTCGGAAGAGGAGCCAAGGCCCCACCACAGAAAAAACGGTCCCCAGGAAGACTGACCAGAAGGCGGCCGCAAAGCCGGCTCTTCCGCGATCTTCAAACTCCCCGTAAACACCAATCGTCACCCAAATACCAATGAGCAAAAAGGCAATGGGTCCGAGCCCAAGCAGCGTCACCACAAGTGTCGCCACGGCTCCTGATGTCCAGTAGAGAGTCCCGCCCCCAACGTTTCGAAGAACTCGAAGCAGTGGTGCTCCCAGAAACGAAAACAAAATCGTCACAACGGCCCCGAGGGCCATGAGACTGATCAGTTTGTTCCTAGAAGCGGGTTGGATCATCGTCATGGAAATGTTCTCTTAAAACCAACGATCAAAAAAGCGCACCGGGTGGTGCGCTTAAAGCCAATTACATTTCGCCTTTACCACCGCGATCGCCGCCGCGTTCGCCACGGTCACCGCGATCTCCACGGCCTTCGCCGCGCTCACCACGATCTCCGCGGTCGCCACGATCGAAACCACCGCGCTCTTCACGAGCGGCTGCGAAAGCCGCGCGACGAGCTTGAGCTTTGGCTTCACGCTCTTTTTCGCGGTTCGCCGACTCCGTCAGGCCTTTTTTGAAAGACTCGAGGTATTTTGCCAGCGACGTGCGAGTGTCCAATTTGCCGTGCATGAAACGCAAAACTTTGTCGTTGATGCGCATGGTCCGCTCGATCTCGGCGATCGCTGCGGGCTGCGTTTCGAACAAAGCGTGGAAGTAGATTCCTTTTTTCAATTTGCCGATGGGATTCGCGAGGGTGCGTTTGCCCCAGGTCTCGAGCGAGAAAACCGATCCTTTGAAATCTTGGATGATCGATTTGTTTTTGCCGAACAGTGCTTTTTGTTCCTCGACGGTGGCGTCGGGGTGCATGATTACGACAACTTCAAAGGGGCGTTTTTGGTCTTGTGACCGTTCTACAGTAGCCATTAAGGTCCTTCCGGTTAAAGCGCATGGGGCATTCCCACGAGCAAGGATTTCTATGATTGTCCAGCCGGCTGGTTTAGCACCATTACCGGATGTGGACAAGCCTCGACCCTGCTTTTCTTGAGGGCACTCCGCCCTTAAGCTATTCTCGAAGGATCATGCTGGTTTACCTCGAAATCCTAGATGGACCCTCGGCCGGACAGCGCCACCCCGTTTGGGAGGGGGTGCGGATCGGTCGTACCACGGGCGAAGTGCTGCTCGACGACCCCAAAGTGTCGTCCTTGCACGCTCAGGTCGAGATGGATGAGCGGGGCGCCTTGGTTTTGGCTGACCGGGACTCCGCCAACGGCCTTAAGATCAATGGGCAAAAGGTGAAACGAGTCGCCCTGCTGCTTGGCGTCAGATTCCAGGTTGGCAAGACGGGGATGAGGGTGGCCGAGGTCTCGGACGAAAAACCCCCCGAACGGGTCATCCCGGTTGAAAACCGTTCATGGCGGGAAGTGCTTCTCGAGAAGGTTCCCGTTCGCGCCAATAAAAACCGAGACCGCACCATGCACGTCGAGGCTTTTCGTCCGGCCCTGCAGCTGGATTTCATCGAAGGCATGCAGATGGACCACAGGGTCACCTTGGGCTACGGTCCGCGCCGCTTTGGTTCCGATGTTCTGGATGTCGAGCTGATTGAACCTTTGTGCCCGCCGCTCGCCTTCGAAATTCGCTCCGAGGGCGGCGTCGCTTATTTTCGCACGCAGTACCCGAAGCTGGTGATGCTCAACGGCCAAGCCACCAGCGAAGCCCCCTTAAAAGAGGGCGATAAGATCCGCATCGGCCAAACCTTGATTCAAGTGAGTTTCGCATCATGAAGACAGTACCCAAAGAGATCGGCACCTTTAAAACTCGCGACGGCGCCGAGCTTTACTACGAGATTCGCGGGCAGGGCGAACCCGTCGTTTTCGTTTACGGAATCGCGTGCCTCCTCAATCACTGGCACCATCAGCTGCATTACTTCGCCAACGACATGCGCGTTTACGCCTATGATTTGCGCGGTCACCATCAAAGCACTCCGGGAGATCCGTCAAAGTTCACGGTCCAGGGAATGGGGGAGGACCTCGCCGAGCTTCTCGAGCACTGGAATCTCGATCAAGTTCACCTGGTCGGCCATAGCTTCGGGGTTCCGGTTCTTTTTGAAACGTACAATCTGGTTCCTGATCGAATCAAGTCGATGGCTTTTATCAACGGCTTCGCGCAAAACCCGATTAAAGGGATGTTCGGTCTCGATGTCGTCGAGCCCTTCTTTCATTTTGCAAAAACCATGTACGAAAAAAACCCCGAGTTCTTCCGCACCGCCTGGCGGGCCGCCGTCGACAATCCGCTTTCGATTTTTATGTCGGGCCTGGCGGGCGGATTCAACCTTCAGCTCACTCAGTTTAAAGACATCGAAGTCTACGCGCGCGGGGTGGGACAGCTCGATCTCTCGGTCTTCATTCCGCTCTTCGAAAACATGATGGCGTTCGACGGCCGTAAGATCGCCGAAAAAGTCTCGGTCCCGACGCTCGTTTTGGCGGGAGACCGCGATTTCGTCACGCCCTTTAAGTTTCAAGAGGACATGCACCGTCTCATCCGCACCAGCGAGTTGGTGCGTCTGCCCTACGGCTCGCACTGCTGTCAGCTGGATTTTCCTGATTACGTGAATTTACGCCTGGAAAAGCACTTTCAAGGCCGCCTTCTCAAATAGGCCGAAGGCCCGAAAATCTTGGCACCCTCTTTGCCCCTCTAGTCCGTGAGAGGTGCTTATGAAGAACGCTATTGGTTTAGCAGTGTCGGTTTTTGTCGCTTTGTTTGTCGTCGTCGCATGTGGCAAAAAAGATGACACTAAAAACAAGCCCGCGGTTCCCGTTCGAGGCGCTCCGGCCCCCAACGGTAAAACCACCCCCACGCCGAGCGGCCGAACGAATCCGGCGCCGGTCGATCCGCAAACGGGGCAGCCTGCGGCACCCGGAACCACGACATCTCCGACCGTCGAAGAGCCCGTTTCGATTGATGATTCCAAGTTGAATGAGCAGCCCATGAGCGCCAATGCCTCCTGCGCGCTTCCCCGCGAACTCGAACTGTCTCAAAACGAGACGGGTGAGATCGGCAAGTTGGCCGATAATGAGACGGGCTCTTGGGAGCTCGAAAAAACTGAGGTTTGGGTCGAAATCGAAAACACCGACACCAAAGCCAAAGGCCAAATGCTCGCGGCGGGCGAACAGACCCCCGAAAACGCCCCCGTGAATCAAGCGATTCAAGAGCGCGTTCGCGTGCTTTGCCACACCGCTAAAGACGCCGTTTCAACGGGGATCACCGGCATGCCTTTCTTGCGCGTGACGATCGACTTCCCCAAATCGATCGAACGCAAAACCGGCAAGTCCGAAGCCGTTCGCGTTGACACCTTCATCGCGAATAAAGAAAAAGTTCGCGCCGCCATGACCGTCAATGCCCGCGCGGTGAATGTTCGCGAAGCCGGCCAAATTGCTCAGTTTACCGGCGATATCGCGCAAACCGTTTCGATCGGCGCCGACAAAAAGACCGCGGCCATTCAGATTCGCACGGTTGAACTCGTCGGCCGCAATCACAAATGGACGACCGTTCGCAAAGCCACTTACAAAGCCATTGGACAGTAAGAAGGACGCCACATGAAATTCTCCCTGCTGTTTTCGCTCTTGATTCTCTCGGGCTTTGCGCACGCAAGCCCGCTTCCCGGCGGTGCTTTTCTTCTCGAGAAAGGCTCGATGGGTTGTCCTTCGCGGCTCGAGCTGCTCCCCGACGAGAAGTGCCAAGGGTTTGTGATGAAGAGTCTGAACGAAAAAACCGAAACCGAGCTCTGCAATATCAACAATGGAAAATTCATCAAGCGCTGGTCGGAAGAAGGCATCGACTTCCGCGCCGAATCCAAAACCGTTCAACAGAGCAACTTGCTTCTCTCGACGCAGGCGGTGAGCGCCAAAAAAGCCGGTAAGGTCGTGCGCGAATCCCGTACCGATTTGACGCTTTTCTTCCGCGCGGGCCGCTTGGACCTGCAAAAAACCACGAAATCCCAATCCCTCTCCTGCCTTTATGGCCGGGATCCGGGACTTTCTCTGTCGGCCGGCAACTCCAAAGACTAAGATCGAATCCCATTATGGAGAAATCTCCATTCTGGGTCCCCCATGCTTCCACACAGATAAGCTAACTTGGCCTTATGGAAAACAGAGTCGTTTCTCAAGTCAGTTTAGGTGAGCAAATCCGCCGCGCCCGTCGGCTTCTCGGGCTCTCGCAGGCGGAGCTGGCCGGTAAGCTCGGCCTCACTTCGGGGCAAAGCGTCTCAGATTGGGAACGTGGCTACGGGTCCAGAATTCCCATCCGCACCCTGAAGGTCCTGATTGAAGTGCTGAACTTGGATAAATCGGTGGTTTTCGAGATGTACCTTGCTCAGGAGAAGGAAAAGCTCGCCCGAAAAATCGAGGCTGAGTTTTACAAGGCTTAACGCGATACTAAGATTTTTTTGTCTTAAAAATTCTAGTTCTCAGGTTGAGCGAATTCGAGTATCCTTGCCACTGTGAAAAAACTCGAATTGGGCCCCTACCTGAAAGCGTGCCGGCAAAAAAATGACCTCTCCCAAGGAGATGTGGCCTACCACCTTCGTTTGAAGTCGGCCCAGAGCATCTCGGACTGGGAGCGCGGCTACGGCTCGGCGATCCCGATCAAAGCGCTTAAGAAGCTGATTTCTCTCTATAAAATGGATGAGGATGTCGTTTTCGAGAAGTTCTTGGAATTCAAGGTCGCCAAGCTCGAAGAAAAATTGCGAAGCCTGTTCTATGGACGGCAAACGAAAAAACCCCGGCGCTGACCGGGGTTTTTTTCGGTTCCAGATGACGAAAGTGCTCCGCTTTAGCGGTACGCCACTTTCGTGATATCAAAACCATAGTTTTCAACCGAATCATCCGACGTGAACACCAGTCGAACGTAATCGCCACTGATGGCGGGCGAATACGAGTCGTCAAAATTGCCGCTCATTTCGGCAACTTTATTGCCCGCACGGTCGTAAAGGGTGACTTTATCGTAGTTTCTCTCGGTGTCGAAGCGCGAGAAGTACAAAGAAATCTCTTTGGCTCCAGGAACGTCGAGCTCAAAGGTCTCTTTTGTTTTCTTCGCGTACGGATGCGCCGACGAGATCGCCGCCGGCTTTGAAGCCCACTGCGCGGGGTCGTTCATATCGGGAGGCGTTACGGCGTTGGTCAAGGCCGTGTAGGCATTCGCCAAACCGCCCGTTTTGGTCTTACCGATGAGGCCCGGAAGGCGTTGAGCCGTCGCCATGATGCGGGTTTTCATCTCAACGCCGGTCAAACCAGGTTCGTTGGCCGCGAGCAGACCCGCGATTCCTGAAACGTGAGGCGTCGCCATCGAAGTTCCCGACCAAGAGTCGTAACCGCCGCCGTTGATCGAGCTGTAAACGTTCACCCCGGGCGCGCCGACATGAACCGATTTTTTTCCGTAGTTCGAGAACGACGCCAGAGTTCCGCGGTTGTCGATGGCCGCGACCGTCAGGATATTTTCAACATCGTAGCTGGCCGGGTAAGTCGCCGCCGTGTCGTTGTTGTTCGATTCGTTGCCCGCCGCCGCGACGAACAAAGTGCCGGCCGCATTCGAACGCTCGATGGCTTCTTTCAAAAGCTGCGAGTAGCCGCCGCCGCCCCACGAGTTGCTCAAAATTTTCGCGCCCATTTTGGTCGCGTAGTCGATCGCCAGGATCGCGCCCTCAAGCGAGCCGCCGCCATCCGCGCCCAAGAACTTCACGGGCATGATGCGAACATTCCAATTCAAGCCGACGATTCCGCGGCCGTCGTCACCCCGAGCACCAATGACGCCCGAGCAGTGCGAACCGTGGCCATGGTCATCCAAGCCGTTGGCAACGGGTTTCGAGGCTTCCGTGAAGTTCATGCCGTAGACATCGTCGACGTAACCATTGCCGTCGTCATCAACGCCCGCTTGTCCATTCAGTTCGGCTTCGTTGGTCCAAACATTGTCTTTCAAGTCCGGGTGGTTGTAGTCCACGCCCGTATCGATCACGGCAATCACCACATTCGACGATCCCGTGGTGATGTCCCAAGCCTTCTCGGCCGCCACGTCAACGCCGGTCATGCCGATTTGATTTTCGGAGTCGTTTTGACCGACATTCCGAAGACCCCACAAGTTTCCAAAGAGGGGGTCGTTCGGAGTGCGGTTGATTCGATAGATATAGTTGGGCTCCACGACCTCAACCATCGGGTTGAGGCTGAGCGTGTTCAGCGCGAACGCGCTGTTTTCGATGACAGGCCGTTTGACGACCACGATGTTGTGCTCAGGAATTGAGCTTTTGACGTAGGCACCCAGTTTCTGAGAGAGCGACTGCGCCGAAAACTGGTGTGTCGATGCGGACTCGCGGAGTTTCACCACGAATTCGCCGGGAACGGCTTCTGGTTTGGCGGCCATTGCCGTGAGGCAAAACAGGCTGACGAGCATGAAGAGACTTCGTCCATGAATCTGCATCGATCATTCTCCTACTGATTGCGCCCATTTGTGGGCGGCTAAATTAATGAGGATTGAGTAATTGCTCAGGCTTCAAATCGTACCAATCAAGAGACGCTCCTCGTCTAGAACCAAATCGCAACGGTGGTTTTATTTTGGAACCAGGCGCATGCGCGTCATTCATCCCACCTTCTTGGGCGGCTTTCCGTCCGGACCAAAGTCGAAGCTCAACTGAGCATCCATCCACTTCTTCGTTCTTTCGGCATTCTTCTCCGACGGGGTCTGCACCTCGGCGCCGGTGGCGGCTTTGATGAGATTCTTGATGAACGCCTCTTTTAAACTTTGAGGCGCGTCCTCGCGAAAACCCATGTCCTTCATCAGGTCTCCAACTTTTTTCATGTGCGCTCCCCACTTCTGCAGACTCCTGTCCGCCGTTGATGCACCAAAGGCGCATCGAATCTTGATCGACCCTTCTGGGTCGTGTGCTGGGTGCTGACATCATGTTGAAGATCGAAATGCTGATCACGCTGTCTCTCTCTCGAGGACAGTGACACGCAGACTTGTCGAACCGGTGAAATTGATGTGGCGCAGAACTGCGCCACCTCTCAAATTAAAAAAAGAGTCCGGAGATTCTCGTTAGATTCCGTCGCCTTCCGCGGCCTCTTTCTTCGTCAGAGTTCCAACGAGAAGCTCGCGGTTCATGCGCGCGATGTTGCTCAAAGAGATGCCCTTCGGGCAAGCCGCCGAGCACGCGCCGGTGGTCGTGCAGGCGCCAAAGCCTTCGGCATCCATCTGTGTCACCATGCGGTGAACGCGCTCAGCACGCTCGACTTGACCTTGCGGGAGCAAAGCCAAATGCGACACCTTCGCCCCCACGAACAGCATCGCCGACGCGTTCTTGCAAGATGCCACGCAGGCGCCGCAGCCGATGCACGTCGCCGAAGCAAACGCCTCGTCGGCATCGGGTTTGGGAACCGGAATGTTGTTGGCGTCCTGAGCGTTACCGGTGTCCACGGAAATGTAGCCGCCCGATTTGATCACACGGTCAAAAGCTTCACGATCGACCATCAAATCCTTGATGACCGGGAACGCCTTTGCGCGCCAGGGTTCAAGCACGAGTGTTTCGCCGTCTTTGAATTGGCGCATATGCAGCTGGCACACGGTGGTGTGCTTCTGCGGACCATGGGCATTGCCGTTAATCATGAAGCCGCAAGATCCGCAGATCCCTTCGCGGCAGTCGTGGTCAAAAACAATCGGCTCTTGTCCGGCTTGCACGAGTTTTTCGTTCACTTGATCGAGCATTTCCAAGAAAGAAGCGTCGGTCGAAACGTTGGGCGCGTCGTACTCAACGAACGCACCTTGGTCCTTGGCCGACTTTTGCCGCCAAACTTTAAGCTTCAGATTGATATTTTGAGAATGAGTGCCGCCCATTTGATGCCTCTTAATTATTTATAAGACCGCGTGGCCAGTTTGACGTTTTCGAATTTGAGCTCTTCGGTGTGACGGGTGGGTTTTTTATTCGCGGTTCCGCCCCACTCCCAAGCCGCCACATGACAGAAGTTCGCATCGTCGCGCATCGCTTCGCCATCCGGCGTTTGGTACTCGTCACGGAAGTGGCCACCGCAGGACTCTTTGCGCTCCAAAGCGTCCAAGCACATCAGCTCACCTTGCTCCAAGAAGTCCGCCACGCGGTTGGCTTTTTCGAGCTCGGTGTTGACGTAATTCGCATCGCCCGGAATACGCACATTCTGCCAAAATTCGTCACGCAGTTTCGGAATTTCGGTTAACGCCGCGGTCAGGCCTTTTTCATTGCGAGCCATACCGCAGTACTCCCACATGATATGGCCCAGCTGCTTGTGGAAGGAGTCGACACTGCGATTCCCTTTGATGCCCATCAGCTGGGTGATCTGCGCGCGCACGTTGTTTTCCGCCTCTTTAAAGGCATCGTGCGTGGTGGCGACCTTTTCGATCTTCGTGGAAGCGATGTAATTGCTGATCGTGTACGGAACCACAAAGTAACCGTCGGCCAAGCCTTGCATCAGCGCCGAAGCGCCCAAACGGTTGGCGCCGTGATCCGAGAAGTTCGCTTCACCCGCGACAAAGAGGCCGGGGATGTTACTCATCAAGTTGTAGTCCACCCACAAACCGCCCATCGTGTAGTGGGGAGCCGGGTACATGCGCATCGGCGTTTCGTAGGGGTTTTCGCCGGTGATTTTTTCGTACATCTCAAACAAGTTGCCGTACTTCTCTTGGACCGCTTTTTTTCCCAAGCGCTGAATCGCATCGCGGAAATCGAGATAGACGGCTTTACCGGTGGGGCCAACGCCTAAGCCCTCGTCAACGCGGTACTTCGCTTGGCGCGAAGCCACGTCACGGGGCGCGAGATTCCCGAAGCTCGGATAAACGCGCTCAAGGTAGTAGTCGCGTTCAGAATCGGGGATTTGATTCGCGGGACGTTTATCGCCTTTGGTTTTCGGAACCCACACGCGGCCGTCGTTACGCAGCGATTCGGACATAAGCGTGAGTTTCGACTGCAACTCGCCCGAAACGGGGATGCAGGTCGGGTGGATTTGCGTGAAGCAGGGGTTCGCGAAATAAGCGCCCCGTTTGTACGCACGCCACGCTCCCGTCACCGCGCAGGCCATGGCATTCGTCGAGAGGAAGAACACGTTCGAGTAACCGCCGGTCGCCAAAATCACGGCATCGGCTTCGTGCGATTCGATCGCACCGGTCGCCAAATTGCGAACAACGATGCCGCGGGCTTGTCCATTGACGACCACGAGATCCAGCATTTCGCGGCGGTTGAAGAGCTTCACTTGGCCCTTATCCACCTGTCTCATCATGGCCTGGTAAGCGCCGATCAGAAGCTGCTGTCCGGTTTGCCCGCGGGCGTAAAAGGTGCGCGACACTTGCGCGCCACCGAACGAGCGGTTCGACAAGAGTCCACCGTATTCGCGAGCGAGCGGAACGCCTTGAGCCACGCAGTGGTCGATGATTTGGGTCGACACTTGCGCCAAACGATAAACGTTGGCTTCACGGGCGCGGAAATCGCCGCCCTTCACGGTGTCGTAGAAAAGTCGGTAGACGCTATCGCCGTCGTTCTTGTAGTTTTTGGCCGAGTTGATCCCACCTTGGGCCGCCACCGAGTGGGCGCGACGGGGGCTTTCGTGGACGCAGAAAGCCGAAACATTGTAGCCGAGCTCTCCGAGCGAGGCCGCGGCGCTGGCGCCGGCAAGACCGGTTCCGACGACAATGACTTTGTGTTTTCGTTTGTTGGCGGGATTGACCAACTTCATGTGGAACTTATGGTCGTCCCAGATTTGTTCAATGGTTCCGCCGGGAACTTTTCCGTCGAGAATCGCCATAATCAAGCCCCTCGTACAAAGCAGTAAATAGGTTGAGCCAGAAATCCGGCGGCGACAATGAGGCCATAAGCCCATCCCAATCGCTGGATCAGTTTTTCGTTGGCGTTATTTTTAAGACCGAAGCTTTGAAAGAGTGAGCCCACACCGTGGCTCAAGTGAAAGCCCAAGAAAACAAGGGCGATCAGGTACCACACCACATAGCCGGGCTGCTGGAACACTTCGATCAGCAGGCGGTGCAAATCGCGCATCACCACGCCGTCGACCGTCGTTTCGTAGTAAGTGCCGTACTTGAAGGTGGCGATGTGCAAAATAACGAACGCCAAGATCACCGAGCCTTGAATGGCCATCGTCCGCGAGGCCAGAGTGGCGCCTTTCGATCCGTTTGGCGTCATCGCGTAGCGCTGATGGCCGCGCGCCGCGCGGTTTTCAAGAGTGAGCGAGATCGCGCAAACAACGTGCGTGATCAAGCAAAGAACCAAGACGGTCTCGATCGCGTAGATCATCGCGCCGCTGGTGATTGCATGCCCGTACTTGTTGTACGCATCCGCGCTGTAGAACATGAGCAGATTCCCCGCCATGTGTCCCAAAACGAATCCCGACCAGACGAGGCCGGTCAATCCCATCAAATACTTCTTGCCGATGGACGTGAGGAAGAAGGGTTTTTCCATTGTGTTCGCTGTCGCCATGAGAGACCCCGGTTTTTCATTGAATTTTCATTTGAAAAATTACTCCTCCGGCTTCGCTCTGTCCAGCTTGCGAGGCCCACACTCGACGAACGGTGCGAGGTGTTAATTTGCAAAAGAACTCTTTGATTCACTTGCCGAATTGACTGATATTGCACAGGTTTTAAGGGAGTTACACAATGAAGATTGTTGTTTGTTTGAAACAGGTTCCCGACACGGAAACCAAGATCAAGCTTGGCGCCGATGGCCAGTCCATCGACACCAACGGGATCAAATGGGTCGTCAATCCTTACGATGAGTACGCGGTTGAAGAGGCCGTCAAAACTCGCGATGCCCATCCCGGTTCCCAGGTCCACGTTCTGTGCGTGGGACCCAAAAAACGCACGGCCGATGCGGTTCGCACCGCCCTGGCCATGGGTGCCGATGAAGGGATCTTGATCGACGCTCCTGAAAATTTGGACCCTGCCACCACCGCGCAAGCCTTGGCGAAGGCCATCCAAGCCGAAGGTGGGGCCCAGTTGATTTTTGCTGGCAAGCTGGCCATCGATGACAACGCCTCGTCGGTGCCTCAAATGGTTGCCGAACTTTTGAGCATTCCTCACACAACGGTCGTTTCGAAGTTGGCCGTGACCCCCGAGAGTGTCACTGCCGAGCGCGATGTTGAGGGTGGCGCTAAAGAGGTGGCCCAGTTGGCTCTGCCCGCCGTGATCGCGGCGAATAAGGGTCTGAATATGCCTCGCTATGCGAGTCTTCCCGGCATCATGAAAGCCAAAAAGAAAGTTCTCAAAGAACTCGATCTCGCCGGTCTTGGCGTAAACACGGTCGCTTTGACAAAAACGCTCTCGCTCGAGCTTCCGGCCGATAAACCGCCCGTCAAAATGCTGACCGGCGATTCGGGCGCCCAAGCGGCGCAACTGGTTCAACTCTTGCGTGACGAAGCCAAGGTTTTGTAAGGAGCTCCGGACATGGGAAAAATTCTTGTTTTTACTGAAGCCGCCAACGGCAAACTGAAACGCAGCTCCATCGAGCTTTTGACCGCCGCAAAAAAATCCGGCCAGCCGTTTATCGCCGCGATCGCGGGATCGCAGGCGGCGGGCGCGGCTCCGGCTCTGAGCTCCAGCGGCGCCGCCGAAGTTCACACCTTTGAAGATGGCAAATTCGACCAGTACAACCCGGAGCTCTACACCGCCGCTCTTTCAGATTTGATCACCAAATCGGGCGCCACCGTTGTTTTGGCCTCGGCCTCCGCTCTCGGCAAAGACCTCTTTCCGCGCATCGCGGCCCGCTTAAAATCCGCGGTTCTGTCGGATTGCACGGAACTCAGCTTCAACGGTGACAAAGCTGTCGTGAAGCGTCCGGTCTACTCGGGCAAGGCGTTCGCGAAAGTGACTTTCGATCAGAGCCCGATTCAATTCGTGCTCATGCGCGCCAATCAGCTTCCGACCGAAGAGCTTTCGGGTGGATCGGCGGCAGTGACGAAGCACGCCGCTCCCGCGGGCGATTTGAAAACGCTGATCAAAGATGTTGTTAAAGGCACCTCCGAAAAATTGGATTTGACCGAAGCAAACATCATTGTTTCGGGTGGGCGCGGCCTGAAAGAGGCGGCGAACTTTAAAATGCTCAATGACCTGGCCGACGTTCTTGGCGCGACCGTGGGCGCTTCGCGCGCGGTGGTCGATGCGGGCTGGGTGTCTCACGGCATGCAAGTGGGACAAACAGGTAAAACCGTGGCGCCTTCACTTTACATCGCCGTCGGCGTTTCGGGCGCGATTCAGCACTTGGCCGGCATGAGCGGGTCGAAAGTGATCGTCGCGATCAACAGCGATCCGAACGCACCGATCTTTCAAAAAGCGACTTACGGGATCGTC
This sequence comes from Pseudobdellovibrionaceae bacterium, assembly GCA_019637955.1. Lineage (GTDB taxonomy): Bacteria > Bdellovibrionota > Bdellovibrionia > Bdellovibrionales > Bdellovibrionaceae > JAHBUS01. The sequence goes on along the minus strand of JAHBUS010000005.1, from coordinate 225,652 downwards.
GGCGATGCCTTCGAAATCGTTCCCAAACTGACTGAGGAATTCAAAAAAGCCCTGCACAAATGAAGCAGACGTTTATTGGATTCATCATTTGGATGATCTACCGCCTTCTCTCGCTGACCTGGCGGCTCACGCTGGTGGAGCCGCCGTCTCTCAAAAAAAGTTTTCAAGAAAGGTCCAGCGTTCTCTTTGCTCATTGGCATGGCGATGAGCTCGCGCTTTTGCAAATCATCGGCATTTACCGAATCGCCACCATTGCGTCGCAGTCGAAAGACGGCGAGATCATGAACACGGCGATCAAACTTTTTGGCGCGAAAACTTCGCGCGGTTCATCCACGCGGGGAGGGGCGGGCGCCCTGCGCACGCTGATCCGCCTCATGAAAGAGGAGGGTCGCAACAGCAGCTTCGCGGTTGATGGCCCCAAAGGTCCTATCTACAAAGCAAAACCCGGCGTGTTCGAAGTGAGCCGCCTGCTGAAGGCGCCGATTTACCCGGGCGGCGTGGGCTGCGATCGGGCCTGGCATTTTCCCAAGTCGTGGAATCAAACCTATCTTCCAAAGCCTTTCGCGAAGATCGTGATTTACTGGGACGAAGCCCTGCCGCCTGTCAGTTCCGACGAAGATCCAAGATCATCCAAGTTGTCTGAAAGACTAGAAAATGCGCTGCATCATGCTCGCGGGTTGGCCCAAAAGCAATTGGCGGTGCAAAATGGTGAGTGATACCGTTGAAAACAGCACTCAAGACTTGCACCCAAGGGGACCACGGACAGGCCCGATCGGTGCACTAACTTAGGGATGAGGTTATGGCAGTGAAATCATTTTCGATCCTAATTTCGGCTTTGATGGCCTTCGTCGGATCCGCCGCGCTTGCACAAGCCAACAAAGACGAGGCCGTTGCCGTCGTCGGAACAAAAAAAATCACCGTTGAAGAGTTCAACCGCAAATTCAACGATGTTCGCAACATGGCCGTGAACCCGCCCACCAAGGCGCAGTTTCTCGAAGATCTCGTTCGCTACGAACTGGGCGTGCAAGAGGCCGAGCGCCGCAACCTGGAAAAAGACCCGGTCGTTCAAGACCGCATGAAACAAGAGCTGTACAAAGCCCTTCTCGAAAAAGAGCTCGCCGAACGCGTGAACAAAATCGCGGTCAACGAGAAAGAGATGGAAGCTTACTACAAGAAAAACCCCGAGATTCGCACCTCGCACATTTTGATCGAACTCAAGCCGGGCGCCACGCCCGAGCAGCGTGCGGAAGCGCGCAAACGCGCCACCGAAATTTACGAAGAGGTTAAAAAGTCGAAGCGTCCCTTCGAAGAGCTCGTTCGCCTTTACTCGGACGATCCGCTCACGAAACAAACGGGCGGTGATGTCGGTTACCAAAGCCGCATCACGCTGGTGCCGTCATACTACGACGCGATTCTGGCGATGAAGGTGGGCGAAATCCGCGGCCTGATCGACACTCCCTTCGGGTTTCACATCGTGAAAGTCACCGGTCGCCGTTCGTTCGACAATGCGAACAAGCGTCAGCTGCGCGCGGCCGTTTTTGACGAAAAACGAAAAGACATCTTCAACGACTATTTCGACAAGCTGAAAAAGAGCTACAAGATTCAAACGAATCCCAGCTTGATTCAGTAAGGCGGCCCGGAGGCTCCTTTTGCGTTTGGTACTCGCGCTTCTGACTTTGATGAGCCTCCTTTCCGTGTCCTGCACATCGCAAAAAGGCCAGGTGGCTGGCCAGCCCGTTCTTCAGGTCAACGACCATGTCCTCACCACTCAAGAGTTTAGCGACCGCCTCGCCCGAAAGCTGAAGCACTTTGATGCGCTTTCAGCCAAAGACCCGGGCAATTTGAACCGCACCAAGGAAGAAGTTTTACGCAATTACACCCTCGAAGCTTTGATGGCAGATTATGCCCGCGCGAACTCGATCACCGTGAGTGATCAAGAACTCGAAAACGAAGTGAACGCGTTTCGATCGGCCTATCCGGATGATGTGGCCTTTCGCAACGTGCTGGCCGAAGAAAATTTATCGCTGTCGTCTTGGCGCGATCAGCTGCGTTTGACGCTTCTGGAGCGCAAAGTTTTTCAAAAAATCTCGGAGAAAATCGCGAAACCAGGCCCCGAAGAGATCAAAAAGTACTACGAAGAAAACAAAGACAAGTACCGCCGCAAAGAACGCATCTACCTGCGCCAAATCGTGACGGACGACCTCACCAAAGCCACGGAGCTTCGTGAGGAGGTCAAAAAGAAGGATTTCGCCAAAACCGCCACCAAGTTCTCGGTGGCGCCCGAGGGTAAAAACGGCGGCCTTGTCGGCTGGGTGGAGCGCGGATCCGTCGACATTTTCGATAAAGCGTTTCAAATGCCGATCGGCGGCATCAGCCAGGTCCTGGAAAGCCCCTACGGATTTCACATCTTAAAAGTTGAACGCAAAGCGCCAGCTGGTTTTGCGACCGCCGAAGAGGTAAAACCCTTACTGGAGCAGGCCTTGCTCGCCCAGAAAGAACAGGGTGAGTTCACGGCCTGGCTTGACCGCCAGATTCGCGCCAGCCGCGTTCTGAGAAACCAAGATCTGATCCGCGCGGTCACAGTTGAAACCCGAAAGGGGGGTGAATGAAATTTTCGATCCTGCTGCTGACCTCGCTGCTCAGTCTCTCGGCCTTTGGCGCTCGCGAAAAAGTTGAAGGCATTGTCGCCATCGTCAACACCGAAATCGTCACCGAATCTGACGTGCGCTCCTTCGCCCGAAAGGTCGAGTCCGAAACCATTATCGACGACCTGCTTTTGCTTGGTGCCCCTCACCAATCGCTGAAAGGCAACCGCAAAGCCCAACTCGATTATCTCATCAACGAAAAGCTTCTCGAATCCGAAATCAAGCGCCTCAACCTCTCGGTCACCGTCGAGCGGGTCGAACAAGAGCTTCGCGACATCGCGAAAAAGAACGGCATCTCGCGCGCCGATCTGAATAACGCCATCAAGGCACAGGGGATGAATTTTTCGGATTACCAAGACTTCGTCAAAGGCCGCATCGAACGCCAGTCTTTGATCGAACAAGAAATCACTTCGAAAATTCGCGTGTCCGACGAAGAGGTCCTCGCGGAGTACACGCGCATTCACGCCGATTCGGGTTCGGGTATTTATGAATACACGGTCGCTCACATTCTTTTTAATCCCCGCAAGGGCGGCCCCCAAGCGGCGGAAGAGCGCGCCAAAGCCGTTTTAAAAAAGCTGAAGGACGGGCAGACCTTCGAAACTCTGGCTGAGCAGAACTCGGAAGATCCCGGATTCGCCAACGGCGGATTGCTGGGAACGTTCAAGGCCGGGGAGTTTTCGCCTGAAATGGAGAATGCGGTCGCGCGCCTGAATCCGGGCGAGACCACCGAGATCGTTCGCTCAAAGGGCGGCCTGCACATCTTGAAGCTCCTTTCAAAGCGCGTGGTCTCGGACCCTCGCTTTGACCGCGAAAAAGAAAAAATCCGAAATCAACTGTTCGAGAAAGCCTTCACGAAGCAGCTGCGCAACTGGATCGAACTCAAAAAAGAAGATTCCTTCATCCGCATCAACGAATCATGAGCACGCTTAAAAAGATCGTGATCACCACGGGTGATCTCGACGGCATCGGCCTCGAGGTCGCCGCCAAAGCGCTCGAAAAAGTGGGCCCTCAAAAAGGCGTTCAGTTTTTTTATTTTCGCGGGGCCAAGGCTCCGGCAAGCCTGATCAAACGCATCGGGCGCAAGTTCAAGATCAAGACATTCCTGTCGTGGCCTGAGGCGCTTGACTACGAACCTCGTTCTTACCGAGAAATCATCGAGGTCACGTCGGCGCAGCCGCCGCCCAAGTGGGTCGAAAGCGCGGCCGTCTCGGCTTTTCACCATAAGATCGATGCGCTCGTCACGGGTCCGCTTTCAAAACCCGAGATCATGCGCGCGGGAATGAAAGATCTCGGCCACACCGATATTTTAAAACGCATCTCCAAAGCGCCCCATGCATGGATGACCTTTCTCGGTAAGCGCTTCAATGTTTTTCTACTCTCGGGTCATATGCCCGTGCAAAAAATTGAATCTTCTCTCACGAGCGAAAAGTTGGAGCTGGGCCTGCGCGAAGCGCTTCGGATGTTTAAGCCCACTGCCCGCAAACCCCTGGGGGTTCTCGGACTCAACCCACATGCCGGCGACGAGGGTTTGATCGGAAGCTTTGATGATTCGGTCTTGAAACCCGTCCTGGTAAAACTGCGCGCGGAGGGGGCCTTTCTTGAAGGGCCGCTTGTTCCGGATGCCGCCTTTCACGAAGACCACTGGAAGAAATTCGCCGCCTATGTTTGCTGTTACCACGACCAAGGCTTGATTCCGTTTAAAATGATTCACGGTTTTGAAACCGGCGTTCATGTGACCGCGGGACTGCCGTTTGTGCGGACCTCGGTTGATCACGGAACGGCAAAAGATATTTTTGGAAAAAACAAAGCGGACCCCCGCTCCATGATTCATGCGATTAAAACGGCCCAACAGATGGTTGGGCGTGAGAAAGGGACTTAACGTGTATCAACCCGTCATTTTCCGCGAGTACGACATTCGCGGCGTTTACAACGAACAGTTCGACAAAGACTTCGCCTACCTCCTCGCGAAATCCTACGCGCAGTACATGCTGCTCAAACTCGGCAAAAAGAATCCCACGATCGCCCTGGGACACGACGCGCGCTCGTCGGGGCTTGAAATCAAAGAAGCCCTTTCGCGCGGCCTGCAAGAATGCGGCGTGCACGTAAAATACTTAGGTCTGGTCACTTCGCCTATTTCTTACTACGCCACTTTTGACCTCCCGGGCGTCGACGGCGCCTTCATGGTCACCGGTTCGCACAATCCTCCCGAGTACAACGGCTTCAAAGTTTCGGTCGGCAAAGGAACCATCTTCGGTGAAGAGATTCAAGAGCTCCGCCGGATCATGGAAAAGGGCATTTTTCCCGAAGGAAAAGGTTCCGAGGAAAAGATCGACATCTTCCCGCAGTACCTGGCGCGCTATAAGAAAGAGTTCGGCGAGCTGAAACCGATCAAAGTCGTTCTGGATTGCGGAAACGGCGCCGGCGGATGCATCGTGCGTCGTCTTTTTGAAACTGTCGGCCTCAAGCCCACCATCTTGTTTGAAGAACCGGATGGCCGCTTTCCCAATCACCACCCCGATCCCACGGTCGAGAAAAATTTGGTGGATCTTAAAAAACAAGTTCTCAAAGAAGGTGCGGTTGTCGGCATTGGCTTTGATGGCGATGCCGACCGTATCGGTCTCGTCGATCATACGGGCCGAATGATTTATGGCGATGAGCTCATGGTATTGGTGAGCCGCGACGTCTTGAAAAACAACAAGGGTGCGAAAATCATCGGCGATGTGAAGTGCTCAGACCGACTCTTTGATGACATTAAGAAAAACGGCGGCGTTCCCGTGATGTGGAAGACCGGCCACTCGCTGATTAAAGAAAAGATCAAGGTGGACAAGGCTCCCTTTGGCGGCGAGATGAGCGGGCACATCTTCTTCGCGGATCGCAACTACGGCTACGACGACGCGCTTTATGCGGCTCTTCGCGTGTGTGAGATCTTGTCGAAAACCGGCAAGACCATTCCTGAGCTGCTTGAGGGCCTTCCCGAGGCGCACAACACGCCCGAGCTTCGAATCGATACGACCGAAGAGAAAAAGGTCTTGATCGTCGAAAAACTCAAGGCCGCGTTCCCTGAGGGTGGCAAAGACTACAAGTTGAATCTGATCGACGGTGTTCGCATCAGCTTCCCCGATGGTTGGGCACTCGCGCGATCGTCGAACACGCAGCCCGTACTGGTTTTGCGTTTCGAGTCTGAAACTGAAGCCGGTCTCAAACGCATCCGCTCGCAAGTCGAATCCATCGTCAATCCGCTGCTCTAGAAAGGGTGCCTGGCACCTTTTCGAAACGCGGTTGGTCACTGGTTTGGAGTGCCGAGGCGGTTGAGAGCTGGAAAAAGAAAAAGGGAGCCTTGTGGCTCCCTTTTTTATTCTTTCACGCGCGCCGAAAGGCGCACCGATCGAAGTTCGGAATTACATTTTTCCTTGGAGGAAGAACGCGATAACGAACGCGTAGATCACGAGCGACTCGATCAGAGCCAGACCGATGATCATGGGCGTGAAGATTTTACCTTGAGCAGCGGGGTTGCGCGCGATGCCGTCCAAAGCTGCAGTTGCAGTTTTAGCTTGGCCGAAAGCGCCGCCCAAAGCCGCGATACCGATGGCCAGACCCGCGCCCAAAGCAGCCAAGCCGCCGTTGATCGAAGTTGAAGCCGCTGCGTCTTGTGCGAAAGCCGCAGTCGATGCCAGCAGAGTCGCTGCCAGAACCAAATATTTTTTCATGTGAACTCCCTTGTGTGATGCGCCCGTTCTCTCGGGTGCGTTGTTATCTAAAAATTAGTGGTCGTGAGCTGTTGCCATCGCGACGTAGACCATCGACAGCAAAGTGAAAACGAAGGCCTGAACAAAGCAAACGAAGATTCCGAGGATGTAGAACGGAATCGGCAGCGCCAAAGGTACGAGGTCCAAGAAGATGCCAACAACCGTGTGGTCACCACGCATGACGTTGGCCAAACGAAGACCGAGAGAAACAGGGCGAACAAAATGCGAAATCAGCTCGATGACGAGCATCAAAGGTCCAAGCCACAAGACCGGGCCCAAGAAGTGCTTCAGGTAACTGACGCCGTTTTCTTTCAGGCCGTAGTAGTTGTAGTACAAGAAAATGAACAGGCCCATGGCCAGAGTCGTATTGAGATTTTCTGTGGCGGGAGTCATACCCGGAACCACGCCCACCAAGTTATTGATCAGGACGAAAGTGAAAACCGAGGCAAAGAGCGGAATGAAGGCGCGACCCTCATGTCCCATCACCATGTCGACCAAGCCTTGGATGAATTCGGTTACAAATTCAAAGAAGCCACGAACCGAAAATTTAGAGGCGGGGACCACCGCCGTTTCACCGGTGCCGAGCTGAGCGCGGGCAACAAGAGCAGTTCCAACCAAGCCCGCCGTTACGATTCCAGCCGTCGCAACATGCGCGTACTCGTGACCAACACCGGGAATCAAAGAGGTAAAGCTAAACGACATATGAACAACTCCCTTTACGAGGCCGCAGGTTCTTCACCTGCATTGTCTTTGTCTTCAGACGTGAGTGCCGCCAAGAGCGCGGCCAGCACGATGTTGGAAATCCCGGCCGAAAAGGCCAAAGGATGAATCCAGCTCGTGAGCAGGATCTTGTACAAAATCAGTCCGAAAATCGCATATTTGAATACAATGATGAGAAGGGCGACCGCAACGAGTTTTTTGGCGATCAGGCGGCTCCAAAGCCAGGCCGACAAGGCCGAGCTGCCAAAGATGAAAAGGCAGCCAATTCCATAGGATAACGCTCCATACCAGTCCGTCATCCAAGCCACGAGAAGGCTGCCGACAGCCAAGAGACCCAACTGAAACAGGAAAAAGTTTTTCATGGCCGGGTCTATCTCATAAGCCGGGAGGTTCTGGCAATCGTGTGTTTAAAAAATAAGCACCAACCTGCGACCTTAAGGCTGAAAACGGACCATGACATAGTAGCCGTCGCGATACGCCGGCTCGCCGTCTTTATGAGCCCCGTCCAGGCGAAGGGGGACGGGCTTGAGATCTTCCAATTGAACCCGCGCAAAAACATCTTGGCGAAATGCTGTGGGGACCGCCTCAGAAACGACATAGGCATGAAAGTGCGAATCGCGCAGATCGGTTCCCGTGGCCAAATGCCGAATCCAAACCGCCGGCAAGACGAAAACTTGCGATTTTTCACCGTCCATCATCATCGGACATGAGACCACTTGGTCGCTTGAACCCTTGAGACACCAGTAGGCCTCTTCTTCACGGCCACGAATATCGTAGGTCGGGATCGACACCGTCATCGAACAAATCTCTTCGGCGTCTTCGATTTTTTGACCGGCCTGATCGGTCCAGAAAAAGCGGGCGACATCCACGTGCGCGTTTTGTGTGTCTACGATTTTGAACGGCTTTGAATCCGCGCAGTCGAACTGTGCGAGAGCCGGTGCCACCAGAATTGAAAGAAGAATCTGAATCATGAGCGCAATCTCGCGCACTTCTCCACGCAATCCAAGAACTTTTCCACATCAAGCGCTGTGGATAACTTTGTGGTCATTGTGGAAGAATTTATTTTATAAATAGTTGTTGCAATTAGTATTTAAAATATAAATCATTTACTTATGACGGGTTTGAACTACTTGCATCTTTACTACTTCTGGACGGCGGCGAATGAACGCGGCTTTTCGAAGGCGTCAAAGAAACTGGGACTTTCACAGTCCGCCGTCAGCCTGCAAATTCAGTCGCTCGAAAAACAAATCGGAAAGAAACTCATCGTCCGCGGGCCCAAGACTTTTGAGCTCACGGCGGATGGGGAAACGGCCAAGTCCTACTGCGATGACATCTTCACGGGCGGAGAAAACTTGCTCCGGGCGCTCGTGAAGGCTCCTCAAGAATTTGAGGAGCGCACACGGTTGGGATTGGCGTGGGATTTTCCGGTGGATGCTCTACAAAAGATTCTGCAACCTCGATGGCGCGCGCATCGGGACTCTTTCAAGATCGAATCGGGACCCCTCCAAGAGTTGGTCCCACGGCTGCTCGAACGGAAGCTTGATGTTGTTTACAGCAACACTCGCCCCTCCCAAAACACCGAACGAAAGCTGATGATTCGAGAGCTCCAGAGTTCCGCTTACGCCGTGGTCGAGAGTTTCAAACAGCGGCGCTCGGCCAAGGGGGATTTGGGGTTTCTTGAAGGAGCCCCCTTTTTCGTGCTGAGCTCCTCGCTTTTGGAACAGTCTTCGGTCAAGAAATGGCTCGAGAAGCAGAACCGCGAAATTCGCGTGCAAGAGGTCGCCTCGGCCGAGGCCCTCAAAGAGCTGCTGCGGCTCACGCCAGGCTCCATGGCGCTTCTGCCTCTGGCTTACGTCAAACAGGACGTCGCCGCCGGAGACCTGCGCCTCAAGCATGAGTTCCGCGACCTGAAATTTTCGATTTACTCAATTTGCCGAAATGGCTCCGAAAAAACGGCCAAGATCAAAGCTTTGGTCGCTTAGCATCCTGCTCTTCCATCCGGTCGATCCGCTTGAGCAAGAAGATCAAATGAACGAACCAGCCGACAAGGCTGGCGATCGAAAAAAAGATCACCATCAAACCTTTGGTTCCGAACTTTTCGTCCAGCACCTGGCCGATGAACAAACAACCGATGATCAAACCCACAAGTTCGACGCCCATCGAGGCAAAAATAAGATAACGATTCGGCTTCATTTTCTAAACCCTCGGGCTCCCGGCTGATTTTTGACACGTTCTTGCAGTCGCTTGATCCGCACATCGATGTAATCGGGCATGGCGTGATCGCCGCGGATCTCTTGCAAGGTCTCGATCGCCTTTTTGTAGTCTTTCATTTCTTCGTATGCGACCGCCAACGTCAGCCCGACGTTTTCTTTCTGAGCTTTCTTGGGGTTCGCCTTGATCATCTCTTTCAGGATCTCGGCCGCGCGTTGCAGATCTTTACGGGCCAAGACGATATTGGCTTTCAGCAGAAGCATTTGAAAGTTCAAGTCTTCGTTTTTTGAAAGGCGCAAGAATTCATCCACTTCCATTTCGGCCTGAAAGAAGTTGTTTTGATAGTAGTAGGCCCGGGCCAGATCCATTTTATATTTCAGCTTCTCGCTCGGGTCGCGCACGAGTGGAAGGACCTTATTGATCTCGACGATGGCGCGACCGTAGTTGCTGAGATGATCAAAAAAGACGGCGGTGATTTGCTTTTGTGCGCTCAAACGTTCGGCCTCGTCGGGTGAACCGAGAACGATCATTTCGTAGTACTTGGCCGAGCGGTTGAAATCTTTGAGCTCAAAAAAGGCGACCCGGGCTGCTTCGCGGGCGGCATCCAGTCCAAGACGTGAATCGGGTGAACGGGCAATAACCTTATCAAAAGAGGAAAGGGCCAGCGTGTGCTGGCCCTTTTTAGCGGATTCAACTCCGTTGTCATACTCACGCTCAAGGCTCGAGCCGCAGCCCGCAAGGGCCGCCAGCAGGAGCATGGCAAGAGCGACACCGCGGGCCTTATTGGGGCTTCGCGGGATCGGCAAGGTGAGCCGTGTTTTCTTCATCGTCCACGACCGCAAATCCGGTCACAAGTTCGTTTTTGTCATCCAAATTGATCAAGCGCACGCCTTGAGTGTTGCGTCCCAAGATCGAAATGTCCGAAATTTTCATGCGGATGTTTTGTCCGCTGTCGGTGGTCAGGATCAGCTCTTGGTTGTTTTGTACTTTACGAGTACCGACAACTTTACCCACCTTATCGGTGGTTTTCTGAGTGATGATACCCACGCCGCCGCGGCCTTGAACGCGGTACTCTTCGATTTCCGAGCGTTTTCCGTAACCCATCTCGGTGACCATCAAGACCGTGTCTTTCGATCCTTTTTCAAAGACCTCAATGCCCGTCACCGCGTCGTCTTTTGCCAGGGTGATCCCCTTCACGCCGCGGGCCGAACGTCCCATGGGACGTACGTCTTCTTCGTTGAAACGGATCGACATGCCTTCGCGGGTGGCGATAAACAGGTCACTCTGTCCGTCCGAGATTTTAGCGTCAATGACGTTGTCTTCAAGATCGGTCGTGAGCGCGATGATGCCGGCTTGACGGGGATTCGAGAACGCATCCAGCGATGTTTTCTTGATGATCCCTTGTCGCGTGAGCATGACCACGTATTTGCTCTCGACGAAATCCTCAACCGGCAAGACCGCCATGACTTTTTCGTTGTTTTGCAATTGAACCACGTTGGCGATCGCTTTGCCTTTCGACGTGCGGTTGCCGAGCGGGAGGCGGTGAACCTTGCACCAGTAAACCTTTCCTTTGTCCGTAAAGATCAAAAGAGTGGTCTTGGTCGAGGACGTGAAGATATCGGTGACGTAATCTTCTTCGCGCGTCTCCATGCCTTTGAGACCTTTGCCGCCGCGTTTCTGCGTTCGGTATTCGTCGATCGGAATGCGCTTGATGTAGCCAGTGTTCGTGATGGTCACGACAACCGACTCTTCGGCGATCAAATCTTCGTCTTCGATTTCGGATGAGTCGCCTTCGATGCGCGAACGGCGTTTGTCGCCGTACTTTTTGCGAATCTCTTCGAGCTCACCCACGATAATTTTGTAGATCTCTTTGACGTCCGCGAGAACGAACTTGAGCCATTCGATTTGCTTTTGCAATTCGGCGAGTTCGGCTTCGATTTTGTCGCGCTCCAAACCGGTCAGGCGCTGCAGGCGCATCTCGAGAATGGCCTGGGCTTGACGTTCCGAGAACTGGAACTTCGCGATCAAGTTGGCCTGCGCCTCTTTGGCTTCTTTCGAGGCCTTGATCGTGGCGATCACGGCATCGATATTGTCCAAGGCTTTCTTGAGGCCTTCGAGGATGTGGGCTTTTTCTTGCGCCTTTTTAAGGTCGAAAATGCAGCGCTTGGTGACGACGTCACGGCGGTGCTCGACGAAAGCTTGCAGCATGTTTTTGAGATCGAACGTGACGGGCTGGTTTTTAGCATCCAGCGCCAGCATGATGATCCCGAAACTGACTTGCAGCTGCGTGAATTTGTAAAGACGGTTTAAGATCACCGAGGCGTTCTCGCCTTTTTTGATGGTGATCACGATGCGCATCCCTTCGCGCGACGATTCGTCGCGGATGTCCGAAATGCCTTCGATTTGTTTGTCGCGAACGAGATCGGCGATGCTTTCGATGAGCTTCGCCTTGTTCACCTGGTAGGGGATTTCGGTGACGATAATCTCTTCGCGGCCGTCTTTTTTGGCTTCGATATCGGCGACGGCTTTAAGGGTGATGATCCCTTTTCCTTTTTTGTACGCCTGGTGAAGACCGGCGGTGCCCGCGATCACGCCCGCGGTGGGGAAATCGGGTCCCGGAATCTTCTGCATGAGATCGTCGATCGTGCAGTCAGGATTGGCGATCAGGTGAATACAACCATCGATCACTTCGCCCAAGTTGTGCGGAGGAATGTTGGTCGCCATACCGACCGCGATACCGGCCGAACCGTTGACCAGCAAGTTCGGAAATTTCGCCGGCAAAACCGTCGGAATTTCGAGCGAATCGTCGTAGTTGGGTCCAAACGGAACGGTCTCTTTGTCGATGTCGTTCAAGAGCTCATCGGCCAGACGGGTCATGCGGACTTCGGTGTAACGAGAAGCGGCGGCCGAGTCGCCGTCGATGGAGCCGAAGTTGCCTTGACCGTCGATGAGCGGGTAGCGCAGCGAGAAATCCTGGGCCATTCGGACCATGGTTTCGTAAACGGCGATGTCACCGTGAGGGTGGTACTTACCGATGACGTCACCGACGACGCGCGCTGATTTTTTGTAGGGTTTGTCGTGCGTGTTGCTCAACTCATACTGAGCGAACAAAACGCGGCGGTGAACGGGCTTAAGACCGTCACGAACGTCGGGAAGGGCGCGGCCCACGATGACCGACATCGAGTACTGCAAGTACGCGTCCCGCATTTCCTTATTGATATCGACGACCGTCACTCCCTTGGGAGTATTTGAATTTTGATCCATAACCTAACCTTAAACGTCGAGCTCACGTACCATGAGCGCATTGTCGTGAATGAATTTACGGCGGGGTTCAACCAGCTCGCCCATCAAAACGCTGAAAGTCTCGTCGGCGGCCAAAGCGTCGTCGACATTCACTTGCAGCAAATTCCGGTTTTCGGGATTGAGCGTGGTCTCCCACAGCTGCTCGGGATTCATCTCGCCGAGACCCTTGTATCGTTGGATGTAGTAGCCTTTTTTGGTCGATTCCATAATGTAGTCGTCGAAATCGGCGTACGTCTCAAACGACCGCTCATGCCCATCGTGCTTGATGACCAGCGGAAGTTTTGAAACATCCTGCATCTGTTTCCAGAAACCGGTCAGCTCGATGAATTCGCTCGCCTTGAGAGTATCCGCGGACAAAACCGTGTCGATTTTTTGCGCGTAACGGGTCGTTGAAATCTGCAGCTGCAGTTTGCCATCGACCATCGCGGTCTGCGCGCTCATCTCGGTGATTCCCAAGTCGGGATTCGAATGGACCCAGTCCGTGAGATCCGCCAAAGCGGATTTCGCATCGGCTTCGGTGGTGAGCGCTTTCTCAAGATTTGCGACTTTCGACATCAAGAAATACAAAACATCGGGATCGTACTTTTTCGAAGACACGCGCAGCAGATTGTAGAACTTTTTGATGTTCAAAATCAGCTTACGGAAATCTTCTTCCATCATCGGCTTAGTGGCCGAAGTGATGATCACGCCTTTTAGGCCCGAATCCAACAAGAACTCGGTCAAAGCCGAATCATCCTTGAGGTAGACCTCTTGGTTTCCTTTTTTTGCGCGGTAGAGCGGAGGCTGGGCGATGTAGATGTAACCCTTCTCGAGCACTTCCGGCATTTGGCGGTAGAAGAACGTGAGAAGCAGCGTTCGGATGTGCGATCCATCGACGTCCGCATCCGTCATGATGATGATTTTGTGATAGCGGATTTTATCGACGTTGATGTTGTCTTTGCCGATGCCCGTTCCGAGTGCCGAGATCATGGTGCGGATCTCGTCGTTTGACAGCATTTTGTCGAAGCGCGCTTTTTCGACGTTCAAAATTTTACCTTTGAGCGGAAGAACGGCTTGCGTGCGGCGGTCACGGGCCTGCTTGGCGGATCCACCGGCCGAGTCACCCTCAACCAAGTAGAGTTCGCAAAGCGAAGGATCGCGCTCTTGGCAGTCGGCCATTTTTCCGGGCAGCGAGCCCCCATCGAGCGCGGTTTTTCGGCGCGTGAGTTCGCGCGCCTTGCGGGCGGCGTCGCGAGCCCGTGCGGACTCCACGCTTTTGCCGATGATATTTTTAGCAACGGCAGGGTTGCGATCAAAGAAATCCGAAAGTTTATCGTTCACCAAAGACTCGACGGCGCCTTTGGCCTCGGTGGTTCCGAGTTTGGTTTTCGTCTGTCCTTCGAATTGAGGTTCGCGAACTTTCACCGAGATCACGGCCGCCAAACCTTCACGGATGTCTTCGCCTTCCAGCGAGACTTTGAGATCTTTGAGAAGATTTTTTTCGGTCGCGTAGGTGTTGGTTGTTCGGGTCAAGGCCGCACGGAAACCGACCAAGTGCGTGCCGCCCTCGATCGTGTTGATGTTGTTGCAATACGAAAAGATCGATTCCGAATAGGAGTCGTTCCACTGCAACGCCACTTCAACTTCGATGTCGTCTTTTTCGCCCTTGAAATAAATCACGTCGTTGTGAAGGGCTTTTTTGGATTGGTTCAAGTAACTCACGAACTCGGCGACGCCCGCCGAATACTGAAAGTCTTGTTTTTTACCCGAACGCTCGTCGCTCAAAACGATATGAAGTCCCGCGTTCAAAAAAGCGAGTTCGCGGAAACGGTTGGCGAGGGTATTGAAGTCGTAAACGATCGCGGGGTCTTTAAAAATATCGCGGTCGGGTTTGAACGTCGTTTTCGTTCCGGTTCGAGTCGTGGTTCCGACTTTTTCGACCGGGCCCTTGGGAACCCCACGCTCATAATTTTGCTGGAAGATCGTGCCTTCGCGCTGCACTTCGACCTGCACGCGGCTCGAAAGCGCGTTCACGACCGAGGCGCCCACGCCGTGAAGGCCGCCCGAAACTTTGTACGACCCGCCGTCAAATTTTCCGCCGGCGTGAAGAACGGTCATCACGACTTCGAGAGTCGACTTGCCAGTTTTGTGAGTAGCGGTTGGAATGCCGCGACCATCATCTTGCACGGAGATCGAGTCGTCCGTGTGAATGGTCACCGTGATTGTTTTGCAATATCCAGCCAGGGCTTCGTCGACCGAGTTGTCGACGACTTCGTATACGAGGTGGTGGTAGCCGCGAACTCCGGTGTCACCGATGTACATGCCGGGACGTTTGCGAACAGCTTCAAGTCCTTCAAGAACTTGAATCGAATCAGCGCCGTACTGATTCTGGGCTTCGGTACTCATGCGTGGCCTTTCGTTAGCTTCGGATTTTTCCGTCCACAATCTCGATCACGAGACAATCATGCTTGGCCAAATCCCCCGTCATTTTGAGGTCTGTGGTCGTCATAAAAATCTGAGTCCTGATTTCTTGTAGGAAATGAATCAGGGCCTCGCGCTTCTCTTCATCCAGCTCCGACAAGACGTCGTCGAGCAGTAAAATGGGATAGGCGCCGTGAACCGTCCGATGATACACGATCTGGGCCATTTTGAAAGACAATATGAGGGCTCTTTGCTGTCCTTGCGAACAGAAAAAACGTGAGTCATTTTCATCATATAGAAACACGATGTCGTGCTTCTGGGGACCCACCAATGACGTGCCACTTCCAAGCTCGGCTTCATGCAGTTCAGAAGCCCTTTTTTCGAGCAAAATGTGGATATCTTGGTGGGTAAAGTGGATCACTCTATTCCCCGAGATCTCATACTGGATACGAGCCGTCTTTGTGCTTTGCGATATTTTCTGCATCGCGGTGTTAAATTCGGGCCCCAAAGATTCAATCGCTTTGAGGCGGGCCACGGTGAGCTCGGTCGCCAGCCTGAAGTACGAGGGCCCTACGCTTTCGAGAAGGGCCTCGGTTTGCGTCCGATTCTGGTGCCCCTCCACGTAATCCTTCAAAATCCGATTTCGCGTTTTAAGGGCTTTGCGGAAGTCGCGCACGAGAACGCCATTTTTCTTGTCGACCGACACCAGGAGTTCGTCGACCAATTGCCGCCGCTGGTCGGCGCCGTCTTTGATCGAAGACAGGCTCTCGGGACTAAAAATCACAAAATGAAACAGCGGAATGAGGTCCGAACCCGAGACGCGCTTTCCATTGAGTTGATGGTGTTTTCGGGATTTTAAAATCTGCAAACGCAGATCGTACTCAAGTTCATTTTCGATGGCACGGGCGGCGAGAAGAGATTCGTCGGCGCCTTTGCGAACAAAGGTTTCATTGTCACCGTAGCGAAAAGATTCGCTGGAGCAGAGAAGCACCAGCGCCTCGAGCAGGTTGGTCTTTCCTTCGCCATTGCGGCCAAGAAGAATGTTCACCTGCGGTCCAAATTGAACCTCGGCCTCGGCATAGTTGCGAAAATTTCGAAGCACGAGGCGCTGAAACATGCGGATAAATCAAATACGCATCGGCATGACCACGCACGTGTAGTTCGGGTCGTTGTGCGGGCGCATGAGTCCGGGCGAGAGCTGATCGTTGATTTCAAAATCGACTTCATCGTCTTGAATCGCGGTCAGCACGTCCTGGATGTATTTTGCGTTAAAACCGATTTTCATATCCGAACCCTCGTACCCCACTTCGATCTCTTCTTTCGCATCGCCGAGTTCGGGATTGGTCGAAGAGATTTCCATGCGGCCGTTGGTGAGGGACAAAGTCACGGCTTTGGATTTTTGATTGGCGAGCAAAGAAACCCGTTTAAGCGAAGTCAAAAAAGCATCGCGGTTGATGCGAATTTTCTGCTTCAATTTCGAAGGGATGAACTGCGAGTAGTTCGGGTATTTTCCCTCGATCAAGCGGATCATGAGCGTCGTGGTTTGATGTCTCACAATGAGCTGAGAACCTTCGATCGCGATTTCAAAATCTCCCCCGAGAGACTCGAGAAGTTTTTTGATTTCGGACAGCCCTTTGCGCGGGATGATCACGCCTTGACCCGACGACAGCAACTGCTCAGCCGGCAGTTTTTTACTCACCATGCAGAGACGGTGACCATCCGTCGCCACCATCGAGTAACCAGCATCGCCCTTTTGCTCGAAGTAAACGCCGTTGAGGTGATAACGGGTTTCATCGTTCGAAACGGAGTAGATCGTTTTGTCGATCATGTCCTTGAGCGTTTCGGCCGGAATTTTCAAGAAGCCTTGCCCGGTGTAAGTCGGAAACACCGGATACTCTTCTGCGCTAATTCCCACGATCTTCGAGGTGTACTTGCCCTGCTTAATTTCGAGCCAGTTGTTTTCTTTCTTCACGAACTGGATCAAACCCTCGGAGAGTTCTTTCGAAATGTCGAAAAGACTCTTCGCGCTGACCGCCACCTTGCCCGCTTGAAGAACTTTGCACTTCGCGGAATCAGTCAAACTGACTTCGAGATCCGTGGCAAAGACTTTTAAAAAATTTCCTTCGGCTTCCAAAAGCACGTTCACCAGGATGGGCATCGTGTTTCGCTTCTCCACGATGTTCTGGGTCTTGCTGATCAGACCCATGAGATCTTTTTTCTCAATTTCAATTTTCATGTCCCATCCTTACTCTTCTTATTATTTATTTAAATAATTCGTCGTTGTCGTAGGGGCGAGGAAAACCTAGCAAACTAGGCAACCACAAGTAAACACTTAGAAAACCCCGTGGACAGAGGCGTCTTACAAATCGCCCCGAACCGCTGCGTTTTTGGGGATTAAAATGATCCACATTTTGAACCCCATGTCTGTCCACAGCTGAATCCACAATCCCCATTCACAGCCCTGTGATGTTGTGGATTCGGGTTGTTAACTCTTCGAGATCACTTTTAATTTCCATGTCCTTCGCCTGTAGATCTTGGACCCGCTCGATCGCATTCATCACCGTGGTGTGATCACGGTCTCCGAAGATCCGGCCGATCTCGGTGAGCGGTTTGTCGAGATGCTTCTTGATCAGGTACATCGAAATTTGGCGGGGAACGACGATCACCTTCGCACGTGACGAGGACTTAAGGTCGGTCATCTTCACTTTGAAGTGGTCCGCCACCATCTTTTGAACATCCTCCATCGACAACGTGGTCTGAGTTTCGTGAGTAGTCAGGACTCGTTTGGCCAGTGAGTAGTCAATGGGAAGGCCCTGAAGCTCGCTAAACATCTTTACCTTCTTCAAATTGCCTTCAAGTTCACGGATGGAGCGTTTGGATATCCGGGCGATGTATTCAACGACGTCCTCGGTCAAACGCATACTCATCTTTTCGGCTTTGTAGCGAAGGATGGCCACGCGGGTCTCAAAGTCAGGCATTTGGATGTCGACAACGAGGCCCCACTCTAAACGCGAGCGATTCCGGTCATCGAGTTTCAAAATATCCTTGGGCATTCGGTCACTTGCCAAGACGACTTGTTTTCGGCGTTCAATAAACGAGTTGACCGTATGAAAGAACTCTTCTTGGGTGGCCTCGCCGCGTCCAATAAATTGAAGGTCATCCACAAGCAAGATGTCGCAGTTGTCGCGGTACTTGTGCCGGAAGGCGTTCATCTGATCATGCCGCATAGCGTAGATGCACTCATTCAGAAACCGTTCAGCCGCGATATAAAGGATCTTCAGGTGCGGAAAGTTGTTCTTAATTTCGTGTCCCACCGCGTGAAGCAAGTGGGTTTTCCCCATTCCGGTCGGACCCGAAATCAGCAGGGGATTGTAACCTTCACCAGGATTGCGGGCCACGTTGTAGCAAGCCGCGTGGGCAAACTCGGAGTTTCGGCCCACCACAAACGTGGAAAAGGTGTAGTTGGCGTTCAAAAAATCCAGGGAGTTCGGACCTGACGGAGGCGCCGGGGGTAAAACCGGGGCGGGGCGGGTCTGAAACTGCTGTTCTGAATAGGCCGTTAATTCGATCTGAGCCGGTTTGTCGTGAGCCGTCTTAATAATGACGTCCAATTCAAACGGGCCCCGATGAACCTCGGAAATTTCGGAATAGATGGTCTCCAGCAACGATTCCACCACGTAATAGCGGTGAAATTCGCTGGGAACGCTTAAAACCATGCGCGGGACCTCGAGAGACCCCTGGGTTTCAACGTAATGAATGGGATTGATCCAGCTCTCAACCAGTTTGTTTTCCTGATTGCGGGCTTTAATTCTTGATTTGATCAGGTCCCAAAATTCGGCATTGAGCTCGCTTTGATTGTGTTCCATCGGTTCCACGCGCGATCCCCTCCATCGTTCGTGATTGTGGATAAGTCCGGCCTGGGGTTAACCGATGTGCCAGGTCTTTTCAACAGTTGACCACGATGCCGCATTGTGATTTATTGCCCCCTTTCCCAGCACCCCTTTGGGTGCGTGACTATTATTAAGAACCGACTAAAAGACGTTACGTGTCGTAGGAGTCAGAATGAAACGTACTTACCAGCCCTCTAATAAACGTCGTAAGACTTCTCACGGATTCCGCGCTCGCATGGCGACCAAAGGCGGACAAAAAGTTCTGTCCGCTCGTCGCGCCAAGGGCCGCAAACGCCTGACAATCGCTGTCGGTGGAAAATAATCGACTTCGGATTCTAAGAACCAGAGCAGACTTTGTTCACCTCAAGAATGAGGGTCAAAAATGCTCGCCCAGCCGCTGGGTCACCTTCTTTTCTGTTGCATCATCGACTGAACAACTCCGTCTCGGCTTCACGATCAGTCGCAAAGTAGGCACAGCGGTCACCAGAAATCGTCTGCGTCGGTGGGGGCGGGAATTTTTCAGACAGGCTTTAAAAGAAGGCCTGCAAATGGGTGCCGATATCAATGTCGTTTTTAGGCCGATGGAACCAGGGTTTTACAAAGACCTGGAACATTCAGAGTTCGACCGGGCTTTCGCTAAAGGTCTCGGACTTGTTCGCACGCGCCTCTCAAAAAACGGCTCTTCTGCTCATTGAAATTTACCGTTTGGTTTTAGCGCCCCATCTTGGCGGCGCTTGCCGTTTTCATCCGTCTTGCTCTGAATACGCCTCGGAAGCCTTCAAAAAACACAGCTTCTTGAGCGCATTTTCGCTCACGGGCGCGCGCCTTTTGAAGTGCCGTCCGGGCGGTCCTTCGGGATTCGATCCCGTTCCTGAACATCACACGCCGTTTTGCTGCGTAAGAGGTCACCATGAGTTCACAAAATGAGAAGTCCTTCTTTGATTCGAAAACGATCATTGCGGTCGTTTTGGTCGGCGTTCTGTTCTTCGGATGGCAGAAGTACCTCGAACACAAATACCCTGATTTCTACAAGAAGAAGGAGACCGTGACGGCTCCCGTTGAAGGTTCGGGTGAAGGTTCAGCTGCAGGTTCGGCGAACGCCGCGGCTGCTCCCGCTGCCGGGACAACGGCTCCGAATCCTCAAGCTCCGCTCAAGGCCACCTCGCCCACCGACAGCTCGGCCGTGGTTCCGACACAAACTGAATCCAAGGTCTCTTTTGAAAATGACCGATTGGCCTTCGACGTCTCGTCCAAGGGGATGGGCCTTCGCAATTTGACCGTTCGTAGTTACACCGACCGTGAGAAAAAACCGGTCGTCATGGGCGTCTCGGACACCAGCGGTCTTTTTGAAGTGGGCCTGGCCGGGCGTGAGCAAAAACTGGATTTCAACATTCAGAAAATCAGCGAAACCTCGCTGAAGGGCACGGCTTCGGTGGGTGCCATGACCATCGAGAACGAGCTGAATTTTCATCCCGAAACCAGCTCATGGAGCTCGTTGGTGCGCGTCCTGAACGCGCCCGCGGACTTCAAAGGTCTGACCGTTCTGCTCCCTGAGAAAAAACACCCTGGCGGTAAATCATCATTCTTGATGCCTTCGACCGAACACCAAGAATTCGTCGTCAAACACCAAGGAACCATCGATCACGTCAATGCTTCGAGCGAATCCGAAGACGTGAAAAAAGATTTCCAACAAGTGGGTTTGGTGGCGATGAGTTCGCACTACTTTACCTCGGCCTTCGTGGATCAATCGGACACCACTCCCGAAGCGCAATTGATCGCGCCGGCCAAGGGAGAACTGACCGCGCTCGTGACCTACAAGCCTGCGCAAATCAAAGATCAGATGACTTTTCAGTGGAAAACCTACTCGGGTCCGAAGTCTTTGACCGATTTGCAGAAAGTGGATCCGGTTCTGGGTGATGTCGTGAACTTCGGTTTCTTCGCGTCGATCGGAAAGATTCTTTTGATCGTGCTGAAGTGGTTCTACGGCTTTGTCGGCAACTGGGGCTTTTCGATCATTCTTTTGACCCTCTTGGTTCGAGTGCTGGTTCTTCCCTTCAACATCACGTCTTACAAGTCGATGAAGAAGATGCAGAAAATCCAACCCATGCTTCAGTCGATCCGCGAGCGCTACAAAAGCGATCCCACGGCCATGAACCGCGAGACCATGGCGTTGATGCGAGATCAAAAGGTGAACCCGCTTGGCGGCTGTTTGCCCATGCTGCTGCAAATGCCGGTGTTCTTCGCCCTCTACCAAGTTTTGGGTCAAAGTATCGAGCTCTACCAAGCGCCTTTCATTTTGTGGATCCATGACCTCTCGGTGAAAGATCCCTTCTTTGTCTTGCCCGTTTTGATGGGCGCGACGATGTTCATTCAGCAAAAAATCACCCCGACGACCATGGACCCCGCGCAGGCGAAAATTCTGCAGTGGATGCCCCTGATCTTCTCGGTGTTCACGTTGTCTTTGCCGGCCGGTCTGACGCTTTACATTTTCGTCAGTACTTTGTTCGGCGTGATTCAGCAGCAGATCTTTATGCGGGATTCAAAACCCGCGCAAAGCGCCGTTGCGATGGCCAAGTAGGATTTAACATCGCGCCAAAAAGGCGCACGGTTATGAAAGCCCAAAGGGCGAAAAAAATGAGAGATGCGCCGAGGGGCGCGTAGAGGGAGGATTTCAATGAATTTTCTGAAAAAGCTTTTCGGTGGCGGTAAGAGCGGCGGTTCTGAGACTGAAAATCGCGTGCGTGAAACCCTGGAAGGCCTGATCGAAAAAGGCGGCTTTGATCTCGAGTTCGATATTTCGTCGAGCACCGATGAAAAAGGCGAGCCTCAGATCACCGTCGAACTGCGCGGGGCGGATGAGGAGATCCTCAAAGAAAAAGAGGGCGAGATGATCGAATCTCTGCAGCTCTTCTTGAAGCGCGTTTTGCAGCACCACTTCCCCGAAGACCGCACCAACGTTGTCATCGATTCGAATGGCTACCGTGAAGAGTCGAGCCAGGCGCTCATCGAACTCGCCGAAAAACTCAAAGGCATCGCTCTTGAAAAAGGCAAGCCGGTTTACTTCCGTGCTTTGTCTCCCAAAGACCGCAAGGTCATTCACCAGTACCTGGCGGGCGATCAGCGCGTGAAAAGCCGCTCGATCGGTGAAGGTCTGTTCAAAAAAGTAAAAATCTATCCCGTGAAAGGCCAAGGCGCGGCCGATGATGCCGGCGCCGACGCTGAGTAATTCGTTTTAAGGAGCACAAGTGTTCTTTCCAGGCCGTGATCAGGAATCCATTTGTGCTCTCGCGACGGCCCAGGGCCTCGGCGCCCTGGCGATCGTTCGTTTGAGCGGGCCCAGGGCCCTTGAGATCGGGCGCAAAATCGCCCCCTTTCTTCCGATCAAAGTTGAAACCCATAAAGCTTATCTCGGTAAACTTGTCGCCAAAGACGGCTCTGCCTTTGATGAAGCCCTTGTGACCTATTTCGCTCACGGAAAGTCATTTACGGGCGAAGAGACCCTCGAGTTTTCGACTCACGGTTCGCCCGTGATCGTGCAAATGCTCCTGCGTGTTCTCATCGAGGCCGGGGCCAAGTCGGCCGAAAAAGGGGAGTTCACCTTTCGCGCTTTTATGAACGGAAAGCTGGATCTTGTGCAGGCCGAAAGTGTGCTGGCCCTGATCGAAAGCCAAAGTTCGTTGAGTGCGAAGCAGGCGCTTCGTCAACTCAAGGGCGATCTTTCGGAAGAGCTTCAATCGATGGAGTCCGAGATCACCTGGTCGCTCGCGCACATCGAGGCGGGGATCGACTTCTCTCAAGAAGGACTCGAAACTGTTTCTCCCGCCGAACTGCTCAAACGCCTCGGGGCCGTTCGCGAACGCCTGCAAAAGCGCCTGGCGAGTTACCGCCAAGGGCGTGTGATCAAAGAAGGCCTTCGCGTGGTTTTGATGGGCCGCCCGAACGTGGGAAAATCCTCGCTCCTCAATGTTCTTCTCGAAGAGGACCGCGCGATCGTGACCGAGATTCCGGGAACAACCCGGGATTTGATCGAAGCCCCCCTTTTGATCGGTGGCATCCGGGTGAATTTGACCGACACGGCGGGGCTTCGCGAGTCCACGGACGTCGTCGAAAAGCTGGGAATCGAGCGCACCCACCGGGCCTCTCAAGATGCCGAGCTGATTCTGTTTGTGATCGAAGCCGGTCATTTGCAGGCCGACGAGGCCGAGGAGCTCCATAAGAAAGATCTGAGCAAAGTCATTCTGGTCGTCAACAAGGTGGACCGGGTCTCCGACCTGGGCCTCGAGCGCACGCAAATCATTGAAAAATTACATCAATTTGGCCTTCAAGCGCCGGAAAAGATGCTGTTTGTCTCGGCTTTCGATAAGAAAAAGGCGTTCGAAACGGTGATGGGTGCCCTGCAGGATTGGATCCGCCAGGCCGGCCTTGAGGATCAGACGGCCCTTTTTCAAGCCCGCCACTTTGAGCGCCTGCAACTCGCCGAAGACAATCTCGGGCGGGGCATGCAGCTGGTGAGCGAGGGCGTGAGCCCGGAACTAGCCGCTTTCGAACTGAAAGAAGCACTTCTCTGCGTGCAAGAAACGCTGGGCGTGCACTACGACGATCAGATTTTGGACCGCGTGTTTAAAGAATTTTGTCTGGGGAAATAGGAAATGTCCGTTCAATCGACCGATTTTGACGTCATTGTGGTGGGAGCCGGTCACGCCGGCATCGAGGCTTGTCTCGCGCCCGCAAGACTGGGTCTCAAAACGTTGATGGTTACGACGAACATCTCGCGCATTGGCTACATGTCTTGCAACCCTTCGATCGGCGGTCTCGCCAAAGGCCACATGGTCCGCGAAATCGACGTTCTCGGCGGCCAGATGGGGTTGGCGGCCGACGCCACTTGCATTCAGTTCAAGCGTTTAAATTCGCGCCGGGGACCGGCCGTTCGCGGCTCTCGCGTTCAGAGCGACAAACAAAAGTACGCGCAGTATATGCAGGATCTTTTGTTGAATCAGCCCAATCTCAAAGTGATCGAAGCCGAAGTGAAGAGCCTTCTTTTGGACGGCGCTCTCTGTAACGGCGTGGTTCTTCACGATGGAGCTCAGATTAAATCCAAACGCGTGATCATCACCACGGGCACGTTCATGAACGGCGTGATGCACGTGGGATTGACGCAAACTCCTGGTGGACGCGTTGGTGATCAAGCCTCGATCGGTCTCTCGGATCAGCTCGCCCGATTTGGCTTCGAAGTGAGGCGCTTGAAAACGGGGACGCCGGCGCGCCTGCACAAAGACTCGATCGATTGGTCCAAGACCGAGGAGCAGTGGGGCGATGAGCGCTTTTATCCCTTCAGCTTTCGCTCACCAAATGAGTTTCAACTGCCGCAGATCGCCTGTTTCTTGAGCCGCACGACCGAGAAAACCCACGACATCATCCGGGCCAATCTCGACAAGTCGCCGATGTACTGCGGGGTGATTGAAGGCACGGGCCCCCGCTACTGTCCGAGCATCGAGGACAAGATCGTTCGCTTTAGCGACAAGGATTCACACCAAACCTTCTTGGAACCCGAAGGTTTGAACTCGGATTTGATCTACTTGCAGGGGATTTCCACCTCTCTTCCGCAGGACGTGCAGCTGGATTTCTTAAGAACCATTCCGGGCCTCGAGAATGTGAAGGTCGTCCGGTACGGGTACGCGGTGGAGTATGATTTTATCGAGCCCACTCAGATCTACCACCGCTTGGAAACACGGCAGATCAAGAACTTGTTTCTGGCCGGTCAAATCAACGGAACCAGTGGGTACGAAGAGGCCGCGGCTCAAGGATTTATCGCGGGCGTGAATGCCGCGCACTCGGTTTTGGAGCGGGATGAGTTTATCTTGGGCCGCGACGAGGCCTACATGGGCGTCTTGATTGATGACCTCGTGACCAAAGGCACGCGTGAGCCGTACCGGATGTTCACGTCGCGCGCGGAGCACCGCTTGGTTTTGCGCGAAGACAACACGATTGACCGCCTCGGCGAACGGGGCCGAAGTCTGGGTCTCATGGGTCTCGAGGCGGGCGAGCGCCTGACACAGCTCAAAACACAGCGCCTCGAGCTGCTGGGTAAGCTTCAGTCGGAGCGGCTGTACCCGAATGCCGAGACGCAAGAAAAAATTCAGAAAATTCCGACGTCAGTTCTAAATAAGTCCATTACTTTCGAAGAGTTCCTTCGCCGTCCAGAAGTGGATTGTTTAACCCTCAAAGACTTCGGTTTTGAGATCAATGCGGATCCCAACGTGCACGAACCCGTTGAAATTGAGGTTAAATACTCGGGCTATGTGAAACGCCAGATGCAGCTGATCGACCAGGCCAAAAAAGTCGAAGGCTTGGTGCTCGAAGGCGTCGTGGACTTTAAGAATGTTCGTGGTCTTTCGACGGAAGAAATCGAAAAACTTCAACGTGTGCGCCCACGGACCTTAGGACAAGCTTCGCGAATCAGTGGCGTCAATCCTTCTGCGATTCAGGCGATCATGATATATGTAAAGGGTCTCCAGAAGTCGAAGGAGTATTCCCTTGAACAGCCAGAATCCCGCGCCTAAAAAAACCGGCGCCGTTCCGAGTCCGGATGCCCTCAATATTCAGTGGCGCATCGACCAGTGGTTTCCCGACCTCGATGTCGGCGTTCGCGACCAACTTAAAAAATTCCATGATGAACTGATGCGGTTTAATAAGACGGTCAATCTGATTGGTGTGAAAACCATCCCGGTGGCGGATGCCATTCACTTTGCTGACTCCATTTTGGCGAGCCGTTTGATTTCTCAGTCGGGCGCGATCCCCGAGATTTATGACTTTGGCAGCGGCAATGGCTTTCCGGGGATAGTTTATGCGGTGCTCCATCCCAAAACCAAGGTTCATATGGTTGAAATCGATGGTCGGAAGGCAGAATTTCTCAAGCATTCCGCCGCGCATTTGGGTTTGAAAAACGTCACCGTTCACATCCGGGCGGTTGAAAGTCTTCCAGAGAAATCCGTGAAAGTGGCGATGTCGCGCGGGTTCGCTCCGATTGCGAAGGCCATTCTTCTTTCTCGTAAGATTTTTCAGCAAGGCGGAGTTTACTACCATCTCAAGAGCGAAGAGTGGGCGACGGAAGTGGGACAGATCCCCACACAGCTCTGTTCATTTTGGACGCCCGGCCTTGTTGGGGAGTACAAGCTTCCCGTGGGCGAAATTCGCTTTGCCGTCGTCAAAACAGACAAGATCGGGGATTGATCCCACGATTGAATGTTCCACGTGGAACAAAAAAGGCGGCCTAAGAGCCGCCTTTTTTAATGCCCGCCCTTCGGGGGGCCTGCGGCGGCTGGGGGCGGTCCTTTTTCTTCTTCAATGCGTTTTTTCACGTTCCAATTGCGAGATTTGGTTCTCGCGGCTTCTTGAACCTGATAGTCGGCGAAATCCTCGGCTGGAGGCCACTCTTTTCCCTGCCCTTTATCGAAGGCGGTCAGGTAGTCATCTTGAGCCTCAAACTTTCGGCTTTCAAGTCGAAGGGTGTAGTAACGTTTGAGCTGTTCGAGCTTCTCGATGCGTGCTTTGGACTCAAACAGGCGTTTACGAGCAAATTTGATTTGTCCTGTTTGGGGAACAACGCCAGCCAGTGTTTTCTCGGCCTCTTCCAGAGTTTTTTTCTCAGCCTCAAGAGCTGCCGAAGCTTCCTTTTGCTTGGTCTCAAGGTCTCGATAAATAGGATCGCGAAGCTCGGGATTGGGATCCGGCTTGTTGCAAGAGCAGAGAACGAGCAAAAGGAGCGTCAAAAAGAGCTTTTTCATCAAATGTTCCACGTGGAACATCGGATAAAAACTGAAAAGTCTTGAATTGAAAGAGAAAGTTCGCCAACTTTGTCTCAAGATTAATTTGAACAGCCATTTTGGCTGATCAGTTGGTCGAAATGTTCCACGTGGAACACTCAAACGAACGGTTTGCTTACTCACAGGCTCAAAATGGATTGAAAAGCCTGCTCAGGAGGACAAATGGCAAAGACAATTTGTATCGCGAATCAAAAAGGCGGTGTGGGAAAGACAACCACCTCCGTTAACCTCTCATCTGCACTGGCTACTCTGGGTAAGCGGGTTCTCATCTTGGATATGGATCCCCAGGGGAATGCCTCCAGCGGGCTCGGTGTAAAACGCTATGAGCACCAGGATGCGAATATCTATCACGTTCTGATCGGGGAGCGTCCTCTTTCAGAGGTTATTCA
The DNA here is from genome assembly GCA_019637955.1 of Pseudobdellovibrionaceae bacterium. Taxonomy (GTDB): domain Bacteria; phylum Bdellovibrionota; class Bdellovibrionia; order Bdellovibrionales; family Bdellovibrionaceae; genus JAHBUS01. The sequence goes on along the minus strand of JAHBUS010000005.1, from coordinate 198,525 downwards.
GCCCACGCGCTTTGAAAACCTCAAAATTGCCACCGCCAACCCTGACCTTGTGGGCGCCGAAATCGAGCTGGTTGAAATGCCAAATCGTGAATACCGTTTAAAAGCGGCGATCGCGACCATTGGTGACCAGTTTGACTATGTTCTTATCGACTGCCCTCCATCTTTGGGACTACTCACTTTAAATGCTTTGACCGCCGCAGACAGCTTTTTGGTCCCTCTTCAGTGCGAATACTACGCCCTGGAAGGTCTGAGCCAGCTCTTGAACACCGCCGGACTGATCAAAAAGAACTTGAATCCTCAACTCCACATTGAGGGCATCGTTTTGACCATGTTCGACACTCGAAACAACCTGAGTCATCAGGTGGTCAGCGAGATCAAAAATCACTTCGGTGACAAGGTCTTCCAAGCCATTGTCCCGCGAAATGTGCGCTTGTCCGAGGCGCCCAGCCATGGTCAATCGATCTTTGAATACGACTCAAAATCCATCGGCGCGATCAAGTATTTGGAGCTTGCTCAGGAGCTTGAGGCCCGAACAAATGCTGCGAAAATGCAAAACAAACCTTCATTCGAAGGAGAGTTAAATGTCTGAACTTTCTAATGATTCTTCAAACAAAAAGAAACCACTCGGTCGTGGACTGGGTTCTCTGCTCGGGGGCCCGGCGCCGTCATCGCCCGTCCTTGAGCGAACACCGGCGCCTGCGGCTGCCAAGCCTCAAATGTCGACGCCTGCGCCGGCACCCACGATTTCTCCCGAGGCGCGCATCTGGCAAGTGTCTGTCGACAAGCTTCGCCCCTCGGCCTATCAGCCCCGCGGCGTTTTTGAAAAAGACAAACTTCAAGAGCTTTCGACTTCAATTAAAGCGAGCGGCATTCTTCAGCCCATCGTGGCCCGCAAGCTGCCGAACGGCTCTTTTGAAATCATCGCGGGTGAGCGCCGTTGGCGTGCCGCCCAAATGGCCGGCCTGCATGAAGTTCCGGTGATTCTGAAAACTCTGGGTGACCGCGAAACCCTGGAAATGGCTTTGGTCGAAAACATCCAGCGCGAAGATCTGAATCCCATCGAAGAGGCCGATGCGTACCAACGCCTGGCCCAAGAGTTCAATTTGACCCAGCAGCAGGTGGCGGAAAAGGTCGGAAAAGACCGCGCCACCGTCGCCAATGCGATCCGCCTTCTTCAGCTGCCGGAGCAAGTCCGCGACATGGTCACTCGCCAAGAAATCTCCGTGGGACACGCCAAAGTTCTGCTGTCTCTGCAAAGCCCCTCGGAAATGACCAAATGGGCGAAAAAGGCGGCCGGCGAAGCTTTGACCGTTCGCAAACTTGAAAAGGCGGTTCAAGAGACCCTGGCTCCTAAAAAAGCCGCGGCCAGCTCACTGGACACGACAAATGTCACTGAGCGTCTGATTTCGGGTCTTTCGGACGAGCTGCAAAAGCTCCTCGGAACGAAAGTGAACATTGATTACCAAAACTCAAAGGGTAAGATCTCTATTCACTTCTACTCTGACGACGAATTGTCTCAGCTCATTGATAAGGTAAGAGAAGGATGTCGGAAGTCCTAGAGCTCCTCAGCCACCAGGTCAGCAGCGAACACGTCACGGCCCTTTTGGACCAGGGGGCCCGCTTTGAGGGTCGACTGACCTTCGAGGGGACCGTCCGTATCGGTGGAGAATTTAAGGGAGAAATCTTTACGAAGGATGCTCTCGTCATTAATGAGGGCGCCATCGTTCAGGCCGACATTGAAGCGGATACCATCGTGATTTGCGGACGGGTGGAGGGCAACGTGTTTGCTCGTCGCCGCGTCATAATGCACCCCCCAGCGGTTTTTCGCGGAACCGTCACCTCACCCAGCCTTCGCATCGATGAAGGGGTGGTTTTTGAGGGTGCCTCCTATATGCCTAAAACCTAGGCGCGCCCGCCAAACTCCTTGACCGTAATTTCTCTCGAGTGCTAACTCCGAGCGATCTTTATAAGAACTTAAAAGTCGCGCCATGTGCGCGAATACAAAGGATTTCATTCAATGGAAGTTCTTCACGCCCTCGGAATCGATAGCACCGTGCTGTATCTCTTCGTCATTGCGACCTTCGCCTTTTTTGCACTCTCGTCGATTGCGTTCGGCCCTTACACCGAAGCGCTCCTCGAGCGCGAAAAGCGCACCAAAGGCGGCGAAGAAGCGGCCGTTGAACTCTCGAAACAAGCCGGCGAAATGCGTTTGGCTTACGAAAAAAAGGCTCGCGAAATCTCGACTCAAATCAAATCCATTTTCGATGCTCATCGCGGTGAGGCCGCTCGTGAACAAGAGGTCCTGATTTCGAAATCCCGTGCCGAAACCGCGAAGCTCGTCGAGGAGACTTCGCGCCGAGTTTCGACGGAGTTGGTTGAAGCTTCGAAAAAAATGAAAGAAGAAACGCCCTCGATCGCGCAAGCCATGGTGGCCAAACTTCTCTCAAAAAAAGCGTAAGCATTAAAGAGGACGGACGATGACACTCTCGATTCGCCAAGGGCGAACAAAACTCCTGACAACCTTGTTCCTGATTCTGGTTCCCACCATGGTGTTCGCCGCGGGCGGCGAGCACGGCCACGGTGGCGGCCATGGTATGGACGAGAAAACCGTAAAGACCGTGATTTACCAAGCGATCAACGTCGGCATCCTGCTCGTCGCGATGGTCTACTTCCTGAAAAATTCGGTTCGTGCCTTCTTCAAAGAAAAACAGGCCGCCTTTTTGGCGACGGCCGAAAAAGCTCAGGCGGCAAAACGTCAGGCCGAGCGCGAACACGACGAAATCAAAAATCAACTCACCAAGCTTGAGACCACGGCGGAGGAGTCGATTTCGCGGGCCAAAGCCGAAGCGGCGGACATGCGCAATCAGATCATCCAAGAAGCCCAGGCCCAGGCCAAAAAAATCCAAGAAGAGGCCGGCCGCACCGCTCAGGTTGAAGTGGAGCGGGCCCGCACTCAACTGCGTGATCAAACCATCCGTGAAGCCACGCGCTTAGCTCAAGAAACCATCGAACAGAAGGTGTCGTCCGAAGACCATAAACGTCTGCAAGGCGATTTCATTCAGAACATCGGAACGGTACAACAATGATCAGCGAAATCTCTCAGCGCTATGCACGTGCCCTGCATGAAGTCGCTCAAGCAAAAGGATCGGCGGACCGCGTGTTCGGCGAACTTCGCGTTTTGGCCGACGTTTACGATCAAAACAAAGACATTCAAGACTTTCTCCTCTCGCCCTTGATCAATCCCGAGCAAAAGATCAAGGCTCTCGAGGGCGCCTTGCGCGCGAAAGTTTCGGACGAGCTCTTGAGCACGCTCAAGGTGATGGCCGAGAAAAACCGCCTGTCCCAGTTCGCCGAAGTTTCGAAGGCTTTCGAAGCGATCTCGGACGAGGCGCACGGCGTGACCCGCGGCGTGGTTCGTTCGGCGACCCCCGTGTCGGCCGACGAGCAAAAACGCATCGAAGAGACCGTGACAAAAGTGACCAAGAAAAAAGTGATTCTGACCTACGAAGTAGACCCGACGTTGTTGGGCGGTATGGTCACGCAGGTGGGTGGCTGGACTTTCGACGACAGCTTGAAATCGCACCTGACTAAATTGAGTGATGAATTAAACAGGAGAGCCAATTAATCATGGAAACGCAAATTCGCGCAGAAGAAATTAGCCGAGTTCTTAAAGACCAGATCGCCCAGTACAATAAAAAGATTGAAGTGAGCGAAACTGGAACCGTTCTTTCGATCGGTGACGGTGTGGCCCGTATCTACGGACTCGAAAACGTGATGGCGGGTGAGCTCGTTGAGTTCCCCGGAGACGTCTTCGGTATGGCTCTCAACCTTGAAGAATCTTTCGTGGGCGTCGTGATCTTCGGTGAAGACCGTACGATCAAAGAAGGCGACCTCGTTAAGCGCACCAAAAAAATCGTCGAAGTTCCCGTGGGCGAGGCTCTCCTTGGCCGCGTCGTGAACGCTCTCGGTATTCCGATTGACGGCAAGGGCGCGGCTAGCACGCCCCACTCGCGCGTCGTTGAGCTGAAAGCCCCTGGTATCGTTTACCGCCAGTCGGTCAGCGAGCCCATGCAAACAGGGATCAAAGCGATCGACGCCATGATCCCGATCGGCCGTGGTCAGCGTGAGCTCATCATCGGTGACCGTCAAACGGGTAAGACCGCGATCGCGATCGACACCATCATCAATCAAAAAGGCCAAAACGTTCAGTGTTTCTACGTCGCCATCGGCCAGAAACAATCGACCGTCGCTCTCGTTGTTGAAAAACTCCGTGCAGCAGGCGCCCTTGAGTACACCACGATCATCACGGCGAATGCGTCGGATCCGGCTCCCATGCAGTTCTTGGCCGCCTACACCGGAACCGCCATGGCCGAATACTTCCGTGATACCGGCCGCCACGCTCTGATCATCTACGATGATTTGACCAAACAAGCTCAGGCGTACCGTCAAATGTCGCTCTTGCTCCGCCGTCCTCCCGGACGCGAAGCTTACCCTGGCGACGTTTTCTATCTCCACTCGCGTCTTCTGGAGCGTGCGGCGAAAATGTCGGCTGATAAAGGCGGCGGTTCGCTCACAGCCCTTCCGATCATCGAGACTCAGGCCGGCGATATCTCGGCGTACATCCCCACGAACGTGATCTCGATCACGGACGGTCAAATCTTCTTGCAGTCGGATCTGTTCTACAAAGGGATCCGTCCCGCGATCGATGTGGGTAAATCCGTTTCGCGCGTCGGTGGTGCCGCTCAGATCAAAGCGATGAAACAAGTCGCGGGAACTCTGAAGCTTGAACTCGCTCAGTTCCGTGCTCTCGAGGCTTTCGCCGCGTTCGCGTCGGACCTGGATGCCGCTTCTCAGAAACAGCTCGCTCGTGGACGCCGCCTGGTTGAGGTCCTCAAACAGGGACAGTACTCGCCCGCGAAAGTCGAAGAGCAAATCGTTGTGATCTGGGCCGCGACAAACGGTTACATGGACCATGTGAAAGAAACCGAGATCAAACGCTTCGAGAAGGAATACCTCGAGTTCTTGAAAACCAAGCACTCGCACATCCTCAAGAACATCGCCGAGAAAAAAGCGATCACCGACGACATCAAAGCCAATGTCAAATCGGCGACCGACGAATTCAAAGCGATTTTCCAATAACGGATTCTGGCACTTAAGGCGCTCTTTCGAGAGCGCCCAATTTGGAGAGAGAGATGCCCAGCTTAAAGGATATCCGGTCGAGAATCGATACGACCAGGAACACACAGCAGATCACGAAAGCGATGAAGCTCGTGTCTGCGGCAAAACTGAGAAAGGCGCAGAACGCAATCGTCAATATGCGTCCTTACGCTCAGTCTTTGCTCCGGGTGATCGCCAATATCGCGGCCACCGGCCGTGTGTCGCACCCGTTGTTCACGCCTCCGACCGAGGTTCGAAAAGTACTGCTTGTGGTCTTGTCTTCGGATCGCGGTCTCTGCGGCGGTTTCAACGCCCAGATCAACCGCTTCGTCGATCAGTACCTGCGCCAAAATAAACCCAAATATGAAGCCGTCGACACGATCTTTATCGGTCGCCGTTCGCTCGACTTCTTCATGCGCCGTGGAATCACGCCGATCGAATCGTTGACGAAACTCGACAAAGAGATTTCGCTCGATCTCGCCAGCACCATGGCCGAAAAGCTCGTGAAGCGCTATTTGGCGGGCGAGTATCAAGAGATCCGGATTGTTTACAATGAGTTCAAATCGGCGATCTCTCAAACCGTGGTCTGCGAGACCCTGCTTCCGATCGACTTGTCGAAGCAAACTCTGAGCGGCGGCGAGAGCTCGGCCTTGGGTTTCTCGCAAGATATGATCTTCGAGCCGGCGCCCGAACTCATGATCGAACAATTGTTGGTCAAACACTTTAGCATTCAGATGTTCCGGTACATGGCCGAGAGCGTGGCGTCCGAACACGGCGCGCGCATGACGGCGATGGAAAACGCGACCAATAATGCCAAAGACGTTTTGGCGAAATTGACCCTGACGTACAACAAGCTCCGCCAAGAGAAGATCACCACAGAGTTGATCGAGATCGTCAGCGGCGCGGAAGCACTTTAATTTTTTGATTAATAAGGAGCATTTACATGCAACTCGGTAAAGTAAAACAGGTCACCGGTCCCGTCGTGGACGTGTCTTTCGAAGGCGGACAACTTCCTCCCATCAACTCGGCGTTGAAAGTAACGAACAAGTTCATCGACGACAAAGAGTACAATCTGACCCTCGAAGTGGCTCAGCACTTGGGTGACTCCGTCGTTCGCACCATCTCGATGGATTCGACCGAAGGTCTCGTTCGCGGCACGCCCGTTAAAGCGATGGGTAAAATGATCCAAGCTCCCGTGGGCGAAGAAGTCCTCGGCCGCATCATCAACGTTATCGGTGAGCCCGTTGACGAAGCCGGTCCCGTCAACGCGAAAGAGCACTGGGACATTCACCGTGCCGCTCCCAAGTTTGAAGACCAGGCCACCAAAGCCGAAATGCTCATGACGGGTATCAAAGTCGTCGACCTTCTCGCTCCTTACGCAAAGGGTGGTAAGATCGGTCTGTTCGGCGGTGCGGGTGTTGGTAAAACCGTTTTGATTCAAGAACTCATCCGCAACATCGCGACCGAGCACGGTGGTTACTCGGTGTTCGCCGGCGTCGGCGAGCGCACGCGTGAAGGAAACGATCTCTGGGTGGAGATGAAAGAATCGGGCGTTATCAAAAAGACCGCTCTCGTGTTCGGTCAGATGAATGAGCCGCCCGGAGCACGCGCGCGCGTCGCTTTGACCGGTCTCACCGTTGCGGAATACTTCCGTGACGTGAAAAACCAAGACGTTCTGTTCTTCGTCGACAACATCTTCCGCTTCACTCAAGCCGGTGCGGAAGTTTCGGCCCTGCTGGGTCGTATCCCTTCGGCGGTGGGTTATCAGCCCACACTCGCAACCGAAATGGGCGCGATGCAAGAGCGCATCACCTCGACCAAAAAAGGTTCGATCACGTCGGTACAGGCCGTTTACGTTCCTGCGGATGACTACACGGATCCGGCTCCCGCAACCACGTTCACGCACTTGGATGCGACGACCAACTTGGATCGTGATATCGCCGCGATGGCGATCTTCCCTGCGGTTCACCCTTTGAGCTCGACGTCGCGCCTCTTGGATCCTCAAGTTGTCGGTGAAGAGCACTACGCCGTCGCCCGTGCGGTTCAAAACGTTCTGCAGCGCTACCGCGAATTGCAAGACATCATCGCGATCTTGGGTATGGACGAGCTCTCGGAAGACGATAAACTGGTCGTGACCCGCGCTCGTAAAATCCAGCGCTTCTTGTCGCAGCCGTTCTTCGTTGCCGAGCAGTTCACAGGCTTGCAAGGCCGCTACGTTGACATCAAAGACACCGTTAAAGGTTTCAAAGAAATCATCGACGGTAAACACGACGCCCTTCCCGAACAGGCTTTCTACATGGTTGGTACCATCGAAGAAGCGGTCGAGAAGGCCAAGAAGTTGGTGTAATCCATGTTTAAATTGAATCTGGTCACCCCCGAAAAGCGACTGGTTGTCGATCAGGAGCTGGAAGAGATCACTCTTCCGGCTTACGCGGGTGAGCTCAACATCTTGCCGGGACACGCTCCGCTCATGACAACTCTTGAGCCGGGGATTTTGTCGTACCGTTTGAAAAACGGTCAAACCGACAAGCTGGCGATCAGCTGGGGTTACTGCCAAGTTTCGGGTGAAGGCGTTTCGGTTTTGGCCGAGCGCGCGGTTCACGCGAGCGAAGTGGACACCAAAGCCGATCAAGAGCAGCTCAAAAACAACGAAGCTCGCATGATGACCGAGACCCTCGATGACGATCAGTGGGAAAAGATCCAAAAAGATATTGCCCGCTTGAACGCCGAGCTCGATCTGGCGCAAGGCCTGCGCTAATCAGTCCTATTTATTCAAAACAAGTGCAGGGCTCCATCGGTGATGGAGCCTTTTTGCTATTTCAGGGGCCAGCATGGGATGGTCCATGAAGACGGCCCACTCATGGTAAAAGCCCGCGTCGCGGCCGTGTTTCAGGAGCGCACCAGGCTCAACCTGGTTGATCACAAGAGTTTGCGCGCGCAGCGAGTTGCGCCAGCCCAGCAGACTGCGCACGGATCTTTTGTTGCGAGCGAAAGCGATGATCAGATCGTTTTTTCTGATCTGTTTAAATTCTTTCGAGTCGGCGGAGTAGACGGGTTTCAATAAAATACGTTCGATCTGCCATTTTGTTCGAAGATCCAAGGGCCAAATAAAAACTCGATCGGGAGCGGACCGACTCGGCAGCGGCGAGAGCCGGGCCAGATTTTTTTCGAGAACCTGAGCCGCCAGGGTCGTGTAAGCGTGGCTTCCTTGGATCAACAAGTCGTCTTTGCGAAGCGAGGTGCCGATTTCGGATTGGGAGATGATGCGTTTGGTTTTGCGCACGCGTGCAACCTTCTCTTCGAAACTCGCACGAGACAGGGCTCCAGATCTGAGCGCGTTTTGAATGGCTTGCGCGGCCAACCACTGATCGCGCGAAGACCACGAAATCATGGCGATGTCGACGCCCGCGTTCAGCGACGAGATGACGTTTTCACCGATCGTTTTTGTTTCGCCGGCGCCTTTCATCTGCAAGTCATCCGAAACGACGAGGCCTTGATAGTTCATGCCGTCCCGAAGCCAGCTCTGCAGCAGCGTGCGCGAAAAAGTACCGGGCGTATTGTCTTCGGTGGCCATCGGATAAACCAAATGCGAAGGCATGAGGCCCGTCGGAAATAGCTCGGTGTACGCCCGAAAGGGAGCGAGATCCTGTTTCTCGAGAGACTCTTGCGCGATCGAGCGGCGAACCATCACAAGGTGAGGATCGTTTTCGCCCGAGCCCAAGCCCGGGTAGTGCTTCGCAACGGGCAGCACTTGAGCTTTGATGAGCCCCAGAGAATAAGCGGTTCCCATCTGCGCGACGACCTCGGGACTCTCGCCAAACGAGCGGGATCCGATGAAGCTTTTCTTGTTTTCGTTTCCAAGATCGAGAACCGGCGCCAGGTTCATATTGAAACCTAGGCGGCGCAGCGAACGTCCGACCTCGCGGCCCAAGGCCTCGACGACCGAGGGGTCCCGGGTCTGCCCGAGGGCCCACGCGCTCGGAAGGGGCGGATCAAACGGCAGACGGCTGACCGTCCCGCCTTCTTGATCGACGCCCAAGAAAAGCGGGTGGCGTGAGCACTTCGCGTGCAGCTCGCGCAGACGCTTCACCAAGGAGAGAGTTTGCTGATTCGAAACCAAATTTCTTTTAAAGAGCAAAATTGAACCGGGACAAAGCTTCACCAAGTGGTCTTCGGTCTTTTGGTCCAGGACGGCGGAGTGAATGCCCACGATGAGGAGCTCGCCAATCTCATCAGCCGGCGCCGCCGCCGTCCCCGAGCGCCCCGAAGGTCCGGCCGAGGCCGGCAGAACGGCCAGAATCGAGAGCGTGATGCACGCGGCGCTCCAGAAGGAGCGAGCTGATCTGATAAAGTTGTTCATAGATTCATCTTCGTTGATGCAACTGGAAAGAACTATGGGGACCCGACTCAAATTAGACCTCGGCCTTGCGGCCCGCTTCATTTCCTCCGTTCTTATCGCGTGCGCGGTTCTCGCTCCCATGGCGGCGATGGCGGTGCAGTCGGATCTTCCGGATCCAGAAGCCGACAACATTCCGCTCGTCGAAATCGAGTACGGACCGGCGGCACTTCTGCCGTACAAAGAACGGCGCAGTGATTGGGGCTACCTCTTCGGAATGGCTTACGAGAACTACGATCCGACCGGGTATCAATCCGATATCGACTCAACGACGTACGAAACCTTATTCGGGACCAACACGGTTCCGATGTTTGGTCTCCAGGGCGGCGCCAAGTACAATTTGGACTTCGCTTCGCTGACGGCCGAGCTCTCTTACGAAATGGGATCGGTTTCGGACTCGCGTAGCGGTGATCCGACCACGCTGAAGCTTTCAAAAGTCGGCACGCATTTCGGTCTTTGGCTCGACATGCTCTTTACCGAGCCCTACGTCGTTCCCTACGCGCAAATGGACGTCTACCAAATCGACTACGAAGAAAAAGCCACCAACGTTTCGGAGAGTGGAACCTCGGGCATTCTCATGGGATGGACGGCGGGTGCCCTTGTGCAATTGAACTGGCTCGACCCCGATGCGTCGTTGCGAGCGCTCAGCGAATCGGGCCTCGACAATGCTTACGTGAATATCTTCATGACTCAGTCGCAAGCCAATTCGCGTCCCGATCTGGCGACGGCGATGACGTGGGGCGCGGGTCTTAAGCTCGAATTCTAAACGTGTTTTAAAAGCTGCGTGAGTTCGTCGTAAACGGCGGGCCACGTGATCGCATTCATCCGGATGTTCAAACGGTTGTCCGGCGTGATGGCGTATTTTTTATTTTCGCGCATCGCGAGCTGGATCACAATCTCAGGTTTGAGCTTGGTGCGCTCCGTGAAAACCAACGACACATTTTTAAGTCCGGCCGAGAGATCACGAACTCCCAAGGCTTTGCACTGCGCACGGATCAGCATGAGTCCCATCAGATTCAGTGCGGGTTCGGGAATCTCGCCGAATTGGTCTTTGAGTTCGCGTTCGATCTCCTCGAGTTCGTCGGGGGTTCTGATATCCGCCAGGGCCTTATAATAAGACAGGCGCATGCGGATATCAGGGATGTAGTTATCGGGAATCATCGCGGGGATTCGCAGATTGATCTCGGGTTCCAGGTGCATTTCATCCACCGGCTCGCCGCGCATGGAGGCCACGGTCTCATTCAAAAGATCCATGTAGAGCTCGTAACCGACCGAGTTGATATGACCCGATTGATCTTCGCCCAAAATATTGCCCGCGCCGCGAAGCTCGAGGTCGTACTGAGCAATGCGGATTCCGGAGCCGAGCGCGGTGTTCTCTTGGATCACCTTCAGGCGCTCCTGCGCTTGTTTGTCGATCTGCTTGCCACGCGGAAGAATCAAATAGCAGTACGCGCGTTGTTTCGAACGTCCGACGCGACCGCGCAGTTGGTAGAGCTGCGACAGCCCCATCATGTGAGCCTGGTCGATAAACATGGTGTTGGCCCGAGGAACGTCCATGCCGGATTCGACGATGGTGGTGCAAACCAGAACGTCGATCTCGTGATTAAAGAAATCGATCATGGTTTTTTCGAGATCTTCTTCTTCCATTTGTCCGTGCCCGACGCGCAGGCGCGCCTCGGGAACGAGCGTGCGCAGCTCATCGGCAAGACCGTAAATGCTCTGGACGCGGTTGTGAATGAAGTAGACCTGTCCGCCCCTCGAGATCTCGCTCAGAATGGATTTTCGAATGGTCTCTTCGTCCCACTTGGTGATGAACGTTCGCGTGGGAAGGCGGTCGACCGGCGCGGTGTTGATCAGCGAAAAATCGCGGATGCCGACCAGACTCATATTGAGCGTGCGTGGAATGGGTGTCGCCGACATCGCCACGGTATCAACGCTGGTTTTCATCTTGCGAAGACGCTCTTTGTGAGCGACGCCAAACTTTTGCTCCTCGTCAACGATCATGAGTCCGAGATCTTTGAACACCACATCTTTGCTCAAGAGCCGGTGCGTGCCGATGAGAATGTCGACCTTTCCTTCTTTGACTTCTTGAAGGGTCTTTTTCACGTCGGCGCTTGAGACAAAGCGGTTGAGCGCGCGGATTTCGAGCGGCCATCCTTGAAAGCGTTTCTTGAAGGTCTCAAAGTGCTGAAAGCTCAAGACCGTGGTCGGCGCGATCACCGCCACTTGCTTCTTGGTTTGCGCCATCGCGAAGGCGGCCCGCATCGCGACTTCGGTTTTGCCGAAGCCGACGTCGCCGCAAATCAGGCGGTCCATCGGACGGGTCGAGCGGAAATCTTTGATGATGTCATCAATCGCGCGGTGTTGATCTTCGGTCTCATCAAATGGAAATGAAGCCTCAAAGGCCGCGAAGTCCTCTTCGGGAAACGGAATTCTGGGCCGGTGGAGTTCGGCGCGCTTGGCATAGAGCTGAAGAAGATCGCTGGCGAGATCGCGGATGGCGCCTTTGACTTTGGATTTGGTTTTTTCCCATCCGGTTCCGCCGAGCTTGTCCAAAAGAGCCGTGGCCGCATGGCCCGCATACTTTTGCAGTTGGCCGACGCGGTAAACGGGAAGGTACAGTTTGTCTTTGTCCTTGTAGGCGATCTGGATGAACTCGGACTGGGCTCCGCCAATGTCCATGACCTTCAGACCTTCGTAAACGCCGATCCCGTGTTGAAAGTGGACCACGCAATCGCCGGGCTGAAGATCGCCAAAGTTGAGACGCTTGGCCTTTTTTGAAAACTCGTCGCTCGCACGGCTCTCGCGCACGCGCGTCTTTTTACCGAGAAGATCCTCGTCACGAAGAAAAATGATTCGCTCTTCGGGCAGACGCACGCTTTCAGGCAAAACGCGCGGGACGATCACGACCCCGTGAGGTTCAGAGATGTCCTCGTTCGGCTTGGCGATCCGGCAAGGCACTTCAATTTTTTCGAGAAACAAACGAAGTCGTTCACTTTGGCTCTGCGAGCGCGAGCCAATCAAGAACGCGTAGCCCTGCTCGGTCCAAGCTTTGAACTTAGTGCGCACCGACCCGAGCCAGCCCTCGCTTCCGGGGGTTTGCGAGGCCAAGAGATTGGAAAGCTCCAAGACATGCGAAGACGGGTAGTTCAACGAGGAGACCTTTTGGGTCTCGATTTTGAGCTCTTGCGTGTCAATCGATGTCAGCTCCGCGGTCCGAGAGTCTGCGGGCCAGGGAAGATCTTCGAATTTTTGGTAAATCGATTCGGGCGCAGGCCGCACGAGCTGACGGGTGGAGGTGCGGTATTCCGCTGTCAGCTCTTCATGAATCTGATCGGCGTGACGCGAAATTTCGATGGGGTCGACCAACCAGATGTTGAGACTCGATGAAAAGTGGTCCAGCGGACTCGCGAGACCTGAGTAAAAACAAGGCAGTAAAAAGTCGATGCCATCAAACCGGTTTTTACGCACCAAGGCACGAAGGGCCTCTTCGGCCTCGGCTTTATCGACGTTGCGGTCTTGAAAGGTGCCGCGGATTTTCGAAATCAAGTCTTCAAGATGGTCATCCTGCCAGATGATTTCGCGGCACGGGATGATGGCGGCTTCCGAGATTTCTGAAATGGTGCGCTGGTCCTGTGGAGAGAAACTTCGGATGGACTCGATCGTCTCGCCAAAAAGCTCCAAACGGACGGGAGAATCTTGAGCCGGCGAGAAGATGTCGATAATGCCGCCCCGAATCGAAAACTGCCCGACGTCTTCGACCATGGGGGTTGCTGAATAACCCCAATCGTTCAGAACTTCGCTAATGTTTTCAGGAAGATCTAAGTTTTTGCGAAGAGTCACAGTCCGGTTGGAAAGGGCATTAAATGGAAGCGTTTTCTGAAGCAAAGACCCAATCGGCGCAACAAAAACAGAACCGGGTTTTGATTTTTGCGCTTCGAACAAAAAGCGCAGCCGGTCCGCGAGAATTTGATTCTTTGGATAGAGACCTGAGTACGGGGAAACATCAAAGTGCGGAAGAAGCAGGCAGTTTCGCTGTGAATCAAAAAACTGAAAGCTCTGAGTGAAGCGCCAAGCATCGGCGGACTTTGCGACGACCACCAAATGAGGTAAGTCGTTGAATTCTTTTGAATTCGGTTGTGTGAGTGCCATCGCAAGAGGCAGTGACGACGAACTTCCGACAAGCCGAACATAATGACGACCGAGCGACCATTCGCGGGCGATCAGGGATTCAAATCGGGAGTTCAAAATTGAGGACGACATCGACTCTCGATTTTTGCCAGAACCCAAGGGTTCTCGCCAACTTATATTTCTTGGAAATCAAATGCAGGCTGGCTATATTTGCCATTATTAAACAAGGCGCGCCGTTGGCGTGACCGCGCTCTTTCGGGGGCCGAGTATCGTTTTGCTTTCAGTTTGAGTCGCGTCGAAAGCGGACAAACGAGAGCCGCCTTCAGCATGAGGGTGTTCATCCGTCGCGCCAGAGGCGCGCAGAGTGAGGGAGGCAGCAGTGCCATTAGGCGGAGTCCTATTCATCGTTGTGTTTTTGATCGCGTTCGGTTGCTTGATGCTTTGGTTGGCGTCAAAACTGGGAACGCAAAAAATCGCCGATCCCGTGAAGTACCAAAGCTACGAGTGCGGGATTCCGGTTCAAGAAAAGAAAGACACCAAGATCTCGGTGAAATTCTATCTGACCGCGATTCTCTTCATCATCTTCGATATCGAAATCATCTTTATGTACCCCTGGGCGACGACGTTCAAAGATTCGCTCGCGGCGGGCCAGGGTCTGTACGTGCTTCTGTCGATGGGCGCGTTCTTACTGATCTTCATCTTTGGCCTCTTCTGGGAAGTGAAATCTAAAGCTTTGGAGTGGGACTGATTTATGGGTCGTGATTCGTTCGAGATCATCGTCAATGGCGTGAAGATGATCGTGATTTTCTTGATGATGGTTCAAGTCGTTCCGATTCTGGTTTGGCTTGAGCGCCGCGGCTCTGCTTTCATTCAGAACCGCTTTGGTCCCAACCGTGTCGGCCCCTTGGGTCTGTTGCAGCTCCTCGCGGATGCGGTGAAGTTTTTGACCAAAGAAGAGTTCTTCCCCGAAAAGGGAATCAAATTTCTCTACTACGCCGCCCCTGTTTCGGCGCTGATCCCGGCAACGCTGGCGTTTTTGGCGATCCCGCTCGGCGCTCCGATCAAGCTCGACACGTTTGAAATGTTCGGACAGACCTGGGGACCTTACACCTTTTTGATCCAAGGATACGAAATCGGCGTCGGTATCGTTTTCATCTTGGCGGTGTCTTCGCTCGCGGCCTACACGATTTTGATGGCCGGTTGGGGCTCGGGCAATAAGTACGCTCTCTTGGGCGCGCTCCGGGCCAGTTCGCAAACCATTTCGTACGAACTCGCGATGGGCCTCTCGATCGTGGGCGTGATTCTTCTCTACGGGACATTCAATCTCACCGACATGGTGACGTCACAGCAAGGCCCTCTGAGCTTCTTGTTCCAAGGTCACACCGTGACGCTGGGTTGGCTGCCGAACTGGGGAATCTTCTATCAACCCCTGGCCGCGCTGATCTTCTACGCGGCGGCCTTTGCGGAATCCAACCGTCTACCGTTCGACTTGGCCGAAGGTGAAGCGGAGCTTGTCGCCGGGTTCCACGTTGAGTACGGCGGTTTTAAATTCAACTTGTTCTTCATCGGTGAATACGGACACTGCCTGGTCGCTTCGGCGTTGATGGTGACCTTCTTCTTTGGCGGGTACCAAATTCCGCTCATCACTCCCGATGAGATGTTGGTGCATGTGCAAGGCCTGATGGGCGCGGGCAATGCCGCCGCCATCGTGAACGGCCTTCTTCACCATGTGGTGTTCTTGATTAAAATGGCGGTCTTCGTTTGGATCTTTATCCAAGTCCGTTGGACGCTGCCCCGATTCCGTTACGATCAGCTGATGGATTTGGGATGGAAAACAATGCTGCCGTGGGCTCTGGCCAACACGATCCTCACCGCGGCCCTGATTTACGTGGCCCACACTTAAGGAGTTGCTCGTGACACCTGATGTATTTCTCTTTTGGTTTCTGGCCCTGACGACCGTACTGGCCGCTCTGGGCGTGATCATTTCGGCGAATCCGATCTACTCGGTTCTTTCGCTCGTGATGACCATGGTGGGAGTGGCCGCGATCTTCGTGACCTTGGGCGCTTATTTTTTGGCGGGCGTTCAGCTGATCGTCTATGCCGGCGCGGTCCTGGTTCTGTTCGTCATGGTTCTCATGCTCTTCGACTTGAAACACGAAATCCACGCGTTCACGCGCGGGCCGGTGACGGGCGCGATTAAAATCGCGGCGGTTGGCCTTTTGGGCGGGATGATCGTCGGCGCGATCGCGCTGTCGGCGAACTCGCTGATGAAAACCGAAAACAACGGGATTCAAACCGTGATCGAAGGCGATTCGACCAAAGCGCTCGGAAAGCTTCTGTTCTCGCAATATCTGTTCGGCTTCGAAGCCTTGGGCGTTTTGCTCTTGGTGGTCGCGGTGGGCGCGGTGGCGCTCGCGCGCGCGAAAGGGGGCACGCATGCTCAGCACTGATCTCTTTACCCAGATCGGCCTTGGCCACTATCTGGTTCTTTCGGCCCTTTTGTTCTGCTGCGGAATGGCCGGCGTTCTTTTGCGCCGAAACGCGATCGTTCTTTTGATGTCAATTGAGCTCATGCTCAACGCCGTCAACGTGAGCTTTGTGGCCTTTAGCCGATACTTGGGCCAGCAAGAAGGCCAAATCATGGTGTTTTTCGTGATGACGATCGCGGCGGCCGAGGCGGCCGTGGGCCTGGCGCTCGCGGTTTCGATCTTTAAGCGCTTCCGCGAAGTGAACATCCGTTACTTCGAGCATTTGAAAGGTTGAGTGAGGAATGAATCATCCCATCTTGATGGCCACGCTGCTGCTCGCTCCGTTCGTTGGATTTTTGATCAACGGACTCCGATACAAACGTCATAGCGCCAATCTTGCCGGCGTGATTGCGACCACGGCGGTTGTGATCTCGTTCATTTCGGCGATCTTGCTGGTGGTTGACCTCGTGGGTCTGCCCCCCGAAACCCGCGTGATTTCGGTGAAGTTCTTTGAATGGATCTCGGTCGCGAGCCTCAAAATCAATGCGGGCTTCGTTCTGGATCCCGTGAGCGCGATTATGATCCTGGTGATCACGGGTGTCGGCTCGTTGATCCATTTGTTCTCGATCGGTTACATGCACCACGATGCGGGCGCGGCGAAATACTTCGCCTACTTAAATCTCTTCCTCTTCAACATGTTGATCCTGGTTTTGGGCGACAGCCTGCCGGTGATGTTCGTGGGCTGGGAGGGCGTGGGCCTTTGTTCGTACCTTTTGATCGGCTTCTGGTTCACCGACGATCAAAAAGCGGCGGCCGGAATGAAAGCCTTCGTCACGAACCGTGTCGGGGATGCGGCTTTCTTGCTCGGCATGTTCATCTTGTTCCTCTCCTTTGGAACTTTGACGTTCTCGGAGATCAACCAGCTTGCGCCCACAGACCCGACCTTGGCTTGGATGAATCCCGTGACCTTGGGCACGCTGTTCTTGTTCATCGGCGCGACGGGTAAATCGGCGCAGATTCCTTTGTACGTTTGGCTGCCGGATGCGATGGCCGGTCCAACGCCGGTGTCGGCGCTGATCCACGCGGCGACGATGGTCACCGCCGGCGTCTACATGATCGTTCGTTTGAATCCTCTTTTCCTGGCGGCTCCGAACACGATGATGATCATTGCGATCATCGGGGCGCTCACCGTTTTGTTGGGCGCGACGATCGGCATGACCCAATGGGATATCAAAAAGGTTCTCGCGTACTCGACGGTTTCGCAGCTGGGCTACATGTTCCTGGCCTGCGGGGTTGGTGCGTTCGGCGCGGCGATGTTCCACCTCATGACACACGCCTTCTTCAAAGCCTTGATGTTCTTGGGCTCGGGATCGGTGATCCACGCGATGCACGAAGAGCAAGACATCCGCAAAATGGGAGGACTTAAAAAATACCTCCCGATCACGCATTGGACGTTCTTCTTTGGTTGGGTCGCGATCATCGGTTTGCCGCCGTTCGCGGGCTTTTTCTCCAAAGATGAAATCTTGGCCTTCGCGTTCTTCTCGCCTCTCGGCCACGAAGCTCTCTGGGCGGTGGGCGCGCTCGGCGCGACTTTGACCGCGTTCTACATGACCCGGCTGATGGCGCTGACGTTCTGGGGCAAAAGCCGCGTGCCGAAAGACACGCATCCTCATGAATCTCCTCCGACCATGTCGATTCCGCTGATCGTCTTGGGGGTGCTGTCGATCGTGGGTGGTTGGATCGGAATCCCGCACGTGATCGGCGCGATTCTTCCGGGCCATCCCGAGAATTTCTTGGAGCACTGGCTGCACCATTCGATCAAGCCGATCCCCGGTTTGACTCCGTTTGATGTGACGACAGAATGGGTTTTGATGGGCGTGAGCGTGACGCTCGCGATCTGCTCGGCGTTCGTGGCGTACCACATGTACGTTCAAGCTCCGCAGAAACCCGAGAAAGTCGCCAAAGCGATCGGTCCTGTTTATAAAGTTATCTACAACAAGTACTTCGTGGATGAGGCCTACTTCGCCGGCATCATCAACCCTCTCGTGAAAGCGAGCAAGGGACTGTGGTACTACATCGACGTGAATTTCATCGACAAAACGACGTACGTGATTTCGGACGTCGTGCGCGGAGGCGGAAGCCTCGTGCGGTCACTCCAAAACGGAAATATTCAAGTCTACGCGATGTACATCTCTTTGGGGTTGGTCGCGACGCTGCTGTTCTTGTTGGTGAGATAAGGGAAGGGTCAAAGTCATGTTATTGAGCGCCGTTGTTTTTCTTCCGATGCTGTTCGCCCTGATTGTCGCCCTTTGGCCCAATCAACGGACCCTTCGTCCCTTGGCCCTGGGTTTTGCGCTGATCGAATTTGCGCTGAGCCTTGGGATCTTCTATTACTTCGATCCTTCGAGCTCCGCGCTTCAACTCGTTGAGCGCTATCCTTGGATCGAACGGTTTGGAATCACCTACTTTTTTGGGATCGACGGGATCTCTTTGTGGCTCGTGATTTTGACCACGTTCCTGACGCCGGTCGCGCTGCTCGGCGCTTGGAAGTCGATCGAAGAACGTGTGCGGGGATTCTTGGCTTGCGTTTTCATCCTTGAAGCCGCGATGCTCGGGACCTTTCTCGCCATGGACGCGGTCTTCTTCTACCTGTTCTGGGAACTCTCACTCGTTCCGATGTATTTCATGATCGGGATCTGGGGCGGCGCCCGCCGGATCTACGCGACCGTGAAGTTCTTTATCTTCACGATGGTCGGATCGGTGCTGATGCTCGTCGCGATCATCTACATGATGTTCCTGACCGCCGAAGCTTTCGGTACGATGAGCGCGAGCCTTTTGGATTTCTACCGTTTGGACATTCCGTTCATCTCCGGTCAGTTCTTGTCGCCGCAAACATTGATGTTCTCGGCCTTTGCCCTCGCTTTCGCGATCAAAGTTCCCGTGTTTCCCCTTCACACGTGGCTGCCCGATGCCCACGTTGAGGCCCCCACGCCCGGGTCGGTCATCCTGGCCGGCGTGATGCTCAAAATGGGAACTTACGGCTTCATGCGCTGGGTGATGCCGGTATTCCCCGAAGCGACCGTGCACTATGCCTGGTTCTTCATGTTGATCGGCGTGATCGGGATCATCTACGGAGCCCTGGTCGCGATGGTTCAGCCGGATATTAAAAAACTGGTCGCGTACTCATCGGTTTCGCACATGGGTTATATCTTGATCGGTCTTTTTGCGTTGAATGAGTTCGGCGTGACGGGCGGTCTGTATCAAATGCTCAATCACGGTATCAGCACCGGCGCGCTCTTCTTGCTCGTTGGGATGATTTACGAACGCACGCATTCGCGAGAGATTTCCCGGTACGGTGGACTCGCGGGCGTGCTGCCGTTCTTTACGATCGCCTTCTTCATCGTGACGCTGTCTTCAATCGCGGTTCCGATGACCAACGGTTTTATCGGTGAATTCTTGATCCTTCTTGGTGCGTTCCAAGCGAACAGCGTCTGGGGCTACTTCGCGGTGAGTGGCGTCGTCTTGGGAGCGGTCTACATGCTGTGGATGTTTAAGCGGGTGTTCTTTGGACCTCAAGGTGAGCTGGTCAAAGATGAACACCATCCGCTGCACGATTTGAGCGTCCGCGAAATGTTCGTCTTGGCGCCGATGATCGTGTTGGTCTTCTGGATGGGCCTCTACCCCTCGTTCTTCTTGAATTACTCGAAAGCGAGCCTCGATCACTTCGTTAAAAATCAAGCGCACTACGAACTCGCGATTCAATCCGGTAAAGAGGTGGCACAATGACAACGACAATCGGCCTCGGCGATTTGTTCAGTATCTCTCCGATGATCGCCTTGTTCCTGGCGAGCTTGATCCCGATCACGGTCAAGGTTCTTCGCGGCAACGTCGAGCAACCACCGTTTGCGACCCTCATTCAAGGTCTTGGCGGCATCTTGGCGGCGGCCATCTTGCTCTTGACCGTTTTTGTTTTGCGCGGCCAACAGCTCAATCCGACGGCCTTCGCGAACGCGCTGGTCCTGGATGGTGTCACCGTCTCCGTTGGCTTAATGACTTTGCTGGTCTCGGCGGGAGCTTTGCTTTTGATGTACGACAATCCAGCAACACGCGGAAACCAGTTTTCAGAACTGATTTTCTTGGCGCTGAGTTCGATCACCGGAATGTTGATTTTGGTTTCGGCGGTGGACTTGTTGGTCGTCTTTATCGGTTTGGAGACGATGTCGTTGTCTCTCTATATGATGATCGCGATTTCGCACGAGCAAAAACTTTCGAAAGAGGCGGCCCTGAAGTACTTCATCTTGGGCGGCTTTGCTTCGGCACTGTTCTTGTATGGCGTGGCCTTCATCTTCGGGACCGTGGGATCGACTTACCTGCCTCAGGTCATCGCTTCGACCGGGGCTCTCATTTCGAGCAGCCGTTTATTTTTGTTCGGAATCACGATGGTGATCTTGGGCTTCTGTTTCAAGGTTTCGATCGCGCCTTTCCATGCTTGGACGCCCGACGTTTATCAGGGCTCGCCCACGCCCCACACAGCCTTCATGGCGACGGCCGTGAAAGCTGTTTCGTTTGCGGCTTTCTTGCGAATCATTGCCTCGAACGCGCTCGTGGGATCTGAGAATCTTTTTGATTTCATGCAATGGCTCGCCGTGATCACGATGATCGTCGGTAACGTGGCCGCGATTCTTCAAAACAACTTCAAACGAATGCTGGCCTACTCGAGCATCGCGCATTCGGGCTACCTGCTCGTGGGCGTGATCACCACGGGTGTGAGCGACGACATGTCGTTCGGCGCATCGAGCGTCATTTTCTACTTGGTGGCGTACTCGCTCATGACCTTGGGCGCCTTCGCCATCGTGAGCCTCATGGAACGCGACGAAAACCATTCGATCAGCATCGATAGCCTTGCCGGTTACGCGCGCAAAAGACCTTTGATGGCTTTGTGCCTCACCGTTTTGATGCTCTCAATGGCGGGGGTTCCGCCGACGCTGGGATTCTTCGGTAAATTCTACCTCTTCACCTCGGCGATCGGTGAGGGCCTGTTGTGGCTGGCGATCTGGGCCGTGCTCAACTCGGTGATCAGCGTTTATTATTATTTGCGCCCGATCGTCGTGATGTACATGAAAGAGGGAGAGGCGATGGATGCCGGCGGCATGTTCGCTACCCGTACGGCTATTTTGGTGTCTTCGTTCTTTATCGTGTTTTTGGGTCTGATCTCGGGTCCGCTCTTTGAAGTCATCGAGCGAACCCTGTCTTAAAATCGATCTCTAAGAATTAGAGTCTCTGTCGGGCGACGGAAACGTCGCCCGAAATCGTTTTCACGTTGATCGAGCCCGTCCCCCGACCGAAAGTCTTCGATTGTTTGCTGCTCTCGGACTCAGGCTCGCCGAACTCGGGATCGTATTCGAGCTCCCCCGAGACGCTCGAGAAGTTGAGGGTTAAATCCGGTGCATCGGTGAGCTTGAGTTTGACGTCGCCCGAGGTGGACGAAATGTTCGCGCGGGTGGTGCCGCTAAAAAATCCCAAGTCCAAATCGCCCGAAATGCTTTGAAAGCCCAAGCTGTCAAAAGACCCGATCAAGTGAAAGTCGCCGCTGACGGTTTTGAAATCGGCATTTTTTGAGGAGATCGTGTCGCTATTAAAATCTCCCGACACCGTCTTAACCGCCAAGGAATCGAGCTCGAATTTTTGCATTCCCACATCGCCAGAGACGGTCTTGATGACCACATTCTTGATGCTCGCGGGAAGCCGAAGCCGGGCCATGCCGTCTTGCGGACCCATGTTGAAACGAAAAAACGACTTGTCGCTTTGTTCGGCCTCGCGGGTTTTGATGAGGAGTTTGCGACCCTCAATTTTGTATTTGATGATTTGTTCGGGATCTTTGTTGGGTGCCGAAAACCGGCCCTGAATATTCAGGCTCACGTGATCCGCCTCACCGCGCTCGACCGCGAGGTCGGCCGAAACCGTTTCGATCTCAAGCGAATCCAGATCCTTTTCATCGAAGTCTTTGCTGTAGTTTAGATCGATTTGATCGTTGACCTCTTCGGAGTATTTCAGCGCGAGCGAAGTTGGGTAAGAGTCGTTCACGTTGCCGGCGGCGGCGCACACGTAAGAGAGCGCGAAAGCACCGATCGTTCCGAAAAAAATCTTGAGAATGACATTTCCCTTTTTCATTTTGATATCCTTATCGTTGTCCAGCGGCGGCCTTCGGCGCGCGGGTGGAGATAAAATTGATATTCCATTTCAAGTAAGCCAGAACGCCCTTGGCGAAGAAGCTCGTCACGGCGTACATCGAGGCGAACATCAGCAGACTCACGCCGATCCAGCCCACGACGAAGAAGAAAGACGAAGCGTGAATCCAAAAACCGACTCCCACGAACGCCAGTTTAAAGACGAATCCCAGAAGAAAGGCCCACGCGGCGATAAAAATGGCAAACGAAGCGGCCCAGCCGGCAAAGACCATCGCCGACAGAAACAAGAACGGTCCGAGGACAAAAATAATGTTCAAAGGTGCGAGCGCCAAGATCGCAAACACAGCGCCGAAGGTTTGACTAACCTGCTGACTCAAAGTTGAAGACTGCTGGGCCCTCTTAATTTTGGTTTCGGCCGAGATGCTTGAAGCAAACACCTTGGGATCGCCCAAGGAGGCGACGGCCTGCTCTTCGGTTCGACCCGCGCTCATCGCGTCTTGGAGAAATTCCTCCTGGTCGCGAACGATGTCGTTCACTTCGCTCACGGGTAGATGGGCCAGGTGTTGACGTAAGGTCTGGATGAACTGCTCTCGTTTCATTTCGATTCTCCATAAAGAACAAAGTCGACATCGGATACAAAGCGGGCCCATTCTTTGAGCAGTTTCTCGGTCTGCTCTTTTCCGGCAGGGGTCATCCGGTAGTACTTGCGGGGCGGCCCCTCACTCGATTCTTTGAGATAGGTCTCAAAGAAGCTTTCTTGGGTAAGCCGGCGAAGGATCGGGTAAATCGTGCCCTCCGAGATCTCAATTTTCTTGGAGATCGTCTCGACCAGCTCATAACCGTAGCGGTCTTTCTGGGCGACGAGCGCGAGGACGCACATTTCGATCACGCCCTTGTTAAACTGTGAGTTCATGAGTGGCTCCTGATGCATAGTATTTACGGCAAGGTACTATACAATGCAAGGTACTATTTTAAAAATAATACGTCTGGAGCTAAGAAGCTGAAAGAACTCGGTTTTTTAAAGGTCGTGGGCGCGAAGCGCGTTGAGGCCCGACTTAAATCCAATGCGAACAATGCGTTCAAGGACGTAAGGATTCAGGTTGAAGTGATCCGCGAAAAACATCTCATGGTTCTGCGCACGGGGATGGATATAGATGTAATCAACCTCAGGCTTGTAGTTCACGCGGTCGCGAATGATTTTTAAAACACTCTCGCGGTGCTCGTCGCCGATCTTGTGCTCTTTAAAGTAAGAATCGATCGAGTTGTAAATCGCGCGGGTGTCCGCCATATGATTGATGTGCCGGCTGATCTTTTGTTCGATCACCTGGTACAAAGCCTGGTTCAAAATGACCGGAATTCCAAACTGCTGAAGCGATCCAATCTCGGGAGTGTAGTGATAGGGCTGAACCGAGTAGCTCGAGATGACCAGGTCGGCCCCGTGATCGGCGGCGACGTGGGTCGAAAGGGTGTCGCGAATTTCGCCGTCAAAAAAGTGCATCTCTTTGCCGTTCGGCGCTTTGATTCCGTAAGGTGCATACACCGGTGGCAGGGAGGTCGAGGCCGCAACCGCCTGGCTGATGGTCGCGTAGTTCACGAACTTCAGATACTCGGTCTTTGTGGTTTCCGGAAAGTTCCCGAAGATGGCTTTTCGGGTGTGGTTCAGCTGTGTTCCGATGATGAAAAGCTCGACGCCAAGTTGGCGAAATTCGTTATGGGACAGCGCATAATTGCGCAGATACTTTTCGATGGCCTTGGTGGTGAAGAGGCCGTTGACCTTGAACTTGTCTTTCAAGAGAGCTTCGACGCCGCCCGACATAATCGACTTTGCCAACAGCACGCTGGGGATCGACCCGATCAAACCACGCCCATTGATCGAAAAAATATCGCGATACCGGATCGGCTTCAAACTGCCCAAGGAGTTTTGGTCGGTGAAATGAGGGGCGGTTCCGGCACCGACATCAAAAGCATTCACGAGGGCTTCAATGCTATAACCAGCCGCCAAAATTGAACTGACAAAGGCGCCCGCCGAGGATCCGACATAAAGACGGATCGTCATCGGGTCATCTTCGGGGAAGCTCCTGCGAACCTGGTCTTTGGCCCCGCCGGCAAATTTAAAGCCCTTTTCTTTTAGAGCGAGGCAGACCCCGATATGGAAGGCCGCGGCCTTGATCCCTCCACCGGAGAGGACCAGCGCGACCTTCTTTTTTTTGCGCAGCCTGAGAGCCAATTGATACCTCTGGCGCCTTGACGCGCGCCCTTAGCTTCTGAGTATTCCATAAGATCTTCACCGAACATAAACCAAAGTCCAGTGACCACTCGCGACAAAGGTCCTGAGTATCCAGACCTTCAGCCGGGAAAACCGCGCCCAGCTTGAATTTTAGGTATTCAAGTTTGACTCTGACCACTCAGAACTGGATGATCATTTTGAAAGCAATTGGAGATTCAAAATGACTAACTATCTTCCACTGACCGACTACTCATCTAAATATAAGGTGAGCTTGTCGACCTTGCGAAGACGGATCAAGGCTGAGGATATCCAATTCATGTTCGAGGACGGTCGTTATTTAGTTCTCGACGAACCCATGGGCTCTCATCAAAGGCTTCATCGCCCCTCCCATAAAGTTGAAGACACTTTGGTGAGTGCCCCGTACAACGCGCCTGTCGTCAAAGAGATGGCCCCGAGCTTTGGCTCGGGCGCCGGGCCCGGCGAGCGGCGCGCGTCCGAAGATTCGGGCGCGCCCGCTGCGCTCAGCGAAACGACGCTCTCGACCAAAGCGGGCGAGGAGCCGATTCTCACGGCCGCCAATCGCTTGCTGACCGAACTCAAGAAGGCCTACACTCAGATCCTTCAGGAGAAGGAAGAGCAGATTCTGCACTTGAAAGAAGAAGTCGCAGATTTGAAAACTCTGGTGCGGGTCCTCGAGTCCGAGAACGAGCGCCTGAAAAAAGATCTGTTCTAAATTCCGAACCCAAGTCCGATGAAAAAGAACTGGTCCGTTTTTCAGATGGTCGTCCTCGTTGTCTTCGTCGCGCTTGGCATTTACATCACCCATCAGCTGCTTCGTTATGCGGGATGGGGCTGGATCGGATTTCTCGCCACCATCTTTTGGATCACCTTTGTCTTTGCGATCGCGCTGTCGCAGCCGCTCTATTTTTGGGGAAACGAAAGCCTTTCGGATTCGATCTGGGTCGAGCGGCTGAACGTCGTCGGTTACCTAGCCTTTCCTTATGTGAGTGACTTGTTGGTGATGATCCTGCTCCGCGACCTGATCGGGTTTGCGGCGTGGGGCGGTTTTCTCTTTCAATGGTGGGATTGGGACGGGTACTCGTTGTACTCGGCGACCTGGACCATCTTGTCTTTATTTCTTCCGCTCTTGTTGCTGGGCCTTGGATATCTCACGGTGTGGCTCGGCCCCTTCGTTCATCATGTCAAAGTTCGTGACCCCCGGCTCCCGAAGGAATTTGAGGGGTTTCGGATCGCGCATTTGAGCGACATTCATATGGGTCCGATGATGACCGACCGTTTGATCGACCGGATGTTACGCAAGCTTCGCCGCGAGAAGTATGACGCGCTCGTGATGACGGGCGACATCGTCGACTGCGACCCTGTCATGTACCGAGAACGTCTTTGGGGCCTTCGCGAGCTCGAGGCTCCGGAGGGTGTTTATTATTGTACCGGAAATCATGAGTACTATTGGGGCTTCGAAAAGGTTCGGCCCGTTTTTGACGGAACCAAGATCCAAGTTCTGCAAAACGAAACGGCCTACCTCAATCGGGGCGGGCAGCAACTGTCCTTCACCGGTCTTCCGGACCCGGTTTCCAGATTCTTTCCGAAAGCTCGAGCCTTTAACTGGGATGAGATTTCACCGGCGAGCGATGGTGAATACCGGGTCTTGCTCGCGCACCAACCGTATCTGGCCGATGAGGCCGTTCACAAAGGGTTTCAGCTGCAGCTTTCAGGGCATACGCACGCAGGCCAATTCTTTCCGTGGAATTTTTTAATTCTCTTTTTTCAGAAATACTCGAAGGGTCTTTACCGCATCAAAAAAGACAAGTGCGGAAAAAAGGGCCTTCAAGACTTATGGCTTTACGTGAATCAGGGAACGGGCTTTTGGGGCCCGCCCACTCGACTTGGAACCTACGGTGAGATCACGATCTTGGAACTCACTCGTGGAGAGGACTCGAAAACTAAGGTCTGAGCAGCGAAGGCCGGTTCTCGGAGTAACGCTTTCGGATCTTTTCCCAATTTGAAAGTCCCGCAGCTCCCGAGACTTGATCGGCCAAGGCCGTCGGTTTGCGAGCCGGATCTTCAGGAAGATACTTTCCGTATTTACCCGTGGGGTCGTCCGAGGCCGCAAGACCATTCGATGTGGCCGAAGCGCCTCCGCCTCCGCCTCCCCCTTCACCGAGAACATTGGTGTCGATCCCTTTGGGTTTTTCGCCTTTGTCGGCAAGCTCGCCGCCCTTACCGAGGCCGCCTCCGCCCCCACCGCCCCCGGGACTTGCGGGAAGACCGCCGCCCGCCGCCGGGCTGTCAGAACCGTACTTCGCGGGTGTGCCATCGGTGGGACTTCCGAGAGACCCATCGTTGGCGCCGGTGGTTTGATTGTCATCGCGCGTGGGATCCGTGATCGGAGCCGATTCGGCCTGACCGCCGCAGCCGGGCGCGCGCGGATTCTTTTCGCAAATACAACGAGGGTTCGCGGCGTTCTCGGCTTTGTTACAATCCAGAGCCTGGGGACAGCCTTGAGCGGTCGGATTTTTCGAACAGTCGACGGCCACCTCTTGCTGACACTGGCCGGACTTCATGAGGCCTTTGAGAAGTTCGCCGATGCCGGCCATGCCGCCCGCTTGATTCTGAGAAAGCTTCGCGCACGAGGCTTTTCCTTGCTCGTTCGCCTGCTTATTGGCCTGAGCGGCCTTTGTACACTTGGCCTTAATCATTTGCTGCTTGGCTTGATCCGTGGGCGCTGACTTCTTGGCGTCGGCTTCGCAAGTCGACGTGCTCACGGTGTCGGCGCCGGTCGCGGCCTGTCCGCACTTTTGTTCGCAAGCGGTCTTCTTCGCCGCACAATCGGCGTTGTACTTCTGCATATTTTGCTGAGCCGGCTGTTGCGCTTGTTGTGCTTGCTGGCACTGGCCACTGGCTCCCGCAGCGCCCTGTTGGGCGGCCATCGCGGCGGTCAGGCCCTGCATGGCCGCCTGAAGAAAGGGGCTGAAGTCTTCGACACAGGCGGTTTTTGCGGCCGTAATGGCCTCTTCGCATCCCTTGGTTCCCTCAGTCAGTTTACTTTTGGAGGCTTCTGCCTCGGTGAGTTGCTTATTTTCTTCCATGGCCTTCTGCTGAGCGGCCGTTCCAGTGGGGGTGGGGTCCGTGGCGCGGGGAGTTCCTCCCGCAGGTGTGTCGTTCCCGGCTTGGGGTTGCGTTGCGGGCGCGGGCGGCGCTTGACCCGGCGGCTCTTCCGCAATGGTTTTAAGAGACAGGCCAAAGATAAATAAAAATAGAATGAAACTGTGTTTCACAGATTCCCCCAACCCTTGGCTTTATTATGAAGGAAGATCGGGGGAGCGTAAATAGCCTCTCGGCCAAAGCAAGTTTTAGTCGAGCTGGATTCCAACGTCTCTCAAGTTGAGACGTTGGACCAGCGAAGACAGTTATCGTCTTGTTCCGGTGGGCGCTGCGGTGGGAGCAGTGGCTGGAGCGGTCGGGGCCTGAGGCGATCGTTTGAGAGCTTCGACCTTGCCTTTGATTTGCGGATCTTCGCTTGCGGCGCCGATTTCCAAGGCCCGGCGAAGCAAGACGCCGCACGTGTCCTTGAAGTCCGTTTTGAAATCATCTCCTTGGCGTTCGGGAACACCCTCGGATTTTTCGGTGACGTTGGTTCCCTCAATTTTCCAGTAAGGCAGGCATTCCTTTTCGAGCGACTTGATCATTTCATCAAAGGCTTTGATGCCATCGGGTTTCTTCAGCAGATTTTTCAAGGTTTCATCATTCTTTTTACTGCCGCAATTGGCAGAGGCGCGCGAGTTGCGCGGAACACAGATCATCGTTTCGTCGGCTTGTGTTCCGTACAGAATCGGATTGCACACGACCTGCTTATCCGCAGCGCGAATGGGGTTTGTGCCTCCCGCCGGCGCCGCCGCCGGTGCGGCCGCCGTTTCGCTCACGCCTTTGCGCCCTCCGCATTTTCCAATTTCGACATTGTTTGGCCCACAACCGATGGCCTTAGTTAATGATTCAGATCGTGGAGCGCGCAAATGCGTTTGTTTGCAGAGATCGGTCACGGGAAGGCACTTTGAGCCTTCTGCCGGTTTGTTCAAAGCAAAGCCGCCGAAGAAGCACCGGGCGGAGTCGTCATTAGACGGACGTGCTTGTGGCCTTGCGCCCGGCTGCGCCGCCGGGGGCTGGGTCGTAGTCGATGAAGGAGCACCTGGGGCCGCTTGAGATACGGCTGCGGGTCGGGGGGCGCCCTCTGCGGTCGCGGACTCGGGCCGAGAGCCAGGACGGCGATAATCAGTGGCGGTCGATCCGATTTGCTGAAGGTCGCCTCGTCTCCCACGAATCGTGTACTGTACGGGCTCACCCCGCTGATTCGTACAATTGAACGTTGTCGCGCTCAGAGCATTGTCCGTTCCATCTTGACCGATGGGGCCAGGCAAACATTTCTCAAAGGTATGCTGACCAATGGCTTGTTGAAAAACGAGGGCACATTCAGGAGGTAAAATGACGGGAGTATACGCCGCCCCGGCGACCCGAGGCTTTGCCGCGAGAATTTGTTGTTGGCAATCGGACCTGGTCATTGCTGACGCACGGAAGCTTCCGAGAACTTCGTCCAAAAAGAAAAAACTCGCGCTTTGTGCACGTTCTTGGCGAGCTTCATGAAACTCACGAAGCGCCTCGAGATACTGCTCTTTTTCAACATCGCTCATGCGATTAAAGTCGCTGGCGCTAAACAACCGCATTTCAATTTTTTTCTTGGCCGGAGAGCGGGCCGGGGAGCCCTGTGCGAGGACCGGCAGAGCCAGCATCAGCACGGACAAAAAGCCAATGGTCGCGAAAAAGGATCTTCGCATAATTCCCCCCAAAGAAAACGGTTCTCCTTCATGAAAACAGACCCGGCGAGACGTTTCAAGACCAGAGCGTGTCTCACGCCTGAATCGTTTTAAAACGTCTCGTTTCGAGATTCTCTGGACTTATCGCGTGCCGGGAGCGGGCGGTCGGTTGCCCGCCGCCGACGTGTTGCCGAAAGCGCTCATCATCGTTTTGAAAGTCGGATTGTCTTTAACTTCGGGAATTTTGCGCCCGATCTGGATCACGCGATCGACCAGAGTTTTGCAAGTGTCTTTAAAATCGGTCGTGCTTTTATCTCCATCACGGGATTCGCCGTTTCCACCTCGAGCCACGACCGTGGCTTGCTCAACATCGCCGGGATTTTCAATACGCCAGTGCGTGCGGCATTCAAAAGTGAGCGTCGCCAGCATGCTGTCGAACGCGAGTTTACCTTTGGCATCTTGCAAGAGTTTTTTGATGGCGTCGTCTTTGGCCTCGGCCGCGCATTTTTGCGAAGCTTGTCCGCTGCGGGGGACGCAAATGACCGACCCATCATCCTTGAGTCCGTAGAGGACGGGGTTGCAAACGATTTGGTTTCCGCCAGCAGCTCGGCTCCTTTTGATCGTCGCACCGCCGGTTGGTGCCGGAGCTGTGGCTCCGCCACATCGCGCTTTTTTCTTTTCCTCATCGGTCGAGCATTTCATGACTTCTTTTAAGAGGTCTGATTTGGGTCCTCGCATCCGCAAGTTCGGGGCGCAAAGATCCTGAAACGGAGAGCAGGGCTTGTTGCCATCTCGGGCAATCGCAAAGCCTCCAAAAAAACATCGGGCCGAATTTCCAGCATCACGGTTGTGGTAGGGATCGTTGGGATTTGCACCCGGAGCTGCCGCTGGTTCGGGGCGCCCTGACGGGGATGTGCCGGGAGCGGGATTGGCCGTCTGCTGTCTCTTGGCGGCGGCATCGCGAGAAGCGGGGACCCACCCGCTATTCATGTCTTGAGCCTGGGTTCTGGCGTCTCTCTCGGAAGGACGGGGAAGGCGGTAAGTCTTGCCTCCGCAAGTGATGACCGAAAACTTTCCTTCAGCAACGGCTCCCGAGCACTCTCCCAGGACTCCTCCGCGAGCGGCAGAGCGAAACCAAGAATAGCAGGCCCAATTGTCGACAGAACCGCTTTGAATTTCATCGCCCTTTATACACTCTGGCGGAAGTCTCAAATTGTCGGCGGCCATGGCCACCTGCTCACCGAGCAACGAGTCGATCAGCATCTGTGAAACGCCAGGAATTTTGTCCGAGTTGGCTGCCATGAATTCGCGGAGCGCCTCAAAGTACTCGGTGCGCTCCTGATCGTTCATCTTCAAAACGACCTCGGCATTCATCATGTACATTTCTGGTTCCGCAGTTTTGTCTTTAGCCAGCGATGTCGATGCGGCAAAGAAAAGCGCAAGAAGAGTGATGAATTTCATCATGGGACCCCCAAAACAAATCGTGGACGATACCTTATAAAAACAGACGGCCTTGAGTTCATCAAGGCCAGTCCTACACACACTGTTTTGGGAACTAGAATCTAACTTTGTTAGGCCGCGCTCGCCGCGGCCGATCCTTTGGATTTCTTTCCTGACTTGGGCGCCGACTTTTTGCCAGTTTTGGCGGACTTGTCGAAGGCCACCGAGAACACTTCGTCGACGTTCTCGACGCAGATGAAGTTCATCTTGTCTTTGAACTCTTTCGGAATGTCCGCCAAGTCCTTCTGATTCGCCAAGGGGATGATGATTTCGCGGATGCCTTGGTTCAGAGCGGCCAAGCACTTCTCACGGATCCCGCCCACGGGCAGGACTCGACCCTGCAGCGTCACTTCGCCGGTCATGGCGATGTCGTGACGAACGGGGGTATCAGTCATCAAGCTCAAGAGCGCAGTGGTCATCGTGATACCGGCCGAAGGTCCATCTTTGGGGATGGCGCCCGCGGGCAAGTGCACGTGAATGTCCCATTTTTCGAAGAAGTCCTCGGGAATACCGAGCTCTTCGGTGTGGGCGCGGGCATAAGCCATCGCCGCATGGGCCGATTCTTTCATGACGTCGCCGAGTTGTCCGGTCAGAACCAGACCACCGCGGCCTTTGTATTTCAAAGCTTCAACGTAGAGGACTTCTCCGCCGGCTTGGGTCCAGGCCAGGCCCGTGACCACGCCGATTTGCGAGTCGTCCATTTTTTCGTCGCGCAGGTAGCGAGGAGGTCCCAAAAGTTCGGGAACCGACTCGGGATTCACTTCAACGAAACTTTTTTCGCCGAGAACCACTTGCTTGGCGACCTTACGGCACACCGAGCCCACTTCGCGCTCCAGATTGCGAAGACCGGCTTCGCGAGTG
The DNA here is from genome assembly GCA_019637955.1 of Pseudobdellovibrionaceae bacterium. Lineage (GTDB taxonomy): Bacteria > Bdellovibrionota > Bdellovibrionia > Bdellovibrionales > Bdellovibrionaceae > JAHBUS01. The sequence continues at coordinate 166,771 of JAHBUS010000005.1, read as the reverse complement.
TAGTGAGCGATCAAGTATTTGATCCCTTCGTCCGTGAACTTGATGTTCTCGGCCGTGATCCCGTTGGCCTCGATCTGACGGTCGATCAAGTGCTTCTTGGTGATCAAGAGTTTGTCATTCTCGGTGTAACCGCTGATCTGGATGATTTCCATACGGTCACGCAAAGCCGGCGGAATGTTCTCAAGCACGTTGGCGGTTGCGATGAACAGCACGTTGCTCAAGTCGAAGTCCACGTTCAGATAGTTGTCGCGGAACGAGTGATTTTGCTCGGGATCCAGCACCTCGAGCATCGCGGCCGAGGGGTCACCACGGAAATCGCTGCCGAGTTTATCCACTTCATCGAGAACGATGACGGGATTGTTGGTTTTGGCCTGACGCATGGCTTGGATGATTTTGCCGGGCATCGCGCCGACGTAGGTGCGGCGGTGACCACGGATCTCCGCTTCATCTTTCACGCCGCCGAGAGCGACGCGGAAGTATTCGCGTCCCATCGAGCGGGCGATGGATTTTCCGAGCGAGGTTTTACCAACGCCGGGAGGACCACCGAAGCAAAGGATCGGACCTTTCATCCCATGCTTGAGTTTGCGCACGGCGAGGAATTCCAAGATGCGGTCTTTGGCTTTTTGCAGATCGTAGTGATCTTCGTCCAAGATCGCTTTGGCCTGATTCAGGTCGATGCGGTCTTCGGTTTTTTTATTCCAGGGGAGATCGACCATCCAGTCGAGGTACGTGCGAACCATCGATGCTTCAGAAGCGTCGGGGTGCATGCGCTCGAGGCGGGCCAATTGTTTGAGAGCTTCGGTTTCAACCGCAGCGGGCATGCCGGAGTTGACGATCTTCTCGCGCAGTTCTTCCATTTCCTCGGACTTCGAGTCTTGTCCCTCGCCGAGTTCGGACTTTATAGCGCGCATTTGCTCGCGCAAGAAATACTCACGCTGAGACTTCGACATTTCGTCCTTCGCCTGCGTGCGGATTTTTTGCTGCATGCCGATGACTTCAAGTTCATTGGCCAAAATTTCATTCACGAGTTTCAAGCGCTCTTTGGGATCGGTCGTTTCCAAAACGCGCTGAGCGTCCGAAACTTTGATGCCCAAGTTGCTCGCGATCAAGTCGGCCAAGCGGCCGGGATCGCTGACATCGTCCAAAACAAGGAGGATGTCGGGGGGAAGAACGCGGCCCAGAGCGATGATCTTTTCGATCTGCTCTTTGGCGGTGCGGGTCAGTGCTTCGTACTCGACGGGCGACTGAGCGGGCGCGGCTTCTTCGACTTTCTCGACAGCGACTTCAAAGCTGGGAGTGGTCTTGGTGAAGTTTTTGATGCGGCCTTTGGCCACACCTTGAATCAAAATTTTCACGCGGCCGTCGCTGAGCTTGCGCATGCGCATGATCATCGCGATCGTACCGGTGGTGTAAATCGAGTCCGGAGAGGGGTTCTCTTCGGTGATTTCTTTTTGTGAGGCGAGGAAGATGAGGCGGTTCTTTGCCAATGCATCTTCGACCGAACGAATCGAGGCCTCACGTCCTACGAATAAAGGCAGGATCATGTACGGAAACACCACGATATCTCGAACGGGCAGCATCGGCAGTGTCGCGGGAATTTCAAGAACCTTATCGTCAAAACTCATACAGCTCCTCCGCAGGTGGCGGGAATCAACAGTTGTGTGAGTTTTATTTCGGAATGAGACTCGAATCCCTAAAAGGGGCCAACGGCCTGAAATAGTCCGGTTTGCAAGCGTGAGGGCTAAGACCGACGTCCTTGTCGGAGGGTCTCATCCCTTGAGAATTGCGTTTTAACGTGTTTTAGAGGCCGCAGAGGCTCAATGCAGGGGGTGGTGGCGCTGATCTTCTTGGTCTTCCATGCACTCGATGCAAAGAGGCGTGAAAGGGCGCGCACGCAAGCGGGCGATGCCAATTTCGGAACCGCAGGACTCGCACTGGCCATAGGTCCCATCCGAGATCTTGCTTAGGGCACGTTCAATCTGGAAAAGAGTCGCGCGCTGGCGCTCCATTTGCTGCAACGAAAGATTGAGGGTGGCATCGGCGGACGCGACCTCGGCATCTTCAGAAAGACGCTCGTGCTCCTCGCGTTGTTCGCTTTTGAATTCGGCCGTTTTATTCAAGATCGAACTTTTTTGTTCAATCAAAAACGACTTGAAGAATTGCATGTCGGTAAGCTTCATCAAAATCCCCCCGGATGATAAAGACCGCGTTCGCAGTGGGGGCGATAAAACTGATTTCAGAGGGAAGTTTCAAGAAAATTCGCGGGATGCTGAAAGATGAGGCTAGAAATTAACGCCTCGCCTTGGGGTTATCCACACTCGGGCGAGGCGTCTATTTGTCGAGGAAAATTGATGGTTCAAATGGATTTGCATTATCTGGCATAGCGTCGTCCTACCGATTCGCGCATCTCGGCGCCTTCAATGCTGAGACGAGTGTAGGGCAGTGCCAAGAGACGATCCGTTTCAATCGGCTCACCGGTTTCTTCGCATGTTCCGAAGTTTCCGTTTTGAATGCGCGCCAAGGCATACTCAATTTCCATCAACTGGAATCGAAGACGCTCCTGCGCCGCCAGAAAGTTGTTCTCGGCCAGATGGGCCATCGTTTGATCGATCTCGTCGCCCGAGGCCTTTTCGAGCGCCGAAAACTCGAGATGACCCGCGCGGACGCGGTTCATCAGCTCCTGCTTCAACATGAGGAGCTTCTGTTTACATTCACGGATCAGGTCGTTTGAAAGTATCTGAGACATGTGTCCCTCCTTGGCGTCTAAGACCGTGTCGCGCCGCAAAGGGGTTAAATGTCGAGCTCTAAAAGTTTCTTATGGGCCGTATTAAGGGGTCTTGGACTCGCGGTAAGGAACGATCTTTCCGTTCTCCAACGTCAGCGTGACCAGGGGGCGCTGGATTTCACGGTCAGGGCTCATATTGAGCCGGGCGAGGGAGCCCGGCAAATCGCGCAACTGGCCCAAGGCGCGGTTGAGTGAGTCGCGTGACGAATACCCTTGAGAGATCAATTGGCGAAGAATCAGCGCCGAATCGTAGCCCTGAAGCTCGAAAATACCGGGCTCTTCGCCAAAGAGCGCCTTGTAATCGCGGACGAAGGCCGAGTTCTGGTAGCCCGGATCGGTCGACACGAAGCTGTCCACGAACAAGAGATCTTTCGACCAGTTACCGGCACGCTTGGTGAGTCCCGGAACATTCCAAAGATTGGTTCCCAAGAGTTTCACGTTCTTAACATCGTTGAACGAAAGCATCGCCGCAATTTGGCCGAGAGCTTTGACGGAGTCGGGGATGAAAATCGCGTCGAAATCCGTGATGGGCGGCAGGAGATTGTCGGGAGCGCTCGCGCGCGCCGACTTGTTGCGAGGATTGTCGGACCACTCCTTCATGCGCAAACGGTATTCATCCGCGCGAGCATCCACGTAGAAGGTGCCCACGAGGCGCTGTACGACATAGCGAAAATCCGTCTCTTTCGGCGAGTAGGGCTGAACGGTCGTGACCTGCCCTCCACGCGCCAGGACCTCGTCCCAGAAGAGATTGGCGAACTCAACGCCGTAGGCGTCGTTCGGGTAGATGATCGCGAATTTGCGCATGTTCATCTCTTCCATCGCCTGCTTCACGAGCAGACGCACCTGCATTTCGGAGGTGAGAGAGTTGCGATGGACCGTCGGTCCCAAATCGGTGATGCCCGATTTTTGCGACAGCGCGATGCTGGGGACATTGAGTTCGGCGGACTTGGACGCCACGCCCGAGGCGGTCTTGCTCAAGAGGCTGCCGACCACCGCGATTACGTTGTCTTCGCGCACGAGGCGCTCAACGCCTTGACGGGCGCGGTCGGGATTGGCCTCATCGTCCACGACGGCGAGTTTGAAGGACGAGACATTCTTACCGTAAAGGCCCAGACCCATTTGGATTCCGCGCAGAGTTTTTTGCGCGACGGCGGCGTGCCGGCCGGTGAGCGGCAGGACCACGCCGATGGTCTTCGACTCGACCTTATTCAGAGTCTCGAGTTGATTGAGAACCTCTTGCGCGCGACGAGCGGTCTCGTTGTTCTCGCCCAAAGAAACGGCCTTCTTAAAATAGCTCTGCGCCTGGCCCATGTCTTTGTTTTCGAGCGCGATTTCGCCTAAACGATAGGCGGCCGCGGCTCGCAGTTCGGCGTCACGGCTTTTGTCATAGAGGTCTTCAAGATCGCCGTGACTCATGCGCGACTCAACGACCTCCAAAGCCTTCAGGCGAAACGCTTCGTGTTCCTGGGCCAGCGATTGATCGGCACGCGCCGAAGCTAAAGTTTCTAAGAGCTTGGCGTTATCGCCGACGGCCTCGTAAGAGCGAAGGCGGTAGTTCACGAGCTCAGATTTTTGCACCGGGAGCCATTTGGGATACTTCAAAAGTTCTTCGGTCAAGGCCAGCGTTTCGCTCCAGCGCGCCAAGCGCACGGCCGCACGTGCCGCCCAAAACTTTGTCTCAAATTCTTTCGGGTTGTCTTTGTAGCCATTGCTGACGGCGATGAAGTAATCGAAGGCTTTGGCGTAATCTTTGGCCTGGAAGGCTTTTTGGCCCATCTGGTACAGATTATCGAGAGTGGTTTTTGGAACCGCCTGGCGGGGAGCCATGTTCGGTGCCGGAAGCTCGGGGACCGCGGTTCTTTGCGGGGGAGCGGAGCCGCGTCTTGACGGCGTTCCGCAAGAAGTCAGAATCAAAAACAATCCCGCAAAAACCAACGTCTTCTTCATTTGCGCTTCCTCATCAACTCGCCGACTTTGTCCTGAAACGATTTGACCATGGGAGTCTCTTGCTTCATTTTCGCCAGCTCTTCGAGCAATTCTTTTTGTTTCGCATTGAGGTTTTCGGGCGTGTCGACAAGGATCCGCACGAGCATGTCGCCCGACCCAAAGCCGCCCACCTTCGGAAAACCTTTGCCTTTGAGGCGTAAGATCTGACCCGAGTGCGTTCCCATCGGAATCTTGATCTGCACCTTGCTTGTCAGGGTCGGAATCTCGGCCTCGGTTCCTAGGATCGCGTCGACATAGGGAATCGGCAAGTCCAGCACGACATCGTCGTCTTCGCGCTTGAACAACACGTGGTCTTGAACATTGATAATCACGAACAAATCGCCCGTGCTCCCGCCGTTGGGACTGCCATCCCCTTCGCCCGCGAGACGCAGCCGTTGGCCTTGTTTCACGCCCGCAGGGACTTTCACGGCCAAACGCGAGGTTTCGTCACGTCCACCGCGGCTGCGCACGAAGTGAATCGACTTTTCGCAGCCAAGCGCCGCCTCTTCGAAAGTGACGTTCAGCGTGTAGCGGAGATCCGCGCCACGCTGTTTGCGCGCCGGCCCCCCGCGCGCCCCTCCGCGAGCGTTGAAAACGTCACCGAAGATATCGCCAAAAATATCTTGAAAGTCTTGGGGGTTCTCGCCGCCAGGATTGAAGCCGCCAAAGCCCCCGAATCCACCCGCGCCCGGACCGCCAGCCCCCGCTCCCGCAAAGCCTTGGTTGGCTCCCGAGAACCCGAACTGGTCGTACATCTCGCGGCGTTTTTGGTCCGAGAGGACCTCATAGGCCTCATTCAGTTCTTTGAATTTTTCTTCCGCTTTTTTATCCCCCGGATTTTTATCCGGGTGAAACTTCATAGCGAGCTTGCGGTAAGATTTTTTGATCTCATCCGCCGAAGCACCGCGGGCCACGCCCAAAACCGAATAATAATCTTTTTTCGGCACGGTGAATGCTCCTTACGTTGCAGGCTTTTTCGCCACGACCACTTGGCCAGGGCGAATGAGTTTGTCATGAAGCTTGTAGGGTTTTTTGAACACGCGTGAAACCTGGCCCGGCTGGTATTGGGCCGTTTCTTCCGAGCTCAAAGCCTCATGCATGGCGGGGTCAAAGTTTTGACCCAAGGCGGGAACTTCGGTCACCCCAAACTTTGTCAGGGCTGTGCGGAGATCATTGGCGGTGAGTTCAACGCCTTTTACGTATTGCGAAAGATTTTCGGGTGTCGCTTTCGTTTCCAAAGCGCGTTCAAAATTATCGAGAACGCCCAAGATATCGATCAACACGCGCTCCGATCCGTATTTCAACAGATCGGCGCGTTCCTTGATGGCGTGCTTCTTGTAGTTGTCGAACTCCGCGCGCAGATACAGATAGTCGTTTTTAAATTTTTCAGCTTGGGCCAGGGCGTCCGCCACGGGATCGACCGCTTTGGCATCGGCAGCGCCGTTCACGTCAGGATTGTTCTCACCAGGCTTTTGATTTTCGTTCACAAGTGACTCCAGGATAAAAAGGCGCGCAACGGCAAGGCCGCAGCACGTCGTTCACATTACCTAGAGAACTTGTGTCGGGACAAGCAAAAGTCAAGTGGCGGCCTTCGCCCATTCTTCCTGCAGAAACGCGAGGTTCGAGAAGACTTGATTGCTCACAAGAAGGCCCTCTTCCGTGAGCGTGAAAACGCCGGTTTGCGGGGATCTGAGCCAACCGCGCTGAACAAGATCTTGCAGTGGGCCGGTGACAAGACGCAATCCGGCGGGTCCAAACTTGCGCCGCACATGCTCCAAATCGAGGCCGCGTTCACGGCGCAGCGACGTATGACAAAAGTCGGTAAGGGCTTGGTGGGCCTCGAGAACTTCATAAAGTTCGGGTTGAAGGTTGCCATGAGGCTCCGAGACGGTTTCGGAGCGCGATTCGATGAGCTTTTGGTAGCCGCCGATCGAATTTGGGTTCCAGTAACGGGTGCCGAACGGACCCGATTTGGGGGCGTAAGAATGGGCGCTGAGACCAAGGCCCCAATAGGCCTCGTCATCCCAATACAGAGAGTTGTGGCGCGATTCAAAGCCCGGCAGAGAGAAGTTCGAAATCTCGTAGCGGTGGTAACCCTCTGTCACCAAGGTCTTGCGGATCATTTCGAACATGTCCAGCTGCGTGTCTTCAAGCGGCCGGCCTTTAGAAAGAACGTGGCCCTCGGGAACGGTGAGGCAATAAGGGCTGACATGCGCGGGCTTCAGGCGAACCACTTCAGCCAAATCGTTCTCGAGGATCTCGAGGGTCTGGCCCGGCAAAGCGAACAGGAGGTCGAAGCTGAAATTCACTTTCCGGTTCGAAAGCAATTCGAGCGTTTCACGCGTTTGAAGCGCGTTGTGCTCGCGCTTGACCGATTTGAGGAGCGGATCGTTGAAAGTCTGCGCTCCCACGCTAAAGCGGTTCACGCCCATTTCGAGGTAGTGATCGAGTTTGCGCGCATCGATGGTCGCGGGGTTGATCTCGATGGTCACTTCTGTCGCAGGACCTACAGCAAATCCCGTGTTTGCAAGTTCTTGAATCACGGCTAAAATCTGCTGCGAGGGAAGAAGGCTGGGGGTCCCGCCGCCAAAGTACAGCGTGGTGAGCTCGCCCTTGGGAAAAGCCTTTTGCTTTTGCCGGATTTCTTCTTTCAAAAGCAGGATGTACTGCTCAGGCGGCAGAATTTGGCCGCGCTCGTAAGTGGCGAAATCGCAGTAAGTGCAGCGCTGCAGGCAGTAGGGAATGTGAACATAAATGCCGAACTTCATCGTTGAGGAGCAAACTAAGAAATGATCAAAAAAATTCAACTGAAAAATGGCCTGCAAGTCATCATGGTCCCCAGCGCAAAGTCCCCAGTGGTCTCAGTTCAAATGTGGGTGAGAACAGGCTCTGCCGACGAAGGCCGCGGCGTTGAAGGAATTTCGCATTTCATCGAGCATTTGGTGTTTAAAGGCACGCAAAAGTACAAAGTGGGCGAAATCGCCTCGATCGTCGAGGGATCGGGCGGAGAGCTCAACGCCTACACCTCTTTCGATCAAACCGTGTTCTACGTGACCATTTCCAAGGCCTATTTCGAGACAGGCTTGGACGTCATCGCCGAGATGATGGGTTTCCCGACTTTCGACAAAGCCGAAATCGACAACGAGCGAGAAGTGGTGATCGAAGAGATCAAGCGGGGCAATGATTCGCTCGGCCGACAAGCGAGCCAGCTTCTCTTTAAGACCGCGTTCAAAAAGTCGGCGTACCGAATTCCCGTGATCGGTTTTGACAAAAACATCATGAAGGTCTCGGCTAAGAAAATTCAAGACTACTACCGTTCACGCTACACGCCGCCGAACATGTTCTTGGTCGTGACGGGCGATTTCGATCTTAAAGACGGTCAGAAGAAAATCGAAAAAGTCTTTTCGCGCCTCGAAAAAACGCCGCTCAAAAAAGTGAAGCGCGTCAAAGAACCCAAGCAAACCACGCCCCGCGTGGCCGTGCAGTCGACGCAGTTTCAGCAGTCTATCGGCTACTGCGCTTGGAAAATTCCGGGGGCGGGCCACAAAGACATCCCGGCGCTCGACGTCCTGGCGCTTGTGCTCGGTCAGGGAGATTCGTCGCGCCTGGTGAAGCGCCTGCGCATCGATGAGCCGCTTGTCAGCTCGATCGGCACCGGTAATTACCTCCCGCAAGAGGGAGGCTTGTTCATGCTGTCGTACGGCTTTGAAAAAGAAAAATTCGGTCAGATTCACCCCGTCATCCAGGGTGAGATCGAGCGCTTCATGCGCGAGGGCCCCACCGCTGAAGAGCTTAAAAAGGCGATCGTTAATTTGGAGAGTGGCGAGTACTACTCCATGGAAACCGTTGATGGACTTGCACGCCGTTACGGCTCGGTCGAGTTTCAATTCCGCGACCTCAAGGCCTTCGATCGATATTTTAAGGCCCTGCGCGCGTTGACGCCCAAGATGATCCAAGAGGCGGCGATTCGCTATTTGAAACCCGAAACTTTGTCGATCACCTTGACCTCTCAAGGAGACGTGAAGCCGCTGCAAACCGAGTGCAAAAAGTGGATTGCCAGCATGAAAGTGAAGAAGGCGCCGCTCAAAAAAGCGTCTGACAAAAAGCCTAAATTCGAACGGTTCAAGAGCACAAAGCTCACCAAGAAAGAGGGTGAGATTCAGGTCTTGCCGCTTTCGACGGGCGCGCGGCTTCTGGTTCGCCCGTCCACGGCGACCGAAGTGATTTCGGCCAAGGCGGCTTTCATGGGAGGCCTTCGCTATGAAAATATGTCGTCCCAGGGGTTGTCTGAGCTGTTCTCGCGCACGTGGGTGGCCGGAACCAAAACTCGCAGCGAAGCTCAGCTCTTCGAGGAGATCGATCAGATCGCCGGCAGCGTGTCTCCGGTCGTGGGCCGAAACTCATCGGGCATGAGTCTTGATGTCTTAAAATCTTTCGAGCATCAGGGCTGCGATCTCTTTTTGGATTCGCTTTTTAATTCAACCTTTCCTGATGAAGTGGTCGAGCGAGAAAAGAAGCTGCAAATTCAGCAGATCAAACACAAAAAAGACAATCCGTCGGGCATTATGTTCAATCTTTTCTTGAAAGAAATGTTCGCCGGTCACCCGTATTCAAAAGATCCTCTCGGCACTGAAGAGGGCCTTCAGAAAATGTCGGGACAAGATGTGCGTGAGTTCTGGCGACAGACCTATGATCCCACCAAACTGCACTTCGTTGTCGCCGGCAATGTCGACCCCGAATTCTGGCGGGATCAAATCGAAAAGAATCTGAAATCGCATGCCCAGGCGAGCGCCAAGACGCCCTCACTCTCGCTTGGTAAACTTGCGGCCCCCAAGCAGGTCTTCGAAAGATCCGAAAAAGAACAATCGCATGTCCTCATGGGATACCGAAGCTTTGACTTGCGTGACGAGCGTCGCCACGTGCTGCAGATCATCCAGTCCGTCCTTGCAGGTCAAGGAGGCCGGTTGTTTCTTGAGCTTCGCGATAAAGAGTCGCTCGCGTACTCGGTTTCGCCGACCCGACTTGAGGGTCTTGAGGGCGGTTACTTCGGTGCCTACATCGGCTGCTCGCCCGAAAAAACAAAAAAGGCCCTCTCGATGATGAAAACCGAGTTTGAAAAATTGATGAACGAGCCGGTTCCACAAGAGGAGCTTGACCGCGCGAAGCGCTACATGATCGGGCGTCATGACATCGATTTACAGAGAACGGCTTCAATCGCGAGTTCGATTCTCTATGAAGATCTTTATGGTTTGGATTTCAACGAGGTTTTCAACTACAAAGACCTCATCGCGGGAATCACGTCCGAAGATCTGCGCCGAGTCGCTCGAGAGGTGTTCTCGGGCCCGGCGATCACGGCGATCGTAGGACCCGAAACAAGCTTGGGCTAAGACATTAACGCCGGCCGGTGCCGGTGCCGCCGGTTCCCGAGGGCGTCGTGGCGGGTGCCGCCGGAGTTCCGGCCCGAGCTCGGACCTTCTCCATCTCGGCCAACTGTTTGTCAATCGAGGCGCCAAAGAGGCCCTCGTACGAAAGACCTTGGCACTTTTGACCATTGAACTGAGCCAGCCTGTCGGCCGCGTCTCTTTCGGTGCGGCTCGCCTTCGCAGGATTGTTGTAATAAGCGTTGGCGTTGTAAACCATCGCCCGCATGTTGTCGTGGATGCGCGATTGGATCGTACGCAAGTACATCATCGCGTCTTTGCCCGTTTGCGTTTGTGCGCGGATCGTTTGTGAACTGTCGCAACTGGCCGGCGGACTTTTTTCGAATTTACGAATGTGATCTTTGTCGATCATGTCGGGCTCGTAAGAAACGCAAAAAGACTTTTCGCCGTCTTTCGCGGGCACGACCATTTTGAAAACATGAGGAGCGCCATAAAAATCGTACTCGATCGTTCCACGCGAACTGCTTTGCGGAGAAGGAACCGTCACGGTGTAGATTTGGTCTCCATCGGTCATCGAAAGCATCAGCGCCGAGCGGCGAGGCGTGGTGTTCGGAAGCGTGGTGATGCCTCGCCCAAACGTCAAGCCCTCACGCTCGAAAACCTCGTAAAAGGGGCTCGCACTTTTAAGGTAGGACTGATGACAGGCCAAAGTTTTTTTAATTTCCGCAGCGACATCGGGCTCGCTGGCCATCGCGGTCGTGCAAAAGGCAAGAACACAAAAAGCAATCCGGGTCTTCATGGGTAAACCCCTTTGTTTCGGCAGATCATCGAATCGACGATGCGGCCCCTCATTTTTGCGCGCACATCTCGAATCGTGCAGTCTTTGATTTTATCTTTCCAGAAATCGAGATTGCCCGTGCGTGGATCGCGAAATTGGGAGTCGTGCATGTTGAGGCAGCTTTGCGAAACACGCTCGGTCATGATCTCGCACTCTTCTTGCGTCCACTTGAAACACTGCTTGAGCAGTTTGGTCTCTTGGCAACCCTGATAGGGCATCCAATCGGGGATCTGGCGCAGCTCCTCACGCTCGCTTTCGATCAAAGCGAAAGACGCCTGAGAGATAAGAAAAAGAAATACAAAAAATAAGCGCGACAGCCATGCGAGTGCCATTGAGCTTTCCATCGGACGTTTCGAAAAGAAACATGAGGCTAAAGATCCGACTTTGGGCGGGAATCCGCAAAAAATTCCCATATTGAGACGCTTTTTTATAAGATGAAATCATGAACAATCCGATAAGGTCTGTAGCATGAGCGTGCAACTTTTCGTTACGCCCAGACAGCACTTCGAGGAGTTGGTCGAGGCCGGTTGTGAAAGGCTTCAGATCAAGACGGCTCCGGCCGTTCAATTCTACCTCGTTAACTTGCTCGAGTTCTATCTCGACACCCGAAACCTGTTCCCCGAAGAGAATGCAATTTCTGGCCAGCGCTCAGCGCCCACGATGGCCGAGATGTGGCTCAAAGCGGGTTCGCTTGAGGGGCAACAGCGCTTTGAACTCCTCAAGCAGTTGGGAGACCGCTCGCTTTACATCAGCGGTTTCTTTTCGGACTCTCTTCAGCGCAAGGTCGTCGATGTGGATTACTACGCGGATATGGGCGGTGCCGCCTATGCGAGCCTGGCGGAGAGCGTGCGCGAAGATACGACCGCGCAGGTGTACCGAGTGTTCGCGAAGCACTTTGCGCAGTTTGCGGATGTTCTCTCATTTATCAGCCGCAAATCGATGGTGCAAACCGACGAGAATCTGCTCCGTCTGTACGACCATTATCTCCAAACCGGATCTGAAATCGCGCGCGAGCGCCTCACCGAGCTGGGCGTCGTGACCCTGCCGGTGGATCTTTCCAAGAAATCCCGCCAATAAGCCCCGAAAGGCCTCGCCCGAGGGGAGAATGAGCTTGACCCTTAAAGCCAGGGTCTGAGAAATTCCAGCCATGTTTGGCTTAGGGTTTTCCGAAATTCTTGTTCTTGGCGTGATCGCGCTGATCGTCATCGGTCCCGACGATCTTCCAAAGGTGGCACGCACCCTCGGCCGCTTTATGAACGAGCTCAAGCGCGGCGGTGAAACGTTCAAACGCGAGTTCGAGTCCGGCGCGAGAACGGCACAGGACAATCTTAAAATCGACCCCTACTCGCCCAATAAGCCTCAAGAGAAGGCGGTCGCAAGCGCTGACAAGGACGAAGACTACGATCAAGTCCACGCGCCCTCGCCCCCGGTGAACGACGACAGCCCCATCGAGCCGGTCGTCATCGAAGTTCCGCAAAAAAAAGATGAGGGACAAAACGGGTGAGCGAGACGTCGACTCCAAACCAAACACTGATCGAGCATCTGGGCGAACTCCGCTTCCGCCTGGTGCGTTCGGCGTGGGGCGTTCTGGTCGGCATCATCATTTGCTACAACTTCACGCATCAAATCTTTGACTGGATGCGCGCGCCGATCGCGCCCTACCTGCCCACGGGTGGACTGGTGTTCACCGGGCCTATGGACAAATTTTTGGCGCACCTGAAAATTGCCTTCTTCGGCGGGGTGGTGATTGCTTCGCCCTGGCTGCTCTACCAAATTTGGAAGTTTGTCTCGCCGGGGCTTTACCGTAAAGAGCGCAAGCTCGCGATCAGTTTCATCACCTCGGGCACGCTTCTTTTTTTAACGGGAATTGCCTTCACCTATTTTGTTGTTTTGCCCATGGCCTTTCACTTTCTAATGACCTATGGCGGAGACGTCGATAAGCCGATGATCACCATTGATCAGTATATGGGTTTTGTCACGATCACGGCTTTAATGTTCGGTCTTTCCTTCGAACTTCCTCTGGTGATCGTGACATTGGCACTTCTGGGTGTTGTTGATCAGGCTTTCCTGCGTCGCAATCGGAAATACGCCGTCATGACGATCGCAATCATTTGTGCGGTGATCACACCCCCGGATCTTTTAAGTATGCTTTTGATGCTGGCTCCAATGTGGTTCCTGCTGGAGGCCTCCATCATCATCGTGGGTATGTTCGAACGAAAAAAAGCCCGCGAGGCCGCCTTGGCGAAAACACCTGAGATCAGTTAAGTTCCTGATCTCATTCTGAGACGTCGATTTTTTTGGCGCCGACCGAAACAAAAAATGTCCCCGCCGTGCTGATGGACCGTCCAATTGCAACTGACCTGGCTCCGCATCTGCATCTTGAGAAGACATGAAAACTCAGGCGAAATTCACGATGCTGGCTTTTTTGGGATTGATGGGTTTGACCACCGGATGTGGTCCCGGTTTTAAAACCGCAGAGGTTCTCGAACAGACGGTCTCGCTCTCCTCGGTGAACGGCCGCGATGCCAAGGTTCAGACGCAGGATGGGTCTCTCTCATGGCAAACCCAGATCTCCAGCAGCGTCGAGCTTCAGTTTGAAATGAAAGTTCCTTACGGTCGAATCCACCGTTTGTCGTCGGGCCTCATCCGCGGCCTCACTCCTTATACGTGTCAGTTTATTCCTGGTCTCATGAACAGCTCGCCGTTCGCCTACAACAAAGGTGAAATTCCTTGCGGCGCGATCATCGATCAAAATTGGAAGCAATTGGCCGTGATTCCGGTCGATCCGGTCATGGGCAACTCAGACGGATTTAATTACCAAGTCAGCGGGTTCAATGTGCCGGTTTGGATCGCGCGCGCTCAGCGCGCCGGAACCTACGCGGAAGCCAACCTGGACACGAAAACGGTGCAGTCTCGAACGTCCTCGACGGTCTTCGGTGATGATGTGAGCTTACGTTATGCACCCTCCGGCTCCTCCGCACGATTCGAGCTCTGCATGAATCTTCCGGGCTCAACGGTCACCTCCAACCGCCAAACCATTTCGGCCAAGGCGTCTAAGAAAGTCTTGGGAGTTAAAATTTCTTACGCCAGTGACTTCGACGTGGACATGGGCGGGGTGAATTACGACTATGCCCGAGGATGTTTCGCGGCCGACTTCGGTTGGCAGGGTTCTTCGCTGAGCCCCACCCTCCAGCTGACGACGACTCAAGCTCCTTACCTGGCCAATGCCGTTCATGGCGGTTTGAAAATTTACATCCGCGACTGGTTCCTTCGTTTGGCCGACAACATTCTCGGCTTCTTCCGCTCCTCTTTGCGGGTCAAAGCTGAAAAGCTCGGGACGTCCGAAGCGAACAAGGTCTTGGACCAAGACGTGGAAACCGGCCGTTGGTTCTCGAAGGTTCATGGCGAGCAGACGCTCGCCACGGCCGCGCAAAAAATGACCCAGCAAATTTCGAAAGGCCTGACCCGCGTCGGGATTCCGTCTTCAACGAACGATGTGCGCGCGATGATCGCCGACAGCTGCCGTCTTAAAAAGCTTTCAGGCAGCCAGGATTGGACCAACCGTGTCGAAACGCTGTGCCGGGATTTGCTCGAAAAAATCGAAGTGACCGTCGAACCGTTTTCGGTCGATGCGGATTCGTCCGGAAAGGGTTGTTACGCTTCTTTTGCCCGCGTTCATGAAAGCCAAGGGAAATGGTGGGCTAGCGAGTGTCAGTTCTCAGCGCGGTTCAAAATAAAGATCCCTTTGATGTATCAAGACTATCAACAAGAGCTGAAGCTTTTGTTGGCCTCACGATTTTCTCTGGACCGTATTCCTGACGATTGGAAAAACGCTCTTGAAGGCTACGGCGTGGACGAGTTGAACTTGGCCGAGGTGCTCGAAGAACTCGAGCGCCAAGGATACACGCAAGTCACCGGCGGCGATTGGGCCTCGAGGCTCCAAAGCGTGGTGGCGCAGATCCGCGCACGACAAGCGACTCTTTAGGAAGCCACGATCCATTCTCAAAATGATCAAGTTTTGGCCAGGCGCTTAGGGCTTAATCGCGTTTAAAGGCTCGGCGCCGGTTTATTTCGTCTCAAGATGGTCCTCGAGTTGCAGCTCGCAAGCTTGGGATGCGGGTGGTTTTCTTTCTTTTAACATTGCCAATTTTAGCCCAAGCGCAAGAGATCGCGACGATGGATCACATCGTCCGCGGCGGTACTTTAGATTTGCCCGCGGACTTCAAATTCGACAACGTCAATATCGAAAAGCGTCTGGCGATCTATAAGTTCGTGGACCGCGAAACTGAGAGTCAGTGTTCAATGTTCCTGACGGGCTCCGAAGCCCGCGTGACGCTTCGTCAGCCCAGCAGCTGGACCGTGACGACCGTCGAACCCACGCAAGCCTCCGGCGAATTCTGCCGCCGTGAGCGTCGCGATCAGATGCGAAATGACTATCAACGGGCGCTGCAAACCTTCGATCAAGATTGGCTGACCGAGAGCCCCGTGAGCCGAAGCCTGCAAAAGCGCCGGGCCATGGAACAGTACCTGCGCCGCACGGATCAATTGCAGGCAAGCAGCAGGCCCTGCACCGAGTTTCTGGCGCCGGGCGAGCCTAAACCAACGGGTCCCGTTTTGGTGACCTTGAGATCGCCGCTGCACCAGGGTCGCGAACTTAAAGTTTTTTGCGACAAAAAGAATGTGCCTTTGGTGGCCTTGAACAATCAGGGTTTGGGCGTTATGGCCAAGCCGCTGTCAAGAGTGCCGGCATCGCTGCCAATCACGTCCCGTCCGATCGGAACGGGCTCCCAGGCTGGAGCCCGCTGACGAACTGAATCAGGCGGGATCTTCAAACTTAATCAGGATCTGACCCGATTCAACCGAGTCACCTTGCTTTACGCAGATCTCTTTGATCTTCACGTCGCTTGCCGCGCGCATCTCGTTCTCCATTTTCATGGCTTCCATGATGAGCAAAGGCTTGTTCGCTTTCACGACGTCGCCTTCTTTGGCGAAGATCTCGATGATCTTGCCCGGCATACCCGACTTAAGCTCGCGATCACCGCCCATGCCGCCGCCTCGTTTGAGAGATTCATGCAAGAGCATCTCATCATTGAAGATCTTGACGGTCTGAAACGAATTGCGCGTGAACACGGTGTATTCGGTGTCCTGGCCAACGACGTCGATCATGTATGAGACGCCCTTGAACAAGAAACTGAAATAAGACTCGGTTTTCTGGTAGTCCTTCTTCGAAATCTCGTAGTGGATCCAGGCATCCGATTCTTTTTGGATCGAGATCTTCCAGCTGCTGCGGTTCTCGATCACGTCGACTTTGTATTTTTGACCCTTCAGGTCGGCTTCGAAATACATATTATTGCATCCTCAATTGCATACGGCGTCCGGCCTTCTTCCAATTCGAGAAGATGTTTAGCTGGCGCACGTCTTTGGATTTACGATCGTTGTAGGCCGTAATGGCGGCCGCGATCAAAAAGACCTGATCGTCGACCTCTTTGAAAAGCTCGGGCTCAATCACTTCGAAGTTCTTTTCCAAGAACTGCGTGGTGTAAGAGCCGTCGATGAATTTCGGGTGCTTCAAGATTGAACGGTGCAAAACGATGTTGGATTTGATCCCCGAAAGGATGAACTCCGTCAGCGCGCGCTGCATACGATCGATGGCCTCGGTGCGGGTTTCGCCCCAGGTGATGACCTTGGCGATCATGGGATCGTAGTAGATCGGCACCTCGTAACCGGGATACGCGTACGAATCAACACGCACGAACGGACCTTGTGGGTGGCGGCAGGCGCGAATCAAGCCGGGGGATGGCTTGTAAGTCACGGGGTCTTCGGCGCAAACGCGCACTTCGATCGCGTGGCCCTTTTGCTTGATATCGCTTTGCTTGAAGGTCAGCGGGTTTCCGAGCGCCACGTTGATCTGCTCTTTCACGAGATCCACGCCGCAAACAATCTCGGTGATCGGGTGCTCGACCTGCAGGCGGGTGTTCATTTCCATGAAATAGAACTCTTTGGTCGAGTTGTCGAAAATGAACTCGATCGTTCCGGCGCCGATGTAACTGATTTGCTTGCCCGCGCGTACGGCCGCATCGCCCATTTTCAGACGGACTTCAGGCGGCACCGAGGGACTGGGCGATTCTTCGATCAACTTTTGATGTCGACGTTGAACCGAGCATTCGCGTTCAAAAAGGTGCACCACGTTGCCGTGCGTGTCGCCAAAGACTTGGATCTCGATATGCTTGGGATCCGTGACGAATTTTTCGACGTAAACGGTTTTATCGGCAAAGTAATTCAAGCCTTCTGATTGGCACGCACGAAACGCGCTTTCGAGTTCGCTTTCGGCGCGAACCACGCGCATCCCCTTACCCCCGCCGCCCGCCGAGGCTTTGATGATCACGGGATAGCCAATTTTCTTCACGACCGCTTGGCAGTCTTCGAGAGACTCAACCGACCCATCCGAGCCGGGAACGGTCGGAACACCGGCTTTTTTCATCAGCGCCTTGGCCGAGAGTTTGTCGCCCATGGCTTCGATGTTCTCGGGTGTCGGGCCGATAAAGGTAATGCCGGCCGCTTTCAGGGCCTTGGCAAAATTCACGTTCTCCGACAAAAAGCCGTAACCGGGGTGAACGGCATCGACGCCGGCCGTTTTGCAGACCTCAACGATCTTATTCACGTTCAAGTACGACTCTTTGCTGGGAGCGGGTCCGATATTGTAGGCCTCGTCCGCCAAGAAGACGTGAAGCGACTCGCGGTCGGCTTCCGAAAAGACGGCGACGGTTTTAATTCCGAGCTCGCGGCATGCGCGGGTCACGCGAATCGCGATTTCCCCCCGGTTGGCGATCAGAACTTTTTTAAACATGGCTCTTTTAGGCATTGTCATCAAAGTCCCCTTACAAAGGAATGTTGCCGTGTTTTTTGGGCGGCATGATGTCGCGTTTGTTTTTCAGCATTTCGAGCGAGTCGATCAAACGGCGGCGCGTGAGCGCAGGTTCAATCACCTCGTCGGTGTAACCGAGTTCGGCCGAAACATAGGGATTCGAGAACTTCTGTTCGTATTCTTTGATCAAGCGCGCTTTCTCGGCGACGGGGTCCGACGCCTTCGTGATTTTTTCACGGAAGATGATATTCACGGCGCCTTCGGCACCCATCACCGCGATTTCGGCGGTGGGATAGGCCAGGTTGATGTCCGAACGGAGCAATTTCGATCCCATCACGATGTAAGCGCCGCCGTAAGCTTTGCGAGTGATCAGCGTGATTTTAGGAACGGTCGCCTCCGCATAAGCGTAGAGGAGTTTCGCGCCGTGGGTGATGATCCCTTTCCACTCTTGATCGGTTCCGGGCAAGAAGCCAGGAACGTCGACAAAAGACACGATCGGGATATTGAAGGAATCGCAAAGACGGATAAAGCGAGCGGCCTTGCGGCTGGCTTCGATGTCCAAGCAGCCCGCTAAGATTTGCGGCTGGTTGGCCACGACGCCGACCGAGCGGCCGTTGAGCCGAGCGAAGCCCACGATCACGTTTTGCGCGTAGTGCTTATGGACCTCCAAGAAGTAGTGCTCATCGACAACCTCGGTGATGAGTCCGAGCATATCGTAGGGTTTTTTTGGATTGTCGGGAATGTACGCATTGAGCATTTCACACATGCGGTCGGGACGGTCCGTGGTGGGAAGAACGGGCGGTTCGTCCAAGTTGTTCGAAGGCAAAAAGCCCAGAAGCTCACGGATCATCAAAAGCGTGTGCTTGTCGTCTTCGCAAGCGAAGTGCGCGACCCCGGATTTTTGCGAGTGCGTGATTGCCCCGCCAAGATCCTCTTTGGTCACGTCTTCATGCGTGACGGTCTTGATCACGTCCGGACCGGTCACGAACATGTACGACGTCTTTTTGACCATGAAAATAAAATCAGTGATCGAGGGCGAGTAGACCGCGCCGCCCGCGCAGGGGCCCATGATGCCGGTGATTTGCGGAACCACGCCTGACGCCATCACGTTGCGCGTGAAGATGTCCGCGTAGCCGCCGAGAGATTCGATGCCCTCCTGAATGCGCGCGCCGCCCGAGTCGTTAAGACCGACAACGGGAGCGCCGTTTTTCACGGCCAAATCCATGATCTTGATGATTTTATTCGCCTGGGTGCGCGACATCGATCCGCCGATGACGGTGAAGTCTTGTGAATAGGCGTAGACAAGTTTACCGTTGACACGGCCGTAGCCCGTGATGACGCCGTCGCCGGGCACTTTGCTGTCGTCCATTCCGAAGTTCGTGCAGCGGTGGGTGACGAAGCGGTCCATCTCAACGAAGCTTCCGGGATCGAGCAGAATATCAAGGCGTTCACGTGCGGTCAGGCGGCCGCCTTGCTTGTGTTTGGAAACGCGAGAAGCGCCTCCGCCTTGAAGGGCGACTTCATTGCGCCGTTCAAGGTCTTGAAGCTTGGCCTGGGTGGCTTGTTCTAGTTCCATGGCACTTGTCCTTTCAGAGAGTCCTTAAAAATTAAGATCAAAATCAGGGGTAGCTGCGTCCGTACAAACGCGGGAACGGAATGGTCTCGCGGATGTGCGGAAGGCCGCAAATCCAAGCCACCGTCCGCTCGAGCCCCAAACCGAAGCCCGAATGAGGGAACGAGCCGTAGCGGCGCAGATCGTTGTACCATTTGAAATCTTCATCGCGCAGGTTGTGCTCGCGAATCTTGCGCTCGAGGATCTCAAGATTGTCTTCACGCTGTCCGCCGCCGATCATTTCCCCGTAACCTTCGGTTGCGAGCAGATCGCAGCCCATGGCGTATCCGGGTTCTTTCGGGTCTTCCTTCATGTAGAAGGCCTTTACTGCGGCCGGGTAGTGATGGACGAAGACGGGTTTTTCGAACTTCGAAGAAATAATGGTTTCATCCGGAGCGCCGAAGTCGTCGCCGATGATGAAGTCGGGATTTTCTTTTTTTACCATCTCGGCGGCCTCGCGGTAATGCAGGCGGGGGAACGCGCCTTTGATGGGCTCCAGTTTCGAAATGTCGCGCTCCAGGGCCTTGAGTTCGGTCGCGCGGTTTTTGATCGTGCGCTGAACGATGTACTCAACGAATTGTTCGGCGAGCTCCATGTTGTCGTACATGTCGTTGAACGCGACCTCGGGCTCCACCATCCAAAACTCGATCAGGTGGCGGCGGGTTTTGGATTTCTCGGCGCGGAACGTGGGACCGAAGCAGTAAACTTTTCCGAGCGCGGCGGCCGTCGCTTCCATGTAGAGCTGTCCGCTCTGCGAGAGGTACATTTTTTCGTCGAAGAACTGCGTTTCGAACAAGTTCGACGTGCCTTCGCAGGCGCTGGGCGTGAAGATCGGCGCGTCGGTCAACGTGAAACCGCGGCCATCGAAGAAGTCGCGGATGGCGCCAATAATCTCGGCCCGCACGCGCAAGATCGCGTGTTGGCGTTTGGAGCGCAGCCACAGGTGGCGGTTCTCCATCAAAAAATCCGTTCCATGGTCTTTGGGTGTAATCGGGTAGTCGGGAGATTGCCCGATGATCTCCAAGGTCTCGGCGCCGATCTCAAAAACGCCTTCGTGCTTGGGATGCTTGCGGACGGTGCCGACAACCTTCACCGACGTTTCTTGGGTGAGTTGCTCGAACGTCGTGAGAGCCTCGTCCGCGCATTCGCCGCGGAAAAAGATGCAGGGGACGATGCCGGTGCCATCGCGAAGTTCCAGGAACTTCACTTTGCCTGAGGAGCGAGTTTGGTAAGCCCAGCCTTTGAGTTCAACTTTTTGGCCCACGTATTGGGCCAGATCGGAAATGTAGTAGCGCATGTTTTGACCTCGATTAAACTCGAGTTTTTATCATGCGCGAAATTCAGGAAGCACCTGAATTTCAAGAGTATAGAAGCGTCACGTCACGGAACGAGGCGCCGGATCTCATCCAGGGCTTTGCGGACGTTCAAACGGCCCCGAGTCATGACGCGGTAGTCCTTCACGTCGACGGAATTCATCAAAGCCTGACGGATTTGGGCCAAGGTGGCCTGAGGTTTGGCACTCCACAAGAGCGCGGCGGTGCCCGAAACGAAGGGCGCGGCCATGCTGGTTCCGCTTAAGTAGGCATATCCACCGGGAACCGTGCTGTAGATCTGATCTCCGGGCGCGGCCAAGTGAACGTATTTGTAGCTCGAATTCGAGAAGCCGGCGAAAAAATCCGACGAGCGCGTGGCGCCGATCGTGAGCTGCGCGGGCAAGTCAAAGGCGGCCGGAAATTCGGGCTGAATATCGAGATCGTTGCCTTCGTTGCCGGCGGCGACCACGAATAAGATTCCTTTTTGCTCCAGAGCGCGCACGGTGTTTTTGAGTGACGATGAGCAGTAAGTTCCACCCCAACTGGCATTGATCACCTTAACGCCGCGGCTCGAGACGTAATTGATCGCATTGATCGCCGCGCCCAGCGTTCCGCCGCCACCTTGGTCCATGAAATTGGCGGGAACAAGGCTTGCGCGGGGAGCGATACCCGGGAGTGTTCCGGTGTTGTGATCGGCAAGAATGATTCCCGCCACGTGCGAGCCGTGAACATTCCCCGACGTGATCGTGGGTTGCGGTTTATTCCCGTAGAAATCCCAACCATACTTGTCATCGACATAACCATTGCCATCATCGTCAACGCCGCCTTGGCCGTTGATTTCGGCGGTGTTGGCATCCAAACGAGGACTGAGTTGAGGATGAGTGTAGTCGACGGCCGCATCCACAACGCCCACCTTGACGCCCTGGCCACGAACGCCCTGATTCCAAGCCGAATCGGCTTCGATCATCGCTTGGCCCCAAGTCGTTTGGGTGCCGATCGCGGTCGTTTCAAATTGCATGTCTTCTTGGTTGAGCCAAACGGGGCGGTCGAATTCGACGTAGCGAATTTGATCGAGCTGCGGCTTCAAGAATTTTTCGATGAAGACGTTCTTGTTCTCGGCTTCGACGGTGGTGATCCGCCCGTCTTCCCATTCAACCAGAAATCGATTTTCGATTTTGAACCCGTCGCAGGCAAACGCGCTGTTGCCGCTTTCGGGAAAGGTTCCGCTGACGGACTTCTGACTGCAAGCTGCCATAACAAGAAGAGAAATCAAAAGCCCACTGACTTTGATGGCACGAACATCCATGTTCACTCCTCAAGTGGGTCTCACGCTTCATCATGAAGACGCTTGAATGACCCCTTGTGGTTAGCTGATCGGATGATTCATTTTGAAACTCGAGAGCGACCAGGGTCCGGACTTCAGAGCGAGGGACCATGGTCGAGGTTTTTGAGATGAGCGGGATTAGGAGAGGACTTCGCGGATAAGTTCGGGCGCCGTGGTCGGATTCACCGAGAAAGAAACGCATGAAACCAATTCGGCCTGCACATTAAAGAGAACCGAACTGTCGCTTCCGTAGAGAGTGAAGAGCGGTTCGCCCTTTTTGACGTAGTCGCCGATTTTGGCATGGAACTCAATGCCCGCCGTGGGTTCGATGATATCGGTGGTTTTCGCGCGGCCCGCGCGGATCTTGACGCCGATCCAACCGATACGCTCGGTTTCGAATCCCGCCACAAATCCATCGCGTTCCGAGGGAACTTCGATCTTGTTCTTCGCCGTCGGCAGCTCGGCCAAGCGCCCCGAATGGATCTGACACAAGCGTTCGAATTTTTCGAGGGCTTTGCCGGAATCCAGAATGTGAGTCGCTTCGCGGTAGCACGCTTCGATGCTCGGGTATTTTTCGCTCAAAAACATCATCCACGCCGAGAGCTGCAGCGACAGTTCGCGCGTCTCTTGCGAGCGGTCCACCCCGCGCGCATCGAGCACGGGCTGGCCTTTCATGATCTGCACGCATTCATAAACCTCGAGCGCGTTGCCGGCGAAAGACCCCAGGGGCTGCTCCATGCTTGTCATCAAGGCCGCGACTTTTTTGCCCGCTCCGCGCGCGATCTCCATCAACCGCTGGGCGAGTTCTCGCGATTTTCCGAAATCTTTCATGAACGCGCCCGAGCCGAACTTCACGTCGAGAACGAGACCGTCGATCCCCTCGGCCAATTTTTTAGACATGATGCTCGCGCAAATCAGCGGCAGGCTTTCAACCGTGGCCGTGACATCGCGAAGGGCGTAGATTTTTTTATCGGCGGGACAAATCTCTTTTGTCTGGCCGATAAAGCAAATCGAATCTTGCTCGAGCGCCAGTTTAAACTGATCCAAAGAAAGCTGAGTGTTAAAACCCGGAATCGACTCGAGCTTGTCCAGCGTTCCGCCGGTATGACCCAGTCCGCGGCCCGAAATCATCGGAACGGGCAGGCCCGCGGCCGCGACGATCGGACCCAGAATTAAACTGGTCTTATCGCCGATACCGCCGGTGGAGTGTTTGTCGACCTTGAATTTTTTAATCGAGCTGAGGTCCACCACGATTCCGGAGTGAAGCATCTCGTCGGTGAGCGCGAGCGTCTCTTCGGGCGTCATTCCCTGAAAAAAAATCGCCATCAAGAGCGCCGACATCTGGTAATCCGGAATTTCGCCAGCCGTGTACCCGCGAATGAAGGCCGCGATCTCGTTTTTGTCGAGAGCGCCGCCTTCGCGCTTCTTCTTGATGACCGTCGCGGGGATAAACATCAGTAGCCACCCGCGGTTTTTTCGTTCTTAACAAGCTGAACGCCCGAGCTCGTTCCCAAGCGCGTCGCGCCCGCTTCGATAAAGGCCAGAGCCTGCGCCTGCGTTTTGATGCCGCCACTGGCCTTCACGCCAATGTTGGGACCCACGGCTTCGCGCATGAGCTTGATGTCTTCGATCGTCGCCGATCCAAGATTGAAGCCGGTGCAGGTTTTCACGAAGTGTGCACCGGCATTCACGGCGAGTTCGCAGGCCGCTTTTTTCTCATCGTTGGTCAGCAAACCTGTTTCGAGAATGACTTTAAGCTGGGCGCCGCCGCAGCCCTTCACGACCTCGGCGATATCCGATTGCACCAGAGCGAAGTTTTTTTCCTTGAGCGCGCCAATGTGTAAAACCATGTCAATTTCTTGGGCCCCTGCTTTGACACACCACTCGGCCTCGAAAGCCTTGGCCCGGCTTGCCATCGCGCCCAACGGAAAGCCGACCACCGCCACCGGAGCGACCTTACCGCCCCTCAAGGCTTCGACAACGGTCGGGATCCAAGAGGAATTGACGCAGACCCCGAAGAACTGGTGCTCCAAAGCCTCTTGGCACGTGAGAAGGATCTGTTCTTTGCTGGCTTCGGGTTTCAGAAGCGTGTGGTCGATGTAGGACGCTAGTTGCATAGGCTCACTCTCTGAAGAAGAATCAATTCTCAACGAAAGCGTAGCATAGCGTGAATGAAAGTCAAAACACCCAAGCTTATCAAATCCTGACCGAGGGACTCGTGCAAGGTGTGAGCTATCGCCGTTTTGTTCAGCAGAGTGCGCAAAATTTGAAGTTGAATGGCTGGACTCGCAATTTGAGCGATGGCCGCGTTGAAAGCTGCGTGATGGCCTCGCCCGAGCGCCTCGAGGAGCTGGTGCGCATGCTCAAGGCGGGGCCGCCCCTGAGCCGCGTCGATCGCGTCGAAATTTTTCCCATGAAAATCAAAGCGACAATGAAAACGACAGACGGATTTGAAATCCGCCCCGACGCCCGCGCGCCGGAGTCAAGGGATTAGCCCGCTTTGTTGATATCGTCTTCGTTCTTACCCAAGAACGAATTCGCGTCTTCGCGCGAAATTTTGCCGCGCTTAAGCAGCTCGTCGATTGATTTTTCGAACA
Source organism: Pseudobdellovibrionaceae bacterium (assembly GCA_019637955.1). Taxonomy (GTDB): domain Bacteria; phylum Bdellovibrionota; class Bdellovibrionia; order Bdellovibrionales; family Bdellovibrionaceae; genus JAHBUS01. The sequence continues at coordinate 142,070 of JAHBUS010000005.1, read as the reverse complement.
GCACCATGCCTTGGCGCGATCCGGTTTGGATGGCCGAGGGGATCTGGTGATTCTTTCCTTCTCGGATCAGATTCGCGATGGCGCGCGTGCAGCGCATGATTTCGTAAGCAGCCACGCGTCCCTGACCGTCAGCGCGGCGGAACAGCGTTTGGGCGACGACACCGCGAAGCGACTCGGCGAGCATCGTGCGGATTTGCTGCTGCTGCCCTTCAGGGAACACGTCAATGATACGATCGATCGTCTTCGCGGCCGAGTTCGTGTGCAGGGTGGCGAAAACCAAGTGACCGGTTTCGGCTGCGGTGAGCGCGAGCGAAATGGTTTCAAGGTCACGCATCTCACCCACAAGCATGATGTCCGGATCTTCACGCAGCGCGGACTTGAGCGCGCTCGCGAACGATTTCGTGTGAGTGCCGACTTCGCGTTGGTTCACCAAGCTTTTGACGTTCTGGTGAACGAACTCGATCGGATCCTCAACGGTGATGATGTGCGAATCTTTGGTTTGATTGATGTGGTGGATCAAGGCGGCGAGCGTGGTCGATTTTCCCGAACCCGTGGGACCGGTGACCAGAACGAGTCCTTTTTCGCAGTCGATCAAATCCATGAGAGAGCGGGGGAGCTGGAGCTCCTCGGCCGTCTTGATTTTTTCGGGAATCACGCGGAAGACCGCGCCGAGTCCTTTTCGCTGCATGAAGACGTTCGTACGGAAACGGCCCAAGCCGGGAACGTGGTAAGCGAAATCGAGCTCCCACTTTTCAACGAAAGCTTTCTTTTGCTTTTCGGTGAGGATTTCGAAGATCAGTCCTTGGACTTCTTGATTCGAGAATTCGCGGTATTGCGACAAAGGAAGCATGCCGCCGTGAACCCGCAGAAAGGGGCTTGCACCTGTCGTGATGTGCAAATCGGACGCATTTTGATCAATCATTTCTTTAAGCAGTCCATCGATGCTTGCCATGCGGGGTCCCCTTCCGACAAACTATCGGTCTTATCGCGGGGAGACTTAAGGTTCCTCGACTTCCATCCAGGCGGGTGACATGGCTGCAGAGATTCTGATCAACGTGCGACCTCAAGAAACTCGCGTCGCCTACGTTGAGGGCGGCGTCCTGAACGATCTGAAGATCGAACGCAAAACCTCCCCGACCTTGGTCGGCTCCATTCACCGCGGCAAAGTCATCCGCGTTCTGCCGGGAATGCAGGCGGCCTTCGTGGATATCGGCTTGGACCGCGCCGCTTTTTTGTACGTCGGCGATATTCGCGAAGACAGCGACGATTTCGAAGAGCGCGAGCCCGGCGATCTGCGCGATGAGGAAGAAGAACTCCCGCCTCCCACGCCCAAGACGCCGATCCAAGATCTGTTGCGCGAAGGCCAGCACATTTTGGTTCAAGTCGCCAAAGATCCGATCGGCACCAAAGGTGCGCGCCTCACCACGCACCTTTCGCTTCCGGGCCGCTTCGTGGTGTTTTTACCCACGGTCAAGCACCTGGGAATTTCTCGCCGGATCGAGAGCGAAGAGGAGCGCGAACGTCTCCGTGTTTTGGTTCATAAAATCAACCCTTCGGGGGGCGTGATCGTCCGCACGGCGGGTGAAGGCGCTGCCGAAGAAAGCCTGAAGGCGGACATCGACTATCTCGACCGCTTGAGCAAAGAGATTCTCAAAAACTACGAAAAGAAAAAAAATGTCGGTCTGATCCATCAAGAGATCGACGTTGAGCTGCGTGCGCTTCGCGATTTGATGAGCGAGCAGGTCGCGGCCGTCTGGGTGGATGACGAAGAGGTTCACAAAAAAGTCTCCAAGTTCGTGACCCAGCTCATGCCCCGCTACAAACACAACATCATTTTGTACGAAGAGCAAAAGCCGCTCTTCGATATGTACGATATCGACCTTGAGATCTCGCGTTCGATGGACCGTAAGATCTGGCTCAAGTCCGGCGGCTACATCGTCGTCGACGAGGCCGAAGCCCTCGTCGTCATCGACGTGAACACGGGCCGTTTTGTCGGCAAAAAAGATCTCGAAGACACGATTTTGAAAACCAATCTCGAGGCCGTGAAAGAGATCGCGCACCAGCTCCGCATCCGAAACTGCGGCGGCATCATCATTATCGACTTCATCGACATGGAAAAAGAATCGCACAAAGAAAAAGTGCTTTCGATGATGGCCGAAGAGCTGCAAAAAGACCGTGCGCGAACCAATATCATCTCGATGTCGCCCCTGGGCTTGGTCGAAATGACCCGCAAGCGCATCCGCCCCAGCCTGATCAAGGAGCTCTGCGAGCCTTGCAGCTACTGTGAGGGTAAAGGGCACATCAAAAGACGTTCGACCATTGCCAACGAAATTTTCCGCGAACTCGAGCGCGACCACGTTCAGCCCGAGAACAAGAAAACCAACGTGATGGTTCATTGCCACTCGAGCGTGGTGGACTGGATTTACGAAGTCGAGGGCGAGACGCTGGCCTTCATCGAAAAAAAGATCCACCGGTCGGTCACCTTCAAGATCGAGCCGAGCTATCACATCGAGCAGTACGAAATTTTCGTGCTTTGATCAGTCGCGATCGAGCTCACCAGAGCCGGGCAGCCAACCTTTGCGGTAGAACCAAACGCCGATGGCAAACGTGATGAGCGCCATTGAGCTCAAGACGTAATAGTAGCCGTGTTCATTTTTCAGTTCGGGCATATGTTCAAAATTCATCCCGTAAATTCCCGCCAAGAAATTGAGGGGCATGAAAAAGACCGAGAACACGGTCAGGATGCGCATGACATCGTTGGTCTTCTGGCTGTTGAGCGAAATCTGAATGTTCAACAGGCTGGTCGCATCCTCGAGCAGCTCGTCGGTGAGAAACACCAGCGTGCTTAAGTTTTCGCGCAAATCTTGAAACAAAGGCGAGAGCGACTCGCCCGGAGGACTCAGGCGTTGAACCACGTCTTGCGTATGGATCAAGATGCGCTTGGTGAGCGAAAGCCGGCGGCGGACGATGTGGATCCCGCGGAGCATGTTGTTGTCGGCCTCGCGGCCAAAGAGCGCCGACTCGAAGCTGTCCAGCTCGTCTTCGGCCTTTTCCAGAGGGATGTTGTAGGACCGCAGCGCCCGATTTAAAAAGTTCACAAGCACCAAATGGAGTTTGTTATCGACGCTGGGGGAGCCATTGGTGCGCCGGTCGGCGGCGTCTAAAAAACACTTCTCGGTCAAAATTTGAAACTGATCCGGGTCCACGCGGTGAACCGTCACGATGAAATCGGGACCGACGAAGATCGCCACTTTTCGGGTCAAATCCTGAATGGTGTCGGCATCGTGCTCGGCTTCGGCATCGGCGAGCCGGATGATCATAAAAATCGTGGCCCCGAGCCGCTCAAATTTCGGCAGATGGATGGGATCCACGCAGTCTTGCACAAAGGCGGGGTGGAGATTGAATTCCTGCTGAATCTCATTGAGTTCTTCGCGCGAGGGGTGCGACAGATCGATCCAGCGAAATTTATCGCATTGGTGCAACAAGCGGCGCATGGTGATCCTCCCCCTTGGGCCTTATCGGCGGGCGCTAGGATCGAGTTGAGAGCTTACTTCGAGACCGGACGGGCGAACTGGTGGGCGATCCAAAGAAAGCTGATCAGCAGGCAGATTCCGACAGTGCTCATGGGTTCACCCCCAACCAAAGGTCCAAATGCGATGCGTTAAGTATCGGTATAAAGGGGGAAATCCAAAAAGTCCAGACCCAGAGCGATTTTCCCGCCAAGGACCCGCGAAAAGGCACTTGACCCTGCCTGTTCTCACCGCAATTATTTCAGGTCCCGTTGTTGACATCCCTAGTCCGGGCTGGCATTAACCTGGAGCTTCTGTCCCCCAATATTTGAGGGCTATTTGGTATCGTCGGAGGTTCGACATGTACGCCATTATTCGCACAGGCGGAAAACAGTATAAAGTTCAAGCGGGTGACGTGATCCGCGTTGAGAAAATCGAAAACCCCTTGGGCACTGAGTTCAACCTCACTGACGTGCTCATGGTGGGCGGTGATTCGCCTGTTTTCGGTCAACCCTTGGTTAAAAACGCGCTGGTAACAGTGGTCGTGACCAAACAAACACGTGACCGCAAAGTCATCATCTTCAAAAAGAAACGCCGTCAAGGCTATCGCCGTTTCAAAACTCACCGCCAGCCCTTCACGGAGCTGTTCGTGAAAGCGATCGCTCTCGACGGTAAATCTTCGAAGGCTGAAGGTACGGCGAACGTGATCGACGTTGATCAGGCTCGCAAAGACCGCATCGCGGCTCGCACCGAAGCTAAAAACGCGGCCAAACAAAACCGCACTTCGGAAGGTCCCGTTGAAAAAGCGGCTCGTAAAGTGACGAAGAAAAAAGTAGCAAAAAAAGCCGCCCCCAAAAAAGCAGGTAAAAAACCGGCTTCCAAAGCGGGCGCGAAGAAAAAAGCTGCTAAAAAGACGTCGAAGAAAGCATAATTACTAACTAATCAAGGGTGCTGGTCTTTCTGAGAACCGGCACCAACAGCAAGCAGAGGTGACCTATGGCAAGTAAGAAGGCCGGTGGTAGTACAAAGAACGGACGGGATTCACAGAGTAAACGCTTGGGCGTTAAGCGCTTCGGCGGACAAAAAGTCCTCGCTGGAACCATCCTGATCCGTCAACGTGGAACCAAATTTCAAGTGGGCCGTAACGTCGGTTTGGGCCGCGATTACACGATCTATTCTTTGATCGAAGGTGTCGTGAAGTTCGAACGCGCGACGAAAGAGCGCTTCAAAGTGAGCGTCCTCCCCGCTACGGCTCAGTAAGATCTTCAAGATCTGACTGAGCTCCCGTGCGGAGATTGACAGCAACAGCGATTCGTTATCGAAAAGGAGCCACTTGGCTCCTTTTTGTGTTTGAGGCTCCTACATGCGTTTTATCGATGAAATTCACATTACAATTGCATCCGGCCACGGTGGACCTGGGAAAACCAGTTTCCGTCGCGAGGCCATGACTCCTCGTGGAGGCCCGGATGGCGGCGACGGCGGTCGCGGTGGCGATCTGATTTTGAAGGTCGCCCACAATCTCAATTCGCTTGTCGACTACCGTCCCGGTAAAAAGTACGGTGCCCAAAACGGCGCGCCCGGCGAAAGCTCGAACTGTTTTGGAGCCGCCGGGCAGGATTTGCACCTCTTGGTCCCTCCGGGAACCATTGTGCGGAATCTCGAAGGTGAAATCCTGGTCGATATGACCGGTATCACCGAGTACACGCTGCTAAAAGGCGGCCGCGGCGGCAAGGGGAATCACTTCTTTAAAACCAGCGTGAATCAAGCCCCGGAGCATTCGCAGCCGGGCGAGCCGGGCTCCGAGATGGACGTCAAGCTTGAGCTCAAACTGATCGCCGACGTCGGGATCATCGGGTTTCCCAATGCCGGAAAATCCACGCTCATCTCGCGCATCTCGGCCGCGCGCCCGAAGATTGCGGATTATCCCTTTACCACGCTCACTCCCAATCTTGGTGTTGTGAAGGCGGCGGAGTTCAAGTCGTTCGTTGTTGCCGACATTCCCGGGTTGATTAAGGGCGCGCACGCGGGTGCGGGTCTGGGCACGCAGTTTCTTCGCCACGTCGAACGCACCCGTCTTTTCCTGCACCTGATCGACGTCTCGAGCATGACGATGGTCGATCCGATCCAGGCTTACAAAGACATCCAGTACGAACTTGAGATGTACGATCAGAACAACCAAGGCAAAGAAGGCTTCTTTCCCTTGCTTGAGCGCCCGCAAATCGTGGTTCTGAATAAGATCGAGACCATCCCCAAAGATGACCTTGATCGCATTATGATTAAACTCGAAAAACTCTTGGGACGTAAGCCGTTCGCCATTTCGGCGGTCACCGGTAAGAACGTCGAAAGCCTGATCTTTGAGATCAGCAAATTTCTGTTCACAGAAGAGGAGCTCCAAACATGAGAGTCGGAATTTTTGGTGGAAGCTTCAATCCTCCCCATATCGGTCACCTGAACGCCATTCAAGATGTGGCGAAGAAAACGGGTTTACAAAAAGTCCACGTCGTTCCGGCCGCGCAGAATCCCTTGAAGATGAAAATCGAAGGGCCCTCGCCGGAGCAGCGTCTCGAAATGACCCGCCTCGCGTTTTCGGACATCGGCGACATGTACAACGTTGACGATCAAGAAATCAAACGCGGCGGCGCGAGCTACACCATCGACACCGTGATGAATCTGCGCAAATCTGTCGAAGCCAAAGATCTTTTCTTGGTGATCGGGGCCGACAACCTTGAAGAACTCGCGCAGTGGAAGGACTACCAAAAGATTCTTGGCGAAGCGAACTTGGTCGTGACCTCTCGTCCCGGCTGGGAGCTCCCCACGTCTTTGGAGGAACTGCCTTCATTCTTGCAGCCTTTGGTTGAGGAGTTCGATTTCAATTTCGTTGAACTCAAGACGGGCCGTTCGATCCAGTTCGTCCGTCTCAAAGACGTCGAAATTTCGGCGAGCGAACTCCGTAAATGGATCCGAATTTCGAAAAACGTCGACAAGTACTTGCCGCTTTCGGTTGAGAACTACATCAAAGCCCAAAAGATCTATGCACCCATCGGCGATCGCATTCCTGACTACAAAAAATTCACCGAATTTTGCGGCGGCATTCTTTTCAGTAAAAAAGGCATTCAGGTCCGCGCTTTCGACCTTCGCTCGATGTCGGCTCCGACCGAGTTCGCGCTGATCGCCTCCGGGACCAGCACGCGTCACGCGGCTTCGCTCGGTGAAAATCTGATTCAGGCGGTGAAAGAAGAGTACAACCTGTATCCCCAGAGCATTGAAGGAATGGATGAAGGACGCTGGGTGCTGCTCGATTACGGCTCGCTGATCGTGCACCTGTTCTACGACTTTGTCCGCCAAGAGTACTCGCTCGAAAAACTCTGGAATGCCGGCCAAGATCTGGGACTCAAAGATCCCGATTTGGAGAAAGCCCGCACGTGAAGTTCGTCTTTTTGCACCTTTCCAGCGCCCGCGAGGACTGGTGCGACGGGGCCGTCGATCTTTACGTTAAAAAGCTTTCGCACTTCGTCGATTTCGAAATCGTCGCGCTCAAACCAAAGAAGGCGTCGCGCTCCGACGCGGCCGCCAAGGTCCAAGACGAAACCGAAGCGATTTTGCAATACCTGAAGCCCGAAGATGAACTGGTCCTTTTCGATGAGCGCGGCAAGGCGCTGACGTCCGAAAAATTCGCGATTGAAATCCGCCGCCTTCACGATTCGGGAAAAAAACGCATCGTCTTTTTAATTGGCGGAGCCTTTGGTGTCGGTGAGGACGTCAAGAAACGCGCCCGGGTGCAGTTTGCGCTCGCGCCCTTCGTGATGAATCATCTGGTCGCGCAAGTCGTGGCCCTCGAGCAGATCTACCGCTCATTCACGATCATTAAAAATCTCCCGTATCATAACGCTTAGGAAGCCGGCAGTTCTCTTAAGAATCCGAGGATCTCTTCGACCACCGCGGCCGTCGACGAAGGCGAAAGAATATCGCCAGCAAGCACGTGGTCTTCGGCCTTGATCCACCTGATTTGACAGGTCCCCGCAGGAGCCTTGGCTAAAAACTGCAGGGTTTTTTGGGTGTCGACGACGAGATCGCTCTCGGTCAAAAGGACCAAGCAAGGGACCTTGAGATTTCGAACGGGCATGCGACGAACGGCGTTGACCATGTCGAGCAGTGCCGTCAAGCCTTCGACCCGGTACTTGGTGTTCCAGAATTGGCCGTGCAGTTCCGAGCGGGGCTTCCACTCATAATAATCTCCGAGAATGGCGTGTCCCAAGTAAGTTCCAAACGGACCGCCCGCGAGCCATGCCGCTTTGTTGGCCGCGCCGAAATTGGGCGAGATCAGAATCATGGCCGTGAGGTCGGGATGCCACAAGGCCTGCGCCACGGCGAGAGTCGCGCCGGTCGACGTTCCGACTAAAACTTTTTTCTGACCGATCTTTTGCAAGATCTGGTAGGCCTCCTCCGAATCACGAAACAGATCGTCGGGGGAGAGTTTCCGAAAAGCTTCGCCGTCGAAGCCGTGGGCGGTCAGACGCGACCAGAAGACGTTCGCGCCCAGAGCGAGCGAAACCTGTTCGAGTGTCGGCGAGATTTCACGGCGCGAGGCCGAGAAGCCATGAAGGTAAGCAAAGGCCCAAGGAGTGGGATGGCCTTCGCCAGCGGCCCAGCTGACCTCTTTGGCCTGCCCAGGACGGGTGGCGAGAAGCGCCTCCGAGTCCCGAAGCTCTTGAGCCCAGTTTGCAGACAGCACGACGGACGGCACTTGCGGCCGGTACCAGGGACGTTCGAAACACAACCAAGCAAGAGCCATCAAAAGAAACAAAGAGATTGCTATCCATCGGACGAAACGAGACTTGCCAGGCATTGAGACAGTCGAGCAGACCAGGGGTTGATCTTGCAAGCCAGTTTTTCATGCGGTCACTGCAGATCATCCGAGATTTTATTTACAATGAGCCTTGTTGTCTGTGCGGAACTTATCTTCGCGGTGAGGGGCCGACCTGCCAGGTCTGCTGGCAGCAACTGCTTCGGCGTTTCCGCAGTGCCGTGCCCGAGCGTCGTGACGACGATATTTCTGTTTCACTGTTCAACTGGATGCCCGGCGACGGCGCGAAGATCTCGCGTCTCGTCCGTCACCTGAAGCAAGGACATCGCGATCGTGAATGGAGTTGGATCGCGCGGGCCTGGCTGCGCGAGGGAATCTGGCCGTCTTATCGAAAACAAACCCGAGCAAAGCCTCTCGTTTTGGTGCCGATGCCAAGTCCCACCGGCCGTTTGCATGCCTTTCATTTCGCTCAAGGCCTTGCGGAAGAACTGAGTGCCGAGGTCGGCGATTACTTGCTGATCGACAACGGACCTAAATCTCAGGAGCAAAAAAACTTAAATCGATGGAGCCGCCGCCGCCGCCGGCTTCGTTGTCGTGAAGATATTACACTTTCAGATCTGAAAGCGAAGACGATCGTCCTCATTGATGATGTGCTGACAACGGGTTCGACGGCCCGCGCGGCCCGCCAGGCTTTGCGTCTGAAGCGTGCCGAAGTTTGGTGTTTGGCTGATCGAAGACATCTTGCGGCAAGTCCTTGATTCTGTTAGGAACTAGTTCATTGATGACCCCACAATTCGCTCTCTCAAAATACTGGATTTTCGCGGCGATTCTGCTCGCAAGTTCGATGAGCTTCGCGACGAAATCAAGCGATGCGCTGAAGCCGCTCAAAGACACTTTGAGCGCGATCCGCGCCGTGAGCATGGTGGATTTCAAAATTGAGAAAACCACTTTTAGCGATTTTTCGGGAGAGAAGAAAGTGTCGGCGACCGCGGCGTTGTCGGGTCCTTTGTTCCGCCTCGAAGTTTCGGGGCCGCAAAAAGAAATTATCGTTTACGATGGCCGATTTATTTGGGTCGCCCAGTATCCCGATCCTGATTTTCCGGGGCCGGTTCAAGTTTTGAAATCCAAAATCACCGGCAGTCAAAAGAAACAGTTGATTCTCTCCGAGCTGATTTCCAACGGAAAACTTCTCGAGAATTTCAATCTCGAAAAAACGTCGGAAGACAAAGGCCTCGTGACTTACGAAGGCACTCCGAAAGAAAAGCAAACCGAACTCAAAAAAGTCACCGTGCAGGTTCAGGGCCGCGAGTTGAAGTCGATCGAGTATGTCGACGACATCGGAAACCGCGTCCGTTACGACATTTTGAAGCAGCGCCTGCTCAAAGATCCTCAGCCGCAAAAGTTTAAATACAGTCCGCCGAAAGGCGCTCAGGTGTCAGAAGCATGATCAAAGAACAAACGGGCAAAAGCCCTCAAAAAGTCCACTTCATCAGTCTCGGCTGTCCCAAAAATCTGGTCGATAGCGAGATCATGGCCGGGACGCTCATGAAAGACGGCTTTCAAGTCGTCGGTGATGCCGAACAAGCCGACACCGTGATCGTGAACACCTGCGGCTTCATTGAGGACAGCAAGAAAGAATCGATCCAGCGCATTCTCGATATGTCAAATCTCAAAGAGAACGGACAGATCAAACGCCTGGTCGTCGCCGGCTGCCTCACTCAGCGCTACAAAGACGACCTCGTCGAAGGTCTTCCTGAAGCGGACCTTTTCGTCGGCTCGGGCGAGTTTCAGAACATCTCTAAGATTTTAAAAAACCACGACAAGGGCGAAGAGAAAAAAACCTTCTTCAATCTTCCGACCTACCTGCAAGAAGAAGCCACGCCCCGCGTGAACTCGCAGCCCGGTCACCGAGCCTATTTGAAGATTTCCGAAGGCTGCATGAAGCGTTGTGCGTTCTGCGCGATCCCGTTGATTCGCGGCAACCTGCAATCGCGTTCGATTTCGAATATCGTGAATGAGGCCAAATTGCTCGCTGCCGGCGGCGTCAAAGAACTCATCATCATTTCGCACGACTTCACGGACTACGGGTGGGACCTGCGTCGTAAAAATCCCGAGGCAAAAGAAAATCCTGTCGAGCTTCTGCGCGCGCTGGCCGAGGTTGAAGGCATTCAGTGGATCCGCCTTTTGTATCTCTACCCGGATGGCATCACGCCCGAACTCGTGGATTTGATCAAAAACAACCCCAAGTTCGTCCGTTACTTCGATATGCCCTTGCAGCACGTGAACGACGCTGTTCTTAAACGCATGAACCGCAAGATGACCCGCGCGGAGATCGAGAGCGCGCTCACGATGATCCGCACCGAAATTCCGGACGCGGTGATCCGCACGCAGTTCATCGTCGGCTTTCCCGGTGAAACGCAAGAGCAATTCGAAGAGGTTTTGGAGTTCATTTCCGAACAGCAGTTCGACCGCGTCGGTTGCTTTCAGTACTCGCCCGAAGAGAGCACGCCTGGCGGCAAGATGACCGATCAGATCGACGACGAAACCAAGCAGCGCCGCTACGAGGCGCTGATGGAAGTTCAGCAGAACATCTCGCGTGAAAAGCATCAGGCGATGATCGGACGAGTGATGCAAGTCGTGGTTGAAGGCTACTCGGAAGAAACCGACCTTCTTTTGCAGGGTCGCAATTCGCAACAAGCTCCCGACATCGACGGCGTCACGCTTATCAATGACGGCCAAGCTCAGGTCGGTGAGATGGTTTACGTCGAAATTACGGACGCCATGGAGTATGACCTCATCGGCCGCATCCTGAGTCCCGAAGAGTTGAATGCATGAAGTCTTTGGCCGTGATCGTGTTCAATTCGAACGGGTCCGCCTACCAAGCCCTGCATTTGGTGGGTCTGGATAGCGAGCTCGAGTGTCTCGAATTGATCCCGATGGGCCCGCAAGCGCAGCTCCTTGTAAAGGGCGCGCCCGAAAAACTTCAGATCTTTTTGCGTCGTTTGTCGGTTAGCGATGTTGAAGCGGTCACTCTCATTGACCGTTGGAATCAAAAAATTGAACGCGCTTTCTACAGTCTGGAGCACGCGCCCGTGCGCCAGAGCCTGGTTTTTGTCGAAAATTCCTCGTTGGGAGCCTTGTTTTTAGCGGCGTCGATGGCGATCGATGCCGGTTACGAGATCGTGGATTTAAAAATTCCCCGCGGCAGCGTGAAGTGGGGTTTGTTGATTCTGACGGGAACCGCGAGCACCAATGATTCGGTCCCGAGTCTTCGGGTCCAAGGAAACGTGGTCACTCGCATCCAAGCCCCCTCCGGCCTGCTCAAAAAATATTTCGATATCGAGGCCTAGAACGGCTTCTTAGATTTCTTGGCGCAAACCGCAGCGGTCCGACAACGTGTCGAATTTTTGCGCCCATTCGGTGTTCTTTTGTTGGCGCATCATCGCGTCGGCTTTGCGAACTTGAACGCTCGCCGAGCGGTCAAGGGCGCAGGCCTGTTCCAACGCTTTATAGGCCTCGTCAGGCTTTTGAATCTCGAGACTGCTGGTGGCCCAGCCCACCAGGGCTTTCATCGATTTGGGGTTCGCTAATGAAGCCTGGCGGAAGTGTTTGTAAGCGAGGACGAAATTCTTGTCGTCGGCGTAGTAGTTGGCCATCGACATCTGCGCGAGTTCCGAAGCGGGAAACTTGTCGCCGGCCATTTTAAAGTATTCGAGAGCTTTCTTGGCCTCCCCGGTCTCTTTGTAGGTCATGGCCAGGTAAACGTAGTTCGAGGGATCTTGCGGCGAGAGCTTGATCCCCTCGGGGCAGTACTCAAGGCTTCCGCTTTTGGTCAGGTAGTGGCCGCCGAGAGCCGTCAATTCGCAAAGCTTGGAGATGTAGGTCGGCTTACGGCCGACTTTTTCTTGCGCGATCAGATCTTGATAAAGCAAGCGTTGTTCGTACTTGGAGTCTTTGGATTCGCGGCCCGCGTTTTTGTACTCACGCCGTTCGTAAATCTTGGCGATATCGAGGTAGGCGGCTTCATAAGCCGGGTTGATGGCGAGGGCTTCACGGAAGGCGCCCATGGCCTCTTTGTCTTTATTCATAAGGGTGTACTCGACACCGATCTGGCGCTTGGCCGCCGCATCCTTGGGATTCGTGGCGAGCGAAGCTTCGTAGGTTTTGATGGCCAGGGCGTGATTGCCTTTTGCCGAGTGGGCTTGGGCGAGAAGATGGATTTCATCGCGACCCATTTTGTCGACGTGGGGACCAAGAATTTCGATCACGCGGTCCCACTGCTTATTGCGAGCTGCAATCTGGGCGCTTTGAAGGTTTTGAGCGCTTGCGGAGCCAGCCCAAAGACCAATAAAAATCAAGCAAATACAAAGGCTTACATTGTTTCTGAAGATTCCCCGCAACGACATATGCTAAAATTTTAGAGGAAGTCCATGGAGATCGCTAGTGAATAAAGCCAAACGAGGTCTTCGGTCCGAGTCCGGACAGGGGATCGTCGAGTACATTCTTTTGCTCGTGGTGGTGATCACGTTGGCGATCCTTTTGGCCAATCGCCTCTTCAAACCGTTCCGTGAATGGGCGCAGCACTATATCGGCAATTATGTGGAGTGCCTCCTCGATCAAGGGGAGCTTCCGGGTCTCGGCGGTGCGAGCGGCGTTCAAGAGTGCAACTTCACAAACCCCTTTGAAGAGGGCGGTTCATCCAACGCTTCAAAGGGTGGCTCGTCGGGCTCTTCGGAAAAAGAACGTGGTGTCGAGGAGCGCGACAACGAATCGGAAGCCTCAAAGTCAGATTCAAAGCGTTCGAATCTCGTTGCTCAGGCGGGCGGCCGGCAAAGGTCGGTGCGTATCGGCGGCTTTGACAATGGCGGCGGTGGCGCAAAGTCCATCGTTGTCGAAGAGGGTGGCGGGAGCAAAGAGCGTTCTCCGGGTTACCTTCGTGGCGGATATGGCGGTGGTCGCAACAACGACCGCGCGAGACAAATCCAAGTTTCAGGCATCAATGGGATGCTCATGGCCGAGCGAGAAAAAATCAAAAAACGTGAGGACAAAATCCGTAAAGTCGCGGCCGTTTCTGAAGAAGGTGGCGGCTCGAAACAGGGCCGAAAAATCGAAGTTCGTGAGCAGCTTCGTAAGCCGCGGGACGTGGATCTTTCTGGAGACGGTTTCTCGTTTGGAAAAATTTTCCGTCTGTTAATCATCATCGTTGTCGCGATCGCCATGATTCTTTTCATCGGCGGACAGCTCTCGCAAATTTCAAAAAGCATGGAGAAATAACGCGAAAGACTTGTTGCGCCGCAAGAGAATTTTCTACAGCCGGCGTCCTGTTTTTCGGCCTTTTAGTTGTAAGTTTGAGATCCTTGAACGAGAAAGGGCCTCCTTCAGGACGCACCTCGAAGGCGACGTTTTTGACCGGGGAATTTGATGGACAACGTGGTTTCCATTTCACAGACACAACGCACCTTCACCCTGCAGCAGGCGCAGGAGCTTCTGCCGGTGATCATCCACATCACCGCCGAATCGCAGCGTGAAGTGTCGCGGATGGTGAACCGTCTCGAGGCCATCAAGTACGGAAGCACCGAAGCGGCTCAGCAGCTTGAAGAGGACATTCAAACGCAAATTGACCACTGGCAACAGAAGCTGTCGCGGCTGGGCGTGCATCCCAAAGGTCTTTGGCTTGCTGACTTTGACAATGGACGGGGCTATTATTGCTGGAAATACCCCGAGAGCAGCATTCGGTTTTTTCACGGTTACCAAGACGGCTTTTCGGGGAGACAAGAAATTCACCCCGAAAGCCTGGTATGAGAATCGCGATCGCCCAAATCAACGCCTCCCTCGCCGACTTTGAATCCAATAAAAATAAAATTCTCGATTTCGCCCACAAGGCCCTGGAGCGGCATTGCGATATGGTGATTTTTCCGGAGGCGGCGCTCTTCGGCTATCATCCGTTCGATCTGCTCGAAATCTCCGAAATGGTTGAAGCGCAAAACCGTTTTCTCAAAGACATCGAAAAATCGGCGCCGAAAGGAATCGGTCTTTTATTCGGTGCCATCACGCAAACCAAACTCAAGCACGGGCGTCCTTATTACAACTCGGCGGTTTTCGTTGAGCGCGGCAAGAAAAGCCGGTTCTTTCACAAAGAACTTCTACCCACGGGCGACGTGTTTGATGAGGCCCGTTTCATCGAAACGGGACGCATTGCCGACAATGTCTTTAAATTCAACGGCCAAAAGATTTTGGTCACCATTTGCGAAGATATCTGGGCCTGGGACGATAAAAATGGACGGAGCCAGTACCCGGCCAATCCACTGAAGGCCGTTGCCAAAAAAGAAAAAGGCATCGACCTGGTTTTGAATCTGAGCGCGTCTCCGTATTACCCGGGAAAAGAAAAAGTTCGCGACGATTTGGTTCGCAAAACCAGCGCCCTGTTTAAAGCCCCGATGATTTATTGCAATATGGTTGGTGCCCAAGACGAAATTGTTTTTGACGGGCAAAGTTTCGCCGTTGATCCGAAAGGCCGTGAACTGGCGCGTCTGATGGCGTTTGAAGAGGACATCGGCGTTCTGGATCTCGATAAAATGGAAGGCATGAAGCGCACTGAAAAAGTCGCCGATGCCGAAAAAATTCGGCAGGCCTTGGTTCTGGGGATTCGCGACTTTTGCCGCAAGACGGGTTTGAGCAAAGTCCACTTGGGCCTGAGCGGCGGCGTCGATTCCGCTCTTGTCGCCTGCCTGGCCGTGGATGCCCTTGGTCCTTCGAACGTGAAGGGATTTGCTCTTCCGAGCAAGTTCAACGCGTCCGAAAGCGAAGAGCTGGCGGCAAAGCTGGCGAAGAATTTAGGCATCGAAATGAAGACGGTCTCGATTCAGCAGCCTTACGAGGTCTTGCGCGGAGTGATCGATCCGGCGATGGGTCTCAAGGACTTCGGATTGGTGCACGAAAATCTCCAAGCGCGTGTCCGCGGGACCATTTTGATGGCCTATTCGAACGCGGCCAATTCGATGCTGCTCGCGACGAGCAACAAATCTGAGGCCGCTGCGGGATATTCGACTCTTTACGGGGATATGTGCGGCGGTCTTATGCCGATCGGAGACCTGACCAAGAAGCAAGTCTATACTCTTTGCGATCTCTACAATCGAGAGCATGAGTTGATTCCGCAGCGCATCCTCACCCGTGCCCCGTCGGCGGAACTTCGTCCGAACCAGAAAGATCAAGATTCTTTACCCGAGTACGATGTTTTGGACCGCGCGGTTGACCGCCTCGTCGTTGAGGCGAAGCTCGGATCTTCTCGAGATGAACAATGGCTTTTGGGCGCCGTCTTGCGCTCGGAATTCAAACGTTGGCAAGCCCCGCCCATTTTGAAGGTCTCGAAGCACTCTTTCGGACGGGGACGGCGCTTTCCGATTGCTCAGAAAGCATCGTCGGTCTTGGTCAAATCAAAATAGAGAGAGAAAGTCGAGCTGCTTCGGACTGCGCTCGATAATTGGAAAGCGGTACTCCGCCTTGCCCGTCAGGGCGATCAAGTTCTCGATCGCGGGTGCCTGCCCGTTGATCGAAATGCGCTTGAGCATTTCCAGGAAGAGTTGTCCGCAATAGGTCGCATCTTCTTCGGCGCGGTGAAACCCGGTCGACGGAATTTTCAGATGTTGAGTCAAAGTGCCGAGTTTGTAATTGGGAAGACCCGGAAAGATTTTGCGCGCGATCGGAAGGGTGTCGAGAATCACGCCACCGGGAGTGGCGAACTCGTGGCGTTTGTAATCGGCGATCAAAAACTGTGCATCGAAAGGCGCATTGTGCGCGACCATGGGATCGGCTCCGCAGAATTCGGTCAACGATGACAGAACGGTATCCACGGTGGGTTTTCCCGCGACCATGTCGTTGTAAATGCCGTTGACGGCCGAGGCCCCCGCCGGAATCGAGACCTTGGGATCGATCAAGGTCGAAAAAACGGCCTCAACCTGGCCATCCACGAATCGAACCGCTCCAATTTCAACAATCTGGTCAACGCCGGGAACGGTGCCCGTGGTCTCAAGGTCAAATGCAACAAATCTCATCTCGAATTTCCCCTCAGGCCCGACTGGCGCCGCGCCTGTCTAACTGATACAAAAGAGAGGGGGGAGTTTCAAGCGTGCAATCCAAGGTCCGTTATCTGATTCTTCCTGAGCGTAAAATTGTCGAGGCGAGTCAAGGTCAGACAATCCTGGAGTCCGCACTCAAAGCAAAAGTCCCGCTGGATCACACCTGTGGCGGTTTTGGCACCTGCGGCACGTGCCGAGTGAAGGTTGTCGAGGGCTTAGAAAAGCTAGGTCCGAGAGGCGAACTTGAAGCTGAAATCGCGCAGGACCGTGGCTTCAAACCCGAAGAGCGTTTGGCTTGTCAGAACGAGGCTCGCGAGGGTCTCGTGCTTGAAAGGCCTCAGCGATCGAAAAAGCTCACGGACGAATGAAAAAAGGATTCGAGTAAATCCAAGTGATCCAACGAGTGCCATCCGGAAGCGGCAACGTCGGGCTCACGCGCACGATCACGCGGTAAACGCCAGGGCCCGTGATCTCCGCCTCGAGACGTTTTGAATTGACGGTTTCAAAGCGGTCGCCGTTCTGCAACGACACGATCTCGTAATAATAAACAGGCTCGCGTCCCAACTCGGCGATCAGCTTGAGGCCCGGCTTGAATTTGATTTTTGAACCCATGGGATAGACTTTGCCGTCTTTATCTTGAAGTTTGGCGATGAAGCCTTTGGGATTTCCGAGGAGATCCAGCGAAACGTAGAATTGCCCCGCCTTGAGAGCCGACATGATCTTTTGCCGGTCCTTCGGGTAACGGCCCGTGAGTTCAGAATCCAGAAGAACGTGGTTGTTCACAATCTGAAAAGACGTTTGGTAACTCGGAAACTTGATCAGGTAATCCGTGAGCGGGATGGCGCGGGCCGAAGCATCCGCGCCCCCAAAGCCGAGCAGTGGTCGCTCTTGGCTCATCTGATCCCAGAGTGAAAGTTCGTCGGTGGGTTCGCGGAAAAGCCGCAAAAATGCGTAACGGGGATTGAACGGATAAATCACGAAGCTCCACATCACGTCGAGCGGCGAGCGCTTCCACGCGCGGCTCGCAATGGCTTTGGGATTCATAATTTCAAGACCGTCGAGTCCCGGAGGAAACGGACCCGTCCACGTCGGTCCATCTTTGAAAGGATGCGCGATGATGAGAAGACTTTCGCGCATTTGCGGATCTTGCTGCGACAACAAGTCGGTGAAAAAAAGTGTCGATTCTTGCGCGCGCTCCAAATGGTTGTCTGAAAGATACAAAAGACGCGAATCTAAAAAGCTGTATTCGCCTTCGTTCATGACCAACAAATTTCCGCTGTAACCGTTGAGCGACTCCACGTGGTCGAACTGATTCACGTCGGTGATCACCACGAAATCAAGGTCCGATTTTTTGGCATCCTCAATGACTTCATTCGGTGTCGACGAGCCCAGCGAAAGCTGCGTGTGCACATTGATGACGCCGCGGTAGTCATAAAAATCGGTGGGATTTTCTTCTTTAAGGCCCACCGGAATCGCGTCAAAGGAGGACTGCGACAGATAAAATCCGTACACGAAGTACCCCAGGATCATGACGGTCAAAGCGACGATCAACTTCATAGAAGAGTAATTTTTAAAACCTCAAAGTTCGGCGGCCATTTCTCAACAATTTCGACCTGAGTTTGCCTGCTTTGTAGCCATTCGGAAAGGCCTTGCCCCTCGCGTTTGATCAAATAAAACGAACGGCCGTCCGGCATTGACGCGGGCATCTCGTCATAAAAATCGTAGCGGCTCATGCCCCGAAGCTTGGGGATGAGCTTTTTTGTCTCAAAGCTGAGAATTGAAGCCATTTGGTAGGTGTTGGCGTAGATCGGTGTGTAGCGTTGGGTGATCGCCGCGAGCGAGCGGTACTGATGAGTCTCATCGATCTTCTCGTTTTCGGGAAACCAAGGCACCAGCCAGTGCGACAGAAAAATCAAAGTGGCGACGCTCCAAAATCCGACGGTGATGTAGACCCACTTGGCCGAGCGAGTCCCCTTGGCGGCCACGGCATAAGCCGGCGCGTACCCGATGATCGGCCAATTGCCTTCCACGACGGATTTGAAAGACGAATACAAAAAGAACGACCACGAGAACAAGGCGTTCCAAGAGAGCAGACGCAGGTTTCGATCGCGAAATCCGCGGACAAAGGCGGGAATCAGCAAAGGACCAAAGAACAGAATTTGCGAAAGGATGTAAGACAGCGTCCACTCGGGATTCCAAGCTCCACCGCTGAAACCGTGATTCAACTGAAAACGGAAGGAGGCCCAATCGTTTGTGGCGTTCCAATAAAGAACCGGCGTCGTAAAAAGAAGCCCCGTCAACACCGTGAGGGGAATGAATTTCCAACGGATGTCGCGCCCTTTTTTTTCAAAGATAAGATCCATCAAAAAGACGGGGACGATCAAAACGATGTGGTACTTGGAGCAAAAACCCAGGCCCAAGGCGGCACCCAGAGCGATGTACCAAGTGGCCGACTTCTTTTGCAGGGCACGCTGATAAAAGAGCAGGCTCAGCGCCCAGAAGAACAGCACGGGAACGTCGGGGGTCACGATCAAAGATCCGATGCCCAAGAAAGGCGTCAGCAAAGCGAGCCACATCCAAAGCTTCATCTCGGCATCGGAAAGCTTTTCTTTGAGAAAGAGGAACCAAACGAGCAGCGTGGCGTGACCCAAGAGAACCGCAGGCCACCGAACGGCGAAAAAAAAGTTTTCGAAAAGGTGTCCGGGCCACAGAACCCATGCCACTAGGGGGGGGTGGTCAAAGTAGCTCCATTGCAAGTGATGCGACCAGACCCAGTAATAAGCCTCATCAGCGGCCAACGGCAGAATCGCCGCCAGCACAAGCTTGATGAGAAGGGACAGCCACCAAAGGCGAGCGAACCAGGTCACTTGGGAAGATTGAGTTTCAAAGGTTGGCCGATCGAACCCGGAACGCCACGATCACGTCCGTTGACGATCAAGTTGACCGCACCGCCATCGCTGAGTTCCAGCATGATGGTTCCTTTGGCGCGAATCGTGTGCAACTTATCGGCGCCGAGCTCGATTGTTTGCGATCGGCCGTCACCGAGAGTGTATTTCACCGAAACTTTGTTCAAAGCCTCGATAATGACTTCCGTGGGTCGAACCTCGGGAGTCGCCTCGGGGATCGGCGTGGGCGAAGCCGTTGGTGCGGGCGTCGGTGTTGCTGTTGGCGACGGCCTCGGAGTGGCGGTGGGTTTCGGCGTCGGCGAAGGCGTTGCGACCGGCGTCGGACTGGGCGTCGGACTGGGCGTCGGCGACGGTTTCGGAGTTGGAGTCGGCGTGGCGATCGGTCGGGGAGTCGCCGTGGGTGCCGGAGTTGGCGTTGCCGTCGGAGCCGGAGTGGCCGCGGGCGTTGGGCTCATCGCTGGCGTCGGTGAAGAGGCGGCACCGACGACGGCCGCACCGGTTGCGGGAGTCATCAGCGTTTCACCCGTTGCCGCGTCCACAGCCACGGCGGGTTCAGCACCCTCAGGCACCGGTGTGGGCTCCTCGGCGGGCGCGCCGACGGTTTCGATCGGCAAAGGACGGGTCACGCGTTCTTTTTGGTACTTGTCGACCATCTTCGCGACAAAGACGACGAGGATGAACAAAAGAATACCGCCGCCAATGAGAAAGATTTTGTTCTGTTTCTGCGATCCGGAGCTCTCTTCAGAAGGGCGGGGTTTGATCACGGTAACCGGAGGGGCGTCGGTTTCACCGGGGCCGCCCGCGATCGGAGGACGGTTGTCTTCGGGCTTTGTACCGTACTCCTCATTGAAAAGTCGGAGGGCTTCGTCCGTGCTCAGGCGCAAGTACTGAGCGTAGGACTTGACGAATCCGCGCAAGAAAGTTTTCGCGGGCAGAGCGTCTTTTTGACCATCTTCGAGCGCCGAGAGAATCTTCGGATTGATCTTTAGCGACAGGCCGATCTCGTGCAGAGAGAGGCCTTTTTTTTCACGCTCATTTTTTAGAAACTGTCCGAGTTTGCTCATAGTTACTTTCTCATGGTTTCCAGCATCGAGCGGGCGCGGTCATAGTATTTGCCGCTCGAATACAATTTGATGATCTCTTCTAAGCGAACCTCAGCTTTACGGGTCTCGCCAATTTGATAATAAGACAAAGCGCTGTAATACTGAGCCTCGTCGGGGGAGTTGCGCTGGCAAAAACCGATGGCGCGATCGAGGCTTGAGGCGGCGCCCGTGAAGTCTTTGAGCTCGTACAGAGTGCGCCCGTACAGAGTTTGCGCCATGCAGTTTGAGCGTTGAAACTCGATGGCTTTGAGGAGCTGCGTTTTTGCGCTTCGGTACTGGCCCTGTTTGAAATCCAAGTATCCAAGATTTAGATGGATTTTTTCGGGCGAAACAAAAGTCAGATCCTGCAAAGCTCCGGTCAGAATTTTTCGCGCGTCTTCGTACTGTTTTTTCTCGGTCAGAACGCGGCCCAGATTGTTTTTGGCTTCGGTGAAATTTGGATCCAGCGAAATGGCCCGGCGGATGTGTTTTTCGGCGAGGTCGTTTCGTTCGCGGGCGAAATAAACGAGGCCCAGATTGTTTTGCACCAGAGCATTTTCGGGATCGAGCTTCTCGGCATGGAGAAGTTCCGAAAGCGCCTGGGGGTAGCTGCCATTTTCAAGCAAAGAAGAGCCGACGCGCAGATGCAGCTCCGCTTGTTCGGGATCGCGTGCACCCAGATTCGTGCAAGCCGCAAGGCTCAAAGACAGCGCTAGAAACAGAGAAACCCTTAGCATATTCAGAGGTTAACACCCGAGAAAGCCGAGTCAACGCTTGAGTTCGACCAGGGTTTCGACGTGATCGGTTTGCGGAAACATGTCAAAGAGACGTGCGCGCGTCAGGGTCCAGCGGCCCGGTGCTTTGGTTTCAAGGCGAGAGAGGTCGCGAGCGAGGCTCATGGGGTTGCAGCTGATGTACAGAAGAGTTTGAGCCCGGCTATGGGCCAGGGCTTCGACGACCGATTCATCAAGCCCCGCGCGCGGCGGGTCCAAAAGAATGAGCGAACCTTCGGGAGGTGCGCGTCGTTTCAGAAAAAGCGCCACGTCGCTGCGGTAAAATTCGAGCTTTTTGGGCGAAATTCTGAGTCGCTGAGTCTGCGTTTGCGCCTCTTGAATCGACGACGACGAAAGCTCCACCCCAAGACCCGAAGATTGAGGAAACCGTGCGATCATCGGAAAGGTGAAATTGCCGGCGCCGGAGTACAGATCCCAAAAGACGTCGAACTTCGATTCATCGGCCCAAGCAAGAACTTCTTTGATCAAAAGCTCATTCACAAATCGATTCACTTGAGAGAAGGCGAGATCGCGTTGATTCAAGGGTTTGATTTGCGGTTGGTGGCTGGAGGTCAGCGAGATTTCCCAAGTCTCGAAATCTTCGTCACGTTGGGGACGGGGAGCCTGAGACGCGAGCGCGGAGATTGCCGGCACCAAAGCGTCTTCCGCCAGCGGACAGTCTTTAATGGGAACCAGTCGGTGGCTACCCGAGGCAAAATACCCGACCTCGTGCCCGCGTTTTTTGAGCTGGATGCGGTTGCGGTATCGAAAGGCCTGGGGACTTTGGACGATCGGCAAAAAGTTCTGAGGCGTGCGTCCCGCTTTGGCGAGCGCCTCTTGCACGAGAGTCTGCTTCCAGTGAATTTGGCGCTCGTCGGCCAGGTGTTGCCAATTGCAGCCACCGCACTCGCCAAAAACGGGACATGGCGGATCTTTGCGTTCGCTCGAGGCCGAGGCCACTTCGACGATGCGGGCGAAGCCGTGATTTTTCTTCACCTCGATCACTTCGACCAGGAGTCGATCACCCGGGGCCGCAAAATCCACGAATAAAACAAATCCATCCACACGAGCGACACCGCCGCCATGCAGGCTCATTTTTTCGATGGTCACGGGAACGCGGTCGCCCTTTTTCATCGGTCTCCGGATAAAAAAAGGCAGCCCAAAGGCCGCCTTTCATCAGATGGTCTTGCTTGAAGACGATCTTACTACATGTTCGCGATTTCGTGCTTATCAAAAAAGATCGCAATTTCGCGTTTTGCCGACTCGGGAGAATCCGAACCGTGAACCGCGTTTTCGCCCATGCTGTCGCCGTGTTTTGCGCGGATGGTGCCGGCATTGGCTTTTTTGGGATCAGTCGCGCCCATGAGCTCGCGATTTTTCAAAACCGCGCCTTCACCCGCGAGAACCATCATCACGACGGGACCCGAGGTCATGAACGAAACGAGTTCGCCAAAGAAGGGACGCTCTTTGTGTTCAGCATAGAAGAGCTCGCATTTGTCTTTCGACATGAAGCCCAGCTTCGCCGCTGCGATTTGCAGGCCGTTGGTTTCGAAGTGGTTGATGATGTCGCCGATAACGCCTTTTTTAACGGCGTTGGGCTTAATGATCGAGAAAGTCATTTCTTTAGCCATTGATAACTCCTTGGGGGCTTTTTAAGAGCCCCACTGGTATTCGGTTTTCTTGCTTATTTCAAGAGCGATTTCAAAGTTTTACCCATTTCGGCGGGAGAGCGCGAGATGGTCACGCCGGCCGCCTGCAAAGCCTTGAATTTGGCTTCAGCCGTGCCTTTGCCGCCGCTGATGATCGCACCGGCGTGGCCCATGCGTTTTCCGGGAGGCGCCGAAGCGCCCGCGATGAACGCGGCGATGGGTTTCTTGAAGTTCGACTTGATCCATTCAGCCGCGTCTTCCTCGGCCGAACCGCCAATTTCGCCGATCATGATGACGCCATCAGTATCGGGATCTTTTTGGAACAAATCCAAAACGTCGATGAAGCTGGTGCCGTTGACGGGGTCACCGCCGATACCGACGCAAGTGGACTGTCCCAAGCCCAATTGGGTGAGCTGGTGAACCGCTTCGTAGGTCAAGGTTCCCGATTTCGAAACGACGCCAATGCGGCCGGGTTTGTGGATCGCGCCGGGCATGATGCCGATTTTACATTGGCCAGGCGTGATCACGCCGGGGCAGTTGGGTCCGATCAAACGAGTCCGGCGGCCTTTCATAAAGGATTTCACGCGGACCATGTCCATGACGGGAATGCCTTCGGTGATGCAGATCACGAGATCCAAATCGGCATCCACCGCTTCCATGATCGAATCCGCCGCGAACGGCGGCGGAACGAAAACCATCGAGACGTTGGCGCCTGTTTTGTGTTTCGCATCTTTTACCGTGTTGAAAACAGGGAGGTTCAGGTGCGTGGTCCCACCTTTTCCGGGCGTCACGCCGCCAACGAACTTCGAGCCGTAAGCGATGCTTTGTTCGGTGTGAAACGAGCCTTGAGCGCCCGTGATTCCCTGAGTGATAACGCGAGTGTCTTTATTAATCAGAATCGCCATTTTATTTCCCCTTGATCGCAGCGACGACTTTTTGGGCCGCATCGGCCAAATCATCGGCCGGAGTGATGTTCAAACCGCTTTCACGCAGCATCTTCTTGCCGAGATCCACGTTCGTGCCTTCGAGGCGAACCACGAGAGGAACTTTGAGTCCGACTTCCTTCGATGCCGAGATCACGCCATCCGCGATGATGTCGCACTTCATGATTCCGCCGAAAATATTGACGAGGATCGCCTTCACGTTCGGATCTTTGAGAATAATTTTGAAAGCCGCGGTGACTTTTTCTTTGTTCGCGCCGCCGCCGACGTCCAAGAAGTTCGCGGGCATGGCGCCGTTGAGCTTGATGATATCCAGAGTCGACATCGCCAGACCCGCACCATTGACCAAACAGCCAATATTGCCATCCAGTTTGATGAACGCGAGGTCGTATTTCGACGCTTCGATCTCGGTGGGCTCTTCTTCGGTGAGATCTCGGTACTCAAGAATGTCTTTTTGACGGAAGAGGGCGTTCGAATCGAAATTCATTTTGGCATCCAGAGCCAAGATGTCGCCTTCTTTGGTGAGCACGAGAGGGTTGATCTCGGCGATCGAGCAGTCTTTGTCCGCAAAAGCTTTGTAAAGCGACTGCATGAAAGCGACGGCTTTGTTGATATTTTCGTTCGGAATGCCGATGGCGAACGCGAGTTCACGGGCTTGAAAAGCCGCCAGGCCGACAACGGGATCGATGTCGACTTTTTTGATTGCATCGGGATTGTGAGCGGCCACTTCTTCGATGTCCATGCCGCCTTCGCTCGAAGCCATCATCGCGGGACGGCCGGTTTCACGGTCGATCAAAACGGCGACGTAGTACTCTTTCGCGATATTGCAGCCCTGTTCGATATAGACCTTTTGCACTTCTTTGCCCTCGGGGCCCGTTTGGTGCGTGATGAGCTGCATACCCAAAATTTTTGTCGCGTAGTCGCGCACTTCATCTAACGATTTGGCCACCTTAACGCCGCCGCCTTTGCCGCGACCACCGGCGTGGATTTGGGCTTTCACGACCCAAACGCTGCCACCGATGTTTTGGGCCGCACGGACCGCTTCTTCGGGAGAAGAGGCGATTTGGCCCTTCAGCGTCGCCACACCATAACGGCGAATGACTTCCTTCGCCTGATACTCATGAATGTTCATGTTTAACCTTTCGAGAGACTTCTGAAAAGACCGCGGCCGAAAGCCGCGGGATCTAAGATTTGAAATTGGAATTAAGCTTGAACAGCGTTCAGACCGTCGACGAGGCTCTTCACCGCCGCCACCGATTTTTCGAACTCAGCTTGCTCGTCCGCGTTCAGTTTCACGCTGACGATTTCTTCGAGACCCTTGCCGCCCAGTTTCGCGACAACGCCCACGAACATGCCTTTGACGCCGTATTCACCGTTGAGCTCGATCGCGCAAGGGATCAGACGTTTTTGGTCTTTGAGGATCGCTTCGGCCATTTCGACCGCGCCCGCCGAAGGAGCGTAATAGGCCGAACCGGTTTTCAAGAGCCCGCCGATCTCAGCGCCCGCCGATTTGGTGCGCGCGACGATCGCGTTGATTTTTTCGGCGCTCATCATCTCGGTGAGGGGAACGCCGCCAACGGTGGCCAAGCGGGGGAGCGGAACCATCGCATCGCCGTGGTTGCCGATCACGATACCGGTGACATCTTTCACCGAAACTTTGAGTTCTTCAGCGATGAAAGTGCGGAAGCGCGAAGAATCCAAAGCGCCGCCCATGCCGATCACGCGCTCACGGGGAAAGCCCAGGCAACGTTTTGCGTGCACGGCCATGGCGTCCATCGGGTTGCAGACCACGATGACGATCGAGTTCGGAGCGTGCTTTTTGATTCCATCGCAGCAATCTTTGACGATTTTGGCGTTGATGCCGATCAAGTCGTCACGGCTCATGCCGGGTTTGCGGGGCATGCCGGCCGTCAGGATCACGACGTCGGAATCCGCGATGTCTTTGTAGTCGGCGGTGCCCATGACGTTCGAATCGAATTTATAAACAGGACCCGCTTGAGCCAAGTCGAGCGATTTTCCTTTGGCCGCGCCGTCGTTGATATCCAAAACAACGACATCGCCGAGCTCTTTCGAAGCGGCCCAGTGAGCACAAGTGGAGCCGACAAAACCAGCTCCGATGACTGCGATTTTTTTGCGTTTGTGTGACATGATTTCTCCCCAGTGGCGCACCTCGGGTGCGACGGTGTAAAACTGCTTGCGTTAACGGCGACATTCAAACTTAAATCATAGGGTTAGACAAGTCATGGTCCTGAAATCGCTGAAAGAAGGCGTAGAGCGTGGCGTTACCTGCCCTGCAATTGCACTCGGTCTCTCACTCGTTTGGAGCCGAACAAATACTCAACTCTGTGGACTTGTCTGTGGAGAACGGGGAAAGAATCGCCATCGTCGGGCCCAGTGGTCAGGGCAAATCCACTTTGCTTAAAATTATGGCGGGTCTTTTGGTCGCAAGCCGGGGTCGAGTGGAGATCGAGGGCGCGGATTTCCACAAACTTTCCCACGAACAAAGACAAAAGCTGCGATGCCGAATGGGAATGCTGTTTCAGAAGAACGCACTTTTCGATTCTTTGCACGTGGGTGAAAACATCGCTTTTCCATTGCGCGAAGTGACAAAGCAAAGCGAACAAGAAATTGAGACGCTCGTCGTTAAAGGATTGGAATCTGTCGGGATTCTTCATGCAAAAGATCTTTATCCTGACGAAATGAGCGGGGGAATGCAGAAGCGTTTGGGCATCGCACGGGCGCAAGCTTTGAACCCGGATTTTCTTTTTTATGATGATCCCACCGCGGGCTTGGATCCGATCACGAGCCGCAAAATTATCGACCTCATCATCGATCTTCAAGAAAAGAAAAAGGCCACGATCGTGGTCGTGACTAACGAAATGGCACGGGCGTTTCAAGTCGGCCATCGGGTTTGGTATGTCGGCGACCGCGAGGTCTTTGATCTCGGAACTCCGGAGCAGGCGCGGGAAACCAAAAATCCAAAGATCCGCGCGTTTCTGCGTGGTGAGGTGTCGCCATGATCGAGTTTAAAAATCTCGTGAAGACATTCGGAACCCGCACCGTGCTCAAAGGGGTGAGTTTCGCGATCGCCCAAGGCGAAATTCTCTTTATTCTCGGGACGTCCGGCACCGGTAAATCTGTTCTGCTCAAAAATCTTGTCGGCCTCATGCGGCCCGATGGCGGCGAGATCTGGATCGATGGCGAAGAGACCTCGCGTTTTTCAGAAGACGAGTATCTACGCGTGCGCCGCAAGGTCGGCATGGTCTTTCAGCAGCCGGCGCTTTTCGACTCGTTCACCGTGTTTGACAACATCGCGTTTGGTCTGCGGCGTCTCGAAAAACTTCCCGAAGACCAAATCCGCGAGCGCGTGCGCGAGGCCCTGGGCGCCGTTCACCTCGCGGGAGTCGAAGAGAAATATCCGCCGCAGCTTTCCTACGGAATGCAAAAGCGCGTGTCGCTCGCGCGCACCGTCGCCTTGCGCCCGCAAGTCCTTCTCTTTGATGAGCCCACGACGGGCCTTGATCCCGTGACGACAACGGCGGTGAATCAGCTGATTCAAGAGTTGTCGCGAAAACTCAAAACCACATCCATCGTCGTTTCGCACGACATGAACTGCGCCCTTTCGATCGCGGACCGAATTCTGGTTCTCGATCAGGGTCAAATCGTCGATCAAGGCACGCCGGGCGAGCTCAAAAAATCCCAGGTTCCGCTCGTGCGTGATTTCCTGGCGGAGGTGCTGGCGTGACGAAAGTGGCGAGCTCCCTCTTGACCGACATCGGAGGCTGCGTTCTTTTCTTTAAAGACATCATGCGCACGCTGATCCGTAAGCCCTGCCGCCGCGTCGATTTTTTCGATCAAGTGTGGAAAGTCACCGTGCAGAGCGTGTCGACGACCGGAATGGCCGGATTTTTCGTCGGCGCGATCATGACCGTGCAGTTCGCATTGCAAATGAAGGAATTTGGCGCGCTTGGCTTTTTAGGCGGGCTGGCGACTTCGGCGACCGTGCGTGAAGTCGGTCCTTTACTCATCGCCTTCATGCTCTCGGGTAAAGTCGGCGCGTTCACTTCGGCCGAACTCGGAACCATGCGGGTGACCGAACAGATTGATGCCATTCGCTGTCTGGGCGCGGACCCGCTTCAAGAGATGATTCTCCCGCGATTCTTGGGCATCGTGGTCTCGAGCTTCTTCTTGCTGACTCTCGGGCTGATCATGTCCATCTTTGGCGGCATGATCATGGGCGCGGCCTTTGCGGGGGTGAACTTTGAGGAGTACTTGCGCCACATCCCCACGATCGTCACCCTGCCTTCTGTGCTCAATGGAATCGTCAAATGTTTCGTCTTCGCCTTGGTTCTAGCGACCATCTGCACTTATAAAGGCTTCACGGCCACGGGCGGCGCCAAGGGCGTTGGCCAAGCCGTTGTTAAAACCGCGGTGTCGACCATGGTTTGCATCGTGATTTTCGATTGGTTGACGAGCTTTTTGAGCGACATCACCGTTCGCGTCGTTTTGGGGGCACAATGATGGTTGCGGCACTCGAAAAACTGGGCGGCGGTCTCACCGTGGGGTCGAAGGCGGTGAGTGAGTTCATCGTTCTGGTCGCCGAAACGATGAGCGAAATGCTGCGGCCGCCTTTCCGCTGGCGCGATTGGCTCCGCCAGTTGCATTTCGTGGCCAACCAAAGTCTTCCGATCGTGCTTTTCTGCGTCTGTTTTGCGGCGATGGTCACGATTCTGGAGAGCTCGTTCCACATGAAGATGGTCATTCAGAACGACTCGATGGTCCCGGGCTTTGCTTCGATGCTGATCTTGCGCGAGCTGGCCGCCGTGGTGACGGCGCTGCTTCTCACGTCACGCGTGGGGGCGGGCATGACCGCCGAAGTGGGAACGATGAAAATCACCGAGCAAATTGAGGCGCTGCAAATGCTCGGGATCCGACCGGTTCAATTCTTGGTCGTTCCACGTCTCATCGCGTGCGTCCTCGGCGCGACGATTCTCACGCTTCTGGCGAGTTTGGTTTGTCTGTGGGCCGCCCAGCTCGTCAGCGAATTTTACCTGGGATTTACGCCCGCCCTGTTCCTCACGGCCATGCGACGGTTTGTTTCGTTTCAAGATCTCCTCTTTGCCGGAATCAAAGGCGCTTGCTTCGGCGCCGTGATTCCGCTCGTCAGTTGCTATTTTGGCTTTCGCTGTCAGTCGGGAGCCGAGGGTGTGGGCGCGGCAACAACGAGGAGTGTCGTGACATCATCGGTGGCGATCATCGTGATCGACTTTGTCCTCTCGTTTTTGTTTTCATTTACCTATTGAGAGACGCCTCGAGAGCGCATAAAGTAAGTGGGTCCGCTTAGACGGTCCTGGATGGACTGGAGGAACTTTGAAGTCTGAAGCCAAGGTTGGCCTGCTTTTCGTTATCGCCATCGTCGGAATCGCGGCCTTTGCGTATTTTCTCGGAATCCTGAATCCCTTTTCGAATTCTCGCAGTTTGAACATCATGTACAATTTCGCGGGTGGCATCGAAGAGGGATCGCCCGTCCGCGTGATGGGGATCAAGGTCGGCAAAGTCCGTAAAATCGAGTTCACGCCTGATTACAAGTCACCCGCCGGCGAAGAGGTGAAACTAAAGGTCGTCATCGACGTCGACAAAAAGGCCTGGACGAGCATCCGCAAAGACTCCAAATACTTCATCAACTTGGCCGGCGTGATCGGCGAGAAGTTCCTCGAGATTTCTCCCGGAAGCCTGGATTCCGGTGAACTCGCGGCGGGAGATTACGTTCGCGGTGAAGATCCGCCCCGCATCGATCAGCTGATCTCTCAAAGCTACGGGTTGGCCGGAAAGATCATCGAACTCGTCGAAAAAAACGAGGGCAAAGTCTCCAACGTCATCGCGCAGATGGATAAACTTGTGACCAATGTGAACAAGACCTTGGTTTTGCTCGATAAGACTTCGAAAAACAAAGACGTTTCACGTCTCGTCGACAATGCGATCAAAATCAGCGACGACATGGCTTACCTCACCGGCCAACTTCGCACCAAAAAAGCCGAAGACACCTACGCCCTGGTTCACAAGCTCCTCTTCCGCCTCGAAAACTTGGATGGACCCGCCATCAAGAAGTTCCTGCAAGAAGAGGGTATCAAGGCGAAGCTTTTCTAAGGCTGGCATCATGCAAACACGCGTTTTGGGTATTTTGGGGCTTCTTGCGGTCTTTCTGGTGCCGCCCACCTTGGCGGCGCCCATCCTCATCGAAGAAACCAAGCCAATCCTGAGCCTTCCTTCGGTTCAAAGCTCGGGCACGTCACGTCGAGGCGGCGGTTCACGCCCCTTGCCATCGGTCTTCGGCGTCCGCGAGGAATCCAAAAATGGAAGCTATATCCGTCAGCCGAGCTCTTTGCGGGATGTCTTTCGCCGGGGCGGTGACTACGCCACGGTCGATGCCATGCGCTTAGACCGCAAAGTCGGCGTTGGCGTCGAGAGTTTTGGCCGCATGGGCGTTCTGGGACTCAACTTCGAGCTGAACTATGGTGATTTTGACTCCGCGACCGCCGGTGTGGGCGGCGGACCCGGCTACAACTCGTTTGGATTGGGTTGGAAACACACATTTCCAGGTTCGCAACTCACGCCGTACATGGGCGTTGGCTTCGCGCGGTGGACCGGAACGTCTCAAGGTCAGATGAGCGGCACGATTCCGGGCTACCTCGAATCTAAGTTCTTAGATGACGAGGAGAAGGCCAGTGGCCGCTTCGGCAAAAACTTCCTCGTGCCAAGCGTGGGACTTCAATTCAATCAGCTGCACGGGCCCTCGTCGGGAGCCGCTTTGTACGCGGAAGTGCTCTTTCTTCTTGAGACATCATCGATGAAGCAGATGGTGACGGGCGCGTTGGGTGCGCTCTACTTCTTCTAAATTCGAGTAGGCGCGCAAATCGCACCCCTTAAAAACTAAAAACCCCCGGGTTGCCCCGAGGGTTCAAGTTACCGAAATCGGTAAAGCGACCTTATTTCTTTTTAGTCGCTTTTTTCTTAGCGGCTTTTTTAGTCGTTTTCTTAGCAGCTTTTTTAGTAGCTTTCTTCTTAGCCATTAGTTCCTCCTAGTTAAAAGTTTTCCATGGCCTGGTTTCTTCTTAAGTTAAGTGTTCCTAACCTGACGAATCTCGTCAATAGAAAATTTTTGTGGTTGCGGCATTTTTTGCACCTCACATCTCTTCGGAGGGCAAACAATGGCTTCGTGGATCCTACTTTCGATACTCGGAATCATCTTCGGACATCACTTCTGCAACCACGCACACCTTCTTCGTGTGATTTCGGAGCAAACTTTAGCTCGCGTGCGTTTTTTTGTCGTACCGATCGCGATTTGCTTGGCGTTTTGGTCGCGCGAGAACCTTTTGCGCGCTTGTTTTGTCGTCTTTCTTCTCAACTTCGCGCCGCCTTTTTTGATGTGGATGAATCACATCAATCGCCGGAAACGCTTTACCAGTCTGCGTTTGCCGTTCATCGATGAACTGCTTCTCAAAATGAGATCCGGAAAATCGCTGCGCGAAAGCTTGCGTGAGCTCTGTGCCCAAAAAAACTTCGAAAGATCTCGCGATTTGACCGAACTCGCGCCTCTTTTGACCATGCAAGGGCAGAAAAACGATGATCATTTGCTCCCCGAAGCGCGAGAAATGCTGCAAGAACTGCTCAAATGGGACCGAACGCAGGTCAAAACGGCCGAAAAACTCAAGGCCTACCGTTTTCAGGTGCGGCAGAGCGAAAGATTCCGTCAAAAGTCGAGGCAGGTGACCGAACAAGTGAAGGCACAGGCGATTGTTTGTTCGCTTTTGTACCTCGCAATGCTCGTTTGGACGGGCTTTCGCAGCCCTTCCGAGCTCGCATCGGGTGTTGTTTTGGTGTCTTTCGGCCTTTTTTGCGCCGGAATTTTGGCGATGGTGGCAATTGGAAGGAGCTTCAAGTGGAAAACATGACGCCTTCGATGCGTTTACTGCAAACCGTGCGCTACTCCATGGAGGGCGGAGAATCCGTTCGCATGGGACTTGTCGCCTATTTGCGCCTCGAACCCGATTCTCTGAGCGAGACCGTGAGGCAGTGGCTGCATCTCTTCGAGCGCGGCGCTTCAACGGAGATGTTTTTGCAGAGCTTGGAGAGCCCCGCGCGTCGCAACCTGCTGCTGCTTCTCGAAAAGGGCCTTCTTGGCGAACCCATTTTGCAGAATTTGACGTTACTCGGAGATGAGCTGCAGGAGCAGGGCTTTGCGGAGATCGAGCTTTTTCTCGCGCGTCTTCCGTTTCGGATGATGCTGCCGCTGCTCTTTCTTCTGTTTCCGGCATTTTTGCTGCTTTTGCTCGGTCCTTTGCTGCTGAAAGTGGTTGCCGGGCTCGCTTAGAGCCGGGCGAAACCGCTTGAACGGCCCCTCCCACAAGGATAAATTGCCAGTGATTATCGGGGAGGGGACATGAAACAGACGTCGCTGGCACCGGACGAGCTCGCTCGCTTGGTCGATGAGCTCATGAAAGATGAGCCGGATCAAAAATTGATCCGATCGTTGATGGGCAAGCAAGGTTTACCGTATTCAAAAGACCCGATCACGCAAATGAGCACGGTCCTGCAGTCCATGGATCAAAACGCCGCCGCGCCGGCCAAGATGAAGGAATCGAACCTGACATGAGAAACGTACATAACAGCGTCATCGACGCCATCGGAAACACGCCCATCGTTCGTTTGAATAAAGTGGTGCCCGATTCGCCCCATACATTTTGGGTGAAACTTGAATACATGAATCCGGGTGGTTCGGTGAAGGACCGGATCGGCTTTGCGATGATCGAAGAAGCCGAGCGCCGTGGAGATCTTAAGCCCGGCGGAACCATCGTTGAGGCCACATCAGGAAACACCGGCTTGGGCCTGGGAATGGTCGCGGCGGTGAAGGGCTATAAGTGCATCTTTGTCATGCCCGACAAAATTTCTGAAGAGAAACGGGCCATTTTGCGTGCCTATGGCGCCGAAGTGGTGATCACGCCTTCGGGCATTGAGCCGGATGATCCGCGATCCTACCTTTCGGTCGCCAATCGGCTCGTCAAAGAAACGCCCAATGCGTTCTTGGCCAATCAGTTCAACAACCCCGACAACCCGAACCGCCACTATAAAAGCACGGGACCCGAAATTTGGGAGCAAATGGGCGAAATGCTCGACGCCTTCGTCGCGGGTGCGGGAACCGGCGGCACCATTTCAGGCGTTGGCCGCTTTTTAAAAGAAAAAAAGAAAGACATGAAGATCGTTCTCGCCGACCCGGTGGGAAGTATCCTTTACGATCTTGTTCACCACGGAAAAGTGCTGACACCAGCAGCTTCTTATAAAGTTGAGGGCGTCGGTGAGGACATGCTGCCCGATAACGTTCACCTGAAGGTGATTGACGATGCCGTCCAGGTGACCGATAAGGCCGCTTTTGGAATGACCCGAAAGTTGATCGCGCAAGAAGGCATTTGCGTGGGCCCGTCTTCGGCGATGGCGCTGGTGGCGGCGATCGAGTTCTCGAAAAAACTGACCAAACCTTCCAATATTTTGACGATCTTCCCTGACGGCGGCCGCGCTTATTTGAGCAAAGCCTTTAACGACCAATGGATGAAAGAAAACGGACTGCTATGAAACACACCGATCGAAGCATGGGATTCTCGACCCGCGCGATTCACGCGGGACAAACACCGGATCCGACCACGGGCGCGATCATGACGCCCCTTTATTTGACGTCGACTTACGTGCAAGAGTCTCCGGGCGTGCACAAGGGTTGGGAATACTCGCGGACTCACAATCCCACACGCCGCGCGTACGAAGATTGCTTGGCGGATCTTGAGGGCGGTACGCACGGCTTTGCGTTTGCTTCGGGCTGCGCGGCGACCACCACGATCTTGCACCTTCTCCGTCAGGGTGACCACGTCATCGCGGGTGATGATATGTATGGCGGCACCTTCCGCCTCTTCGACAAAGTTCTGCGCCACAACGGACTCCAATTTTCGTACGTGGATCTCACCAAGCCTGAGAATTTTGAAAAAGCGCTGAAGCCCGAAACCAAACTTGTTTGGCTCGAAACGCCGACCAATCCGACGCTGAAACTCGTCGACATCGCGGCGATTTCAAAAATGGCGAAAGCTAAAGGCGTCCTCGTTGCGGTCGACAACACCTTTTTGAGCCCGTACTTTCAGCGCCCCTTGAGCTTGGGTGCGGATATCGTCGTTCACTCGGCAACGAAATACATCGGTGGTCACAGTGATGTCGTCGGTGGCGCCGTTGTGACCAACCGAGCCGAGATCGCCGAAAAAATCGCGTTCTTATCCAATTCGATGGGCGGCGTGGCCGGGGCTTTTGACGCGTTTATGTGCCTGCGTTCGCTGAAGACCTTGCCCTTAAGAATGCGCCAGCATGAGCAAAATGCCAAAAAAGTGGCCGAGTATTTGTCGAACCACCCGAAGGTCACCCGTGTGATTTATCCGGGCCTTGCTTCGCACCCCCAACACGATCTGGCTCGCAAACAAATGACCGGTTTTGGCGGGATGATCACCTTCTTTACCAAAGGGGGACTGGCGGAAGCCCGCACCCTGCTTGAAAATGTGAAGGTCTTTGCCCTTGCTGAAAGCTTGGGCGGCGTGGAGTCCCTCATCGAGCACCCGGCCATTATGACGCATGCTAGCGTGCCCCCAGAGAACCGTAAAGCCCTTGGAATTGACGACAGCCTGATCCGCCTCAGCGTAGGCGTCGAAGAAATCGAAGACCTTCTTTGGGACTTGGATCAAGCCCTCTCGAAGATCCCCTAACCTGGGGATTCGAGAGGTTCCGAATTGACATTCCCGTGGGGGAAAGTTAACTCATTCATCTCCTCGGCCAGGTAGCTCAGTCGGTAGAGCAGCGGATTGAAAATCCGCGTGTCGGCGGTTCGATTCCGTCTCTGGCCACCACTTTTTCCCTTAAAATTTTGAAGAAAAGCCACCCGAAAACGGGGAGGCGCTCAGGACTTTTTCTTGAGGTAATAACCCAAGTTTTTCATCGTCTGGATTTCGACATCGGTGTCTTTGATCTTCGAACGCAGATGGGCGACATGGCTGTCGACGGTGCGGTCCGAAACATTGGCGTTGCCCCACACCTCGGTCAAAATCTGTTCGCGCGAAAACACCTGATCCAGGCGCTTACCGAACAAGTGCAAAATTTTGATCTCCGTGGACGTGAGCATGAGGTCGACTTCTTTGTCGTTGACCACATGAAAGGCTTTTTGCCGGGTCAGGTCCAAAAGCAGGTTGCCCCAGCGGAAGCTGTTCGAGCTGCCGGCGCGCTCGGCCGTTTTTAATCGGCGTTCGATGCGGATTTTGAGCTCGATGGGATCGAAGGGTTTTGCGATGAAATCATCGGCGCCCACCGAAAAAGCCAACACTTTATTCGAGATGTCTGTTTGACCCGTGACGAACATGATCGGGACGCCTGCGCAATTCGGGGAGTTGTGCATTTGCGCCCAGAATTTAAGGCCGTCGCCGTCGGGGAGCAAAATGTCCAGGATGATAGCGTCGAAGCGAGTTGTCTCAAGTTGAGATTTCGCTTCGCTCAATGAGCGCGCCATCGTGACTTGATAATCGCGCAGGGTTTCGCGGATCATCGCTTGAAAGAGCTGTTCGTCTTCTACACAAAGGATTTTCTGTCTCAAAATCTAGCCTCTGACTTTAACTATAGGGGGGTGGTGGAGAAAAATCCACCGCCTTTTGATCCCCTGGTCATAGTCCGGACCGAATAATATGACATGGAACAAGAGCATGAAGGAACGCGAGTCCTTCTTCTAACGGAAAAAAATGAGAGTTTCGGCGAACTGAAATATGCCTTTGATGCTCTTGGCTGTTTGTCACAAGTCGCCACCAACGAGCGTGATGTTCAGGTTCTATTAAGAAAACAAGCGTTCGACTTGATTTGCGTCGACTATGAGCTGGCCCAAAGTCAAAAATTCGGCGCGCAACTGCTTCGCGAGAACCAAAAGAAGCTCTGCTTAGTCTTGGTTGTTCCTGCTGAGAAATATGCTCAAGAAGATTTTCGCCGCTTTGAGTATTTGGAGTGGGGATTTCAGGACCTGATCGTGAACCCGATTTTGCGTGAAAGCCTGCATGACATCTTGCGGCGATGGGAGAGAAAATTGGAACTTTCGAAATTTGACATCAAAACACTGTCTCTTTTGAACGGCCGCCAGGATGGGGTCCGCGACTACACAAGTTTTGCGAAAGATCTCTCGAGCTTCCGCCACGAATCGCTTCAACTCTTGGCCGGCTATGATTTGCACCTGCTCAACTCGTTGGCTCGTCAGTTTACGGCGCGCGCGAGAGATGCAGGTTTCATGAGCATGGCCGAGCGCACGCAAAAGCTCGACAGCACTTCGGGAAGCGGCGTGCCCCTCACGATGTGGAAGACTGTTTTGCATGACTGCGAACAGCTTGAAAAACAAATTGAATACTATCTTCAGACGGCAGGGGCTTAAGGATTTAGACAGATCCAGCTGATCTGCCGGCCCGAAAGTTCTTTGTCCCGTCGGGCTGAGTGAAACTGCTCATCGGTTTTTGTGTCTCGCAGCTCCATTTCGACATTCTCGAGTGGCACACCCTTCGACGCGATTTGCTCCAAAAGAACGCTTAAGAGACTCAAGTCAAAACGTCCATTGTCTTTGGCAACGGCGATTTCGGGAGCATTTTCAGGCGTTGTCGCAATCGAGTTGAGGATTTGCGAAGCCACGTCACGTTCGACTTCGAAAGACCGCTGTAAAATATGGGGGCCGATCCAGAGACGAAGAGATTCCGCCGGACTGCCGGATTCGCACAGCCGATCAATCGTGGCTGGAACGATGCGAGAGGCGACGCCCTTCCACCCCGCGTGCACGGCCGCCACGCGTTGAGTGACCGGACAGTACAGCAAAAGCGGAACGCAGTCTCCGGTGATCGAACAGAGGGCAAGGCCCTTGTCGGCCGTGATGAGCGCATCCCCTTGAAGTTGGTAATCGGGGGTGGAGACCCCGACGGTTTCAACGGTGGCGCTGTGAATTTGTTTAAGACGCAGAAACTGAAGATCGGGGTATTGTTTTTTGAGATTCAAGATCTGACTGTTCTTGGTTCCGAAAAAAATTCGACAGGGACCGTAGTTGAATTCAAAACCGAGAGCGTTTTCCTTCATGACTCGAGAATGGCACGAAGTTTCGAAAATCCAAGTTCTTCGATCAACGGAAGCAGGTCGGCAGGCCAATTTGACTTGAAAAACAGCCACTCCTGCGTCCGTGGATGGTGAAAACCGAGTTCACGCGCGTGAAGTGCGAATCGGGGAAACCGGGCCAGCAGGTCTCTCTGCCCCTGATTCTTAATTGACGACAACCGCCGAGAGGCACCGTAGAGATCGTCTTTCGCAATGGGGCATCCCATCTCGCTCAGATGCACGCGAATCTGGTGCGTGCGGCCCGTCTCAAGTTTAAGCTGCAAGTAGCTGAGTCCCGACGGAGTCGTGTCGAAGGTTTGGTAATGGGTCACGGCCCATCGGGCGCCGTCAATGGCGGGGGCTTGCGAACGGATGATCTGCCGCCGCTCGTCCGTGCGACTTGCAAAACGTTTGCGGTCGGTGGGGTGGCGACCTAGGTGGCTCATCAGAGTTCCGGTCGGTTTGGGAGGAATGCCGAGGCAAACGGCATGGTAAACCCGGTGCAGGTCGCGCTTCTGAAATTTTTCGGAAAGCGCTTGGTGGGTGAAATCGTTCTTCGCCACGACCAGGATTCCACTCGTATCGCGGTCGAGACGGTGCACGATGCCTGGACGGTTCTCTTGAAAACCCATCGAAAGATCGTCCGTGTGAGCGATGAGCATGTTGACCAGGGTGTCCTGGGCGTGTCCCAGCGCCGGGTGCACCACCAGCCCCGCGGGTTTCAGCAGGACAATCAAATCGGCATCTTCGAAAAGGACATCGACAGGTCGATCGAGCGGAACAAGATCCGTTGGAATGGGCGCGGGCAGATCCACAAGGACTTCGTCGCCGGGCCGAACCTTGTACGACGACTTCAGTGCTTTGCCTTGAGAGGTGACGCGGCCTTGATCGATCAGCTGTTCGGCGCGAGAGCGCGAACCGATTTCGTCACGAAGACCCAAAGCCTTATCCAGGCGCGAGCCGGCATCGGTTTCGGTGAATCGAATCAGAAGCTTAGTTGGTTCCAATTTTTTGTCGGTAAATCTTCATGTAGCTGTCGCAAACAGCTTTTTCGTTCAACCCGAGGGTCTTGGCGATTTGACCGACGTAACCGCGGACAAACACCACGGCCGGGAGATTTTGAACTTCCATGGCTTCGATGGCGGAGATGTAGAAGGAGCTGATCTTGGTGACCTCGCTCATTTTCTCGAGCGGGACAGCCTTGTACTCGCGAACTTTTTTCAGAAATTCGCCGGTCCATTCGGTGCAGGCCTTGATTTCGGTTTCGAACTTTTCGTCGACGACGTGCTTGATCTTGAAAGACGAGATTTTCTTGGGAACTTCGTTGAAGACGGTTTTGCTCTCGGCTTGCAGAGTGTCGAAGGAAACGCTCTCCTTGGACTTCAAACCTTGTCCGACCTTCTCGTCGTAGAGTGCGCGGAGTGTTTTATTGCCGAGAACCGAGTAAGCCTCTTCAACCATGTGAAGGTACTCGCGGGCTTCGGATTCGGAGAAGATCGAGTAGATCGCGGGATTCTCGCCGGAGTAAGTTGAGCGCAAACGATCGTAGGCGGTCGTGATTTCGTTTTGCGCGCAATGAGGACTGATCTCGAGAATGTCGTAGTAGTTAAAGCGTGTCGTCGTCTCCATGGACTACGATCATACCACGGCTCTCAAAAACTGCGAGACAAAATTTGTCTGCGTGAGCTCTTTGCTCATCGATAGAAATTGACCGGCCAGCGGTGTGAAAGGCTTGTCGACGAGAACGGGAGTGCGAACGCGGACCGACTGCCACACAGCATTGTCGTAATCGATCCATCCCAAGTAGGACATCGGCATGTCGTAGAACTTGCGACACACGCTTTGCATCGAGTAGCCGAGCTCGCGATCCTGTTGGCTGCGAGCTTGGTTGACGATCATGCGAACTGGCTTTTGGTCCAGGGCCGAGAAGTAGTCGAATTGGAAACCCACGGCATCACTGAGGTAATCGCGGAACGAGAAGGCGCCGACATTGTGTTTCGCGCGGTATTGACCCAAGGCCGTCACCAACCGGGCATACGCATCGGGCGTCGCGTTTTCTTTCAAAGTCCACATGATGAACGATTCCATGAACCGGTAGTTCTTTTCGATCGACGTGGGCTCGGGGCAAACGATCAAAAACTTTTCGTCGGCTTGGTGGAAGAGTTCGAGGTGGAACTCCGAAGCGCCGGGCCCGAGATCGAAGATGACGATATCGAAGGGAAGCTCGCGGGACTCTTTAATCATTTTGCGAACATTTTCGAGATTCAAAGCGAAAGGAGTCCATTGATCCCAATGGCCTTGAACGTAGGTGAGGCGGGGGATGTGGGTATCAAGGAAACACTCTTTCAGGGACTTGGTTCCCGCCCAGTAGTCGGCGATGGTCGTTGTGGAGTGAACTTTTCCGAGAGCGGTGTGGAGGTTGGCGCCGCCAAAATCAAGGTCGATCAGCAGAACTTTCTTGTCGAGTTTGGAAAGGGTGATTCCGAGGCTGGAGGTGATGAAGGTTTTTCCCACGCCGCCTTTGCCAGAGCCGATAACCCAGAGTTGTGCTGCCATAGACTTCCTCGTCATGCTTTCGAGCGCGACATCATTGTCGCTGGTTCTAGGAACGGATTCGTAAATTCTCTTCGGCAGCCGAGTCGCGGAGATAAAGAGGAACGATGAATTTCCAGTCTTGGATCCAGGTGGAGGGGGAGCTCGCCAGCGCCAAGCGCGCGAGTATCGAAGCGTCGGGATGCTCGATCAGGGGCGAGGTCATCCGGACCTTTTTCTGGAAATCGGAGGTGAAGAGCGTTTGGTAAACCGAGAGTCCATTGCCGGACCAGACCCAGGGCGAAGCGAAGGTCTGGGCGCGCTCTTCGATCTGCGCGGGACTCAGGGCTTCGGCGGGAGCCAGTGGCGACGCCGGGCCAAAAGCTTCAAAGAAGATCAAATTTTTGTAAGCGTTCATCCCACACAAGACGGTCGCGCCCGGTTCCTGCGATCGAGTTTGCGCCGCCAGGATCTCGAGCGATGAGGTCGAGAAGCAAGGTTTCTTGAGAAGATAGCAGAGGGAACGCGCGATCGAGACCGCAACGCGAATGCCGGTAAAAGAGCCGGGGCCATGATCGAGAGCGATCAGATGCAAATCCGAAAGCGACCAACCGGCCTCTTGGAGAAGCTGGTCGATCGCCGTGTTCATGAATTCGGAGTGTCCGCGGGGAACCGCGTGGATTTTCTGCAGAGATTGGGAGCCCTCCGAGAGGGCCACCGAAGCCTGGGTTGAGCTCGAGGTCAGCGCCAGGACTTTCATGACATCAATGCGACGCGAATAAGCGCGTGAAGTCGTTGAACAGCGCGAAGACCATCAAACTCATGAGCAGCACGAGGCCGACCTGTTGGGCGATCTCCATTTTTCGCATCGAGAGGGGAGCGCCGCGAATGGCTTCGACTGCGTAAAAGAGCAAGTGCCCACCGTCGAGAACCGGGATCGGCAGGAGGTTCAGGATAAACAAGTTGACCGAAATGATCGCCATCATCGTGAGGAACTGCGTGATGCCGGTCTTGAACGTTTCGCTCGCCGCTTGGCCGATCGAGATCACGCCGCCGATGCTTTTGGGCGAAATTTTGCTCTGCGCGAGACGCAGGAAGCTCACGACGGTCATGACGGTGATGTCGATCGTGCGGTCAAAACCACGTTTGAGCGCGGGGAACACGCCGTCCGCCGAAATTTTTTCGAAGGGGGGCATTGCCATCGCGATCCAAGGCATGATGCCGACCGTGTAGCGTTTGTCCTCGCCGCCTTGGGCGTTCATTTGCGCGGTGATCTCGGGTTTGATGGCGATGTCTTTGATTTCGCCTTGGCGCAAAACCGTGAAGGTCATATTGCCTTCGCCTTTATAGGCCTTCACCACGTCCAGAACGCTCTCCCAAGACTTGGCATCGACGCCATCGACTTTCAAGATGCGGTCGCCAGCCAGGAGGCCCGCTTTTTCGGCGGGCGATTTCTCGACGATCTTCGAGAGGTAGAGTTCCGACTTTTCAAGGCCCAAAGCTTCGAGCGAAGAGAAGGACGGGAGTTGGGTGTCGATCATCACGGTCTCGGACTTGCTCGCACCCAGTGAGGGCCATCGCTCGACTTCGAGACTGACAGTTTGTCCCTGCAACGGAAGAATCAGGGGCTCAATTTCGCGGAAGTACTGGATTTCTTTGCCATTGATCTTCGCGATGCGATCGCCGGTACGAAGCCCGATTTTTTCAGAAGGCGTTTTTGATCGGATTCCGACCACCGCGGCGTAAGAGTGGTTTACGAGCCCGGGAACTTCACCGATATTTTCATCGAGACTTAAGATATTCGGATTCGGTCGAGATTGAGGGGACACTTGAACCTTTACGGGTTCGTTAAAACCGTAACGTTGCAGCGAAAGTTCGACCACTTGGCCCACGCGTTGGTTCATCTCGTGTTGGAACTCGTCCCAGGTGCGCACGCCGGCACCGCCGACCGAGATGACCATGTCACCCGAGCGAACACCCGCTTGATACGCCGAGGTTTCGGCGGCCACATCACCCACCGCCGGCTTGCGCGCGTCCTCACCAATCAAAGCGACGACGAACAAAACCAAGATCGCGAAAAAGAAGTTCATCAAAGGGCCCGCAAGAACGATGGCGATTCGCTGCCAAACGTTCTTGTGTAGAAACGAATACTTTTTGTCGGCGGCCGAAATGTCAGCGCCGACTTCATCACCGAACATTTTGACGTATCCGCCCAAAGGGATCAGCGAAAGCGCGTAGGTGGTGTCGCCCTTTTTGTATTTAAGAATCTTTTTTCCGAAGCCGAGGCTGAAGGTTTCAACGCGAACCCCGCACCATTTCGCGACCGCGAAGTGGCCGAGCTCGTGGACGAAGATCAGAAGTCCCAGGAGGATGACGAAGGGAACAAATGCCGAAAGACCGCTTTGAAGGTAACCAAAGATGATATCCATAGTGACCAGTCTATTCGGAAAAAGCGGCGCCCGCCTCAAATTTCAGAATTGAAGACGTGGACTTGATTTTGGTCTTGCGTCAAAAGAGGAATTCCAAAAGCGAGACGCCGGCGAACATCATGGGTGCGGCGAAAAGCACACCATCCACGCGGTCCAAAACGCCGCCGTGGCCCGGCATCAACGATCCCGAGTCTTTTTGATTTGCGACACGCTTGAGCATGGATTCGAACAGATCGCCCGTTTGGCCGACGGCGCCCACAATCAAACCCAAAGCGATCAGAGCGCCGAGCGGAAGGTAGGGCAGTTTCAAATGGAAAAGTCCAGCTGCGAGACAAGAGCCGAAAAGGCCACCCACCGAGCCCTCGATTGTTTTCTTGGGAGAGATTTGCGGCATTAAGAGGGTTTTCCCGAAAATCATCCCGATCAGGTACGCGCAAGTGTCGCCCGCAAAAACGATCGCGAGAAGCGACAAAAACCAAGTCAGGCCTTCTGGGAAGTCCAAAAGTTTGCAGGCAAACGTCGGGAGCAGGGCCACGTAGAAAAAACCCAGGACGGCGCGTGACTGAAAGCGCGACAGCAGCTCGAGATCCGCAAATCGATTTCGGTAAAACAAGCAGATTGAGAAAAACAAGACCACGGCAACGCCATAGGCGGGTGCCACCAATTCAAATCGCCAAACGCCAAAGCAAAAGAGGGCGACGGTCATCAACGCGAAAATCCACTTCAGCGAGGAGACGGGTGTTTTGGCAAAAAGAATGCGGGTGATTTCGTGCGAACCGACGGCCACGGCGATCAGGCACATCAAGCGCAGACCGTTCAATTCAAAGAAGTAAAAGGCGGCGAAAATCAAACCCAGGCCGACAAGGGCCGACAGGGCTCTAATTAGCAGTGTTTTCATGCTGTTTCACTCCGCCAAAACGGCGCTCTCGGCTCGCGAACGAGTTAAAGGCTTGATGAAGATCTTCGACGGTGAAGTCGGGCCAGAGAACGGGTGTGAAGTAAAGTTCCGAGTACGCGGCCTGCCACATCATGAAGTTCGACAGACGGCATTCGCCGCTGGTGCGGATGATCAGGTCGGGATCCGAGTTGGGATAGGTCGAGAGCGCTGAATTGATCGTAGCCTCGTCGATATTCTCGGGTGCGAGCTCACCGGCCTGCACCTTTTTGGCGATCGAGCGAACCGCTTCGGCGATTTCGGCGCGGGATCCGTAGCTGATCGCGAACACGACGTTCAGACCCGTGCAATGCGCGGTTTTTTCGGTCGAGTGGTCGATCATTTTGAGCAAGTCGATGGGAAGCTTGGACAAATCTCCAACCGCCGTGAAGCGGATGTTCTTTTTAACGAGATTGTCGGTCTCTTTGCGCAAATACCGGCGCAGCAGATTCATCAAAAAGGTGACTTCCAAGTGCGGTCGCAGCCAGTTTTCAGAGCTAAAAGCGTAAAGCGTGACAGTCTTGACGCCCGTGTCGGAGCACTCCGTGATGATTTTTTTGGCGACGCGCGCGCCTTTGACGTGGCCGTAGGTGCGCGGACGGCCCTTGAGCTTCGCCCAACGGCCATTTCCGTCCATAATGATTCCAACGTGCTTGGGAACCTTCACCTACGCTCCGACAGATCTTAGATGGTCATGATGCTTTTTTCTTTTTCGTCAGAAACAGCATCGACTTTCTTGATGTAATCGTCGGTCATTTTTTGAACGTCAGCTTCCGAGCGCTTGGCCTCGTCTTCGCTAACCGCTTTGTCTTTAAGAACTTTTTTAACCTCTTCGTTGGCGTCTCGGCGGGCCATGCGAACGGCAACGCGCGCTTCTTCAACGATTTTTTTGGTTTGTTTCACGAGGTCTTTACGGCGCTCTTCGGTGAGATCGGGCACTTTGAGTCGGATGACTTTGCCGTCGTTCATGGGAGCGAGACCCAGATCGGATTTGACGATCGCTTGCTCGATCTCTTTGAGGATCGAAGCTTCCCAGGGGGCGATCAAGAACGACTTCGCGTCGGGACACGAAATCGCGGCCACCTGGCTGAGAGGGCTCAACTGTCCATAGTAGTTCACGCGGATGTTATCGAGCATCGACACTTGCGCGCGGCCCGTGCGAATTTTTTTGAGTTCGTTGTTCAAAGCCTGCAGGCTTTTTTCCATCTTATCCTGAGTGCGTTGTTTCAAATCGCCCAACATGTTGGTCCTCCTCAGCGGATCGGAATATTTAGTGTACGACGGTGCCGATGGACTCACCCATCACCGCACGAAGGACATTGCCCTTGTCGGTCATGCTGAAGCTGAGAATCGGCAGTTTGTTATCCATGCAAAGACTGACGGCGGTCAGGTCCATCACTTGAAGTCCGCGGTTGAGAACTTCGATGTAACTGATTTTATCGAAAGGCTTGGCGTCAGTGTGTTTAACGGGGTCTTTATCGTAGATCTTGTCGACCTTGGTGGCCTTCATCAAAACTTCGGCGCCGATTTCCATCGCGCGCAAAGCAGCGGCGGTGTCGGTCGTGAAGTAAGGATTGCCGGTGCCCGCTCCAAAGATCACCACGCGGTTTTTCTCGAGGTGACGGATGGCGCGGCGGCGGATGTAGGGTTCGGCGATCTCGGCCATCTCGATGGCCGTTTGCACGCGCGTGGGGACGTTCTGTTTTTCGAGAGCGTCTTGAAGCGCGAGCGCATTGATCACCGTCGCCAGCATTCCCATGTAGTCGGAGCTCGCACGGTCCATGCCGTCGGCCGAAGCGG
Source organism: Pseudobdellovibrionaceae bacterium (assembly GCA_019637955.1). Classification (GTDB taxonomy): domain Bacteria; phylum Bdellovibrionota; class Bdellovibrionia; order Bdellovibrionales; family Bdellovibrionaceae; genus JAHBUS01. The sequence goes on along the minus strand of JAHBUS010000005.1, from coordinate 97,451 downwards.
CCACGCCACGGAAGATGTTTCCGCCACCGATCACGATTCCGATCTGAACGCCTTTTTGGTGGGCCTCGGCCACGTCACCCGCGATTTGCTGGATGACGGCGAGGTTGATTCCGGTCCCTTGCTTTCCGGCAAGGGCCTCACCGCTCAGTTTCAGAAGAATTCGTTTATACGCTGGCGTCGACAAGTGCGGCTCCTCTTACAAATTTTGAATTAGTGACCTTTGGCTTGAGCAGCCACTTCTTCGGCGAAGTTGTTCGAGCGTTTTTGCAGGCCTTCACCCAATTCAAAGCGCAAGAAGCGTTTGATATTCAGCGAAGTGTCGCCCACTTTTTTGCCGGTCTCAGCCATGTACTCACGGACTTTGAGGTCGGGATTTTTAACGAAAGCTTGCTCGAGTAAGCAAGACTCCGCCAAGAACTTACGGATCTGACCTTCGAGGATCTTGTCGAGCATCTCGGGTTTTTTACCTTGTTCGATGGCTTTGCCTTTGAGGATCTCGCGCTCTTTGGCCACGATGTCAGCGGGAACTTCTTCTTGGCGCAGAGCCAAGGGGTTCATCGCCGCAACGTGCAGACAGATGTCGTTCGCGAACGTGCGAACTTCGTCGGCCGTGGGTTTGGTTGTTTCAACATCCACCATCACGCCGATTTTGCCATCGCCGTGGATGTAAGTGTGAACCAAACCTTTGCTGTCATAACGCTCGAAACGGCGCAAGACGATGTTCTCACCGATTTTCGCGATGATTTCTTTGAGCTGGTCGCCCACTTTGCCCGATTTGAGCGAAGTGTCCGAGAGAGCCGCGATGTCCGCAGGAGCGGTCGCAGAACCCACGATCGATTCAACGCTTTCTTTGACGAAGGCTTTGAACATATCGTTCTTCGCGACGAAGTCGGTTTCCGAGTTCACTTCGAGAAGCGCGCCCGAGTTGCCTTTGACGGCAGCGACGACAACGCCTTCAGAAGCCAAGCGGTCCGATTTTTTCGCGGCCGACGCCAGACCTTTTTTACGAAGCCATTCAACGGCGGCTTCGAAATCGCCTTTTGTTTCTTCGAGAGCTTTTTTGCAATCAAGCATGCCGGCGCTGGTTTTTTCGCGCAGGTCGCGGACCATGGTAGCTGAAATCGACATTTGGATCTCCTTACTTAGAATTTCAAAGACGTAGATGTGCCGGAGCGGCCTTTAGGCCGCCCGGACTTCAGAAAAACCGAGAGAATTAGTTGTTCTCTTCTTCGGTTTGGTTGGGAGTTTCGAGTTCGGCTTCGATCTCGATTTTCTCGGCCATACCAGCGGCAACAAGTTTGCGGGCTTTCGAAACTTTAACAACTTCGGGGCCAGCTTTGGGAGCGGCCGCTTGTTCTTGGGGTTTCGCGCCACGTGCGGGAGCACGGCCTTTGCGCTCGGGAGCTGCCGACTCGGATTTCATCTCTTTCTCGACATCCGAACCTTTGTCCGTTTGCGAGCGGAGTTTCACTTGGTGCTCTTTCGCGCCTTCGATGTAGGCCTCGGCCACCAAGTTAGCGAACAATTTGATCGAGCGGATCGCATCGTCGTTTCCGGGGATCGGGTACTCGATGAGCTCGGGATCCGAGTTGGTATCGGCGATGGCAACAACGGGAATGCCCAAGCGTTTTGCTTCAGCAACCGCGATGTGTTCTTTGGGAAGATCGACAACGAACATCACCGAAGGCGTGCCTTTGAGGTCTTTGATCCCGTTGAGGTACTCCGACAAACGGAGGTATTCTTTCTCCATTTTCGAGCGCTCTTTTTTGGTGAAGAATTCGAACTCGCCCGACTCGCGCATGCCGTCGATTTTACGGAGGCGGTCGATCGAAGCTTTGATCGTTTCGAAGTTGGTGAGCATGCCGCCGAGCCAACGTTTGGTGACGTAGTACTGACCGCATTTTTGCGCGGCTTCCATCACGGGCTCAACAGCCTGCTTTTTGGTGCCGACGAAAATCATTTTACCGCCGTTAGCGGCAACCGATTTTACGAACTCAGCAGCTTTGTTGGCGCGAACGACCGTCTTTTGCAGGTCGATGATGTGAATGCCGCCACGGTTTGTGTACACGTAGGGCTTCATTTTGGGATTCCAGCGCTGTGTTTGGTGGCCGAAATGGACGCCAGCGTCCAACATCTCTTTCATGGTCACTTGTGCCATGGTCTTACTCCTTCTGGTTATGCCTCCTCCGGGACAGGGACTTTGGGATGTTTGCTCATCCAAAGTAAAGAACCGATTCGGTGATTAATTTCACAGAATCAGCACCAGTGGTTATCCGCGGAGTGCGTATTTAAGTTGATCTGGAGTAACACACGGGACGGGGAGAGTCGAATTTAATGTTGCGCGTTAGGGCTCATTCTTGAAGCGGATCCGAACGGGGAAGCGCTTGTCATCACCCGGTTTTTTGGTGAGCCAGCCATGGATGGAGGCGGTCAGTTGGGTGCGGGCGGCTTCGAACTGCTCGGTCGACGGCGCCGCGCCGGTTTTCTGAATCAAAGAGGGGGCGGCAATGTGGAGCTCATCGCCAACGAACGAAAAGTTCCACGGTTCCGAGGGGTTAATCGCCAAATCAGGCGGCATGGAGGCCAAGAGTTGGTCTTGGCGGGCCTGGAACTCGGTGGTCATTTCACCCAGGACGCTGGTTTTGAGGTCCTCGCGGTGGGTGTAAACGTACACCAGCGAGCCAATCATTAAGAGAGTTCCCACCAGCATGAGCGCGACGATCGATTTTCCCATGCCCAGGCTTTTACCCCCGGCTCAGGCCTGCGGCAATGGTCATTATTGATCGAATCAATTTTAAAGCGAGGTGACGCTTCGATATGTTAGGTCCATGGATCTGATGACAATCGTCGCGCCGCCCCCTTTTAGAACCCGAAAAGCCCTGCCCCCGGATGCCGAGGCCCTCGTGGCATTGGTGAACTCAGCTTACCGCGGAGAGGGGAGCCGCGCCGGTTGGACCACGGAAGCCGATCTTTTAGGCGGTCAGCGCACCGATGCGGCCAAAGTTCTTGAAATGATCGAGCACCCCCAAGGTGTGGTGCTTTTGGGTCTCAGAGACGGGGTGATTGAGGCCTGCGTTTACCTTCAGCGCAAAGAGGGGCGTGCGTACTTGGGCATGCTCACGGTCCGGCCCGACTTGCAGAATTCGGGTTGGGGACGGCGGCTCTTGGATCAAAGTGAAGAATGGGTGCGTGAGGTCTGGCGTCTGCCGCTGATCGAGATGACCGTCATCACCAAACGCACCGAATTGATTCGCTGGTATGAGCGTCGCGGTTACCAGCAAACCGAAAAACGCCTGCCGTTTCCTTATGGCGATGATCGCTTCGGCATCCCGAAGGTCCCCGACCTCGAGTTCGTCATCCTCGAGAAAACCGTTTAAATCTCGGCGTCTTCGTGATCGTCGTGGCTGGCGTTCTCGATCGCGAGCTCCGTGCCGAGGGGGTTCACGCCCAAGGCGCTGGTGACAAGTTGAGCTTGCGCCAAAGTGCCCGCCAAGTTCTTGAGCGGATGCACGGCACCTGACGCGACCCAAAAGTTGTTGGCTTGCGGAAGCGTTTGGTGGCCGGTCAACTTGAGATCGCCATGGCCCGCGAAAGAAGGCACCGCGAGAACGCGCTCGGAGACCAGGCCCTCGAGGGCTTCGGGGTAGGCGCGTTTAATCTGACGTTTAATTTTTTTAAGAGCGGCGCCGATCTGCTCGGTGTCCTCGGCATCTTCGTCGCCGATGAAGCTGAGCCACTGCGAAACCTGAAGGTTTTTTCCTTCGACTTCAACCGGCGCTTGGAAGCGTCCCACGCAAGGACCGATGTCGTCTTGAGTGGTGCCGTTGAGCATGTGAATCGCCTGGGTTTCGGCCATGGGCTTGGCGTGAATCAAATCAAGACCGAGCGCCGTCGAGAACTTGGCTTTCGAAAATTTTTGTCGTGCGCGCGACGTGAGCCCCTCTTCGGGGAGCAGGATCTTCAGCGACTTCACGGGAGCCGCGTAAATCACGTTCAAGGCCTGAACAGTTTTTTGTCCGTTCACCAACATCGAGTGGATTTTGCCCTCGTTGTATTGAAATTTGGTGACGTAGCTACGAGGAGCAAAATCAACCTCAAGGCCTTCGAAAAGTTTTTGCGTCCAGTAGGAGATCGGCCGCGCGAGCATCAGTTCTTTATTGCCGAGAAAGTACGAAAGTTCGTCGTAAAACTCGGGGGCTTGGTCGCCAAACCCCACGAAAGAGCGCAAACCACCCGCTTCATACGTCACGGGGTCGTGCTGAACGGCTTGAAACGCGACCTCTTCGCCGATCAAATGAGACACGAATTCCAAGCTGCGGCGGTTTTGCTCGGTGTCGGGCAAAAAGCGCAGGCCGTTTTCTTGCTCGCCGGCTTTGGTCATCACGGGACGGTTCAGTCCGCCTGCCGCTTCGGCGGCTTCAAGCAGGGTGACGCTCGCGCCCTCTTTCGCCAAAGAACGGGCGACGAGAAGGCCCGAAAGTCCGGCACCTACGATGACATAATCAGAAACGGCGTTTTTCTTGGAGGATGTGCTCATGGTCAAAATCTTCGGCAAGGCCGCAGACGATTTCAAGGTCAAAGCTCAATGACGGAGGGCGCGATCAATGAACAAGCGCAAACTCTTGCGCACCAAGGGTTTCAAGGCGGGATTCTTGTCGAGAAACCGGGCAATCGGAGGAGACACTCGATAATAAGTCCAAATAAAGGCCTGACCGGGCAACGACAAGCTCAGGCGTTCATCGCGCCACTGCTGCAAAGTCGCCACTTCGGGAGCGCGCGGTGAATTGAAGGCGCTCGTCGCGATGAAGCATCCGCCTTTTTTTTCGGAGGCCGCTTTCATGAATGATTTCATCACGGGCTTGTTCTTGCACGTTTTTGAAAAAGCTTCGGCTTTGCGCATGATATCGGGGTAGATCGGCGTGAATCGCAAAAACTGAGCAAGCTTGCTCGAAGCGGCTTGCATGCGATCACCATACTTCTCGCTGGTATCGTAAATACGCAAGAGATCCCAATACACAGAGGCGACGACGGTCAGTTCTTGCGTGCGCGCGGACTCCTTGAATTGCTCGGGTGAGAGCTCGCCGGGTTTGGCGTCAAAGACCACTTCGAGAACGCGCAGGTATTTTTCGTAAGCGACGGCGGCTTCAGAAAAGGCTTTCTCGCCCATGAGGCTCCGTGCCTTCTTGATCAGACCCACGCGGCTCTTCCAAAGCATCAACTTGCGCTGCTCACGGGCCTTTTCGCGTGCGAGCAAAACCGATCCGCGCGCCACCGAGCCTGCCAGCTGTGCGAAGCAATTCGCGCAGACCTGCGGCGGCACGCCCTCTTGTCCGTTTTCGGACAGCTTGGCCTGCAGAGCCGGATCGATCGTTTGAAGGGCGCTGGTGGCGTTGCCACAACGCGGACAAGAGACTTCGGTGGACATGAGGTCTATTTTGGCTAGAGAAGGTGAAGCGGGTCAACATCGATACTGATTTTGACTCCGGCCGGGATCCAGGATTCGTCGCTCAAGAGCTGATAGCAGAATTTGTTCAACCAACGCGGGTCTTTGGCTTTCAACAGCATCTGAAATCGGTACTGATTGCGAAGTCGCGCGAGCGGGGCTTCGCTCGGACCCAGGACCTCAATCGCGGCATAGTTTTCGTGAAGACTGACCAAAGAGGCCGCGCGTCCTGCGACCAAAGAGCAGGCCTCATTGAGACGATCGAGCTGAGGGCCTTGGATGCGCAGGCCCGCCAACCTCCCAAATGGGGGGTAGAGCAGCTCTTCGCGGATGGCCAGTTCTTGCGCGGCGAAATTTTCATAATCGTGTTTGCAAGCCGCAACCAAGCTGGGGTGATCGGGATTGTAAGTTTGAATCACGACTTGGCCGGGGCTCTCGCCGGGCTTCACGTGACGTCCCGCACGGCCGCTCACTTGCGTCATCAATTGAAAGCTGCGCTCGGGCGAGCGGAAGTCGGGGATATTGAATCCAATGTCGGCCAGAACGAGACCCACGGTTTGGAGCTTGGGAAAATCCAGACCCTTGGCGATCATCTGCGTTCCCACGAGAAAGTCGATCTCGCCCGACTCCATTTGCGTGATGAGATCCTCAAGATCGGTTCTCGTTTGAATCTCATCGCGGTCCGCGCGGGCCACGCGCGCTTCGGGAAAAAGTCGGGCAATGTCCGACTCCACCTGCTCGGTGCCAAGACCCACGGGCTTCATCTCGCCCTCTTTGCAGCTCGGGCAGCTCTCTTTGTAGTTTTCGTGATAGTCGCAGTAATGGCAAATCAGGTGCGAGTGGTGGTGAAGCGTGAGTGAGATGTCGCAGTTCGGGCACTCGTGCACGAAGCCGCAAGATTCGCACAAAACGATGGGGGCCAGTCCCCGGCGGTTTAAAAAGAGCGCCGACTGTTTTCCGGCTTCGTAGGTCGAGACAAGTTTTTCGTAGAGGGCTTGTGAAAGCCAAGACGGCAATTTTTCTTCGCGCTTTTCTTCATCTTCGCGAAGATCCACGACTTGAATCTCGGGGAGCGAGCGGTTCTGCACGCGTTTGGTGAGGCGGTGCAAGGTGTAGCGTCCACTACGGGCGTGGGCCCATGTTTCGAGGCTCGGAGTCGCCGATCCCAAAATCACCGGGCAGTCCGAAATTTTGGCGAGCATCACCGCCGAGTCGCGGCCATGATATTTTAATTTTTCGTCCTGTTTGAAGCTGGGCTCATGCTCCTCATCGACGACGATCATGCCGAGATTTCGAATGGGACAGAACAAAGCCGACCGTGCTCCCAGCAGAATTTTTTTGCGGCCCTCGACGATGTCCCACCACTGGTTGGTACGTTCACGGTCCGTGAGTCCTGAATGCAAGACCGCGATTTGATCCGGAAAGCGCGCCGAAAAACGATGGACCATCTGCGGGGTCAGCGAAATTTCGGGCACCAGGAAGAGACCGGTTTTTCCGGCGGCGAGAACTTTTTCGAAGAGCTGCAAATAAACTTCGGTTTTTCCGGAGCCGGTCACGCCAAAAAGCAGGTGCGGCTGAAATCCCGGTTTGCCGAGAATGTCGGCGACAACCTTTTCTTGTTCTTCGGTCAACGTGTGGGGCGCATGATCGACAAACGCGGGCACGACGGGCGGGCGTTTGGACTTTCGCTCTTTTTCGGCGCGCTTGAGCGGCGGGTACGCGAGCGTGGTGACTTGTCCGATGGGGTGAATGTAGTACTGCGAAACCCAATTCATCCATTCGAGATGCTTGGGCGGAAGCGCGGCGTACTCGTCATCAATCGCGGCGATGGGTTTGGTCTCAAAGCCCTCGGGTTTTTCGCCGGGCCCGAGCAAAACGCCTTTCACCTTGCGTTTTCCGAGCGGAACATCGACGCGCAGGCCGGCCGCGAGGGCGGGCGCCAGTTCGGCAGGGGCGGAGTAGGTGAGCGGCTCGCGAATCGGAGCCTCGACCGCGACCTGCCAGAAGGCGTTGGGCATCAGCGGAACCTCAAATAGAATTCCTCAACCAGAGATTTGAGAGCGGGATTTTGAATCCCCTCCATTTTGTTGACGGTGTCCAGCGTGTTGGAAGCGAAGAAATCGGCTTTGATGCCCGACTTCGCGGTGACGCTGAATGTTTGAATTTGAACGGCGTTGTTGCCCCAGCGAACCGTGCGCGCGCGGGGGAATAAGAGCCCACGCGGTGAGGGGCTTTGCTTTTCGGCCAAAACCTCGACGCGCGAGGGGAGGCGAAATTTTTTGAGCGCGAAGGTGTCTTGTTCGATCCAAAATCCGGGCGTTCCTTCACCCTCAACGGGTGCGGGCTGACCGAACACGAACGAGATCGAACCGCCCGTGCGCCCCATGCGAACCAAAGGTTCGGGTTTGAATTCGACTTCTTTGAGATTGCGAACCGCTTTTTTTGACAGCGCCGATGTCGGGAGCAGCTTCATTTGCACAAGATCGCTGATCAGGTGATCGTAGCTCCGGTAATGGAAGTACTTTTCGATGAAATCTTCGGCGACTTTTTTCTGCATGCGGCCGCCGGCCCCCAGACCGTAGCGAAGCCCACCTTGGTAAACGTACTGGAGTTTGAACTGATCTTTGAGTTCGCGCAGTCCGGTGACTTGCAAACGCATGGTGTTCTCGTCATCGACCCACCATGTTTCGCGCAAAACGAGAGGCTCACCCGCCGTCGGAAATAAGACGTCTTGTTCGATTTGATAAACTCCCGAGCCCGAGTTTTTGGTCAACTCTTGGACGATGTAGCGCGAAGGCAAAACGGCCGCCGAAACGTTGAGGGAGGCGAAGATCAACGGCAGAGCCAGCGAGAGAAATTTCATCGTGAAGTTCCTTTTTGCAAATGGGGCATGAGCTCTTGAAGAAGGTACTTTTTGAGATCGGCGCCGATTTCGGGGTGATCGAGGCCCAGCTCGATGTTGGCTTTGAGATAACCCAGCTTATCGCCCGCATCGAAACGGTCGGACGAAAATTGCGATGCGAAAACGGGGCTCTTTTTGGCAAGGGAGTTCATCGAATCGGTCAATTGGATTTCGCCCAGAACGCCGGGTTTGGCATTTTGCAGCTCATCGAAAATTTCGGGACCGAAAACATAACGGCCCGGCAATGCCCAACGGCTGGGAGCCGCTTCGGGTTTGGGTTTTTCGACGAAGCCCTTCACGCGAAAATACCCGCGGGCCTCTTTTTCAACGTCGGCGATCCCGTATTTCGAAACCTCGCTGGGAGCGACCTCCATCACGGCGACCGTCGAGCTTTTGGTGTCTTCAAAAATGGATTTGAGGCGGCCGATCGTGTTGGCCTCCGCTTGCTTTTGAACCATGATTTCGTCGCCCAAGAGGACGGCGAAGGGTTCATGACCCACGACCTTTTGCCCGCAGAGAACCGCGTGCCCCAGACCCAGAGGTTGTTTTTGGCGGACGCTGATGATGTTGGCCATTTCGCGAATTTTAACCAGACGCTCGAGCAAATGGGTTTTTCCATCTTTGCCGAGTTTGTCTTCAAGCTCGTAAGAGGTGTCGAAAAAGTCCTCGATCGCCGTTTTGCCGCGGCCTTGGATGAGAACGATGTCTTCGATACCGGCCTGAATGGCCTCCTCGACGACGTAAAAAATGATCGGCGCATCGACGATGGTCAGCATCTCTTTGGGGACGGTTTTCGTGGCCGGAAGGAAGCGTGTTCCAAGACCGGCAGCGGGGATGATCGCCTTCTTTACTTTTGACATGACCACTTTTTCCCACTGATCGAGCCGCGCTTCAACTCCTAAGTGTCCGAGAGCGTCTCACAATGAATCAGGTCTTTGGTCGACGTTGGCGGCTTGCGGCGCACGTGTTAGCCTAAACGGAAGGGGATCTCTTATGTCTCGGCCTATTTTTGGACGTCGATCTGTGGCGATTGCGAGCCTCCTAGCAGGAATGTTGGGAGTGTTGGTCTTTTTTCAGAACTGCGGAAAAGCAGGCTTTGATGCGGGCGGCGACTTGTCGTCGGCCTCCCTTCTGAACAACGCCTCCGGTGACGAACGCATCAGCTCGGCCCCCTTTCCGTTCGATGCGACTCTGAATCACGTTTCGTATATGACCTGCCCCATGGCGGGCAAAGCGGCTTTTAAAGATCCCGTCGACTCCGGCAACCCTTTTTACTCCGTTCGTGCCGGTGCCTACGACAACATGCCGTACGCGGTGATGTTCCAAGCGGGCAGCCTTTATCCCGAAGAGCAATCGCGCCGCCTGCAAGCGGGCATCGGTTTGTCGGGCGACTTTATCAAACACGTCAAAACCAAATTCTTACGAGACGATAAAGACATTCTCTCGCAGGCCATCGCCGGCACTTCGAAGGCGCAAAACTACGCGCTCACGATGGCTCTGATTTACACCGACCGCTCGCGCATGCAGGGCGGTTTCGGTTGGGATTACCAGCTCTACAAAAACATCTCGCCCAGCCTGACCAGCTCGGTGATGACCAACTACATGACGAACGAACTGCGTAACGGCAATTCGGGAACGGTGAAGAAGTCTTTCTTCTCGGCCCTGGATCCCGCTCAGCGCGCGGTGACCGGTTCGTTGTCTTGGGGGCAGAGCGAAACCGACCGCGACCGTCTCCACAGCGAACTCAACGGAAGCCTGACGCTCACTTTGGGCTACATGGACTCCACGATGGGCGGCGACATCACGCAGCTGGCGAGTCCCGAAGGCGACCCTTTCAAAACGGTCTACGGTAAAGGTTATCGCTTCATGATGAGCGCGAACGCGGGTCACCAGTCTTTTGAGACGAGCTACCACTCGTCTCCCGTGAAAAGCTACTTTTTGGCCGGCATCGAAGAACTCAACATGGCGACCAAGCCCGTTCAGGTTTTGAACAGCGTGATCTCGTCGACGAACGACACCGGCCGCAAGTGGGACTGCTTCTCGCTCGCGATCGTGCGTCACAATGACCGCATGGACTTCGTGACGGGCCGTCCGATCCGGGCGTGCCGCGACTTGAACAACCCGGCTTTTCCGGAGATTCCCAGTCAGACAACGGGCGTTTGCGATGCCCGCACATCGACCGGCACCATCATTCGTGGCGTGCGCCGCATTTGTCCCGTGCAGACGATCACGAGCTTGAATGCCGTCAACACCAACATGGCGCCCTCGCAGCAGCTCAATATGCTTCGCTTGTCGATGGCCCGCCGCGTGCTCCCGGCTGAATACTGGGAGATCAACACCGATCCGAACTATCTCTGTGCGGTGCCGACCGACAAGGCCGCGTCACGAGGCCAGTGCTACGCTTCGGGCGACGAGGATCAGAGCAAGTACATCCAATACGATTGGACTCAAGCGGGAGCAAAACCTTGCGGCCCGGGCGGTGGCGGCAATGAATGTCCGGCCTTCGTTTCGATCTGCTACCGAACGAAGTGATCGCGGTCGGAATTCTCTTTACAAGCGGGCGTTGAAGTCTTGGAATGTTCCCTGAGGTGAACATGGCCAAGCTCGTTCTTTTGCTCTCGCTTCTGATGTCGATCTCGGCGCGCGCTTACGTGGGCGCGGTCTCCTCCGCCACCGGCGAGTCAGGACGCGCTTCGGTCGAATCCACCGACGCTCCCTTTTTGAACCCCGCGAGCCTTGCATTTTTGAAGGGGTATCTCTTCTCGGCTGGTTATTCGACGGCCAATGACCAACAAAATGAACGCGGACAGGATTTCGCCGTCGCGATCACCGACAGCATGAAAGACACGGTCGTGCCGACCGCGCTGTCTTTTGTGCAGAGCAAGGTCGACTTTGCCTCCGAGGAGCAGGTCGCTCGAAACTTCAAACTCAGCTTTGGGAACTTCATTTCTCCGGGACTCGCGATGGGCTTCGGCCTTCGCTACAAAGACGACCAGCAGCCGCAGGAGCGTTTCAATCAGATCAATCTGGACGTGGGTTCGCTCTACACCCTCAATGAAAACCTCGGGTTTGCCGCGGTTTTTGAGAACGTGTTGGGGGCAAAGTCCAATATTCCTGAGGAGTTGCGCCTGAGCCCCCGCATGTCGGTGGGGATGGCTTATATCTACAAACGTTTTCTGCGGACCCGTTTTGATGTGCTTTCGGCCACCAACAACAGCTGGGACCGGCCGACCGCTTCCCTGGGGCTCGAGACCTACCTCAACCGTTGGGTGATCTTCCGCATCGGGGCGCAACGGCGAAATGAGGAGGCCGCCAACGTCTATACAACGGGTTTAGGCTTCGCGGGCCCTCGTTTTGGCATACATTACGCCTATTTAACGTCTCCGGAGCAGGAATCTTTCACTCGGCACACGGTTGACTTGGCGTTCCCGATTTGGTAACCCCACACTTCACTTTGTTCCCAGGAGTTACACATGGCATCGAAAACCAAAGCTACCGAAATGAAGCGCACTCGTCGCAATGCCCGCATGGGAGCGAAACGAAAAGCGAAAAACCGCAACCAAGGCACGACCAAGTCGGCTTCGGTTCTGTTCGGCGACAAAAAATAATTTCAGTTTGCCTATTTCTGACTGACTTTGCGAAGGGTGCCGCCGATAGCCGTCGGCTCGCCCTTTAAGTCCCATTGGAACGGAATTTCAATCCAGCCCTCTTGCCCGGGATAGAACTTCCAACCGCGAATCGCTTTCAGCGTTTTCAAGTCCAAGCTCTTATGTCCCGAACTTTGAATCAATTTAAAATCTGAAGGCTGTCCCGCATTCGTGATGAACGCGTAGAACACCACCTGGCCTCCGCGCCCCGCGAGTCGATCGTCTTCGTCGTAAATCGGGCGTTCGTTACCGGGCATTTGCTTGATGTCTTCAAGAGGGCGCACGGAAGACTCTTGATGAGGCTCGCTCGCGCCGCCTTTTGAGCCTTGCAGTTCGCCTTGTTTGGCCATCGCGGCCGCCGCGGCCTGTGCGCGGTCGGCTTCGGCTGCCTGCGCCGCCGCTTGAGCCGCCGCCTTGGCGGAGGCCTGATAGCGGGCTTCCGCCGCCGCGAGTTCGGCCGCCTGTGCCTGCGCTTTTTTCTGACGGTTTTCGTCCGCGATTTTGGACGCATTTAAGCGGGCCGCCTCTTGAGCTTTTTCTCGGGCTTCGCGAACGCGCTCAAGTTCGGCGCGGCTCTGGGCCTGACGAAGCGCGCTCATCTTGGCGGCGCTTTCGGCGCGTTCACGCTCTTCGTTTTTAGCCTGATCGGCGAGAACTTCGGAGTCGTCGTTGAACATGTCGGCGCTTTCGAGAGACTCATCAGCTTCGGCTTCATCGGCGAGTTGGTTCTGCGTGGTCGAGTCTTCATCATCTTGACCCTCGGCCGGCTCCGACGCCTGAACGGCAACCACTTCGGGGACTTCGACCGTCGAAGTGGTGTTGGCCAAGACGGTTTTCGCGGGAAGCGTTTGTGCCGGCGCGGCTTTCACCGCCGCGGGGAGTTTCGGCTCCAGCGCGATTTCGGGAACTTGAGTCTCTTCGGGCGTGGGGGTTTCGATCGGCAGGGCGCTTGTCGGGGCCTCCGCAGTTTCGTGGAATTGAATCTCGACGATTTCTTGCTTCGCCGGCGAAGGCTGAATGTGCAGGGTTAAAACGGCGATCACCAGGCCGGCGTGCAGAAGGCTTGAACCCATGACGGCGTAGGTTGTTTTCTGAGAATGGTTGGAACCGCTCATGGGCACCTCCTGGGTGCCCAGAATCCTTCAATTTTGGGGCCGTTTTCAGAGTGAAAACACCCGACTTGGCGTGGACGTTCTTGTAAATTCGACAGGTCTGTCGCGCAATTTGACGATCAAGACTCCGAAGAGACGAGGCCCTCGGGAACTTGATTGTTTTTCATCGCCTGGGAAATGCGCTGGTGCTCGGGATTTCCGATAATGCGAATAGCCTCCGCGAGAGGGCCCGGATCGGGATGAGCGAGCATTTCGCTTTTGAGTTCCAGCACCCGTTGGTGCACATCTTCGACGTGAGAGGCCGCGATGGCCTGATCGCGAAGTCCTTTTTCAACTTCGGCGAAAGCTTTCGGCGGAGATTCGGGCTCATTGCAATAAAGCAGGAGATCCGCCCCCGCTTGGAGCGAGCGCACGGGGATTTTCTTTGCATCGTAGTGAATGGCCATGGCCTTCATGTCGAGATCGTCGGTGATGATCAAGCCCTTGTAGCGCATTTCATCGCGGGCGATTTTTTTGAGAAAAATTTCGGACAAAGTGACGGGCCATTCAGGATCGACTTGCGGAAACTTGAGGTGTCCGGTCATGACCATCGGCACGCGCGAGCGGAAGGCGCGCGCGAAGGGCTTGAGTTCCACATCGCGCATGCGCTGCGGATCGAGATCTTCAACGGGAAGGTCGTCGTGGCTGTCCACCAAGGTGTGGCCGTGGCCGGGGTAGTGCTTCGCGCACGGAATCACGCCGGACTTCATGTAGCCTCGAACCAAGGCCGAGGCATGTTTGGCGACCATTTCGGGATCGGTGCTGATCGCGCGGTCGCCGATAATGGTGTTCTTCGGATTGGTGTAGGTGTCGATGCAAGGAGCAAAATCCAGATTGATGCCCACCGCGCGCAGCTCAAGCCCCATTGAATGCGCAAAGTGAAAAGACAGAGTGGGGGAGTCGATATCGCCCAGATGTTTGAGCGGAGGCCAGAGCGTCCACGGAGCTCGCAGACGCGCAACGCGGCCTCCTTCCATATCGATGGCGATAAAAAGCGGGGCTTTGTCGGGCATCTGATGGCGTAGAGCCTGAATTTCGGTGCAGAGATCATGCACCTGCTCGACGGTCGAAACATTGCGCGAAAACAGAACCACGCCGCCGATATTGTTCTCGACGATGAATTTCTTTTCGTCGTTGGTCAGGCTGTGGCCCGAAATGCCGATGAAAAAAAGTTGTCCGATCTTATTTCGCATCGGGGGCTCCTTCGCCCTCGGCGGCGCCGCCTTTGAGATGCAAACCTTGTCCCGGAGCCACGCCTTGTTGTTTGGTGGCCTTGGGGTCATTCTTCATCGGGGCGGGCTGAGGCTTGGCGGGGGCCGCATGATTGGCTTTGGAAACTTCGTTTTTTTGTCCCGTCGGAACATCGCCGAAAAGTTTTTTAATCAACGAAGTGGGCACTTGCATGTTGTTGGTCGCGGTCGAGGGCTGAGCGACGAGTTCGGTCGTGATCCCTTGAACCGGCGCGCGCACCATCAAAATTTCGCCCTTTTCATTCACGTAGGAAATGAATTGGGTCGAGCGGAAATCGTTGATGATCTTGAAAACCTTGAAGCCGTTGAGGTCCTCTTGATTTTTGATCGCGGCAACGCCCTTGACCAAGGACGCCTCTTCTTCGGCGATCGATTGGTAGTCGTATTTGGTGTCGGGCTTCAAGCCTTGGGGGCTTTTGAGCATGACGTAAACGAGGAACATGCTTAAGAAACTGCCTTTGGGGATGTCTTTCGAAATCTTTTCTTCTTTGCCGCCATCACGAACGACGGCCATGATTTTGCCTTTTTCAAACTTGGCATCGATGGTTTTCGCAGTCTTTCCGATGACCGATGTGTAGGAATACGAAAGAGGCTTCAGATCGTCGGTCGCGTAAGCTTTCAGGCCTTCAGTGATGCCGCCGCCCGCCTCGTTGGTTTTGACGAGGCTCGTAGAGATGAACTGTTTTTTCTTGGGATCGAATTCGTAACGGCTGATGGTGTATCCGACGTGAACGCCGCCGGAAAGAATCTTGGAGTAACCTTCAAATAGAATTTCGGCATGGGCGAGGCTTTGCGAGAAAATGAGAGAGAGGCAGAGGGCGATTCGACAGACCATCGTCGGGCTCCTTGAGTTGAGAAATTCGCACGTTTCAGTCTGACTTGAGGCTTGAAGGCTGTCAAAGACATCGGTGGGGTGCGCACCTTTCGTGCGGCGACGTCGAGGTGAGCGGGCAATCCTTGATCGAGGCCAGGCGTCGACGGAAACTAAAGATCAATGAACTGGATTCGAATTCTTGCCCTGAAAATCTTGGCACTTTTCCGTGCGCCATTTGGCCGAAATGAAGTCGGCGGAAAAGGCCAGATCGCGATCTTCGCGGCCCTGATCTTTCAGGTCCTTTTTATTTTCTTCGCGATGGTCGTCAATGTGGGCTTGCTCGTTCACCACAAGATCAATCTGCAAAACTCGGTGGACTTGGCGGCTTACTACGGTGCCATGAAACAGGCCGAAGTGATGAACGCGCTTTCCCACGTCAACTATCAGATCCGTCAGTCATGGAAACTCATGGCCTACCGCTACCGTGGCATCGGGATGGCCGGAAACCGTTCTCAAGACGCCCCCTTTAACACCCAAAACGACACCTTACGCGCGAGCGCGAACACGGATTCCGAATACCGTTGCCCCGCGAGCTTCTGCATCAATTATTCGGCGTGGGAAATCATGAACTCCACGCCGAATTACCGTGAGGATTATTGCAACGACATGTGTTCGGGCCTTCGGATCACGCTGCCCGGTCAGCCATTCGGATCCAGCTTGCTCGCGGGTCTTCTCTCGGCAACCTTACCGGGTGTGACGTCCGCGGTCGACGCGATCTCGCAATTGGCGAATGAGCGGGTCACCCGAAGTTGCGAGGATCGATCGGCGCTCAACTGGTACGCGTTGGGCCGGTATATTTTTGCCTTTAAAAATGACGTCGCCAATCGCAAGCGGGTGATGAACAAGCTCGCCAATAGCATCAGCTACGATGAGAAGGACTTTAAAGATCTGGACGGGGAGTCGGCGCGCACGGGGGCGCTGAATACGTTCTGGAAAAATCTCACGTACCAAAATCAGGCGAGCATCGATCCCACGACGGGCACGGGCAACGGAGGATCTTTCGAATTCTTCAACAGCTTGGCCGCGGGTGGCTGCGGCGGCCAAAAAGACGATGACGGAACGCCGCCCGCCTGGTTGCAGGAAATGTTCGTGAAACCGCTCTACGCCTATCTCGACGGTTATTGCCGCGGTGAGGGTGGAGATGCCGTCGAATTCCGAATTAAAATTATGAACGCCACCGGGCAAGATGGTTTGCCAAATTACCGGGATCGGCTGGCGCCCGAGCTGGTTCAATTCATTCAAAGCTACGTTCAAGATCCCGTGAATATCGACACGCCTCAGGCGCGGATGTTTCACACCACCATCGGTTACGAAAAAAATCCGTGGTGCATGGCTTACGTCAAGACCAGCGCGACGACGAGACCCAAAATTCCGTTCTCACCTTTCGGCGGTGTCACGCTTAAGGCGACCGCTTACGCCAAACCGTTTGGCGGAAAAATTGGACCTTGGTTTTACAAATCTTGGCCGCAAAGTTCTCCGAAATCGGTGGGGGGACGTGAGGACCAGATCGACAAAACCCTGCCGCCGCGCGCGAGCCCCGGCGAAGGCACCGTCAATGCCAATGACGACTTCTTGCGGGTGGACCATTCGAGGTACGTGGGCGACACCATCGGCGTGAAGTCCACGATGACCATGGGTCATATGCACAAGGCGATCTTCATGAAAAACGGTCCGGCCCATCGGCCGCTCATGAGTTTCTCTTGGTTCACGCACTTGCTCGGTGGAAATTCAGATATCAGTGCGCCCGACAATCATGGCGATATTCTGGCGTGGAACAATGGCAGTCCGCCTGGGCAGCGCGACGTCGAAATTGGCGCGATCATTCCCGATAACTTCGATGTCGCCAACTACTCAATCGAGCCTTATTGGTGGCGGACCTACGCACAGCGGATTCAAAAACGCTCGGACTTCTCGGGACTTCACGTGCGGGGAGATTTGGGCTACCGCAAAGATGCGTCCGCTCCGTGGAACACCTTTTCCGTCAAAGATCAGATGGCGCGTGCCCTGGCCGACAACACTCTTGATTACAACGAAGCTCTCACCTATGTCGCCGGACGCGGAAAAGATCCGGCGAAAGCCTTTGTTGAGCTCCTCACGAACTGGCACACCAAGGTTCCTGGAGATTATGTGATGGATGAGGAGCGTTTCGGCAACTGCCCAGACGCGGCGATTATCTCCGGTTCACCTGAAGACGTCGACAAAGCGGTGCCTGGCAACTGCATGGCGGGCGGCCGCGCGGGGTACTCCGTGAAGTTGATGGACGAGCAGTTCCTCGTCGACGAGCAAGAGATCGGCGGCGCCGGAAACTCAGGCCGCATCAAAAATATGCCTCCGGGAATGTAGAAAATCTCAAAATGAGACAGCCACTCAAGTGAACCCGACCTTTGTCCGATAAGAAAGGACAGGGGGAACTATGCCGAAGCTGGAGGCTTTGCTTTATCAAAAACGAAATCGACGCGTGATCGCGGCTTTGATTTCACTGAGTCTCTCATTTCATGCCCCCTTTGCTTGGGCGGCGGGCGGTCGCTCGGGAGTCGTGACGACTCCCGATACCGGGACCACCGGAACCACCACAACGGGAACGACAAATAACACCAACAACGTGAACAACTACACGGGGACCGCAAACACCACGGCCACCGATCAAGCGATTAGCAACACCGAGGCGACCACGGGCAACAACACCATGGCGCAAGGAAACAAGGCGTCCAATTCTCAGAACATGGGGATGATGGCGGGTCTCTTGGGCGCCGCCTTCTCGGGCGCGATGGCAGCGGTGACTTGTAGCAAAACTCCTCCCGATCCGTCGTGTCCCATGTGGATTGTCGGCGCGGTGGCCTCCGGGCTGGTGGCGGCCGCGATGAGCGGCGCGAAAGACAAATCAAATCAGACGGTCACCGACGTGAACACGGGCGCCGGGTCGAATCCCACGCCCACACCCACCGATGTTTCGAAAACTCCCGAGATGACCGAGACCGAGCGCAATCTGACATCGGCGACAAACTCCTCCGGCATTCAGGCCAACACGAGAACGGGCGCGATTCGTCTTCCCGACGGTCGTAGTTTTAACGCCGCCGACATCGGAAATCCGGCGGCCTTGGCGGCGGCAGGTTTATCGAGCAGCGAAATTGCGGCCTTCCAAGACCACGCGAAAAAAGCGTTGAAGGAAGGGGACCGTCAAGCCCGCGCCAAAGGTTTGGACGCGACCGAGGGAGCCAACGGCGAAGGTCTTGGAACCGCCGGTGGCCGTGGATCGACGAGCTCAGACCCGGCTCTGGCGGGCGGATCGGGCGCGCTTGCGCGCGATCCCGCGAACACCGCCGGACTGACGCGTGACTTTAACGGCGATCGCATTGGAGTGGCGTCGGACAATATCTTCGGCCTGATCAACCGTCGCTACTCGCACGTCGCGGGCCAGAACCTCCTGGTCGTACCTCCAACGAACCGACCCCCGCCGACCAACCAGTAAAATCAAATTCGGATGAAATTGAGATCTCGATGATGCATTCTCAAGTGGAGGGTGCATCATGCTTTTTGAGAAGACAGAAATCCGTGCGATCGGCATCATGAGCGGAACCAGTCTGGACGGCGTGGACTTTGTCTGGACCCGGATCCGCCGAACTTCCGAAGGTTTGCAAGCCAGCTTCGAAAAGCAAGCGTCGGCTCCTTTCCCGTCAGCCTTACGGAAAGAACTCGCGCTCGCGGCCGCGCATCAGTTGAAAGTGGACCGCCTCACCGAACTTCACTTCAAGCTCGGCAAGTTCTATGCGGATGCGCTGACGAAGCTGGCCAAGAATGACACCCGCGTCGATTTGATCGGTTTGCATGGACAAACCGTCTACCACCGCGGCGGTCATGCCACCCTGCAAATCGGTGAGCCTTCATTTTTGGCGCAAAAATTCTCGGTGCCCGTTGTTTCAAACTTCCGTCCCGCCGACATCGTGGCGGGCGGCGAGGGTGCTCCCTTGGCCCCGTACTTTCACCAGGTGGCGTTTGGCAAAGCGGGGCTCGGCATCTCGGTCCACAATTTGGGCGGCATCAGCAATCTCTCGTTGTTACAAGGTCATCAGCTTGTCATGGGCTATGACACCGGCCCCGCCAATATGCCGATGGACGTTTACATTCAGAAAAAAACCAAAGGTAAAAAGAAGTTCGACCGTGATGGTTCAACGGCCCGCAAGGGATTCATCAACATTGGGCTTTTGCAAAAAGGATTGAAGCATCCGTTTTACAAGAAGGCGGCACCCAAGTCTTGCGGACGCGAAGAGTTCGGAGAGACGTGGCTGAAGGGCCTTCTCGCGAAACACCCGCGTCTAAAGCCCGAGGATGCGCTGGCCACGTTGACCGAGATCGTCGCTCAATCCATCGCGCGCGAGTATCTTGAAATGGGAGCTCAGGCGCCGACCGAGATCATTTTCTGCGGCGGCGGTTCTCAAAATTCGTATCTGCTCGAGAGAATCAAATCGCATCTTCCGCAAATTCAGATTTTTACGTCGGCGCAAAAAGGTTGGCCGCCCCAAGCGATCGAAGGCGCCGCCTTTGCCGTTCTCGCGGCCGCCCGCGCTTGGGACCTTAAAATTGATCACGCGCGAACCACCGGCGCGAAAAGACCGCTGCTTCTAGGTCAGATCACTCAGGCCTAAGGCTTCAGTTTGGACCAAAAAGACAAAAGCTTTTTGTTGAGAAGCAGGTCTTCTTTTTCGACCAAGGCTTCGCGGGGATTTTGCGAAGACAAGAATTGCGAAAGCCACTGCACCCAGCCCTGGCGGCCCGGCTGCTGAAGGGCCTCAAGACACTCTTCGGTGGCCGCTTTGAAATCGGCGGGATTTCCGGTCTCAAACCACTGGCAATCGATCGGAAAAGCCGAGACCTTCTCACCCTTGGACATCGCCAAAGCCGCCGTTTCGTAGAGAATGTTCTCTTCGACGAGTGAATTTTTAAAGTAAGAAAAAATGCGATTCGAAAAGACCAGAATTCCGGTGTAGTGCCAGCCCTTCAGTCCCTCGACGGGAGTCTTTGAAAATTTGACGACCTGGTTTTGCGCGTCCGTCCAAACGCCGCCAAACTTGGTGCCGACATCAGGATGCTCTTTCACGCAAATCGTCATGAGGTTGCCGGCGCTCCGGTGATGCTCGAGGGCCGCGCGAAGCTGTCCTTGGCGCTCGGGCAGAATGACCTCGTCACCATTGAGAACGAAAAAGTCAGTTTCATTTTGAAGATAGGGTTTGGCCTTGTGAATGCCGCCGCCGCTACCAAGAAGGCCTGCCGACTCGTCCGAGAATTCCACGCTTCGCCCCGCGAAGAGTTTCTGAATTTCGCCCGAAAGATGGTGGTGGTTGACAACGAGATCGGTCGCACCGACTTCTTTGAGCAGTTCGATGCCATAAAAGGCCAAGGGAACTCCCAAAAAGGGAATCGCCGGTTTTGGGAGCGACAGGGTGTAAGGTCTCAGCCGCGTCCCTTCGCCGGCCGCCAGAATCATGGCTTTCATAGAACTTCGTATTTCCGCTCCAGAGATCCCGAATCAATAAGCACATCGGCAAAAGCTTTGTACTGCGGGAACTCCGTCACGCTCTTCAAGACCCGGCGCAGAGTGTGCGAGAGGTACTTGAGGTAGCGGGTGTCTTTGCGTTGATTGTAGAAGCTGGCGAAACTGCCGCAAGCTTTAAAGCAGCGCTGGATCGTCTGCAGTTCGTAAATGTAATCGAAATGCTCACGTGAGAAACTCTTCGGTAGAAACTCTTTGCCTTTGATCAGGTAGTCCTCGAGAAGCGCCTGCGCCATGCTGTCGGACATATTGACGTAGGAATCGCGAAGCAAGCTGACCAAATCGTATTGCATGGCTCCCATGCGCGCGTCTTGAAAGTCAATCACTCGCATGGTGTCGAGTTTGATCATCAAGTTGCGCGAGTGGTAGTCGCGGTGGGCGATGAATTTTGGTTCGCTAGAAATGATGTCGCAAAGTCCGCGGAAAAGTTCAATCATCTGATCTTTGGCTGCCGGGCTCATTTCGAACTGACACACGCCCAAAATCAAATTGTCGAAACCGTATTTCATTTCCCAAAGAAGCTTTTCGGTGTCGAACTCGATATCGAAAGCCGTGCAGGGAGAGCGGTCGCGTGTGCTGTGGAAGTGGATTTTCACCAGCTCGTCGATCGCCATGCGGTAATAACGAAGCGCCATTTCTTGGTTCTGATTTTCCCAGAACTTTCTCTCGAGAGTCAGGTCACCCAGGTCCTCAAGCAAGACAAGGCCATCGGCTTCGCTGTAATGAACAACTTGGGGAACGTGAACGCCGTTTTTGGCGAAGTGGTTCAGAACCGACAAGAACGGATATTTGTCTTTGTCGAAAGGTTCCCAGAACATCAGGACCCAAGAATCTTGGTCCCGGATCACCCGGTAGTATTTACGGCTGGAAGCGTCCCCCGCCAAAGCGAGGACGCGAGAATTGTTATCTTTGAAATGACCTTCGAGGAAGGCGCCAATCTTCGGATCCATACCCAAAAGGGTAGGGCCTCTTTGGCGACTTCTCAAGGCCTTATTGAAGGGCGGATTCTTTGTCGAGGAGGAGTTTAATCGCCTCTTCGCAGAAACGTCGGTCGGCCGGAAGACGGTCGGCTTCGATCTGGTGAAAGCCGGCTTCTTCGAGCAAAAACGAGGGCAGAATGTCTTTGGCCTTCAAGTCCGACCAGCCCATTGACGATCCGATGATGATCGCAGGCTCGTTTTCGGCTTTGGAAGTCTGAATCCACTCATTGAGCAGAAATTTTTCGTCGCTCGATAAAGTCAGCGCATCTTCGATGAAGATGGTCATCGCGCCGAGCTCCCGGATGTCCTGGACGCCGAAAATTTGCGCGCGCACTTCGTTCCAGTGAACGAACGCCCAGCGGTTCATCACTTCATGAACTTGTAAAGCCAAGCGGGGCAAGCGGTGTGGATTGTGCGAAACCAAAAGAACGACCGGCGCGCGTTCGCCATTGGTTTCAAGCCAAAGCTCGTCGTCTTGAACCGAATGAAGATCGCCGAGGTGGTTGAAAACGCCCGTTTCGCGGTTCGTTTCCGTTTGATCGAGGTACCAGTTATAAATCGCTGGCTCCAAGATCATTTTAACCACCTCGGTGATGGCTTCGGCCGAACTGCGCGGCAAGGCCGAGGCGTCCGGAACTTTGGCCACGGCAAGGAATCGTCCGTGCGAAGTGATCGGGATATGAAGCGTTCCGTTTTTGAGAGCAAACGCATTGGCTTCGGTGGCAATGACATCATCGGAGTCGTTCAAAAAACTCAACTCCAAACCCTTCCCATAACGGCTTTGCAAAATCCCCTGTAAACGTTCGACTGATGTCGATTTCATGATGTCATTGATCATATTAAATCCCACTCCTTCGGTGGACGGCCCCTTCACGTGGCCGCGTTCATAAGCCCTTAAGGCAATCGCGGTGCCGTGCTTTGTCACCGGCCAGCTCAAATGTGGGCGTTTCCACATGATTTCGGGGGTTTGAAGGATGTGGGGATTGAAGACAAACAAGAAAAAAAGAAAGACCACCTGGAGGGGTGGTCTTTCTTTTTACTGTTTCCCGTGGCGCCGTTGGCGCCTCTCTCTATTACGTTCCGGTGCGGGCCATCTTGCGCTTGTCGAGGCCGTACTTTTCGACCTTCATGATCAGACCGGCACGAGAGATGCCGAGTTCTTTGGCAAGTTTGGACTTATTCCAACCCGTGCGGCGCAGACCCTCACGGATCATCTCGCGCTCGAGGTCCTCAAGGGCGTCTTTCAGTTTACCTTGAAGACGGGCACCTTGAACCTTCGATTTTTCTCCAGCCTCCAAAATTTTGGGCGACAGGATCTCGGGCATGATTTTCGTTTCTTCGCCGGTCAAAACAACCAAGCGCTCAACTTCATTTTGCAGCTCACGCACGTTACCGGGCCAAGCGTAGTCATACAGTTTCTCGAGAGCACGCTTGGTGAGACTCTTTTTCGCGAACGAACCGGCATCGCAAGCCTTCGCCAAGAAGAACTCGGCAAGAAGAGGAATATCCTCTTTGCGTTCACGCAAGGGCGGAACGCGCAGGTTGATGACGTTCAAACGGTAGTACAAGTCTTCGCGGAACGTGCCTTGTTCGACCATTTCTTTCAGGTTGCGGTTTGTCGCCGCCACGATGCGGACGTCGACTTTTTTCATCTCGGTCGATCCGACGGGAGTGAAGGTGCCCTCCTGCAGAACGCGCAGGAGCTTAACCTGCATTTGAGGAGAGGTGTCGCCGATCTCGTCGAGGAAGAACGTTCCTTTGTCGGCGATTTCAAACAGACCCTTTTTATCACGGATCGCGCCGGTGAACGAACCTTTGGTGTGACCGAACAATTCCGACTCCAAGAGATTGTCATTGAAGGCCGAGCAGTTCTGGATCACGAAGGCTTTGTCTTTACGGTTCGAGTTGTAGTGGATCGCTTTGGCGATCAACTCTTTACCGGTTCCGTTCTCACCCTGGATCATGACGGTTGAATCGGCCGTCTTGATTTTGTCGAGCAGGGCGTACAGCGACTGCATGGGTTTCGATTTGCCGATCATGTTGTCGTATTTATAACGGCTGCCGAGTTCTTTGTTGAGTTCGCGGATGCGGTCTTCGCGGCGCGAGATCTCCAGGTGCAGAGTCACGACTTCTTCCGCGACGAGCGAAACCAGCTGGCAGAAGTGCTCACGGTTTTGATCGTCAAGGTACTGGAATTTGCCGAGGGATTTTTCGATCATGTCCGAGGACGCGCCGAATGCGGCCAAACGCTCACGAACTTCAGAGAGGCGATCGCTCACGGCGGCATCACGGAAGAATCCGGTCGCCACGACGGTGCCCATGAAGTCGTTGTCGATCATGATCGGAAAGATCGCCACGTCGAAACCCGCCAGGTCCCATTTTTTGAGGGCGAAGCGGTTGTCCGACATGCGCAGATCGTCGATTGTTTTCATCACGAGTTCGGCGAGACCGCTCTGCGCGGACTCTTTGCCGGTCAAAAATTGAACGGCGGGGTTGGCGTACGGAGTTTTGCTCGCGTCAACACCCTTGATCATGCCGCGTTCGTCAGTAAAGACGACGTCGACGTTCCACCAAGTCGCCAAAACATGGCGAAGTTTTTTGATGACGTGAATATGCTCAAACTCATCCCAATTGATCATAGAAAATCCTCCAGTGTCAGATTTCTATTCGTCAAAAATTTCGACAAGCTTGAGGGGTTCCGCAAAATTTGACTTTGGTCCAGCCGCAAGTCCGCGGAAGAAGGCTTATTTTTGAGCTAAAAATTTGACGTTTCAGAATGAGAAGCTGGAACTGTCAACTATCCGTTTTACACATTTGAAAACGTTCCGTTCTAAAAATTTGAAAACGTTCCGTTTTACACATTGAACTGCAGAGAGTGCAGTTTGGAGTACTCGCCTTGTTTCGACAGGAGCTCGGCGTGCGTGCCTGATTCGACCACCTGGCCAGCGCGCAGCACATAAATGCGGTCGGCTTTGGCCACGGTCGAGAGTCGGTGGGCGATGACGAAGGCCGTGCGGCCCTCCATGAGGCGGTCAAGACCGCGCTGAACTTCGATCTCGCTTTCGGAGTCGAGCGCGCTGGTGGCTTCATCAAGGATCAAGATCGGAGCGTCCTTAAAGAAGGCACGCGCGATCGAAACACGCTGCTTTTCGCCGCCCGAGAGCAGGTTGCCCCGGTCGCCGACGCGGCTTTGGTACGCTTTGACCATGCGGCGGATAAAGGTGTCGGCATTGGCGTTCTTGGCCACGAGTTCGACGCGTGAGTTGTCTTTGCCGAAGTCGCCCGCCCAGATATTGCGCTCGATGGTGTCGCTAAAGAGAAAAACGTCCTGGGTGACCAAGGCGATATGGCTGCGCAGATCCTTGAGGCCAAAGTTTTGAATCGAAATGCCATCAATCAGAATTTCGCCCTGGGTGGGATCAAAGAACCGTTCGAGCAGGTTGACCAGGGTCGATTTCCCCGAGCCGCTGGCACCGACGAACGCGATGAGTTCGCCCCGATTTACCGTGAGATTCACGCCGTTCAGAACTTTGTGTTCGCCATACTGAAAAGACACATCCCTGAACTCGATTTTCTTCCAATCAGAGGGGAAGGGGACGGGAGTCGTGGTTTGCGGGACCTCGCTCTGATCGTCCAAAAGGACGAACACGCGTGCGGCCGAGACGGTGGTCTCCTGAGTGCGCACGTAGGATTCCTGCATCTTCTTCACCGGCGTGCTCAGCATCAGCAGCGCGGCGATGTAGCTCATGAAATCCCCGTAGGTTGCTCGTCCCGCCGAGATCTCGAGGGTCATGTAAAACAAAATGCCGAACGTCACCAGGGTCATGGTGAATTCGGTGACGGGGCCCGAGGCTTCGATCAGGCGGTGGATGCTTTTGCGCGAATGGAGAAAATCCTGAGACTGATTGTGAAAGCGCTGGGCCATTTCGTTCTCGAGATTGAACGACTGGATGATGCGAACGCCGTCCAGGCTTTCTTTGATCGTTGAGGTGATTTTTTCGAGGTCCTCTTGACCGGTAAGGCTGTACTTTTTGATGCTTTTTGAGAGCCAGCGCAAGAAAAGCAAAATCAACGGCAGCAAAACCAAAATCGAAATCGTCAGCTTCCAATTCAAATAAAACAGCGTGCCCATGAGGCCGATGAAAAGCACCGGCTCACGGAAAAAGTCGGCGTACATTCGAAGCCCGTGGAAGATCACGACGATGTCATTCAAAATGCGGCTAATCAGCCCGCCCGAGCCCGCGGCATAGTTGTTATGGAACGACAGGTTCAAGCGCATGAACTTCATTTGCAGTTTCTCGCGCAAACCTTGGGCGACGAGCTCCGCCGTGTAGTTCATGTTGAAAAGATGGATGTAGCGAAAAATCCCCTTGAGGAAGGCAAGCGCGATGATCCAGGCGAAGGTGTCCTTCATCAGGGCGATCTTGCCGGTTTGCAACCCATCGAAGATTGGCTTGAGCAGATTGACGCTCGCCGTGTCGACCAAAGCCATTAAAACGCCCGCGATCGCGACGATCGTCAGACGTTTTTTATGGGGTTTGAGCTCAAGAATAATGCGCTTAATTTCGGGCGGTAGCATTGCGCTCTCGAGTGGGGGTCGGCGGTACGGAATTCATCGACTCAATGTATCGCTTCAGGTACTGCCCCGTCAGTGATTTTTTGTTCTTCATCACCTCTTCCGGGCTCCCTGTTGCGACCAGTCGACCGCCTTTATCGCCCGCTTCGGGCCCCAAATCGATCACGTAGTCGGCGCCGCGAATCACGTCTTGGTTGTGTTCAACCACGACGACCGATCCGCCGGCCTCGATCAGCTTATTTAAGACTTTCATCAAAAGCTCGACTTCCCGGAAATGCAGGCCCGTCGTGGGCTCATCCAGAATGTAGAGCGTGGATTTTTGCGTCACCTGCGAGAGTTCTTTTGCGATCTTCAAGCGCTGAGACTCACCGCCCGAAAGGGTTCCCGCCGGTTGGCCGAGCTGAAGGTAATCCAGCCCCACCTCTTTGAGAACCGACAAGGGCTTGCGAATATTGGGGTGCGCGACGAAGAAATTCATCGCATCACTGACGGTCATGGCCAAAATTTCGGAAATGTTTTTACCCTTGTACTGAATCTCGAGGATTTCATCGCGGTACTTTTTGCCGTCGCAAACGTCGCAGGGGATGATCACGTTATCCATGAACATCATGTCGATCTCTTCGAAGCCGGTTCCTTTGCACGCCGGGCAGCGGCCGCCGTCGACGTTGAGCGAGAAAGTCCCCGGGGTGTAGCCGCGGAATTTCGCTTCAGGGATCGAGGCCATCAAAGATCGAATCGCATCGAAGGCTTTGAGGTAAGTGATGGGTGAGCTGCGCGCCGATTTTCCAATCGAGGACTGATCGATCAAGAGCACGTTCTTCAAATTTTCGGTTCCTTCGATGGTCTCGTAGGTCGAAGCCGGAAGGTACTCGATTTCAAGGGCGCGCGCGAGAGCCGGGTACAGCGTGCGGGTGACGAGCGTTGACTTGCCCGAACCGCTGACGCCGGTGATGGCAACCAGCCGGTTGAGCGGAATCGTCACATCCAGATTCTTTAAGTTGTTGCCACTGCATCCGGTCAGCTTGATTTTGTATTTGTAAGTTTCGACGTCCACCGGCCGCACGATTCTGAGCGGCGCCCAGTTCTTTTGCGGTTTCAGGTAAGGAACCGTCACCGACTTGGTGTCGTTGTAGAAGTCTTCGGTCGGGCCCGAAAAGACGACCTCGCCGCCGAATGACCCCGAGCCCGGTCCCATCTCGATAATATTGTCCGAATTCTTAATCACGTCGTGATCGTGCTCGACGATCACCATGGTATTTCCGAGGTCTTTGATGTCCTTCAAAATCGAGATCAACCGGTCGTTGTCGCGGGGGTGCAGGCCCACGGTCGGTTCATCCAAAACGTAGAGGGCTTGCGACAGGCCCATGCCGAGCTGATTGGAGAGCATGATCCGTTGATACTCGCCGCCCGAAAGCGTGCGCGTTTCGCGGTCGAGCGTCAGGTAGTGCACTCCCACGCGCATCAAATAGGACAGACGAGCGCGAACCTGCTTGAGCACCTCTCCGGACACTTCGATTTGGTAGGGGGAGAGGTTGATATTTTCGAATGTGTGGGTCAGGCGCTCGATCGTCATCGCCGAAAGTTCTTGGATCGAAAGACCTTTGATGAAGACGGCGTTCGCCTCACGACGTAGACGTGAGCCTTTGCAATCGGGGCACGTAAACGGCGAACGGTACCGCGAAATGAACACGCGCACGTGCATCTTGTATTTGATTTGCTCGAGATACTCGAACAGGCCTTTGACACCGAAGAAGTCTTTGGTGCCGTTCCAAATCATATCGCGCTGCTCGCCGGTCAGATCTTTCCAGGGCCGGTCGAGCGGAATCTTTTGTTTTTTACAGAACGCCTCGAGCTGCTTTTTATCCGAAGCCGCCGAGGGCATCTCGAACGGATTCAGCGCCCCGCCCTTGATGCTCAAACCCGGATTGGGAATCACCTTTTGTTCGTCGAGGGTCAGAATATTGCCGAAGCCTTTGCAAGTTTGGCACGCGCCCATGGGGCTATTGAAACTGAACAGGCGCGAACTGATCGGCGGCGGCGTGTAGCCGCAAACGGGGCACGAGCTTTCTTCGCTCAGATTCATCCGCTCATGGTTGGTGTTCACGACCACGGCTTGGCGGGTGACGAGATTTTGGTTGTACTTGATGCTGGCGTTGTACGCCTGCGTGAGGGAGTCGGCCAGGCGGCCTTGCTCGGTGGCTTCAAAAGCCATCCGGTCGATCACCAGGTAAAAGCTCTCTTTGGGAAGGCCTTTTTTGATCACGGCCTTGTCGCTCAATTCAATGACTTGAGGGGCGGCGTCCTTTTTTTTGCCAAAAATATAAGCGCGCAGATATCCGTCCTGCAACAAAAGCGAATGGAGCTTTTTGCCCTCAGCCACGCGCCCGTCGGCGGTGATTTCCGTCAGGACGTAACCACGCTGACCGCCAAATTTTTCGATCACCCGGTCGGTCGCCTCGGTCACGCTTTGCTTTTCGCACTTCACTTTGTGGGTGGGGCAATAAGGCTCACCGATTTTTTCGTAGAGCAGGCGCAAATAATCGATGATCTCGGTGGTGGTACCCACGGTTGAACGCGAACTCTTCACCGAATTCTTTTGTTCGATCGAAATGGCGGGCGGGATGTTGTTCACGCCCTCAATGTCGGGTTTGGGTGCTTTGTTTAAAAATTGGCGGGCGTAGTTGCTCATGCTTTCGATGAACAAACGTTGCCCTTCGGCGAAGAGGGTCTCGAAAGCGAGCGAGGATTTTCCGGAACCGGAGGGTCCGCAGACCACCGTCATCGACCCCAGGGGAATTTCAACCTCGATGTTTTTGAGGTTGTTCTGTTTGACTCCCCAGAGGTGGATGGTTTTCATTCCTGTAAATCCTGTTTGTAAAAGTCCGTGTCTTCTTCTCTTTGACTGCGAGAGGTTTTCGGCTCGGTCCCCTCGAGGAAGGCCTGGCGGATGATATTCTTAGAAGCGGAGCCCGCCAGCTCACCCGTGTCGCCGTCAATATTGGCAAAAACGATACCCTCAGGCACGGGAAAAGTCATCAAAGGCAGATCTTCGTGGGCGACCTTCATGTAGTCGACCCAAATCGGAAGGGCGGCGCGTCCACCGACCTCGCCTTTGCCCAGGCTCTTCTCCTGGTCAAAGCCGACCCACACTCCTGTGGAGATTTGTTGAGTATACCCGATGAACCACGCGTCAACGTAGTTGTTGGTGGTTCCGGTCTTACCCGCGACCTCGCGGCCGATGGCCCGGGCGCGTCCCCCAGTTCCATTGCGGTCTTCCACGACGGCCTTGAGCAGAGACGTCACCAAATAAGCGGTTTGCGGCCGAATCAGCTGATCCGGGTTGTCGAAGAAAATGTGGGAGTCGATCTTCTTGGGATCGACATTGGCTTGTTCCTCCGGGGAAAGCTTCGCCTTGGCATCGAGGTAGTCTTTGCGGCGGGTTTCGAACTCGTCTTCGATGGGGCGGATTTCCTTTTCAAAACGCAAATCCAATGAAACTGAGTCCAAGATTTTCTTTCCGGTGCGGTCTTCGACCTTCTTGATCAAGACGGGGCGCAGGCGTTTTCCGAGCTTTCCGAACTGTCCGAAGACCTTGGTCATCTCATACAGCGTGACACTGCTCGAACCCAAGACCAGCGTGAAATCCGGATTCAAAGGGGAGTAGATTCCCAGGCGCTTCGAATAATCGAGAGCGTAGGGAACGCCGATGTCTTCGATGATCTTCACGCTCGGGATATTCAGCGATTTGACCAAAGCGTTGCGCAAGATGATATCGCCGCCAAAAGATTTTGAGTGGTTCGACGGCTTCCAGGCCTTGGCATCGCCTTGCCCCTCTTCGTCTTCGGAGTTTCCTTTGCCCTCGTCATACACGATCGGTGCATCCATGATCGGCGTCGCGGGCGTGTAGTTGCGGTCCAAGGCCGCGGCGTAGACCAAGGCTTTGTAAGATGAACCTGTTTGGCGGGCGGCCTGGATCGCGCGGTTGTACTTGGACTTTTCGAAGTTGGTCCCGCCAACCATCGCCAGGATGTCGTCGTTGCTTTGATCGAATGAGATCAGAGCTCCCTCAACTGCGGGCTCTTGATCCAACTCCAGTTCGACGTACTTCGCAAAGTCGGGAAGAGTCGAAGGAGCCGCGTCTTTTTTCTTTTTGGCGTTGGCCTTGGTCAAACGTTCCGAGAAGAATTTTTCGCCGGTCACCTTCGCCAGGATCACGTCTCCCATCTTGAGCGCGGCCGAGGGCTTTTTGATCGTGTCGAGGTCGTAGCGTTTATCCGCATTGGGTTTACGGGCCCACTGCATCGTTTCGAGATCGATAATGCCCTCGAGTTCCGCGAGACGAACGAAGACGAGGCCGTTGGCATCATCCACTTTCGAGACCACGGCGCGTGCGGTTTGCCCTTGTTTCAGGTAAAACGGCAGGCCTTGCTTGATGTCGTACTGAAGGTTCAACGGGCCGTAATCGACGAAGGTGCCGTTGGGCTGAATGATGCGCTCGGGGTTCACGTCTTGAATCAACTGATTTCGCGTCTTGAGCAAGAACTCACCGACGGCTTTGGGCTCGGTGATGTTCTCGAGAGCCCCGCGGTAGCCCTGGCGTTTATCAAGAGCTTTGAGCCCCGCGATGGTGGCTTCTTGCGCGGCCAGTTGGCGCTTCAGATCGATGGAGGTCGTGATTTTAAGACCCTTGTCCATCGTCATCTCGCCGCCGAGCTGAACGACCATCATTTGGCGGACGGTCTCCAAGAAGTAGGGAGCGAACTCTTCGTACTTCTCACGAACAAAAATCTTGATCGGCTCCATCGCCGCTTTTTGCGCGGCTTCTTTGGTGACGTAGCCGACGTCGGCCATGCGGTTCAAAACGTAAACCTGGCGTTCTTTCGCGCGCACGGGATTGCGGATGGGCGAATAGGCCGACGGGGCCTTCGGAAGACCGGCCAGAATGGCCATTTCACCCAGCGTGAGTTTGGCCGCAGGTTTTCGGAAGTAAGTTTCGGCCGCCACTTCGACGCCGTAGGCACTTTGTCCGAAATAAATCTGGTTCAGGTAGAGATACAGAATCTCTTCTTTCGAGAGCTTCTCTTCCATGCGGTGAGCAAGGATGATTTCGCGGATTTTGCGGGTGTACGTTTTTTCGGCCGAGAGCAGAAGCGTCTTGGCGACCTGTTGCGTGATCGTCGAAGCTCCTTGAACGTTCGATCCGGCTCGCAAGTTCGCGAAGAACGCGCGCGCGATCGCGACCCAGTTCACGCCCTTGTGTTGGAAAAATTGATCGTCCTCGGCTGCCAAGAAGGCGTTGATCAAGTCTTTCGGCATTTGGTCGTAGGGAACCAGAATGCGGCGCTCATTGAAAAACTCACCGATTTTTTTTCCGGTGCGGTCGTAAACTTGGGTGACGAGCAAAGGCTCGTAGTCTTTCAAAGAATCAAGCGGCGGCAACTGCGATTCGATCGCCTTGTAACCCACATAAGCACCACCGGCCGCAAAGACCGCAAGAACCACCAACAGAATCAGAATTTTTTTAAGCATAGGCCCATCAGTCTATCCGCAAATAAAAAAACCCGCATGGAGTTGCGGGTTTTCATGCGCTTCGTGTTAGGACCGAAGTCGGGGCTGCAGTTACGGTCCGGTTCGCACGGCGGGAGTCGAATCGGTTCCGGTGCGGGCAGGCGATCCCGCAGGAGCTGGTGAGCCGACCGGACGCGCGCCATTTCTCGACGTGGCCCCGAGGCTGGGACAAAGGCTCCCGCAACCCGCACTTTCACAGGCCAAAATCTGATCATTCGCTTCTTGAACCGCGGACTGAGCTTCCGCCGGCGACTTCTCGCCTGTCGGAGGCGAGCCCAATGAGGTCAGCTCGTTTGAATATTTGTTCATTCGAGTCTGAGCCTTTTGAAGATCTTGGGTCATCGTCTGCACTCGCTGCTTCATCGCCGCGTCGACAGTTTGCTGTTCGCTTAAAAGAATTTGTACGCGGCTGAGACGCTCTTGTTGAGCTTGCGACTTGCTTTGAAGCTGTTCAGCTTGTTGTGTAACCATATTTTGATTGCGAAGCGAAAGGGCTTGTTCCAAACCTTTGATGCGCTCTTGCTTATCGGCAATTTGTTGCTCGATCGCCTCGATATTCCGTTGGGTGGACTCACGGGTCGACTCACGTAAGGTGAGCATCTCTTTCATGCATGAGTCGAAATCGGCTTTGAGGCGCTTTGTGCGTTCTCGGCTATTTTGAATGATGGTTGAGGCCGAGCTCGCTCGCAAGGCCTGCATGCCGTCCCGGGCCTTTTCGAGTGCTTCCATGCAATTTTTTTGAATCATGGCGTTTGAAAGCTTTGCCAAAGTGTTGGTCCGTTGACCAATCACGTTAGCCAGCTGCCCTTGGTCTTGGAGAATAGCCACCCGCAGGCTGCGCACTTCCGACTGAATTTTGACGCTGTCGGCTTGAGCCTGCTCCGACTGAGTTCGGGCGTCCTGATTGCTTTTGACATCTTGTTCGCGCGCATCCCGATTGAGATCTTGCAACGCTTCATTGGCCTTGCGCTTATCTCGCTCGGCATCCTCTTGAGCTTTGGTGATGTCCTTTTGCAATTGAGACACCTTGTCCTCGGCCTTTTCGAGATTGCGATTGGTTTCAGTGAGCTGCTCTTTGTGATCCTTTTTACTCATGCACTTACCACGGTACTGGCCCGTACTCATGGAGGGGGTGTTGATCCCAAGACCGGTAAAAATCGAACTGATCGTTTGGTTCATGACAGCATCGCCATCGGCTTCGGTCGAGTTGGCTTCATTGCACGTCTCGGCAGCTTCAAGACACTTGTCAATGGAACCCGATGTCTGGTTGCAAGCGGCCCGCGCTTTGCTGATCGCCGTCGTGGCGGTGGTGACGAGTGAGTTGCACGTGCGACGATTCTCGAGCTGCAGCTCTTGATCAATCGGCCGAAAATTTTGAATGACGGTGCCAGCAGCCGGAACCGGAGATGCTGAAGGCGTTTGAGCGAAGGCGAATGTGTCCAACATGATGACAGTCGCTAAAACCATCAACCTCGTAATCGTTTTCATAAGCCATTCCCCCTTCAGAAAGAATAATGAGCAAACGGCATGCCGTAAAATGTCAGTCCGTTGATAAAGATGCCGCCTTAGAATAAGGGCAGCGACGTGTTGTCTCAAAATGAAACGCTGGTCTTCGTCCTTTAGTCGAGCTACCATCAGTGCGTGCAAAAAGGTTTCAACTCCGACATCCAAGTAAAGGGTAAGCCCTACCACGTCCAGACCGAGGACTGGGGCGCGCAGAACCCGTTCGTGGTCACCCGTGTTTTTTGCTCGGGCGCCGTGATCAAAACCATCAAGACTCCTTACGCCGAAGCCTTGCGGGGCGGGCCTTCCAGCCAAGTCGAAGCGGTCAAGCTGGCCCTTCGTCAGCAGCACCACCGCATCTTGGACCAGCTTATTTCAGGACAATTGGACGCGCCGGGGAGTTCTCTTAGACTGAGAGAATGATTGAATTCTCGCATCTCTATAAGACCTATCCAGGGCCGATTCATGCCCTTAAAAATATAGATCTCAGCATTGATAAGGGAGAGTTCGTCTTTCTCACGGGGCCGAGCGGTGCGGGGAAAACCACGCTTTTCAAAATGCTTTCGGCCTACGACCGTCCGACCTCGGGTCAAATTCAGGTGGCGGGTTTTGATCTGGCCAGCCTCAATCAAACCAGCGTCGCGCAGTTTCGCCGCCGCGTGGGCGTGGTGTTTCAGGATTTTAAACTTCTCAAAGACCGGACGGTTTTTGATAACGTCGCGCTTCCGCTCGTGGTTCGCGGCGACCGTCCCAGCCACATTCAAAACCGCGTCGAGGACATCCTTGATCAAGTGGGACTGTTGGCCAAGGCCGATCAGCTGCCTGATTTTATCTCGGGCGGTGAGCAGCAGCGCACGGCGATCGCGCGTGCGTTGGTGCATCAACCCGGCGTTTTGATCGCGGATGAGCCGACCGGAAACTTAGATCCCCGGCTCAGCGAAGAGATCATGGATCTCTTGGAACGCGTCTGTGCGCAAGGAACGACCGTCTTTGTGGCCACGCACGACCACTCGATGGTGAAGGCGCGTAAGCACCGGACGATCGAACTTTTGCACGGACAAGTGGTGGCGGGAGCGCGTCCATGAAACGCTATTTCGTTCACTTGCTCACGAGTCTGCGGCATCACACCGGTTTGGTGCTCGCGACAATGATCGTTTTGACCGCCAGCTTTTTTGTCTCGGGATCTCTGGTTCTCGTGGGTCAAAACTTGGACCGCGTTTTGACCCTTTGGGGCGAATCCCTGCAGATGAGCGTTTATCTCAAAGAGGGCACCACTTCGGAGCAAGTGCAGGCGCTTCAGGGGCGTCTTCAAAAAGACAAGCGCGTGGCCAAGGCCGCTTTTGTCGATCGACGCGAAGCCCTGACCCATTTTCAAGAGCAAATGGCAAGCTACGCTCCCGATCTCTTGAACGATGAGCAGCTTTTAAAGTTCATCCCCGAAAGCCTTCAGGTTCAAATCAGCCAGTCGGTGTCTTCGATCTTGCAAATGAAAGTTCTCCAGGAGCTGGCCGGCGAGTTGGGTCAGGAACCCACGGTTGAAAGCGTGAGTTACGGACAAGATTGGGTCAAAACCTACTCCTCAATCGTGGCCACCGTTTCGAAGGCGGGAATGTGGATGATCGTGTTGATTTTGGCCGCGGCGGGATTTGTCATCTCGAACTCGGTGTCATCATCAATCCATCAACGTAAAAATGAGATCGAGGTCCTTGAGCTTGTCGGTGCGTCTAAATGGATGATTCGCGGACCCTATCTTTTCGAAGGTTTCTTTATGGGAGCGCTCTCGGGCTTCTTGGCGTTGCTGGTCCTGGCGGCGGGTTTTGAAACCATTCAAAACTTTTTGCGGGGGGAGCTGGCTTTCTTGCAACTCTCGCATCATTTGCAGTTCTTCGGGGCCGCCCACGCGGGGCTCTTTGTTTTAGCCTCGGGCGCCGTGGGCTTTTTGAGCTCGGCCTTTTCGCTGCGCAAACTCAACGATGGTTGGGCCGCCAGCAAAGCGGGGCAAGAAGCTTGATGCGTTGTCGTCTCTGGCTCTTTTCTTTGACGATGCTTGCGGGCGCCCTGGTTCAGGGTGCCGTGCCGCCGTCGCCCGAGAAGGTCAAAGCCGATTTCGAGAACGCACGTCAAAGCTTGGTCGAGAGCGACGAGAAACAGCGGAACATCATGTCGTCGCTGTTCTTGATCAATGGCAAAATGAAACAACTGGTTTCGGAGCGCTCGAAAACGTCGCAAGAAAAGATGATCGTCGAGTCTTCGACGCGGCAGATGGCCGAGAAAATCGTCGAGATCGAACAAAAGCTGAAAGAACAGAGATCCCTTTTGCAAGTGCGCTTGAACGCGATCTACAAATTCGGCGGCCAGGGCCTGGCCCGAATGCTGCTTTCATCGAGCAACTCGGCTCAGCTTGAGCGCAATCTTAAAATCCTCGGGCTCGTGGCGAAGCAAGACTTGGGTCTTTTAAAAGACTACTCGAAGAACGTGGCCGACCTTGAGGTCAAGCAGACCAAGTTCTTAGGCCGCCTCGCCAAACTCAAGAAGATCCAGAAACAACTCGCGGGTCAAGAGTCGAAGATCAACGCCGAATCCACCGCCAAGGCGCAGATCCTCGAATCCATCCGAAAAACCAAAACCAAAGCTTTGAGTAAAATTCGCAAGCTCCGAGAGAAATCGGTCGCCTTGCAAGGCGATCAAAACGACGAGCTTCTGGAGCTGCTCTTAAGACCTTCCTTCTTCGAAAAGAAGGGGCAATTGGCGGCACCGGTTCAGGGCGTGGTCGTCCGCCGCTTCGGCATTTGGAAAGACGGCGAGTTCAACGTGAGTATGAGCCACAAAGGCCTGTTGTACGACGTGGGCCCGCAAAGCACGGTGCACGCGGTGTTTCCCGGCAAAGTTTCTTTCGTCGGCGACGTGGCGGGATTGGGTGAAACGCTCATCTTGGATCACGGCGATCATTACTACAGTGTCTACAGCGGCGAGCTCGAACCTCAAATCAAAGAGGGTTTCGAAGTCGGCGAAGGCCAGCTGATTGCCCATTCGCGCAACCAACTCTATTTTGAAATCAGACACTTTTCGGAACCTTACGATCCTCAAGTGTGGATGAAAGGACGGCAGCAATGAAAAAAACATGGATCATCTGGGGGGCTTCGCTCGCGCTCGCCTTCGTGGTCGGTACGGTGGCGCCCGCACTTCGCTTTGCCATCAACACCGCCTCCGCCGAGGACAGGTACTCGGATTTGCAGAACTTCACCAAGGTTCTCAATCTTGTGCAGCAGTATTACGTCGAGTCGGTGGATAGCAAAAAACTGATTTACGGCGCGATCAAAGGAATGCTGCGCGAACTGGATCCGCACACCAACTTTCTGACGCCCGAAGTTTTCAAAGACTTTGAAACCGAGACGAGCGGAGAGTTCGGCGGGATCGGGATCGAAATTTCGGTTCAGAACAGCGTCTTGACCATCATTTCGCCCATTGAAGACACGCCCGCTTGGGAAGCCGGAATCAAACCCGGCGACCGCGTGATCGCGATCGACGGGAAAAGCACCAAGGGCCTGAGCCTCGTTGAAGCTTCGCAGCTCATGAAAGGGCGCCGTGGGAGCAAGATCGTTTTGACGATCGTGCGCGAAGGCGAAGACGATCCCCGCGATATCGGCATCGTCCGCGGAAGCGTTAAAATCCGCTCGGTCAAAGCCACCGATCTGGAAGACGGCTACATGTACGTTAAAATCACGAGTTTCATCGAAAATACCGGCCGCGACCTCGAAAAAGCCCTCACCGAAGCGCAAAAGAAATACGGCGGTGTCAAAGGTCTGATCTTGGATCTGCGCCGCAATCCTGGCGGTCTTTTGGACCAAGCCGTCAAAGTCAGCGATCTGTTTCTGAAAGAAGGCGACACCATCGTTTCGACGATCGGCCGCGATCCCAAAAACAAAGAAGTCTTGAATGCCACCAAGCGAAACAAATTCGACGGCACGGGCATCATCGTGCTGATGAACGAGTACTCGGCGAGCGCGAGCGAGATCGTCGCGGGCGCCCTTCAAGACAACAAGCGCGCCATCGTGATGGGCGAGAAGAGCTTTGGCAAAGGTTCAGTCCAATCAGTGATCAAGCTGGGTGACGGTTCGGGTTTGAAACTGACGGTCGCGCGCTACTACACGCCGAGCGGAAAATCGATTCAAGCCGAAGGCATCACGCCTGACTTGGCGGTTGAGGAAGTGGACGTGGAGGCTTTCCAAAAGGCCATTATCAAAGGCAAAGGCACTCGCGAAAAAGACATCGCGGGCCACTTGCTGAGCGAAAAAGAAAAAGAAGCCGCGAAGAAAAGCGTTCCCAACGCCAAGGTCGAAGCTTGGTGGAAAGACGCCGCCAGCAAGAAAGACGAAAATCGAACGCCGAAAGAGAAGCTTCTCGCGACAGACTATCAAGCGTACCAAGCCTTCAATTATCTGAAAGCCTGGAAGCTCATGAAGGGAATGTAACGCGTTTAAAAACCGCGTGACTTTGCGAGTCTTGCGAACCCCCCGTCGATCCGCCTAATCTTGGGCACCACGGGGGGTTTTTCATGTGGAGTCTTCTTCTGTCGATCGCGATGGCGAATCCGGGGCTGACGGGCGGCGACCGTTTCACGGCGACACCGATCTCGGGACCGGTGATGATCACGTGTCAGGATGCCGTCTCAGGAATCATCACGCGGACATTCACGTGCTACCAGAATCTTTTGGAGCCGGGGGATTACGATTACTTCGTGCACCCCTTTAAACCCAAAGCCGATCAAGTGGACCTTCAGGTTCTGCACGAAGACGGCAGTCGCAAGTCGCGCATGGCGGGCTATGATGCGCGCACGGGTCTCAGCACAAGCCGATTCAATTTGTGGGTGCGCTCATTAACTCAGGCGCCGCTTTTGAATTTGGGATTGAATAAAGTCTCGTATATCTTGTCCAAAGCGGGACAAGACATCGAGAGCGGATCGTTTGAGGTGATGGTGGATCAAGGACCCGCGCGCACCTGCGTGGACACGGGCGTGTACACGTCGCCTCGCGCGTCGGACTGCAACAGTCCCGTTGCGATCTGCGCCCGCTACTTTGCCGAGCGCAACAACTGCCGATCGCTTCCCACAAACTAAAAGGGCGCCTAGCGGCGCCCTTTTGGCTTAAGCGTCTTTGAGTTCCGAAGCCGGAACTTCTTTGAGCTTCGCGGACTTGAGCAAGTGCGCGATCGTTTTTTCTTCCGTGATCATGTAGGTCAAACGCTGAGTCTGCTCGGGCTTCGAGTAGAACTCGCGGATGCGCTCGAGATCGATACCGGTTTGAGCCGCGTACTCGGCGATTTTCGCGTCGAGTTCTTCTTGCGTCCAGCGGAGGTCGTGTTTCTTGGCGATCGCGTCCACCAAGAACCCCGATTGGATCATCTCGCCGGCGGTCGTCTCGAAATCACGGTCCCATTTTTTGGCGTAGTCTTCGAAGCCCGCTTCGTCCATGCCTTGCTCGGTCATGCGTTTGCGCATGTCATCGACAAGGGCTTTTTTCTGATCGGCGAGCATCGACGGCGGAACTTCCACGGGGTTGTTCTTGACCAACTCTTTCAAGAGTCGGTTTTTGGTGTCGCTTTCGATACGGCGCTTTTCGTTTTGTTCAAGGTCTTCGCGGATGGTGGCCTTCAATTTGTCAACGGACTCGAAGCCGCCCAAAGTTTTAACGAACTCGTCGTTGAGCTCAGGCAAAGCTTTTTTCTTGAGGCCCACGAGCGTGACTTTGAATTCAACGGGTTTTCCCGCGAGGTCCGCCGAGTGGTAAGGATCGGGGAATTTAAGGCTCAGGGTCTTTTGACCGCCAACCGCCATGCCGACGATGCCTTGCTCGAAACCTTCGATAAACTGATTCGCGCCCAGTTCGAGGTTGTGGTTTTTTCCGCTGCCGCCGTCCAAGGGTTTGCCATCAACCGAACCTTCAAAGTCGATCACCGCAACGTCACCGAGTTGAGCCGGGCGGGCTTCGATAACGTCAACGAGGTTGGCGCGCGAAGCGCGGATGTTCTCAAGAACATCGTTCACTTTTTGATCATCGACGACGAATTTTTCAGTCGTCACTTCGAGACCCTCGTACTTTTTGAGCGCGATTTCGGGACGCACGTCGAAGTTGGCCGAGAACGAAAAGTCGCCCGTTTCTTTGGGAACGTCGAATTCGAACTCGGGGTAGCTGATCGGGTCGAGTTTGTGTTCTTGAAGAGCGTCGAAATAATGTTTTTGGATCAATTCTTGAGCAACATCGTTCTTCACTTGGTCGCCGTACATGCTCTTGATGGTCGCAATCGGCGCTTTTCCTTGGCGGAAGCCTTTGATGTTGGCTTGACGCTGAATTCCTTTGAAAACTTTGTCAAAAGCACCAGCCACAACTTCGGCGGGGACTTCGATATTCAAACGGCGCTGCAAATTGCTCACTTTTTCGACGGTCGACTTCATAACGCTCCTTAGCTAATCACATGTAAAAGACGCGGGATCTTAGGAAATTTGCCCTCGAGAGGCAAGCTATTGATGCGTAGCGAAATGCACCCCAAAACCACCCCTGCGACACTAGAGCCGTGAAGATTCATTTGGTGACCGGAAAAGGTGGGGTGGGCAAGTCGGCGGTGGCCGCGGCGCTCGCTTATCGATGTGCTCAAGACGGCCAGAAAACTCTTCTCGCCGAACTCGGCGATGAGAGCTTTTACCAAGATTACTTGGGTTTAAAACCCCTTCGTGAGGGGCAAACCGTGCGCTCGCCTCTGGGTTTTGATGTGGCCCTCTGGTCGGGAGCGAGCTGCTTGCGCGAGTACGCGCTGTACTTGCTCAAGGTCGAAAGCCTCTACAAACTCTTTTTCGAGAACCCGGTGTCGCGCACCCTGATTCAAGTCGCACCCGCACTCTCCGAACTGGCGATCATGGGAAAGGTCACCAGCGGTCCTCCGCGCAACGTCGGCCCCAAGCTCGATTACGACGCGATCGTCGTGGATGCTTACGCCACCGGTCACTTTCTGGCGCTGCTCAAAGCGCCGATCGGAATGATCGAAGCGGTTCGCGTCGGCCCGATGGCCGAGCAGTCCAAAGGTATTCTCAAGATCTTACGCGATCCTCAGATCACGAATTACCATCTCGTGTGTTTACCCGAAGAGCTTCCGGTGCAGGAAAGCCTCGAACTTGACCGCGAGATCCAGGCCCTGGTGAACGTCAAACCGTATCTTTGGCTGAACAAGCTGATTGATTTTCCGAAGTCGCTGAAAGCTCAAGGGCCGGAGTACGAAAAAGATTTTTTCCTCAAACAGCAGCGTCAAGATTCCACGCAGGCGACCATCGAAGCCGCCTTCAAAGGCCGATGGTCCTCACTGCCGTTCGTGTTCGAGGCGGACGAAACCAAAATCGTCGCGGCTCTGGCCAAAGGAGTGAAGCGATGAGTTTCATTGCGAGGGATGTCCGAGTCGTGGTTTGCGCCGGGACGGGGGGCGTTGGTAAAACCACGATCGCCGCGGCTTTGGCCGCGCAGGCCGCCGAAGAGGGCCGCCGGGTTCTTGTTCTCACGATCGATCCGTCCCAACGTCTGAAAACGACGCTGGGTCTTTCGGACAGCGGCGAAACAAGCGAGCTGAAGCATCCGCGCATCAAAGGCTCGCTCAGCGCGGCCGTCGTCAATTCGAAGAAAACCTTCGACGATTTCGTTCTGCGCTCGGCGCGTTCGAAAGAATCGGCCCAACGCATTTTGAACAACAAGCTTTACGTTCAGCTCTCGACGACCTTAAGCGGCTCGCAAGAGTTCACGGCGCTCGAGCGCCTGTACGAGGCGGTCGAATCGGGAAACTACGATCTGGTGATCCTGGACACGCCGCCGGCGAAACACGCGATGGATTTTTTAAAAGCGCCGCAAAAGCTGGGCGCTCTTTTTCAAGATAAAATCACGCGCTGGTTTCGCGATC
The DNA here is from genome assembly GCA_019637955.1 of Pseudobdellovibrionaceae bacterium. Taxonomy (GTDB): domain Bacteria; phylum Bdellovibrionota; class Bdellovibrionia; order Bdellovibrionales; family Bdellovibrionaceae; genus JAHBUS01. Next base: position 56,074 of record JAHBUS010000005.1, on the reverse strand, counting down.
CCAAGGGCGGCGACAAGTCTTTCTTGGTGGGCATTTTTCAAATGGGAACCAAGCAAGTCATCAAGGCTCTCGAAAAACTCACCGGGTCCGAGTTCGTGCGCGAGCTTTCGGATTTCTTCTCGAGCATTCAGTCTTGGCAAGGCGAGCTTGAAGAGCGCACGAACAACGTTCACCGCTTGCTCGTCGCCGCGAGCACACAATTCGTGTTGGTGTGTTCGTACGACCGCTCGAAACTTCTCGAGGCTTTCAAATTCGCCAAAGCCATCCGGCAAGACGGCTATCACTTGCACAGCTTGATTTTGAATCGCGCTTTTCCCGAATGGCTGGCCAACCGCCAAGACCGCACTTTCCCCAGCGATCCTGCCGGTCAAATGGCGGCGAAATGGGCGGGTTACTTTGAAGAAAGAAGAAAAAACTCCTCGATCTTGAGCGAGCTGCAGAATCAGAGCGTGCAGATTCGCGAACTTCCTGAGATGAAGGAAGACATCCGCACATTGGATGGCGTTTTCGAGATCGTGGACCGACTCAAGGAGCAAACATGAAAGGGCTATTGTGTTTGTCTTTCGTGATCCTCTCCGCCTGCGCGATGACGCCGTCAAAGACATCGGGCCTTGACCCGAGTCCCGAGCAAAAAGCCGCTTACCGCACCGAGCTCGACAAGGCTTGGTCGAACCTCGCGCAAAATGAGCCCGAAGTGGCGTACAAGATGTTCACCGAGTTCCAGAAAACCAACCCGCAAACCGTCTTCGAGGCCGAAGCGAAGTTTGGCGAAGCCAAAGCGCTCGAACAAATGGGGGAGTGGGCACGCGCGGCCAAGATTTACCGCCAGCTTTCGTCCGAACGTCTTCAGTCCCAACCCCAAATCGCCGCGCTTTCTCTTTACGAAAGCTCAAAGACCGCCGAGGCGCTGGGCGATGAATCGGGAATGATGGCCGCTTTGATGGACGCCGAAAAACAAGCGGCCCATTTGCCTGACGAGATTCGCACAGCGGCTCTTCCCGCGCGTATGGGAATCGCCCAACTGAAAATGGGCGAAACGGAGGCCGCTCGCCAATCGCTCGCGAAAGCCGATCAGGGGCTTAACGTGCTGAAGCAGAAGGGCGTCCCCGCCGAGACGTGGGCGCGGATCTACTTTGAAATGGGATCGGTCTCGACCAACCAGCTCGCGCCCGAAAATTTTCAGGCCCAGCTTGACAGTTTTAAAGAAGGACAGATCTTTCTGCTGAAGTCGATCGAGGCCGGGGTGTCGCCTTGGTCCGACAACGCGCTGATGGCGCTGCAAAAACACTATCAGGATTTTTGGAATTTAAGCATGAACCCACCCGTCAGCCGAGGCCTGGATCAAGGCGCCCAAGAACGCGCGCGCGCCGAACTGCAAGAGCGCTGGCTCGGGCAAATCAGCCAAGCTTTGGTCGCGCTCAAGCAAAATCAACGTCCCGAAGCGGCGGTCATCCACGCGCAAGAAAAGAAGCTGAACGAGTTCATCGCGAACGTCGAAAAAGAAACGCAAGAGCGCCTGCTCAACTTGAACCCCCTTCTTCCGCTGACGCCCGAGGCGCAAAAGCGCGGACGTTTGAAACGCAAAGGCACGGTTCGTTCCGAGCCCGTGTTTCCGATCGAGAAGGGCCCTCAAAAAAAATCTCAACCCGCAACCAAAACCGATCCGAATTTGGATCAGCGCCGGGAGTCTCCGTGATCAAAGATTCGCTTCACCAGAACTACTGTCAAAAAGAGAAGGATCTTCAGTCTTGGTATTGTGCAAAGACCAAAGAGCTGAGCTACCCGATCTACTCGAGCTACGACATTCGCGATTCGGGCTTTAAAGTTTCGAACGTGGACGCGAACATCTACCCCGCGGGTTTCAACAATATTTGTCCCGTCGACAAAGAGAGTTCGGGCGATCTCTTCGGCAACTACATCAAAGATCACTATGGTTCCGCGGTTAAGAAAGTCATGTTGGTGACTGAAGAGCACACCAACAATCCTTTTTATTGGGAAAATGTCATCGCCATCAAAAAACTTCTCGAGGCGGGTGGCCAGCAAGTTCTGGTCTCTTTTCCCAAAGATCTTCCGGAGCCCTTGATGCTAAAAAGCGCGACCGGCAACGAAATCCAGGTCGTTTCGGGCTACGAAAATTCCGCCTTGGTGCGCGAGTTTAAGCCCGACCTGATCATCTCGAACAATGACTTTTCGGATCCCAATGAAGACTGGGCCAAGCAGCTCAGCATCCCGATGAATCCGCCCCGTGAACTCGGCTGGTACCAGCGAAAAAAATCGCGTTACTTCAAGCACTATAACGATTTGGCCGCGGAGTTCACCGGCATCTTGGGTCTTGATCCCTTTTTGCTGAACGTCGAAACCGAGGTCTTCGAACATTTCGACATGGGCGAAGAGGCTTCGCTCAAGGAACTCTCGGGCAAGGTCGACGCGATGATCGCACGTCTGCAGAAGCAGTACGATCAGCGCGGCATCACCGAAAAGCCCTTCGTTTTCGTGAAGAACAACGCCGGCACCTACGGTTTGGCCGTGATCCGCGTGGGCTCGGGCGCTGAGGTGATGGATTGGAATTACAAATCGCGCAAGAAAATGAAGGCCGCCAAGGGTGGACGCGACGTCGAAGAGGTCATCATTCAAGAGGGGATTCCCTCGCGAGTTCAGGCCGAAGGCGTGACGGCGGAGCCCGTGATCTACATGATCGGCTGCGAGCTGGCCGGCGGATTCTTGCGCACGCATGCCGAGAAGTCGTCGAGCGAGTCGCTCAACTCGCCGGGCGCGGTGTACAAACGCCTTTGCGTCTCGGACTTAAACGTGAGCCTGCAGGGGCACCCTCTCGAGAACGTTTACGGCTGGTCGGCCCGGTTGGGCGTTTTGGCCATCGGTCTTGAGGCCCGCGAAATGGGCATCACGTTCAAAGATTACAAAGCGTCTGCGTGCGTTTAGGCCGAAGGACTCAGGACCTCCGGCTAGACCGGTGCGTCTTTTTCTGAAAGTTCGGCGCGCCTCGGTTATTCTGTAACAGTCGAGGTTATTCAAATGGTCAGATATGCACAGATTTTTGCGTTCTTTCTTTTCTTCCTCGGAGCCGGTTGGTGGATGAGCTGGTCGTCGAAAGAGTCGGCCGACTTGTACGTCGACATGAATTTCTCGGGCTCTCGGGACCCCGCCGCGATCCGCAAGTCTTATGACTTTTCGGAACTCGACGGCATCGCTCTCAGCCAAGCGACCAAGCAGCGCTTGATCGCGGGTGCAAAAATCCTGAAAGAAAGCGCCAACGTGGGCGTTGAGCTCGGGCACTTCGTGGTTCGCGGTGAAGCGGGCGATAAGACCTTCGCCTGCAACAAGTACTCGCAAGTGATTCTGCAGTTCGAAGGCGACGGAATGGCCGTGGCCGGGCAAAAACCGGTGATGGAAGTCGAAGGCGCCTGCGAGATCTCGGCGGACATCAACCGCATCTCGCCGCTCTGGATTCCGGTGGCCAAAATTTTAGGTGAACCGGTGGCGGAAGGGGAGTTCGATTTCCGTGATGAACGCCCCATCAAGGTGAAATTTAGCAATGTGTCTGATCAGTGGCCCGTCGCCTGGGTGCTAAAAGGCGTGAAGCTGCAAGCGGCTTCCGGCGACACCCTCACGATCGAGGGTGCCGAGCTTCGGCAGTACATCCCGAAGCCCATGATTCTCGAATTCCAGTAATTGAATTACTCGTACTGTTTGGCGAGTTCAACGAAGGTGCGAACCATCGCGCCGCTCGCGCCTTTTGCCGAGCAGTAGTTCAAGCGATTGCCGACCGACCACGCGGTGCCCGCGATATCGAAGTGCGCCCAGGGGATGCCCTCATCAACAAACTGCTCCAGGAACGCGGCGGCCGTGGCTGAACCCGCGCCTTTACCGCTGGAGATGTTGGAGAGATCCGCATACGTGCCCTTCATGTCTTCGGCGTGGTGGTCCACCAAAGGCATTCCCCAAACGAGTTCGCCCGACGCCTGCGCCGCGCGCTCGATTTTGCCCGCTAATTTTTGGTCGCGCGTGAAGAAACCGGTGTGGATGTTGCCCAGAGCAACGACCATCGCGCCGGTCAAAGTCGCGGCATCCACCATGAGTTGGGGTTTGAGTTCTGAGCCGTAAGACAAAGCATCCGACAGGATCAAGCGGCCTTCGGCATCGGTGTTGTTGATTTCGAACGATTTTCCGTTGCGAGCCACATGAACGTCGCCGGGCTTGGTCGCCGAGCCGTTGACCATGTTCTCGGTCGAGGGAATGAGCGCGTAAACGTTCACTTTGAGTTTGAGCTTGGCAATCGCCAGCATCGCGCCGATCACGTTCGCGCCGCCGCACATGTCATACTTCATCTCTTCCATGCCGGCGCCGGGCTTAATGCTCACGCCGCCGCAATCAAAAGTGAGGCCTTTGCCGACAAAAACCACGGGCTTCTTCGAAGCGGCCGCGCCTTTGTACTCCATGATGATGAAGCGGGGCTCTTGATCCGAACCTTGAGCCACGCCGTAAAGGCCGCCCATGTTCTCTTTTTTGATACGGGCGCGGTCCCAGACGGTGACTTTGATTTTGGTGCCTTTCACCGCCTCAACCGCCGAGTTGGCCAAAATAGTGGGGGTCATCAAGTTGCCGGGCATATCGCCCAAGCGGCGCGAGAAATTCACGGTTTCAGCCAGAATCACGGCTTGCTCGAAGGCTTTTTTCTGAGCCGCGTCCGCTTTCTTGCTCACCAGTGAAATGGCGAGTTCTTTGGTCTCTTTTTTGTCGTCTTTTTTCGACTTGAGCTCGTCAAATTTGTAGCTCGCCAGGATCATCCCCTCGGTCAACGCGCCAACCGAACTGGCGCCGCCGGGAAGACCGTCAACATCCACCATCGCGGTGGTGATTTTCAAACCAGCCAACGCTTTTTGCGCGGCCGCGCCGGCTTGGCGGATCGTTTCAGAATCAGACGAAGAGCCCGCACCGACCACGAGCACGTGGCGCACGCCTGCGTAATTCATCTCACGGAAAAGAACGGTTTCTTTTGCTTTGCCGGTGATCGACTTGTCGGCAACCGAGCCGCCCAGCATTTTTGAAATCTCGGTGTGAGAAATTTTTGTCGTGGTGTCTTTGCCTTTTTTCGTTTGCGAAGCAAAGACCACCATCACGTCGGCGCTCGCGCCATTCTGGGATTTTTTCAGTTCGATTTTCATACGTTCCTCTTGCTGGTAAGCGTTAAGTTTTTCGTCAATCAACTGAGGTTTAACATAACGCTAGGGTCCAGTCTAGGAGACAGAAATTTCAGCCCCAAGTCGGGTCCAGAACCATTGAGTATGGACCGTGTTTGTCCGATAAAATCCCAGCAGCTAGTACACTTGAGAAGAGCAACAACTAAGGAGTTCACGTGGCCCTCGTTCCCTTCGTCATCGAACAAACATCCCGCGGCGAAAGAAGCTATGACATTTACTCGCGTCTGCTCAAAGACCGCATCATCTTCTTGGGCTCCGCCGTCACCGACGAGGTCGCCAATTCGATCATCGCGCAGCTGCTCTTCCTTGAAGTCGACAGCCCCGAAAAAGACATCCACCTTTACATCAATTCTCCTGGTGGCAGCGTGTCTGCGGGCCTGGCCATTTACGACATGATGCAATTCGTGAAATGTGACGTTGCGACTTACTGCATGGGGATGGCGGCGAGCATGGGTTCACTCTTGCTCACCGCGGGAACCGCCGGAAAACGCTATGCGCTTCCCAGCTCGCGTGTGATGATCCACCAACCCCATTTGGGCGGCGGCGGTATCGGCGGTCAGGTGACCGACATCGAAATTCACGCCCGCGAACTCGTTCGCACAAAAGAAAAGCTCACGGGTATTTACGTGAAGCACACGGGTAAAACATACGACTTTTTGCGCGACAGAATGGAGCGCGATTACTACTTGAGCGCCGAAGAATCGAAAGAGTTCGGCTTGATTGACCACGTGGTGGAATTCCGCAAAAACGCGATCGGCAAACAAGACATCAAAGGAAACGACAAATGAGTAAGGGCGAAAACAATGCACTGAGATGTAGCTTCTGCGGCAAAGGCCAAAAAGAAGTGAAAAAGCTAATCGCCGGCCCTGGCGTTTACATTTGTGACGAGTGTATCGATCTCTGCACCGACATTATCGTCGAGGAGAAAGAACGCGAAGTCACAACGAAGGGGAGCTTTAAGGTTCCCAAACCTGCGGACATCAAAGGCTTCCTGGACGATTTTGTCATTGGACAATTGCGCGCCAAAAAGGCCCTCGCGGTCGCGGTTCACAATCACTACAAGCGTATCAATCATGTTCAAGGTTCCAAAAAGAACCAAGATGTTGAACTCCAGAAATCCAACATCTTGCTGATCGGTCCCACCGGTTCGGGTAAAACCCTGCTGGCCCAGACGATCGCCAAAGTTCTCAACGTCCCCTTCGCCATGGCGGATGCGACGACCCTGACCGAAGCCGGTTACGTGGGTGAGGATGTGGAGAACGTGGTCTTGAATCTGTTGCAAGCGGCGGACTGGGACATCGAAAAAGCCCAGCGCGGCGTAATCTATATCGATGAGATCGACAAGATTTCGCGCAAGTCCGAGAACCCTTCGATCACCCGTGACGTCTCGGGCGAGGGCGTTCAGCAAGCTCTGCTCAAAATTCTGGAAGGAACGGTCGCGAACCTGCCCCCCAAAGGCGGTCGTAAGCACCCCCAACAAGAGTTCATTCAAGTCGACACCAGCAACATCCTGTTCATTTGCGGCGGTGCATTCGTGGGTCTGGATAAGATCATCGAAGGACGCACGACCAACAAGACCATGGGGATTGCGGCGGACGTTCGAACCGAAGCCGAAAAAGCTTCGACCGAGAACATCCTTCACAAAGTCGAGCCCGACGACTTGTCGCGTTTCGGTCTGATCCCCGAGTTTATCGGCCGTATGCCCGTCACCGCGGTGCTGGACCCCCTCGATGAGGCGACTTTGATCGACATTTTGGTGTCTCCCAAAAATGCTTTGACTAAGCAGTATCAAAAACTTTTTGGGTTTGAGGGAGTCAACCTCAAATTTACGGACCAGGCCCTCAAGGCCATTGCGCAGATGGCCTTGAAGCGTCGAACCGGCGCCCGCGGTCTTCGTTCCGTGATCGAAAGTGCGATGATGGATATCATGTTTGAAATTCCTAGCAAATCGAACGTCAAAGAAGTTACCATTAACGAGAGGGTCATCAACGAAGGCGCCCAGCCCGAGTTGGTGTTGAAAACCGAGGAGGAAATGCGTAAGGGCGACTCCGGTAATGGTTCTGGAGCTCAAAGCGCATAAAGTTGATAACCACCCCACGCGGGTGGTTTAAAGAACCCCTTCGGCGGAATATTTTGACCCAGAAGCCTCACTTCTGGGTCTTATCCTAAGGAGGGGAACCATGGCAGGACCGACCAATAAAGAAGCGTCGTCGAAAGAGTTGCCGCTTTTACCTTTACGCGATTTGATTATTTTTCCCCACATGATGATGCCGTTGTTCGTCGGCCGCGAAAAGAGCATCAATGCTCTTGAAGAGGCAATGAGCAAACAAACAGACATCGTTCTGGCGGCTCAGCGGGATGCAAAAACCAACAACCCCGAACCCAAAGACATCTACAATGTCGGCACGATCGGCACGATCATTCAGTTGCTCCGTCTGCCTGACGGAACGGTGAAAGTGCTTGTCGAGGGCAAACGCCGGGTCAAAATCAAAGACTACAAGAGCAACGATTCGTTCTTCATCGTCGGCGTTGAAGAGATTCCCGAAGAAAACGAAAGCGTTGTGGAAACTCAAGCGCTCGTGCGTTCGGTGAAAACCACGTTCGAAACTTACGTCAAACTCAACAAGCGCATTCCGCCCGAAATTTTGATGCGCGTCTCGACGATCGAGAATCCCGCCGAACTCGGCGATATCATCGTCGCGCAGCTCAACCTGAAACTCGAAGACAAGCAAAAAGTCCTCGAGATCTTCGATTCGGGTAAACGCCTTGAGCACCTGCTCAACCTCATGACCGGTGAGATCGAAATTCTCGAAGTCGAGAAAAAGATCCGCACGCGCGTGAAGAAACAGATGGAGCGCTCTCAAAAAGAGTACTACCTGAACGAGCAGATGCAGGCGATCCAGAAAGAACTCGGCGAAAAAGACGAGTACCAAGCCGAGCTCGCGGACCTGGAAGAAAAAGCCGCGAAAAAGAAAATGTCGCAGGAAGCTCGCGACAAACTGAAAAAAGAGATCAAAAAACTCAAGATGATGTCGCCCATGTCGGCCGAGGCCACCGTGGTTCGCAACTACATCGACTGGGTTCTGTCTTTGCCTTGGAACGACTACAACGAAGACCGCCACGATGTGGCCTTCGCCGAAGAAGTTCTGAACGAAGACCACTGGGGTCTCGAGAAGGTCAAAGAGCGCGTGCTGGAGTACCTGGCCGTTCTTTCGATCGCTAAAAACATGAAAGGCCCGATCCTTTGCTTGGTCGGACCTCCCGGGGTCGGTAAGACCTCGCTGGCCCGCTCGATCGCGCGTTCGCTGAATAAGCCCTTCGCGCGCATTTCTCTGGGCGGCGTTCGTGACGAAGCCGAGATCCGCGGTCACCGTAAAACGTACGTCGGCGCGATGCCCGGAAAAATCCTCCAGGCTCTGCGTAAGGTCGACAAAGGAAACCCGATCATGCTTCTCGATGAGATCGACAAGATGGCGTCGGATTTCCGCGGCGATCCCAGCTCGGCGATGCTCGAGGTCTTGGATCCCGAACAGAATCACAACTTCCAGGATCACTACCTGGAGCTCGAATACGATTTGTCGAAGGTGATGTTCATCGCGACGGCGAACTCGCTGCACACGATTCCTCGTCCTTTGCTTGATCGTATGGAGATCATCTCGCTCGAGGGTTACACCGAGAACGAGAAGTTCCACATCGGCAAGCAGTACCTGATTCCCAAGCAATTGGAGAACCATGGCCTGCTCGACCGCAAAGTGACGATCGACGACGCGGCTTTGAGAAACGTGATCCGTTACTACACCCGTGAAGCGGGCGTGCGGAATCTCGAGCGCCAAATCGGAAACGTGGCCCGTAAAGTCGCCCGCGACATCGTTCGCGCCGAGGCGGTTTCGGACATGAAGGGTGGCAGTAAGAAAAAATCGGCGGAAGGCGGCAAGAAGAAGTCGTCGCCGATCAAATCTTACACCGTCAATCCCAAGAAACTGGTCGAGTTGCTCGGCCCTGAGAAGTACAAGTTCGGCAAGATCGAAGACGTCAACGAAATCGGTCTCACCAACGGGATGGCTTGGACGGAAGTGGGCGGGGATCTGCTCGCGGTCGAAGCCACGGTTGTTCCCGGACGCGGCAAATTCACCGTCACCGGCCAGCTCGGCGACGTGATGAAAGAGTCTTGTTCGGCGGCGATGAGCTACGTCCGTTCGCGCGGCCCGCTCTTCGGTCTCGACAAAGAGTACTTCCAGAATATCGACGTTCACATCCACTTGCCCGAAGGCGCCACTCCCAAAGATGGTCCTTCAGCAGGGATTGCGCTCACGACTTCGATCGTGTCGGCCATCTTGAAGATGCCCGTACGAAGAACGGTGGCGATGACCGGCGAGGTCTCGCTCCGCGGAAAGGTGCTCGCGATCGGTGGATTGAAAGAGAAAGTCATGGCCGCTCATCGTGGCGGTATCAAGACGATCATCTGTCCGAAGGAGAACGAAAAGGATCTGAAAGACATCCCCAAGGAAGTCATGAAAGATCTCAAAGTCATCCTCGTGGATCACGTCGATCAGGTTTTGGTGAACGCTTTGGATATCAAAAATCCTCGCGAGCTGTTCAAAGTGCAGCATGAGCGCGGAATGGGGATCAAAGCGAACTACACCGGCCAGCAATTGCACCCCCATTGATTCTTGGGGCAGAGTCGAACTTCAAAAAGGGGGCGAAAACGCCCCCTTTTTCTTTTTTCTGCCACCTATTTCAGCTGATCGCTGGTCCGCTCCGTGCAAAGCCCCGCTTGTGAGGTGAACCATGGAAAAGAAACTTGAACGTCGACTCTTCCTGCGAAATTCGATGATGCTCGGCGGATTTATCGTGGCGGCCCCGTTGAGCCGCGCTTTCGGCCAAGGCTATTGGCAGCCCCAGCCCCAGCCTCAGCAAGCCGCCCCTCCGCCTCAACCCCAACCCGGAACGCTTCCGTCCACAGGGACCTTGCCGGGCACTTACGGCGCGACGCCTGCGCAGGCCATTCCTCCACAAGCGCCGGCCGCAGGGCCTGGGATGTATGGTCCGGGCGTGTACGCGCAGCCTTTCTACGGAACGGGCGTTTACGGCTCGGTTTATTACGGCACTGGCTACTACGGAACAGGCTATTGATGATCACCTCTCTCTTGATGATGTCCGAGGTGAAGCTGGGCGACTTCCTGCTGCTGACGCCGTGCTTGCGTGAACTTCAGCGCGTGCGTCCTGGCATCGCGATCGCGGTTCCCGATATGCTGTGGGATCTTTTTGAACAGACCTGTCTTCTCGAAAACCGTGTGCGCGCCTCGGAGGTCGATTTCTTTTTAGCGGAGCGCCGTCCTTGGCCCGCCGTTTTGAATCTGACGTATCCTCTTCTCGAAACGCACTTGATTTCGATCGATCAAAAAACGCTCAACCGAGATCCTTTCTTCCGGCACCAACACGTCACGCAGTCTTATGCCGAGGCTTTGCGCGAACATTTCCCCGAGATGCCGACCGACTTCAAAGCGGCGCCCTATTTGGATCTTCAGGCCGACGAGGCCATTTGCCATGAGTTGGGCCTCGAGCCTTTTCACTACTTTACCGTGCATTCTGGGTCGGATTTTGCTCCCAAGAATTGGGACGCCCGCAACTTTGAACGCGTGATCGAACTGCTGTTGGCCGATCATCCGGGTCTGCAGGCCGTGGGACTTGTCGGGCCGCAGGACGAACCGCTTTTTCAAAATCGAAAGGCCCCCACTCGTTTTCAGAGTGTGCGCACGGATCTCAAAAAAGTCGCGGGGCTCATGGCCGGCTCTCTTTTTCATGTCGACAACGACTCCGGGATTCATCATCTCGCGGGGGCCATGGATGTGCCGTCGATCACCGTGTTTGGACCAACCCCTCCGGGCACTTGGAGTTCATTGACGTCGAAAAACTTTATCCATTGGGGCGGCCCGAACTGTTTCCCGGAGTGCCGGGGGCGGGGAGTGATGCATTGTCAGGAACGTTTTTGCCTTTCGTCGGTGACGCCTTCAGATTTGGTGACGAGCGCCAAAACGATCCTGGCGCATTACCCGCACCTGGGTTGACGGCCCAGGTGTTATCCCCAAGCCACACTCTTCTTAAATCTTCTCGAACCGAGAGGCCTTTTTCTTGTTAAATGCCTGATATAACAGTGCATTCGTAAAAATGACGCCCGGGAGACGAAACTCGTGCTGTGCTGAGTTTTTATGCGGGGGAAGGCCCAAAAAGTTTGACTGGGGATTTTAGAGTTTGTAAGAAATCGACTTCTCAGCGAGGAAACAAACCCCATGGCGACTGGCCAAAAACCAGAATCCTTATTCGAACTCGGTAAGCTTCACAGCGATCGAGGTGATTTTTTTCAAGCCATGGAGAAACTCCCGCTCGCGGCCGAGGGTTTTTTGGCCAATCGCGACTTTGCGTCTTACCTCAAGACGCAAAACCTTTTGCTCCGCCTTTACGCCGAAACGGAACAAGAGCAGAAGATCTTTTTGACCAAAGAAAAGCTGCAAGACTTGGTTCTCAAAGAAGGCTTCGAATTGAATTCGAAGACCTACTACACGCTCGCTCTTTGCGCGTCTTACAAAGGCCAGCACGAGATCGCGCTTGAGTACTGCCAAAAGGCGCTGGCGATCGCGCTTGCCAACGACAACAAAGAAGACATTTGCTACGCGATCAGCGGAACCGCGGCCGTCTACACGGCCATGGGCCGTCTGCAAGAGGCCCTCAAAGAGATCTACAATCTGCAGATCTTTTTCGAGGTCATGCCTCTGCCCGAAATTAAAATTTCGACCCTGATCCTGAACGCCTACATCTTTACCGAGCTCAAGAAGTTCGATCAGGCGATCGAAGTTCTGTGGCACGCGTATGATTTGGTGAAGGTCCAAAAGACCATGCTCCTGCACATTTACCTGCTGGCCAACATGGGCCGCACGTATTTGAAATCGGGAAACAAGGAACTGGCGCGCCTGTATCTAAATCTTGCTCACCGTGCGATCGATCCAAAAAATTCAATCCGCTACGCGCGCCAGATCGAAATGGATCTGAAAGAGCTCGGCCAAGATACGAATGCCAACTTCGACTTGGTTTTTGATATCGAAAACCACGTCGTCACCGAGCGCAAGCTGGGCAAGGTCGACTTTAAGAATCAGTTCATTCTTCTCGATCTGCTCAAGCTGTTCATTCAGAACCAAGGCCAGGTTTATTCGAAAGAGTACCTTGTCGAGCACGTTTGGAAGCAGGAGTACGATCCTGCGGTTCACGACAACAAGATTTACGTCACCATCAAGCGTCTGCGAAAAATGATCGAACCAGATTTTGAGAAGCCGAAATACATTTTCAGAGCGAAGAATGGCTATTTTATGAATAAGGCTGCAAATGTCCTGGTTGAGCAGAACGAGGGGGTTCCGCAATGAGGTTTTTGCTTTCAATTTTGACGATCATCGTTTTGGGTTCGGCCGTTCAGGCCGCCCCCGCCGTTAAGAACATCTGCATGCGCGATCCCAGCATCAAGGGCGGCGATCACATCCCGTGGCCTTGGGGCAGCGAAATCCGCTTCCCGTGGACCCGCATTCAGGGCATCTGGGCGCCTTTGGCTCTGGACTGCGACTCTTACTTTGTTTTCAAGGTGTTTAAGCAGAGCGATAACGGCGAGAAATTCGTGCGCGTTCTGCAGTACAACCCGCAAACCTGCGAAAAAATCGCTGAAGGTTTGGGCTACGAACTTGCCGACGTGATTTACGCGTCGATGGCGGCCGGTTCGCAGTCGTATGATCTCTCGATCCGAGCGTTTGACACATCGGTACTGGAGGGCCAAACGGCGCGCATGTCGCTGGCCGCCCCCCGTCTAACGATGGACCAATACGCCGCGGCCAAGTCGGTGATCGTGGTTTCGCTGTATCCCAAATTCAACTGGGAAAAGCGCACGAGCTACCAACTCGAGAAAATTCGTACAAATACGGCCTTGATTTGCCACGAAGAATAAGGTTAATTAGCGCTTCTTCGGCAGGGAGTTAGCTCAGTTGGTAGAGCGCCACCCTTACAAGGTGGATGTCGCAGGTTCGAATCCTGTACTCCCTACCAAATTTCTTTCCTAGAAATTTGATCGAAACTCAAAATAGAAATTCAAACGGAAGTCGCGAAAATCATTCTGGTTTTCGCACGTTTACTAACAATTTGAGCGTCCTGCTCATCTGATGAAACCTCAGGCAAAATAAGCCGAACTAACGACTCTTGTAGGGCATTTGTAGTCCACGCTGTAGGAAACCAAAAGTGGACTACAAACCAATGCTCCAAAGGGCCGTATCGGCCATAGAAGCCGCGCACCTCTTCCCATCCAGACATTGTCGAAGACGAGGATTAAAGTCCTCGAACGGGCCTTTTGCGGCCTTCGGCACCCTTTTGTCTGAAAACACCGCAAAACCCTTGATTCGAGATCTCGGAAGTTCAGGACCTTTCCTGCCGAGATGTCGTTTCTTTGTTCGAGATTTTGGAACTGGTCTCTCCTAACGGGGAGGGACCCTTCAGAATTTTGAGTGGTGTAAATGAAAAAAGAATTACGAATCAAAACCATTTTGAAAAAGCTCATGGCCGAGAAGGGCGAAACTCTTGTGTCGATTTCGCAGGCGACAGGCGTTCCCAAGTCGACAGTTTCGGAGTGGCTGGGAAATCGCTCCCCGAATCCGATTCAGGCCGTCCTGGTGGCAAATCATCTAGGGGTCAGTCTGCACTTCTTGTTGTTCGGTGAAGACGACGCCCAAGAGCCACTTCAGAGAATCATGAAAGAAGACTTTTTCAAGGGCACTTTTGAAATCAGCATTAAGCGAGTCAAAATCAGGGAGGATTGAGTGAGAAAGCTGGCGATTACTTTGGCGGCACTCTTTGTTGTGGGATGTGCGACGGGACCGAAACCACCCACATATAAGCGAGATTATGAGCCTGTCGATGCGAAAGAATTTAAGTATGAAGACAAGAACATCGTCTTCACTTACACGCCCATGACTTTTGGTTCGAGCATTCCATTTGTAATGACGAACAAAACAGATAAGCCAATCAAGGTGATCTGGGACGAAACAACTTTCATCAATCCCTCAGGTCAGTCAGAAAAGGTTATTCACGAAGGCGTTCGTCTGTTGGACAGGAATGCTCCAATGGTCCCTTCGATGATTCCACCGAAAGCAAGTTTGACAGATTCGATAAGCCCCACATCAAGAGTCATTTGGAGCGGCACAAGCTGGGAGCACCTCATGATCTGCGGCGAGCAAAAGCTGATCCCATTCACTGGCTACGAGCAAAGGGATGAAGAATGTATCGGGAAGACTTTTGGACTATTTGTGACTTACGAGGTTGAGGGGAAGAAGCTCAACCTCTCGCAAAAATATAAGCTTGTCGGAAGGGAAGTCGCGGGTCCAGTCAGGTGACCATACGCTTTCTAGCTGGGGACATTTGTGCCCCAATTTGAAACGCCGCGTGGATTTTTTGTACTTTAAAATGAAAATAATGCACATTGGTCTAGTTTTAAAAACTATTAACTATCTGTTTTTATTAGTATTTTGTACGATTAAATAATAGGCATATTCTTGGTATATTTATGGCATACAAACGGTAAAGTATTGGCTTTTTATGCCGATCAGTGTACGAAATGGATTCTAACAATTGAGGCGAGCCATGATCCAAAATTCAATCTCTAAGAGTCTTTCTAAAAATAGTCTCGGATTGTTTGCAGAAAATGGCGATGTCCAAGTGGACAAATTAGCTGATGTTCTTGATCTGGCAAAGACTCAATTAGCAGAGGTTTTAAACCTATCTGTAGATCAAGTCAGACAAGCTAGGCTTACTGGTAAAGCAAAAGAAAGAGTCGAGCAGCTCGCAACGGCTTTAGAGTATGTTTCTGAAACCTTTGAAGGAGACTTCAAAACCACTACTTTCTGGCTTCGAACTCCAAATCAAAATTTTGGAGGATTTTCTCCCAGGCAGCTAATCCTTAAAGGAAAGTACAAAAAGGTTCTTGAGTTTATTTTAGCGGCTCGTTCCGAATCTTAAGTAATGTCCCGAAAAAAACATTCAAGCCAATTCATTCCAAGGCCGCAGCATAAAAAGATTCCTTCGATTGATGAGCTACTTAATCAGTATTTTGAAAGTGAAGATGGGGAAAATAAGAAGCTTCAGGACTTCTTCAAGGCTTACTACGGATTCCTTCAGAAATCTCGAGAAGAAAAATTAGAAGAAATTGTCGATGCCCTCTCTGCCGTAGCCGACACGGCGATTACTGCAAGTTACACGAGAATTGTTCAATTAAAGTACGGTGATCCGCTTTCTGTGGTGGGTAGCTTGGCTGGGCCAGGAGGCCGTTTCAATATTGGTAACGGCATGGGGCATACGAAACCGTTTGCTTGCCTGTATGTCGCCAACGATTTTCACACTGCCTTTTGTGAGTGTTACCATTACCCGCCAGGATATATGAGAGGAAATGTAGATGCATTGAAAATGGCTCTACAGAAGCCGAGTGATTTCATGACCGTTCAGTTAGGTCTGAACATTGAAAAATGCATCGATCTTCGAAATAAAGATAATTTGCGCGGCTTTACTCAGGTCATTTCTGACATTAAGCCAACTGATGAGTTTAAACTGTGGGCGAAAGATCTAGGATATTTTTCTTTGAGGACAATTCAAACCCACGGCGAGCTTTACCGAACTCTGTTAGATCCTGATTTTGTCAAAAATTATTATTCATTGGACATGCCATCGAATTCACAATGGTTTGGCTACTACTGTCTGATGGCGGGAATTCAGGGAATTATTTTTCCCTCAGTGCGAGATAAGCAGGGCTATAATATTGCCGTTCTTGTCGACAATCTCAAAGATACAGAATCGTCGATTAAAATTGAAGCCGATACCCCAGTAGTTCCAGATGATCGAAAAGTCATGAATGGTGATAATTTTGAATTTTTTAAAATCAAAATTCCAACAAAGAAAATACTGAATTGATTTTCTAGTCGTCGATGAACTCAACTTCACACTGCTGCGGCTCCAAATCGAAGTCAGGATTGTCTTTCATGCCGCAGAAGTTTTTGAGCATGAAAATCATCATTGTTCGATCGCCTGACATGGCCATTTGAAATGCCTTTTGGCGCAGTTGCATTCTTGAGGAGCCAAAATATCTTTCGCGGAAATCCCAAAAAGTTAAACTCTCTTCCTTCTGAATAATTCTAGAAATTGTATCTTCTGAGCATTTAAAGAATCCCGCGCAGTCACACAGAGTGGGTCTGAATTTCATTAGGTCTCTCAGGGATTGGATTTCGATCTGTTTTTTGGGACGCACAATTTTGAATATAGTTTTTCGATTGGGGTCTGGCATTTTGCCACACATTAAATCCAATCCCACCAAGACCATTCTTTCGGATCTGAATAATGCAGTCGTGAGTTTAGCTTTTTGGACTTCAACTTATCTGTGTTGAAAGTCTGAAGTCCATGGTGACGAAGATCTTTGGTAAGGGCTTCTGCGAAATCTACAAAGACAGCTTTTTTTCCACCGAAAGTTAGAATCAATCTTCTGGCTGAGTTGGAACCTTCGACCATTTTCTTTGAGTACTCTTGCGCCAAATTATCTGCCTGTTCTATCAGTGACGCCATTGTTTCTTCTAAAGCAATCATGTCCACCATCCATTGCCGCCCAAGCCATTCTTGATCACTCTTTTGAAACTTAAGATCTCCTAGTAGATCATTTATTTTTCTCATTTTACTGATTTGCATTCGCTTGCTGTAAACATTCTTTCCAATTTCTTTTTTTGAGTTTCTTGATTTTCCATAAAGGCCCCCAGGAGGGGGTGGGGCGGTGATCATTTCAATCAGATTTTCAATATCCATAAGAAGTACGGGTCTATCGAGGGAGGCCCCTCTGCCGTGGAGTCCGATGGACCAAACCACTTGATCAATATGCTCGACGAGAAATGAGTACGGTTTAGAGGACCATCTTTTTTTAAATGAATTGGTAGCCTTAGATCTGAATTCTTTGGGGGGCGTAGAAAATCCCCTCTTTGTGAAAAAGACGCACAGGTTAGGTTCTACTTTTCGAGCAGTTATCTTCATACAAGGCACTCCACTGTTGTCACCACAGACACAGGAAAAATTTAATTAACAGGAGTATTTTATGGGAAAAGGATCGTCAATTCCACCAGCCAGTCTCGTTCCGCAATTTTTAGCAGATAAGTATACAGATCTCGAGATGGGCTACATGTTGCGCTATTGCGATAACAAATTTTACATTTGGCAAGAGGGGTACTATCGCGAGCTTGGCTCCGAGTATCTAAAGCTCGAGTTCACAAAGTGGGCTGGAGAATTGGCCGACCCAGAATATAAAAATACTCGCAATAATGCCGAAGAGGCACTTCATCACATTAAGACCAAAACTGTGATGGGTGCTGGGGCATCGGTAGTATTTCTCGACACGTTCATTGATCAGACAGAGCTAGGAATTTTTCGCGCTTTCCAGAATGGTTTAGTGAATATCGATGAAATGCTAAAAGATCCGGATCGAGTCGATATCATTTCCCACACTCCTCAGTTCTTCAATTTATCTAAGATCCCCTATGACTATGATCCTTTTGCGAGCTGCCCTACCTGGAATCAGATTGTTGAAAAGGTCATTCCCAATAAGGAAGACCAAGTTCTACTTCAGCAGTGGTTCGGATATCACTTGATGAGTGGCCTTTCGAAAGGAAAGATGATGTTCTTCGAGGGCACGGGTGCAAATGGCAAGAGCGTCGTTTTGCTCGTGCTTCGGTTGATGTTGGGTGAGGAAAATGTTTCATCTATCCCCATCAATGGCTTTGATCCAGACAAAGTTTTCAAGCTAGCGGCAACATATGGGAAGCTTGCAAACATCGTTGAAGAAGTTGGTCCGATCACATCCCGAGTTGAGGATACGATCAAGCTTTTCGTCACTGGCGGCGCGATTACAGTTGAAAAGAAGTTTAAAGATCCCTTCACTCTGAATCCGACTGCGAAGTTAACCTTTGCCACAAATGAGTTTCCAACATTCAACGATCGTTCATCTGGTTTGTGGCGCAGAATTCTCTACATTAAGTTTCCTGTGACAATCTCAAAAAAAGAGCAAAAACCTGAATTTCTAGAAAAAGATTTTTGGTTAAAAAGCGGAGAACTTTCTGGTGTGCTCAATTGGGCTTTGGAAGGGGCAAAAAGTCTGAACGATCAGGGTTTTTTGGAGACGGCTTGTCAGAAAAATGAATTGGAGATGTTGAAGATGAATTCGGATCTCTTGCGTCCATGGGTTCAAGATAATTTTGAGGGAGACCCGAATGCTAAAGAGCCTACAAAAAATATCTTAAATTTGTTTAGCGAGGCTATACGTAATTCACATTTGCCTCGCCTGTCCCAGAGAGATCTTTTTAAGGAAATTCAGGCGCAGTTTCCCAAGTCTTTTCGACCACCAAACGCCATCCAAGATAAAGATGGTGCTCGGAAGCGTGTGGTTTGTGGAATCCGAATCAGACAAAACACGTGAAACACAGTTCAGAGGCAACTAATGTTCAATTTCCGAATTTTATTAAGAAAATGAATGATCTAAAGGTGTGTTTCGGTGTCTTGGATACCACATTCTTTGCTCGATATCTTTTTTGGGGGGGAGGGCAGATGCCAATCCAATGCTTAAATTGCCAAAAAAAAGCTGATCTGGTATCTCCCTCCCCTCGTTCTTTGACAATTTGGATGGATGGAAAAGAGGCGGCGCGGTTTCTGAGAGTGTCGCAACAGATGCTCTGGAACCTGACTAGTAATGGGAAAGTTCCGTATTACAAGTTGGGCCGGAGCAATCGGTATCGTCTTGATGAGTTGGAGGCTCTTTTACTTAAAAATAAGAGAGGGCCTCTATGATTACCTTTGATGAATCGTCAAAAACATATCGGGTTGCATATTCTCGTCGACCCGCTGGTGGTGGACCACCAGTCGGTCTGAAGCGACGAGGAATCAAATCGCTGGCAGAAGCACGGCGTGTTCATGCTGATTTGATTATCGAAGTGAATGAGAAGTTGAAACGCGAGAAAATCCCGACTTGGAAACAGCATCTCGAGAATTATTTGAGAAGCTTGAAGACTGCCGACATTACGGAGACCACGCGCTATAATAGAGAGAAGCTTTTGCACTTCCACACCCTTGAAGCTTGGGGAGATCGGTTTGTTGACTCGATCACTTCGGAAGATGTCCAGAGGCTGTTGAGCGAGCGATTGGCTGACAACTCAGAGTCCTATCGGAAGTTTTTCGTCAAATGTGTCAAAGGCGTTTTTCAGTTTGCTGTCGATACAAATTTGATCTTGAAAAACCCGACTCCAAAGTTGAAGTTCAAAATCAAGAACAAGATCAAAGCCGTTTTGACCGAGTCTCAGATATTGATGGTCCTTCAAAAAGCTCAAGAACAGAATTGGCCATGGTACCCACATTATGCCGTCGCGCTATTTACGGGTCTACGAAACGGTGAGCTGTACGCTCTGAAGTGGCATCAAGTGGATCTCGAGAAACGCCAAATCATGGTCAATTGCTCTTGGAGCAAAAAAGATGGGTTCAAATCGACAAAGTCTGGAAATGACCGAGTCGTTGAAATCCCGATGCCTCTGATGCCGTTGTTGAAGGAATTGAAGTTGAAAGCAGCAGGTTCTGACTTTGTGCTTCCTCGGCTGACTCGTTGGGAGCGGGGCGAACAGGCTTATGATCTGAGGCTATTTTTGAAAGCCAATGGTCTTCATGCAGTTCGTTTTCATGATCTTCGGGCAAGTTGGGCGACCTGGCTCTTGGATAAAGGGGTCCCACCAAGCCAAGTTATGGCGCAAGGCGGCTGGGCAACGATTGATACGATGATGATGTACATGCGGAAGGGCGGAATCAGTATCAAGAATTCAACGAGCGTCTTCGACAGCTTGAAAACACACGGGCTGGAAGATGCGAAAGTGCTCGAGTTTCGGTGAATGTAGGAATCTGTAGGAAACGGGCAGTCGGGCCCTTGAAATCACTCAGGTTTCAGGGCGGCATTACTCCCTACCATTCTTTCAGAATCTAAAACCCGCTAGCGATAGCGGGTTTTTTGTTTGCCTCTCTTCCATCTGCGCACCCACAATAAAGAATGCGGTTTCGACCTCTTCAAAATTCGCGCGGCCTGATGTCGATCATGATCGTGACCGTCATCTCGGCCCTCTCCACCATCCTCTTTTTTTCGGTGATGGATCTCTATCGCATTGGACAAGAGAACCGTCGTCGCAATTTGGACCGCTTGATTTTAAATGAAGGCGCGACTTCCGCCTTCGCGGTGATGGAGTCCGCGCTTTCACGCCGTCTGTGGAAGCAGCCGCTCGATGCCAGTTGCCGCGTGATTCCCGAAGTGACGGCAACCGGTTCAAGCGACGGCGTGAATTGGACGGTGACGGCGGCGTACCGGCCGGCGACCAAGGGATACGATCTCACGGTCGAAGCCAGCTACAAAGGCATGTCGACGGTCTTCATCCGTTCGATCAAAACCATGGACGTTTCGGACTACATGGTTTTTTCCGAAAGCACCGACCCCGTTTACGTCACTCAGTCTTACAATTCGAAGTCGCCCGCAGGCATGATCTCGCGTGACCGTCGCATGTACACCAAGGGCCCCCTGGTTTTTTACAGCTATGTGGCTCGGTACGATGCCGGCGTTGTCTACAATGCGCCCACGACAAATTGGCCCGGAGAGTGGGGAGGGATTGTTCAAGGAGACCGCCTTCAATTTTTGGGCGGGATTTATTACAACCCGAACCCAATCCCGGTACCGAACAACACACCCGGAAATGCCAATCTTCCATCTTTGCTCGCGCCTTACGTCAATTTATACAGCTCCAACCACGGTGGCGGCGTGGGTCTCATCTTAAAAGATGCCACTTTGGCCGAAGGGCTTTGGAATCAAGTTCGATCGGGCGATCCCAGCACGGCCCGCCGATCACAGGTGGCGCCGAACGTTTATCCGCTCGCGCTTTTTGGCGGAAGTACGCCGCCCTTGCTCGCTTGGAACGGCGTTGACGGAACGGGGTACTTTAGCGACCCCATGCGAATGCCTTCATTCGTTTATTCCTATGGGGGCGCGAGTTCTTGGGGAACCGCGATGAACGGCACGTGCATCTCGCGTCCTACGGCCTTTGCCGGTAAAAAGTACTGTTCCCACTCGGCGCACTTTCCGAAGAGCTTTGATCTCTGGAGAAAGAACGCGGGTCTTGAGGGGACGCTCTTCACGGATGACGCCGAAGCCTCGCCCGCACCACAAATTTCGCAGGAGCACATGGCCTCGCTCGAAGAGGATGCCCGACGCTGCGGTCTCGTGATCGAGAACCCGCTGCCGACGAGTTACATGGACTGTCCAATCTGGGAGCGCGGCTTTTACACAAGTTACACATCAACCGGAACCGCCAACTGTCAGCGCATTTCGGTTTTGGATCTGGACGCCGTATCTTGGCCCACCTTCGATGCTTCGGGAGTTCAAGCGGCCGCCACTCAAGGTCAAGTCGAACAAAAAATTATCTACTCCAAAGTTCCTCTCGAAATTATTCAGAACAAGGCCAATGGTCTGATGACCTCGCGTTTGCCGAACAACACGCTCCGCACGGCTTTTTCTCTTTGGGTGATCAACGAGCAATCGACGATCCTGCGGGGCGTACAGCCGGACACGAGTTCTCCGCTCGTCACGGATCCCGCTCGCCTTCGCGAAATTTACTTCAATCGCGACACGAGCGGCTCGGGCCTGAGAGGATTGAAGCTGACGCTCCTGTCTCCCGAAATTGTTCAACTTGTTAGTCCGCAGTATGTTCCTTTGGACACATCACGATTAGCGAGCACCTATCCGGTGACTTCAGGGACGCTTCAGCCCGTGCGGCACAACATCACGGACTACACGCGGTATGAAAATGATGGGTTTCTTTATGGGTACCGTCGCTACATCATCGACGACGTGAGCCTGATCGGGAATACAACAAGCAATCTGTATGGTCCTTTTTTGCTGAAGGGTCTGTGGAGCGCTCTGGATTCATCGGCTCAGCAGTTTGTTTTGAACCTCTGCATGGTCTCTCTGCCCGGCGAAGATCTCAATCCTGTTGGCGCCACTTCGCGTATCTGGCGGGCGCAAATTCCCGCGTATGCGGGCGTTGGCAACTCACCGCTGCCGGCACCTAGTTCCAACTATTATGGGGGCCAGCCTGTCCTTCCGGAGCTTTACTACCCACAGGTGTTTCAAACCCAGCGGTTGGCCGAGGGGGTCATGCGCCAGGAGTCCGAGGTGATTCTGAACGGGCTGCGAATGCAGCTGAATTTTCAGTATGATCCCGTTCAAGGCGGCCGCGATTTTTCGAAAACTCATTTTGCTCCGACCTATCCTCGCGAGTTGGTGGGAAGCATCGATTTGTCGAGCCGAAGTTTTGAGTACCCTTCTGGCAGCTCCTATTACCAAGGCCGTCCTTGGCGCACGCCTTGCGTTTCAACGAATGTGATGTACTTAGATGCGACGGGCTTAGCGGCTCCTTACGAGCAGACCTCCATGCATCCCAATATCAATGATGGGCGTTACAACTTCACCCACAACTCGCCGTCGACAAACTACCGGGACCTCGGCGCCATCACGGGCGTTGAAATGCCGACCTTTGAAACGAGGGCGCAATGAGGCCCTCACGAGAATATGGGTTTTCCATTGTCGAAATGCTGATCGCGATGGCCATCGGCACCGCGGTCGTTTTGGTTTATCTTCAGTTGGTTTTGGACCAGAAGCGCCAACAGGTGGCTTTGAGTTCCGCCGATCAATTCAAAGAAGCGCTGTTGAACAATTTGATCGAAGCGCGGGCCAAAGATTTCGACAGCCTTCCTCCCATCGGGACCTGCTGGTCGCGACTGTACGATGCGTCTCAAAAACTGGTTTCCAGCTCCACGAACGCGCCGTGTGCGCCCGTAGCGCCGCCCATGGGTTCGGTGGTGATCGTGTGGGAGGTTCTTGGGCCTGAGGACATTCAGGTCACCTTCAACTCTCCGGGAATGAAGCTTCCAACGACGGGAAAGCTGGTGCGCAAGGTGCGTCTGCATGCTTTGGCGACATTGGCGGGCTCCATTCCCGAGTACCGAGAATCGTTCACAATTTTTAGGAGAGCGCCGTGAAGACGCTCGCCTCGCAGAGAGGCCTCACCCTTGTTGAACTTCTCGTTGCCGTGATGATCGGAATGGCGACCACGGGCGCAGTTCTGGGCATCGCGCATAAGTTTTTTAACATCCGCAATATGGCTCAGAATTTTTCGGGCCGTCAGGTCGAGACGACGCTCGCGCTCGAGAGCGTGGAAACGGCCCTTAGAAGTTCGGTCAAAATCTATCCACCTGAAGATTTGATTTCAAACAATGACCGTCGCTATTCGGGAATCGCAAAAGTGCCGGTCGGGCGCGGACCCGCCGAGTGTCTCAATCAAGACAACTCGCATGTTCTGCGCCTCACCACGCTGCGCCGGTATCAAAAAGCCGAAAGGCTCTACCGCACTTGGCGCGAGAACGACTCGGCGGGCATGTCGGGAGCCGCGAATGAACTGCGCATCTCGATTGCGGGTTCTGCATTCGCTTCGGAGGATCCGGCGCAAAAGCCGCAAGAGATCTTCTTGGTGGACGCGGACGTTTTGGGAATGCGCCGTTACCGAGTTCTCAGCATCGTCATTCGCCGCAATCATGATTTTGATCCTGCCGATGACCTTCCGAAAACAAATCCCGACGGCTCATCTCGAAAATTCGACTATGCCGCTCTTCAGTTGGCGTTGCCCACCAAGATCGATGGATCCTCGACGACCAAGCTCAATGCGGTCTTCATCGCCCAATCGATGGCCTATGCCTCGGACACTTTTGATTTTTGCGTGAGCCAGCAAACGGGTGAGCTGATTCGCCTTCGCGAGATGCAAGATCAACGTATGAGTCTTTTGAGCGGTGACCTTGCTCAGTACCGCGTTCGAGATTTCAAAGTTTCTTTTGGTCAGGTCCAAAGAAAAAAAGCCATGGAAGACTCTGATTTCGTCCCGGATCTCAACTCTTTGGCCAATCCCGATTGCACCAATGCCGTGCGCTTCAATCTAGAAATGGTTCCGGGGGACATCACGGTCAAGGCCATTCAAGAAGCAGGCGCCCACTCACTCCCGGATCAGGTCAGCCGCCAAGGCACCTTTTTTCTGCAAAATTTCAATTTGCGCCGCCCGGCCTCCTGTCCGTAAACTCGGCGGGCATGAAGCTGCTGCCGCCTTCTTTTTATCGACGGTCCACGAAACAGATTGCTCGCGATCTGCTCGGCAAGACGCTGTGCCGGCGGTTCGATGATGGGAGCGTTCAGCGAGCCCGAATCGTTGAGACCGAAGCCTATTTGGGAGCCGACGATGCCGCCTGCCATTCGTTCGGTCATCGCCGCACCGAGCGCGTGCGTTCGATGTACCTGCCAGGCGGTCACGCCTACATCTACTTGATTTACGGCATGTACGATTGTCTCAACGTCGTGACCAAATCGACGAAAGAGCCCGAGGCGGTTTTGATCCGCGCGATCGAGCCGCTGGATTTTGTTCCGCTCGGAAAGGTCAAAAAAACCGCGCTTCCCACAAACGGACCTGGCAAACTCTGTCGCTTCTGGAAAATCACGCGCGCTCATGATGGGCTTGCGCTGTTCACCCGTAAATCTGCGATTTGGATCGAAGAAGGGGAGCGAACCGAGAGGATTGTCGCCACCACCCGCGTGGGTGTTGACTATGCGGGTGACGCGGCCGCGTGGCCTCTTCGTTTTTACCTCGAGGGGAACCCGTTCGTTTCGAAGAGGTAGCCCGACCATGGTCGGGGAGAGCGTTATTTAGCCCATTTTTCGGGCGAAGCGCCTAATATCAATTGTGTTTAGACATGGAGGTCTTATGAAGCCGGTTCGCTACGTTTTGATTTTAATTTCAATGATGTTCTCGATGGTCGCGGTCGCGCAAAATTCGGGCGCGAATCCTGCGACGAATATGAATGCGATGTTCGATCAGCACCGGCACGAGCTCGGCATCTGTGCCGGACCCGCGGCGTCGCTCTGTAAAAAGAAAACTCGAGATATGGCCATCAATGCTGACGAATTCAAATGTCTCTACGACAAAGTTTTCCGTCAGACCCGCAATGCCTTGCCGGTTCTGGACAACACCGACTGCTCGAAGAAGATCAAAGAAATCAGCGCCAATTTCGAGGCTCATGCGGCTCGTTACACCAAGTCGATCAAACTGATCTACGAGGGCGGAAAAGCCAAAGTTGATGCCGCCTGCAAAGAAAAAGCAAAAGAGCAGTGCCAGTCGGACCAAATGGATCACGTCACGTTCAAGTGCTTGTGGGACAAATCGACACGCCTGACTCGCAATGCGATTCCGGGCTATGACAATTCAGATTGCGACAAAGAGATCAAAAAGCTGGCGTCACAAAACAGCTTCGGTCGACCCGCGGGCGGCGGCGGAGGCTCTACGCCCCCCAGTCCGACAACGCCTTCGACCCGATAATCTTCGCGGTTTCGGGAGTCAGTTTTTTTTGAGCCGAGGCGAGCGGGATCCAGAAGAATCGAAACTTCATCCCCTCGTCGCCGCCGTCTCCCGAAACTTGATGCGTCCACTCCTCTTTGCCGACGCCAGATCCATCAAAAAGAAAACAGTCGTACAATTGATGCTCAAAAGGTCCTTGCCGAAAAGGACCGCTTCTCACGAAAATCGATTCGAATCCCAACCGCTTTTTCACTGGCAGCGAGAGTCCGGCCTCTTCAAAGAGCTCGCGCTCCGCCGTTTGCCGAGAAGATTCGCCTTGATCGACGGTTCCGCGCACGACTTCGACGTTCTTGGTTTTAGGATGCTCAAAAACCAAGAGCTGAGCTTGGTTGCCGGAGCCGCGAACGACATAAGCCAGAGCTTTGTGAATCAGGCCCTTGCGGCCTCGTCGTAAAAGTGTGTCGCGCAAGATCTTCGTTTCTCGGCGCGACTTCAGGCGCACCAGCAACGGCCCATCGTCGATCTGGGTGAGGCGCTTGAAGACTTCGCTGAACTCTCGGTGACGCCGGTCATGGGTCGTCCAAACCCAATAAAACATCGAATCTTTGCTGAAGAAGAACTTGAACAGGGATTCGCGGTTTTCGGTCTTCCAAAGCCGCGCCCGGGTCAGCCCGCGAATGATCGAACGGCGGGTGACCGCCCACAAAGTTTGGTATTTGGGGAGGTCGGGCCAAATGATCAAATGGGCCTGGGACTGGACCAGGTCGAAGACTTGGGAGTAATTGCCATCGACCACCCACTGAGGGTTTTGGGCGAGCAAAGAGGCCACTCGGGCCTTCATTTCGGCGCGATCCAGCTCCACCCAACCGTTCTGCCAATGGATTCCGTCCAGCTCAATGTGAGGAATATCAAAGGCTTGAGCGCAAGCTTCGGCCAGGGTGGTTTTTCCCGCCCCGGAGGTTCCGATGATTTGAATTTTTGGCATAACGACATTATGCGGTATGGTTTCTACAAAAGCTATAAAAAGATCATTTACATTAGAAAAGTAAGTGATATGGTGGTCACCGAAATATAACACTGTGAGGTCCACATGACAGACATCCAAGACACCCAAAACAATCCGCAGGCTCTTGATTCCAAAGAGGTTCAGACCTTTAAAAAGAGCTGCGAAAAAAACCAAGAGTGCCCCGTGAAAGAGGTTCTCAAGTTCCTGGCTGGCGCTTGGACCGTTGAGATCTTTTATCACCTGCTCGAGAAGCCTTTGCGCTTCGGCGAGATCCAGCGCGCGATTGGCGCTTCACCCAAAATGCTGACCACGCGTCTGCGTGAACTCGAAGACTGGGGCGTGGTTCGCCGTGAAATCGTGCCTTCGAAGCCCGTTGCGGTTTACTACCACCTGACCGAGTTCGGCCGTGAGTTCGAACCCGTTCTCGAAGCCATCGTTACCGTGGGTGGCAAACTTCTCGATGGCCGCAAAGAGCGCCGTCAGCGAGAAGAGCTGCTGGCCAATCAAACAATCGTTCCCGGCGCACAAACCGCCCCCGGCACGATCTACCACACCTAAGAAAGGTGCCTGGCACCTTCGAAGCGCGAGCGTTAAGTTTGAATGCTGAAATGAAAAACCCCATGAGAAGTCTCATGGGGTTTTTTATTTTTGTGTGAAACATCGAGGGAATAAAAAAAGGGAGGTCAAAGACCTCCCTTTTTGAATCAAACTTTAATCTTACGATTAGAAGTTCAAACGTACGCCGAGAGCTACGTTAGTGCCCATGTAAGCTTTGAGCTTAGTGGGAGTAGCAGAGTCGTCAGAATCACGCGAAGAGTGGTTCTCAACACCGATCGAGAGCAAGCCAGTCGCCATATCGTTGAAATCATACGATACGTTACCAGTGAGCATCAGGTAGCCTTCGCCTTTAGTTTTAGCAGCGGCACCAGTGTCAGTGTCAGCAACCATAACGTAAGCAAGTTCACCACCTACGAAGCCCATGCCGTAGTTGTACTCAGCGAAACCAGCCAATTTAGTGGTGTTTCCGCCTTTAGTTTTAGTGTCGCCAGTAGTCGACTCAGTTGTGCGCTCTTGGGGGAGGATGATCATCAAATCACCACCGTAGTTCCACTCAGCCGAATTCGCCAAAACACCAACGTTAGCAGCGATCGAGAGACCACCAGTACCGCGTTTGTCAGCTTTTGCTTTGCCCATGTTCACGCCGAGGTCAACGCCCCAGTGGATCATGTCAGCGAAACCTTTGTAGTAAAGGTGGATGTCGCCCATGCCGTTAGCAGTTGTATCAGTCGTGCCAACAGTTGTTTTCGACGAACCGCTGAAAGTGTAAGCACCCAAAGCAGTTGTTTCGTTCAAACCGTAAGCGTAGTCGAGGACAACGTCGTTAGTGGTTTGTTTTACGTCTACATCGCCGCCACCAGTCTCGGCTTTACCGGGATCAGCAGTCATCGAGTAGTTGATTTCTACAGCGTGTGCGCCAGCAGCAGGCTGGAAGTAGTACTCAGTTGTTGCTTTTGCGAAAGCTGTTGTAGCAGCCATCGAAACAACAGCAGCAAGAATCATTTTGTTCATGTGTGTCTCTCCTTAAGAGGGTTTGTTTGCATTAAGCAATTGAGACGATTGTTATGAAGTGAACGCTAAACGACAAGCGAAATCCTCTGTGATAATCTTAAGATTTCTGGGCGTTAGCGCGCGATGTCGTAAGAGTGTGTTCGAAAGTGTACAGGAAGCAGGGCGCCCAGCCTGATTTTTAATCAATTCTCGAGAGAAACTCACGAATTTTAGCGAAAACTTCCTCGCGGCCGAGATCGTTGATCAACTCGTGTTTACGTTCTTGAAACACTTCCGACTCTACGTCGGCATGCGACAAGCCTTCGATGAAGTTCAAAGTTGTCGGTGTGCTCACGACAGGGTCTTTTTCTGCGAGCAAAAACAGCATTTTTCCGCGCCAAACCATGGGGCGCGCCAGAATGTTGTTGGCGCATTCGATCGCTCCCAAATACGCACCCGCCGAGATTTTGCGGTGACGAAGCGTATCGCGGTCGTACTCCTGCAAAACCTCGGGATCGCGCGAAAGATCTTCGGGTTTAATTTCGTTTCCGAGCGTCAGGCGCGGCATGAGTTCACGGATGAAGAGGGCGCCGATATCTTTGACGAGCGGAACTTGAACCGCCACGCCCAAGAGCGGCGAGCTCAAAATTTGAGTCTTCACGTTTCCGTCGGCCATGCTCGCCAAGGCGTTGAGCTGAACAAGCCCACCCATCGAGTGCGCAAAAAAGACCACCGGTCCTGATTCGGCAAAGCGGGGAACGATTTTTAAACAGAACATTTCAAAATCGCGCGAGTAATCCAGAAAGCTCGAAACGTAGCCGCGCTGACCGTCCGAGCGGCCATGGCCGCGCAAATCCCAAAGTAGAATCGTCCATCCCATGGGCTCGAGCGCTTCGATCAAACGCTGGTAGCAGTCGGAGTGCTCGCCTTGGCCATGAGTCACCACCAGCAATCCCTTGGGAGTGCCCTCGGGGTGCCACGCCTGAAAATACAAGCGGGTGTCCTGGTAGCCGTCGAAAAAACCTTCTGAACGCTTCAGCATCTCTTCAAGCTTCTCGAATTTGCGAGGTGAGTGCAAGGCTTGCCCTTGACCCCTGCTCTCGGGCGGGTCTAGAAGGGGGCATGACTTTAGAGCAGTTGATGCAAGTTTCAGCAGATGCCCGGGACATCAAGTGGGAAGACCAGTTCCTGCAAGAGTTCTCTTCCGCCAACGTCAGCCTTCTGACCCCCGATCCGCAGACGGGGCCTGACGGCTGGCCGTATTTGCTCGTGCAAACATCGACCACGGGTGAGCCTGCCCAAAAGATTTTTGAGTGGCTGGGCACTCGCGGGATCGGCCTCGCGATCAATCCGCAAAAAGAGTACCCCGATTTTGTTTTGTCGTACGGAATGATCTGGAACTTCCGCGAAACCGGACGCTTCATCCAGCGCGGTCTCGAAGAAAAAGCGCAGTCGGCGTCCAAGCTCTCGCTCGAAAACATCGCGCACGCCGGAACGCCGACGCCGCAGTATCTGCCCGCTTACGTGCGCCAAATTTTGCGTGAGTTCTTCCGGGATCAAGGAATCTTAAATCCGCGCATTCTCGTCATCAGCGAAGACCGCCAAAATTACGAACTCGCGTTCTCACTCGAATCGCTCGGCAACCCGCCCGAAAAAGAATGGGCGGGGATCGGCGAAGCGCTGTCCTGGTTTTTGCCGGCCCACTACTCCCTGATTCTCGTCAGCGAAAAGGGCCTGCCCGAATTCAGCGCTCTCTAACACGCCGTTCCCCTAAAAGGTGCCAGGCACCTTTTATTCGAATTCGCCGGGGGCGGGGAGCAGATCGACCAGGCATTCGCGCCAGTATTCGGGGGCGTCGTCGCTGTAGTCGATGCCGATTTCAAAACCTTCTTTACCCATGAAGCGAGTGCGCGCCACTTTGCCCGCGATCTCTAAATTCAGATCCGGTAAGTGGATCAAAATTTTGTCGCCCACGAGAGCATCGATATTCAGGTTTTTTCGAAGCGCGGTGGGAACCAAATCCTCTCGCCGCACCATCAGCAGAATTCCGCTAATGGAAGCTTCGATCACTTCGCCGCCTCGGGCGATCTTGGCCAAGTTTTCAAGAGACGACACGGAACTTACATTCAGGGGTGTCAGCTCTTTTCGGGGAGCCGCCCGGCTCGCCTTTGCTGGTTTTGCCATATCATTCACCGTTTCTCACAGACTGAAGAGCCAATTCTCTTACTGAACTGATCGGCGGAACTCGACCAAAGTTAAGTCCCAACTGGACCTTGATCTTGAAAATTACGGGGATCGGCGTGCAATGGCGAACTGGTAGACATCTTTTTGGAATGTCAACCCCCAGGCCTTAAGTCCTGTCTCCGTTTGCCGATGAGAGATCTCGAATGTCTCATACTGAGATTTTCGCTTCCAGGAGTGCACGACAAGGTACGGAATCACGGGCGGTTGATCGGGCCCTTTGAAACATTTAAAGCCGGCTTCTTTGGCCGACCAGAGCGCGGCCGGAGAAGGCGCCGCTTTGAATTCGTTGTCGTGTTCGCAGATGCGGGCCGCGACTTCGGGCCTCACGCGCGCGGCAATTTCGATATCGAAGCCGAGGCGCAAATCTTCGCCCTCGGCGTAGTGAATCAAAGCGTACCCGCCCAAACCCTCGGCATGTGAAATGGAGGCGTCGGTGGTTTCAAACTTTTTGTAGGTGCGTTCGCCGAGATCGAGTTTGATCAGCGATGAGTGATTCAGTGCCTGCGCGCCCCACTCGGATTTGACGAACAGTTCGAGCTTTTGCACGCCGAGCAGAATCGCCATGTCGTCGAGCTCGGCGGCCGTGAAAATCATAACTCGGGAGCGACGAAGCGGCCGGGCCAAGTCACGGGTTGGTTCGAGGTGATATCCATCATGCGGTCCAAAGACACCTGCGCTTTTTTGCGAAGGGCATCGGAGAGCGTGACCTCGGGCTTCAGCGTTTGCAGCGCGAGTTTGATTTTTTGAAGCGAGTTGAGTTTCATGTACGGGCAGTTGTTGCACTCGCAGGTTTCGTCTTCCGAAGGCGCTTGAATGATCTCGGCCTCGGGGCGCACCTTTTTCATTTGATGGAAAATCCCGGTCTCCGTCGCCACGATGAATTTTTTGGCGGGGTTGTTTTTCACCTCATCCAAAAGGCGCGACGTTGAGCCGATGACGGTCGCATACTGCAAAACGTTTTCGTCGCACTCGGGGTGCGCGATCACGACCGCGTCGGGATGTTTTTGAATCAGTTCGTGCAGGCGGCGGGCCGAAAAAAGCATGTGCACTTCGCACGAGCCGGGCCACAAGATCATGTCGCGCTTGAGTTCACGCGCGAGGTAGCGCCCTAAGTTTGCATCAGGACCAAACAGAATCGGGCGGTCTTTGGGAATCGCGTTGATGATCTGCTCGGCATTCGACGAGGTCACGATCACGTCCGAAATGGCTTTCACTTCGGCGCTCGAGTTGATGTAGGTGACCGCGATGCCATCGGGATGCTTTTCGCGCCAAGCTTTGTACTCCTCATACGGCGCGCCCTTCACGAGCGAGCAGCTGGCTTCGAGATCGGGAACCAAAACTTTTTTAGTGGGATTGAGGATCTTCACGCTTTCGGCCATGAACACCACGCCCGCGAGCAAGATCACATCGGCGTTGGATTTTTGGCCCATCTTCGCCAAAAAGAAGGAGTCGCCCACGTGATCGGCGATGTCTTGGATCTCGCCGTCTTCGTAGAAATGCGCCAGAATGACCGCGTTTTTCTCGGCTTTCAGCTTTTGAATGTCGGCGGCGAGATCATAGCTCACAGGGGCTCCTTACGACCGTTAGATCGTCGAGCCACCCTTTAGCACATGCAGAATGGACTTTGAAACGGTTTTCAGGCTCTCCATCACGCCCTTGCCCTCGGCGGCCGTGGCCTCGAAATCAGGGATGTTATAGAGGTTTAACTGCGAGCGGAGATCCTTGAGGGAAGCCGCATTGGGCAGATCACGCTTGTTGTACTGCATGACCAAAGGCACTTCTTTGATATCGTAGCCCTGAGCCTCGAGATTGCGCTCCAGATTGCGCAAAGATTCGAGATTCTCTTCCATGCGCTCTTCTTGCGAATCGGCAACGAAAACCACGCCGTCCAAGCCCTTGAGGATCAGCTTGCGAGACGCATCGTAAACGACTTGGCCGGGAACCGTGTACAAGTGAAAGCGGGTTTTGTAGCCGCGGATCTCGCCGATGTTCAAAGGCAAGAAATCAAAGAACAGCGTGCGCTCGATGTCGGTGTTCAAAGCGACGAGCTTGGATTTTTGCTCGGCCACGGTCTGCTGGTAGACCCACTGCAAATTGGTCGTTTTACCGCCCAACGAGGGGCCGTAGTAAACGATCTTGCAGTGAATTTCTTTGGCGTTGTGATTGAAGAACGACATGTGAGCTCAATTCTAGGTGGGTTTTGCTCAGACCTCAACACGGTTTTCGAGAGCGCGAGACATTGTGCGCTCGTCGACGTACTCGATATCGCCGCCGATCGGAACGCCGTGGGCGATTCGGCTCAAGCGCAAATTCTTATTTTGCAGAGCCTTGGCGAGGTACAAAACCGTGGTGTCGCCTTCAAGGTCAGCGTCCAAAGCCAAAATGATTTCACGCACTTGAGGGCGATCGCCCGCCAAGCCGGCGTTCACTTTTTGGATCAGCTCTTGGATGCGCAAATCTTGCGGGCCGATGCCTTCAAGCGGCGAGATCGTGCCGTGAAGAACGTGGTAACGGCCCCGGAAGGCGCCCGAAGATTCGATGCGCATGATGTCCGAAGGCTCCTCGACCACGCAGATCGACTCATCGGCGCGGTGAGGATCTTTGCAATAACGGCAAATGTCGCTGTCCGTGTAGTTGTAGCAAGACGGACAGGTGTGGACCTCGGCGCGCACACGCTCCAGAGCCTCGCCCAAACGGACCGAGTACTCTTGAGGCGCACGCAAAATGTGGTACGCCAAACGCTGCGCGGTCTTCGGGCCAATGCCCGGCAGACGCGAGAGCTCGTGCACCAATTTCTCGAGAGCCGCAATGTCGAGCATTTTAGAACATGCCCGGGATGTTCATGCCGCCGGTGACTTTTTCCATCTCTTTGGCCGACGTGTCGCGGGCCATTTTAACGGCGTCATTCGTGGCAGCCAGGATCAGATCTTGAAGCATCTCGACGTCGCCTGATTTCATCAGGTCGGCGCTGACGACAACCGATTTCACGTAGTGGTCGCCGTTGACGGTGACTTTCACCGCTCCGCCGCCCGCCGTGCCATCGTAAGTCTTGGCCGCGAGTTCTTCTTGGACCTTTTTCATTTTGGATTGCATTTGATTGGCTTGTCTCAAGAGCTGAGCCATGCCGCCGGCCATGCCTTTCATCGGGATGTCCCTCCGTTTTTCGAGCCGCTTTCTTTAATCGTTTTGATCTGCCCCTTGAAAACCGCGGCCGCCGTTTTCACTTTGGGGTGTTCCGAGATTTGTGCCGCCAAGTCTTGTTCTTTTTTCTTGGCTTTGTCCTGCGCGAGAGCCTGGGCACTGGTGCCCTCGGTTCCGCCAGAACCCATCTGAACGTTGACAGCATAGCCAGCTGCCCAGTGCTGATCAATCAGGCTTTTGATCTTCTTTTGCGTTTCGGCATCCATCAGTTGGTCTTTGAGGAAGGCCGCTTTGGGCGGAATGACCAATTCGACGGTTTTGTCTTTCACGCCGGTGAAAATCAGCGGTTCGAGCTTGGCCGCCAAGAAGGCGTCAAGGCCGCGGATCTTTTGCACGAACTCAAACCAGCGCTCTTGGGGCGAGAGTTCAAGGCCCGCACGCGAAGCGGGGCGCGAGCCCGGGGCGGGCTGGGTGGTGTTGGGATGCGCGGCCCGCACGGCCTGCGAGAGCGGCGGTTTGGGAACCGACACCTGACCCGGATGAACACTGGCGGCGCCATTTAAAAGCGAGGCCAAGTCTTGCAGGCGGGGAGCCGCGGCCATGCGCAAGAGAACCATCTCCAGCACAATGCGAGGCTCGCTCGAGCGCATGATGTCGCCCGCGCCTTTGACGGCCATATCAAATAAGAAATGAATCTCTTCTTCGGTCAACGTCGCGGCGATCTCTTGCAGGGTGCGAAGCTCCGAATCGGGGAGCTCCACCATGCGCACGGCTTGATCCTGCCCGATTTTAACAAACAGAAGATGGCGCAGGTTCTCCATGAGATCTTGCGCGAACAGACTGGGCTCGTAGCCGGCAAGAGCGACTTTGCTTAAAATCGGCAAGATCTGCGTGGGCTCACGCTGCGCGAGTGCCGAGAGTGTGGCGTACAACAGCGCGTGATCGGTCAGACCCAAAATTTCGACCACGGTCGCGCGTTTGAGCGGACCGTTGGCGAACGTGATGACTTGATCGAGCAAACTCTGCGAGTCGCGCATCGAGCCGTCGCCTTGACGGGCGATCACCCACAGGGCCTCTTCTTCGGCCTGCACGCCGTCGGCCTCGCAGATCATTTTGAGCTGCTCGGTGATCTGACGGGTCGAAATGCGGCGGAAATCAAAGCGCTGACAGCGAGACAAAATCGTCTGCGGAATTTTATGAACCTCGGTCGTCGCCATGATGAAGACGACGTGCTCGGGCGGCTCTTCCAGAGTTTTTAAAAGCGCGTTGAACGCGCTCGTCGAGAGCATGTGAACTTCATCGATGATGTAGACTTTGTATTTACCTGATGAGGGCATGTAGCCGACGGTGTCGCGCAGTTCGCGGATCGCATCGACGCCGTTGTTCGAGGCCCCGTCGATCTCGATCACGTCGATCGAGCGGCCTTGGCTCACGTCTTCACAGATTTGACACTGATTGCACGGAACAAAGTTGACCGCATTCGGGCAGCGTAGGCTCTTGGCCAAGATGCGGGCCGAAGATGTTTTACCGGTCCCGCGAGGGCCGGTGAAGAGAAGCGCGTGCGGAAGGCGGCCATTTTTGAGGGCGTTCTGCAAGGTCGTTGAAATGTGCGACTGCCCGACCAGTTGGTCGAAATTCTTGGGCCGCCATTTTCGTGCGATGACCTGATAAGACACTGAACTGAACCCCTCAAAGAAAGTGGCCGGGCGACCCTCTCACAAAGGTCCTCGAGTACCGTTGCTCCCTTCCGGGCCTAGCGGGATTCGTCAAAAACGCAATTGGAGGGACCCGGCCGGAGCCAGGTCTAATCGAAGTCGCCGGGCTTTCCGACCCATAACTTTACGCGTCACTGCCCGCATCAAGTCCCAGCTACGTCTTGGCTTTCACGGAGACAAATTGTTTGCGAAGCGCATTGCGAATGTTGGTCAAAACCTCGGGAGAGATCCCCACAAAATAGAACGAGTGGGTGTAATAGGGGTCGTCATTCGAGGGCGGCGGCTCGGACTTGTAGCAGCGGCCGATCACGTGCCCGATGATCTTCTCGTCGGTCGAAAACGCGTTGGAGTAAAGAACCATGACGTCATTGAGCGTCACCGGGTTGCGTGAGCGCAGCTTGCAATCGAACTCGCTGAGCTCCTCGAGTACGGCCGATTTGGCCATATCGGCGGGCGCGCCCATGCGCATGGAGTACACCTGACGGATGTCGGAGTTGCGCTGACCGGAAGCGTGCAGCCAGATTTTTTCGATCAACAGAGGTTTGTCGGGGGGCATGATGATGTAATCGGTCCAGCCGGCCTCGATCGACTTCATGGTTTTCACGGTGTCACTGTCGGTGCCGACCAAAATCATCGGCGAGGTGAGACGCGACTTCCCTTTTTTGAAAGCGACGATCCATTCAAACGCGGGGAGCGGCAGCACGCCCGCTTCGCAAAAAATCACGTCGAAGGCCATGCCCACGAGCATCTCGCCAAATTTTTGATCGTCTTTGACGTGAATGATGGAGTTCGATTCGCCGGTTTCTTTGAGGCGGTCCTGAAAAAACTGATCCATCATCTTGGGAATTCGGTCGTCAAGACCGAAGTAAAGAACGCTGGCCATCTCCACCTCCGAATTTTGAGGGTCTCGCAAAGCCTTTCTGGTGGCAACGAGATTTCGTCGCCAACTCTCCACAGGTTTGTCCACAAAACATGACCTGATTTGTCGGCACGATTCGACGACAACGGATTTGTGAATTTGCAGTGAAGGAGACACTCAATGGCGACTCGGAAAAAATCTGAATTTGGTCTTGAAGGAAAAGTGGCGATCGTGACGGGCGCGGGCACCGGCATCGGCGAAGCGGCGGCGCACAAACTGGCGAGTTTGGGCGCGCGTGTCCTGTGCGCGGGGCTTCCGGGTGATCCCGTCGACGAGGTGGCGCAGGCGATCAAACGCCGCCGGGGCAAAGCCGATTTTTTCGAGGGTGATCTGTCGGATCCGTTTCAGGCCAAGGCCTGCATCGCGCACGCCGTAAACACCTTTGGCCGTCTCGATATTTTGGTGAGCAATGCCGGCGTCACCCTTTGCGCCGATGCGGCCGAGACCATCGGTGACGATGAGTTTTTGCGCACGATGCACGCGAACGTGTTTACGACGTTCTTCATCATGCGCGAGGCATTGCCCGCACTTAAAAAAACGCACGGCTGCATTGTGGCCACCGGCTCGGTCGCGGGGCTCAAAGGTCAACCGGGTGATGTCGTGTACGGCGGCACCAAAGGCTTCGTGAACGCGTTCGTGCAGGGCCTCGCGGTGGAGCAAGCCGTGCACGGCATTCGCGTGAATGCCGTGCTGCCGGGTGTGACCGACACCGCACTCACGCACGCGGGACGCTCGGCGATCACCAAGAACGAAGAAAAAACCATGACCGAGGACATTCCCATGCAGCGACGAGGGACGGTGGAGGAGATCGCCAACGCGATCGCGTTCTTGGCTTCGGACTTGGCGAGCTACATCACGGGCGCACTGCTCGCGGTGGACGGCGGCTATGCCGTGAGCTGGGGCGGCGTGGACGAAGTGCCGGCGCGCCTCAAGCGTCAACCCAAGGGGGAGCTCGAGGGCGTGCTCAAGTTCACACGCCACGGGGGATTTAAGAAAAACAATCCCGATCCGCGCGCCGAGCGCGGACGCCACTAGTTAATTGATATCATCGGAGGGTGGGGCGAGTCTTAAGCCCCACGCGATTTTTTCAAGCGCCTCGGTCTCTTCGGCCCACATCGTGTACGAGCCAAAATCCGGAAACGTTTTCGGAAAGAACGGGTCATCCCAGCGGCGCGCGATCCATCCCGAGTACGACAAAATGCGAAGGCCGCGCAAAAGCGGAATCCACGCCAGTTGGTGGTGCGGAAACTCGCGAAACTCTTCGTAGCCCTCGATCAAAAGATCGCGCTCGTCTTCGCCCATTGCGCTGGTAAAGAGCATCCAAAAATCTTGCACCACCGGACCCATCCCGCAGTCGTCAAAATCCACCAGGCTGATGCGTTCATCAAAGCAAATCAAATTGCCGCGGTGGCAATCGCCGTGAATACGTTGGTACTCGCCGCGGTCGATCTCGTCATCGATGCGGTCCAAAAGTTCGATGGCAGCCGCCTCATAGCGCGGCCACATCTCGGGCGAAATCCATTTTTCTAAAAGCTCGAGCGTTTCCCACGGCGAAAAGGGCGTCTCGCCCACGACCGGGCGGTGCTTAAACTCAGAGCGCGCGCCCAGGCTGTGCACGCGCGCGAGCAGCCGCCCGACCTGCTTCCAGTCGCGCTCCAAGAGCTCTTCGGGCATACGGCCCTGGATTTTGGGAAAAAGCGCAAAAAACAAATCGCCCGCAACGCCAAGCGTGGAGCCACTTTGCAAAATGTAAGGGGCGGCGACTTCAAAGCCCTCGGCGGCGAGTTCGTGTAAGAACTCATGCTCTTCGAGAAGAGCGTCGGCGTTCCAGCGTCCGGGGCGGTAAAATTTGGCGATCACCCGCTCTGGCGCTCCTGGCGTCTTTTCGAGCCGGATATCGAACACGCGGTTTTCATACGAATTGAGCTGGGTCATCTCTCCCGTGGTGCGAAACCCGCTCTGTTCGGTTGCCTCAAGCACCAAATCGGGTTGTAATTCATAGAATGAGTTTTTTCGGTTTTTTTCGCCCACCATCGGAAAAGCAAGCTAAGCCCAAACCTTCGAGATTGCAATTCGAAGGGATCGACGTGCTTGTGCATCGTAAGCCCCGCCGGCGCACGATGACGATCCAGATGGGTCCCGAAGAGCCCATCAAGATCACCACGGCCATGCGGGTCACCGACGCCGAGATCCTGCAGTTTCTCAAAGCCAAGTCCAAGTGGATCCAAAAAAACGTGGCCGAGTTCGCCAAGCGCCCCAAACCCGCCGTGCGCGCGGGCGTCGTGGGTGAGTCCTGGATGCACCTGGGCCGCGCCGTCACCTTGGTGGATGCGATCACGCTCGTGGGAAAGCCCTTCGTCGTTTTTAGCGAGTCAGCGGTGACCGTGTACTGGCCCGAAAAGATGTGGGCCACCCGTGGTGAGCGCCGCGCGCAGGCCTTTGCCTGGATCGAAGCCGCCCGCAAAAAAGAAGCCGAAGCCCTGTTTCAAGAGCGCATCCGTCACTACGGCGCGCAGATGCAGTTGTTTCCCAAGCGCGTGCGGCTCATGCGCGCGCAAACACGCTGGGGCTCTTGTTCGTCCAAGCAAAACCTCAATTTGAACTGGAAGCTCATCGGGGCGCCGCTCGACGTGATCGATGCGATCGTCGTGCATGAGCTCTCGCATTTGCGCCACATGAACCACTCATCGGTCTTTTGGAATCTGGTCGAGCAGTTCGCACCTCAGCACGACGAGGCGGACCGCTGGCTCAAGAGCAACCAGCATCTTCTTTAAAGAGCTTCAAAGCGCCAGTTGAAGGGCTGCACCGGGCGGGGCTCGGGTTCGTCCAACGAGCCCAGTCCGTCGGAGGCGCGGCAGAACGGCCGGTCTTGACCGACATGTTCCTCCACCAAACTCCAGGCGAGACTGCGCTGGTCATCGGTGACGCTGCGGTTGGTGGCGATGCTTTTATAAAGCTCGTACGAGTCGCGCGGGGTGCGTTCCAAGTTTTGCTCGCGCTCAACGCGCATCAAGCCAAACTTGGGGCAGTAGCCATCGGCCCATTCCCAATTGTCAGACAAGGTCCAAAAAATATAACCCTGCACCGGGATCTTTTCGGCGAGAGCTTGATGAACCGCCGCGAGGTGCTCGGTCATGTACGCAGGCCGCAGCCAATCGGTGCTGTCGGCAATGCCGTTCTCGGTGATGAAGATCGGTTTTTGGTAACGGGCGTGCGCCGCTTTGAGAAGGTCGTAAAGGCCGCGCGGATTCACGGCGCGGCCCGCCTCTGAGTACTCTTGGTTCGCGAGCGGGGAGTTGGTGAAGAGGCGCGGGAACTCTGCACCATAATAATTCATACCGACAAAATCCATGTGATCTTGGATCTGATCCAAAAAGCTCCACGTCCACACACGATCGGCCAGGCCCACCCAAAACGGCCGCGAGCCGTCGGTGTTCAAGATGTACGAAAAGTGATGGGCGATCCCGATCGGGGTTTTGATTCCTTGCGCGCGGGCGGCTGCAAAGATCTCGCGGTGAGACTTCGCCATCAGCTTCATCGCACGCGCGTAAGTGCCGCTCCAAACGCCGAGATCCAGCATTTGCACGGGCGACGACTTGGTGCCCATGGGCCACAGGCCCTCAACGTAAGTCAAAAGACCAAAAACGGTGGGCTCATTCAAAGTGATCCAGACGTCAACGTCGGCGCCGAGCTCTTTCATGACCTCCAAAGAAAAGTCGCGAAACAAATCGGAGGTCTCGGGGTTGAGCCACCCGCCGGTTTGCGCAAACCACTTGGGCGAGGAGTGGTGAAAGAGCGTGAGCATGACTTTGAGATTCTTAGCTTTGGCGAGCTTTAAGATCTTTCGGTACTGCTCAAGAGCTTCGCGGTCTTGAATGCCGCGCGGGCAGACGCCGGCGCACTTGTTGGTGCCGGGTTGATGAGGCACGAGACGGCCCCAATCCACGCCGAGGCGGTAAATGCCAATTCCGGTTTTGGCGGCCAGCTCGATTTCGATTTCGGGCTGAGTCCAAAATCGCAGGCGCTCTTTGGGTTTGAGTTTCGGCGAGAACGCAGCGACGTGGCCTTGATCGGCCCACAGCTCCCAGGTGTCGTGCAGCTGATCTTCGGCGTGGGCGGGCGCCGAGGCGAGGCCGAACTCAAAGTCGGGCGGAAACGCCAGATCCGCACGCGCGAGACGAGTGAGCAAGAGGGCCGTGATCATTAATAAGATTAAACGCATGGGCGGGAGTATTTCTGATCAAGGGGGGTTTGGCAAACGTCGCCCCTCTACGTCACCGTGACGAAGTTTTAGACAGCCCCCTGTCATCAAATCGAATAGGTGAAATTTACACGGCCTCTCGGGCCGGTGCGGGGATTGCTCTGGTTTAGATTTGGATCAGAACGCTCCGGGAGGCTTTTATGAAAACATTGTGGGTTCGCGCTTTACTGCCAGTGCTCGTCGTTTCGATGGTGGTCGCTTGCGGTAAGAAAGATGATGGCGATAGCAAACCGCGCACGACACCTCGTTCGCAGGTTCCCAATCAAGCTCCTCGTCAAGAGCCCGGACAGAGCCGTCAACAAACAGAAACGGTTGATCCCCGTCAAACTCAGCCACAAACCGAGCCGGCGGCTCCGCAAGTTCCTCCTAAAGAAGGCGAAGACTCTCAGGGCCCCGGTCTTCCGGGTGGGGCCGAGCCCGCACCGATTCCCACCGAGCCCGGACAAACGCCTCCTCGCAATCAAAACGCGCCTCCGCGCCAAACTCCGGGGCAACAAGCGCCCGGTCAAGAGCAGCAGGG
Source organism: Pseudobdellovibrionaceae bacterium (assembly GCA_019637955.1). Classification (GTDB taxonomy): domain Bacteria; phylum Bdellovibrionota; class Bdellovibrionia; order Bdellovibrionales; family Bdellovibrionaceae; genus JAHBUS01. The sequence continues at coordinate 14,985 of JAHBUS010000005.1, read as the reverse complement.
CCCTGGGCTGCCGGGATCGCAGGTTCCTCCTCGTGAGACTTTGCCCCCGACATCGCAAGAAGACTTCATCACCTCTTACACCGGCGCCGGCGACGATTACCTGCGCGGCTACTTGACGCAAAAAATGAACAGCGTTCGCGACGACTCCGTGCGCTCGCGCAACCAAGCGGCGGCCAACTCGGTTCGCGGCGTGCGCACACGCATCGACCGTGAGACGGGCGATGTGTTGGTGTCGGTTGTTCGCGATAAAGGTGGCCGTACCGAGACCGTGGTCTTGGGCGGAACTTTGAGCGCCGAAGGAACAACGGCTTTGATCGCGCAAAACAACTCGGGCGTTAAAGGCTCGCTGGTTTGTTTGGACCGCAACGTTCGCACCTGCTTCGTGGCTTCGATCCGTTTGGAGATCGGCCGCCCGGGTTCGAAAGCCGTGGTGCGCGTGATTTCTCGAAAAACAAACGCCAACTTTGACTGGCGCTTTCCGCGCTCGTTCAATCAAGCCAACCGCGAATTCAACCGTTTGGTTGAGATGTTCGCCAACACCGAACGCAAAAACGGTCAGCGCAACTCGCTCCGCCGCGTTTTGGTTGAGACTTTCGAAATCATCAACGGACGCTCGGGCGTGAAGATGTCGCTCGTGTCGAACGAAAACGAAGTGATCGTGGGCTCAGGTCCCTTGCTCGGCGCTCAAGGCGGCGGCATCGTGACCAACGTGGAGTTCGGCCGCGATCCTCATATTGAAGACTTGGTTGATTACGAAAACGGCCGCGACTTTAAGTCGAACATGCACGATTCGATTTCGGATTTCCGCATGATCGGCAATGACGGCAAAAAAGAAATCACGATCCTCTTCACGGTTCGTCCCGCGGTGGGCGGCCAAGAAGAAAACTTGCGCGTGACCTTTATCCGCACGCACCTCGGGATCATGACCTCGCAGCAACTCGAGCGCCTCGAATCCTCGCTGGCGCAATAAGCTCTTTTAAAAACAGACCCCCCGTGTCCCCACTTTCTCTTTTGCACGTTGGCTGAAGAAGGTGGGGTCACATCTTTTTTGGGGTTAAGCGAATCACTGAAGCTTTTTATAGAAGTAGCAGGCGATTTTGACTTTTTGATCTTTGTCGCCCTGATCCGAACCTAAAACCACCAAGTAATTTTCGCTCCAACGCGCGCGGTAAGCGACGTTCCACTTGCCGGTCTCGTACTGGTAATACTCATCGCTGTAGTACTGCGTGTAGACGTTGTTGAACGAGGCTTCGGTTGCACCGAGAGTCATGTTGGTTGATTTGAGCGAATTGTTTTTAAACGCCTCGATGGCTTTTTTCTCAGAGAAATCTTCGTAGCCCTTCTTCGCACGCTCGCCTTCATACCAAAGATTGGCTTTGATCGTTTTTTCGGGCTTCGGAAAAAGCGGCCCAGCGTTCGCGTCAGGTTTGCCTTCGATTTCGCGAGCGACATAGAGCATGCCAAACGGCTCATCGGGATTTGCGGTCGGAGGACCACCATCGGTGCGGAAGCAGCGACCCGCATAAGCGCCGATGAGTTGTTCGGTGGTGGCCGCGGTCCCGCGGTCGAACAGTTTTTGAATTGTTTCGGCTTTGGATTCGGCCCTCACGGCGGGAGCCGCGACAAGAATTGAAGCCACGAGCAAGATTGCTTTAGTCATAAACCCTCCAGGGATCTTCATTTTGATTTTGATCGTTGCGGTTATAGCCGAGAGCTTGAACAGATCGAAGTGAGGGGAGGGGCGCGTGCATTCATTATAGGGAGCCTTTGGGGTTTGCTGCTGCGCACGATGGTGCCGCTTTAGCTTCGAGATGGTTGGCCTTCCTATTGCTCAATAGGACCCTATCGGCGCGTTTTGCGCCCAGGGGACCAAGACTCGAAACGACTTTGGGGGGTTTTAAAATGAAGAAGGCACTTCTAGTAGTTGCAGTGGCATTCGCGGCGCTCAGTTCGATCGCGGAAGCGCAGTTTCAAGGGGGCAATCCGGCACCACGCGGCCCAGGGTTTGGACCCGGTCGACCAGGTGGACCCGGCGGTCCCGGTGGCCCCGGTGGCCCTGGTCATGGACCTGGCCGACCTCCCGAGCCTCCTCGTCCTCCCGGCCCGCCGGCGCCTCCGCCCGCACCGCCGCGTCCTCCGATGCCTCCTCCGGGAGTCGGTGAGCGCGTCATTCAAAAAGTCATTTACGTGAACCGCGATGTTCGCAACGAACGCCTCGCGATCGACCGTTTGCTCTCACCGCAAGACATGCGTGATGTGATGTTCGGTGAGCTCGAGCAAATCACCGTTGAAGCTTACGAGCAAAACCGCCGCGGCGCTTTGATGCTCTTGGTGAACGGCTTCACTGAAGACCGCGTGGACAATGTTTGGGGCCAAGTGGTTTTGCGTCCCAATCGCCCGGCGCGTTTAGACCGTCAAGTGCGCATCGATCTCGATACGCAAGGCCGCCTGCAACTGCGCACGATCGTCTTGCACGTTCGCGTGCGTGGCAACAACGGCCCTGGCCCGGGACCTGGTCCTGGCCCCGGCCCTGGTCCGCGCCCGCCGGTGCCTGGTCAGCAAGAGTACCAAGCACGTCTGCCGGTGAACCGCGCGATCTACAATGAGCGCTTTCACTTGCTGCGCGATTTGAACCTGGGTCAAAACGTGGGTTCAACGGTTGTTGATGTGGTGGTTCGCGCCCGCGCGCTGAACCCGCAGCAGCTCGCCACCGTGACTGTTTTGGTGAATGGACAAGTCATCGGTGGACTCAATCCTGCCGTTGGTGGTGGGCAGTACAACATCCGTCTGACCGGTGCGCGCACCATCGGGCGTGATCTGCAAACTCTGCAACTGGATGCGTCGCAGGTGATCATCGACGACATCACGGTTCGCTTGCTTCGTTAGTTTTAAGCGGGCTTTGAGTTAGGAAGTTGTTGGTTGGTTTCAATGGCTTCGGCTGAAAGCCCGCAATTTTGTGTTTGCTTCGTGGCCGAAAACTTCTGACCATGAATGAACACGGACACTCAAGAAGGGGACAGCATGGAAACAACTGGATTCAGCAAAGAAGAGAGCACCTCGCAGCCCACGCCGGCGCGTCTGGCCGCCGAAGCCTTGGCCTCGGCCAAAGCGCTGATGAACGAGATGCCGCACATTTTGGTTCAGCCCGTTGTTTCGGAGTATATGGACTACCGCAAGCTTCTTGAAGACTTCTACAACTTCAAACGTGAGATGACCAAAAAGGACCTGCGTCCTTACAGCTACGCGATGTTCTCGGCTGCCGCCAACATCAAGTCGCCCAATTACCTGCGTATGATCATCGAAGGCAAACGCAACCTCTCGCCCGATATGATGGGCAAGTTCGCTAAAGCCATGGGCATGAGCAAAGACGAGACGACCGATTTCAAAATGCTGGTTCTTTACAACCAGTCGTCGGATCCGGCTGAGCGCAATATGCTTTTGAAAGATCTCGCCGATCACCGCGTGAACATGAAACTGAAAAGTGGTGAGATCGACCGCAAAACTTGGGAGAAGATCCCGAGCTGGATCACGTGGATCTTGTACTCAATGATCGATCAAGAAGGCGTCAAATTTAACATGGACAACTTGCGCGATCTTTTGCGCAAGAAAGCCTCGACCGAAGAGATCCAGCAAGCCCTGCGCTCGCTGATCGACACCAAAGAGGTGGAGCTCAACGAGACGACGGGGGCTTTGCATAAGACCCGCTCGCTGATCGACTCGCCCGAAGAGATCCCTGTGGCTTTGGTGCGCAAGCTGCAATCGCAGCTCATGTACCTTGGGATGGAGAGCTTGTTTCAAGATTCACCTACCGAGCGTGAGTTCGGAACCGCGACCTTGACGCTGACTCAAGGGGAGTTTGAAGAGCTTCGCTTTAAGCTTCGTCAGATGCGAAAAGCGGTTCAAAAAGAAAACTCGGTGAAGCGAATGACCTCTAAGGGAGAGCGGGTTTACCAGCTCAATCTGCAGCTGTTTCCCGTAACGAACCGAGCAAAGTAATCCCGACTTAGGGGGTCCGGCCAGCGCGCAAAACGATGTGGATAACTTTCTAGGCCTAGGTCTAGTTGGTGTCACAAGGGCCCCGCTTGAATGTCATTTCCATGTCAGAAAATGAAAATAAGCTGCTTTCTGAAACGGCATAATGTGGATAACTTTGGGGAAGACGTTGATAAACCCCTTATTCCTTGTGGTTTTCGTGACAAATTGACCCTGCCTCTTAAATGTATCAAGAAACTGTCAAGTGCTCAGCTTGTAAGCAAAACCGCGATTTTCTGTCATGAGCTGCAGCGCAACAACCTTCAGAAATCAGCAAAACATCTGTTTATGGATTTGTGGTAGAACAAAGCTCTTCGGTGTGGGGGCGACCTGGTTTCGACGTGGGTGCTGAAACATCAGGAGCATTCCGGGGCGCATGGGGACCTCGTTAAAAACGTGCACTTTGTAATTGGCAACGATTACGCACTCGCAGCTTAATTAAGCAGCGCGGAGCTCACCGATTCGGACTGTGATTGGTGAGCACTCCGTCATAATGCAGTCTCGGCCGGCGCTGTTTTCTGAGGGGCGCCGGCTTAAGAGTTTCCTTGGGAAGGGGTGAGCCGGATTTTGTTCTTGGAAGCCGGAACACCCAACTTAAAACAAGAACTAAGAATGTAGCGCCTGATCGCGGATCGCTTGCGGACGAGGGTTCGATTCCCTCCGCCTCCACCATACTCCTCTTTTATTAAAACTAATATATTAGATTTGACGAGAGGGGCGTATTTTCTTTTCTAATACTCCGAATTATTAATTTAATAATGATTTTAATAACTTATTAGATTTTTAGGCAATATATCCAATGCTTCAAAAATAGATGAATATTTTAGTCCACTATCTTTTCATATGACCTCAGGTAATATGAAGCTACATACTTATAAATATGTAGCTTAAAATCGAGGTTTTTAATGAGTGAGAATAGTGGTGATACGCCTAAAAAACCAAAGGCAAAAAGATCTCTGCCAAAGAGCAGATCTTATGATGTGAAGCTCACCAAGGAAGCTCGAACGCTTAAACACTTACGGCGTGAGCTTGGGCTATCAATGCGTGAAGTGGCTGAAAAAATGGGATGCTCCGACTCGCTAATATCGCAAATTGAGCAGGGTCGTATGGATTTGCCGAGGGGTAGCTTTTTAGATCGGATCATCAAGCTATATGGTGTGTCTAATCGCAAGCGTTTTAGCGAGAAGTGTATCCGCTACGGCGAAAAATTCACTCCGCAGGAATTGATTGTCGAAGCCCTGCCGAAATTGAACGAGCAGGAGCTAAGCTTCATTCTTAACTACATTGAAACCAGTATGGCAACTCGTCGGCTTCAGTTGGTTCAAAAATAGATTTAAGATTTTTTCTTTTTCGCTCGGTGTTTTGCCATGTCTTCGACGCCAGCGGGACGCTTAAAACTATCAAATCCGAGCGAATTAACGACTGCCTTTTGCACTTCTTCTTCTGTGGTTCGCAAATACCTGTTCGTGCTCTGCAAACTAAGATGTCCCACTTGATGGGCAACCGCTTTAAGCGGATTGTTTTTATCCAAAGCCAAGCTGATCATAGTTGCTCTCATGTCATGAAATCGAAACCAGTCTTTCGAGTCCCTGCGATCAGCTTTTTTTATCTTTTCTCGCTCTGCTTCAGGCTTGATAATTTTAAGTTCCTCTAAATACTTGCGGATCACCGTCGATGCTTTTCCATTCTTCCATTCGGGAATGCGAGGCAAAATAAAAAATTCATCAAACTTATTTTTCTCGATGAGTTTAATCAACTCAATCATGTCTTGGCTGAGCATGACGGTGCGAGCTTCGCCATTCTTTGGCTTTTTAAGAGCTTTCTTTTTCCATGCCCAGCTATGAGAAATGTTTATCTTTTCAGGTTCGCCGTTTTTATCTCTGACTATGTTTTCAAATCGTAGTGCAAAAAGTTCGGCGGATCTTGCGCCAAGAAAATAGGAAAAAGAAATAACTAAAGCCCATTCTAAATCTTTCTGTCTGACATGCTCGATGAGTCGATAAACTTCCTCGTGAGTCAATCCGACTTCAATTTTTCTATTCTTTTGAATATCTCGCCACGCATAGGGCTTGAGTCCTCGTGCAGGGTTGTTGTGTTTCGTCCAATCATTGTGGTCAAAAATGCGACTGATATAACCAAAAATTTTAATCTTCGTTGACGGTGCTAAAGGTTGCCCTTTTTCGTTTTTCAGAGTTTCGATATGGTCTTGAATCATCATGCGAGTTAAATCGCCTAACCAAATGTCGTCCCATTTTTTCGTGTGTTTTTCCAAAGTGCCTTTTATGTCTTCGAGTTCGACGGAAGTGTCGCCACGATTTTCAACTTTGATTTCAATTCGGCGGTAAGCGCGTTCTTTAGCGTCTTTCCATTTTCGATCATTATTTTTTGCTTTTAGTCGCAATTGCCAGAGTTCTTGTTGAAACTCCTTTAAAGTATTCCGTGCGCTCTGAATACCTTTGATGTTGGCTTTCTTGCGATTGACTTGGCGACCATTGATGACCAAATAAAAATGAACATCATAGTGCTTTAATTTTTTCTTATTTCGGCAGTTGTAAATGTACGGCTCGATCAGCTTTCCATGCTCGAACTTTTCGCCTGATGACGATGGCTCTGTGATTGATTGCTGGTCTTCTTTTTTTTCAATATCCGACATAAATACTCCCGAGGGCTTATCGGATAATTATATCGCGCAATACAGGTCTAGTCCGGTCCTATTTTCTATTTGAGACGGTCAGTTTTTTGATGGTTTAAGGTCTATAAATCAGGTTTAAAAAGCCAACGCCCGAGCGTCTTTGCTTCAGCCACAAGTTGATCCTGCTCCCAGCGTGGTAGATCAACCTCGTAGCGAATTCGAAAGCCGTCGCCGTTCCAATCATAAGAGACCACGGCGATCAGTTCATCCGAGAACTTGCGGAATACCGTGTAGCGTTTTGGATTTTTGAAATCGAGATCGGGAGTCTCGGGAACAATAAAGAATGAGAAAAGATCTTCAGACATATAACCTCCAAAATCTAAATGTGATGGAGGTCAGCAAAAATTGATGAACGACGAAAAGCCATTTTTTATATGTAATAACCCTACCTAATTGCCCGAATGATTTAAAATCCTCCGCAAATCCTGCGACCCTCTCAATTATTGACGAGTCCCTGTCTTCGCTTGATCTCTGTCCAATTATAATCCTTCACATCATTCACTATGAACATAGTCCTTTGTAAATCGAATGAATCTAAGAGAACTATGTTTAAGGTCTTCAATTCTTGAAGTCCTTTTTTTAAAGTGTTGGCGGATAACTTGGTCAGTCGGGCTAGATCCCCTCGGGTAAAGTGATGAGACCGTCTTTCTGGGTGAGCCGTTTTTGCTCCTAAGAAAATGAAGTAAAGGCGGAACGCTGACGCTCCAATCACCTCCGAATTAAGAAGCCACACGGCGAGCGGTTGTTGATCCATAAATCCTCCGATGAAGATAAATGGAAAGAAGCAATTTTTGACGGCTTTAGGATCTTTCCATTTATTTTATGACTTCGGAGAGGGGCAACTGTCGCCCACTATCAGCGTCAATAATAGCCGTAAGTCAGGACGCTGGTAGCATAGGCAGGCATTCGACGGGAAAAGACCCACCGAGTGGCAAGCAGGGGCTATAACCTGCCAGTTAAGCAAGTCCAACACCCAACACAAGGGCAACCCAATCGGGGCAGTAAGGGACAAATACCGAGGCTTAAAAAGAAGACGGTTCTATAAGACGGGCATTAATCCGCGTGAGACCCGAGAGAATATAAGCAGGAGTAAGATTCTGTTTTATATAGATATATATTCCTAGACCTATCGCAAAGACTTGCGAGCAATCTCGGGGAAAAGTTTTTATGACTTCCCTGAGCCGATGACGGAAGCAAGATCATCTAAAAAGTTAAGAATAAAGAGAATAGAAAGAGTGGAATCTTATCTGAGAAGTAATGCCATTTAATTTCTATGGGAAAGTATGATTTTGTTTTTCGTGGATTCGTTATTCTTTGGATCAGTTTTTTGGCGTTGATCTTCATTCAGCCAGTGATTCTTTACTTTACTAATCCGAGTCGAGAGTTTTGGGTTTATTTCTATTCCTTTGGGTTGAGTTATTTAGTGGTGAGTTGGTTTTTCTTGTTAAACCGTCATCATCAAACGGAACGGCTCGAAAAGTTCGAGAGGTATCGACAGAAGAAGAGAATGGAAGAACACGCTAAGCAGGCTTCGAGTCAGGATCATCGCCGTGACTAAAACTTTCATCGGCAAGTATTCGTTGGCGAGTATCGAATAAGTTTTTTTCTCGGACATCGGTTTTCGCAATTTGAGGATGGCAGATTTTTCGCCAGAATGTTTCTTTTTCTTCAGTCCAAAATGTTGGTTGTTTTGCTATTAAGAATTTTCTGGCAAAAGCCATCTCGCCAAACATTTTCAAACACTGCGCATGGTAGTCGCCAGGGCTTGAAAGTTCGCAGTTGTTCGTATTGAATTTCCAATCCGTCCAGCGTTCTGCGAATAACTTTTTTCTGTCTCTCGCAATTAAGGATAAATTGATGTAGGTATTTTTATAGGTGTAATGCTCACGCTCGATAAGTTCCGTTTTTGCTTTTTCTTTTTGTTGATAATCAGCAAACCAGATTTTATTCTTTTCGCCTTCGCTGAGTTGAAAAGGCTTAGGCGTGTATCTTTTGAATAGCAAAACCGCTCTTTTTAAAAACGGTGATAATTTTTTAAAAATGAGAAATAGAACACGCCCGACAATGACGAGCGTAAAAAGAGTAGAGACAATTTTATAAATCATTGCTGACATAAAACCGCCTCCTTTGACTATTGACCTACATAAAAGCTCACGGCTCCAGAGCCGACCATATCGCAGACATTCTGTCCGTTATGGGAATAGACATCACCGCCTTGGCAGGTTCTATGGATTGCATTATGAATCGAGATATTTTTCCCTGCGAGCGTCGCCGTTACGCCCATCATCGGGACCGTTGCGGTTTGATTGTCCCATACACGAGCAAAATTGCCTTGGATTGTATAGTGTGATCCTCTAGTTGTGCTGGCAAAGCCTTTCGCCGTCGTGTGTGGCGAGTTAAACCCAAAAGCCGAGTCCGAGGGCGACGATGAAGCGTCAAGATTTACAACACTCGCAGAAGCCGAGTTCCAAGTGTTGAGCTTGTTCGCAACGTCCACGGCTCCATTGTTAAGTTGGTGATAAACCTTGTACTGCTTCGCTTGAAGTAGAGATTTATCGACGAGCTGATTTCTAAAACCAAAGTAGATATTATTATCCATGTCTTTAAAAAGAATAGAGCGACCGTTTTGAAAAACAATCCACTGACTCACACTTGAGTAAAACTCGCCGTTCGTACAAGTTCCTGAGTTCGTCTCTGTGGTTTTATCGACATAGCCAGCACCCGATTGCAGTTCGGTGTATTCGGTAATCATCACGCTCGAAGATCCCGCAGAGATACGGATGCGAGACGGTGCTGTCGGATCACCTTTTACAAGGACTGCGTTATAGTCATAAGTTAAAACGCCAGCAAGACAGGTTGGTTCGTAAATCATATAATCTGCCGTTCGATTATCTAGGTTCGAGACGATAAATGCCAGCTCACCCGTGACGACAAACTGCTCACCGCTTACAAACGGAGGCAGGGCATTGGAAACGATGCCATTGGCGCTATTGAAGCCGTAGTAAGACGCAGAGCCATTGCCTCCGCCCGAGGGTCCGCCACCTCCACCGCCAGGGTTTCCTCCGCCGTTAGATGGCAAAGAAGTTGAACCACCTCCGCCACCACCGCAAGCCGATAAGAAAAAGACCGCTAAAAATAGAGAAAAATAATTTTTTAAGTTCATAGTTTTACCCTCCTAGTTTTCCGCCACACGCTTGGCAGATTTTTGATGCTAGTTGTGGATCGCTACAACCGCTCTCAATATAGACTTCATTACCTCCACGAGAAAAACCGCCCGAGAGTTGTCTCCAAAGTTGTTCCATGCAGTGTTCTGCGTCGCTCGTAGAATTAAAAATGTATCTCGCTATCGTTGCCATTCGTTCCGTCCTTATTTTTTACTTTTCGGATCAACTTTTTTAAGAGTAATTTCATAGAGTCCTGTGTGGATTTCTGTCTTTGAAATGAATGACTCAAGAGTCGGCGTTTTTTCATCCTCGCCCCAGAGAAGAAAAGAAGCGGAGACATCAAAGAAGTCGCACAATTTTTTTAAATGCTCCAAATTGCGGGGAACTCTCCCCGAAGCTCCTACCCATTCATGAACGCTCGTGCGAGGAATAGAAATACGGCGAGCAAGCTCATTCGGCGTTATCTCTTTTTGCTCGCAGAGCATTTCTATTCGTTGTCCAAAATCGGTTTTTTTCTTCATCTTAAATCCTCTTCACGAGTTTTCTTCGGCAGACTAAAAAATCGACCGAAGTAAAATCCGAGAACTCGGTCTGTTCGTCTGACTATCCGAGCATTTCTGCCCGAGTAGTTGGACAAACTTTTTAGAGTTCGCCTCGTATGTATAGGATCGCGCGCAATTAAAAAATAATCCGCGAGAAAATGAAAAAGGCCTCATAACGAGGCCCCAAGGCAGTAGCAAATATTTTAATTGATAGCTACGAGGCTAATTTATCTCGGCGGTGTGTTGCCCAGATAACTGCGGGAAGTTTTCGAGGTTGTAGGCATTGAACTTTTTCTTGCTCAATAATGCGGTGATATTTTTCCAGCTGAAGCTGTAAATCTAGTTCACTCGCAAGACGGTAGGCGTCTTTGCCGTAGAGAGAAACAATTTTTAAAAATACTTGGCAAGGCAGTGATGATTTTCCCGCTTCCCACTTTTTGAGATGGCTTCGTTTGATTTTTATTTTTCGAGCAACGGTGCGCACGGAGCGCCCTTTAAGTTTTCTCTGTTCGGCAAGAAAAACTCCGATTCTTATATTGATTCCAACGGCGATTTTTTGTTCGATGGTAGTGCCATTTAAATAAGTCATAAATAAATGATAAATCTCATGCCTACGAATCGTCATCACTCGTCCGAAGTTTCGGACGCCTACGCTATCGGGTCATTAAGATTAGATTTTCTTGAATTTTTGAACTAGCAATTCGTGAGTTTCGAGTCTTTTTGTCTATCAGTAAGTACCAAGCGCCATCGGTGGCAAGTCTAACAATTTCTAGATTAACACCTGAGTCGGTGCTTCGATGTTTTTCTAATCTGCCGTCGAGCCAGAGATACCAACGCTCGCGTAAATCTGAATCAGTCAATAGAGAGGTTGCAAAGACTCGCCAGATACTATTTTTATTTTTTGCGAGACCTTGAAAGCTCGACTTTATATATGCACGAGTAAAGCTTCCAATGGGATCGGGATCTTCGGACATCAGCTTATCAATTTCTAGATCAAGATTTTCCAATAGAAGATTAAATACGGCGTGAACCAAAGACTGCTTGTTTGGAAAATGATGGAGCAGTCCTCCCTTTGTTATTTTAGCAAGGTCGGCGACCGCCTGAATTGAAATGCCTGAGAGACCAAGTTTTGAGGCAAGTTCAATCGTAGCAGTTACAATTTCAGCTCTAACGGCGGTCGGCTGTTTCTTTCGATGATAAGCTGTTTTCATTTTAAAGTTAGTGGGAAACTGTTTTTGAAAAAACCTGAACCACGATAACTCCGCCGACCATCATTCCAATTCCGATCATTGCAGGAAGATCTAGCTTTTGTTTAAAAACAAGATACCCAATGATGGCGGTTAGAACTATTCCCAAACTACCCCAAATCCCATACGCAACTCCTAGCGGGATCGTCTTTAAAGACTGAGAGAGAAAGTAGAATGTGCAGATATAGCAAAGTGCAGTGATCAGTGACGGTCCTAGCTTCGAGAATTGCTCAGACTTCTGCATAAAAGTCGTACCGCCAACCTCTGCTATAATCGCAAGTCCTAGATATACATACGCTAAACTATTTTGATTCATATAAACCTCCAATTTGAAAGATACCATATGGTCGGTTTCTTTGCAAGGATAGTTTTTTAAGATTGGGATGATCCAAAAGATGAACTAAACACTTAGTCAATTTTTGTGGATCACGAACGGCTACGGGTTCGATTCCCGAATATGATTACTTTCAAATCATATTCAGGATTTAATAAAAATTAGCTTCCTTTTCGTTGTCTAAAAGTTATTTACAAGTGATTTCAAGTAGTTATAATACGGGAGGAGTTTCCACCAATACCAACCCTAAGTACACCGCCGTCCTCAGAGATGCGGGGTGGACACTTAGGGTTCTTTTTTATGGAATAGACATTGTTAGATGTGGCCTCGGAGTTTTCCTCCGAGGCCATTTTTTTAGGTGGGATTGGCTGAACAATGATCCGCTCTTTGGCAGTCACATAGTAGGCATATAGCCCTTCACGAGTGTAAACGAGGCTATCCACAAGGCGGCGAATAAGACGGCGTTTCATGGCTTGGCTGGCTTTCGTCCAACCTTTCTTGAACTCGTGGGCATTGGATTCAATGACAGAGCGGCTGGCCCTCGCATCGTTAATTTCATCAATTTTTAATAACAGATTATCGCGGTCAGATACTAAGAGTCGCTTTTGAGCTGCCAATTTCTCAAGTCGTTCTTGAACAAGATTGATAACATCAGGGTTTTGGGAAACCTGCTCCATGAGCTTCATGGCCCCTTCGATTTCACCTTCGACTCCAACAATCTCGCGCTGAACGCGGTCACGCTCGGACACGAGATCGCTTCCTTCAGCGCCAATAGATTTTTTCAAATTGTCTTCCACAAGATCAAAATGGCCGCTACGGAAAAGAATCTCGGTCAAATGCGCTATGGCGGCTGATTCAACTTCATCAGCGCGAAGGCGTTTGGTTTTGCAATTTATGGTTTCTCCAACCACCATCTTATGACCATAGTACCTATGCACTTCATTTCTTCCGTGCGAGGCTTGGCCGATCAAGGCTCTGCCGCAGTCACCGCAACGAAGAACGCCTGACAGTGGGAAAAAGCGACGTTCGCCCTCGGCGATACGACTTCTTTCCTTTTTCCAATTCTCTTCAATCAATTTCTGAGCCGTCAGAAAATGCTTTTCTTCGACGATTCCTTGCCACGATGCCTTTACCACTTGGTAACGCTGCCACGGCTTCAATACCTCTTGAGGCTCATCTTTGTTCTTCTTGTTGACCTCACGTTTTCCAACATAAGCAAGGTTCGTCAGGAGATTCCTGACTGAACTAACAGTCCATCGTCCTTCGATGGCATGGCGAGCCTTTCTTCCTTTGCCGACTTTCGGGCGAATGCTCGTGGCGTTTAGCTTTACGGCTGTTGTCTGCAAACTTCCAGTTTCCAGATACAGCGAAAAGGCTTTTCTCACGCCAGGAGCCTCGTCGGTATTGACTACAAGCTTACCAGGATTTGCGGGATCTTTATCATATCCAAGAAGTGCATTCCCTCCATTCAACAAGCCACGAAGGGCGCGTGAATTAAAATTCATAGAAACACGTTCTGACGTTTGCTTACGCTCAAACTGTGCCAAGTTAATCATATTGTAAATCATCATTTCGCCAACGGGCGTACTGGTATCAAACTGCTCTTTGACAGAAAGAAACTTGGCTCTGTGTGATTCCAATTCCTCAAGCAAGCCGCAGAAGTCTGAGATATTGCGCGAAAGGCGTGATAAGTCTGTCACTAAGATCAAGTCGATTTTGCCAGCACGAATATCTCGGAGCATTCGTTGATACGCCGGACGACGGGTATCTTTAGCTGAAAAACCGTCATCAATATAGGTATCGACAATCTTTCCCCAATTTTTCTCTTGTATGTTCTTCGACTGCACGAAATTTTTTAAGCGGTACTGCTGGCTATCAAGTGAGCCATCCATTACCTGAGCTTGTTCTTCCGTGGACACTCGAACGTAAGCACCAATTTTATGCGGCATATTTTTCTTCCTTTTCCTTCCGGCTCATACGCTTGCGCGATTTCCCTAACAGGATGATCTGCGCGACAAGGCTAACAATTTCTGCTTGTCGTATTGGATCATTTGCTACCTGTTCTGCGACCGGAATCAAATAGACACTCAACTGATCGGAGCTGGCTTTCTTGCCAGCGTTTCCCGAAGAGCGTGTCATTAGCTTCCTTACTTTTTGCCAGAGACTACTTAGGCTCATGGCGATTTAACTCCTCAACGAAGGCCAAAGCCTTTGCTTTGGGAAGCGAGTCAATGTAGCGCAACACCTTCATTGCTAAACGGCTTGGATTCCTGATTCCATTTTCGATGTTCATCATGCTTTGGTAGCTGGTCAGCCCCAAAAACTCTGCGAACTGATGACGGTCAAGCCCAAGCCGTTCTCTGAGCTTTTGAATTTCTCCATTCTTCATTTCGATTCCATTCGTTAGCTCTAAAAAAACATCATATATCACCATTGATGATAAAATCAATGGTGATATATTGTCAAGCGGCTCTTTTTTTCTTGCCAGTGGCCGAAGGAATACTGGCCGCAGGGAGTAATGCCGCCAATTCCGGCGGGATAACGCCTGTTTCCTTAGCTCGCTTCAGCAGAGCTTCAAAATAAGCAATTCGGTCAAAGTGGACGGCGCGGATTTCCTGCAAATCAGGTTCGGAGATGGTTAGGCCGAACTTACACAGAATCCAGCTTACAAGCTGAGGCCGCGTGACTTTCCCGCCGTCGAACCCCGAATTGACCTTGCCGATCAGATCATCCACCGCATGATTTGCTTCCGGCGAAATAAGAACGCGATATTGCGTATTATCGGCTGTGCTATCAGAGGACTGATCGGCCCCAAGCTGCGCGGCGCTTGAGCGCCCCTTGCGGCCCCCACGATTGAAAACCGGAGCTTCTTCATTTATCACATCACTTGTTTTGTTCTCCCGATCTTCGATGACACCCAAGGCCGCTTCTCCCTTCTCCCCATTATTAAAATTATTCATAAAAATCCTTTCTA
>JAHBUS010000004.1 GCA_019637955.1 Pseudobdellovibrionaceae bacterium | reverse complement strand
ACTTACCCACCGCCGAAATTTATTTTCTGCACCAGCTAGTGACCCCTTCCAACCAATGTACTCGTTGGGTGGGAGGGGTCACTAGCGATCAGGGGCAGATTTTATAAAGTGAGGCGGTGGGTAAGTCTTTGTTTTGAATCGAATTTAACTCAAAAATTAACTCAGACGAAAACGCTCTTAACTAGCAAACGATTTGCTAGTGGTGTTGCTAGTGTTTAGCCAGCGCGTTCACGCTTTTCATCCATCCATTGCTCGATGGACTCAACACCACGGCTCAAGTAGATCGGCGCTGTAAGCGGGTTATTAAGCCACTTATCCATCTCACCAAAGCCCACGGGTCGTTCCCACGATGGATAGCTAATTTCCTTCATTGCACGAGAAATGCTGTTGAAGATGTACTCTTGGTTGGAAATGAAAACCACAACATCAATCCCTTTGATGTTCGCATAGCTGTTCATCATTTTCTTGTAGCGATCAAAACCTTTCTTCGACTGCTCAATCTCAAGGGCGACGTTGCGATACCTAACTGAGCCTGAAAGCTGCAAAGTCAGGTCGGGAAACTTGGTATCCTTGCCATCCCGTGTGGTTTTCATCCACAGCCAATTCTTTCGTTTCAGCTCCGCTTCTGTTGTAAAGCCGTCCAATACCTTTTCTTGCTCAAGGCTTAAAATGATGTTGGCGGCTTTCTCGTCATGGTCGAACTGACCAAGATGAGGCTTTGTAACAGCCATGATCCCGCGCCGCTCAAGTTCGACCAAAGAACGATTTCCTAAAATCAGAACATTGGGCAGCATCTTCGATTCGTGAGGACGGAAAAATCCGTCCTCTTTGAGCCGATGCCACACCCGCGAGTTCCGGCTATAGGATCGAGTAGTAAAGAACTTCTGCCAAAGGTCTTTGCTCAAGAATCCGGTCTTCGCTGCAAAGATGATCTCCTTCAGTGGAATGTGCTTTTCGCTCACTGCGCGTTCCAGCGAGTCGGTTCCGTAATGATGTACTCGAAGTGCCCTTCGATGTAGCGATTTCCCACCACACGGCCCTCGATCCATCGTGACTCCACCTTGGCATCCCTCAAAGACGGCATGGCTCCCGTTGCCTGACGAGGAGCCGATGCGCGTCCGTTTGCGTAGGCTTTGGTCTCTCGCGTTTTGATTTCATCGTGGAGAGCAGAGCCAGCAATCAAGCCCGCCATTCCACCAATCGTCGCACCAACCACCACGTTTCGGGTTCGGTATTCTCCATTTTTTCCAGGGTCTACGATGCCGCCAAGGGCGGCTCCACCCGTTGCTCCAATCAATCCTCCAAGTCCAGCACTCTTTCCTTGGGTCGCGCATCCGTTTAGGATAAGCGCGAAAACCAAGGTACAAAAAATCACATAGATTTTACGCTGCATTTTTACCTCCATGAAATTGAGGCGTTTCAGTCTCAGGTAATTCAGCAAGTCCGGTTGATGCCGTTTTTTCAATTTTCAAAAATGGCTCAGGAAGTAGATCGTCGAATTTCTGGAACTTGATGTTGATGGTTCTACTTCCGGCCTCATGCGGAATGACCATCACGGCTTGGCCGACACCCAGTTCATTTTTGAATCGGTTGGGATGGATGATAAATTCGTCCACCTCACGAGCCGAAGCATCGCCCGTGTCCTCTTGAGCAAACACGCCGCGCTTCGTGCGCGAGGTGTATTTCATACTCTTGACGGTTCCGATCACCTTAGAGAAGTATTCAGCCGACTCGGGATCATTGCCGCGCATGAACACTTTGAGATTTGCATTGGTGAGAATCGAATTAGCAATGGCATCTCCCATCGTCTTAATATCACCCAAAGCCTGATGCGCGAAGACGATCCCGACATTGGCGCTTCTTGATTTGTTCAAGATCGTGACAAAGCCAGGGTAAAGATACTCAGAAAAGTCATCGAGAAAAACTGAATAGAAATTGTGATTCCGATTTTCCCCACGGTGACGGTTGGCAATCGCACTTTGAAGGCATTGCAGAATCATTTTCCCAGAGGCTTTTCCCAAGAAAGGCGAAAGCATCACGGGAAGTTGAAAATACACGATCAGATTTTCCCTCAAAGCATTATCCAAGTCGATACTTGGGCTTTCTGTATTGAACAAAGCCGAAGTCTTTCCAAAAGCAAAGTGACTCAGAGCTGCCGTTAGGCCGCTTGTCCTTTGCGCGGTTTCCGTTGGCGGAAGACTAGCGTAATGCTTTGCCCAATTCTTCAATCCTCGGTTTCCGGTTTTCTCGGCTAGAGCCTTCAGCTTATTCGGTGTTGAGATGGCCTCAAAGACCTTTAAGAAGGTCGGAAGCTCCTGGCTCTCCGAAAAAATCCTCATCACTTGCGCGAAGATTTCAAACTGCACGCTTCGGTAATACTCGTTTTCAAACTCGAACGAATTGAACACACGCTCGGCTACTTCTTCGGGGCTACCGCCAAGAAGAGGGTTGAACTGGTGCGACTCATCGGGGCTACTGAGTGAAAACAATCGAAAATCCTTTTGCCGATTGTTTTTCACTGCATACGCCCAGAGCTTGTCGAGAAGGCTTCGGTCTGATTTTCCATCTATGAGAATCAGACCACGCCCTTGCTCAATATCTTGAATCGCCCACGGCAAAATCACGCTCTCAGTTTTTCCGGCGTTGGTTGTGCCGATGACTTGAGTGTGCATCGCCCGTTGGCGGGTTTTGATATGGACTTCCTCTTTCTTGTCTGTAATCCCACAGAAAACGGAGTTTTCAGATTTTCCAATGACTGCCTTTTCTTGGTTTTGTTTTTTCAAATTGGCTTCGCGCTTTCTTGCCATCCAGTAAAAAAGCGGAGTTAGAAGCAATACGAAAAATCCAAGAAGAATGACTTGATTTCGTGGCTCTCTGATCCAGACGTTCAAAAAGTTAATGGCCTTGTTCAAGGCCAACAGGCCAAAAACAATTCCGGCCCCCCAAAGCAGCGTTTGATCGCTGACTTGGGATGTTTCCTTTTTCTTATCTGCCATAAGTAGTTCCAGGGTCACGGAAACCGAAATTTGCCGTTAGAACGGCGTAAAATTCCGTTTGATTTGAAATCTCAATCCATCGTTTTTCTTTCTTGAGGTTGTTCGCCCAACTCTCGGCTCGATCCTTTGCGGTTTCGGCAATAGCGTTCTTCCAGCCGTTGTCATTTCCGCCAGGATTTCCACCCAAGGCTCCGCGCTGCATGGAGCCTTCCGCATACGCTCCGATAAAGCGTGTAAGGGTTTGTCCAACGGTGTTTTTCAAGGCTTCAGAGTGAACGCGGCCAGAAACTCCAACCTGTCCATCCGAACCAACACCAATAGCCGCAAATTCCCGCTCTCTTCCATCAGGGAATTGAACGGACTTCCAGCTCACATTGGCTCGATCCCCACCATCATCAAAGGTCACATCCCCAAAGAGCTTCGATCCTTGGGGAATTGCCAGTGCACCTTCGTGAATGTAGTCACGAGTGACGACACCGATAACGGGCATTCCTTGGTTTGCAACGATGGCTCTCTCATAGAGTTTGACCGCAATCCGACTTCCGGGGGGAAGTTGGGTTTTGATGTCCAATCCTCCACGGGCAAGAATCATCGAGCTATTGCGCTCATCGCCCGAAGAGGCAGAGCCGCCGCCGCTACCGTAAGTTGGCGCATAGAGATGGCTCAAGTTCGATGGGGTTGATCTCGCATAACCTTGACCCGCTCCGATCTGACTAGCGGCCTCTTGAGTTGGATCACTGCTTGATGCGACTGAAGGGCGCTCTCCCATTGGGGCTTGTTCGTGAAACTCACCAATGGTTTCCTTAGGTGCAGGGATGAGTAAAATCCCCACAACGCCGATCACAAGCGCAATCATTCCGCACTTTGCAAGTGAAGCCCAGTTGATCTCTCTTCTTTTTAGAAAATAGACCTTTTCCTTGAAGGCAAAGTTTTTAACTCGATCCATAAAAGAAGTTTTCACCGCTACTTCCATGCGACCCCCTTGGGAATCGTGAGATGCGAATTTTTCTTTCGCCTCAGCTCAATCCTTAATGCTTCTCCCGTAGATGCGTCGCTCTTTAGGACTTGAATCACGCCTTTGATAGATCGACTATTTCCCAAGTCTTGCCCCGAAAGCGCAAGACTGTGAATGGGCCTCGTCATTCCGCCTTGCGTAAGCCAAAGCCAATCAGGACGGAATTTTTCGCGCGTGCTTGAGCTAACCTCAAACTCGATCAAAAGAACGCCATCAGCCGTATTCGCAAGTCGCCTGGTTTCAAAAACCAAGGACTCGTTTTTTAAGTGATTGCGGAAGTTGCGCCATCCAATCGCGGAACTTTTTATTTTCTCTTGAGGATTTTCAAGGTAAACGACGTAATCAGCAGCTCCTTCAGGCCCGCTCACAAGCTGCACATTAAAGCGCCTGTAATCGGTGTAGATATACAGATTGCTTCGTGCGCTGCCACGAAGGGGTTTGATCGTAATGGCCTGATCCAGATACTCAACTTTGAATGCAGATTGATCGCCGACCACAAGGCTGTTCGGTCGATCCGGCACTTGGATGATCGTTGCGACTCCAAGTGCCGTCCTGACTGTCACAATCTGATCTTTTTTTACATCGACCGTTCGCACTCTTGCCCAAGTGCTTAACGGAAATAGAAACATGAGAATTGCAAAAATAATTCGTGGAAACATAAAAGCCTCCGACAAAGAGGGTTTTCATGTCTCAATTTTTAAAATCAGTTCTGGTATTCTTTTTCTTTCGAGATATACACGCCCCACGGGTTTTTCTCCGTGCGCGGGCCTGATTCAAATCCAAGCTCTAAGCGAAGATCGCCCGCAGCTTTTAGTCCCTGAATGGAAGTGATTCGATCTCCCTCAATGACGACAACGCCATTCTTCAGGTCCACTCGGATTTCCACGGGATAAGCGCGCTGTGCAACGATCTTATCTACGGAAAAACGAATGACGTTTTGCATAGAACCGTCAAAGGCTCGTCTGGTCGAAGACAAGATAAAGTCTCCTGCTTTTCCAACCTGAGAGGAAACGGTTTTCGGCGTCCAGTTGTAGCGATATTTCAAATATTCGCGCACAGCTCGCTCGATCTCAAACTTCGGATCGGGCTTCGGTGCTTCTTGATAGTAAGAGGCGTCCGGTGCAAGCGTTAAAACCGCCGTGGGTTTGATCGCTTGGTAAAATAGGAGCGTTATTAGTAGCCCGCAAGTGAGGTACGCGGCAAATGCCGACATTTTCAAAAATTGATTCGAGTGCGAAAGCTCTGCAAGAGCTTTCGGTAGTTTTCTAAGTTTTAGTTTTACTGATTCGTTCATAAATTCCTTTTTTAGTAGCGGTACATATCCCGCTTACGTTTCTTCTCAGCTTGGTAATTCGCAATTTTGTTTTTGGCATATCCACTCGCGCCGGAGTAAGCCGCTTTACCTTTTACCGCGAGCGACATTCCTTTGGTCGGAACCGCAGCCATTGCTGCCACAGCTTGCTGTCCGATCCCTGACGACATGGCTTGTGCTCCTTGGCTTCCAAGAGATTTCACGAAAAGAGGAGTAGCGAGCATCGCAATCGCAATGACGAAATTCATCACGACAATGGTCACATAGGCACCTTCCGTTTTATACGCATCTCCAAAGGCCAACGAAGCAAGCATAGCCCCTAAGATCGCCCAGATAATTTTCCAACACGCCACCTCGATCATTCCTCGAAAGAGGTTGGCTGTAATGTTTCCCGTTGCTGGAAACAAATTGAACAGCAGTAAGAGCGGAGCCGATACCATGTAGAACACCCAGAAGAAGTGATACATGGCAATCATCAGGTAGCGGGCAATGAAGAGAATTAGGAAGCTCAAAAACGTGAGTACCGCCATCAGAAGATCGTTGAATCCGAGAAGGATGCTCGCGCTTCCTGCTGGATAACCCTCGCTCTTTTCCTTTGCCATCTGGATCACGGCATCGAGCGTATTCATGGAGTCGATCTTTTCTGCAATACCATCGGCCACAAAAACAATGCTCTGACTGATCTCAGGGAAGGCAGCAAGAAGTAGTGTTGAAATCATTGCTCGTTTAAGCACATCAATAAAATCAATGCTGCTTCCTGGTGATCGTAACCAAGTGACCGCAATGGAAAGACAAAAGAATACTGGTAACATCAAGTAGTACATTCGCACGAACTCTTGATGAAGATCGCGCATGAGTGAACCCATCAAATTAAAATCTGGCATAGGCTAATCTCCTTTGAGGTTGCCGAGTTTGGTTTCCCTCGGAAGTTTGCCAAAGCCATCAGATAGGCCGTCGTACTGCGCTCGGAACTGCGCCGATTGCAGTTTTTCCTTTCGGTTTTGAAGCGCCATGTTTTCGCCCATCGCTTTTAGCATCATCGAATTGGTACGAAGAACTTGCGTTGTGACTCCAATCAGAACCGCCATGCTCTGCGCGGTCAGTTTCGCAGCACCTTGCGGGCTTACATCTTGTGAGTGAGCAAAAATTCGTTTGCTTTCCTCGTCGGCCTGATCCGCAAATCGAAAGAGCGTTCCATTCATGGAAATGCTCTCCGAGGCTGACTGATCTTGTGCTTGCTGCAAACGAAGTTCCGCCGTTTGTGGGATCTTCCCATACAAATCGTCAATGATCCTTAGCACCTGATCGGCTGTCTCAAGATTCCCGTAAATTCCAGGGTTGAAGCGCGGGTTCAACATCTGCATAACCGTGAGGCCATCCCTGATCCCTCGATTAATGTCTCTGAGTAAGCCCAAGGTATCTCCACCTGTGGATAAAATTTTCTCAAGCTGTGCCAGTTGTTGAATTGCATTGGCGAGAATCTGCATCAAGACAGCCACATCGCCACCGAACAAATCCGCTTTCGCGGGTTTTGGTATGGTGATGGAAAGACACAAAATCCCCACAATAAAAAGTTTCTTCATCTTTTTCATGCTGCACTTCCTTTCGAGGCTCCCTGAGCCACGCCGTTTGGATAGACAAGTGCTGCCTTCTCAATCGCCTGAACCAAATCAAATCCCGAATCTCGAAGTGTGCCGAGATACGCATTGTCTTGAGCATCCGAAGTCGATAGCCAGTATTCAAAAGGGCTTGGATAGATCCGAACTACTTGACGGTGATCGCCTTCGATCATAAAGCCCTCAGAAAATTCACCTTTCTTTTGTCCAAGAGAGTGAATGAGGCCAAGTTCCTGATCGTTCAGCTTTAGCGTTTCGCGCAAGATTTCCGAGTCTCCACGTTGAAGCATGATGAACTTCGTTGCCGTGTTGTTGAGAATGGCTGGCCCAATAGGGCTTGCCACGATCTCTTCCACGCCTTGCGTGATGAAGGTAATTCCCGAACCAGTTTTTCTAAGCGTTCTCGCGCAATACTCCATGAACGAAGCCGCCGCCTTGGACTTCAACAGCTCCCATGCCTCATCAAGAATGATCCGCTTTTTCGTCGTTCGATCTCCCTCAACCTGAGTGAGAATGAAGTCCGTCAAAATCAAGATCATCACACTCTGTAGATCGGGATATGCCGATAACCCTTTCAAGTCGAAGGTGCAGATCGAAGCATCTGTGCGGAGACTTCCCACTCCGTCAAGAAGCCGCCCGTAGGGGCGCTCTCCCGTCCAGAGATAAAGCATCTTCGACACCGCTCGCATCGAATCTTCTTCAAACGCCGAGAGATAGCGGGCAAGATCGCTCAATGTTGGCACCTCACCCTTGGCTCTGCGGCTTTTGTAAAGCTCGATGATCGCTCGCTCTAACAATGCGCGGTCGAGTTTCGGAAGTTTTGCCTTTTCATCCTCGCTGACCATGCTTTCCACACACGCCAGCAACGATTTTATTTTCTGGTTGCTTGGCTCTTGAGTTGGATCAGGAAGATCAAATGGATTGATCCGGTATTGTTCAGATAGGTTGATCTCAAGGTATTGGCCTCCCAAAGATTCGGTCAGCTTCTTGTACGATCCTCCTATGTCGATGATGAACACGCGAAGCCCACGGGCAAGCTCTTGAAGCAGAATGCAGTTGTTCAAGAATGACTTACCCGCGCCGGATGAACCCGTGACCAGCGAATTGTAGTTCGGCAGTCCTGGGTCAAAGGCATTGAAGCTCACAAGGCCATTCAAGCGATTGCGAAAGAGAACCACCGGATCGCGGTCGCCTTCACGCGGCCCATAGACCGGAAGGAAATCTGCGAGGTTATTGGTTTTCATTTTCCGCGCACGTTCCAAAGAAAGCGGGGCTGCGGGAAGATTGCCTTTTAGCACCTTCCACGCGCCCACGCTTTCCTCTAGCCCCTCGGCTCCTTGCAAGGCCCGAAATCGGGACAACACTTCTCGCACATCACGGTTCAAGCGTTTTGTACCTTCGGGTGTAGCGGGGGCCTTCAAGACCACGCTCAGTTGAACAGCGTAAATACGCTGGCCCGTGTTCAAAAGTTCTCGAATCAACTCCTCGGTGGAGGAGAGTTTCGTTTCACTCTCAAGATCGCTGGCCTTATTGCCACTCGTGACGGCCATCGAGTGCGCCATCTTGCGCTTTTGATTGAGCTTCGCCATCTCGCTTGCCTGTGGCGGCACATCGAGCGATAAAATCAAGTCGTAGTGAAACGGCAGACGCAAGAAGTCCGCAATCATCCCGGCATAGGTGACTTCCGGTAGGGTTTTGAGAGTAATTACCCGAAGGTAAAAGCCATCGAGGGTGAATTGCTCAAAGCCCAAAACCAGATCGCCGAAGACCAGTTGCTCCCGTGGGGATTGCGTAGCTAACCAATCCACCTCAGCCAAAACATCTTTTTCAATGTCGCTCTCATCGAAAGTTTTCACCATAGGCGTTGGCTCGCCAGTGGATCGCTTCGGATTCAAAAACTCATAGACGTTTTCAAGAATTTCATTGCGATTGAGCTCGCGGCATGAAATCCCCAAGGCTTCAAAACTCGAAACAAGCGTTTCGATATTTTGCCCCAAGACTTCCAGTGTTTCCTCGTAGGCTTCAGCGGCCTTTTCTGAAAACAGCTCTTTCTTCTTGAAAATGCTGACGGCTTTGGCTTCCACCACAGGAACACGCACATAAATGAAGAGCTCTGGCCTGTAGAGTTCACCATCCATCATGGCCTTGTTCAGTTTTTTCTCTCGATAGTCCGCGATGCTCTGAACAAGTGGGTGAATATTTTCGATTTTCCCTTGAGAATGTGCGGTCAATACGTCCGAGAAATCCGATCTCACCCCAAGAACGAACTGCAAACTCGTTCCTTCCGAAATGGAGTTAAGAGCAGATCGCAGACCCAGTGTGAGGCTGTTTGTTTTGGCTTCGTCAAAGCACTCAACGTCGATAAGTCCGACTTTGAGGCCACCCACAAGGGAGCCGTCAAAGAGGATCGCATGAGCCTGCGGACCGTCGATGAAATCCCAATAAGGCAACTCCTCCGCAAGAGCTGCGTCTTTTAATTTCTTATTCATCTTTCTCTTCCTTCTTGAAATAGCGACGATAAATTCTGTCGCCGCGTCCAGCCGCAAAGTAGGCTGGGCGTACATAATGCTCGATTAGGTGTTGCAAATAGTTGTCGGGTCTTCCGCGCTTCGCAAAGAAGAGGAACAACGCCAAGAAAAGCGTTGTTCCCCACACCATGAGGTAGCGAAAGGACGTAGCCCCGAAAACAAGGTTGGTCACAGCGAGGTTCATAAAGATCAAAAGCAAATCGGATAGCTCATATCCGAAAAGTTTTGATTTCATTTCCAACGCTCGCGGGACTCGGCTCGTTAGAAGTTCATCGTCCATTGTTCACCATCCTTAGCGAACCGTTTGGGCGATAAAGTCCACGATGGCCTGTGCGCCGAACCCGAACATACAGCCAAGCACCGCATAGATGATGTGCTGCTTGGCGTTCGGATTACCTGTGAAGAAGGAAATCGCGGCAATCGCAATCCCGATCACAGACAGAAGTGGCAGGATTACGCCCGTCAACTTCGACTTGATCCCGATGAGACTTGATTCCAGACTCGCATGAGCGAAGTCTGGAACGAGCACCATCGAAAGAATCATCAGACCAAAGAGAATCAGATATTTTTCGTTTTTCATTTTTGCTCCTTTTAAAAAAATCAAAGGAAAGCTCAAATGATCTCGCAGTTGGATTCTCTAAAACCTACGCCGCCTGATCGAACGATTCAGGCTCGGGCAAGTCATTTGCGCGAGCAGATGGTTCGGGGTGGATATTGACGTAGATGGGCTTACTCAAAAGATCGAACTCAAGCTCGATAATTCCTTGAACAGAATCGACAGTCCCGTTCCCGACAATGTTCCAAAAATACTTCGTGCGAGCTTTGGGGCTTTTGTTCGGCTCCCTTGTCATCACGAGATATTTGGATGGATCGTCTTTGTGGGGAAGAATGTAGTACCGATCCCACGAAAACATCCACAGTCGGAGACTGAAAATGTTCTGGCCGTCTTTGAGGTAGGCCATGCCCACGCTTTTTGTTTTTTTCAACTTTCCGCTCACGTCTTTGATTGCTTGAAAGACTTGAAAGCGAAAATACTGGTTTAATTCGTTGCCATTTTTGGCAACAGTGTTCATTTGCTTTTCCATAGGAAAAACCTCTCTTTTATTAAAATTTGTTTTCGTTTCTTTATGCGGCTATGGGCCGCCCACTCATTTGATTCTTCAGAAATCCGTTACGCAGTTCTTTGATGGAGTTCTCAATAAGTTTGTTTGTCTCGTTCCACGAAAGGCCGAGAATTTTAGCAATGTCTTCGATCAACAGCCGCTCCCAGAATCGGAAGTAAATGGCTAAGATGCCTTCATCGCTCAAGCTCGGCATAAGTTCGTAGAGGAGTCGCAAATCTTTTTCTTTCTCAGGACTTCTCTCAGGTAGAAGATCGGCAGCCTTTTTCAAGATCGTTTGTTTCATTCGTGCCCTCTCGTATGGGTGGGTTTTCGATCTCGAAACTCTAGGCGTTGCCAATCCTCAAACGTATATTCTTCTTTCTTAAACAGCTTCCGCCAAACGGCCGTCAGCCAGCAGATGATTCCCTTCATCCTTTCCTCCCTTCGTGACCGAGGAATTTTCTTCCCCTTTCACTAATGGCGAGATGGGTGACACCCCCTTTAAGTGGCGGGCCAATCTGCGAAGAACTCGCTTTTTCAGCGTTTTGACGGTGTTACGGGAAACTTGCAGCTCCTCGGCGATATAACGCTCGCTGCGGCCTTCCCAGAAGTTCATCTGGATAATTCTCTGCTGTTGAGGCGTGAGGAGCTTTAGGAGACTGGCTACAAAGTCTTTTGCCCCATTATCCGCGCTCGATTGTGACAAGTCCCAACAGGTAAGCTCTGCATTTTCAGCAAGGTAATCATACTCGTAAGGCTTTAGCTGTTGGTCAGATAAAGTTCCGTCGAGAGAATTTAGATATTTCTCCCAAGTTTCTTGATCCCAGCCCTTAGATACCTCTTTTAGATCGCGTTCGCTGAGAGCGTGACCTTTTTTGTTGAGCCAAGGTTTTTCCGAATGAACGGAGGTTAGAGCCTGGTCAGAGGCAACATGATTGATCGAATCCATTTTGGATTCCTTTCAGAAGTCCAGCCGATCAGATTCCTAAGTCTGATGTGGTTAAGGCCAACTTCACGGCTCCGCTTCCTTTGTAGTGGTCAGCGTTGCCTTTGCTACACATAGCCGCCCTTTTTAGGGTAGGCGCTTTCTCTAGTCTTTCACTTCTTCAACGACGCGCTTTTCGATTTCGATTTTTGGACTCCATTTTCCATTATGGAATTTGATAGTTATGCTTCCGAACTCGATTCCGAACATCTCTGACAGCAGATTTAAGGCTTCAGATAGGCGCTTCTTCTTCGCTTGTTCTGCGTCTTTAGTAGATGCCGCCGTATTTTTGTTTTCCATTTTAACTTCCTCCCTGTTTCTGGAAATAACCCGATAGTTCCGCCGCTCGATGGCGAGTTTGGTCGATTCTTTCTTGTGCCATCGGTGGAACAAAAAGCACTATCCAAACCGCTCGACAAATTCCCATTGCTACCAGCGTGGCCGCACGAAAAACTGATGCCATCCTGCGCGGGACAGTTTCTCGACTCTGTTTTATGAATTTCATATAGCTTCCTTTCGGAGCTGATGATTCAGCTCTCGAAAGTATTCATATCAATGTCTGTGCCGAAACTAGGAAGTGGAGTGCCTTTGCCTAAAGAGGTGTGATCTTTGATGAATTTCAAATTCAGTTTTTTGATTTATTGCTGCTTAGACCAACACGACTGCAAATCATTGCAGAGGATTCGCGTAAATATCTGAAATCTAAGACATAGAACGCACTGCAAATTTTAGGAGTGCTTACAGAATTTTGGCGGAAGTTTCCTGCCTTTGAGAAAGCGGAATTTGCATCTCAACACAGGTGCCACTAATCCCATCTGAATTGATGGTTAGGCTTCCACCGACGCCTTCAAGCGTGTTTATGGCGTGATAAAGCCCAAGCCCACTGCCATTCTCTTTCCCAAAGGTCTTTCCTTTTGCGCCAAGCGTGGGAATTAGTTCAGGCGGGACGCCTACACCCGTATCTACAATCAAAAGGCGTACAGATTCTGCGTCGCCGAACAGGTCAACTCGGATAAGCCCTTCGGATTTTATCGCCTCTGCTGAGTTATCTAACACGTTCGATAAAATCCTATTCAGTTCTTTTGAATCCAAAGCGCAAGTCAGGTTTTGAGCTTCCGATGAAATCCGAAGATCGAAAGCAAGGCCAGCGCGATCTCTATATTGAATTTTCTTTTCCTCAACTGCCGCGAATACGATTTCAGAAACGCGATTCTTGATCTCAGTATGCTGATTCTCAATCTCTTCAGACAACACAATGGATTTTGAGCGGTGCAGGTCGTTTGCAATATCGTTGATCCGTTTAATTGCGCTTTGAATTAATGCCTTTTTGTCGGCTGGCAGGACGAGTGATTTAATTGTGTTATTCAGTGCTGCAAGTGGCGAGCGAATATCATGCTTAACCTGTCTTGCCAGCTCACCCGAAGCCCGAGTTTCCGCGTTCACCTCTGCCGCGTCCATGTGAAAATTGATTTTCTCTCTGAGGTACGAAAACTCAGCAAGGTAAATTGGCGTTTCTTGCGATGGGCGGCGTTCGCATTCCAGTATGATAGTCTTCAAATCACGTTTGATGATTCGACTAGCAAACAACAAAATACCCAAAACGAGAAGCGCGAGGGCCGAGTTTCCAACAACCGCAAACTGAATTTTTTGACGAAGCGATTGGTAGATGTCTGAATTATCAAAGTAGAGAGTCACCGTTGCGGCACTAACACTTTGCGCTTCATCATAAAACACTTCGTCAGTTACGGCATAAAGGCTCGCTTTTTTCTCAGAATCTGATTCGCAGTTAGTAACAGGAACATCTTTGGCCGTAATCGTTACGCAAGCGACTTGCGAGTTCTGGATTATGCTTTGTGCCCGAAGCCGCACTTCAACAAAACTGCCTTGAATCAGTGGTGCTCTCAAAGTCTGAACAGCAAGTTTGGAAACCACATTTTGGTGGTCTATGCGAGCGGCTTTTGCCTCCTCAAAATCACGATAAATCTGAATCGTCGTGGCAACGCCAGAGAAAATGATGACCACCAGGAATGCGACGATTCCAAAAAACTGGCCAAATCTGATTTTCTTCGGAAGTGCCTTCACGGAATCCAACCTTATTTCGTGTATTTCACGTTGATAAGCCGTGGTGTGTATCTAAAGCCGATATTCTCCTCGGTAAGACCCGAACGAGATACGGCATACATCGGCACTTTCCAGCCTGGGACCATTCGCTTCTGCTCCACGATCTTTTTATTGAACGAACGGAACAAGTCACTTCGCTTAGACCAATCTTGTTCCACACGAGCTTGCAAATAAATTGGCCGCAGATCGCCGAGGTATTCCACGAAATCCACCCCCAGAAGCTGATTCAAAAGCGGCAGAAATCCTTCGGGGTCGTTAAAGCCTCCGGCCCACGCTGCCATGACCACATCAGGCTTTTTTGAGCTGATAGTGCCAATGTCAATAGGCTTGATATTGATAACATTCACTTCGAGGCCGTAGCCATCAGCTAACTTCTTTACGTCTTCGCCCTCAAATACGAAATCGAAGGCACCTACAACTGCCACGGAAAGAACTTCTTTCTTCGTCGATTTTTGTACTTCTGGCTTCTCGAACTTCACGCGCTCAGGAAGGTAGCCAGAAATTCCTACTGGCACGATTCCGGTGGCTCGCTGGAA
The DNA here is from genome assembly GCA_019637955.1 of Pseudobdellovibrionaceae bacterium. Taxonomy (GTDB): domain Bacteria; phylum Bdellovibrionota; class Bdellovibrionia; order Bdellovibrionales; family Bdellovibrionaceae; genus JAHBUS01. Next base: position 329,948 of record JAHBUS010000004.1, on the reverse strand, counting down.
CTTCAGGTTTTTGGCTTTTATGTCTACAAGTTCATCCAAAAAAGCCATCATGCGTGATTTCAGTTCGGCAGAGTCGTAATGTTTTCCAGTTGGATGCCACCAAAGCGAAGTCTGAACGAAACTCGTTTGCTCTTTTGATTGAATTGCTGACTTCTTCTCTCGTGAAAGTTTCGTCAATTCCTCAAAAATCGGCTGGCTTGCCATTGGAACATAGTCAGGAATTTCTTTACCAACGCTCAAGGTAGCATCATCAGCGAAGTAGACTAACTCCCACTTCGGAATCGTGACATGAGCAGCTTTTGAGTGTCTGTCGTTCTTAACGAAATACCATTTGCCTTCTGATTTTACTAAACGATACGGACCAGAGCCGATGTAAGGCTCGATAGATTTAGAGTCAAAAGTCCAACCATCAGGGACGATTCCGAGATGATCCCGCGAAAGCGCCTTCAAAATGGCAACGTTCGCTTCCGATAGAATCATGGTGACTTCATAAGGCGCGGTCTCCTTCACTTCTTTGATCGACTTTAGGAAATTGCTAGATTGCGTATTCTCAGCAATATGACGATTGATGCTGTATTTCACGTCTTTGGCTCGAATCGGATTTCCGTTTGAAAAGAGCTGACCTTTTTCGATGAAGAAGACAATGGTCTTACCATCTTGCGATACGCTCCATCTTTCGGCGATCCCGCGAGTCATATTACCGAAGCGGTCGGCATCGACCAGCGGCTCTAAAATTTGAGCGAGCAAAACGTGCTCGGCAAACTGGTTAATTTTTATGATGTCGCGGGGAAACGATTGTGGCACATAACCCAGTTTGGGGACCACTCCCGCATTTGCATTTTGTAAATTCATAAAAGCTCCCAGAAAGGTAATCATTATTTTTAATTTGAAAGAGAAGTTTAACCTAAGCATACAACCCCCGATAACTTTGCTCAGCTTCGGTTCTCGCTTTTATAGTGTGAATGAGTTTGCTGGCAAAATCCGTTAGTTCACAATTCTGAAACGAATCAATAGTGTCGAAAATTAGCTGTTGATGCCGCTCGTGCGGGAGGCCGGATTGCTTTTCAAATTCCACCATCCTAAAAAGAGCGTACAGAGAGTGCAATCGACCAATCGGGGGTCGAACGATCCCTTGAAATGGCGCGTGAACCAAGCTGAAGTCTGCATTTTCTTTCACTAAACGATCCAGCACATTGAACAGAAATAGCTCCTGGTGGGCCATTTCGTGGACAATGGAAACGGCTAGGTGTTTGCAATCGAGACGATCCATGTTCTCGCCGAAAAAGATGCACCCAAATGCGTGTGGACTCGATGCCGAACGAAAGGAAACATTTTCTATTAGCAAATACGAAGAAATCCATTTCTCAAGATGTTGCCGAGTCTGCTTTGCGTATTGTTCAATAAAACTCTCTGCATTTCGAACTTGCTCTTTGCGCCAAGGCGATAAAGAAACGGGAGCAGCTTGCGTGAAAATACTTTTCGAGAGGCGCAACAGGGTGTTCCTTTGATCGGGCGCGGCTTCTTCCATATTCAAAAATCGGCCCGACCTAGGAAGAGCTGTAAGCCCATGCGAAGCCACTCCATAAGATTGGAGTGTTATCTCCATCATCGGAAATTGAGGATTACAGATTTCATTTCCGATTCTCGCAGTTAAGCCCCCTTTGAAAAGGGGGCCTATAAGATCGAAGATCCAATCGCCCTTTTCGATAAGTATGAGGGTTTTATCCTTCAAACTCATTGCTGAACAATGTCCGCTCTAGCAGCAGAAAATTGAGCGTTATCGAAAATCGAAACGTCAACTTGATTCTGCTCATCGACTTTCACGGCCAAAAATTCGTCATCGGTAGGCTGAAACTCTTTTACGAGAAAATCGTAATCAAGAGACAATTTCTCTGCCAATTCACGAGAAAGAACGTAGTAGTGACCACGCTCTATCGTTTTCTGACCTTCGGCAATTTGACCGAATGCTGGTTTTACCAAAGCGATAGCAAGAGCCATCACCATTATTTTTGCTTTCATTTTTCCCCCTCTGTTTGGGTTTACGTTAGTTGTTTTACGCCGAAACTACTTTGCAACAGCTTTCGGCGCGACTTGTTTTCCTTCTTCCATTCTTAAAACTGATCTTCGGTAGTTCATCGTGTTGTGATTCATTCCGAGCAAAAGTGCGGCGGCACTTTTGACATTTCCAGATAGCTCCATCGCTCTTAATAAGAGAGTGCGTTCTTGCTCCTCTACGCGTCGAATGAAGTCGTCGTATTTAATGATCTCGCCACTAGAGAGAAGTGCTTCGATATTGTTTACTTTGAAATCTACTACCTCTTCACTGAATGCTTGCGGGGTTATTCGCGCATCCGACATTACAAATGCCTTCTTTACGACGGCCTCGAGATCGCGCACGTTTCCAGGCCATGAGTGACTTTTGAGTTTTCGTAGTGCGCTGTCAGAGATCGTTTTTTTGATTCCGGTCTTCTCTTCCATCTGGTTGATGAAATAACGAACCAGAGGCTCAATGTCTTCCGGTCGCTCTCTCAGTGGGACAACTTCGATGGTGAGATATTTTAGTCTATAATAGAGGTCTTGGCGAAACGTGCCACGCTCCGCAGCCTCGCGTAGATTGCGATGAGTAGCCGCTACAACTCGAAAATCTATCTTTCGTGGCGATAGCGCCCCAACTGGCTGGATCGTTTTTTCTTGAAGCGCACGAAGAATTTTAACCTGAAGTTCGAGGGGCATATCGCCAATTTCATCAAGAAAAATGGTGCCACCGTCAGCGTGTTCAAAAAGTCCAATTTTTTTATTCAGTGCGCCCGTAAATGCGCCTCGCTCATGCCCAAAGAGTTCACTTTCGAGTAGGTCTTTTCCAAATGCTGCACAGTTAATTGCGACAAACTTTTTGTGCTTGCGGCTTGAGTTCTCGTGAACTGCTTTCGCAATCCCTTCTTTTCCTACGCCGGATTCGCCAAGTATTAGAACAGGCTCATCAAATGCCGCGAATTTTGAAATTGTATCGGCCACCTGGCACAGCTCACGCGAGCTTCCCACCATTTTTAAAGTGCTGCGAATGCGGTGTTGTCTTTCGAGATCGTTGCGCGGATCAGTTTCTTCATCAATTTTAGGCAACATAGAAATCACGACGGCGACCAGATTCGATGGATCAAGACCTTTGCGAATAAACTTCTCGGCTCCGGCCGCAAGGCACTTGTTCACGATCTCCTGATCCTCTACGCCTGACACCATGACGATACGAACTTCAGGCTGGATCGCCTTTAGGAGAATGGCAACTTCGTCACCGTCCATTCCCGATCCATCTTTGTTTTTCATTTCAAAATCGAGGAGCACGGCAGAAAAACGATTCGGTTGCTCACGAAATAATGCGATACCGATTTCACCAGAGGCCGCCGTTTCAACTTCAACGTCGGCGTCGGCGAAGAGCATCTTAATAGACATTAAAACGAGGGGATCGTTGTCGATAGCTAGAATAGACTGCTTCATAAAAACTCCTGATCCGAATGTTCGGTCATAGGGGTCTTTAGCAAGGATGAAGCCAATCTTGTTTATTCAGCCATATAGCTTCTATTTAGCTTATATCGCTGCTTGACGGCGCTTTAGTTGATTTCCCCCGAATAGCAAAGTTCCCGAGCTACAAGTTTCCGTAGCCCACGGTGATAAATATAAATGGTTGAGCGTAAAGTGTTGAAAAATAAAGCATTTGGAGATGGAGTAATGTAAATCTTGTACTCCAAAATTTCGTAGAAATTCGTCTTAGTTTGAAGACAACTATTGGTAACTACGAGCGAAAACGGTCATCTGCAAATTCTTGGAAGTCATGTAGATATATCCCGCTAGCATATATTTTTTTCATAGTGAAATTTGCTGATTCAGACGTTTTGATACCAGTAGAAAGCCACCGGAATAGTGAATTGAGAAGTGAGCTTAACAAAAAGATGGAGCCACCAGCCGGAAAGAAGCTGGCGGCCCCGAGGAAGAGACTAACGATAATTGCTGGTGAGGTCGTCGAGGCTGTAGTTGCTTGCGCGAAATTCAAGATCAACACATCGTCCTTGCATTGGGAAATCCAGAACTTCACCCTTCGGAGTAATATGCCAAAGGTCTTTCGTGATACAAAGTTGTGCTCCACCGTTTACTTTTTTAAGAAGAGCACCAACATAGAAGCTCAAGTTGTTTGAGCTTCTACGCTCCCAATAGCTCTCTTCCACGACGTAGTGCTTGAGTTGGTAGTTGGGATCTTTCATATCCACTCCATTGATGAGCAAGTGGAAATCGCCATTTTTGTGAAGAAAGAGCTGCAAATCGTTGACGTAAAACGATCCCGCTTGAAGTTGTTGGCCTTGCATAAGTTGTAGAGAACTCATCTTGATACTTTCAGGCTCACTTCTGGAAGCGAACGCCGAGAAATTTCCAAGCTGACTTTCCGTTGTCGGGCAAACTTCACGATAAGATTTTGTTCCTGGCGAAGTGGACCAAACCATTGCACCCTTTGCCGTCATTCCGGCAACACCGGAAGTAACGACATCGCGCAGAAAGTTTGCGGTTGCTTTTACGCGACCTTCTTCAATGCGAGCATTGATCTTCAGGAGATCACCCAACACAAGGGTTTGGTTGTCGATGGTCCAATATCCAGAAACAACCCTCTCTTTATTGCGTTTGTGCGTGTAACCGTTTGCGGTGTAGCTTTCGATTTCCTTTTCTTCATAGTGCGCGACGAATTTTCGATCTGGCGTAAGTACAACTCGTACCTCAGCCAAGAGGTCATTTCCTCTCTCTGATTTTCCAACCAGCGTATCTTCGATCAAAAGATACTTGAAGTAGACTCCAGATTTGCCTCCACAGGTTCCTTGTTCAGCATACATCAATTTATTGAAATCGAATTTTTCTTGCGGAACATAGTCAGGCTGACGATTCGGAACGGGCGTTGGCTTACCCGTATTTGCAGACTGCGAATGTCCACTTGATTTTTCTGAGCAAGCCACAAGACTCATACTCAACAACATTAAAAACGTAACGATTACTTTTTTCATTTCATACCTCTTGGTGATTATTGTTTCAGCCGTTGCCAATCAACGACTTTCGAGATGTGCATATTTCAATGAACGGACCATGTGACAACACCTCCAAGGACCAAAACCTAACTGCTCGTTATTGCAGTACGAATTTCTATTTTTGGGGCGTTTGTTATTATGCGAAGTTTCGAGGTGCGTTTACGAATTTTTGCAGGGCAAAAGGTGAATCTCATAGAAATTCATGGACTTAGTGAGTCTACGAAAATCTGGATGTTCTCCAGAAAATCGCATTCATCTCAGCAAATCGGAGAAAAGAAATAAATTTCGGGGTTGTTACAAACAGATAGGAATGTACGCAGACCGATTCACGGGAACGTCAGGAGCATGACTAAAAATTATTTATTAGATTCGGCATATTAGCTTTTTGTGGCCGCATCAATTGCCACTCGTGAAGACTGCACGCCGACTTGTGACCTATTGCGCCCGGTCATCCTCGCTGTTCAGATGCCTCTTAATATAAAGACCCCACACCGCGTTCTCTAAGACGCTTTGACGTGCCAGTTACGAGCTATAGAAAGCGGCGATGCTATCGAATTTAATGGGATGAGGAATCGATTTTTTCAACTCGAAGAATGTGGCGTCCTCCCTCGAACTTAGTATCAATCCAGGTGTCTACGATTGTTAAAAGCTGATTCTCACCGATGAGGCGCTGACCCACTGAGATCGCGTTTGAATCATTGTGCATCCGAGCAAGTCTTGCCATTTCTGCGTTAAGACAGAGACAGCATCGGACGCCTCTGAATCTATTGGCGACGATGGCTTCGCCGTTGCCCGAGCCGCCGAGAACAATCAGCCGATCAACCTTTTGCGCCTGAAGGGCTCTTGCGGCCGGAGCAATAAAGTCGGGATAATCACAGAGCTTCTCATTATTCGTTCCAAAGTCCTCAAACTCAATTTGCTTAGATGCGAGATGTTTTTTCACGAGCTCTTTGTATCTGAATCCAGCATGATCTGAGGCAATGGCTATCTTCATATGGTCGTTGGCTCCGCTATTCACACATGGCCGTGTCGTGCTCTTGGCAGACAGCGATTTCTAAAGGCGACCTGACTTCCGGTAACTTCTTTGCGAGATCCCTGAGCGCCGTTCTTAATCCCTCTTCAACAACCGGATGATAAAATGGCAGCCGGAGCACTTCTCCTACAGTCATTTTTTGAGAGATCACCCATGCAAGGGAGTGCGCGATATGTTCACCTGATGGAGCGAAAAGTTCAGCCCCTAGGAGGCGATTATTGCTCCTATCACCGTAAACTCTCAGATGGCCTTTTTCACTCAACATCACGATTGATCGGCCCTGGCCTTCAAAGCTAACTTCTCCGTATTCAAAATCTATTTTCTCCTTCACGAGATCGCCGTAGCGTTTGCCGACCGTCGCGATATTTGGGGAAGAGAAGGTGATTCCTAACCAAGTTCGTCTTTTGTACTCTTCCGCTTTCTCCTGACAGGCGTTATAGCCCGCTATCGCGCCGTCGTCAGCGGACTCATGCAGAATTGCCTTTACGCCATCGACATCACCCGCGATGAAGATGTTCTGTGCATCACGCAACTGGCAGCTCTTTTCGTTAAAGTAGGGAATTCCTCGCTCATCGAGACTGAGATCAAGGTTTTCGATGCCAAGATCCGATAGATTGGGTCTTCTGCCGACAGAAATCAGCGCCTTTTCGACAAGATATTCCCTATCCGCAGTCTGGATGGAGAGCTTATCATCCTTTTTAGAAAGGCTCTGTACGCCGGAAAAGTCGAGATTCATCTCTTGCGATAATTTTTCGGACGTGTATTCAATCAGTTTTGGATCGCTCAGGCCTGCAATTACTCGGCCTTTAGAAATTCCAACCACATCAACGCCGAGGCGATGCAACGCCTGGCCAAGCTCAATACCGATAACTCCCAAGCCGATGACCCCAATAGATTGAGGGACTTTGCGAAGCTCAAAGAACGAGTTCGTGTCGATGAAAAAATCTGAAAACGCCAGCCACGGTTTTGGTATGATCGGACTTGAACCCGTCGCGATAATTATTCTCTTTCCACATATTTTTTCGTCGCCAAGATCAATGACGTTCTTATCAATAAACCGGGCTCTTTTTCCAATAAAGTGCTCATTTTTCCATTCTTCCATTCCACCAAGAACAGACCTGACGAATCGGTCTCGTAGTTTTCGCGTGTGGGACATGACTTTTTTGGAATCAATCTTTAGAAGCTCAGATCCATCTATACCAGTTTCCTGAAACGAAGTTCGTCGATGAAAATCGTTAGCGATCTGAATGAATGCTTTTGAAGGCATGCATCCAACGCGAGCGCAGGTCGTCCCTAAAATGCCGTCATCAACGATGACATAACTCTGCGTGTATTTAGAAACAACTTTTCTCGCAGACAATCCGGCAGTTCCTGCTCCAATTATCACGACGTCGTAATTTTTCATTTATACTCCTTAACTATCCAGTATCGAAAAAAAGCTCAATCGAACCTGAATCTTGATTTTCGCTTACCCGCGAAATCTGGATTGGTATAGACGTACATTCTCTCGTTTTTATATTCGGGCGAGACTTTAGTGAGCCCATCGTTCGCGCCTTAGACTGTTGAATTTATCCAACCCTGTACGCTTTCTGCGTTTCCTGCGGCAGTTTCTTGAGCCACTGCGAAACGCTGAATCCTTTTTTGGCGTCGCTATTGAGTTTGGTAAAGTACAAATGCTCATCCCACCGAGGGCCAAAATCTAACTCCGCCAAGCCCACTAATTTTTCATTTCGGCGAAGCCGATATTTCTGGTGGTAATCTTCCGCAGCCCAAAAGTAGGCCCTTTGATTTCCTGCCTCGATCACTTCCGGCGCGTTTTCTTTGCCCAGTGCTTGAGTCAACTCCTCAGCGACTTGCTTCTGTTCCTGATCAAACACGAACAGTATCGGGCGATACTGGCCCTGCTTTTTACCCGGAACAAACCAAGATTGAAAGTTGCCAACCAATTCTCTGTAGCTGATTTGGTTTTTGTCATAAACCACCCGCACAACTTCCGCATGGCCTTTAATATCACGGTAACTCGGCTCTAGAGTGGAAGCTCCCGCATAACCCACGCGCGTTTGGACAACGCCGCTCATTCCGCCAAAGTTAGCGTCGGGTCCCCAGAAGCAACCCATTGCGAAAACTGTTTGGTTTAGCTTTCCGGTTTTCACGGCTTCCTCAATCGCCTCAGGAGTTGCAAATTTATAGTTCTCAAGGATGTCTTCTTTATTCAGTAGTTGTTCCAACATATTTTCCTCCTAATTTTCGAGAATGGTGGCTATTCCCATGCCACCAGCAGTGCAGACGACAATGAGACCACGTTTTCCAGGTCCAGCTTGGTGTAGGATCTTCGCCAGCACCGCGACGATTTTAGCTCCCGTCGCGGCAAAGGGATGTCCTAGCGCGACACTACTGCCTCGCACATTCAGTTTCGAGCGATCAATCTTTCCAAGAGGCTCAGAGCGACCGAGGCGAGTTTTGCAATACTCTGGAGACTCCCAAGCCTTCATTGTGCAAAGAACTTGTCCGGCGAACGCTTCATGGATTTCGTAAAAATCGAAATCTTGAAGTTTCAGATTGTTCCGCTTCAGCACTTCGCTGACTGCAACGGTCGGAGCCATTAGCAAACCTTCACCTGAGACGTAGTCGACCGCAGACGTGTGCGAGTCCACAATCTTTGCCATTAGCGGCCAATTGTTCTTCTTCGCCTCTTCTTCTGAAGCCAAGAGAACGGTGGACGAGCCATCAGTTAGGGCACTCGAATTGCCCGCAGTTAGCGTGCCTTTTTCTGATCTGTCAAAGACTGGCCTCAACTTAGACAGCTTTTCGAGCGTTGTGTCTCCACGCAAAATCCCATCGGTGTTTTTGCCGAGAAACGGGAAAACCAAATCGTTGTAAAAGCCTTCTTTGTAGGCTTGAGCCGCATTTCGGTGGCTTGCCAAAGCCAGTTCATCTTGCTCTTGGCGAGAAATTTTCCACTCCTTCACCATGAGTTCGCAGTGCTCTCCCATCGACTTGCCAGTGCGAGGTTCCACGACAGCTGGCAGGACGGGTTTTAAATCGCTGGGTCTGAAACCCAAAATTACCTTCATCTTGTTGGCGAGAGTTCGAGCCGAGTTCAATGCCATCAACTTCTTCGAAAGACCACGACTCATCATGATCGGCAGATCGCTGTTGCTATCAACGCCACCGGCGATGCCACTTTCCATCTGGTAACTTGAAATTTTGTGAGCAATTTGGATTGTATTTTCCAAACTGGTGCCGCAAGCTCGCTGGACATTGTACGCCGGAGTATTCGGATGAAGCCCTGAGGCCTGCACGACTTCACGCGCAAAGTTCCAATTCGCTGAACTGTGCATGACAGCGCCAAGGGCGACATCGCCGACGGTTTTTCCCGCTAAATTATATTTGTCCACCAAGCTCTTGAGGCTTGCTGTCATCAACTCCGATGTCGTGACATCTTTATAATCTGTCATCGATTTCACAAACGGAACGCGTGCTCCTCCAACGACATATGCGGTTCTTGTTTTCATAATTTCCTCTCGGGCTTTGTGTGCCGCTCAAATACTTCTCCGACCTTCACGTCGTAAGATTCAAAAATATATTCTTTGCCAAGCATCTTCGCTTTTTTGTGCTCAGGGTGCTTGTCCCATGCTTCGAAAGCCTCTCGCGTCAGAAATTCGACTACCAGCACATCTTCGCCATTGGCGGAGGTAAACCTTTCGTGCGTGCCGTATCCCGGAATTGCCGCCACAAGAGCGGACATTTCGGAGTATCTTCTTTCAAATTCTTCTACGTGCTGTTTCGCCACACGACTGCGAAAAATCGCAATAACCATCGGTTCAATCCCTTGTAAACATTATTTGATAAAGTTCGCTATTTCACCAAAGATTCCAACCACTTGTCAAGATCTTCGAGCTTCGGATTTCGCAGCTTTTTGGTCCCAATCAATATGGTTGGAAAATTCAATTTTCCAGTCGTGTAGAGGGATCTCAATTCGTTTGCAGCGACCTCATCCTCATGAACGTCTAGAAAAACGAATTGGGCCCCTCTCTTCTCTAGGTGAGACCGATAAAGCTGGGTTTTATGGCACTCTTTGTGACCAAACAGCTTAATCGACACGACCTGTTCCTTTTTTCCCTCTAAAGAGCTTGGTGTATTCGCCATACCCCTCTGCTTCGAGCTTCGCCTTTGGAACAAACCGAAGCGAAGCTGAGTTCATGCAATAGCGAAGGCCAGTTGACGTGGGACCATCGTTGAAGACATGACCTAAGTGCGAGTTACCGTGTTTGCTGCGAACTTCAGTGCGGGTTATGCCAAACTGACGGTCTGATTTCTCCACTAAGTTCTCTTTTGCGATAGGCTGGGAAAAGCTTGGCCACCCCGTACCCGAATCATATTTGTCGAGAGAGCTAAAGAGAGGCTCGCCGGAAACCACATCGACATAGATTCCTTCCGCTTTATTGTCCCAATGCTCATTGCTGAATGGCCGCTCGGTTCCAGATTCTTGCGTGACGTGATATTGCATGGGAGTCAGCGTCTTCTTAAGATCTTCCCGAGGCTTCGATTTAGAATCCTTTCCGTCCCATGCTAGAGCGAATTGAGCTAAGACAACCGCTGCAACGAAGAACCCCATTATAAAATTCAGTTTCATAAATTCCTCCAGTTAAAAGATTATTCTACGAACTTCAAAGCCTCCGAGTTAATGCAAAATCGGACTCCGCTTGGTTCCGGTCCATCCGGAAACACGTGACCCAGGTGAGCGTCGCACACGTTACAGAGAACTTCGATTCGACGTCCGTAGGTCATATCCAATTCGTACTGAATGACATTGTCTTCGACAGGCTCGGAGAAACTTGGCCACCCCGTGCCTGAATCAAATTTGAGATTCGAGTCAAAAAGTTCGGTATCGCAACCCGCACACGCATACCTTCCGGCTTCATAAAAGGAACATAGTTCACCCGTGTGAGGCCGCTCGGTGCCTTTTTTTCGCATGACGTGAAATTGCGCCGGCGTAAGGATCTTCTTCCATTCATCCTCGCTTTTTTCGACTCGTCTTGGTGGCGCGGGAGTGCCGTTGTCGAGATAGTTTGTGATACTTTTCCAGGTGAACATAGTTTACTCCTTTAGTTTCTAGACCTCTATTAGCCATCAATCCACGAGAAAAAGTCCGTGGCTCCGCCGATGAATTTCCCATTCACAAAGATTTGAGGAACGGTTTGATGATTTGTTTTTTCCTTCAGCTCCATATAACTTTTCGGGTCATCGTCCAGACGCACTTGTTTGAAATTGACCTTCTCAGCAGTCAGATAGTTTTTCACTCGCGTACAAAACGGACAGTGGTCCTTCGTATAGATCACGACATCCTTTAGTTCTTTCATCTCTTTTTCCTCATTCGTTAGTTTCATTGTTTAGTCTCTTTCAAAGTGACAGGAGTAACCGTTCGGGTGCTTCTGCAAATAGTTTTGGTGATATTCTTCGGCATCGTAGAAACCTGATTCTTTCGCCACATTCGTCACCACGGGATTTTCAAAGCGGCCCAACTCGTTGACTTCCTCAATGACGTCTTCAATCACTTTCTTTTGAGCATCGTCACGGTAAAATACCGCAGAACGATACTGGGTTCCGATGTCGTTACCTTGACGGTTCTTAGTGGTCGGATCATGAATCTTAAAGAAGTAATGGAGTATCTCTTTAAGAGAGATCTCGTCTTCGTCGTATTCCACACGGACGGCTTCGGCATGTCCGGTCGCGCCTGTTCTGACGTCCGCATATTGGGGATCGTCAAAATCTCCGCCGCTGTATCCAACTTTCGTCGCTGTTACGCCGTCTAAATTTCTGAGAAGGTCTTCGAGACCCCAGAAGCAACCTCCGGCAACGATCACATAATTCATTTTCATCATAGCCTCCTTCATTTTTAGCCCCTCACTTATAGAATTGACTTTAAGGCATAAAAGGCGGACATAATATGCTCAATAGTTCGGATAATATGACTTTTAAGCCAATCCGAGGGGTAAATATGGATGTCCTTAGCGACATTTTAGATAAGGTTCAGCTCACCAGTAGTTATTGGTTTCGGACGTCGTTTGCTGGTGACTGGGGAATCAACCTTCCAAAGGAAGACAATTTCGCCAGGTTCCATATCGTGACTCACGGTGAATTTTGGTACGAAGTGCCGAAGTTAAAACTCAAGGCCCTGGCAGAGCAGGGGGACATCTTGATCTTGTTTAAGGGAATGGAGCACACCATGACAAGTGCTCCAAAGATCAAGGCTGAGACCGCTGTTGAGTTCAGAGCTAAAGGTCATCTCACTGAGGCACAGGTTCTTGAGTATGGTGATCAGAGTAAGCTAAAAACAAATCTCGTTTGCGGACACTTTTGTTTTAATGGTGGACCCGATCATCCATTTCTCAATTCCCTGCCACAAATTGTTCATGTCAAAAGTGTGGAGAACGCTCACTCGCCGTGGCTCGCCATGCTTTTAAGCATCGTCGAGCATGAAGCCAAATCTGCCTTACCAGGTAGCAACGCTCTGGTTAGAAAATTGACCGAAATCATTTTTGTTCAAGCACTAAGAATTCACATGCACAAGGCTAACAAAAAAACGGGGTTTTTCCGGCTGATCGAAAATCCTCAGATTAGCAAGACACTGGAAGCAATCCACCAGGGTTTAGAACAGAAGTGGGGTCTCGAGGAACTCGCTGAAATTGCGGGAATGTCCCGCACCAACTACAGCGTCAAGTTCAAGGAACTGTCTGGAATGACACCTCTTGATTACCTAACGTATTGTCGTCTTGAAAAGGCGAAGCAACTTTTGACTGAATCCAGCAAGTCAGTGCCCGAAGTAAGTGAAGCAGTCGGTTACCCTGCTCACGAGCATTTTCAAAAACTGTTTAAGAAAAAAATTGGTCAAACACCTAGTGCTTACAGAAAAGCGAACTCTTGAGAGGTAAAAGTATGATTAAAAAATCCACACCAATTCATACCATTGCGTTCTGGGTGATACTTATCGGAGGCGCGTTCTGCGTGACGATGCCGTTAATCGCCCCAATGCTGCCTATCCAATACTTGAGAGAGTACGGTGAGATTGGAGACGCAATTGGAGGCATATCGAGCCCGCTCGTGCAAATCCTAGGCTCTGCAGTACTATTCCTAGCATTGAAAGCGCAGATTGATGCAAACGGAATTCTTCAATTGCAGATAGAAAAAGAAAATAAGAAAGAGCAGTTGAGACACGAGATAAACCAGCTTCATGAGCTTTACTTATTCGTTGAGAGAAATATTAAAAATTTTAGCTACGATCAAAAAACGACGGTTGATGGAAAGTCGCACAAAACGCTCTTGCACTCGCGCCGGGCGATTAAATGCTTCATCGAAGATTTAGAAAATCTCGACGTTGATATTCATAATGATGCTGATGTGCTGATGTACGACGGAGTTAAAGAAATTATGAGTATCCTGAACAGCGTTGAACTTTTCTTCGAGAAGATTAAAAACAGTAACATCGAAGCCTACCATAAAAATTTTCATAAAACTCTAATGCAGCATGAACTTCTGTTTAGCATATTTCCTTATCAAGAGCTGGACAATAAGGCTCATTTGAAACAAGAGCCTTGTCCAGAGTGTGGTGTATATCACGCGAATTATCCACCTCTGATTTATGATCGCTTACAGGAGATTAAAAAAAGTTTCTTTTGAAATTAGCAACTTGTGAAATATCGAATGGGCAATTTTAAATGGCCGTTACTCGAGGAACTCAGCGTCACGGAGAAAATTTAGACTTTTTGAAATAGGTTGCTCACACGGCTTTACATGAACTGTTTCGCTTGTTTTGTATAGATTCAAACTGACGTAATCGTTTCCTCCGGCCTCCTCGGCATACAGTTTGAAGCTATTTCCGTCGTTAAAAGTGCTTTTACTTACAATATAAATTCGGTCTTGATACCGAGCTTTGGAGATGCCCTCAGGTATTTTTGTGATTTTCAAAAAGAACCAATCTGGAAAGAGATTTGAATATTGATCTGGATTTTTCTCTTTCATGAGGAAAGACTATTACGCTTCCCAACTGGGGATCTAGTCAACGAAAATCTTGAAAGACCGACATTCAAAGCTAAGCAGAGTGGTTCCACATTTGCGTCAGAACTCAGGTAAGTTATTTTCGTCTCTCACAATCCTCCTCTGAGGAACGATGGAGCTTGCCTTTTCAATAACAGGATACGCATATTTAGATCGAGCCGATTCATTGGGCGATCATCTCAAGTTCTTCGTACCATACTTTGAACTCTGCAAACTCCTCACCCGCTAAGTATATTTCCGAAAGCCATCTGGCAAATTCTTGCGTGGGAAAGCCAGCTCCAAAAAGAAAACCCTGAGTGATCTCTTCGAAGATAGTATTGGTACTCTCCTCGAATTTTTGTATGAATGCAGGCGTGAATGGGAATTCTAACCAATAAGAAGGATGTCTGCGCGCAAGCACTGATAAATCTCTGTGAGAGTTCAAGAGAGAGCAAGCCTGTTCTCTAGACAGACCCCGATGCTCGCGAACAATTTTGATGAACTCACCACGGTAACGCCGGTGGTTCGAGCTAGATTCTGGACTCGCATTATCCATTTTTTTCCGAAGAGTTCGGAGTCGGCGCGGAAGCGTTTCAAAGATTTTCGTAACTTGCTTAGGTTCCTTTTCTCGACGGGATTGGGTTTGAAAAATGGCGGCGACTCTCCAATGTTTCTCCTCATCTCGCAACACCAAGTGTAGATGATAGTGCTTTTTCACTCGCATCTTCATGCGCCAGAATGCACGTCGTAGCTGCGATCTGATGCGTCTTGCAGGATTTAGAGATTTTTGAACTATAGGCTCCCAAAAACTAGACGCTTTTTTCGCTGCGACTTCCGCAATAAATTTTTCGTATTCAGCCTTGCCAAGAGAGACAACTTCATCACGTTTCATCGGCACTCCACAGAAACAGAAACCCGCAAATGGGAGAGAGATTCATGTAGACGCTCAACAGTGCCAAAGGAGCTTGGCACTGCTCCAGGAACTTGGTGAACAGTGGATGCGTGAAAGTTTAAAAACTGCGATATATTGCTCAAGCGAAGCTCCTTTCGGCCCATTTTTTAGGCACGCTGCCAATTGGGTCGCCGCATCTATGCGGAAAGAATAAATAAAATAGGATATAACCTATCATATATGAGCCTCATATAAAAGGCTCATATATGGCCGGTGTGCGGCTTAGGTCATGAATAGCCTAAGTCTATGAAACCACGCGATAAAAGTTCCACCTTACCCCGATCTGATGCAGAATTTCGACTTCTCAAGAAAGTTGGACAGCGAATTCACAAGAAACTGCACGATTTAGACAAGCCTGTTGAGTGGCTGGCATGGGAAAGCGAAACATCCAGGGCCACCGTGCGTAGAATTTTTGATGCTGATAGGAATGTCGGTCTGCTGACTCTAGACCGTGTGGCCCATGCGCTCGGATACAAAGATGGAGTAATTGGTTTACTCAACGATCTTTAGGGAAAAGGGGCTTTAGGCCTCTTCTTGTTCGATGAAGTCCTCGAGAGTTTGGATGTTGAAGTAAGTAGAACCATTGTCGAAGGAAATGATGTTGCCTTCGGATTCCTCTGCCGATTCATAATCCCCAAGCGCACATCGCCAGCTCACAGGATCGTTTTCTTTCATCAATGCGACTGTATCAAAGGTCATCCAACCAACTGTGGTTTCTGCAGGATAGCACTGACGAATTGATTCCTCAAAAACCTCTTCGAGATTGATAGCTTCAAGCTCGGTTTCAAGAATGTGCTTGATGACCCAATCAGTGCCGTATTCGCAGCCGACTTCAGGAAGGAAGCGCATGAGATCATCACTGCCGCAAGATTCGCAGCAGCCAGTGGGAGCCTCTTTGGAGCATCCGTAGCAGAATGGAATGGAGCGGTTTAGGGCAATTTGTTCGAGTTTTTGTTGGATTTGTTCTTTCATGGAAATCTCCTCTTTAGCGTTGTCGTTTCCCCTCGTTGTGAGGGCTTCTTCGCCCTGGCCTTGGAAGCCCGACGAGGGGAAAAGGAAGAGGAGGCAAAGTCCCTCGGCCCGACCAAGCGAATGCGGCAGGACCGAGTGACAGAAGCGCAGCGATGGCGCGAGGGTTGCGGAGGGACGAATCAGGGAATTTGCTGGAACGACCGCCAGCAATGCTAAAGAATCGAGGAGATGCCGAACGAATCCGGCAATCCTCTTTTGCCCGCAGCTACTTCTTTACTGGTAGGAGCATGGGTCGGCCCCACTTGGACGCTTGCGAGTCTTTTAAGAGCTGATACTGCGCCACACGCACGGTCTGGATGAACTTCGGTAGCTGTCCGGTGGCGGCGGCGAAGAGTGCGGCTGCAACTGCGGCTTGGATGAGTTTATTAGGAATCTGAATCATGGTTAGTTCTCCTTGTTTTGGTTTTCGTGTTTAATGATTTGATGAACCGTTTCATGGTGCCAACGCTTGCCTCGACGGGGCGGAATCTTGCGGTCATTGAGGTGGTTTGCAATGGCCGTAAGGCTCTTGCCTGACTGCCACAGCTTGAGAATTTGAAGGACGTTTTTATATTCTTGAGGGTCTTTTACAAGCTGGCCTTCAAGCCTCGCGTAACCGTAGCGTTGGACAGGTGGACTTGCTTGGGTGGCCCGCTTTGCCTTCGCCGTTGGCTTTCGGTTCCCAACTCTTAAGGTTAGTCCACTTGAGGTGAGAGCTTGTCGAATTGAGGTTTTCGCAAATCCTGTATTGCTTTCTATCTCGCGTAGAGTATATCCGGCCTCGTAAAGAGGCGCGGAAACCTCGAAAATCCGTTCTTGTGATTTTGGGAAAAACTTAATAATATCATGGGGTATATTGAGCTTTAGTGGCGGTGTACTTAGCTGTGCTCCACGTCCACCATACGGGAACCGATGTCAAATCGAGGAGGGACCTCTAATGGTTTCTCGTACTCAAATTGGATACTTCGGTCCTTCAGCTTTGGGTTGGATAGGACCGCTTTGATTAGTTTTACTTTCTCTAGGTCGTTTCCATCTATCTGCATGTAATCGTAAACATTTTGGAAAAGTTGGATGATGTTGCAGCCTCGTTGGAAGGTAGAGAGATCCACGTCTTGATAGGCTTCTCAATCGTGTTGTCTTCCAAAAGCTTCATTGGAGCTGCAACGGCAAAATCGTATTCGCTCTGCGATAGCGTCCCGTCGCTTTTTAGACCGCTCAGCACCTCGATACGTTTTTTAGTTCAATACGGTCAGTGGCGAGTTCGCCGGTCATCTTCTGTGTGTAGAGTTCCAGATCTTCGAGTGAGGCGTGCAGGGCCTCGATAAAGACTTTGGTGGCTTTAGGAGTCCATCTCTTGAAAGGCTCGAAAGTTGTCTTAACGATTTTAAGCAAATCAGTTTGTTCCGTAAATAGCGCGACTTTGTCGCCCATTGTTGTGCATGAGACGGGGGCAATTGTGGTTCCCCGGTGGTTCCGAATATGCTGGTTCCCAATGGGGGGTTGGACGCGCAACGCGACAGAATTGAATAGGCATTTCATCTTGCCGTTTATGGCCATTTAAAATGAAATTGCTTGTGGCCTCTTTGAAGTGAGTGAGGGCGTTGTGGATCATCAGGACACTAGAAACAAGTATCACCCGCAGACGCACATATCTGACATCCTTTGGCACTTTATTGGTCCCAAGAAGTTTGAAGGCTTTGACTATGAGAGGGCGTTTTGTCGGTTAGAGTCTTTTATTTCAGATGATGGAACTTCTTTGGTTTTGGGGCCTTACACGGCCGATGGCGACTTCCATCAACGGAAGTTATTTCTGCGGAAGCCGAAAATTGGAAACGAAACCCTACCGGACGCTGAGGAAGAGTATTTCGTTAGTGAGCCTAAGGCACTATGCTTTTGCGATATTCCGATTGGAAGTCTTCCGATTCACATGAGCAAGTATGGGGATATCGGAATTGGTGTCAAGAGAGGCAAGGTCAATGAAAGCCCCTTTTTTGATAAGCTGAAGCCGGTTCTTTACTATCCCCACATTGACGAAGCGATACTCAGGCGTGAAGGGGAAACGAAGCGTTTCTGGGAGTTATTTGAGCGTGATGTCAGGTTAGCGGACTTCGTGAAAATTCCAACTCGACTTGGCCCAGTCGGCAGAATTGATCCGACCGACAATTCGGAGCTATTCGAGTCAATATATGAAGAACGTGAGTGGCGAGCCGTCGAAGAAATCAAAATCACGCTTGATGATCTTGCATACATTCTGGTCCCGGAAAGATCCTTCTTGTCTGATAAGTTTCCGAAACTCCGAGCCCTTGTTCGCCATGGAGTGGGGCTAATAACAGCAAAAGATATGTATAGGCTGAGATCGAGAGGCGAGTCCTCACTTGGGGAGCAGTAATGAGACGGTCTACAATTTTGGCCGAAATGACAAAATTCCTTCAGAGCAACAATATCAGTTCAGGCTTTGAGATCATGGTTGATCCTCAGAACTTTCACGATAAGGAAATTCGCAAAAGACGGTCTGTTGTGGTTGTAGGCCTGAGTTTGGATCGCGAAGATGATTTGCGCGACTTTCTGATGCGAAAGGGGTTGAGTCTTGATCAAACGTTTGTCGACCCGTTCTTAAGCCTGGAAGCCCTGAGGGGTAGTAACAGAATTGATAAGATGGAAAGTCGGTTGGAAACGAACTGGCGAGGGCGCGTTCTTAGGTTTGGTCCCGGTGCCGACATGAATTTCGATAGTGACGATGAAACATTTGAGCGAATGTTTTTGAAATCCTATTTCCGGCTTATTATTTCGAGGGTTCGCGGAGAGTATTTTGGCAAGCACGACATTTCGCCAATTTTTTATAGTCCCGGAAGCAGCACGGCGGGATTTGAAGATTTCCGATACGCGGTGGAAAGTGTCGTCAAATTCGTTATTCGCGGAGCCGGAACTGAATGGTGCCCATCGGATCTCGATTTTGACTACCTCAAAGCGTTTATTTCTCGGGAGCGTGGTCAGGCATACCAACATGTGCATTTGTTGAATCAGGGCGAAATTCCAGTCGGAGAGCTTGTGAATAGAGTCAACGATGGTGGAAAAGATTTGGTTGTCGATCAGATGTACAATGAGTTACTCACAGCTTTTGGTAACGTTCGGCCACAACAATAGTTTCAGTTTGAATTCGATCAAACCTTGCGCTTTTGGCCGGCGGGACAAGCTTCGTTGGTGGTTCACGGCATTCCGGAACACCGTTTGTTACAAACTAAAGACTAGCTTTGCCGCCCGCAATCTTCGTGATGACCTCGTCCATCGTGTAATGAACGAATTGTTGTCCAAGGCCAGTCAGCTCGTATTGTTTCTCTCCGTCGAAGGCGGAAGTATAAGTTGAAGATCGACCGGAGCCTTTTGGTGCCCGTTTTGGGGGCTGCCTGACAAAGTTCCCATTGTAATCGACTTCACGATGCTGACGGATGATGTGGCCAACGCTTAAATCATGGATGATGATTTTGAAGAGGTCCGCCTCGGCAGAGTTTTCGCTTACGTTATTACCATGTATCTGTTCCCAGATTTCAGCCCTTGTAATGCCGTCATGGTTATAAACAGCACGAATGACTTTGAAGTGTAGTTCGCTGTATCGGCCAATCCATTCAATGAACAACCGAATGATATCGTCAGGGGTGATTCCCGGCGAGGCGGCGTTGACTAAGAGGTTTCGGATCAAGATGCGCTTCTCTTCACTTTCGGCGGCCGACCAGTCACGAAAACACTTCTTCAGTATCTTCATGTATTCGGCGCTCTCGATTCGCAGTTGAACCTTTTCGTCTTGCTGATCGAGACGGGCCATCACTTCCACAAGGGTTTGACCAATTTCTTTAATCTCGTCCTCTTGAAGTTTTAACCAGGCCTTGAGGATGCGCTGAAAACGTTCATTTTCCTTCTCAGACCAGGCGCCTCCGGCGGCGCCTATTAGGCCTCCGGCATAGGGAACTGCGCCGCTAAGGACAGCGAGCGCGAACCGGGCAAGCTTCGGGCCGCTGCCTCCCGAAAGGGCAGCGTCTAACTCTCGCTTTACCTGTTCCTTGCCCACTTCATGCTCAGGGAGGTCGGTCATTACTTCTTCCTGTTATAAGGGCTTTGATTGGTGGGTTTCAGCGAAATACCCTCTTGAGAAGCGCGAGTACGCACGGCGTCCTCCGTTCGGCCCAGCTTCAGGCCGATAACTCTTGTCGGCGTGTTTTGCTTGGCAAGGTCTCTGACTTGTTTAACCTCACCTGTCGTCCACGCGTTGCCGCTATTTCGGTTATATTTTGCCATGGGCTTCCTCCTTGGTTGATTCAAATTTTCATAGATCCAGGGCCGGAAAAAATCCGGTCTTTTGACCCTTCCAAAGCTGGTCGTAAATTCTGAAAGGCAGATCTGCTTTCGGCATCCTTACTCGTCCAAGCTCAACGCAGACAGCGACCGGCGCGGCCGGGAACAGATGGATATGGTGGCCCTCGCCGTGTTTCATCTTTATTTTGTTTAGCAGAGTCCGCATGAGGGAGCGAAAATGTCGAAGCTGTTCAGGGCTTTTCAAAAAATCAATGTGAGGAGCTTGCGTCGTTACTTTCCACAGCGAGTAGTTGCCTTCACCCAAGGCGTCAGAGATGCGTTGATCGGCAATGTCCGCGCTCAGAGACAGAACGAGGGCGGGTGGTTTGTTGAAGGCCGTTGGCTCTTCAACTGTAAAAGCCTTGGTTGCTTTGATGTCTGGCCAATTCCAGCCCGATGGTTCTCGGTGAAGTTGAAAGACATCAGCTTCGTTGATGTCGGTGATTAGAGAGCCAAGTAAAACCAATAAGGGCTGCGGAGCCAGGCCGAACACCGAAAGGTGCTTGATGGTGCCGTCGATGACCAGGGGGCGAACACGCTGGTCAAAGAGGCGCTGGAGATTCTCTTTTTCTAGTGCCCAAAATGTATCATCGGTTTCACGGAACGAACTGTTTTTCATGCTCAACGAGATCCCGGCAGGACTCACAGGGTAACGATGAGGAGAAATGGCCAAGGCGGCTTTTGAGTAGGAAAGCGGAGCGGCTTGCGCACCGATATTGGCTCCATAAAGAAGGATCTCGGTTTTTCTGTCGAAATGGACGCTCGTCTGGGCCTCGATCCTTTGTTCATGGATCTCTTTCATCTGGGCCAGGCGGTCGACGGAGTGGGCTTCGGGTGCTTCGACGTCAATAAGTCGATGGTGCGTATCGCAGAGGAGCATGAGGTTATTGAAATCGGTAGCCAGCTTCCGCGACAGCACCTTATGTCCGCGTTTTCCGCGCGGACTATCCGCGACGATGTGGGCCAGATAGGCCTTGTTCATTTTGGTCATAGTAACGTCGTCTTGCCAGAGAGGCGCGTTGCAGCCCTCATATTGGCAACGTCCTCCTGCCCGCATCCAAAGCTTGATTTTAGTTTTCTCGCTGATGGGCTTCCGTGATTTTCTCTTATTCATTACGGCGCCCCACGGACGGATGCTTCCCGCCGCCATGCCATTCTCCGGTCAGAACCCAGATCTCGTAATGAAAGAGCCAGAGACAGGTCCAAGGAACGAGCGTATCGGCGACCTGTTTAGCGCTCGTCCATTCCCGGAAGCGGGGGTAATACAGACAAAGATGATCGCCTTCGTAAACGTGCGGGAGCTTTTCTGCACCTTTCGCCAACTCCAACTTGGGCGATAGCACTTTGATGACGGGAGCTTCGTTCATGCGAAAACGAAACTCGACCTCATACTCTTGGCTGATCGGCGTCGGCTGAATTTTTCCCCGCCAGATGATTTTTCCCGCTTTCAGAGAGCACATTTTGAGGGACGGCCACTTCTGTTTCATGGTCAGCGCCTGCATTGCAGCCGGAACGCGTCGTCTGGGTTGATGTGCCGGTCCGCTCATAAGTCACCGAAGAAGGTGTTCTTTTGGACGGGGCGCAGACCAGCGGCCGCCGAAGATCCGATGATGAGGCTGCCTGAACCCGCGACGTGGAGTGAGCTTGTGGCTCGAGCAGCCTCAAAGCGTTTCACTTCGTCGAGTACGACGCCCTTCACGGGATCACCAAAGAGGCTTTCCAAAATTCTCGCCTTGGCGTGAATACCCTTCGACTCGATGAAGGTTTCCCACACTTCGGCGAAGTCATGCACCCAAACCAAGAATGCTTCGTATGCCTCGGGATTTTTCTCCCAACGTTCGCTTAACAACTCGTGCTGGTTTGCCGGGTTGTGAACCTTTAACGGTCCGCGAATTCCTTCAATTTTAATTTTGTGCTGTAGGCGAAGCAGGAAGTTGGAGACCGCGCTCGCGACCGTGACCTCCCCATGGTAAAGCTCGCCTGCCAAAGTCGTCAGAACGATACTCACGGGTGCAAGTTCGCAGCGATCCTCGAACTCGACATCGCGGGCGCGCTTGATGAGTTGGATCACCAGTTGAAGGACGAACTTTTCCTTCTGTTCTTGATGGCCGGGTGCGGGTTCGACATAATCGCGGACCTCGCTAAAATTTTTGACCAACGTGATCCGATAGCGCCCCTGAATCCAGTGGGCAAAGCCTTTAGGCGCCGAGTGTTTCCAGCATTTCAGTTCGCGATCGGGCACCAGGACGCACCCGTGCGGGAGATCGAAGTTCGGTTTCGCGGGGAGAACGTCGATGTGGAAGTTGTTCTTATAATTGAGACGGAGGCAGCGGTTTTTCCGTTCGAGGATTCGGTCATAGGTCGCGTTTGCGCGGAGACGAGCTTCGTAGATGTTGAGCATCTCAAGGGGCCCGACATCGAGGTCGCATTCGCCGACGGCGTCGAGGTCGAACTCGGCAAACTTCAGGGGGCGATTGGTTGTTCCGATCGCCAAAGAGCCCTGCGGGTAGATCCGGACCTTCGCCGTGCGGAGAAGCGGATCTGCGGCGAGCCATTTTCCGACAGCCTCATATCGTGAGACAGCGTCGTCGTGCATGTGCTTCGGCAGCCCAATCGTCTGACATATCTGAGCGAGGAGCAAATCGTCGCTGAACTCTCGGTAGTGGCTCGGAACGGTTGAAAAACTAAGGGTTGTGGTGCTTTCGCCGAACATCCTGTGCCTCCTTGCGACAGAAATTTCGAGTCGACGTTCGTCTAGTCGAGATAATTTCACCACCAATATGCGAAAGAGTGCAAGCCCGCGTTACAAAAAACAGAAACTAACGTGCCGCGTTTGGACCTTCGTCCTGGGCGTCAGCCCATCGCTTGATGGCTCGTTGGACCGCCCAGATAGACACTCCAGTCTGCAGGGCGATCTCGCGTAGCGAGTGACCCTGTCGTCGTAGTTCAAGTATTTGTTCGTCGTCCCGGGATGAAGGTCGTCCAACTGGTTCTCCAAGCGCTCGTGCCGTTTTCAGTGCATGGCTTACGCGTTCTCCTTTAATAAGACGGGCTGCGTGCGCGACGGCTTGAACCAGGAATCTCAGGAAGACCTTGGCCGACTGCTCAGAGTCGAGATGATCCTGAAGGCAGACAAATCTCACCTCCGAGGCGCAAAGGTCCGAAGCCATCTCGACAACTTTCTCAATGGACCTCCCACACTCTCCTGCACGATCCAGACGCCAGAGGATGAAGAAGTCTACTCGGCGTTGCTTCGCGAATGTTAGGGCAGTGCAAAGTGACGGGGCGCCGTCGTCGTTCACGTCTTCAAAAGTTTCAAGATGGCTTATGTGATTTTCTCGAGCGTATGTATGAATTGCGGCGATTTGCATTTCGCGAAGATCGCGCCATTCATCACTTCGCACGTAGCAAACAGCAGAGGGTCTCGAATTGCTCATTTCTTTTGCCTTTCGAGATCGCCGAGAGCCCATTCCATCATCTGTGTGACGAGGCTGCAGGCGCTGTTGTCATTATTAACGTGTTTATCTAGGGCATCCAGCAATTTTACCGGCAGACGATAGCTAACGGTTCGGTATTCAATCCGATCCTTTTTCTTCGTCTTGAATGAAGACTTTGGTTTTGAGATCGCCATATATAATATATTATCTAATATATTATATAAAATACAACGACTTATTTTGGAATTATGGCTGAAAAAGTAGGCTGAACACGCTCTCCAGCTCACTATCGTCTGCCCTACTAATCCACTTTTCGATGTAGTCCTCTTTGAATGATCGACTTCGGCTTTGCCGTGCCCTTTCGTAAAACGCCTTCGACTTCATCCCGTCGAAGGCGGCTAAGATGATCTCAAGGCCTTGTCCGGTGATGGATTTTCCATTAGATATTGGATCCCTGATTGTTCAGAAAATTTTCTCTATTCGATTTACTGGAGGAGGAACGGCCGATTTTGGATTGATGTTGGCGGGTGTCTCTCAATTTTTTTTGAGCACCGAAAGGGTCTAAAGATATTTACGAACCGATCTGAGCTCGAGTATCAGATCAAGCTAGCAAATAGCGTAGCAGTCTATTGGAAAGAAAATGGGTTTGCGGTTGAGTCGAACAATGCAAATCGGAGTGTCGGAAAACTGTACAGAGAAATTGGAAACTTCGAGGAAGCAGCAAAATTTGAAAAGTTAGCATTATTCCATGAGCTACGACAACGGGTGGGCATAACTAAGTTCGAGTTCGTCTCCATATCCATATCCATAATCTGGGAGATAATAGTTAGGACGCCTTGGTTACGTATGTTGGGAATTCTGACTGCTTTTGTTCCCACAGTTTTTGCAGAAGTAGACTTTTTTTGGAGAAAGTCGTGCGACGAGAGCTTTTTAACTTTTTTTGAATCAAGCCAGAAGAATACGTAACAATTTTATTGGATTTTCCATTTCAGAACTGAGTTCCGCACTTAATGCGTTGCTAGTGAAGATCGGACTCTTCCTGCTGGGGATTTCTCTTGCATTCTACGGATCCGGAGCAGAGGGGCTTCTTAAATATGTTTAACCTTCAAATTATCTATAAAATTGAATGTGCTCAAATACGGTCAACTTTAAAAATTTTCTTGGCTTGTTCATAGGCAATATAGGCATTCATAGCAACTGGATAACCAACAATACGAGTGGCTCGGTTAGCGAGACGTTGAAATGTGGCATCATCAAGGCCGCGTTCAATGGCGCGCTTTAGCTCCGACTGGAATTCGTTTTGGTGAGTATGTCCGTTCGCGAATACGGTAGCCAAAGCAACGATCTCGCCAAGTGAAAAGCGGTCGATGTGGCCATAAGTCAATCGAACGGGGTCCTGAGCAATGGTTTCAGTTAACGCCAAGACATTGCTCGCGGCGGTGCGAACCTTGGCAGATTTGGATTTATCATCAGCCATCTTTTCTAAGAATTCTTTAACTACGACCAGTAGGCCTGGACGGTACCGCGTCGCCTTCACAACGACGAAGGCGAGCTTGTTGTAGTCCTTTTCTGTGATCCCGCGGTTGAGACTGATGTACTCTTCGATGTTAGTTTCAACCTTCTCGGCGCGCGCAGAGGCTAGAGCAAGTGTCATATCGAAAAGAGGCTTAAATGCAGGATCTTCTTCGGCAGCGGGCAGCCATTCATAGAACTGCTTGTCTGCGAAGTAGGCGTGCACATTATCGATGTACATGCGCTTGAGATCGCCATCGTTCGTCGTGGTGATCTCGTTCCAAGCCTGCGCTCCTTCGATGGCTGCCGATTCTCCCAAGTAGATTTCGGCGTGGCGAAGGATCAACTCAATTTCGACTACGGTCGCGCCGCGGTCTTGGGCCTGCTTCATGAGATTGGTTAGCTGAGGCCATTCTGACTTGCCTGCGGAAATTGCGGAGGCGAGCTCGGATAGCTGCAGTCGTGTAAAGCCCACAAGTGGCGATTTCACATCTAAGCCCGAAAGTGGGAGATCGTTGCTGCGAACATCACTGATAAACTGCTCAACACCTGGATAAGCCGCAAGCTCTCCCGCCATACGGTCAATAAATTGAGGATCGATTGTAGAGCCGCGAGGTCTCCACGCCGCGTGCATTAATGCCGCAAGTTCTTTGAGTGTACCGCCGCTGCCAAGAAAACCATGGATGTGCAGAGCTGTTTGATTTGCCAAGCCTGAAGAGATCAGCGCGCTTAGCGTGATCACTTCTTTATCCGTCATCGCGTAGTTGTCTTTCCCCCAGGTTTTTCCCCAGTAGCGATCACTGAAGGCGTGATGATTTACGAGCCCCGCCCACTCGGCGTTGACCGACATCATTTTTTGGATGGCGAGGTCCTTGTTGGGACCATAGAGCATGGCGATATACGGATTGTTTTGCATATCCGTTACTTTAGCACCCGGTGCTCGTTAGGGCATCACGGGTGGGTGGTAAGCTAGAGTTTCGCCCAGCGCCCAGAGCATAAAGATCACGAGCGGCGCGTGCACGATCAGCTGGGTCACCGTGTATCCGACTATGTCCCGGGCCTTGAGCCCCAGAACACCAATCAAAGCCATCATGAAGAACGGGTTGATCAGGTTTGGCAGAGCCTCGGCCGCATTGTAGACCATCACGGTCCAGCCCAGGTGCACTTTGAGTTCGTTCGAGGCTTGCATCAAGTAGGGAGCTTCGATGATCCACTTGCCTCCACCCGAGGGGATAAAGAATCCCAGCACGGCCGAGTAAATGCCCATGAGCGCCGAGTACGTATCGCGCGTTGAGATCGAGACAAAAAAATCCGAGATGTGGTGCGAGATCGGCTGCCCATCTGCCGAAGGCGCTTTGGTCAGGATGTACGCGATGCTTCCGTAGATCGGGAACTGGATCAGGATGCCCGCGACTGAAGGCACCGCTCTACTCACCGAGTGCAAGAAGCGTTTAGGTCTCCAGGTGAGGAGCATCCCGAGCATCAAGAACAAAAAGTTGTAGGTGTTTAAGTTCGAGATCGCGAGGATCAGGTCTTTCTGCAACAGCTCTTCGGCCAACCACCAAAAACCCAAGATCACGATAAAGATCGTGAGCAGCGGGGAGTACTCGAGCCACTCGCTGGGTTTTTGCGGTTTTTCCACGATGTCATGCCCGTCGTTCATGACATCGATGCCCATTTCCGAAGCGGTGACGGAGCGCTCCTTGCCCGGAGCCGACCAATAGGCGATCGCCACTGACACCACCGTGAGCACCACGATCATCACCAACGACTGCGGCAAAAAGATCGTCTCCCGAAAAGGAATCACGCCCGTGATCGGGAGCAAGCTCTTCGGAATGCTCTCGACATTGGCTTGCAGCTGCGCCGCTGAGGAGCTAAGGCCCAGCGCCCAGGTCGCACCCAATCCCAAATAACCGGCGGCACCCGCCGCACGGTAGTCCATGCGCAGATCCGTGCGGCGAGCAAGCGCGCGCACGTAAAGACCACCGAACACCAAACTGAACGCCCAGTTAAAAAGCGAAGCGATGATCGTAAAGAGCGCAATGTAGGCAACGGCGCCCTTTTCAGATTTGGGAATCTTTGCGAGCCCGTCGATGAGCTTGCCGGCCGGGGGCGATGAGGCCACCACGTAGCCCGAGATCACGACGACAGCCATTTGCATCGTGAAGGTGATCAAACTCCAGTAGCCTTCACCGAACGCGCTGGCGATGGCCTTGGGTGTAACACCAGCCAAAAGACAGCCTCCCGTGACGATCACCACGGCAAGAACCGCGAAGATGTACGAATCCGGAAACCAGCGCTCGGCCCAATTGGTGACCGCGGCGGCGAGAGATTCAAGGCGTCCAATGGGAGCCGTTCGATTGTGTTCAGGCACAGATGTCTTCATCAGTTTTTCCTATCCAAGGCTCATGGCCGCGAGCCAGCTGATCCCAAGTGAACAAAACAGGTAAAACGTCCGCCACAAAGCCTGGGATCGAAGCCGGGCGCTTCCAAGTGTCGTGATTAAAAAAATCTTTGATAGGTAGGAGGCGACAATAGAGACGGCTAAAAGGCTGCAAAGAAATTGGGCAGAGACGAGGCCCGCCTCGTGCATCTGGACATTGGCAATCACGGATCCGTGGATTTCAAACAAGGACACCAGTGATGTCAGAACGAGCAGTCCATTTTGTCCAAAAATTCTTTGAAAAATCTGAGACGCTGAAAGAATCACGACGATGAGGAGAGCCAGCTTGAGAACCGGCAGAATCTGAAAAGTGGATTGGGTCGAAGAACTCCTTCGATCGTCGTGCGCGCGAAATTCGATCACAATCATCCAGGCGGTCGCGAGGAGCGGCCCGATGAAGATGACAAGGTTCGAAAGGCGAAGATCTGTCGTTCCTGTGGCCACTAACGCGAGTCCCTCGATCAACATCGCCCCCGTCGCCGAAAGAAAGGTGAGCATTTCTCCAGAACCGGAAATTGTGGCGGCTTTACTTTTTTTGGCGAGGGAGGCGATCGTGGCCGTGCTTGAAATCAACCCGCCAAAGAAACCCGTCACGAGAGATCCCGTTCGTGCTCCCAGGTATTGAACCATCCCGGCGCCAAAGGCTTGAATCACGGCAAGGGCTAAAATCATCGTGGCGATTTTTTGGGGACTCAATAAGTTCCAAGGATCGAGTGGAGACGCCGGTGCGAGCCAGGTGAGAAGCGCAAGGACGCTCAAGATCAAGCCCGGCTTGAGCCACGATTGCAAAGCCCCGCTCACGCCACGGTTCCAAACAAGGTGCCGATCCCCGCGGTGATGGCCATCGCCAGGGCGCCCCAGAAACCCACTCTCCAGGCGCCCTTCCAAATATTTGCGCCGCCCACGCGAGCGGCCAAAACGCCAAGGGCCATCAAGAAAATCAGTGAGGCGACGGAGACAACGGCGATCACGTTTTGAGGTGAAGCCACAAGGACCATGAGCAAGGGCAGAACGGCGCCAACAGAAAATGCGCCCGCCGACGCCAGTGAGGCCTGGATCGGACGCGCACTCAAAGCTTCTGTGATTCCCAGCTCATCTCGGGCGTGGGCGCCGAGGGCATCATGAGCCATGAGTTGTTCGGCAACTTTGGAGGCGAGTTCAGGTTCAAGCCCCCGGTCAACGTAAATCTGTGCCAGTTCGGCGCGTTCAAATTCCACATTTGTCGCCAGCTCGGCCTTCTCGCGGGCCAGGTCGGCAGTCTCGGTGTCGGCCTGTGAGCTGACTGAAACATATTCTCCTGCGGCCATCGACATCGCGCCGGCCACAAGTCCGGCGATTCCGGTGAGCAAGATGTTTTGATGGGAGGAGTTCGCTGCGGCCACACCAACAATCAAGCTTGCGGTCGAAACAATGCCGTCATTGGCGCCAAGGACCGCCGCGCGAAGCCAGCCAATATGTTCAGATCGATGAGATTCGGGAGGCATGGAAGCTGCGTTCATATCAAGAAACTCCTCTCGTTGCGGCGATAAATCAAGGACCGCGTGGGCCCAAGAGATCCTCAAGAAAAAATGCGGCCAGCTCGGAGCGGCCCGAGAGGCCTGATTTCTCGTAGACCGCGGTGGACTGCGCTCGCGCGGTTTTTTCTGAGGTTTGGCGGACCTCGGCGATTTCTTTAAGACTCAGGCCCTTCAAAAGTAAAAAGGCAACTTCTTTCTCAGACGCCGTCAGCTTCCAAGACGAGAGCTGCCGCTCGATCTCTTGTGAAAGACCTTCGATGTGCGCCTTGGCCTGAGTTCGCCATTGATCGGCCTCGGCCTGCAAACTGCTCGACTTTAAAACTTCAGCCGCCAGCGAGCGCTTGAGCGCGAAGGAACCTCGCAGCAAGAATCCAACGCCCACTAAAGCCATGACGGCCACCAAGCCCTCGGCGGCCAAGTGCCCCCAGCGAAGACCTTCGCTCGAGTCCGTAAAAAGATCAGCGCCCACGATAAGGGCTGTTCCCAGCAGGATGATGATCAGAACCCAGCGTTCTCGGGTGTTCATGCTTGCGCCTCTCTAATCGTTGTCGTCTTCGTGTTCATTGGCTTCATTTTCGCCCAAGAAAAGTTTGAGACCGAAGACCTGGGTTGTTCTTTGAGCCGGATCGTAATTCTTGTAAATGTGAAAGGCAAAGAGTCCGATCGTTCCGGCCATCACCATCGCCGCCAGCCGGTGCGAGCTCTTGATCGGAGCGGCTCCGGCCGCCGGCGTTTTGTTTCCGTGAATCATGCTCATCGCAATGCCGTCACGGTGCCTGAGGCTGTGAAGAACAACGCCCGCCACGTGCGCCACGACGGTGAAGGCAAACGCGTTGGCCATCAACTCATGAAGATCTTCGAAGGTCTCTTTTTGCCCGGAGGCCATCAGGTAGCCGGTCACGCCAAGTCCCAGTGCGAGAGCCATCATCACCACCGCGGCCCAGGCCGAGGCGGGGTTGTGCGCAAAGTAGGCGCGGCCCTTGGTGCTTAAAATCTCTTGAAAGTACGCCACCAGTTTTGAAGGCTGAAGCGGCAGCGAAGAAAACCGCGCGTAGCGAGACCCGATGAGCCCCCATACAACCCGCAACAGCGTGGTCACAAACAAGATCAGCCCCAAAAGCATGTGCTGCGTAAACCAAGGCGAGTCATCATCGGTGAGCTGCGCAATCGCGTAAGCCGCCACGAACAATCCGGCAAAAAGCCAGTGAAAGAGCCGGGTGGGTAAGTCGTAAACCTTTGCTTGAGCCATGAGGCCTCCTTTGATCTGAACACATCATGGGGACGGGGCATGGTTTTGGCCATGGGGCAAATGCCCAATGCCAAGTCAAAACAAGCCCTTAGGTCATGCGCCCAATGGTAAAAATGAGCGATCGGGCCCATCTTCAAAGCTGGGCAACAACGCCCGATTTAACCAAGGAGTGTTTTATGAAACTCATCTCGATCCTGACCGCTTTGCCGCTTTTGCTCAGCGTCCCGGCTTTGGCCAAGAAAAGCTGCACCGATGAGCCTAAAAGCAAATGGATGAAGGTCGAAGATTTTAAAAAGAAAGTCGAAAGCGAAGGCTACAAGATCGAAAAGTTCAAGCAGCCCGGAAGCTGCTACGAAATCTACGGAACCGACAAGAGCGGTCAACAAGTTGAGATCTACTTCAACCCCGTGGACGGCAGCGTCGCCAAGAAAAAGTAATTCACGCAGCGGGGGTCTTGACCCCCGCGCTCTCGAAAAGAAGCCGTCATTTTCTGACTCTAATTCTGTCGCATCTGCGTGATGAGCGTTTCGATGATTTTGTGCGGAACGCGCTTTTGCCGGGTAATGGCGTAAAAACGCTGCTCGACCGTGCCCGCCTTGGCGATGACGCGAAGATCATCTTTGTTGATGTCGTTTTGGACACCGGCCTGCGGGAGCGCAACGACGGCGCCGGATCTCAAGGCAAAAATTCGCAGAAGAGCGATGTCATCAATTTGGCCCGCGACCTGAAACGGGGTTTTCAGCTGCTCGAGATAAGCGTCCAATTCGGGCCGAACCTCAAATCCTGAACCGGGGAGATAAAGAGGGCTCTCGGCCAAGCACTCGCGAAGACTCGCTGCTTTTTTGGAACCGCGCTTTTGTTTGGTGACGAAAATCACGGGTGAAGAGGTCAAAACATGAGAGTAGAACGAAACCTTCCCGTCAGACCTCACGTTGTACGAGGACAAGACCACGTCCAAAGAGTGGTCTTTGAGGTGCCGGATCAGATTTTCTTGATCGCCCGTCGTGATTTCAAGATGAACATCGGCATCACCGACCACGGGTTTGAGAAACTCGTACTGCAAGTTTCGCGAAAGACCTGAAATCGCCCCCACCCGAAGGCGGCTCGCTTCGGGAGCTTCGCCCTTGGTGGCCCACTTCAAAAGCTCTTGGCTGGTTTCAAAAATGGAATGGGCATAGTCCAGAACCCGTCGGCCTTCGCTCGTGAGTTCGGGGTGGCGTTTCTGGGTCCGGTCAACCAGGCTCAGGCCCAACGACTCCTCGAGTTGTTTGATCTGTGAGGTCACGGCGGACTGCGCGATCGACAGCTCACGGGCGGCGCCCGTGAAACTCAAAGTCTTGCTAAAGACCCAAAAGATAAAGAGGTGATGGTGGTTCAATCTCTGCACAGGTTTAGGTTATACATTAAATAGGCGAAAAACGAATATTTTATCTATTTTATATTAAGAGCAAAGTCGGTCCATACTCGCCCCATGATGACTCCTTACGAATTGTTCAAAATGAATCTGCTCTCGCCCCTGGTCCTGGCATTCGTGCTCGGGATTTTTGCGAAGGTGATCCGCAGTGAGCTGTCCCTTCCGAAAGATCTTTACACGAGTCTTTCGATCTACCTGCTTTTGGCGCTCGGCTTAAAGGGCGGGGTCGAACTCTCCTTAACCACGTTTCAAGAGATCGCCTGGCCCGCGCTCGTCACTTTATTCTTAGGGGTTCTAACGCCCGTGACGGCCTACCTGGCGTTTCGAAAGCTGGGTCAGTTCAATCCGATCGATGCGGCAGGCATCGCTGCTCACTACGGCTCTGTCTCGGCCGTGACGTTCATCGCCGCCACTCAGTTCGTGGCCTCCGCGGGTGGTCAAATTGAAGGCTTTCTGCCGACACTACTCACCTTGCTGGAGAGTCCGGGAATTCACGTCGCGCTTGGCATCGGAGCCCTTCACCGGGTTCGAAGCAAGGCCGGCACCGCCGGTCAAGGGAGCTCACCCTCCGTGCTGCACGAGATTCTGACATCGCGGTCCCTGCTCTTGCTCGTGGGTGGGCTGGTGATCGGCTTTTTGATTGGAGAGAAGAATTACGAACCCATCAAGCCGTTTTTTGAGAGCGGATTCAAAGGGGCCTTGGTTTTGTTTCTTCTTGAAATGGGCCTCGTCGCGGGTGAGCGCCTCAAAGATCTCAAGCGCACGGGTGGCCGCATCGTGACGTTGGGGATCCTCATTCCGATCCTGCACGGAACTTTGGGGGTCCTCTTGGGCGAATGGGCGGGTCTTTCGGTGGGGGGCGCCTGCGTGCTGGGTGCTATGGCGGCCAGTGCCTCCTACATCGCGGCCCCGCCCGCCGTGCGCATGACGCTGCCCGAGGCCAATCCGGCTTATTCTTTGACCGCCTCGCTTGTCGTGACGTTTCCGTTTAACTTATTGGCCGGGATTCCACTTTACTACGCGATCGCCAGTGGACTGGCGGGAGGGTTGTGATGACGATTCAAAAGTTTAAGCTGGTGACGATCATCGCCGAGCCGATCTTGGCCAAGCAAATCAAAGCCGAGATTCGGGTTCTCGGATCCTCAGGCGTGACGAGCACCGAGGTTTCGGGTGAGGGAGATCGAAATCTCAACACCGGAGAGGTGCCCGGCAATAAAGTAAAGATTGAATGTGTTGTCGAATCGAAAATCGCGCTGAAAATCATGGAGCACATCGCCGAGAAGTACTTCGATCATTTTTCGGTCATCACCTATTCTCAAGACATCGAAATCTTGCGTCCCGAAAAATTTAGCAAGCCCGCGCCCCCGGGCAGATCGGCGCACGGGCCCAAGAAATAGCCGGCAAGAGTGGCTCTCAGCGTGACGAGAGGGGACACGTGCTGAGGCCAAAGACTTTATAGAGCGGGCAAAACCCCACGATTCCGGTGATGAGCGGGACAAGTCCCACCAATCCCCAGAGTGTCTGAGGTCCCAGTACGGTGAGTGAGAGCAGGCCCAAGCCCACGATCACGCGCGCGATGCGGTCCCATTTTCCTTCATTTGCTTTCATTGATGACTCCTTTTGTTGGTTGGTTAACGAATGGGGATGCGCAGGTATCTTTTGCCGGCTTGATCGGGCGCCGGCAGGTGGCCTGCATCAATGTTCACCTGGATAGAGGGAAGCAAGAGTTTCGGCGCCGCGAGCGTGCGGTCGCGCTCGGTGCGAAACTTCAAGAACTCGTCCAAGGTGGTTTGGGCCTTGAGCTGGATGTTCTCGCGTTTTTCTTCGGCGATGGTCGCCATGTATTTCAGCGGGCGGCCGTTCGGCATGTAATCATGGCCCGTGTAGACCTTGGTGTCTTCGGGAAGCTCGTAAAGACGGCCATGGATCGATTGGTAAAGGTCCTTCGCGCTGCCTTCAGGAAAGTCGCAGCGGCCCGTGCCGTAGTCGGGCATGAACAAAGCATCGCCCACGAACACGTTTCCGTCGATCAAGTAGGAGGCGCACGCCGGCGTGTGACCGGGCGTGAAGATCGTTTTGACTTTTAGCGAACCTGCTCGGAACTCCTCGCCATCTTTGAGCAGCCGATCAAACTGAGAGCCGTCCGTTTTAAAGTCATCGGGGAGTCCAAAGACTCCTTTGAAGACCTCCTGAACCTTCGTGATCTTTTCGCCTATGGCGATCATCGCGCTTGGAAACGCGCGCTTGATGATCTGAGATCCGCTCAAATGATCGGCATGGGCGTGCGTTTCGAGAATCAGATGAAGCTTCAGGTTGTGTCCGCGCAAGAAATCAGTCACCGCCTGGGCGGACTCCTCGCTAGTTTTGGACGCGGCCTGATCGTAATCCATGACAGGATCAATGACGAGAGCGTCTTTGCTGGCGTCGTCCCAGACGACATAGGTCAGCGTCCACGTATTTTTATCGAAGAACTCTTGAATTTGAACCATACGATTCTCCTTTGAGCTAAATGGCGTGGTAAATCTGTTCGGCCAAAATCGTGAGGCCGATCACCAGCACGAACCAGCCAAAGCCCGTTTTGAGTTTTTGTTCATTGATTTGCGCCGAAGAGGCGGACCCCGCCAGAATGCCCACGACCGCGAAGGACGCGACCGTCAGCAAGAGAGTCCAATCGATCCGGGCGCCGCGGGAGACATCATTGGCAAATCCAAAGAGCGATTGAATCGCGATGACCATGAGTGAGCTTCCGACCGCCAATCGCATCGAGAGACCAGCCACGAAGACGAGCGCGGGGATAATCAAGAAACCGCCGCCCGCGCCAACGAATCCGGCGATCAACCCGACGATCAGACCCAAGAAAGCCATCATCAGCATGCGCACCAAGGCCGAAACCCGAAGTGCCGACGCGTGCGCGCGGCGCCGGATCATCGAAGTCGAGGCCGCGATCATCATCACGGAGAAGACCAGCATGATCAAAATTTCTTTGGTGACGACAAAGGTGCCGATCTGAGCAATCACGGGGGGCAAACTCGGGACGATGAGGCCGCGCGAAATGTTCACCCCAAGAACACTCGGAAAGACAAAGGCCAGGCTCGCGGCCAAGTCGATTTGCCCTCGTCGCAAAGCCAGCGCGGCACCGACCAGGGCCGTCAAGCCAACGACAAAGAGTGAATGCCCCGTTGCGACACTCGGCGCGAGCGCAAAGAGGTACACCAAGATCGGGACCGTTAAGATCGAGCCCCCTCCGCCCACCAGGCCGAGGATGATGCCCATCAAAAAACTCGCGGCAAATCCCAACAAGCTCATATCAGCCCTTCAACTTCATCAAAGGCTCGGTTTTTTTGAACAGCAGCATGCCGGTCACCATCGCGAAGACAAAAGCCAACGCTCGCAAATCGCCCGAGGCGAGCGAGGTCACGGCCGGTCCCGGGCAATAACCCGCCAGGCCCCAGCCCAACCCGAACAGGGCCGAACCCCCAATGAGGCGAGGGCTCAAGTCTTGGCGGGTCGGCACGTGCCACATGGTATCCAGCAGGGGTGAGCGCCTTCGACGGATGAGCGGATACGTCACGAGATGAACACCCAAAGCCCCAATCATCACGAACAAAAGTGAAGGGTCCCAGTCAGGTCCCAGCGTTAGAAAGTTGATGATTTTTTGCGGCTGAGTCATGCCCGAGACCGCAAGGCCCGCGGCAAAGAGCAAGCCCACAATCAAGGCCGTCAGATTCTGGTAACGTCGGTACTTCATGCGAATGCTCCGATCAGATAAACGAAAACTTGTGCGGCGATAAATCCAAAGAGCATAAAGGTGACGGTTGCAGCCAAAGACCTCACCGACAGGCGGCTCAGACCGCAGATTCCATGACCACTTGTGCATCCGCTTCCCATGACTGTTCCATAACCCACGAGCAGACCGGCCAATATGATGGCCGTCATGTTTCGATCTGAAAGATTGATCAAAAGCTCGGGGCGCAAGATCTGCACCGACGCTCCTCCAGCCAGCAGTCCGGCCAGAAAGAGCCAGCGCCACAGGCCCTCCTGAGTGGGGCGGCTCAGTGAAGAGTAAAGAATCCCGCTGATCCCGGTGACGCGGCCGTTAAACAAAAGCATCAACGTGACGGCCAGGCCAATCAGAGCGCCGCCGAGAAGGGGAGTTGCCACTGAATTCATGACCGGCCTCCCGCCGTCGGGAGTTGCTTTTGGTTCCAGAGAAGCATGCCACCTTGAAGATTGAAGGTGTTGGTGTAACCCCGCTCACGGCTGGCCACCGTGGCGCGTCCCGAGCGAGCGCCGCTGCGGCAGATAAAGACCACGTGGTCATTTTTGTCATGCAGATCAAGAAAGGTGTCCAGATCAGGACCGAGAGTGACGAGGCGTGCGCCTTGGATGTGCGAAAGCTCCCCGCTGTACTCATCAGGCCTTCGAACATCAATCAAGGTGACCTGCCCGAGATGAGAAAAAAGCTGTTCGGGCGTGATCTCGGGGACGCCCTCGTTGATTTGAACGGTGAACAAGGGTTTTTCGGACATCTTTTCTCCTTTCGGGCTTGATCTTTATATTATGATATAATAATATATTAATATGAAAAGTCAAGTTCAGGGCCAGGCCCTTTCCGATTTGAGACAGAAGAGCGAGGGCGTGGCCTCTTTATTAAAACATCTCTCGCACCCTCCACGGCTGCTGATTCTGTGTGCTTTGGCGGAGGGTGAATTGTCAGTGGGTGATCTTGAGCAGGCCTGCGGCGCTTCGCAATCGTCGGTCTCGCAGTTCTTAAAAGCCATGAAGATGGAGGGTCTCGTGGAGGCCCGGCGTGATGGCAAGCAGGTCTACTACAAGATTGCGGATCAGCGGGTGGTTAAGCTGATGAAGTCTTTGTACCAGATCTTCTGCCGTTAATTCAGTCTTAGACATATGTCCGGCCGATATACGGACAAACTTTATAAAAGAGACGCCACCGTACTTTTCTTAGACTCTCTTTTCCGAACGCGGTAACGTGTCTCACGAATGAAATTAGTTTGGGCTCTGGCTCTCTTTGTTTTTGTTGCCGTGCTTTTGCTTGTGGGCATTCAGGTCGCCAAGGAGTTGCGCGCGCGTGTCCGCTTGCTGGCATTACTGAGTGAGCTGCGCACGCATTATCTGGACATCCGCGCGCTCCTGTCAGACAGCTCGAGGTACTTTCGGTTCTCACGTTACGCCAAGCTCGCCGAAAAACTCGAAAAGATCCGTGGTCAGGTCGAGGCGGTCAAAAGTCTTTCGGTTCGAAGACAGCAGCGCGAACTTTTGGCAGAGATCGAGGCTTTCGCGCGTGAAATGCCGAGTTTACGCCATCAACTCAATCAAGATTACATGCGGCGCGAGCAAAGACGGGCCCGCGCGATTTTTCAAGATGCGCAAGGACGCCCGCTCTTGACCGAGGAGCAGGCCTTCGCGGCTCTAAGTGATGATGATCGAAACCTCGTCGTGGCGGGGGCCGGCTCAGGCAAAACCCGTGTGATCGACTTCAAAGTTCGCTATTTGGTTCACGAG
Source organism: Pseudobdellovibrionaceae bacterium (assembly GCA_019637955.1). Lineage (GTDB taxonomy): Bacteria > Bdellovibrionota > Bdellovibrionia > Bdellovibrionales > Bdellovibrionaceae > JAHBUS01. Next base: position 292,410 of record JAHBUS010000004.1, on the reverse strand, counting down.
AAGAAAATCGACCCTTCGAGGATCTTGCTGTTGAGCTTTTCGCGCAAGTCGGCTCAGGACTTGGTCGAAAAGATCTCGGTCACGGTTCCCGGCATTGAGGCCCGCACGATTCACTCGTTTGCTCTGCAGGTTGCACGTTCTCGGCATCGAAAGCTTTTTGACGACCGGCAAAAGGAGCTCGAGAGCTTCATCATGAAGGCCCTCGTCCAAACCTTGAGCGACAACCGTCTCTTTAAAGTCTTCTACGACTTTTATGAACGATTCTTTACGGCGCTGAAGCCGATGATCTTTTACGAGAACATCGACGAGCTTCGTGAAGATCTGCGTAAGCTCAATGCCAAACTGATCGAGACGCCCGACCGGTTTGGTGAGGTGAAAGCCCGCCGAGGCCTGAGGACCCTCAAGGGCGAGTATGTTCGAAGTATCGACGAGCGCTACATCGCCGATTTCATGTACCTGCACGACATTAAGTATGAGTATGAGCGGCCTTATCCGACAGACCCTGGATATGAGCCTGACTTTTATCTCATCGATCACGACATTTATCTTGAGCATTTCGCGATCACCAATGATGGACGCCCGCCGAAGTACTTTAAAGATCCTCAGAAGTACATGGACGGCATGCGCTGGAAGCGCGAACTGCACGCCAAGCAAAAGACCCGGCTGGTTGAGACCTACAGCTACCTTTTAAACGCGCAAGGGACCGCGGAGTATTTGACCGAAGTCTTCAAGAAAAACAAGATCGACCTCAAGGCGGACTCGTCGAGTTTGGATCTCTACCAGAAAATCTCTCGTGAGTTTGGCCGGGTCTTTGTCAAATTTTACCAGATGTTCAAGCTCTAGGGTCTCACGGTCGGTGAGATCAAGCATCGATACCCCCATCCTCGGTACCTTCTTTTTCTTGAAGTCTTTGAGCGGTTTCTTGAGCACTATAACCGGCTTGTGCAGCAAGAGAACAAGATGGACTTCAATGACATGATCATCGACGCCATCAAGAAGTACCAAGCGGGGACGGGCCGCTCGTATGATTACATCATCGTGGACGAGTTTCAGGACACGTCCAATTTGGCACTTCGGCTTTTGGACCAAGTCTTTGCCGACAACCCGCAGGCCTCGTTCCTTAGCGTTGGTGATGACTGGCAATCGATTTATGGCTTTAACGGCAGTGATGTGATGATCCTCTCGGACTATGCCGATCGCTATCAAGGCGTGAGCCTTCAGCCGCTCAACGCCAACTTCAGGTCGCATCCCAAAGTGGTTGAGCTGGGAAAGCAGTTCATATCCAAGAACAAGAGCCAGATCCAAAAAGACGTGCGCTCGGGGTGCGAGAGCTTTGATTCTTCGGACGTGGGCTTTCTGACCTTGGCGGGTCTTCGTGCCAAGATCGAGACGATCCCCGCAAAAGAGTCGATCTTGATCCTCTACCGCTACAATGAGGACGGACCAATCATCGCCTCCGAGTTCTTAGATATGTTTGAGCTGGACCGCTCGCGCAAGCCTCTCAAGCGTCTGAAGTGCCCACGGCCGATCTCGATGATGACCATTCATGCCTCGAAAGGCCTGGAGGCCCAGCATGTGTTTATCGTGTTTCCGGAGGGTGGGCGCCGCAAGTTTCCGTCCGAAATGGAAGACCACTTCGTGTTTGAGATGCTCAAGTCCAAAGCCGAGACCTATCCGTTCGCGGAGGAGCGGCGGCTGATGTACGTCGCGATCACGCGCGCCCGGCAAAACGTTTATTTCGTCTCGCCGAGCGATGACCCCAATTCGATTTTCTGGGATGAACTCAAAGAGCTTGTTGAACTCAACGGCTTTTGACCCGTCAGGCTCACGTGCTCTGAATGCTTTCGGGGTTCAGGATCTTCGTTGCACGTTTCGGCTCAATCAAAGGTGCAGGCTTGGGAATATTGCCGCGCATGAGCGAGCGGCCCGCTTCGGTGGTGCCGGCGGCGATCTCGAGCTCGAAGCGCTGTTTGTCGCGCTCGCGGATGTCTTCGACGATCGATTCGATTTCGGTTTCGGGGATCTCCATTTCTCGCAGCGCTTGCTCACCAAAGCGCATGGCCGAATAAAAAGTTTCGCGGATTTGGTAGTCGACGCCTTTCAAGACCAACTCGCGTGCGTGAATGCGGTCGTAAGCCCGAACGATGACTTTGGCTTCGGGAAACTCATTCTTCAGAAGCTCGACGATATGAGACGACGTTTTCTTGTCGTCAACGCAAACGGCGATCAAGCAGGCGTGCTCGGCGCCGGACGCCCTTAAGACATCCAAACGGGAACCATCACCGTAGTAAATTTTGAAACCGAATTCGCGGGCGTTGCGAATGCGCTCGGGGTCCGAATCGATGATCGTCACGTCGAGATCGCGGGCGAGTAAAAGCTGGCTCACGACTTGGCCGAAGCGGCCAAAGCCGATCATCAGCGCGCGGGCCGAGCGGTTGGTGGCGACTTCGAGACCATCGGTGGAGGCTTTGGGGGCCGGCAGAACTTTTTTGGCGGCGGCGTTGACGAGAGGGGTGAAGACCATCGAGAGCACCACGATCGCGGTCATATTGGCGTTCACTTCGCCCGAGATCACGCCGGCCTGCGCGGCGGCGGCAAAAAGAACGAAGGCGAATTCTCCACCTTGGGCCATCATGAGGGCGCGGTCCAGGGCATCGTGGTGCTTGGTTTTGGTGAGGCGGGCGACAAAATAAATGCAGACTGCTTTGCCAATCATCATGGCGACGACGCCGCCAAAGATGAGCGACAAGTTTGAGGAGACCAGTTTCAGATCCAGAGACATCCCGACGCCAATAAAGAAAAGACCGAGCAAAATCCCGCGGAACGGTTCGATGTCGGCTTCAATCTGGTGACGGAACGAAGATTCCGCCAGCAGCACGCCCGCTAAGAACGCGCCCATTGCCATCGAAAGACCGCTCGCCTGCATCAACAAAGCCGTGCCGAGCACCACCAAGAGAGCCGCGGCCGTTAAGACTTCGCGGGCCCGGGCATTGGCCAAGATTCTGAACAGCGGATTGAGCAGCCAGATGCCTCCGGCGATGACCGCCGCCACCGCGCCGATGGCCGTTGCGGCCGAGATCCAATTGAACCCATTATGACCTGTCGTGACCGGAGAGAGAATCGTCACGATCGCCAGCAATGGAACGATCAAGAGGTCTTCGAAAAGAAGAATCGAAACCATGGCCTGCCCGCGCGGCAAGCCGATGTCGCCGCGTTCGCCCAAAAGCTGCATGACGATCGCGGTCGATGTCAGGACAAAGCCCATTCCCGAAATAAACGAAACCGGGACCGAGAACCCAAAGAGCATCCCGATGCCCGTCAGCGCAAAGGCGCTGACCAAAATCTGCAAGGCGCCCAAGCCGAAGATCTCTTTGCGAAGACTCCAAAGGTGAGACGGCTTCATCTCGAGCCCGATGACGAACAAGAACATCACCACACCAAGCTCGGCCACGTGAAGAATGGCCTGCGAGCCCGTAAAGAGTCCGATGCCGAAAGGGCCAATGATCAGTCCGGCACACAGATAGCCCAGCACCGAGCCCAGCCCGAGCTTGCGAAAAAGAGGAACCGCCACAACGGCGGCGGTCAAAAGGGTGACAACCTGAACGAGGTGTTGGGGATCATGAGCGGCATCAGTCATGACCTGAATATGATGCGGAAAATGAGCGCAAACAAGGCTTTAGTTTCGCCAGCGTCCATGCGGCTGACGATGATCTTCAGCCGTGAGAAATGAATTTGAACTGTTCGACCAAGGCGCGGAGTCGGTTGACCCCGCGCTGCAAGAAATCCAGGCCAGAGAATCCAGCCAACAGAAACACGGCGAGGTGTTCGGGGCTGAAGTGCTCCATTAGCGAAGCCCTCCCGAACCTTGCAAACGCTCACCGGTCATCCAGCCGGAGTCGTCCGAGGCTAAGAACAAAGCGATTTTGGCAATGTCTTGGGGCTGACCGATGCGGCCAAGCGGCGTTTGCGCCACGATGCTTTTTTCCATGTCACTGCCGATCATGCCCAAGGTCACCGCACCCTCGGTGTTGACGCCGCCAGGAGCGATGTTGTTGACGCGGATTTTACGGGGCGCAAGTTCACGGGCAAGACCAATGGTCATCGTGTCGACAGCGCCCTTGGTCGCGGCATAGATCACGGTGCCGGGCATGGGGCTCGTGCTGACCACCGAACTCACGTTGATGATGCTGCCGCCTTCGGGGCCGATGTGCTTCACGGCTTCGCGGGTGGTGAGCATGATGCCCAAAACATTGGTATTGAACTGGCGCTGGAACTCCTCTTCGGTCACGTCTTCGATGGTGCCGAATTTGTAGATGCCGGCGTTGTTGACCAAGACGTCGAGTTTGCCGAACGCCTTCTTGGTCTCGTCAAAAAGGCGCTTCACGTCGTCGGCCTTGCCCACGCTGCCTTGGACCGCGATGGCTTTGCCGTCTTTGGCCACGATCTCTTTGACGACCTTGTCCGCGTCTTCTTTGCTGGACGAGTAGTTGACCACGACCGAGGCGCCTTGGGCGGCGTACTCTTTGGCGATGGCGGCGCCGATCCCTTTAGAAGCTCCGGTGACGATCGCCACTTTGCCACTTAACTTTTTCATCTCAAGACTCCACTTTCTGAAAGCCGGTTGCCCGGCGGGTTTTGTTCGATACTTAGATAAGTATCGAAACGTAAGTGGGTTTGTCAATATGACGATTAGATAATTATCGAAATGAGAACGGATGCGATCTGAGATCGAATAGAATCGAGGGTGACCAAAATGGGCCATGAACTATCATGGAAGGAACGAGACTTAAACCTGGTTCAATTTAGATTTTAGCGAGCTTTTCAAGGTAGGCGTGCAGCACTTCGCGCTGAACCGCGAGACGCATGAACTTGCCTTCACGGGTGATCTCAACGAGACCGGCGGTTTCGAGTTCTTTAATATGATGTGAGAGCGTGGCCGCGCTGATCTCGTGCTCCTCTTGCAGGGCCGAGCAGGCCATGGTGCTCTCGCTCTTGCACGAGCCGATCTTTTTCAGAATTTGATAGCGACGCGGCTCCGCGAGGGCCTTAGCGATCTGTTCGAATTGTTTGTCCGTTAGACGAACGGTTTTTGTCGTCGACATCAAGAGAAGTTTACACCTGACGTCCGATTTTGTCTAGAAGAGGGACTTCGCGAGCAAAATCAGACGCTTAGATAAGTGTCGAAATGGCAAAGGTCAGTTTTTGAGGCCGGCCCAGGCGAAGGCCTCGGCGCGTTTTACGAACGAGTGAAACTGCGTGATCTTCCCGTTTTTCATCATAAACGCATCGAAGACGTGCGCATCAATCCACTCGGTCTTGCCGTTTTGCCGGACGTGAACATGGACGTCGACCACGATCTTATCGCCGTTGATGAAAAACTCTTGAGGAGCGCAGCTGCCCTCCGCCCATGTCTTGCGACCATCGGTGATGTGCTCGGACATCGCCGCAAGACCGCGTAGATTTTTCGGTGTCGGCGAGTCTGGAAACTCCATGCGCTCGATCTCGGGGTCCACGAGCGCCACCGCGCCCGAGGTGTCAGCCCCGTTGAGCGCGGTGTAGAATTTTTTGATCACTTCGGTGTCGTTCATTTGGCTCCCGGGATCGGCAGGCACTCCATCACTTCGACGGAGTCTCCAGGAAAGATGCTAAAGTGAGGATGGCCCAAAAACAACTTGGCCGCGTCTTCGTGACTGGCTGCTTCAATGATGATGTAACCGGTCATGTTGTTGCGGATGTCATGAACGCCGGTCTCATTCACCTGCTTGGTTTTTCCGAGCGGGCCTCCCATCACCTTGATGATGCTCGAGTTTTTTTGCACCCAATCGCCCCAAGCCTTCATTCCACGCTCCATCCGTTGATTGCGTTCGGTCTCGGGGAGTGCGGTCCATTTTTTTCCGTTCATGGCGTCGGGAGTGCCGATATAAACGGCCATAAATTGTTTCATAATCACCTCATCCTTCAAAAGCTTTGCGGAGTTTTTCGATATCGAACTTCACCTGATTGAACATTTCGGTCATGGCCCGGCTTTTTCCGGGAGAGTCCGGGGCTTTCTGGATCTTTTCCATGATCGTGGGAGTCACCTGCCAAGACATGCCGAATTTGTCTTTGAGCCAGCCGCACTGAACGCCTTTGCCGCCGCCCGCGGTGAGTTTGTCCCAATACTCATCAATCTCTTTTTGGGTTTCACAGGTCACCATGAACGAAATGGCCTCATTAAACTTGAAGTGGGGACCGCCGTTGACGGCGATAAAGGTCTGACCATTCGCGATGAACTCCACGCTCAAGACAGAACCCGCCGGCTTTTGATGGAACTCAAAGCCTTCTTTGCCAAAGTAGTTGGTACTGAGGATTTTGCCGTCTTTGAAGATCGACGTGTAGAACTTTGCGGCCTGCTCGGCCTCGGTGTCGTACCAAAGGCTGATCATAAAGGGTCTCATGCGGTTCTCCTTTTTGTGGGTTTGGCTTCGATTGTCGTAAAGTACATTTGAAGGGAACTCGAAAGGGCGGCGAACGCACGCGGATCGTTGAGCCCTTTGAGCATGCCGTAAAAGCCTTCGTGGCTCATCACCACGAAGTGCGCGACCTGGCGGGTATTGACGTCCTCGCGCAGGTAGCCGTTTTTTTGGCCGCGCTTGAGGTGCCGGTCCATCTCATCAATCCAAGAGGTCAATGAGGCCTCGAGACGTGTGCGAAAGCCCGCATCGACGGGAGCCATCTCTTGCACCAGATTGTTCAACGGGCAGCCCAGACGGAGCTCTTCAGGTTGGGCTTTGCCAATCAGATTGTGCAGCTGCTCGAGAATGCCCTCGAGCGGATTCTCAAAAGCCTCGAGGGGAAATATCCAGCGGTCCAAAATCATGGGGGTGATGACCTCTTCGACGAGCGCGTAGCCCAAATCCAATTTGGTCGGGAAGTGATGATAAAATGCGCCCTTCGTCAATTTGGTTCGCGCGACGATGTCATCAATGCTCACGCCTTGAAAGCTTCTCGAGAACACCTCAAAGAACGCGACATCCAGAATCGTCTTGCGAGTTTGCTCAAGGTTGCGGGTCCGTTTTTTGGGGGTTGCTTTGGCCGTCATGCGTTACATACTAAATGGTATGTAACGCATTGGCCACAAAAATCCCCAGAACTTGTTTTTATCCAGTTTCGAGACCTCAGGTCCGTTTATTTGATTTTGAGCCGGATTTAGCGGCGCCGATTGTCGCGTCGAGACTCTTCTTTGACAGGGATCGAAGAGGGTTCGCGCTGGCTTTTGTTTTGGGCCTTGAGCGGCACCGGGATTTTATACTCATGAACGATCTTGTCGATGCGTTCAAAGACGATGTCACCATAGCGCCCGTCTTCGCGGAACATAAAATCGGTGTGCTGTCCTCCCGGGATCAGCCAAAACTCCTTGGGCTCGTTGGCCAGCTCAAAGAGCTTGCGGCCCAATGATTCATTCAGAATTCGGTCCTTATTGCCATGAACCACGATCAGCGGAATGGGCGAGATTTTGGGAATATCATCGATCGGCGACTCTTCGTTATCAACGATCGCCCACGCGAGCGGGTGCAAGAGATAGGTGAAGAACGACTGCTTGAACATCGTGGCCGCCGCCGCTCGGTAGTCATAAAACGAGGAGTCCACGATAAAAAGCGAGATGGGAATCTCGTTCTTGAGCTGCGTGACCGCTTTGATCGCGATCGCGCCGCCCAAACTCTGCGCAAAAATGATCATGGGTTTGTCGGGATGCTTTTCGTGCATCCAGCGAATGGCCGCGATGCCGTCTTTGATCACGCCCTTGGGATTGGGTGAGCCTTCGGACTTACCGTAGCCACGGTAATCAAACGCCAAATACGCAATGTCGCGGGCGGGGGCTTCGTAGAGGGACAAGAAATGCGTCGTTAGGTTTTGGCCATTGCCGTGAAACTGCACGATCACCGCGCGCGGCTCAGGCGCTTTCATGGCACCGAAGTACCAGCCATGCAATTGCGTGCCGTCTTCGGACGCGAACGTCACGTCTTGCGGTTGGATCGGAAGCTTATGACGGTACACCAGCTCGCGTTTATCCGGAAAATAAAGAAAGGAGCTGCAGTTGATGGTCGCGCACATTGTGAGCGTCAGCAGAAGCAACCATTTAATTCGTCTCATTCTGATTTAGATTGCGGGATTTGTCTCAGAATGTCGCTAGGCCAATGACTAGAAACAAAAAACAGTCATGTCTTACGACAAACCGCCGATACCTTCCTGCACCCTTAAATAAATCAGGTTCAATTTACTGGACGTGAAAGGAAACGAATCGATGAAATCAGTTTTGGCTCTCTTGGCTTTGGTCCTTATCCTTCCCTCGGTTAGCTTCGCGAAAAATGCTTATACCCAGTGCGGTATCGGCGCCATGATCTTCCCGAAATGGGGTCCGGTCGCGGCCATCTCAAACTTGATCTGGGACCTTGGGACCACCGCAACGACCAGTTCGTCGTCGTCTCCCAGCCAGTGCTCGGGTTCGGGCGCCTCGGTGGGCAAATTGATCTATGAAAACTACGCCAACGTCGAAGAAGAGACGGCGGTCGGCGAAGGTGAGCACTTGACCGCGATGATGAACATTCTGGGATGCGATATCGATGTTCGCGATGCCATGGTCAATGACGTGCGTGCCGACTTCCTGAAATCGGTGAAAGACCCCGCTTATTCGAAGCGCTCGAACCTTGAAAAGACCGAGGCGCTGTTCAATAATGTGATGGATAAAGCAGAAAACAAATACGCGGCGAAGTGCTCGTCGACGTAAATCCGCTCTCCGTCTGTGGCCTCCCTCAGATCGAGGTGGGGCCTCAAGGTGGATATGAGCAAAAAAGCTCTTTTTCTTTTTGGGATGCTGGCTTTGGCCGGCATCTCTAGTTTTGCGAACCCGTCAATTCAGAAGTGGGCCCTTGAGCCGCGTTGGCACAAGCTTGTCCAGTATGAGTCTTCAATGTGGGGCGGCGTTCGGAGCCGCGTGCGCTCACCCAGTTTCTTTCTCGCGCCCGACGGCCGCACCAACCCCGTCTCCGAGCTTGAGCGGACGGTTCAGGCCATGAGCGAGCCGGTCGGGTCCGAACCCAATCAGCACGCCCAATGCCGTTTTCCCGCAAGGCTTCGCTGGCTCAAAGCTGTTGGCGCCGTCGAGTCGTCCAAGCTTCCGGCAGTGGAGTGCAAAGACTTTCTGAAGTTTTCGTTCCAAGGTGAGGTCCAGTCGATCAGTCTGGTGTTTGCGACCGGCTATCTCTCAAATCCGGCCAGTTACTTTGGCCATCCGCTGATTAAATTCAATCTGCCCCGAGAGAAGGTGCAAACCCACCTCCTCGACACCTCGGTGAACTACGGCGCCATCACGCCCCCCGACGAGAATCCTTTTGTCTATGCCTTCAAGGGTCTTTTTGGCGGTTACAATGCCACGTTCACCAACCGGCAATTTTATTACAACAACCACGCCTACGGAGAGATGGAGCTTCGCGATATGTGGGAGTACCGGCTCAATCTTACACCCGATGAGATTGCCGACACGGTGGCGCGTCTCTGGGAGGACATGGGCCAATTTTTTCCGTATTACTTTTTTAGCGACAACTGCGCGACCGCCGTGACGCAGATCATGAGCGATCAGACCGGCGCGTCTTTGCGTTCGCAGGTTTTGCCTTACGGCTTGCCGTACACGTTGTTTGACCGTTTGATGCAAGCTCGGCGCACCGACGGCACGCCGCTCGTGAGCGCCGTCACGCTTTTGCCTTCGCGGCAAACTCGATTGGTGAGCCGTTTTCGTGACCTCACGGCCCCTCAGCGAGACATCGTTCGCGAGGTGGCGATGGCAAACAAAATCACCGACCGTTACCGGGCTCTTTCGGCCGAGGAGCGCGGCCCCGTGATCGAAACTCTGTTTGACTACTACTCGTACCGTGCCTCGAGCGAAAGAGATGCGGCGGCTTTTGCCGAGTTGAAGCGCGAGCTTTTGCTCGACCGGCTTCAGCTCCCGCCGGCCAAGCCCCGCTCGATCGAGAGCCCGGATCTTCGCCCTCCGCACGAGGGGCAGCGCCCTTTGCTCACGCGCCTTAGCGGTTTTGACAGCAAGACTTGGGGGAGCGGCGCCGACTTCGAATTTCGCACCAGCTATTACGATTTCCTCGCGCCCGAGTTTGGACGTCCCGCCAACTCCAGCGTGCGAACACTCGACACCTCGCTCAACTTCGCGGAGGGCAAGGTGTGGGTGCGAAGATTGGAACTCTTCGCGGTCGAGACTTTGAATCTCTCGCAGACCGGACTTCCTGGCGACGGGGGCCGTGCCTGGAAATTCATCATGGGTTTCGAGAGCCAGAACTTGGCCTGCAACAATTGCACGGTCTTTAAAGTCGAAGGCGGGATCGGGCAAGCGTACCGCCCGTGGGCGCGTCAGGTCTTGGCGTTGATGCTCGACGGCCGCGCGCAAACGCGCGCTCAGGGTTCGGGCGTCTTGGGACTCGCGCCACGGCTCAGCACCTGGATTGAACCTCTGCCATCGGGCTTTTGGAAGCTGGGTTTGTCAGCAAGTTTTTTGGACTATGTCGACGATGATGCCAAAGGCGAAACGCTGGTGCGCGCCGAGAGCCGGTGGGGTCTCGAGCGAACTTGGGACGTGCGCGCGTTTTTTGAGAAGAACGTGGATGAGCGCGGGGGACTTGGTGTTTCGCTTTACTGGTAGGAGAAAATTCTCATAAAAATTCTCATTGAGAGAGGTGCGGACGTGAAAATTTCCATTCGGGGCGCGCAGGCCAGTGACGCCAAGACGCTACTTGGTTTTATCAAGGAGCTTGCCGCATTCGAAAAACTTTCGCATGAGGTTTTGGCGAGTGAGGCCGAGCTGCGGCGCACCCTCTTTGAAGAGCCATGCGGAGCTGAGGCTTTGATCGTCGAGGTCGACGGCCAGCCGGCCGGTTACGCCCTGTTCTTTAAAAGTTATTCCACCTTTCTCGCAAAACCGGGCCTGTACCTGGAGGACCTTTACGTCACGCCCTCGCACCGGAGCCGAGGCCTGGGAGGCTTCGTGCTCAAACACTTAGCTCAAATCTGTTTAGATCGCGGCTACGGGCGCATGGAGTGGTCCGTTTTGGATTGGAATGAGCGGGCCCTCCAGTTTTACCGCTCCGTGGGCGCGACGGCCATGACGGATTGGACTGTGCAGCGCATGGATGAGGCGGCCTTGCAGCAATTTGCGACATCTTAAGAATTCTCAACTTTCCATTCGTCGTCACCTTTGAAAGGCTATCGTGATCCCAAGATCAACGATAAAAAGGAGACGTCATGTCGCAGCCTCGCAGTGAAAGTGAAAATCCAGTTATCCCCGCGCCCAAACCCAAGAACACGCGCCCGCGCACCAACAAAGATTGGTGGCCCGATCAACTGGATCTTTCGGTGCTTCAGCAGCACGAGCCTCGCGGCAATCCCTTGGGCGATGCCTTCGATTATCAAGAAGAATTCAAAAAACTCGATGTCGAGGCTCTGAAGAAAGACGTCATCAAAGTCATGACGACTTCGCAAGATTGGTGGCCTGCTGATTACGGCCACTACGGTCCGCTTTTTATTCGTCTGAGCTGGCATTCGGCCGGCACTTACCGGATCGAAGACGGTCGCGGCGGTGCCGGCGCCGGCGGCCAGCGCTTTGCGCCCTTGAACAGCTGGCCCGACAACGCCAATCTCGATAAAGCGCGCCGTCTTTTGTGGCCGATCAAAAAGAAGTACGGGCAAAAAATTTCGTGGGCCGATCTTTTGGTCTTTGCCGGGAACTGTGCTTTGGAGTCGATGGGCTTTAAGACTTTTGGTTTCGCGTTTGGTCGTGAAGACGTGTGGGAGCCCCAAGAAATTTTCTGGGGACCCGAAGACACTTGGCTCGGCGACGAGCGCTACAGCGGAGAGCGTGATCTGAGCAATCCTCTCGGCGCCGTGCAGATGGGTTTGATTTACGTGAATCCCGAAGGCCCCAACGGAAAACCCGATCCCAAGGCGGCGGCTCGCGACATCCGCGAAACCTTCGCGCGCATGGCGATGAACGACGAAGAGACGGTGGCGCTGATCGCGGGCGGCCACACGTTTGGTAAGACTCACGGTGCGGGCAAAGCAGATCAAGTGGGACCTGAGCCCGAAGGCTGTCCAATGCATGCGCAAGGACTGGGTTGGAAAAACTCCTTCGGCACCGGCAAAGGCGAACACACGATCACCAGCGGTCTTGAGGGCGCTTGGACCAGCAAACCCACGCAGTGGAGCCACGAGTTTTTTGAAAACATGCACAAGCACGAATGGGAATTGACCAAGAGCCCCGCGGGCGCGCATCAATGGCGCCCCAAAGACGGTGCGGCCAAAGACACGGTTCCGGATGCGCACAATCCCTCGAAGAAGCATCAGCCCATGATGTTGACCACGGATCTCGCCCTCAAAGCCGATGGCGATTACGCCAAGATCTCTAAGAAGTTTCACGACAACCCGAAAGAGTTTGCCGACGCTTTCGCCAAAGCTTGGTACAAACTCCTTCACCGCGACATGGGTCCGATTTCACGCTATTGGGGTCCTTGGGTCGCTCCCGCGCAGCTCTGGCAAGATCCCGTGCCCGCGCCCGACAAAAACCTGATCGATGAAAACGACATCAAATCGCTGAAAGAAAAGATCCTGGCCTCCGGGATCAGTGGCTCGCGTTTGATCTCGACGGCGTGGGCGGCGGCGGCCTCTTTCCGCGGCACCGACATGCGTGGCGGCGCCAACGGCGGACGTCTGCGCTTGGCACCTCAGCGCAATTGGGAGGTCAACGAGCCGGGGGAGCTGGGCAAGGTTCTTCAAGCTCTCGAGAAAATCCAAGGCGAGTTCAACAAAGGTGGCAAAAAAGTCTCGCTCGCCGATCTGATCGTGCTCGGCGGCTGCGCGGCCGTTGAAAGCGCGGCTCAAAAAGCGGGTCACAAAATCACGGTTCCGTTCACACCGGGCCGAACCGACGCCTCACAAGAGCAGACCGATGCGGATTCGTTCAAGGTGCTCGAGCCCAAAGCCGATGGTTTCCGCAACTACGTCGGCAGCAAGACCAAATTGTCGGCGGAGACCCTGCTGCTGGACCGCGCGAATCTTCTTAAACTGACCGCGCCCGAAATGACCGTCTTGGTCGGCGGCATGCGCGTCTTGGAAACCAACTATCAAGGCACCAAGCACGGGGTTTTCACGGACCGCCCGGGCCTGTTGACCAACGACTTCTTCACGAACCTTTTGGACATGGAGACCGAATGGGATGTGAGCGCTACGCCTGGGATTTATGAAGGCCGTAGCCGCTCCGGAGGCAAAACCAAGTGGACCGCCACGGCGGCGGACTTGGTGTTTGGCTCCCACTCGCAGCTCCGTGCATGCGCGGAGGTTTACGCTAGCGATGATGCCAAAGAGCGTTTCGTGAAAGACTTCGTGGCCGCTTGGAACAAGGTGATGAATCTCGATCGTTACGACATCAAGAAGCATCACTGATCGGGCGAGCGCGACAGCTCTTCGGCGAAGATCTTTTCGGTGATCTTCCAGAACTTGTCTTGCTTGCGGGCGATGATGAACGACGGAAGGCGGTACAGTCGCTGGTACTTGATCACGTCGGCCGGGGTTTGCAGCTCAACTGCGAGCTCCGGTCGCCGTAAATGCGAGCGTAAAAAGTTGATGTTGAACTTTTTGATCGAAGACGGATTGTTGAAAAAGTGCGCCTCGCTGATGTACTGGCCATCGTAGTCGTAGTAGCGGACTTCCAAGTACGCGTTCGAATTTTTGTCTTTGCGCTCCTCGAAGGTCACGCGGTCGGGCGTGAGAATGTGCGCGTTTTTTGAGAGCTTGGCCTGCTTGAGCTTGGCGTCGGCATCGATCAAGACCGCGTTGCACTTTTCGCAGTCGCGCGCGGTGATGTCGTTCTCGGCTCCGCACACGTGGCAAAGCTTGAACCGGAAGCGGAATCCGCAGGGTTTGATCTCGTAAGTCATCGGGTCTTGCTTGGCACCTCGGCACTTGCGGCCGAAATGTTCCATAATATTTCCCTCGTCGTCGACGCGCCCCCAAAAGTCATTGATAAAATCGCATTGGGGGCAGGGGATCGGCACCAACACCGAGTCCTTCGAAGGTTTTTTATCGGCCACCTCCGGTGCGTAAATATCGTGGCCCATACCGGTGTAGTCCAAAACGTAGCAATCTTTTTTTTCGGGCGAGAGGCGCAGGCCCCGGCCGACGATCTGCTGGTAGAGGCTGTTGGACTCCGTGGGGCGCAGGATCGCGATGACGTCCACATGGGGGGCATCGAAACCCGTGGTCAGAACCGAGACGTTGACGAGATACCTGAATTTTTGATCTTTGAAATCCTGGATGATCTTATTGCGCTCTTCAAGGGCCGTGTCGCCCACGACCAAGCGGGCGTCGCCCTCCGGAAGATAAGTCATGATCTCTTCGGCATGTTTCACGGTCGCGGCAAAGATCATCACGCCTTTTCGGTCGTACTTATCCGTAATGTCGATGATGTTCTTGATGATAAACGGCGTGAGCCTTTTTTGACTGCGCAAGATCTCTTCGACCTCGGCGGTCGTGTATTCGCGGTCCTTGTCGGTCAGTTCCGAGAAATCGTAACAGGTGACGGGAATATCGACCTTCACCGGAACTGTGAGATAGCGGTTTTTAATCATGTGCGACAGCGGGAGCTCGAACACGCACTGCTTGAAGAAGCGGTTCTTTTCGGTCTTGATCTCGCCGTTTTGCGCGTACTCGTAGATCCAGCCTAGGCCTAAGCGGTAGGGCGTGGCGGTCAGTCCAAGAACAAACAGATTGGGATTTCGGTCTTGCAGCTTGCGAATGACTTCTTGGTACTGAGTCGCGCCCTCTTCGGCCACGCGGTGGCACTCGTCGATCACGAGCAAAGAAAAGTTTTCGAAAAAGTCATCGGGCGCACGGGCCACGGACTGCACGCTGCCGAAGATGGCTTTGTGGCTCCAGTCTTTTTTTCCGAGGCTCGCCGAGAAAATGCCAGCTTCAAGACCGTAGCTTTTGTACTTTTCATAGTTCTGCTCGACCAGTTCCTTGACGTGCGCGAGCACGAGCACGCGCCCCTTGGCGATGCGTGCGAGTTCAGCGATCACCAAGCTCTTGCCCGCTCCGGTCGGAAGCACGATCACCGCGGGGTCGCGGCGTTTTTGAAAGAACTTGATGGTGTTTTGAACGGCTTGTTGCTGGTAGTCCCGAAGCCTGTACATCTTGAGTGATTTACCCCCAAACGGCATAAAAATTGAAGGCTTTTTGGTGGGGAGGTGCTCATGCATGTTGTTCTTGGTGCTACAGGTCACGTTGGTTCGGCTGTTCTCAAGAAACTGATTGAAGCTGGCGAGCAGGTTCTTGCCATAACACACTCTCCAGACCATGGGAGCGACCTGAGAAGTCTAGGTGCCGAAGTCGCCCTTGCGGATATTCACGATGTGGAGATGCTGACGCAGGCCCTGATGCGGGGACATTCGGCCTTTATTCTCAACCCGCCGGGACAAATTTCCGCAGACTCGGTGTCTCAAGAACTCAACTCCGCACATGCGATCATCAAAGCCGTGAACAACTCGGGGCTTAAGAAAATCGTACTCGAATCCACTCAAGGCGCGCAGTTGGGACGTGCGATTGGTGACTTGGGTGTCCTGTATGAGCTTGAGCAAGGTCTGCGAAACACCGGAATCCCGATGTCCGTGACTCGCGCCGGTTTCTACATGAGCAATTGGGACTCTCAACTCAACAATGCGCGTGCGGGTCGAATTGAAAGCCTCTTTCCCGCGGACTTCCGAATGCCGATGGCGGCCCCCGAAGACCTGGGCGCGTTCAATGCCGAAAAAATGTTGCGTCCGTTGGAGCTCACCTTTGAGCTTCACGACTTTTCAGGTCCGGTTGACTACTCGGCGCAAGACGTCGCGCGCGCGTTCGCAAAGGCGCTTGGCCATCCGGTCGACATCGACGTGATTCCGCAAAACAAGTGGATTGAATACTTTGAAGAACAGGGTTTCTCGAGCGTCTCGGCCAAGTCTTACGCGCACATGAGCGAGATTGCCTTTTACAAAGAGTACCAGGTTGCGAAACACCCGGTGCGAGGTTCGACGACGATCGACGCTTACATCGAACGTTTAGTTCTGAGCGCGGAACTCCAAGGTCTCGAGACCGATGCCATGAACCCGGACGAAGAGTTGAACCGACCGATTCAGTAGAGCTGCGCGGGTGAACCCTTTTAATCGGCGGTAAGTCCGGTGATTTTCACCAGCAGCCGCTTTTCGCGCTGGCCGTCGAATTCGGCATAAAAAATCTGCTGCCAAGTCCCGAAGTCCAAACGCCCCTTGGTCACGGGAGCTATCAACTCATGATTCGTTAAATAGGATTTTAGATGCGCGTCTGCGTTGTCTTCGCCAGTCTGGTGGTGTTTGTAGTCAAGACCAAAGGGCGCCAAATTTTCGATCCACTTTGAAATGTCATGCAGCAGGCCGCTTTCGGCATCATTGACGTAGACGCCAGCCGTGATGTGCATCGTGCTCACAAAACAAAAACCGTCGACGACTTTAGAGCGCTGAAGGCACTCTTCGATGTGTTCGGTCACATTCACGAGCGCGTAGCGTTTCGGAATTTTGACATATAGATATTCGGTGTGATGAATCGTTCCGGACTTTTCGAGGTGCGAGGTCACCTCGCTTCGCAAAAAGTCCGGACAATTGTGAGGATTCAACAGCCAGTCGTGCTTCATGACCTAGCGGGCTTGAAACAGCTGTTTGATCTTGGGGCTGTACTGGGGCGAGAAGAACGCGAGGTAGATCTCAAAAAGGCCCAGAACGACCGCGACGACCATCGACATCGGCTCCGGTGCGATGAACAGGTGCACCAAAAAGATGTTCAAGATGATGGGTGCCAAGATCACGAGCGCCAAGGGCACAAACAGACCCGAGAGCAGCATCAGGCCACAAACGATCTCGGTGCCTTTCAGCAGAATAAAGAAGTACTTCGTCGCGGCCATGCCGGCGAAGAACGTCGCGATGGGGCCTTCCATGGGCGGAGGCGTGACCAAGAAAAATGAAATTCCCGAAGCGACAAAAATCAGACCCAACAAGATGCGAACGACCAACGTGACATGTTTCATAGGACCTCCGTGTGCCCCAAGGATGACAAAGGGCCGTTTTAAAGTAAAGCAGAGTTCTGTTTAGGGTTTTTTCTCAGACGCGAGAAAGTCAGAAACCAAGTCTGCGGTGATCGCAAACATTCTCGGATTTTGGGGCGCAATGACCTCACCCAAATAATCCCCATGGCCTCCGGGAAGAACGATGAGACGGCTGTTCTTAAAGAGCTTGGTCAACTCAACAAGATGATCCAGCGTCGGCACGTCACGATCTCCCGAGATGATGAGAGTTTCTGCTTGAACGGATTTAACGTCCTGATCGGGCACGTCCTTGAAATCCACCATTCGCTGGCGGTCTTTTTCGGCCATTGAGCGCAGCTTCGCCGGGTCGGGGTTGACCTTGAGGAAGTCGTCTTTCAATTGCTGGGGCATGATTTCAAAGCCCCCTTTTTGAATCCACTCCCAAAACTGAGGCTCGGTCCCGGCCCGCTTGGTCAGCGAGGAGGCGAAAATGAGCTTTCGGACAAGCTTGGGGTGGCGGATGGCCACCTGCAGGGCCACACTGGCGCCATTGCTAAAGCCGAAGAGGTCCGCTTTTTTGATTTTGAGGTGCTTCAGAAGTGCGGCGACGTCATCGGCACTTTGTTCAAAACGAACGGGACCTTGGCGGTCCGTGGTGCGTCCGTGTCCCTGCTCCTCAACAGCGACGATCCAGTGTTTTTTGGCGAGTTCAGGCAAAATGCGGCCGAAACTGCTTTCAATGGTTGAGCCCCCGCCATGCAAAAGCACCAGAGGAGTTCCGTCTTTCTTTCCATGCACCTCATAGTACATTTTGATCCCATTGATGGGGGCGTGGCCGTTTTCGCTTCGGGCGGCAAAGCTTACGATCATAGCGAGAAATAAAATGAGCGATTTCATTTGAGCAGCTCCTCGAGTTTGTCGAACGATCCGGTCCAGCCTTGAGTCATGCCCGCGCGTGCTTTGACGAACTCGGCCACTTCGGCCGCGGTCGTATCGCCATGAGGTTCCCACTCAACCGTGACTCGCGTTTCGCTTTCGGTTTCGGCGCTGATGGTAACCGTGGTCATCATCGAGGCCGGCCAGAGCGGCGCAAAAGGGTGTCGGCTGATCTTCTCTTTTTCATCCGTGAACTCTTGCGTGTAAACGAGCCTGCTGGGCTTGGTGATCTCGAGGTAATGAGTGCGGCCAAACATGACGACGCTGCCATCGTCATTTTGCATTTTGTAGAAGGTCGAGCCGCCGGGCCTGATATCGGCGCGCAGAAACTTCATGGTAAAGCCCGTGGGCGGGAGCCATTTCGTGAAATGCTCGGGCTCACTCCACATCTTGAACATCGTTTCGGGCGACGTCCGAAAGGTTCGGTTGATCACGAAGCGCTCTTTACCCGCAGTTTCTTTGTCCAAGAACTCGGCCAGGCGGTCCCAAGTCGAATTGCCGCTGGCTTGTTTGATGAATTTCTTGGTCTGCTCGGCGGCTTCGGCCGTGTCGAGCGCCATGGTCATCTCCATGGTGGTGCGGCCTTTGTTCTCTTTGAAAGTGACGGTCACGCGAAAGAGAGGCGGACGGTCGTCGTTGCCGCCGTGATCGTAAACCATCTTCGAGTAGGTCTCGACTTCATGATAAAGAGTTTTGTTTTCGTAATTCACGCCATCGGGACCATGCATGGTGTAGGACCAATGCCCACCGGGGCGCAGATCTTTGCTGTGCGTGGTGATCGTAAAGCCTCGAGGCCCCCACCACTTGGCGGCTTGGGCGGGATCGGCCCAGGCATCCCAGACAGCTTTCACGGGAGCGTCGTAAACACGTACGATATAGATTTCATTTGTTTTTCTTTTTGCGGCCATGGTTCTTTCCTTTCGATTTTTCCTGAGCGGTCACGGTTTTTAGATACTCGCCAAGACGGTCGAAGCTCTCTTCCCAAAAGATGCGGTAGTGGTCCATCCAATCTGACACATCCTTGAGCGGAGCCCCATTGAGTTTGCAAGGCCGCCACTGCGCCTCTTTGGTTTTGGTGACGAGTCCCGCTTTTTCGAGAACTTTGAGGTGTTTTGTGATCGCGGGCAGACTCATCTCTTTCAAAAAAGGCTTGGCCAGGTCGGAGACATTGGCTTCGCCTTGGGACAGACGGGCCAGCATCGCTCGGCGAGTGGGGTCCGCTAGGGCGGCGAAGGTGGCGCTTAAATGATCGTGATGCATATTTCACCTACTGGTTAATTAACCAATTAGTTAATTATCGGGCAGTTGAATAGAAAAATCAATCGGACGCCTCAGTTATTTTGTAAACTTTTGAAAAGACATGGGTATTTGGACTTTAAAACTGAGTGAGGGCGTACAAAAGAGCCAGCCCAAAGGCGATCACGGCCAATGTGCTCCGGGTCCAAAAGGCAACGACGGCGGCAAGGACGGCGACGAAAAGACGCTCTTTTCCGTGGAGCCATTCCACTTTGCCTTGATGAAAAAAGACAACCGGTACGAGGAACGCGGGCAGTATCGCCGCGGGGATAAACGAAAACAACTCGCGCGTGCGCGCCGGGATTTTGACCCGCGCCGAAAGCCCAATCATTGAATAGCGGATCAAAAACGTTCCGATCGAAAGCCCGAGCACGCACGTCCAAAAATAAAAAGCCGGAATCATCGCGGGTCCTTCTTTCGGGTCAGAAAAGCGCCAAAGCCGATCGCAAGGAGCGCGGTGACGATCAAACCCAGCTTGTAGGGAAGTTGATAGAGGAGCACGGACACGACCGATGAAAAAAGCGCGACCGCAATGTAATTTCGATTTTTTAAAGTGGGAAGAACGAGCGCCAGAAAACTCAAAGGAACCGCGTAATCGAGCGCCCATGTTGTGGGGGCGAAGTTTCCGAAGGCGTACCCGGCCATGAGTGAAGCGTGCCAGGCGATGAGCATGCAAACGGCGGTTCCGAAGTAAAACTGAATCGAATCGGCGGGGGTTTTGAGTTTATCTTGATGCGCAGACATGGCCGCGTAACTTTGGTCCGTCACCAGATAGGCGCACGCGACCTTGGTGATCGTTCGGGAATTCTGTAAGAGCGGGGACATCGCCGCACTGTAAAGAAGAAAGCGCAAATTGATGATCAATCCCGAGGCGACGACGACCAGGGCCGCGGCCTTTTGTGACATCAGCTCAACCGAGGCCAGCTGCGCGGCACCGGCATAAAGCAGGTGGTCCATCGTGATCGCTTGCGCAAAGGTGAGCTTGGCCTCGGCGCACATGGTGCCGACGACGGCACCGAACGGGATCGCGCCGGTCGTCACGGGGAGCATGCTCCGAAAGCCCTGATAGAAATACTCGTTCGGTTTCATTCCGGAGATTTTAGCGGTGCTTTTAGGGCCGTCAACACGATAAGCTGAGGGACGCATGAGCCTTCAGGTGTCGAGAATTCTGCATGCCGGTTACCTTTTTGAATGCGCGGGAACGCGCGTTGTCTTCGATCCCATTTTTGAAAACCCCTTTAGTCGCAATTGCCACGCATTTCCTCCAGTGAGTTTCGATCGGGAAGAGATCAAAAAACAAAGATGGGACGCCGTCTTCATCTCGCATTTCCATGATGACCACTGTTCGCTCGAGAGTCTGGATTTGCTCCATCGAGACACGCCCATTTACATGTTCTGCGTGCATGAGGACATTTTTGATTGGATCCGGGATCTTGGCTTTCGGAGCGTGACTCCCTTGAGGCTCAACCATCCTTATGAGATCGGTTCGCTGACCGTCACCCCGCGAAGAGCTTTGGATGCCGACGTCGATTCGATTTTTCAAATTGAAGCTTCAGGCCTGAAGGTTCTGAACGTTGTCGATGCGTGGATCGACCCCGATATGCTCGCACGCCTTCAGATGGAGGGGCTTTGGGATCTGATCCTCTGGCCTTTTCAAACCATGCGCGAGATGGAAGTGCTCTCGCCCTCGAGAGCCGAGCCCGCGTCGGGAGAGCTTCCCGAAGAGTGGATCGAACAGCTCCGCCGGCTCAAGCCGCGCTTTCTGGTGCCCAGCTCGTGCCAGTTTCAACAAGAAGACTGGTCGTGGTACAATCAGGCTTTTTTTCCGGTGACCTACGCCGGATTTGCGAAGCAGGTCGGTCAGATCCTTCCCCAGACCCAAGTCATGAGACTGAATCCGGGCGTGTCCATTCATCTTCAAAAAGAATCAATACGGCCGGCAACGGCGTTGAGCTGGATTCAACCGGTGGGGGAGCAAAACTTGGACTATCGATACGCTCCTGAACTCAAGGCACCGCCCACCGCCGAGATCGCCCTCCGTTTTGAGCCTTTGAGCGAAGAGCAAATGCAAACCGTCGATCACTATTGCCGAGAGGTTCTTCCGGCGCGTTACCGGGAACTCGGGCCGTTCGAGGAGGGTTATTTTCGCGAGCCCCGCTCTTGGCGCCTCTCGGTTTACGATCATCGAGGTCAAGTTCAAGACTATCACTACCGCGTGGATTCGAATTCGATGTGCGTTCTTCAGTCTTCGCAGGAACCGGCGTCTTGGACCACCGAAGTGCCAGTGGCCCGTCTCTTCGGCGCCATCCAGTCTGGCGAATCTCTGACATCGATGTACGTGCGGATCAATGACGGGGTCTTTTGCGCCGACATCGAAGACGAGCTCAAAAACGCCGATCTGCTTGAAGATCCTTTGGTGGTGGCCCTGTTTAGCGGTACCTTTGGATCGTACCAGCGCGCACAGCTGGCCAAATTAAAGTCTTCAAAAGGAGTTGAAAAATGAACGAACAATCGACCTCCAAAAAAATGACGTGGACCGGGCGGATCCTGAGCGGCCTTGCCATCGCGTTTTTACTCTTTGATGCGATCATGAAGTTCTTCATGGACAAACTTCCGCCCGAAGCACTGGAAGCCGGTAAGGCGTTGGAGTGGCCCATCGAAAAAATGCCCCTCGTCGGCGCGATCTTGTTGATCTGCACGGTGCTTTACGCGATTCCGCGAACTTCGATCGTCGGTGCGGTCTTGTTGACCGGATATTTGGGCGGCGCCATCGCCAGCCACGTGCGCGTGAGCAATCCGCTCTTTTCGCACACGTTGTTTCCGGTCTACGTTGCCGTCTTCGTCTGGTTGGGCTTGTACCTTCGCGACGCGCGTCTGCGCCGCTGCGTCTGTTAAGATCGGTACTCGGATAAGATATGAATGAGTGCTTCGCGGTCCACCGGTTTGGTCAGGTGGTCGTTGAAGCCACTCTCGAGACAGCGTTTTCGTTCCTCTTTCATTGCGTGCGCGGTGAGAGCGATGATGGGCCGTCGGTACCCCTTTGATCGCAGCGCACGCGTCGCCTCGTACCCATCCATTTCGGGCATCTGCAAGTCCATCAAAATCGAGCTGTAGTCGCCCGAGAGCGCGCGCTGAATACCCTCACTGCCGTTGCTGGCCGTGTCGACTTCGGCGCCCGCTAAGTTCAAAATGCGCTTCATCAAGGCCAAATTGTCGGGGCTGTCATCAACGACCAAAATTTTGTGATTCTGCAAGCTGGCGTCGCGCCGTAGGGTTGGCGCCGCCGAACTCACTTTGCTGACACCGCCACCGCTGTCCGAGACGCTGGCGAGGGGCTGACCGTGGTGGATGCGAATCTCGAAGGTGCTGCCTTCACCAAGAGCGCTGTTCGCCAGAATCACGTCTCCGCCCAGGAGCTGGGCGAGCTTTTTCGAGAGAACAAGGCCGAGCCCCGTTCCGCCAAAGCGGCGCGTGGTGGTGACATCGGCTTGCACGAAAGGCGAGAACAACCGCTGGGCTTGTTCGGGAGCGATGCCGGTTCCGGTGTCTTTGACCAAAAAGCAAACTTGATTCGCGTCGTCTTCGCAGAGTTTGACCGTCACGTTGATCGAACCCTTTTCGGTAAACTTGACCGCATTGCCGACGATATTGAACAGGATCTGCCTCAAGCGGGTGGGGTCGGTTTTGATCAAACGCGGAAGCCGTCCTTCGCGCGACACCGACAGCTGCACGCCTTTCCCGGAGGCTTCGAGATTGAGCAAAACGGTGATCTCATTGACCAAGTCCATCAAAGGCACTTCGATGCGCTCCACCTCGAGGCGGCCCGCTTCGACTTTGGAAAGATCCAAAATGTCGTTGATGATCGTCGAGAGCAATTTGCCATTTCGCTTGATGATTTCGAGGGTGTTGGCCTTCTCCGAAGGCGACAGGTCGCCTTCAAGCATGAGCTCCGAAAAACCGATGACCGCGCCGAGAGGCGTGCGGATCTCGTGGCTCATATTCGCCAAGAAGGCGCTCTTCGTTTCGTTGGCGACCTCCGCGGCTTCTTTGGCGCTCTTGAGTTCGGCTTCGATGCGTTTGTAATTCGAGACGTCGGCGGCCACGACGATAAAGCTCGACACGTTTCTTTTGTCGTCAAATTCGGGAACAAACGTGATATTGAGGCTCGCTTGGCGCTGACCACTGACCGAGAGTCTTTCGTACGAAACGGTTTCGCCGTTCAGGACGCGATCGATATAGGGTTTGTTGTCAAGATAGCGGTCTTCGCCGAGAAGATCGCGGAAGGTAAAGGTTTGAATCGCATCGCGTGACCTTTGAAACCACTCGCAAAAGGCGTCGTTCGCGAACAGAAAACGTTCCTGGGCATCGAGTTGAGCGACCAGCGTCGGAATGGCGTTGGTGATGGTGCGCAGTTGAGCTTCGCGTTTTTGCAATTCGAGCGTCCGTTCTTGGACGCGCTTCTCGAGCTCTTCGTTCAGGCTGCGCGAGCGCTCCTCGGCTTTTTTCATGGGCGTGATGTCGCGCAAGACTTTTGAGAAGCCAGTGACTTGTCCACTGGAATCGAAGAGGGGGTCTAAAACGATGTTCGCCCAAAACTGCGTGCCGTTTTTACGCATGCGCAGGGCTTCGCCTTCAAAGTGCCCCGTTTCGCGGCTCTTTGTCAGCTCGAGGCGGGCGACGTCTGAGAATTCGTCTTCTTTTCCGTAGAGTTTGGACACGTGTTTGCCGACGATCTCTTGTTGTTGATAGCCCGTCAGCCGCTCAGCCCCTTTGTTCCAAGACATGATGAAACCCTTGGGATTCAACATGAAGATGGCGTAGTCCTTAACGGCTTCGACGAGGACGCGGTACTTCTCTTCGCTCGTTCCCAGGATCGCTTCGCTTTTTTTCTGCCGAGACGCCATCATCCGCTGTCCGACAGAGCCGATCAAGGCAATCCCGAGGATGAGCAGGGTGGTTGAAATCGTCGCGATCGACAGACCGGAGGTCACCAAAAGGTCCGTGTCTTCGATCACGGCGCTATGGTCATGAACGAAGGTGGCCGCGATCATGCCCGTGTAATGCATTCCCGAAATGGCAAATCCCATGAGGATGCTCGCGACCAAAAGCGCGTACACACGGTCGGGGCTGTGCCGCAAACGGATCGCGATCATCAGTGCCGCGAACGAAGCTCCCAGGGCGATGAAGATCGAGAGCGCGACGAGGTAGTAATTCCAGATGATGCTGGCCTCCATGCGCATCGAATACATTCCGATGTAGTGCATGCCGCTGATGGCGGCGGCCATCGCGATCCCGCTGGCGATCAGTGACGGAAGAGTGACAACGGGACGGCTCACGACGAACAGAGCCAGGGCGCTTCCCAAAATCGCGACGACGACGGACAGGACCATCAACGGGACATCGTACGCCATCTCCATATCGGGCATTTCGAACGCCAACATGCCGACAAAGTGCATGCTCCAAATGCCAACGCCCATTGCGACCGACCCGCAAAGAAGCCAGGCCACTTGGGCGCGCCCGCGCGCTTGCGTGACGCTGTAGGCGAGGTTCAAGGCAACGTAAGAGGCGAAAATTGCCACCAAAACAGACAAAATGACGAGGACGGGACTGTAGACAATTTCCACTCTTCTCCGAGTCAAAACGAACCCATGGTAAAGAGCAACTTCAATTTGATTTCAATTTCATTTCAGTCCGCTCATAAAATTAAAGAAATCTTGAGACTTGAGTTGCCGGGTTTCGATCCCGAAAGGCGTTGAGCGAGGTGCAATCCTGCCGGCTTTTCTGTAGCCTCTCGGCATGACAACAACAAAAGCTTTTGCCAATCATGCCGCCGACAAACCCATGGTCCCTTTTACCTTCGAGAGACGCGAGCCTGGAGCTCACGACGTCGCCATCGATATCGAATTCTGCGGGATTTGCCACTCGGATATCCATACGGCGCGCGGGGAGTGGGGACCCACCACCTATCCGTGCGTTCCCGGCCACGAAATTGTCGGGAAGGTCCGTTCAGTCGGCGCTCAGGTCAAGAGATTCAAGGCGGGCCAGACCGTCGGGGTGGGCTGCATGGTGGACTCCTGTCAGCAGTGCGCGAGCTGCAAAGAGGGTTTGGAGCAGTACTGTGAAAGCGGATTCACCGGGACTTACGGTGCGCCCGTCAAATACGAAGGCGGCTACACCAAGGGTGGGTACTCCACTCACATCGTCGTGAACGAAAAGTTTGTTTTGAATGTTCCTGAAAATTTGAACCTGGCTGCCGTCGCGCCTCTGCTTTGCGCCGGGATCACGACCTACTCTCCTTTGCGCCATGTGGGCGTGAAAAAGGGGGACCGGGTGGCGATTTTGGGTCTTGGCGGTTTGGGTCATATGGGGGTGAAGTTGGCCGCTTCATTTGGCGCCGAAGTGTCGGTTCTTTCGCACTCTCCGGGCAAGCGCGAAGACGCCAAGCGCCTGGGCGCGCACCAATTTATTTTGACCAGTGAACCCGCGAATATCGAAAAATACCAAGGCTACTTCGACTACATCCTCGATACGGTGTCGGCCAAACACGACTTGGGACAAGCGCTGAGTCTGCTGAAGCGGGACGGGACGCTGATGATGGTGGGGGCGTCCGATCAACCTTTGGACCTGTCGGTATTTTCGCTGATCATGGAACGCCGAAAGATCGTGGGCTCGTTGATTGGTGGTATCGCCGAAACGCAGGAAATGCTGGATCATTGCGGTCGCCATGGCATCGTGAGCGACATTGAGCTGATTGCCGCCGAAAAGATCAACCAGGCTTACGAACGCACGGTGAAAAGCGACGTGAAATACCGCTTTGTGATCGACTGCAAGACGCTCTAAGATCTTTCCGAAGGGGGAGATCCAATGATCGCAACGTTTGCTTTGGTCGCCGGCGGCCTGCTGGCGCTTTTTCTGATCTATGTCGCCACTCGAAATGGGCGGTTCCGCTATGAGCGCAGCGGTCTGATTCAGGCGCCTCCCGAAAAAATATTTCCGTACATCAGCAACCTGAAGCTGGGATCGCAGTGGTCGCCTTACGAGCGCAAAGATCCCAAGATGAAAAAGTCTTTCAGTGGACCCGAAGATCAGCCGGGTGGACGCATGGACTTTGACGGAAACAAAGACGTGGGGTCCGGCAGCATTCAAATTCTGAAAGTGATTCCCAACGAACGGGTGGAGCTCAGGCTGCAAATGCTCAGGCCTTTCAAGGCCGACAATCTTGTCGAGTACACTCTGAAGACCGAAATGAATGGAACACGTTTTACTTGGGCGATGAGCGGTGAGGGTGGCTTTTTCGGAAAGCTGATCGTCGTCATGATCGATTGCGAGAAGATGGTCGCCGATGAGTTTTCACGTGGGATTGAAAATCTCAAAGAACTCATTGAAAAAGACCGGCCCAACGAGCCGGTCTAATTCTTCATATTCTTTCAAATGAATGAATTAACGAGTGGTGTCCGTCGGACGCGCGTTCGGATCCGAGGGGTTCTCGAGAACTTGATTGTTGTTCAAAGCGGGATCAACCGGTTGAACGGCCGCGGGGTCACGAGTGCTGTCGACGGCTCCCGCATTGGTTTCCATCATGGTGTCGGTCGTTGTTGACTCCGTGGTGGTTGTGGTCGGAGCGGGCGCTGTGGGAGCTTCGGCGGGTCTTGTCATTGCAAAAGCGATTGCAAGCACCAAGACAACGGCGATTCCGATCGCCCAGTAAAGAGTTTTGTTTTGTCCATTTTTGTACGAACGCGTGGTGGTCGTCGTGGTGTTTGTTCCCATTGTCGTCGTTGCCATGTGTCTTCTCCTTTTGCTTCAGTTACTTTTTTTGTGAAAGTCCATTGCTGAACTCAAGTTGAGCGATTGCAAGATGAGGTCCAGCGCTCAGCGGCTATAAGCTCATTTACAGCGTGACAAGCGGGGATTCTTGCCACGAACATTCCCGGCGGAGGTGTCTATGGAACTTCGCCACTTGGCGCATTCGGATCTTCGCATCGGACCTTTGATGTTTGGCGGCAACGTTTTTGGGTGGACCGCGGATGAAGCGCGTTCATTTGAACTGCTCGACGCCTTTGTGGCCCGAGGCTTTAACGCGATCGACACGGCCGATATTTACTCCAATTGGGTGCCCGGTCACCAGGGAGGAGAGTCCGAAGCCATCATTGGAAAATGGATGAAGTCGCGTGGAAACCGTTCGCGCATCGTGATCGCCACGAAAGTCGGAATGCAAATGAGTCCCGGAAAAACGGGCCTCCGCAAAGACTATATTTTTAAGTCCGTCGAAGAGTCGCTTCAGCGTCTCCAAACGGATTACATCGATCTTTATCAAGCTCATCAGGATGATCCGACGGCCGCGCTCGAAGAGACCCTGTCTGCCTTTGACGAATTGAAAAAACAAGGCAAGGTTCGTCTGATCGGAGCCTCGAACTACACGGGCGCGCGCCTGCGAGAGGCTTTAAAGGTCAGCCGCGAAAAGAAAATCTCGGCGTATCAGACGTTGCAGCCTCGTTACAATCTTTACGACCGCGAAGATTTCGAAAGAGATCTCGAACCGGTTTGTCGTGAGTTTCAGATCGGGGCTTTGACTTACTCTTCGCTCGCGAGCGGATTTCTGACCGGAAAATACCGATCTGTCGATGATGCCGGTAAGAGCGTTCGCGGCTCGGGCGTCGCTAAAAATTACGTCAACGAAAAAGGCCTTCGCCTTCTGAAAGCGCTCGATGAGGTGGCGGCCGAGACGAAGGCGACGCCGACTCAAGTGTCATTGGCTTGGCTGCTGCACAAACCGGTCGTCACCGCGCCGATCGTGAGTGCGACCAACCTGGAGCAGCTGAATGAAGTGTTGGGCGCCGCGGATGTACGTTTAACGCCCACGCAAATCGGAAAACTCGATGCCACCGACCTTAAGACCCCCGCGTGAGGCGGGGTCTTTCGGTCAAAAAGTAAAGAAACGCACAGATCGGCATGGCGAATCCGCAAAGTGCCGTGAGCTGCCAACCACCTTTGGCGTAAGACCAGGCCGCAAGGGCCGAACCCGACGCTCCGCCGACGAAAATCGTGGCGATGTAAAGCGCATTTAAGCGTCCGCGCAGTTCCGGTTGGAGCGAAAAGATCGCGCGTTGCCCCAGAACCAAGTTCGCACTGACGCCCGCATCGAGCAAGATGGCCGAGAGGACCAGAGCCAGAAGCGCCATCAAAGACCCCGCTTCAAATAGAAGTCCCAAGCCGAAGGAGATCGAGGATCCAAGAAGTGCCAGGGCCGTGGCGGCTTGACCATGGCCGCGATCGGCGGCGCGGCCCGCGAAGGGTGCCGAAACCGCTCCCGCGACGCCGACCAAAGCGAAAATCGCGATTTTAATTTGTGAAAACTGAAAGTCAGGTCCGGCCAAAAGCAAAGGACTTGCGGTCCAGAACAGACAGAATGCACCGAAGAGAAAGGCCTGATAGATCGCGCGCCGGCGCAGCACTTTGACGGTCACCATCAGCTTGAGCATGGATTTTAAGAGGCGCGGGTAAGACAGGGGCGTCTGCTGCTTTGGGCGGCGCGGAGGCAAAACGCGATGAAGCATGAACGCGAGCAGAAGCATCAGCGCCCCCGAGACGACGAACACCGCATGCCACGAAAAGAGGTCCGTCAAAAAACTCGCGACCGGGCGCGAGAGCATGATCCCGATCATCAAACCGCTCATCAGGCTGCCGACAATCTCGCCCCGTTTGTGCTCGGGAACCAAGTCCGCCGAATAAGGAACGATGATTTGCACGGTCGATGCGCCGAGTCCGGTGGCGAAGGCGGCGGCAAAATAGGGAATGATGGAAGTTGCAAACGCCAAACCGAGAAGACCTAAAACCGTGAGGGCGATCATCGTCAAGATCAGCTTCTTGTTTTCGAGCATGTCGCCAAGAGGAACGACCATCAAGACGCCGAGGCCGTAACCGATCTGCGTGAACGTCACGACAAGCCCGGCGGCTTCGGGAGCCAAGCCCAGGGCATGGCTGATCATCGCGACGAGCGGCTGTGCGTAGTAGAGGTTGGCGGCGGTGATGCCGACCGCAGCGGCCAGCAAAAAAACAAGACTGCGAGGAGGGGCGGGGATGGGAGAGCTCATTGAAGATCCGATCTAGTTAAGGGCGAGTTTAGCACCGTTCCGAGCGCCGCGCCAGGGCTTGATCGCGGGGCTCAAGTTACTCGAGACTAACGAGACTCACTTGGAGGTGCGTGCATGAAGCGTCTATGGATTGCGATTTTGTCCTTGTTCTTGGTTCAATGTTCGAGCGCACCCTTGGCTTCGAAACAAATGGCGACGCCAGAAACCGTCGCCGACCTTCAATGGAGCGAGGCTCAGTCCCGCTTCGAACGTCTCTCCAACATCGAGTACGACTTGAGTCTCAATCTTGATCAGCCGGGCGACGAATACTCGGGGACCATGAAAATTCAGTTCGATCTTTCGAAAAACGACCAAGACCTGCGTCTGGATTTTTTTGAGGGAACGGTCACGCACCTTCTCGTGAATGGCATCGCTCTCGATCTCTCGGCAAAGAAACCGTATTGGATCGTCCTGCCATCGGCGCACTTGATCCAAGGTCAAAATAAAGTGGAGATCGCCTACAAACAAAAATACTCCAAGACCGGCGATGGGTTGCACCGGTTCAAAGATCCCGAAGACTCGCAGTACTATCTCCATACACAGTTTGAGCCTTACGATGCCAACCGCTTTATGCCTTGCTTCGATCAGCCGGATCTTCGCGCGACGATCAAGATGCAAGTGGCCGTCCCGAAACATTGGCAGGTGATCACGTCGGTCATGGAAACGCGAAAAACGGCCAAGGGGCCGGTCACGATCTGGGAGTTCCCGGCATCGCCCAAAATTTCGACTTACATCTACTCTTTGCATGCGGGTCCCTACAAAGTCTTCACGGACCGCTATCAAGACATTCCGCTCCGCCTCTTCATCCGTCCGGCTTTGGCGAAGTACCTTGATACGAAAGAGTGGTTCAAAATCACCAAGCAAGGCCTGGCCTATTTTGGGCGGACGTTCGCGTACCCTTATCCGTTTAAAAAGTACGATCAGCTCGTGGTTCCCGAGTTCAACGCCGGCGGCATGGAGAACGTCGCGGCGGTGACCTACACCGAAGGCGTCGTGCCTCGCTCCGAAACCACGCGCAGTCAGCGCCGTCAAGTTGCAGGCCTGTTGTTGCACGAGATGGCGCATATGTGGTTCGGCGACTTGGTGACCATGAAATGGTGGAATGATCTTTGGCTCAACGAGAGCTTCGCGACCTTGATGGCGTCGATGGCGCTGAGCGAGGCGACCGAATTCAAAGAGGCGTGGCAGGATTTCGCGGCGGGCACGAAGCGCGGCGCCTACGCCGAGGATGCGCTCTCCACCACACACCCGATCGAAGCGCACGTCACGCGCGTCAAAGAGGCGATGGCCAATTTTGATGGCATCACTTACAACAAAGGCGCTTCGGTGATGAAGCAGCTTCGCTACTACATGACGCCGGCCGCTTTTGAAAAAGGGGTTCAGCAGTACTTCAAAACCCACGCCTATCAGAACACCCAGCTCAAAGACTTTATCGCTTCCTTGCAGGCGCAGACCGATAAAGATCTCACGTTTTGGGCCGAGCGTTGGCTGAAGCAATCCGGCACCGATCAGATCGCGGCGTCTTGGACTTGCGAGGCGGGACGGCTGAAGTCCATCGGTCTTGAGTTGACGCCCTCGACCGGCGCCAGGTTTCGTCCGCAGTCCTTTGAGGTCGGGCTGTATGGCGACGAAAAGGGCTCGCTCAAATCGATCGACACGGTCCGCGCTGATTTTGTCCAACCCGAAAAGCAAACGCTGCGCGGAGACTGGGCCTGCCCAGCGGCGGTTTACCCGAATAAAAACGACCACGCCTATGTGAACGTGAAACTCGATACGAAGAGTCTGGATTCGCTGAAGAAAAATTTGAGCGGCCTCGACGATGCGTTGGTGCGCTCGTTGGTTTGGAACGACCTCTGGCGCATGGTCCGCTCGTCCGAGATGAGTTTGAAAGCCTACATTGAAACCGTCGAGAATAATTTCGCCAAAGAGACGGACCAAATCATTCTGCGACAAGTGGTGGGAACAATTCAAAGCTGGCGCGGAGCGATCCTCTCGTATTGGCCCGTCACGACCGAGGATCAGCGCAAAGCCAAGAACGATTTCCGACTGAAAATGGAAGAGAATTTCCTGGCCCGCATGAAAGCATCAAAGTCGGGATCCGACGACGAGAAGTTTTGGTTCGACAGCTTCTTGAGCGTTTCCGAGAGTCCGCGAGCTTTGGATCAGGCCTATGAGTATTTTAAATCCGGTCGGGTGTCTGCCAAATTTCCCTTGGATCCGGACCGCAGATGGAGCGTCGTCCATCTTCTGAAGCGCTTCGGGCACCCGAAAGCGAACGAGGTCTTCGAATCCGCACGCAAATCCGATCCTTCGGACCGCGGACAGAAGTGGGCCTTGGCGGCGGAGGCCGTGGTCCCGCAGGCCTCGGTCAAAGAAAAATGGATTCAAGAGTTCACCAAGAAAGACACGCAAAGAAGTCTCGCGGATTCTCAAGCGGTGATGTACGGCTTGTTTCCTTTGGAGCAGCTCGAACTGAAGGCCAAATACGAACCGCTCTTTTACGACTACCTTGCAAAAAACAAGAAATCCGAAGAAGAGGGGCGCGTCCGCACCGTGGTCTTTGGCCTCTTGCCTCTGCGCTGCGAAGGCGCGGCTTCCGGAAAGCTGAAATCGCGATTGGAGAGCGAGAAAGAAATGAATCACTCGCTTCTGATCGCCATGAAAAAGAGCATTGAAGAGGACGAGCGTTGCCAACGCATTCGCGCGGCGTTTTAAGATGAGAAGTTCTCTCGAGCACGCGATTCAGCTTCGACACGACGGCCGTCCGCAAGAGGCGCTGCAAGAGCTCCATCAGCTTTTGCAGCACCGGCCCGACGACCCGGATGTGAATTACCAGACCGCCTGGACGTACGATTCGATGGGCGAGGAGTCGAAGGCGGTTCCCCATTACGAAGCCGCACTGGCAAACGGGCTTATGCACGACCGCGAGGGCGCGATGCTGGGTTTGGGAAGCACGTATCGATGCCTCGGTCAGTATCAAAAGTCGCGCGCCCTGCTGGACCGAGCGGTTGAAGAGTTTCCTCAAAACCGAGCTCTTCGAGTTTTTCGTGCGATGACTTTGCACAACCTCGGGGAGCATGAGGGCGCGGTTCAGGAGCTGCTTCTTTTGCTGTTGGAGACCAGCAGCGACGGCTCGATCCGTTCTTACGAAAAAGCTCTTCGATTTTACTCGGACAAGCTCTCGCAAACCTGGGACTAGCGCTCAGGCCTTGCGAACGAACTCGGACTTCAGATTGATGGCACCGAGCCCCTCGATTTTGCAGGCGATATCGTGCCCGCCGCCACCGTCGACCAGGCGGATGTTCTTCACCTTGGTCCCGACTTTAACGACTGAAGAGGAGCCTTTGATCTTTAGCTCCTTGATCACGGTGACGGAGTCTCCATCGCTCAGAACGTTGCCGTTCGCATCGCGAATCAGACCGTCGTCGACGGGAGCTTCGCTTTTGGACGCTTGCGGTTGGTGCGGACTCCATTCATGGGAGCATTCTGGACACACCCAGAGGTTGCCGTCGGCGTAAATGTTTTCGGATTGGCATTGCGGGCATTGAGTCGGGTCTTGCATTCACTAGAGTTATCGCGAGCCTATCTCAATTGGCAACAGGTTTCAATTTCGCTTGATAATAGTTTCCTAGTAAACTATTATCAAGACATGCCGGGGACTGTGAGCGATCTGAGAAAGCATGTCGGGTTCTGGATGAGATTGGTTTCAAACCAAGTGTCTCAGGCTTTTGCGCGCCGTTTGGAGGGGAGCGGAGTCACGGTTGCCGAATGGGTGATTCTTCGTGAAATGTATGATGGCGACAAGGTCATGGCGCCGAGTCAGGTGGCTCAGCTCACGGGACTCACGCGCGGTGCGGTTTCGAAGCTGATCGACCGCCTTGTCGAGAAAGACCTGGTCGTTCGCAAAGAGGCGTCGTCGGACCGCCGTTATCAAGACATCCGTCTCTCGCGCGCCGCCCGGGCTCTGGTGCCGCAGCTGTCTCGTCATGCCGATGAAAACGACGAGACGTTCTTTTCGGTTCTGAGCGCCTCGGAGCGCCGTCAACTTTTGGATCTTCTCAAAAAGACCGCCGATCTCAACCACCTCACCCGCATTCCCCTGGAGTAAAGGAGTTTTATGAGAACGCAGATCATTGAAAAAACTTTGGAACAAACCCTTAAAGGTCAGATCGTGTTTCCGGACGTGGTCGCCACGCTCGTCGGAGAGGGCGTTTGTTTTTATCAGGTGGACCTTCTCCGCCATGAACATCGGTACTACGATGCAAACGGGACCTCATTCGTCACCCAAGACTCTCTTCAGGATCTCGTTTCGGACGGCCCCTTTTCTGCGGAGAAGATCAAGGCCGCGATCCGTCAGTCGCAAGCGGGTCAGCTCAAGTACCCTGAGTTTATGAAAGAGATCGGTGCGGCGGGCTGCGTTTTTTACGTCGCCTACCTGGACGGAAAAAACGTCGCCTACTTCGGTCGTACGGGAGACGTGCACGTCGAGCACTTTCCACAAAAATAAGTTCATGTGTGGCCTCTGCGCATGCTAAAACTGAGCGGCAAGGGGTGCCGCATGGCCGATTCACAAGTTTTTTCGGAGTCGTACAAAGTCACGTCGTATCTCGTGAATCTGCGGGGCCGCGCGGGACTTTACACCATCTTAAATTTTATCCAAGACGTCGGATGGATGCATGCGCGCAACGCCGACGTGAAGCTGGCTCCCGGTTTGGGGTGGGTTTTTACCCGGCAAAAACTGATGATGCAGGAGTGGCCCGCGTGGAATGAAACTGTTGAAATCAAAACATGGCTGCGTCAACCTGAAGGCCCGTTCGTCCACCGCGACTACCAACTGTTCACGAAAAACCGACAAATCGGTGAGTGCACGAGCTCATTTACGGTGATGGACATGAACACGCGAAAATTGGCCGAGCAAGACTGGAGTGCTTACGCGCACCTCTGGCGGCGAGAATCGCAGCTTCAACACAAACCCGAGAAAATTTTGTTTCAACCGGGAGCACAGGAGCTGGCGCGTTTTCAAGTTCGCAATAGCGATATCGATCTCAATCGGCACGTGAACAACACCAAGTATGCGCAGTGGATTTTGGATGCCATTCCCATCGATATCCTCCGCGAAGGACAAACGCTCGCCGCCTATGAGGTGAATTTTTTGGCTGAAAGTAAAATCAACGATGAAATTTCGGTTCAGACCGTCCCCGAACAAGAAAACAGCGACGTCCTGACAATCATTCAGTTTCAAGGCGCGCGTCTTGCGGATCAAAAGCCGGTGTTCACCGCCAAGCTTCACGTGGTCTGAGAATGAAGTTGAGCCCTCTGAACAGCCCGGGTCTGCGGTTCTCCTTCGTTTTCGTGGTGGGATTTTTGGTCTTGGCCTTTGCCCTCGAGACGATGCTCCAGCATCGCGTCTGGCCCGCGACGTTCGAGGCCGGCGATGTCGTTGAGTCTTCGCGCGGTCGTTTTGAGATTGAAGAGCGCGATCTTCGCGGCGAGCCGGGCGAAATCGAGTCGCATGCGGAGTTTAATGAGTTCTTCGACCGCCAAGGTCGGTGGAGCGATGTTGCTTCCGAGAGTTCTTTGCGGCTGACGAAGAAAGACGGCACCCAGTCGACAGTGACGGCGCAAGAACGCGAGTTGGGCGAGATTCCGGCGCTCTTTTGGATTCAAGTCGTCGTTGGTCTCGGAGCGCTTTTGATTTCGGGCTGGATTTGGGCGCTGCGGTCAAAAAATTTGGCGATTGCCTGGTTTGCGCTGAGCGGCCTTTCAATTCTGGTCTCGGCGGTGCCCTCGGCGATTTACACCAGCCGCGAAATGGCGCTGCCTCAGGATTTATTTCGAGTTCTAGAATCACTGAACGCCATCGGGGCCATTGGTTTTGGCATCGCGATGCTGGGTCTTTTTTCGGTCTATCCGGTGCGCCTGCCCCACTGGAAGATCTGGTCCATCGCGCAGGCCCTTTTTTTTAGCGCCTGGTTGATTTTGTATCACGTCCAGCTCACACCGGGGGCCGCCGGCGTGAGCTTGATGATTGTCACGGAGATGGCCGCGATCTGCGTCGTGATCGGTCTTCAATTCTGGGCCACGAAAGGCCGTCCCGCCGACCGCGCCGCGCTCACTTGGCTGGGACTTTCGGTGATCTTGGGTGCGGGCGCTTTTGTCGTCTTCAACACGTTGCCGTTGGTTCTGGGACTTCCGTCTTTGAATCAAGGTTACGCGTTCGCCTTCTTTTTGATTATCTACTTGGGGCTCGCGGCGGGGCTGACTCGCTATCGATTGTTCGAAGTCGGTCAATGGGCGTTTCGCTTTTTATTTTACGCTCTGGGCGCGTTGATCTTGGTGCTTCTGGATGCCGCTTTGGTTTTTGGGCTTGGCGTGGACCGTTTACCGGCACTGGGCGCCGCGCTGCTGGTCGCGGGATTTCTTTATCTTCCTCTGCGTGACGGGATTTGGCGCGCCTTTTCCCGTCGGGGCCGGCTTGAGCCGCACGAACTTTTGGCGTCGGCGCTTCATGTGGCCTTCGCGCCTTCAGCGGCAGAGCGAACCTCCAGGTGGGAGGCTCTGCTGCAGCGGCTGTTCGACCCTCTCGAAATCACCTCGGCGCCTGCGGGCGTTCGGGAGGTCGAAATCCTGACGGACGGATTGACGCTTGAAATTCCGGCCGTCGCCGGAGCGCCGGCTTTGCGGCTCAGTTATCCGTGGTCAGGCCGATCTCTCTACACACCGCAATCGCGTGAAGTCGCGCGCCAGATCGTGACCCTGATCGCGCAGGCCGATTCCAATCGGGAGGCTTACGATCGCGGCGTGGCCGAAGAGCGCCGACGGATGGCGCAAGATCTTCATGACGACGTGGGCGCCCGTCTTCTCACGGGTCTGACCTTGGCCGATGAAAGGCTTCGACCGACGCTTCAGGGCGCGATCGCGGACATTCGGTCCATCGTGCGCGGCATGACGGGCGAGCAGGTCGTGGTGGCCCGTCTTCTCGAGGACGTCCGTCATGAAACATCGCGGCGGCTTGAGCCCGCGAACATCGGGCTCGTCTGGTCTTTGAAAGCGGGGTTTGAAAATCGCGCACTTGATTACCGTCAGCACAAGACACTGGGCTCCGCACTTCGCGAGGTCGTCAGCAACGTCATCAGACACTCGGGCGCCCGCGAATTGGCCGTTGAGATCAAAGAGGAGGGTGAGCTTCTGATTCTTTCCCTCAGAGACGACGGGCGGGGGTTTTCACCCGAAGCGGTTCGCGGGGAAACTCAAGGTTATGGGCTGCGGAGTTTGCGGCGGCGCCTGCACGATCTTGGCGGGACTTGCGAGCTGCGGGCTCTTGAGAAGGGCTCCGAGGTCGTGCTGATTCTTCCCTACGCATTGAAATAGGTGCCCTTTCTGGCTCGAACCAGCTATACCAGAGCCATGCAAGACCGCACCGATTTCTCTTTTGCGCCTGCGCTTTGCCTCGTCGTCGAGGATCAAGCGGCCATGGCCGAAGCGCTCAAGCAAACAGTGCTCGCGGCTTTTCCAAAGACCGAAGTCGTTTTGAAACCCAACCTTCAAGAGTCTCAAGCATGGCTGTCGCAAAAATCAAAGTCGACACCTCTCGATTTGGCGTTGGTTGATCTGGGACTTCCCGATGGCTCGGGCGTTCACTTGATCCGCCAGATCGCCGAAAAGGAGCCTCAAGCCCGAAGCGTGGTGGTGACGATTTACGATGATGACGCCTACTTGTTTGAGGCGTTGTCGGCGGGCGCTCACGGTTATTTGCTCAAAGAAGAAGACCCCGCCCTCCTCGTCGAAACGCTGAAGCGTTTGAAGCGCGACGAGCCGCCGCTCTCACCCGCGATTGCGCGGCGTCTGCTGAGCCATTTCCAAGCTCCGTCCGAAAAGCCGGAGCCCGTCGCTTCGGATCTCAGCCCCCGCGAACGCGAGACGCTCACGCTGATCGCCAAAGGGCTGACCGTTGCTGAAGCCGCAAAACAAATGGGGCTTAGCGCGCAGACGGTCGCCGGGTACGTGAAAATCGTCTACCAAAAGTTGCACGTCTCAAACCGTGTCGAGGCGACGCGCGTGGCGATCCGTCGCGGTTTGGTCTAAACGTGCTCTACCGCTTTCAAATTGATTTTTCCGACATCGACCGTGGAGTTTACGAAACGCTCGATTTGCGAGTGGCCCAGCATCCGTCGGAAACGGGGCCTTACCTTTTGAGCCGGGTCCTGGCGCATGCTTTGAGTTTGCAAGAGGGGCTCGAGTTTTCGCCCATGGGCTTAGGGGATCCCGAGGCTCCCGCCCTGCGCGCGCTGGGCGTTCACGGCGTGACGGATCTGTGGATCGAGATCGGAAATCCTTCGGCCCGTAAGCTTCACAAGGCGACAAAAAGCGCCAATCGGGTCGTGGTGTACACCTACAAGAATCCCGAAGTTCTGGTTCAGGAGATGCGCGACGAAAAGGTTCACCGCGCCGATGACGTCGAAATCTACGCGTTCGATCCGAAGTTCTTGGGCGAGCTCGAAAAGCACCTCGAGAAAAACAACCGCTGGACCTTGCTGCACCAGCAGGGCCATCTTGATTTGCAGACCCGCGACAATTCTCTCTCGACGGATCTGCGTCGCCTCTCTACGAAGGCCGAGGGCAAATAGCCCCAAAGACCGCGCCCTTGTCGGTTTTTGCCTTTCGTGATAAGTTCGTTCCCTGATGGATTCGTTGAAAAAGTCCGTTGGACGCGGAGCTCAAGGCAATGTCAGCAGCCGCTTCCTCAAACATCAAACCGAAGGCGATCTCGAGAACTTCGGCTACATCGATGAGGAAACGGATCTGTCTTTATTAAAGACCGAGTTTCTTCCGGACAGCTCCCGTTCTTTGGTCACGCAAAATGATAGCCCCGATATCGGTTTTACTTTCAGCGCGAATCCTTATCGCGGCTGTGAGCACGGCTGCATTTATTGTTATGCGCGCCCGACGCACGAGTATCTGAATCTTTCGGCGGGCCTGGACTTCGAGTCCAAGATTTTTGTGAAGTATGAAGCTGCCGATCTTTTGCGGAAAAAACTGCTGTCGAAATCTTGGGAGGGTGAGCCGATTTTTTTTAGCGGCGTCACCGACTGCTACCAGCCGGTCGAGCGCAAGCTCAAAATCACTCGCGCCTGCATGGAGGTTCTGCTCGAGTTCCGCAATCCCGTTTCGATCATCACGAAGAACCATTTGATCGTCCGGGATCTCGACCTTTTTGCCGAGATGGCGAAGCACGACGGCATCTTTATCTTTCTCTCGATCACGACGCTCAATCCGGAGTTGTGCCGTGTGATGGAGCCTCGCACATCTTTGCCCTCGCAGCGCCTGAAGGCCATCGAGGCGCTCGCCAAAGCCGGAGTTCCGGTGGGTGTGAACGCCGCGCCCCTGATTCCGGGATTGACCGATCACGAACTTCCGCAAATTTTAAAGGCGGCGAGCGAGGCCGGTGCGCGCTGGGCGGGTTACACGCCCGTGCGTCTTCCGCTCAGCGTCGCTCCTCTTTTTGAAGAGTGGCTTGAGGTGCACGCGCCCGATCGAAAATCCAAAATTCTCAATGCCGTCCGCTCGATCCGTGACGGCAAGCTCAACGATGCCAATTTTGGTTCGCGCATGAATGGAACCGGCATCCGCGCGGAAGGTCTCGGGGATCTTTTTGAGCTGTTCACCAGAAAATACGGATTGAATGAGACTCACTTTAACTTGTCTCGAGAGCACTTTCGCAAAGTTGAACCGCCGGCCCCTGAAAGCCCGCAGCTTTCATTTAAGCTCGAATAATCTCTTACTTTTGCCAGCCCGGAACCCAGGCGGTCGTACGCCCACCGATCTCTTCGTGGACGATCTTTCCTTTTGAGGTCTTGGCCGTTTTGTTCTTTCCCCAGCGCTCGTGGAAAATCCAGGTTTTCGGAAAGCGTTCGTAGTCCGCATCGACCGAAACGGCTTTTTTGACGACCGAGAGAACCGCGGCGTGAAGCTTGCGAACCTGCGCCGGCGTCAAGTTCGAAGCTAAATGGTGGGGCGCGAGCCGGGCTTGGTAGAGAATTTCATCCGCAAGCCAGTTGCCGACCCCCGCGAAGAGAGCCTGATCCAGCAGCACCGACTTGATGCTCTTTTTGCGCCGCTTGAGCTTTTCGCCGAGCTCCTTGGCCTTTGGAAAATCGAGCATGGGATCAGGCCCCAGGCGCTTGATGCGGGAATTCTCGAAAGGGTCATCGGCGAGCCACATGCGGCCGAAACGGCGCGGATCGATGAGCGCGACTTCGTACCCCGCGTCGGTTTTGAGAAGCAGCCGGCAAAACCAAAGACGTTCGCGGTCGTTCAGGTCTTTTTCGCTCCACATCTTGACGCCGCCCCAGATGTGCTCGTGCTTGGCCGATTTTCTTTTGGGATCCAAGATGGCGACGTTGCCACTCATGCCCAAGTGAAAAATGGGCCAAGGCTTTCGATCCAACTCAAGCCAAAAGTACTTTCCTTTGCGTCCCGCGCCTTGAATGCGGGCTCCTTTGAGCGCCTTGGTCACCTCGGGGATCGATGCAAAGGCAAACAGAAAGCGGTCCGACTTGTCGGCGATGATCTCTTTGATTTTTCGGCCTTTCAGATGTTTGACGATCTGGCGGCGGACGGCTTCGACTTCGGCAAGTTCGGGCAAGGTCAAGCTCCTTGTTTCAGCGGAAGAATCGAGGTCGGCGTGCAGGCATAAATTTGCAAGAATTCGCGCGGATCCACCTCGTATCCGCCGGTTAAACCGCCAAACGAAGGCAAAATCAACGTGCTTTTGCTTTGCGCGAAACAGGGCAAACGCACTTGGGTGGGCCCATGACGCATCTTGATCACGGGGTGCACGTGCCCTTGTATTTGAAAATGGGAGGTGCGTGGACGCTCGTGCCCGTGAGTGAAGGCAAAGGGCCCGCGAATCCAATCTCCCTCTAAGAGTTCAATCGGAAGTAAGTCCAAGTACTTTTTTGAGCCACGTTCGTGGTTGCCGAGAAGGAGCGTCCACTTCGTTCCCGCATGACGCTCGAAAAACAACATCAAGTCTTTTTGTAAGGGGAGAGTCCAGGACTTTGGGTTGTGAATCCAATCTCCCAGAATCAAGACCTGCAAGGGTTCGAAGCGCTCGACAAGTCGTTCGAGACGTTTGAGGTCTTCGCGGTGCTCGCCGCTGGGAATGTTGATACCGAGGGCTTGCAAGCTCTCGGCCTTTCCGAGGTGCACGTCAGAAAGCGCCAGCACCCGCTCCTCTTGCCAAAAGAGGGCCTTTTCGGGCGCCAAGATGACGCTCGCGCTATCGTCGTTAGTTCCCAAGCGGATGTTCATTCATCTTCTCCCAGGTTTTCTTGAGACGTTCGACTTTTTTCTCGATGCTCTCGTTGGAGAGGTGGCCTGCGTTCATCGCCAAGAACAACGGAAAGGCCAAAGGCGACGGGTAGGAGAGCGTCTTCCAAACGGTCTTCATTTGCGAAAGTCGTCCCAGCGTGCGACGTAGACGGTCGCTCTCGAGCGAACCTTTCAGAACTTCGCTGTAAGATTGCTGCAAGAGTAAATTGCCAGGCTCGTAGCGTTTGAAGACGTCAAAAAGCAAAGACGCGCTGATATGCTTTTGCCGGCCGGTTTTGGGGGCGCCCGGATATCCCACGAACACGAGTCCCGAGATGGTGGCGATCTCACGGAAGTGGCGCTGGCTCAGGCCACTGAACTCCAAGGACTGGCTCATCTCGTCTTCGATGTGATCGGTCGAGAAGAAGTCATCGTCGAAAAGCTGCCGAAAGGCGTAACCGACGGGCGCCATGATCTCAAATCCGTACTCGTTGATGGAGAACGAAAAGCTCGAGGGCTCGCGCTTGGCGAACCGGTGGGCCCAGACTTGGGCCAGGCCTTCGTGAACCATGCGCCCTTCGAAGGGATAGGCAAAAAGATGCTCGCCCTCTTTTGAGCTCCAAGTTTCGACCAGAAATTCGTTCTCACCTGGAAGCTCGGAGCGTCGGGCCTGAATTTCGAGCAAGGGCTGAATCAGCTGGTTGACCTTCGCGTTTTCGGTGCGGCCTTGGCTGAGCACCTCGCGAAGAGCTTCGCTCAAGGTCTCCGATAAGGGGAGGCGTCCTCCCAGCCAAGACGGGATCGTCGAGGTGGGCCGCCCGGTCGAGCGCACGTAGGCCTGCATGTCTTTGATCATCACCAGCTCGAGCTTCTTACCGGCGAACTGAAAGACATCGCCGCGTTTCATGCGCGCGATAAAGTCCTCTTCGACGGACCCGAGTTTTTTTCGGTTCGTATAGACCACTTGAATGGACTCGCGGGACACGATGGTGCCGATCGACATTCGGTGCATCGTCGCCAGCCGGCGGTTGCTCAGGCGGTAGAGGCCCGTTTCGGGCTCATACGTGATTTTATGAAACTGTTCGTAGCTTTTGAGGCTGTCTCCGCCTTGGGTCAGAAAGCGAAGACACCAATTGAGTTCGTCAGGTGTGATCGCCGAAAAAGAAAAGGTCTCTTTCAAGGCCGCTTTGAGTTCGTCGTAACGAAATCCAGGACCGCAGGCGAGCGTGGTCATGTGCTGCAGGAGCACATCGATCGGTTTTCCCAGAGGAAATCGAGGCTCGATCTGTTTTTCTTTGAGGGCCTTTTTGACGGCTTCGATCTCCAGGATTTCCCACGAATTGGTGGGAACAAAAAGCAGCTCGCTGACGCCTCCCGGCCGGTGGGCCGAGCGTCCCGCGCGCTGAAGCAGACGCGCCACCATTTTGGGGCTGCCGATTTGAACCACTTGCTCCACGGGTTGAAAATCGACCCCGAGATCCAAAGAGGAGGTGCAAACCACCCATTTGAGATCGCCGTTCTTAATGCCCTCTTCAACCATCTCGCGGTCTTCACGGCTCAGCGAGCTGTGATGAATCGCGAGAACGTCTTTCATTTCGGAGACCCGCTCCGAGAGCGTTTCGAACCAACGCTCGGCTTGGGAGCGGGTGTTGGTAAAAATAAGCGTCGACTTTTCGCGGTCCAGAGTCTGAATGAGGGCGTCGCGAAGCGCGAATCCCAAATGGCCGGCCCAAGGAAAACCATCGATGGAAGCGGGAAGCAAGACGTCGATCTCGAGATTGCGGTCGCTTCCGCCCGAGATGATGACCGGTTTGACGTTGGGACCGACCGCCACCTGCGCGGCCTGTTCGATGTTTCCGATGGAGGCCGACAAAGCCCAGACCTGAAGTTCGGGATTAAGGTGCCTGAGGTAAGACAAACTCAGCTCCAGTAGGCTGCCTCGTTTGCTGGACATCAACTCGTGCCATTCATCCAGAATCACCACTTGAACGGATTTGAGAATCTCCTCGGCTTCGGTTTGCGAAATCAGCACCGAGAGCGACTCGGGCGTCGTCAGAAGAAAGTCGGCCGGATTCTGCAACTGCTTTTTTTTCACCGTGCCTTTGGTGTCTCCGGTTCGCGACTCGACTTTGACCGGCCAGCCTTCTTGCTCGATGGGTTCTTGCAGCGCCAGTTCGATGTCGCGCGCCAGCGCTCTGAGGGGAGTGATGTAAAGGGCCTTGAGAGATTTGGTCTTAGGCGCCGCCATGATTTTGGCAAAGACGCCCATCACGGCCGCGTAAGTTTTGCCCGAGCCGGTCGGCACGTGAATCAATCCCGATTCGCCGCGAACGCACGCCTCCCAGGCCTGCTCTTGAAAAGCGAAGGGAGTCCAACCCCGGTTCTTGAAAAAGTTCCGGATGGGAACCAAAGGATCTTGAGCTTTGACCTTCATGGCGAGGCCTCGGCTTCGCGGGCGGGAGCGACAGAGTCGAGAAGTTGAAGAGCCGTCCCCAGGCTGTCGGCATCCGCGGGTTTTTTATCTTTGCGCCAGCGCAAGATCCGCGGAAACCGCACGGCGATCCCAGATTTATGCCGGTTGGATTTTGAAATCCCCTCGAAGCCAAGTTCGAAAACTTGCTCGGGCCGCAACGATCGAACGGGTCCAAATTTTTCGACGGTGTGGCGTCGAATCCAAGAATCGAGTTCGTCGATCTCGCCTTGATCGAGACCCGAGTACGCCTTGGCAAAGGGGACGAGCAAACGTTCGCCCTCTTCTTCTTTCCAAAGGGCGAACGTGTAATCGGTGTAAAGGTTGGCCCGTCGGCCGGTGCCGGCTTGCGCGTAAATCAAAACGGCGTCGAGCGTGAGGGGATCGACTTTGTGCTTCCACCAGTAGCCGATTTTACGGCCCACGATGTACGGACTACCCCAAGCTTTGAGCATCAGGCCCTCGGCGCGGTTTTCTCGGGACTGGGAGCGCAGACTTTCAAGATCGTCGAGTGTCGAGCCGGGCGGTAACGACAAAATCGGGGAGACTTGGAGTCGCGGACTCGACAAACCCGCAAGGGCTTCGCCGAGAATTTTGCGGCGCTCGGAGAAGGGACGTTGGCGGATGTCTTCGCCTTTCCACTC
Organism: Pseudobdellovibrionaceae bacterium; assembly: GCA_019637955.1. Lineage (GTDB taxonomy): Bacteria > Bdellovibrionota > Bdellovibrionia > Bdellovibrionales > Bdellovibrionaceae > JAHBUS01. The sequence goes on along the minus strand of JAHBUS010000004.1, from coordinate 248,493 downwards.
GAGGCAATCATAGGCGATAAATCCAGCGGGCTGCTCTTTCAACGTCGCGGCCGAGACTTTTTTGCGGCCCAATCTTTTTTGCAAATCCTGAAAAGGCTGGACCAAGCCGTCGCGAAGCACGACCACCTCTCCATCCAGAACGGTGCCCGGCTCAAGGCCCGCAAAGTCCTGGGTGAGCTCCGGAAAGGTCGCCGTGATTTCCTCTTCGCCTCGAGACCAGATCCAAACGTGGTCTTCACGCCGGATCACTTGCGAGCGGATGCCGTCGTACTTCCACTCCAGCGCCCATTCTTCGGGGCGCCAATTTTCATCTTTGCGATCGCCCCAAGCGTAAGCCAAGCAGAAGGGATAAGGTTGGCTGACCGCGAGCTCGCTGACCTCGGTCGAGACCCACCGACGAAAATTCTCGACGGTGGCCTCTTGCGGTCCGGTCAAGCGGTGAGAGATCTGATCGCTGGCCGTGCCGAACACCTCGGACAAAGCGCGAATCACCAATTTTTCGCTCACGCCGACGCGGAAACCGCCCGTGATCAGTTTATTCAAAATAAAAATTTGATCCGCATCGAGTTCGCGCCAGAGCTCCATCAGTTTATCGGCCCGCGCCGTTTCGTCTTTGAGCTTTCCGAGGGCGGGGATTTCGCTCTCCATCCACAGGTGCAGGGGTTTTGACGGACGCTCTTGCAGATCGTCCTGTTGAACCAACTCAAGACTCTGAAGCAAAAGGCTCAAGGTCTCGGCGGTGTCGCCGACATGGGCGTAGCTTTCTTCGAACAACCAATCGGGATAGCCCGTCGTTCTTAAAAAAGAATCGCGCAAATTTCGGGACGTCAGGTATTTTTTTTGGATCCGTCCCGTCAGGATCAGCACCGCCCAGACGGCGTCATGCTCAGGCGCACGCTTGAAGTATTTTTTAAGCGCGTCCACTTTTTCGAGCGTCGACGTGGTGGCGTCCAGCTGTTGAAAGAGTTCGTTGAAAAGCTTCATGTGGGCTCGCCGCTATCTTCGTAATCGGTTTCGAAGAGTTTGACCGTGAGACCCTTTTCTTTGAGATAACGCTCGAGCACGTCGGTCTTTCCGTGAGTCAGATAGACCGTCTTCGCCCCCGTCTGCGTGATGGTGAGATTGAGTTCGTTCCAATCCGCATGGTCCGAGAGCACGAAGCCCTTTTCGTAACCTTTGCGCCGGCGCGCGCCGCGCACTTGCATCCAGCCCGAAGCGAAGGCAGTTTGCGGGTCTTTGAATCGCTTCATCCAAGGTGAGCGGTGTCCCGATGGCGGCGCCAAGATCAGGTCGCCTTTGAAATCGTGATCCTTGTGCGCATCGGTCACGAGGCGGGTGGGAAGCATGGAGATCTTTTGCGCGCGGTAAATCTCGGTGAGGTTGTGAACCGCCCCGTGAACGTAAACCGTGCGGTCGGTGTACGCCGTGAGTTCGGCCAGGATTCTCTGCGCCTTGCCGAGCGCGTAGCAAAAGACGATCGAGGGGCGTTCGGGTTCGCTTTGCCACCAATCGTAGAGATGTTTGGCGGTCACCGCGCCCGTTTGCCACTTGTAAATCGGCAGCGCGAACGTCGCTTCGGAAACGAAGGTGTCGCACGGAACGACTTCGAAGGGCTCGCAAGACGGATCGAAGGTACGTTTATAATCTCCCGATAAAACCCAGACATCTTCTTTGTGCTCAATGCGCACTTGGGCCGAACCCAGAATGTGCCCCGCAGAGTGAAGGCTCACCCAGGTGTTGCCGACTTTGAATTTTTCGCCGTAGTTTTTGCCTTCGCAGTTGATCTCGCCCAGGCGGTGCTGGAGCAAGGGAACCGAGCCATGGGTGGCGTAATAAAAACCGGACCCCACGCGGGCATGATCCGAGTGGACATGGGTGATGACGGCGGTCTTCACCGGCCGCCAAGGGTCGATGTAAAAGTCTCCGGCTTCGCAGTAAAGTCCATCGGGGGTGACGCGTACCAAGCTCATGCGAGGATTCGAGCAAGAAGCAGACCACGGGAGCCCAAGTTCAGATCACGATTATGCGGATTGGATTGGTTTCAAAGCCAGGCGCCGGGAAAATTGCCCCAGCGCTTAAATTTCGAGTTGGCGGAACGCGCCCAGCTCGTTATCGAGCTCCCAGAGTTGGCCGCGCTCGAGGTCAAAATAAATTCCGATGACGTTCATCCCGCGGGACTTGATCGCCTCTTGCACGAAAGGGAAAGTGTGCAGATTTCGAATCGACACTTTGAGCGATTCCATTTCGGCCATTCGCCATTTTGTTTCGTCGTCGGCATCACCGGCTTCGGCCAAAACTTTGGTGCGTGCATCGTCGGCGATCTTGATCCAAGACCCGATAAACTGACCCGTGGTTTCGCTCGGCTGCATGAGGGCGCGGACGCCGCCGCATTGGCGGTGGCCCAAAACAATCACGTTGTCGACTTTGAGATTCATGACCGCGAACTCAATCGCCGAGCTGGTTCCGTGAAAACCGTTGGTGACCGTGGCGCAAGGCGGGACCAAGTTGGCCACGTTGCGCACCACGAACAATTCACCCGGAGCCGCGCCGGTCAAAATCGCGGGGTCGACGCGCGAGTCGCTGCAGCCGATCAACAAAGTCTTGGGGGTTTGGCCCGAAGAGGCCAAGCGCTGATAAATCGAATGCTCGGGCACATAGTACTTCTCGCGGAAGCGCCGAAAACCCACCATGAGCCGAAAAATCGCCTTGTTCATGAACGTCCAAACAATCACGGGGACCGGTAAATGACAATCAAAGATTTCGCCCGGGAGCGGCCGACGACAATGTCCGAAAACAGCCAGACACCGCTCGGTTTTTAGGCTACAACCCGAAGCATGAAGCGCGACGACATTTACTTTAAAGCCATGCTTGCCCGGGATCATCGATTCGATGGCAAGTTTTTTGTCGCGGTGAAAACCACTGGAATTTACTGCCGGCCGATCTGCCCGGCAAAACCCAAGCGCCAGAATGTCGAGTTCTTTCACCACCATCTTGAGGCCGAAAAGGCTGGCTACCGCCCGTGCCTTCGCTGCCGTCCAGAATGCGCCCCGCTGTCTCCGGCCTGGGTCGGAAAATCCGCGGTGGTTCAGCGCGCGGTCAAGATGATTCAGAGCCAAGAGACGATCGAGTTTCACGAGGACGAATTCGCCGCGAGATTTGGCGTCACCGCACGTCATTTGCGGCGGCTTTTTATCGCCGAGATCGGCAAGACCCCCAAACAAATTTCATTTGAGAACCGCCTGAGTTTGTCGCGGCGTCTGTTGGTGGAGTCCCGTCTCCCGGTGGCCCAGGTGGCCTACGCCTCGGGCTTTGGGTCGGTCCGCCGTTTCAACGACGCGTTCAAAGACCGCTTCAAGCGAAGCCCCAGCCAGATCCGCCGTCAGCCCGTGAGCGCGGAGGGCGGGATTCGCATTTCACTCCCTTATCGTCCTCCCTTCAATTTTGAAGGCCTGCTGGCGAGTTATCAGTCCCATCGTATCGGCGATCTCGAATGGTTCTCGCCGAACGAGATGCACCGCTTGGTCTCTTTGGACGGTCAGGTGGGAACGATCGGCATCTCGAACGATGCGAAAAACTCGCGCCTGCTTTTAAAGATCGATGTTCCTGACACCTCAAAGGTCCACGCCATCGTCACGCGCGTGCGCGCTCTCTTTGATCTGGATTCGGATCCGGTCGTGATTGCCAACAGCCTAGAATCCGACGAGAAGATGAAAGCCTTGCTCAAAAAATATCCGGGCACGCGGCTCCCTTCGGGTTGGGATCCCTTCGAAATCGCCGTGGGCACCATTCTGGGTCAGCTGGTCAGTGTCGAACGCGGCCGCGGTCTGGTGGCCGATCTCATCGAGATGTTGGGAGAAGATTCGGGAGTTGAGCGCGAGGGCCGTCGCATCAAGCTGTTTCCGACGCCCGAAGCGATCGCCCGTTCGGAACTCCTCGGGCTCAAGACGACCGGTCTGCGCAAAAAAACTCTGCGGGCCTTTGCGCGGGCCATTGCCGACAAAAAACTGTCTCTCGAGTCGGCTCAAGACGTGGATGTCTTTATCAAGACGGTCCTGGAGATCCCGGGCGTGGGACCCTGGACCGCCAGTTACATGGCGCTCAAAGCGCTTCGCAACACCGATGCCTTTCCCGAAACGGACTTGGTGTTGGCACGCGCGCTGGAATTTCATCCGAAAGACACTCTCGAACAGATGCGCCCTTGGCGCGGTTACGCCGCCGCTCTCTTGTGGCGCGAGTACGCGAAGACTCTCACGTCCGTCCGGAAAAAAACCAAAAGGAGTTCGCCATGAACACGCTGCAATGGATCCTCAAAACCGATGTCGGCCCCCTCTATTTGGTGGCCTCCGAAAAAGGTTTACGAGCGATCGTTTGGAAAAAACGCCCTGATCCCATCGCGAAATCCTTGGATTCCGATGACCCTCAAGTGCGGATCTTGGCGACGGCCGTTCGTCAATTGCAGGAGTATTTCGGCGGAACGCGCACGGCGTTTGATCTTCCGCTCGATGTGGATGGCACGGAATTTCAGCGCAAGGTCTGGGGCCAGTTGTCGCGGATTCCATACGGGAAGACGCTTTCGTACAGCGACGTGGCCAAGAAAATTAAAAATGACAAAGCCGTGCGCGCGGTGGGAACCGCCAACGGCCGCAACCCACTTTCGATCGTCGTGCCTTGCCACCGCGTGATCGCGGCGGATGGAACCTTGGGCGGTTACGCCGGTGGGTTGGATGTCAAGACCCGGCTTCTCGAGATCGAAAAGTCGGGCCGCTAAAGGCGAAGACTACTCACCTAAAAACTTGTAGTCGGTGTAACCGGTCGCTCCCGGCGCGTAGAATGTCGCGGGATTGGGCGGCGTCAGCGGAGCCTTCTTCTGCAGACGCTCGGCCAAGTCGGGATTCGAAATGTACAGTTTTCCGAATGAAAAAAGGTCGGCCGTTCCTTTTTGCAGGAGCGATTCCGCCAACTCTTGAGTGAGCCCTTCATTGGCCACCACGGGCCCGCCGAACGCGGTTTTCAGTTCGGGGGTCGCGTAACCCGGACCTTGCTTGTCGCGCAGGAACAAGAAAGCCAGCTTTCGTTTTCCGAGTTCGCGCGCCAAGTAGGGAAAAGTTTCTTTCGGGTTGGCATCGCTGATGTAGTTCGAGTCGCTTTGCGGAGACATGTGGTAACCGACACGGCCCGCGGGCCAGACACTCAAGACCGCATCGGTCACTTCAAGCGCGAAGCGCGCCCGGTTCTCGATGGGGCCGCCGTACTCATCCGTGCGCGCGTTCGAACCGCTCTGCAAAAACTGATCGATCAAGTACCCGTTGGCGCCGTGGATCTCGACGCCGTCGAAACCGGCGTCTTTGGCATTCAAAGCGCCTTGCCGGTACCTCTCGACCGCTTCTTTGATGTCGGCCTTGGTCATCGCTTGCGGCGTGACAAAGGGGCGCTGCGGTCGGAGCAGACTCACGTGTCCTTCGGGCGCGATCGCGCTGGGCGACAGCGGAAGTTTTCCGTCGAGGAAGTAAGGATCAGAGATGCGGCCGACATGCCAGAGCTGCAAGAAAATGGTGCCGCCGCGCTCGTGAACCGCGTCGGTGATGGCTTTCCAGCCGGCGACTTGTTCTCGCGACCAGATACCGGGAGTGTCGGCATATCCCACGCCCATCGGCGTGACCGCCGTCGCCTCGGTTAAGATCAGGCCGGCTCCCGAGCGCTGAACATAATACTCCTTCATCAAGGAGTTCGGGACACGCCCGGCATCGGCGCGGCTGCGCGTGAGGGGCGCCATCACGAGACGGTTGCGCAGTTGAACATCGCCAATTTTCACGGAATCAAAGAGTGTTTTCATGCACAATATTTCTAGCATCCTTGCTTCTTGGGCGGGAGGAATTTATGGTTTCATTCCGGAGCGAAAGGAGATTCCATGAAGGTAACTCAAGTGTTTCTAGCGTCCCTTGGCGCTCTCCTCGCGGTGAGCTGCGCTTCCAAGGAAAAGAAAGTGTGTCCCACCGAAGCCGACGAGCCCGTTTCGGCTTGCCGGGCTCAAGAAAACTGCCGCGGCAGCGCCAGCGGGGTCGGCGTGGGCGTCGGGCTTGGACTGGGCAACTTTGGCCTGGGCTTGGGCCGCAGCACTTCGGCCAGCAACTATGCCGACTGCATTGACAAGGACATGGCCGAGCAAAAAGCCAAGTCGCAAAAGTCGACGGAAGCCGCGCCTTAAGTTGAGTTAGGCGCTTTCTATTTCTAAAAAAAGAGTTCGGACCAAATCGGCGGCACGTCCTTCGCGAAGGTGGTGGACGCCCGCTCCAGCCCAGAGCGAGAGAAGCTCGGAAGAGCCGTGTGCATGGCAGGCCTGCCGCAAATCGCGCGTGAGTTTGTTCTGCGCCTGAAAGGGCAGAATGGGTTTTCCTTTCATTTCCTCAAGAAAGCGGTTCGACATCCCCCGCGCCCAGCGTCCCGAGAAAACGCGGGTCAGTTCGGTGGGAGTGGGGTCGTGAAGGGCCTTGCGGTAGGCGGGTGAAGTGCCGGCCTCTTCGGTGCAAAGAAACGCGGTGCCGAGCTGAGCGGCTTGCGCGCCGGCCTTGAGGGCGCCGGCAATGTCCGCGCCCGTCATCAACCCTCCCGCCGCGATGATCGGAATGTGGAGTCGACGCGCGCTCGCGCGAACCAAATCGAGCGTTGAGATTCCCGGATCTGGGCTTTGGGAATTTAAAATGGCACGGTGACCTCCGGCCTCAACACCTTGGCAGACCACCGCATCGGCCCCCGAGGCTTGAACACGTTCGGCCTCCTCGGGAGTCGTGGCGGCCCCGATCAGGTAGATTCCGCGCGATTGACAGGCGCGCACGTGGGCGTCGTCGAGAAGTCCAAAAACGTAGCTGAAAGCGGCGGGCTTTAAATCCAGCATCGTCGCAAACTGCGCATCGAAGTTTTCGTGGTAGGGAGGTTGAACGAGCGGGGGCGGGAGCTTCCACTCCTCCCGGTAAACCTGCGTCGCTTCGAGGGCGGCCTTGAGTTCGCTGGCAGAAACGGCCCTGACCGGCTCGGGGGCGAAAAGGTTGATCACGAAAGGCCTTTTCGTGAACTGGCGCAGCTCCTGGGTGGTGCGAATCATCTCGTTCGGGCCCATGTAGGCGGCGCCCACCGAGGCCAAGGCGCCAGCCTCGGCCACCGCGGCGGCCAAGCGGGGCGTGTACGGGCCGCCCGCGAGGGGGGCCAGAACCAAAGGCCCCTTCAAGCCAAAATGCTGAACGAAGGAATTTGTCATCATGCTTTCATCATGAGCGCCAGCGACCCGCTCGTCGACCCATGGCCCTTCGCGTTTAGAAGTCGTCAGAGAAAACTCACTTTACTGGCCCAAACGGGACGACTATTTTGCCGTTAAGGAGCTCCTCTTATGGTTTCAGTTTTTTTTCGATTCTGTTGGATTCCGTTTGTCTTTGCCGGAACGGTTCAAGCCGCAAGCTTGGACCAGGCGGTGCAGTCCGCTTTGCAAAAAAACGAAACCGTCGCGCAGAGCCGCGAACAGCTTCGCCGTTCGGAAGAGCAAATCTCGCAGGCCCGCAGCGCGATTTTTCCCAATCTGTCGCTCAATGCTTCGTATTTGATTCAGCCCAAGCCCAGCGATCCGATCGCGGCCGAATTTTTTCCGGAGCAGCAACGAACCGCGAATTTCACGCTCACGCAGCCGCTATTCCGTGGCTTTCGCGAATTCGCGGCTTTGCGCCAGCGTAAAAATCTCTACAGCGCCCAAGAGCAGGCCCGTCTGGGCCAGTTGATCAAACTCTATCAAGAGATTGCCGCGAGCTTTTTGGACGTGCTGGCTCTCGAGCAAGATCTGCGCAACCTCGAAGGACAGAAGACCATTTACGCTCAGCGCGTGAAAGATCTCCAGGCGCGCACCCGGCGTGGCGAATCGAGCACCACCGAGGCGCTGACGGCGCAGTCAACCGCGGCCGCTCTGGATGCCGAAACGCAAATGGTGCAGTCGCGCCTTCGCACCGCCCGTGAAAATATGTCTTTCTTGACCGGTCTGCCGGTGGATGAGGCGTTGACCGACACGGATGACATGGCCACCTTCACGCTCCGTCCGTTGAGTGAGTACCTCGCGCGCATCGACGAGCGTCCCGATGTCAAGGCGCTGAAAGAAAACGCGCGCGCCGCGGACGAAGAGGTTTCGATCGCTCGCGGGGGCCATTGGCCGTCGGCGGACGTGGTGGGCAATTACTATCTCGTGCGCCCAGAGGGATTCATGGAGGACTTGAAGTGGGACGTGACCTTCAAGTTCTCGCTGCCTTTGTTCGAAGGCGGCCTTCGTCAGTCGCAAGTGCGTGAGGCGGCGTCAAAACGCGGAGAAAGCGAACTGGAGCTTGCGCGCATCCGCCGGCAGACCGAAGCCGAAATCAAGTCGCTGCACGAGAGCCTTCGAATCCGCGCCGATCAGCTGAAAGCCTTGAAGCTCGCCTCGGATCTCTCGGAAAAAAACTACCAGGTTCTCTTGCGTGATTCTCGCCGGGGCCTGACCCGAAGTATCGACGTGCAATTGGGTTTGACCGAGTACCGCGTGGCTCGGCGCACGTTCGATCAGGCCCGCTACCAAGCGCGCTTGGATCGCATCAAGCTCGAAACCGCCGCCGCCATTCTGCCCTCCGCTTTGACGAAAGAGATGTAAGATGACTTTGTCCGATCTGTCCATTCGCCGCCCCGTTTTTGCCTGGATGTTGATGTTCGGGTTGATCGTGTTCGGTGCGATCAGCTTTACCCGCATGGGCGTGAGCGAAATGCCCGACGTCGAGTTTCCGATCATCGCGCTCAACGCGCGCTATGAAGGGGCCGCGCCCGAAGTGATCGAAGCCGACGTCGTCGATCCTCTCGAAGACGTGTTGATCAGCATTCAGGGCGTGAAGAACATCACGTCCAAATCGCGCGTTGGCGGTGCCGAAATCACGCTCGAATTCGATCTCAGCCGCGACATCGATGCCGCTTTTCAGGACGTTCAGGCCAAAATTTCGCAGGTGCAAGGGATGCTTCCCACCGAGATGGAGCCCATCTCGGTCATGAAAATTGCGATCTCCGAGTTCCCGATCATGTGGATTTCGGTGACGAGCGATCAGATGAATTTGACCGATCTGATGGTGTTCGTAAAGAACGACGTGCGCGATCAGATCACCACGGTTCCGGGTGTGGGCAATCTTTGGATGCCCGGTTATCTCGAACCGAATTTGCGCGTCTGGGTCGACAACGCGGCCTTGCAGCGCTACGCCCTTTCGATCACGGATGTGATCAGCAATATTCAGAACGAGCACAAAGAGCCCGCATCGGGACGCAGCGAGTTCGAAAACAAAGAGTACAGTCTTCGTACGATGGGCGAAGAAAAGACGGTCGAGGGGTTCCGCAATATTTTGGTGAACTCTCGCGGCGGTGGACCCAACTTCAACCCGGTCACCTTGGGTAAAATCGCCCAAATCGAAGAGGGCACGGTGGATGTGCTGCAGTTTGCGCGCACCAATGGCGTGCAGGCCGTCGGTCTCGGGGTTGTCAAACAACGCGGGGCCAATGCCGTTGAAGTCGCCAAGGCCGTCAAGGCCCGCATCGAGCAGGTGCAGAAAAAACTCCCGGAAGGCACCAAGATCATGGTCAATTTCGACGGTACGAAGTTCGTCGAAGAATCCGTGGCCGAATTGGTTCTGACGCTGGTTCTGGCCGCGCTTCTGACCTCGATCGTTTGCTGGATCTTCATCGGATCGTGGACGTCCACGCTCAACGTTTTGTTGGCGATCCCGACTTCCGTTTTGGGAAGCTTTATCGTCCTGTACTTCGCCAACTTCACCTTGAATATCTTCACGCTGCTCGGTTTGAGCTTGGCGATCGGGATCGTTGTCGACGACGCGATCATGGTTTTGGAAAATATCATCCGCCACCGCGAAAAAGGAACGCCACGGCGCCAGGCCGCCCTGATCGGCGCCCGCGAAATCACGTTTGCCGCGATGGCCGCTTCGGTCTCGCTGGTCGCGATTTTTTTACCGATCGCCTTTATGGAAGGAATCATCGGCCGTTTCTTGTTCGAGTTCGGCGTGACCTTGAGCGCCGCGGTGATGATTTCGTTGCTCGAAGCCTTGACGCTCACCCCGATGCGGGCCGCGCAGTTCAAAGGCGATATCGAGCGCAAAACCCGGTTCGGTCGTTTCTTCGAAGCGGGCTTCGATCGCACCCGTCATTTCTACGAGCGCACTTTGGCTTTTGCCCTCAATCACCGCCTTCTCGTGATCGTGGGCTCCTTGGTGTTTTTCGTTCTGAGCTTCGGTTCGGTGGCGCTTTTGCGTGGAGAGTTCCAGCCGCCGCAAGATCAAAGCATGCTCATGATCCAGATGACCAATCCTCCGGGAACGGCCATCACGTTGACCGACGAACGCACCAAGAAGGTCGAGCAGTTTTTGGCGTCGCGCTCCGAGGTGAATTCGTACTTCGTCGCGGCCGGTGGATTTAGTGGCGGTGAGACGAATGCTTCGATGCTTTTCGTCGAGTTGAAAGAGCGCGGCCATCGCGGTCAGGACGCCGAAAAGAAAAAAGAACTGTCCCAGCAAGAGTTCATCGAGGTCGTGCGCGCCCATTTGAATAAAGAAATTCCCGAAGCCAAACCGCAAGTTCAAGATCCTTCGACTCAAGGTTTGGGCGGCGGTGGCGGCAGCGGTTTCCCGGTCGAGTTCACGATCCAAGGTCCCGATTGGACCACGCTCGGTCAAATGGCCGAGAAAATTATCGAAGAGGTCAAAACGACGAAGGCGATGACCGACGTCAATTCGGATCTGCTGACGGGCGCGCCCGAAATGCAGATCATCCCGAACCGTCAGCGCGCCTCCGAACGTGGCGTCGCGGTCACGGCGGTCGGGGCCGTCGTGAATGCGGCTCTGGGCGGCGCGATCGCCGGCTCTTACGAGAAGGGCGGTCACCGCTACGACATTCGAGTCAAACTCCGTGAAGACGGACGGTCACCGGCCGAAAAGATCAAATCTCTTTACGTTCGCAACAATCGGGGGGAGTTGGTTCCCGTGTCGGCGGTTGTCGATATCAAGGAGGCAAGCGTTGCGTCTTCGATCTCGCGCAAGAACCGCGAACGCGCGATCACCATCTTTGGCAACGTGGGCGAAGGTTTGAGTCAGCAGCAGAGCTTGGACAAAGCCGAGCAAATCGCCAAGAAGGTTCTGACCGATGGCTATTCGTTCCGGCTGAGCGGATCGGCCGAGGAGTTCATGAACAGCTTCATTGGACTCTTGATCGCGATCTTGCTTGGATTCGTCGTCGCGTACATGGTGTTGGCGTCGCAGTTCAATAGCTTCATCGATCCCTTCACCGTCTTTGTGGCTCTGCCGTTCAGCTTTTCGGGAGCCTTTCTCGGGCTGCTCATCGGCAATCAATCGATCAACCTCTTCAGTATGATTGGTTTGGTTCTTTTGATGGGAATCGTCAAAAAGAACTCGATCTTGTTGGTGGATTTCACGAACCAGGTGCGCGACAAAGGCGAAACCGACGTTAAAAAAGCGTTGATGGAGGCTTGCCCGAACCGGCTGCGTCCAATTCTGATGACCTCGATCGCGACGATCGCGGGCGCGGTGCCCGCAGCGATGAGTTTCGGCCCGGGCGCCGAAGCCCGCCAACCCATGGCCATCGCGGTGATCGGGGGCGTGATGGTTTCAACGCTCCTGACTTTGTACGTGGTTCCCAGCGTTTACAGCGTGCTGGCGCGCTTTGACCGTCGAAGCCGGCACGCCGACGACGAAGAGGATGAGGCCGCACCGGAACCGGCACGATGATCGAAGCCTGTGCGGGAGGCGTTCGGCTGCACCTTTACGTGCAGCCGAACGGCAAAAAGTCAGAAATTTTGGGCGTGCATGACGGCGCTCTCAAGATCCGCGTTCAGGCTCCACCCGTGGAGGGGCAGGCCAATGAGGCCGTTACAACCTTCATCGCTCAGGTCCTGGGCGTTCCAAGAAAAAAGGTGTCCCTTATTCGCGGCGCGCAGTCTCGACAAAAGACGGTTGAGATCGACGGTATAACGCTGGAAGAGATGCGCATTGCTCTCGAGAGGGCTATGGTACCGGGCGCATGAAAAAACGGACCAAAACAACTTTGGGTTTTAGCCTTGCCGCCATTTTGATTTTCTTGGTGGGTCTCAGTTCCTATTTCACCATGCTGAAGTTGATTGATGAGGGCGCTTCGACCTCGCACACGCTCGAGGTCCGTTCGGAGATCGAAAGGCTGTCGTTTTTGTACGTGAGCGCGCAAGCGAGCCTGCGCGGCTTTCATATGACCGGACAAGACTACTACTTGGATCAGTATCAAGAGGCTCGTGAGCAAATCCCGCGCGTTCTTGAAAAAATTCAAAAGCTCACGCATGGCAATGTGGTTCAAAGCCGGGAACTCGAAAAAATGATTCCGGCGATTGAAGGGCGGATTGCTCGCTGGGACCGCTTTATCGACGTCCGTCGACGCGAGGGCCTCGCGCAAATCCTGCAAGTCATGGCCGGAAACGAAGGCAAGCTTCTGGACACAAGCTTGCAGTCATCCATCTCGCTCTTAAAGCGCGAAGAGGAGGACGTTCTCCGCGCGCGCGTTCAAAGCGCCACCGAGTACGCCGCGTGGGCCTTTTACGGAATTTCGGCCAGCTCATTCTTGGCTTTTTGTCTCATCGCGCTCGCGGCTTTGATCGTTCATCGGGACGCGCGTCGGCGCGAGCAGGCCGAAGACGAACGCGATCGTTTTTTCTCGCTGTCACTCGACATGCTCTGCATTTCAAGCATGGACGGATACTTCAAACGTCTAAGTCCCGCGTACTCCGAAATTTTAGGGTTCTCGCTGCCAGAACTTTACTCGCGGCCCATCGCGGATTTCATCCACCCTGACGATCTCGCGAAGACAAGTCTGGCGATCGAGCGGCAAAGCCGGGGCGAACGGATTTTATCTTTCGAAAATCGTTTCCGTTGCAAAAACGGCCAGTACAAAACCTTGTCTTGGAAGTCGGCTCCGGCGGGGGACCTGATGTACGCCGTGGCCCGGGACGTGACGGCGCAGAAGCAATTCGAAAATGAATTGGTTGAAGCCAGGCGCTCATCCGTCGAAGCGGCGCGGGCAAAGTCCGAATTTTTGGCCAACATGAGTCACGAGATCCGCACGCCTTTGAATGGGATCATTGGCACCTCGAATTTGCTCGAAGGCACCGCTTTGGATTCGGAGCAGGCGCAGTTGGTCGGTGCGATCCGGAAATCCGGCGACGTTCTACTGAGAATCATTAATGAAATTCTTGATTTCTCCAAAATCGAGGCCGGAAAAATGCAAATCGAGCTTCTCGATTTTGACATTCATGCTTTGGTTGAAAGTCAGATCAGTCTGATCGGTCTTTTGGCGCACGAGAAAAACTTAAAGCTCCACACCTTTATCGATCCGCAGATGCCGCCCTACGTTCATGGAGACCCGGGGCGCATCGGCCAAGTTTTGCTGAATCTTTTGAGCAACGCCGTGAAGTTCACCGAACAGGGAAGTGTCACGGTTAAAGCGGAGGTTCTTGGCAAGACAACGGAGCGCTGCCGGGTGCGTTTCAGCGTCCAGGACACCGGAATTGGAATGCGTCCCGATCAAGCGTCACGTTTGTTTTCGCCCTTCGTTCAGGCCGACGGATCGACGGCGCGCCGCTATGGGGGAACCGGCCTTGGTTTGTCGATCAGCAAGCGTCTGATTGAACTCATGGGCGGTGAGATCGGGGTTGAAACGCAACCCGGATCGGGAGCGACATTCTGGTTCACGATGGAATTTCGCATGGGCGAGAAATTGATTCCGTCCGTTCCGGTCGCCACAAAGATCGAGGTCACCCCGGAGCAGATGCAGGAGCGGAAGGCCGTTCGGATTCTGGTGGCCGAGGACAATCACACCAACCAAATGATCGTCATGCGCATGCTCGAAAAACTGGGCTACTCGGCCCACCTCACCGCGAATGGCCATGAGGCCGTTGAGGCGTTCGGCCAGGGCCGTTACGACTTGATCTTGATGGATCAACATATGCCGGTCATGGACGGCCGCGAAGCCGCGCTTCTCATTCGAAAAATCGAAGAGGGGACGGGCCGCCGGGTTCCCATTATCGCCTTTACCGCGACCGTTTTTCAGGGCGAAGAACGCCAGAAGATCGGCGCCGTCATGGACGACTTCATTTTTAAGCCGGTCTTAATCCAGTCTCTCGAAGAAATTCTCGAAAAATGGAGACCCAAACCGGGCTCTCAAACTGCGACGAGATAATCCCCGTCTCCGACCAAAGTCAGGTGGATTTTGTTTGGTTTTGGATCTCGAATCGGGACGGGCAAATCGTTGCTTCGCCCTCTGTCTATGCTACGATTAAAGAATGAAATTCTCCTTAAAAGAGCTCATTTTTACAATCGCCGTGATGTTGATCGTCTCCACCGTCGTGGTGGTTTCGAAAACGCAGGCGCAAACCGGGATCCCTTACAACAGCGGTTACTGGTGGTGGTACACGTATGTGATGCGTCCCGGAGACACGGGCTGCTACGGTTTTTCGAATGGCTGTTCGGGAAACACGATGATGGTTCCCAACGGCACGGCGGCGGGGTGGGACTCGGCGGTCAACTCGTCTCCCGGCTGCTTGGGCAAGGCCTACGGCGATCTTTGCAGCTGCAACGGCGCCTACTGCAGTGGCTACAGCGGTTACTACGGAGGCGGCGATGGTGGCGGGGACGGTGGCGCGTGAGCCGCGGGCTGAAGGTCGCCCTCATTTTGGGCGGCTGTGCCGCTCTCGCTCTCGTGATTCAATTTGCCGTTTTTCGAGACTCCGCACCCGATCGCTCCAAAGTTCTGAATATCTACGTCGACCGTTCGGTCGTTTTTTCTGACAAGGGCTCCACCACTTACGAACTGAACGGCTTGCTTCGAGCGATGCGCCGGCCCGCCCTGGTTCGCCGCACCGCTGACGGAAAAAAAGTCGTTGGTTGGATGGCAAAGTCTTTTCAGGTCACGGAGGGAGATCGAAAATTCGTTTTTGATTTGATTCCCGGCTTGACGGCCGATGACGGGTCACCCATCACCGCCGAACGCTACGTTCGAGGACTGGCCGCGGTCATTCATGCGCGGATGAAATCTGGCGAAGTGGGAACGTTCGAATTTTTGCCCGAATTGGCGTCTCTGCGTGAATCGCCCGAACCTCCGCCTGCCTTGAGTTGGAAAGAGAACAGCGTCGTTCTTCAATTCAAGACACCTCAGCCCGATTTGCTGGTGCGCTTGCAGGCGCCACGCTTCGGAATGATCGATCAAGATGAGGCCGGAAAGCCCGAATCGACCACCGAACAAAGACGGCACTACGGCCCTTGGAAGATGACGGCTGTCAAAAGCGACCGCGTGGTTTTCGAGCGCAGCCGGGCGTCCTGGCCCGGAGCCAGCAAGTACGAACAGATCAATTTTATCGGCTTGGCCCCTGAGGAGTTCGCGAAGATTCAAGATTCTGGAGATTTCATTCTTCAGTCGCGGTACATATTGGAAATTCCCAAATCGGGTTTGGCGCCAAGCAAAATGTTCGAAATGCCCGATTTGTTGACGCTCACTTTAAATTGTGAAACCGATCCCTGGACGGACGCAAAGCTTCGCCAGAATTTTATGGCTTTGGTGCAAGAGGGCCGTCCTGACTTGCAGTCAAAAATTTTAGCGGGAAACTTCACGGAGTCGATTTTTCCGCGCGAGAAACCTCAACTGAAAGTTCTCAAGGGTGAAATTCCCCGATTCTCTAGGCCCCTGAAGGTCGCCTTGGATGCTTCGCTCGCGGGCGGGTGGAGCCGGGCGGGCGCCGCTCTTCAAGATTTGATTTCAAAAAAGACGGGAGCGAAGGCCGAAGTCTCGGTCGTTCGCATACAGCCCTATTCCCAAATGGTGCAGCAGGGTTTCGATATGATTCTGCAGCGACGCGTGTTGCCTTACGGTTTGGTCAAGGGATTGGTGCAAGAGAAGTTTTGCGCGAAGCAACTGCAACTGCACCCGGACACCGGCGGGATTTGCGAGAAGGTGGCGGCACTGGACGACAACGATGCATCGGCGCGCGCCGAGGTCGCCCGTTTGATCGACACCCAAAATTGCGTGCTCCCGCTCTTCACCATGAACGTTCGCTACGTGCAGAGCGAGAGCCTTAAAAACGAAAACACAACCGCGCTTTTTGATCTGTTTTGGAGGATGCCTCAATGAGCTTGAGCCGCCGGCAGTTTCTGATTGGCGCAGGTTCCCTCGGCACATTGGCCGCCGCGGGTGCGTTCGCGGCGTGGCGGGGAAGCCGCCCGGCCCCGCGCGCTTATCTCGTTCAGGGAGTCGGGCACCCCGAACTCTCGAATCAGACCGACTATAAAATGCGCGTTGCACCTCACCTGCCAGGAAAAATCCTCATTGTTGATATGCAAACTTTGCAGCCCTGGGAGCAGAACATCCCGGTCTCGGTGCACAAGTTCACCCAAAGCCCGGCCCAGCCCGAAATCCTCTTCGGTGCTTCGAAGTGGTCGGACGGTGCCGTCATCTACGATCTTGAAAAAAGGGAGCTCGTCCGCGTTCTCAGGGCGCCGGCGAAAACCGAGAATTTTTTTGGCCACGGTATTTTTAGCGAAGATGGCAGCGCCTTTTATGCCTCCGGCCACAACTTCGAAAAGAAGCAAGGATTGATTCTGATTTATTCGACTCGGGATTGGACGCTGCTCGACTCCGTCGACTCGGGAGGACTGTTTCCCCACGAAATCACGCGTCTTCCGAACGGGCAAATCATGATCGCCAATTCGGTCGATCCCGAAAATCTCAAAAGCGCCAGCCTCACTTTTTTTGACGAACGTGAATTCAAGATGCAACGCCGGATCCTTCTTCCGTTCGCCCAACATTTTTGCGTTCGGCCCGACGGCTTGGTCACGGCGGGAAGCTGGAACCCGCTCACTTTGAGAAACGGCGTCTACACCGTCGATCTCAAGAGCGAGAACGGGGACGTAAAAGAAGTTCTATCCAGTGGCCAGTACGAAGGCGAACCTTTGAACTTCCTCAACTTGAGCGGAGACCGGACGCTCATCTCGGTTGCTCAAAGCGGTTTCCTGGGCGTGCACGATTTTGCCAAACAAACGCTGCAGCCGTACCGCTTTCCGGGCCACGTCAAATCGGTCAGTCAGTATCAAGGCGCCCTCTATGTCACCTCTTCGAGGGGTTTTTTGCAGATCCCGATTTTAGAAGACGGCTTGGGCAAAGCCGTTCAAATCGGACATGATGTTGACTGGGGTCCGCACTCTGACATCATGTACTTATGAGTTTGACCCCCACCCAAATCCTTCGCGCGACGGTTGGTGCCGCTTTGAGCATCTGGGTGGCGATGCAGCTCTTGGTTTCTTTCGAACAATCCTCACGCCGCCAAGTGTTTCCCGAGGCCTTCCGCTCTTCGAATTTCGTGCTTCGTTCTCTCAGTCTCGCCGAGCGTTGGACGATGTTCTGCCCCGACGTCTCAAGGACCTGCACGAAAAGTTTTTACGTTCTGGTCAAACAAGACGATTCGGAGGAAGTGAAACGTTTTGATTTCGTCGGTCGGGCGGGCGATGTTGCTTGGGATCCATGGGATTTTGACCGCTTTTCGATGTTGCTTCTTCGCACCGGCGATCGAAAAAAAATGGAGCCGCTGTATCAGGACTTCTCGAAGTGGATCCTCAAAAAAGTAGATCCCGATTTCCGGCACAAACGCTACCGGCTGCGATTCATCCGTGACGAAATCGCGATTCCCGCGCCCGCGCAGTTCGTCGCGCAGGATGACGTCCTGAAACTTCCGTCACGGCCCATCTTGGTTCGTGAAGTTCAGGTGGCCCCCAGTGAATAAAGCTCTGATCGGATTCCAAAATTGGTGGTTTGAGTGCCGACCGGTCTGGCGCGAGACGTTGCTCCGGCTGTTGGGGGCCGTTTTGTTGATCGATGCCCTGGGAATGGTCGGTCTTTACCAGCACTATTACACCGAGGACGGGATCCTTTCGGCCGCAGGCCGGCGTGCCATGATGGCGGTCAATGACGATTGGAATTTGTTTTCACTCTTGCCCTTTGAATCGGCGATTTTTTCGTGGTCCGTGTTGGGACTTTATATCGTTGCTTTGGGATTTATGATCCGCGGGCGGCGTCTGCGCCTTTGGTGCGGTCTGACATTTTTGTGCTCGAGCTATTTTTATGCTCGCTTCCCCTACATCGACAATGGCGGCTTTGGCGTCGCCAGAATTCTCCTGTTTTGCGCGGTTTTCGCTCCTCTTTCAAAGCCGTCGGTTTGGAGCGGAGTTGTCGGTTGGGGCAGTCGATTCGTGCAACTTCAAATCAGCTACATCTACCTGACCAATGCCGTTTGTAAACTCTCGGGAAGCACCTGGCTGAACGGCACCGCTCTTTACTACATTGGACGGTCGACCGATTTTCACCGGCTCAATTTCTCGTGGATTTTCGACAACGTGCCGCTGCTGCTGATTTCGACGCAGATCTTGCCCGTTCTGTATATTCTGGTCAGCTTGGGTCTGTGGTGGCGCTGGACCCGCCTTCCTTGCTTGATTTTCGTGTTTGGCCTGCACCTGATGATCGATTTGACGATGGTGGTCCCGGTTTTTGGTCCCGCCATGATCCTCGGTGCGCTGTTCTTTGTGACCGAGAAGGATCTCGAGCTTTGGCGCTCATGGGCGAGGCGGGTGGCGCCCGCCCGCTTTCGCACAGCATAGTGGGGGCTTAAACTTCGCAATTACCAGGGGTCCATGATAACTGGTGACATGTCCAATACCAAGCCCCCCTCTTCCTCCCTCATCATCTTGATTCTTGGCGCGCTCACGGCGTTGGGACCTTTCTCGATCGACATGTACCTTCCCGCCTTTCCCGAAATCGCGGTGGACTTCGCAACCACCGTGGCGCGGGTTTCGCTCTCGCTGTCGAGTTACTTCATCGGACTGGCATTGGGTCAGCTCATGTATGGCCCTTTGCTTGACCGTTTCGGTCGAAAAAAGCCGTTGTACGCGGGGCTTGCACTTTACATCGTCACTTCGGTGGGTTGTCTCGCGGTCGGTTCCATCGAGGGGTTGGTGGGACTGCGTTTCATTCAGGCCATCGGCGGATGCGTCGCAGGCGTGGCTTCGATGGCGATCGTTCGTGATTTGTTCCCGCCGCAAGAAGGCGCCAAGGTGTTTTCTCGCCTGATCTTGATCTTGGGCGTGTCACCTCTGCTGGCTCCGACCATCGGGGGCTATTTGGCTTCGCACTTTGGCTGGCACTCGGTCTTTTTGGTTCTCGCGGCCATCGCGCTTCTTCAGCTGCTGGCGGTGATTTTT
Source organism: Pseudobdellovibrionaceae bacterium (assembly GCA_019637955.1). Classification (GTDB taxonomy): domain Bacteria; phylum Bdellovibrionota; class Bdellovibrionia; order Bdellovibrionales; family Bdellovibrionaceae; genus JAHBUS01. The sequence goes on along the minus strand of JAHBUS010000004.1, from coordinate 229,165 downwards.
CTTTTGCCCGAGAGTCACCGGCCTGACGAAACGGTGTCTTTGAAAATAAAGCCGATCGCGAAAACCTTTTTGACGATTCTCAAGCAGCCGCAGTTTTACACGTACGTGATCTCGGGCGCCGTGGCCTTTTCGGGTCTCTTCGCCTACCTGGCGGGATCGCCGATCATCTTCATGGATATCTTCAAAGTCAGCGCGCAGGTTTACGGTTGGATTTTTGCCCTCATCTCGGTGGGGCTCATCACGGCGAGCCAGCTCAATGTCGTTTTGCTCAAGCGCTACAAAAACACCCAAATTCTGCACGCGGGCCTTCTCGGGCAAGCCGTGATTGGCGTGATCATGCTCGTGACGACGATGCTGGACTGGTACAATCTCTACAGCTTGGTCTTTTTGTTCTTCGCCTTCTTGTCGTGCGTGGGATTCACCAACCCGAATTCGGCCTCACTCGCGCTTGCGCCCTTTCCGAAGACCGCTGGAAGCGCTTCGGCTTTGATGGGGTTCTTGCAAATGGGGATCGGCGCCCTGGTGTCGATGGCCGTTGGCGTTTTGGGCCTTCAAGAGGTGTTCTCGATCATTTTGATCCTGGCCGCCACATCGGTCCTGGCCTACTTGATTCTTCGAATTGGACGAACTCAAATTAAGCATCACCACTAGGAGGTCAAATGCTTTACGATATCTTGGTTCCTCAGCTGACAAAAAATCTGCGCAACTTGAGCGCCATTTTAGATAAAGGCGCGCAGCTGGCCGAAACGAAAAAATTCGAAGTCGATGTTCTTTTGAACGCGCGTTTGGCTCCCGATCAGTTCAATTTGATCCGCCAAGTGCAAATCGCCTGCGACACGGCGAAACTCGGCGTCTCCCGTTTGACCGGCAAGCCGGCCCCCTCTCATGAGGACAACGAGAAAACTCTGTCCGAAGTGAAGTCGCGCATCGACCAAACCATTTCGTATTTGAACCAATTCTCAACAAAGGACTTCGAGGGCGCCGAGACCCGTCAAGTCACGACTCCTCGCTGGGACGGAAAGTACTTGCTGGGAACCGACTATGTTCACCACCATATTTTGCCGAACCTCTATTTCCATATCACCACGGCCTACTCGATTCTGCGTCACAACGGGGTGGACGTGGGTAAAAAGGATTTCCTCGGCGAAATGCCCTTCAAAAAGTAAGGCGAGCTCGGGTGGCGAAAAAAACGTTGGAGTCGCGACAAGATATCGAAGTGCTGGTGGCGCGTTTTTACGGACGCGTCCGCCAAGACGAGTTGATCGGTCCTATTTTTAACGACGTCGCCCGCGTTCATTGGGACGAACACATCCCAAAAATCCAGAACTTCTGGGCCGATCTTTTGCTGGGTGAGAACAACTACCACGGACGGCCTTTTCCCCCGCACATCCCATTGGGACTTAAGGTCGAACATTTTGAACGTTGGCTTGAGCTTTTCTTTTTGACCGTGGACGAAATGTTCGAAGGTCAAAAAGCCGATGAAGTGAAAATGCGCGCGCTCAACATCGGACGCAATTTTCTGGCGAACATTCAACATCTCGAAAGCCGATCTTGAAAAAGACCACCGATTTCACGCGGCAGGTGATCAAAATCATCCGGCAGATTCCCGAAGGACGCGTGGCGACCTACGGGCAAATCGCGAAGCTGGCGGGGCGCCCGAACGCGAGCCGGGGAGTCGTGTGGATCCTGCACTCCAGCTCCGAGACGTTTTCGCTTCCATGGCACCGTGTTTTGAACTCCAAAGGTCAGATTGGTCTTCCGAAAGGATCGGCGGGGCACCGTCGGCAGTGTCAACTTCTGCGCGCCGAAGGCGTCGAAGTCACGCCTGATGGGCGCTTGGATCTCGACATTTTTCAGTGGAAAAAGAAAAGTGCCGTCAAAAAGAAGACCGCGGCGGCAAGACCGCGCGGCCCGACGATGTTTAGCTGACGAGTTTCTTGCGGATTTTAGAGTAGGACCAGGCGCAAAGAACCGCGCTCTGAACAAGCAGGATCGTTCCGCTGTACGCGAATGCGTCGAAGATGCCTTTGTCCCAGAAAAGAGACTGCGCCAGCCGTACGCCGTGAATCAGCGGAAAGAAATCCGCGACAATTCGAACGGGTGCCGCCATTTGGTCAATCGGAAAGAAAATTCCCGACAAAAAGTAGAGAGGCGCGATCAAGAACGAATACACTGTTTGAAACTGGTTGATATTGCGCACGTACGCGGTGGCCAGCAAACCCATCGCTCCGCAAGGAAGCGCGACCAAGAATCCCACGACTCCCAATGCTGGGATCAGCCAAGGATTCGCCATAAAACCGCAAATCGCGAGAACGACCGCCACGCAAATCGCCATCACGGCGCCTTTGAGGGCGACCCAGATCAACTCGCCAAAAACGATTTCTTCGACGCCAATCGGGGTCGTGAGCATGGCTTTAAAAACGTTCTCGAACGTCATGCGAACGTAAAAGCCGTAGCTGCTTTCGAAAAATGAAGTGAACAGCGCGGTCGCCACGGTCAGCCCGGGCGCCAAGTATTGCATGTACGTCATACCTTCGACGTTCGTGAGATAACCGCCAAGCCCCAGACCCAAAGAAATCAAGATCAAAGCGGGGTCGGCAACGGTGGGCGAGATGTTGGCGATTAGGTCCTTTTTGTACACGGTCCAATTGCGAAGAGTGATGTGAAAGCAGAGTCGGAGAGATTCAAGCATCGGCGGCCAGGTCCTTTCCGGTCAATTTGAGGAACACGTCTTCCAGGTTGGAGGGGCGTATTTGCAAAGGCGTCAGACCGTGCTCGGCATGGATCGAGGTCAATTCCGGAAGGCTCGCCGCCCTTAAGTACAATCCCGAAGAATCCTCATGAAAGTGCAGGTCCGGCTTTGAAGCGTGAATCCGCTCGATGGCGGCTTTGTCCTGAAGGCCGAAGATCCCGACGTACCCGGGCGTGTGCTCACCGATCATCTTTTGAGGAGTTCCTTCCGAAACGACGCGCCCTTGGTTCATGATGACCAGTTTGTCGCAAAGAACTTCGGCCTCGTGCATGTAGTGCGTGGTGAGCACGATCGTCGTTCCGCCCTCGCGCAGCTCTTTGACTTTGCCCCAAAGCAAGTGCCGAACAGCTGGATCCAATCCGGTCGTGGGCTCGTCCAGGATGATGAGTTCGGGCTTTCCGAGCAAGGCACGGACAAAAACCAGGCGCCGTTTCATGCCGCCCGAAAGCGTCTGGATCCGGGCGTCCTTTTTATGGGACAGGTTCATGTATTCCAACAGATCGTCGATGCGTTTTTTGCGTTCGTGCGAGGGGAGCCCAATGAAAGCGCAGTAGATCTGCATGTTTTCTTCAACGGTCAGGCTCTCGTCCAAAGCGTTGTCTTGCGTGACCACCCCCAGGCGTTTTTTGATGGAGCGGCTTTGGGTTTGCGGATCAAGGCCGAAGACCGAAAGATGGCCCGACGTTCTGAGCACGGTCCCATAGGTCATATTGATAAAAGTCGACTTGCCAGCCCCATTGGGTCCCAAGAGACCGAAGCACTGACCCGGTTCAACTTGCAAGTTCATGTCATCAACCGCTTTGAAATCACCAAAAGCTTTGACGAGTGCGCGGGCTTGAATCACGCAGATCCTTTCAGAGGGCGAAGGCCCTCTATGGCTCAGAGGGCACGGCCCTCTATGGTTTTTCTTTCACCATGTAGCGCAGGCCGAGAAAGAGCATGTAGTGGTCGGCATTTTCTTTCTCTTTGCTTGTCACCGAGAGGGAGTAACGGCCGTCAAGAACGCAGGTGACATGATCGTCGCTCCAAAGCTGGCCTTGGATCGAAAAATCAAATCCGTATTCGGTCTTGTCGCTGGCCGAGGTGTCGGGCTGGGGACCCGGCGCGAAGTCATTGTGCACGGTTTTAATTTCGCCCATCGAATAGGCGGAGTAGAAGCTGAGACCACCCGAAATGTAGGGGCCCAGCCAGTGGCGGTAGCCCATGGTGATGTGGGTGATCTGCGTCTGCTCGCCCAGATAAAGATCGTCCTTTTTGCGAAAATAAACTTTCGGCATTGTAAAAACGGCGAGCTCCAGGCTGCCTCGGTCATTGATGTCGCCCAAGGCCATGATCCCAAAACCGCCGAAGGTGGCGGCTTCGGCGCCCGATGCGGAACCCGGAAAGTTGGTTTGGGTTAAAGTGGGGCCGATCGTCGCCGTGACATTGCCTTCTTTGGGCGTATAGGCCAAAGTTTGAAGGGAGATAAAAAAGATCGCGATCAGCGCGGCTGAAAACCTCATGCAGGAAGAGTAAGATTTGATTCGCAAAATTCAAACAATCTTTTTACTCACCCTGGTTTTCTGCGGATCGGCGTTTGCCTCTTCGGAAGACGCGGATCAAACGACCTGGGAAGAGAGTTTGATCAAGGGGAACATCGAGGTCTCGGAGTGGTTTGACGGCATGGCCGAGGGGATCGATCTCTTCCTGGCTGGAAAAAAGGTCACGGACCGCGTGAATGAGAGCAACGTTCGCATTTCGAACTCCACCTATTTAATTGAAAAGCAAGGCGTGCAGAACGAAACCAACTTGGAAGTCAATTTGCGGCTTCCGAATGTCGAAGATTATTGGCAACTGAAGTTCAGCGACTACGATGAGACCGAAGATCGCGGCGTGCAGAATACCTATCTCCGTCAAACGCCCCGTGAAAAGAACTACGGAGCGACGGTGGGTCTTTTCAAGAAACTCGGCAACGTGCGAACCGCGTTCCAGCCGCGTGTCGCGCTCAAAGACCCCCTCGAAGTCGCGCACTCGCTCACGTTCGAGAGCGTCGCGGAGGTCAAAGACCGTTATAAAATCAACCCCAAGCTCGAGTTCTTTGCCAATCCCAATGTCGGTGCCGGGATCTTTCACGCCCTCAATTTCAATTTTCAGCTCAACAAGAAGTGGGGGCTGAGTTTGATCAATGAAGGGCAGTACGAGGACAAGATTCATACTTACAGGGCGACCAACGGCCTTTCTTTCGGTCAGGTTCTGACGCCGAAAACCTCGCTCTCTTACAACTTTTTTACCGGATCGAACAACCGCGACAACTATCACCTCGAGAGTTACAGCGTTTCGATCGGCTGGTACCATTTGCTTTACAAGCGCATGCTGGACTATTCGATCTCGCCGCACCTGGATTTTAACCGAGAAGGCGGCTTCACCGGCGTTGCGGGTCTGAACTTTGGATTCGGCGTCAATTTCTGACGGCACTGGATTTGCTTTTTTCCTAGGATCGAGGACTCATGGGGGTCCTTCGGGGCATTTTGCCCTTAATCACCGACGAAAGGGCTTCCAATGAGAATTTCCTCCACGACCCGTGTTCTGTGCAGTGTGATGATGTCGCTCATCTTGACCAACATTCCCGCGGTCGCTTTGGCCGAAGACGGCGGAATGATCAGCACCAGTGCGGTGGCCGCCGAGATGAGCCGCACACAGGCGCAGGAGCGCGTTCAAAATTTCTTGAGTCAAGACAACGTTCGACGCCAGCTCATCGAGCGCGGGGTCTCTCCAGACGAGGTGTCGCAGCGAATGGCGAGCCTCTCGGACTCGGAGCTGCGCCAGATGGCGGGACAGATGGAGCAAGCGCGCGCGGGCGGCGACATTTTGGTCACCGTCCTGATCGTTTTGCTGATCATTTATCTCATTCAGCGCATTTAATCTGACATGAAAATTTGGTTTCTCCTCGCGTTGATGGCGCTGGGTTCGGGCTGCGCGACGAAGGCCGTGCAGACCGAAGCTTTCCTCAAGTCTCCTCATGGCTTACCGGTCTCGCAAGAGATCGAGTCGGTTCCTTTTATCAACCAAGAGGCGGGTCACTGTGGACCCGCGACGCTCACGATGGCCATGAACTGGGCGGGGCGGCCGATCAGCGTGAATGAAATCGCGCCGCAAGTTTACACGCCCGGGATGAAGGGAAGCTTTCAGACCGATATGATCAGTGCGGCCCGCCGGCAAGGATTCATGGCGGTTCGAATCGAGGGCGTCAACGCGCTGATGAGCGAAGTGGCGGCAGGTCACCCGGTGATCGTCTTTGAAAACCTCGCGCTGAGCTGGGCTCCGACTTGGCACTATGCGCTTGTCTTCGGCTACGATCTTCGCGATCAAACCGTGCTGATGCACTCCGGTCCCGAGGCTTCAAAGCGTTGGGACATGGCCAAGTTCGAACGGTCTTGGATGCTCGGAGATTACTGGGGACTGGTCGTGTTGCCTCCGGGACGGCTCGCCGCTGCCGCCGATGAAATCGCCCACGTGACGGCCGCCGCGGGTCTTGAGCAGGCTCAAAAAAATCCCGAAGCTCAGGTTTCTTACGAGGCCATTCTTGCGCGGTGGCCTCAAAGCCTCGGCGCCAAGATCGGTCTTGCGAATCTGGCGTACAAAGAAAAGCGGTTCTCCCAATCGGTCGAATGGCTGACCAAGGCCACGCAAGAACACCCCGAGTCGGCGGCGGCTTGGCACAACCGCGCCTTTGCCGAAGGTGCGGCGCAGAGGCTGCAAGAGGCCAATCGCAGTGCGCGGCGCGCGTTGGCATTGGTGCCAAGGGACTCTAGGCTCGAGTATGAAAAGTCGCTCGAGAAATGGCTCGTGAAGGAGAACTGATGACCCCGGTGTTTTTTGAATCGCAATTTAAAATGCCCGTGATGAAGTTGGACCTGCGCTCCACCGTTGTACCCACCTCGAAGGGATCGGTGATCATCTCACCGCTCGATTTTACCGAAGACCAATTTCGTCAGATCGAAGATCTCGGTCCGGTCGCGGCGATCGTGGCTCCCAGCCTCTTGCACAATACGTTCGTGAACAAAGCGTCTCGGCGCTTTCCGAAAGCCACGGTTTGGGGGGTCCCCGGTCTTAAAGAAAAATGTCCGGACATTCAGTTTGATAAAATCATTGGCAATGAGACCTGGCCCTACCAGGCCGAGCTGGAAACGAAACTTCTTCAGGGCGCGCCTAGGCTCAACGAGGCGGTTTTTTTCCATCCCGAGTCGCGCACCTTGGTCTTAACCGATTTGTGTTTCAATCTTCGGCACCCTCAAGGCTTGGGAGCCTGGTTGATTCTCAAGATGATGGGAACCTACAAAAAATTTGCGATCAGCCGATTGGTCGTCAAATCGATCCAGGACAAAAATGCCTTTAAGGCGTCGGCGCGCGAGATGATGAAATGGGATTTCGATCAAATCGTCGTGGCTCACGGTGAGCTCGTCCGTTCGGGCGGTAAGCGCCTTTTGCAAGACGAGCTTCAGAAAAAAATCGGTTTGAACTGATTATCGAGATCGCGAGGGGCGACTGCCGCTCGGGCGTGAACTCGAAGATCCACCGCCTTGACGGCGTGGACCACCGCCGCCCCCACCTGCCGAGCCGCCACGGCGTCCGCCACCGCCACCTCTTGAAAAGCGACGTCCACCGCCGCCGCCTTGGCCGCGCTGGCCTTCAATGATGGCCTTGGCTTTTCCGACGCTCATCGTGCTGGCGTTTTCGGCCTCGTCGGAGTGGTAAGGTTGATCACGGTCGATGTCGATCTTATGACGGGTCGTTTTTTCGATGGCGTAAAGGTAGGATTTTTCTTCGGCGGTGACGAGCGAGATCGCATCGCCATCGGTCCCGGCGCGGGCCGTCCGGCCGATGCGGTGCACGTAACTCTCCGGAACGTTCGAGAGCTCAAAGTTGATCACGTGCGTGATCCCGTCGATGTCGATGCCGCGCGAAGCGATGTCGGTCGCGACCAACACGCGAATCCGGTCTTGCGTAAAGTCCTCGAGCGCGCGCTGACGGGCGCCCTGCGATTTGTTGCCGTGAATCGCCGCGGCCGAAATTCCGCTTTTCTCAAGCTTCTCGGCGACCTTGTTCGCTACGTGCTTCATTTCGACGAAAACGAGAACCTTGTGCAGATCTTTGTTTTTCAAAAGATGCACGAGCAGATTCAGTTTCTCTTTTTTCTCGACGAACATCACCGATTGCTTGATGCGCTTCACGGTGGTCGCGGGCGGAGTGACTTCGACTTTTTTAGGGCTGCGCAAGATCGTGTTCGCGAGCGTCTGGATCTCGGGAGGCATGGTCGCCGAGAAAAACAAGTTGTGCCGCTTCGGGGGGAGCATCGGCACGATGCGCTTGATGTCGCGCATGAAACCCATGTCGAGCATGCGGTCCGCTTCGTCGAGAACAAAGATTTCGACGCGCTCAAGATTCAAATAACGTTGCTCGATCAAGTCCAAAAGGCGACCGGGTGTCGCGACCAAGACATCCACGCCTTGAGCGAGATCCCGCACCTGATTGCCTTGGCCGACGCCGCCAAAAATCACCGCGTACTTCTGGCGCAGGTGTTTTCCGTAGGTTTGCAAGTTGGTGTGAATTTGGATCGCGAGCTCCCGGGTGGGAGTCAGAATAAGGGTGCGCGGGCAGCGGGGATGGCGCTTGGTTTGGCGTTCGGCCAGGATGTTGAGAATGGGCAGGCTGAACGCCGCCGTCTTGCCGGTTCCGGTTTGCGCGATTCCCAAAAGGTCGTGGCCTTCCAGAACAACGGGAATGGCCTGCGCCTGGATGGGCGTGGGCGTTTCGTATCCGGTGTCTTTGAGGGCTTGTTGAATCGGGGCGATCAGCTTCAGGTCAGAAAATTGCGTCATATGGTCCATTCTTAGAATCGAAGGGTCGCTTGTACCCTGAATGCCGCCTGGGGTCCAGAGACAACTGTTTCAGAAAACGGCCTCCTTCTCAGACGGGCCTTGTTTGAGCTGGCCCCTGTCCCTTAACATGGAATCACTTTGAAAAGGAGAATTTGCGTGAAACGGCGACCCATCCTCGTTCTTTTGTCCTTGATCGGCCTTTTGATGAGCGCGTGCACCCACACGGCGAGCCTGCGAGGATTCGATTCGGGTTCGACTTTGCTGCCCCGTCTCGAAAACAAATCGGTCGCGGTCGTCGCGGATCCGGGCCGCATTCAAGACGGTCACTCCACCCGCACGGACGTTTACACCTACGAATTTAAAGATGTCAGCCTCGGGATCACGGAGGCCTTGCAGAAGCGCGTTTCGATGACGGCCAAGAAGGTCGACATTATTCCCGTGAGCGATGTCAGCAAGGCTCAAGGCTACGACCTCTTTCTTTACCCCGAAGTGCAGAGCCGCTCGGTTCATGACTTTTGGACGATGGGCTGCCTGATCAAATACGGACTCGAAGTTCGCGGTAAGGACGGCAAAACTTTGGTCAAGGAAAGCGGCGAAGGGAAGCGCAACTTCTTCAGCGCCAATCAAGTCGACGCCAAATGCAAAGAGGCGATGGCCGAGGTCTTTAACAAGGTCACCGAAAAAACGCTGAACCAAATCAAGCTTTAGTCGATTTGGCGAGCTTTTCGGCGATGTATTCGTCGTAGGTGATGCTGTTATCGTAGACGACGGTCGTCTCGATCTCGATGATCCGGTTGGCCGTCGTTTGCACGAATTCGTGGTCGTGCGACGTGAAGATCACATTGCCTTTGAAGCGTTTGAGACCCTCATTGACCGCCGTGATGCTCTCGAGATCCAAGTGGGCCGTCGGTCCGTCGAGCAAAAGCACGTTCGCGCCCGAGAGCATCATTTTCGAAAGCATGCAGCGAACTTTTTCGCCTCCCGAGAGAACTTTGGGAGTTTTCAAGGCCTCGTTCCCGCTGAAGAGCATTTTGCCCAAGAACCCACGGATGAAGGACTCGTCTTTGTCGTGCGAATACTGGCGGAGCCAGTCAATCAACGAGGCTTCATCGCCCGAAAAGTACTTGGAATTGTCCGTCGGAAAATAGCTGAAAGAGGTCGTGATGCCCCAGGTGACGCTTCCGGAATCGGGCTGCACGTCGCCGGCCATGATATCCAGGAGCGCGGTTTTCGCCACGTCGTTGCGTCCGAGCAAAACGATCTTATCGCCTTTGCGCGCGGTGAAGCTCACGTCTTTCAAAATCGTTTCGCCTTTGAGCGTGTAGCTCACCTTGTTCACGCTGACGACGTCGTTGCCAAGATCACGCTTGAGATCAAACCCGACGAAGGGCATTTTGCGCGACGATTTGGGCATGTCGATGAACTCGAGCTTCTCGAGCTGTTTCATGCGCGACGATGCCTGGCGCGATTTCGAAGCGTTGGCGCTAAAGCGTTGAATGAAGCTCTTGAGCTCTTCGGCTTTATCCGAAGACTTCTTATTCTGATCCGAGAGCAAGCGTTGATTAAGCTCGCTGGCCTGGCGCCAGAAATCGTAGTTGCCGGTGTAGGTCGTCACTTTGCCGAAATCGATGTCGGCCATGTGCGTACAGACTTTGTTCAAGAAGTGGCGGTCGTGAGAGATCACGATGACCGTGTTCTTGAAATTCAAGAGAAACTCTTCAAGCCAGTGGATCGCGTAAATGTCCAAGTGATTCGTCGGCTCATCGAGGAGCAAGATATCGGGCTGACCGAACAATGCCTGCGCGAGCAAGACTTTGACCTTATCGCCCGCAACGAGCGACTTCATCTGCTTGGTATGAAGATCTTCGCTAATGCCCAGTCCCGCGAGCATCACGCCCGCTTCGGATTCGGCCTCCCACCCGCCAAGCTCGGCGAAGACGCCTTCGAGCTCCGACGAGCGCAGCCCGTCTTCTTCCGAGAAGTCGGGCTTGGCATAGATGGCTTCGCGTTCTTTCATGACTTTGTAGAGCTTGTCGTTCCCCATGAGAACGGTCTCCAGAACGGTCATATCGTCATAGGCATAGTGATCCTGTTTGAGGACCGAGAGGCGTTGATTGCTGCCGATCGAGACCTCGCCGGTGTTCGGTTCGATCTCACGAGCCAGGATTTTCAAGAAAGTTGATTTTCCGGCGCCATTGGCGCCGATGAGGCCGTAGCAGTTGCCGGGAGTGAACTTGACGTTGACGTCTTCGAACAGCTTGCGGCCGCCGAACTGGAGACTGATATTGGTGGTGCTAATCATGCGGATGATCTATCGGAAAACCCTAAAAAACACAATGCAGACGCGGATTTGGAGGTTATTTTTACAGATGGTCCGGGTGTTTGACAGATGCCAGGGCGGTCTCTATTGTCGGCCCCCGTGAGCCACCCACTTTTTGAAATCGTCACCACCACCGCCGGCGCCGTCTCGATTCGCAATAAAATCGTGAACGAAATCATGCACAACCCGGTCGGTCCTTGGGTTGAAGCCAATGCGCTTTATATCCATCAATCCCGTTTGGCCGAGCGTTTGGCCGAAGGGGAGGGCGAATTCGTTATTTTTGACGTGGGCTTGGGAGCCGCGGCCAACGCGATTGCGGCCCTGAGCTGCGCGCGCTCGGTTCCCCATCACCGGCCTCTTCGAATGGTGAGTTTCGAGCGTGAAATGGAGCTCTTGCGATTCGCGCTCGACAACGCTGAGGCCTTTGCGCACTTCGGTCCCTTTCAACAAGCCCTGAGCGCTTTACTCGAGACGGGCCGCTGGAGCGAGCCCGGTATCGTTTGGGAACTGCGAGAGGGCGATTTCTTGGATTTGATCGACGCCGAACCTCATCGGGCCCACCTTATTTTTTTCGATCCCTATTCGCCGAAGGTGAATCAAGACATGTGGACCAGCGCGTGTTTCGCGAAATTGCGAGCCAAGTCCCGAGATTTGAGCGAGGGCGGAGCGGATCTGTACACGTACAGCCAAGCCACCGGAATCCGGGTGGCTTTGATCAAAGCCGGTTTCGACGTGGGCTATGGCCTCCCGACGGGCCTGAAGCACCAAACCACCCAGGCCGCGACGTCCCGCAGTTTGCTCCGAGCTCCTTTGGATCAGCCCTGGCTGGAGCGGTATCGACGCTCGCACCTGCGATACCCCTACGATTGCCGCGCTGAAGATCAGGCTTCGGTGGATGCCTTGGTCGAAGCCTACATGACCCGCGCCTAGCTCCCGTTTTTGGTATTCTTTACTCTCAAACACGGCCGCAACTTATGATAGGGACAAGGCATGAGTTCCAAGACGTGCGTTTGTTGCCAAAAATCCAAGCCCCAGTTGACCTGCGAAGTCTGCGCCGCCGACGTGTGCAAGTACTGCGCGCAGTTTTTGGACGAGGGCCAATTCTCTTTCATGAACGCGCGACCCGAAGTTCTCGCCCACTCGACGTACTGCCCCGGTTGTTTTGACCAGCACGTGGCCGGCGAACTTGCGGCCTACAACGAGGTTCTCGAGCGCGCCAAGAGCATTTTGGTTTACGAAAAGAAGCAGGCCAAAGAAACGCGGCTCCTGTCGCGCAAAGAAAAAACCGTCCGCGTGAGCAATTGCGCCGATCAAGCCGAAGCGATGTTGCGTCTGGCGTTCTTCGCCGCCAAAGCCGGATTCAACGCGATCATCGACGTCGACCTGCAGGGCGCGAAGGTGAGTGAAGGCGGCTCGTACAAGACCACAAAATGGTCGGGGACGGGCGTTCCGTCCAATGTGGCGGCCAATAAAATCGCCAAAGACCGCTCGCTTTGGCAAAATCCCAACTAAGCGGCTTACGCGCCGCCGTTTGATTGAAAAATCAGTGATTTGATCCCCCGGTTGGATTCACGATATTCGGGGGAGCTCGCATTTGAATCTGCAACAATTTCTTGAACAGCGCGAAGAGCGCCGCCGAAACGCCAAGGTCTACCGCGATCTGTGCGTCAGCTGCATGCAGCCCGGATTCTCGTGCTTTTGCCCGCACGTCCGCGCCTTTGATCCCAAAATCAAATTTGTCATCCTCATTCACCCGATCGAGGTGAAGCGGCGGATCGCCACGGGACGCATGTCGCATCTGTGCTTACAAAATTCCGAACTGCTGATGGGACAGGATTACTCCCGTCATGACCGCGTGAACGCGATTCTTCAAGATCCGCAAAATGACTGCGTGATTCTCTATCCCGGCCCACGCTCCCTGAACCTGACCCAGGCCGGCCCGCAAGAAAAGCGGGCTCTTTTTGAACTTGGGAAAACCCCCGTGGTCTTCGTGATCGACGGAACGTGGGCGACGGCGGGAAAGATGATTCACCAAAGCCGCAATCTGCAGACGCTTCCGCGCGTGGGCTTTACGCCGCCGGGTCCCTCGCACTTTCGCGTTCGAAAGCAGCCATCGCCCGAATGCTACTCGACTATCGAAGCGATTCATCACACGATTGAACTCTTGGGCGAGAGCCAGGGCTTTGATGTCCCCGCACGCGAGCACGACAAACTCTTGTTTGTCTTCGACAAGATGGTGGAGAGGCAGCTCGAATTTATTCGGTTGTCGGAGTTGAATCCTCGACCCGATCGTTACCGCCGTCCGCGAAAACAGATCACCGAGTTGTAAAGAAAATCTCACATCTCAAAAGCTCTTCGCGCCGCATTCACTTGGCTTTCAATTACTATTTGCCGTCCCGGTTTTTCGTCCTCACACTAATCGGACAGAATTCAGGGAGGGATGAGTGGACATTCACATCAATGGAAAAACGATTCCGATCAACATGGATGGCGATACGCCTTTGTTGTGGGTGATTCGTGACGAACTCAATTACACCGGAACCAAGTTTGGCTGCGGCAAAGCGCTTTGTGGGGCTTGCACCGTGCATGTCGACGGCGAACCCGTTCGCTCCTGCTCATTTCCTTTGAAGGCGGCCGAGGGCCGCAAAATCACGACCATCGAAGGTCTGAATGACAAAGTTTCGGTCGCCGTTCAAAAGGCTTGGGTCGACAACCACGTCCCGCAGTGCGGTTACTGCCAATCGGGTCAGGTCATGTCGGCGGTCGCGCTCTTGCGGGCGAAACCCAAACCCTCGGACCAAGACATCGACAACGCGCTTGGCGGACACATCTGCCGCTGCGGAACCTATCAACGCATTCGCACGGCGATTCATCAGGCCGCGAAATCCATCGGGTGAGGTGAATGATGAAACAAGAAGACATCAATCTGGAGCGACGCGGTTTTTTGGCGAACTCGGGCCTCTTCGTGGGCGGGCTGATCGTCGCCTTCCACGTGCCCTCGGTTTTAACCAAGGCCATGGCGGCCGAAGCGCCCAGCCCGAAGACGGTTTACCCACCGAATGCGTTTATCCAGATCGCGCCCGATAACACGATCACCATCGTGATCAACAAGCTCGAAATGGGCCAGGGCGTGAACACCTCGATGGCGCAGTTGATTGCCGAAGAACTTGAGTGTGATTGGGCCTCGATCAAATCGATCTCGGCGCCCGTCGATCCCGTTTACAATCACACCGTGTTTCCGATGCAGATGACCGGAGGATCCACCGCTTTGAGCACCAGCTGGGACCAGTACCGCAAGTTGGGCGCTTCGATGCGAGAAATGCTCAAGATGGCGGCGGCGAAACGTTGGGGCGTTTCGGATTCGGAGGTCAAAGCCGAGAAGGGGTTTGTCACGCATCCGAAAAAAGGCAAGCTGTCTTACGGCGAGCTGGCCGAAGAGGCGAACAAAATGCAAATGCCTCTGAACCCGCCACTCAAGAAGTCCAAGGACTATAAAATCATCGGACAGTCCATCAAACGCGTCGACGCCGTCGAGAAGTCGAATGGCACGGCCGTGTTCGGGATGGACGTGCGCCTTCCTGGGATGATGTACGCCGTGGTGGCCCGTCCCCATATCGAAGGCGGCGAGATCGCTTCGATGGACGAAAAAGCGGCCCGCGCGGTTCCGGGAGTTTTGGACGTCGTCAAGTTCGGAAAAGGCAAGGCGGCCGTCCTGGCCAAGAACACGCACGCGGCGAAAGTGGGCCGTGATGCCCTCAACGTGCGTTGGAAAGAAAATCAAAATTCAAAGGCGTCAACCGACGACATGATGAAAGACTTCCGTGAGCGGGCCGAAAAAAAAGGCTTGGTCGCGGATGAACGCGGCGAGGTTGACGACAAACTCAAAGGCGCGAAAAAGACGATCGAAGCCGCCTATGAGTTTCCGTTTCTCTCGCATGCGCCGATGGAGCCCATGAATTGCACGGTGAACTTTGACGGAAAAACCGCCGATCTCTGGTCGGGACACCAGATGCCCACGATGGACAACGGCGCGGCCGCGAAGGTCTTGGGAATCAAGCCAGACAAGGTCAACATCTACACCACCTACGCGGGCGGAAGCTTCGGCCGACGCGCGAGCAAGACGTCGGATTACGTGATCGAGGCTTGCGAGCTCGCAAAAGTGGTCAAGAAGCCCTTAAAAGTGGCGTGGACCCGCGAAGACGACATGCGCGGCGGCTACTACCGTCCGATGAACTTTCACAAAGTCAGCGTGGGATTCGACGATAAAAATCAGCTCTTGGCTTGGCGCCATCACATCGTGGGACAGTCCATCATGGCCAATACGGTCATGGCCGGGATGATTAAAAACGGAATCGAAGAAACCGTCGTGGAAGGGGTCGCCAAGACCCACTACGACATTGCCAACTTCCGCTGCGAGCAGACCCGCGCCGACACGCCAATGACCACTCTCTGGTGGCGTTCGGTCGGGCACACGCACACGGCCTACGCGATGGAAACCATGATCGACGAGGTGGCCGAGGTCTCGAAGCAAGATCCGCTCGAAATGCGCCGAAAGATGTTGGCGAAATCGCCTCGTCACGTCGCGGTTCTGGATCTTCTTAAGAAGCAAACGGGATGGGGGAAAAAGAAAGCGCCCAAGGGCCGCGCCTGGGGCCTCGCCGTGCACGAGTCGTTCGGGTCGGTCGTGGGACAGGTCGCGGAGGTTTCGATCGAAAAAGGCCAGCCTCGCATTCATAAAATGTGGTGCGCCGTTCACTGCGGCCAGGTCGTCAACCCCGAAGGCGCGCGCACTCAAGTTGAGGGCGCGATTGTCTACGGGCTCTCGGCAGCCCTGCATCAACAAATCCAAGTCAAAGACGGGCAGATCGTTCAAGGTAATTTCAACGACTTTCCCGTCATGCGAATTCAAGACATGCCCAAGGTGAGCGTTGAGTTCGTTAAAACCGACGAGCCGCCCACGGGTCTCGGTGAGCCGGGCGTACCGCCATCGGCTCCGGCCGTGGCGAACGCTCTTTACCAGCTGACCAAAAAACGTCTGCGTGCGCTTCCGTTCAGCCGAGAGTTAAACGCATGAGCCGACGCGTGGCTGGTATTTTATTGGCGGCAGGGCGGTCCTCCCGAATGGGGGGACCGAACAAACTCCTGCTGCGCTTAAAATCCGGCACGCTCGTCGGGCACACGGCCGACGAGCTTCTCAAAGCCAGTCTCAGTGAGGTCGTCGCCGTGACGGGGCACGATTCACAAAACGTCGATGACGAGCTTCGCTCGCGCGAACTGAAACGCGTCTTCAATCCTCACTTCGCGGTCGGAATGCATTCGTCCATCCGGCAGGGGATCTTGGCTCTCGAAAAAGAGCATGATGCGTTCATGATCTGCTTGGCCGACCAACCCGATTTTGATGCGAAGGTTTTGGATTTGATGGTCGAAGGGTTTCGACGTTCAGCGGGTGACGCGATCGTCTTCCCCACGTACCGCGGAGCCCAAGGACATCCCGTGCTGATTCCTGCCGTTTACCGCGAAGATATTCTCGCTCATGAGGACGGCGACTTCGGCTGTGCCTATTTATTTAAAAAATACCCCGAGAAATTGGTCGGAATTCCGGTCGAGAGCGACCGTGTGGTTGTCGATATCGATGAGCCCCAAGATTACCTCCGTCACGGAGGCCTGCATGCAACTTGATCCGATTGAAGATTTTCACCGCTCGGTCGCCCAGCTTCGTCTGGCGAAGCGCCCTTTTGCGGTGGCGACCATCATCAAGGTCGATGGCTCGGCTTCGGCCAAAACGGGTTCGAAAGCCATCTTTGATGAGAAGGGCATCAATCTCCAAGGTTGGGTGGGTGGCGGCTGTGCCGAGCGTTTTATCGGTGAGCAAGTTGTCGAATCGTTAAAAGAAAACAAGACTCGCATCGTTTTGGCGGACATGGACGACGAGATTCTGGGCCTCGGCGTGGCTTGCGGCGGCCGCATGCATGTCTTTATCGATCCGCTTTTGCCCGCGGAACAAGTCCGTCTGCCCCTGGTGCCCCGCTTCGAAAAGGAAACCCGTTTGATCGCCGGCGCCTGCGGATGGCACATTGAGTGGGGAGAGCGAAAAGACGATCTTTCTTTTCCGGATCTCTTCCAAGACATGGCCAAAACCATCGCGCTCCAACGCGGAAAATCCGGACGCCCCCTTCGCGTCAACGGCACGGCCACGTCCGGGCTGTCGGCACGCAAAGTCGCCCTGATCGGACGAAGCCGCATCACCGAGGCCATGGCCCGGCATTTTTCTTTGCTCGGTTTCCAAGTCCGCGCGCTCGCGCCGTTCTTGGCAAAAGAAGATTATCCTTCCAACGTCAAATGCGATTGCCTAGAAGGGTCTTACGACCAGATTGAATTTGCGCCCGATGAAGCGGTCATTGTTGCCAGCCACACCGCTCAGGACCCGCATCTCGTCGAAAACGCGCTCAAAGCGGGCGCTCCGTACGTCGGGATGATCGGCAGCCAAAAGCGCGTGGTCGAAGTTCAGAATCATCTTGGCATTGCACGGGCCGAAGATCTTGATGCCCGCCTGCATCTTCCGGTGGGACTTGATATCGGCGCCCGAAACCCCGAAGAGATTTCGCTTTCGATCGCGGCCGAAATCCTGGGAGAACTGTCATGAATCTGGCCGAAGCCCGCGAGATTCTCACGCAGCACTCAAAATCAAAAAAGAACGGCCTGTTCCCGCCTCATTACACCCATGAGCATCAGCTCACCAACCCGATTTGCGGCGATCATGTGCAGCTGCGTTTTGAGGTCGGAGAGGGGATGATTCGGGCGGCGGGCTTTAAGGCCAAGGCCTGCGCCATTTGCACGGCCTCCTCTTCGCTTCTGTGCGAAGAGGTTCAGGGAAAGCGCGCCGAAGTGGCCGTCGACCTCTCGCACTCTTTCGAACGTGCGGTTGTCGCCAAAGCGGAGGACGCTTGGCCCGAAATTTTGTCATCGCTTTCAAGTTTTAACCATTTACGCGTCAATCCGAGCCGTCGGACTTGCGCGCTCCTGCCATGGATCGCGCTGCGAACGGCACTTCAAGAGGTGGTGTTATGAGAAAATCCGTATGGGTCATCGGTGCCCTGTTGCTGTCGTGGTCATCGGTTCAATCGGCCGGCAAAGACGAAGCTCAAGTCAAACGTTCGGTGGAGCTTTTCAAAGAAGCCGCCAAAGTTTTTCAGCATCCTCGCTGCATGAACTGCCACCCGGCGGGTGATCGTCCCACTCAAGGCATGGACATGCACGAACACATCATGAACGTTCAGCGTGGAAAAGACGACAAAGGGAATCTCGGCATGCGATGCACGGCCTGTCACGGAACCGAGAACAACCATCACTCCGGAGTTCCGGGCGCGCCGAAATGGGCGCTGGCGCCCAAGAGCATGGGCTGGCAAGGCCTCTCGCTTCGCGAGCTTTGCCAAGCTTTGAAAGATCCCAAAAAGAACCATGGGATGACGATGGAAAAATTCATTGAGCACAACGCTCACGACGAGTTGGTCGCCTGGGGATGGAACCCGGGCGCGGGCCGTGAACCCGTGCCGGGAACGCAAGAACAGTTCGGTAAAATCATCGCCGAGTGGGTGGGCACCGGCGCGGAGTGCCCATGATCAAGAAACTCGCCAGCTTCGGGCGAACGCCGGTGGTTTATAAGAGCGTCTTCCTGATTCTTCTCGCGATGCTTCTCTATATCGAGATCATCGCCCCGGTGACGGGCCTGTGGTCGCCGCGCCCGTCCACCTTTATGGACCTCTGGTTCATGAACTCGCAAAAATAATCAATCTGCAAATCCGGTGTACTCACGCAGCAGTCCACCCGCGAGCAGCGCCGCCGATTCGTCGGAGCCGGTGTTGGCCAAAACAACCAGACCGTACTGACGGCCCAAGACGTTGAAGATCAACACGTGGTTGCGAATGGCCACGTTGTAGTTCTTGCCGGTCTCGGGATTCTCGGTTGAACCGTCGTAGGTGCCCGTCTTGCCGCCCACGTAGAGAGAGGAGGGCATGTACTTGCGGCCCCGGCTCGCGCCGGTGCGGCAGGCGTGCATGAGTTTCCACAGGGTCTCGGCGCCCGGGTAGTTCCCCATGTACGTGTCGTGCAGAAATTCGGCGGTCTCCATCGCGGTGAGCTCGTTGCCGTGCATGCTGCCCCAGTACCCTTGAAAACCTCGCGTTTGTTCGTAACCCATTCGCTGAGTGAATCCGTAAACGCGTTCGCGTCCCTTGTCCGAGTTGCCATCACCGACTTGGCTCTGCAGATTCGTCCAAGCGGTGTTCGACGACACGACCAGCATGTCCGACATCAGTTGCAGCTGCGAACTCGAGAGCGCGCCGGCTTGTTTGTCCAAAAGACCCGCGCCCACGAAGATCTTCGACGACGAAGCCCCGAAAAGGCGTTTGTCGGCATTGGCGCTTTGATCGAGCACGCGGCCGCCGTCCAGGTCCATCAAGACCCAGTGAACTTTGTGATTGGGATCTGCTTTCGAATCCGCTTTTAGTTTTTGATAGGCGGCTTTCGCCGACGAGCCGAAGGTCTGTCCGGTTCCGCGCGAAAGCGAAAGACGCTCGCCGCTCACGCTGATGGTTCTGAGGTCTTTTCCATTGGGAAGGATCGTGAATTCACGGTCCGAAACGGGGTTGGTGGGCATCGCCGACCATGAGGTCTGGGCGACGAACAAAAGGCAAAGCGCGGCCATGCCATTGCGAACAACGGTGGTTCGAGTCATCTGAGCTCCTCCATGAGCAAAGGTTGACGGGACTATTCGATTGTTAGTTTCTCTTCACACTTTACAGGCGGGCCCCAAAAGCAACAAGGCCTGCCCAGACAATGGGCAGGCCTAGTCTTTCACTTGAGTCTAAAAAATCGTTAATCTTAGTCGATGTAAGGCCGGGCTTGTTTCACATAAACTTGACGTGAACCGGTGTCCTCAGAATCGATTTTGAACTCGAGATCGAGCGAGAAATTCGGGTTTTTCGGATCCAAAACTTTGTGCATGTGCACGTGCGTTTTCATCACTTGGTAGGTGAGATCTTTGATTTCCGCATCGGTCAACACGGGATTCGGGTTGTCGGTGGGAAGAATCGTGCGCGTGTCATCAGCCACGTTCGAGCGCTGCAAAACTTGAATTTGGTACGCCGACGTGTCGAGAGGATTGGATTCGTTGAAGAGAACCAAGATTTTCTCGGGTTTGATTCCGGGAACGGGATTGGTCACGCTGTACTCGCTCCCGCGGTGAACTTCGATGTAGACGCCGGCTTGCGGGAAGCGGGGATCTTTCGAAACGTTCTTGGTCACGACCACGCCGTCCGCGCCTTCGTCGCCGAACGAGGGGTTCACTTGCATGCCCATTTTCACTTGAGCGTGGGGAATTTGGAAGTAGTTGCGCTCGTCGTAAGCGCGGAGATTCCAAACCGAAGCCCAAACGGTTTTGAGGGCTTCTTTGAGGCTCTCACGTTTTTTGGCCATGTCTTTTTCTTTGCCCTTTTTCGCGGGCTTGTAAGATTCCGACGAGTAAAGACCGGCGCCATTGAAATTCGGAAGATCTTCCGAGTTTGTCGAGCTGCGCAGTTTCATGTTGCGGGGCAGGCCTTTCGAACGGAAGGTCTCGAAGTAGCCGATGAGTTCATCCACGAGCTTCTCGTTAACGGCGGCTTCTGGGCTCAGCATGGCCTCTTGGAGGGCTTTGAGTTTCGCTTCTCGGTACGACACTTTCGCGACTTTATTCATGAGCGGATCACGCAGGATCGAATCGATCATCGATTTGATCTTGGGATTCGAATTGATAAACTCTTCGTAATAGTAGAACGGAATTCCGTATCCGGTGCGGACAACCGTGCGATCAGCGGTATTCAAAACACGCGCCATTTCTGCGTAGTTAGCGGCTTTTGATCCAACGGTGATGAAGTCAGGCGAACCAAGTTCGGCGTGAGGGCGGATGCGCGATTCGCGAACATCCGACTCGAGTTGAACGGGCTCCGTGCGCTTGCTTTGGTAGTAAGCCGTTGCTTCAGCTTCGGTTGAGGGCTTGATCGAGATCGAACCGTCGGCCCCCAGAATCATGTGAACCCAATCGCCGTCTTTAAAAGGAGCGAGCAAGGGATTTTGCGCGCCGCCTTCGAGGGCCGAAATGTCGAGATTCGGCGTTTTGCGGGCACGTGATTTCAGCTGAACGTGCGAGAGCAGCGTTTGCTGTTTCAATGTGATCGCGCCGGCTACGACCGACATGTCCAGCGGAAGTTCCGCGAACAAGGGGATCGAGAGCGGGCTCAAGGATTTGTACTTGGGAGTCTCGGTGGTGACGTCGGTCGCCGAGAGCATCACCAACTGACCCACGGCTTCGCCGGGGTTCATGACTTTGGCTTGCGCCAAGGCGAGCTGCGAAAAAACGAGAATCGCGAGGGAAGCTAAGATTTGTTTCATAGAGTCCTACTTCTTAATTTTCTTTCCGATAACGGAAGCGGTGTTAAGGGCCGATGATTTGATCGTATTATCAACGAAATACTGCATTTTGGGCTCAACCGAGAGCCACTGACCGAGCGAAGGGTTGAAAGCCTGCGCGAGAGTGTCATTCGCGATATCGGCGATATCGGCGAACAAGGCACCCGCGGCCACCACGTCGGCGGCGCTATCAACTTCACCGGTGAAGTACTGCCAGTTGTCTTTGATCAGGAAGCCTTCGACGTAGATCAGGTTCACGATGGCTTTGATCACGCTCTTCGATGAAACCGACGACATGTTCAGGATCTCTTTGTTGAGATACTGATTGGCCGTCAAGATCACGAGCAGGGCGTCCGATTTTTGAGCCGCCGGAACCGCGCTGGTCGCAACCGCCGTGCGCAGGTTGGCGATCATGCTCGAAAGAGCCAAGATGCTGTCGGGTGAAGAGCCATTTTTAGCCATGGCATCGGCTTGCGCCACGATATCGTTGGCGCCAATTTTCTTCGCGAATTCCGAGACTTTCTTGGCGCTGACGCTGTAGTAAGCCACGACGATGCTGCGAACTTCATCCAGATCCGAGCTTTCTTGCCGGTACCAGGGGAACTCACGGTGGAAGCTGTCGATTTGCGCAACAACCTCTTGCGAGAGCTGATTGTGAATCACGTTGCGGATTTGGTACATGCGGCGAACGACCGTTTGGTCTTGGCCGAATCTGGCCAGCAGACCTTCGTAGATCTGATTCACGACCACCCGGGCGCGCTCGAGCGAATTCGAGGCGGCGATCGGGCTGCTCTTGGCGAGCAAGTAAACCGGCAAGAACTGGAAGTCTTCGGTCAACGTGGTCATGTAAAAGTTAAAGAAATAAGGAGCGTAAGCCTGTTCGAACTCGGATCCGCCGATTCCGCGCAGCTTAAAAGCCTGCGCGATTTTGGTGTTCGGAAAGTTCTGAACATAATGTTTCTCGAGAACCCAGTGACGGACCATCGAGCCGGCTTTCTTAGCGGCGCGAGGAGCGGCGGCGAGCATCGCATTGTGGTCGATGTCGTGGCTGCTGTAAGCGTCGCCGTAAACGTACTCGCCCATCAACTCGTAATAGTTGGTGGTAAAGAGGTTCGCGACGTAGAAGTCGTACTGGGTCGCGAGCTCTTGACCGATTTCGTTACGGAACGCGGCTTGGAACTGGAACGTTCCCGAAGCCGAGCCGTCCGTCACGATCACGCGGCTGCGCGATCCTTGCAAGTAGTTCACCGTGAAGGGACCCTTGCGGTTCGAGTCCATTTTCTTGAATGAAGCTTTGAGGTCCGCCTGCGCGGCGACCGACAAAACAAGGCCGAGGGCCAGCGTGATCAAGGATTTCATCGAACGAGTCCTTTCGCTTCTTGGTCGAACGCGGCTTCACCGCACTCTTGTTTGTTCGAAGTGGGAGCGCAGCCTTTGATTCGGCCCATGAGGCGAACGACGCGCTTGTTGGTCTCGTTCATGTCGCCGACGGCGTAGAACTGAACTTTGTCTTTTTCGTAAGCCTGTTCGTACAAGGGGTAGTCGCCTTGAAGTTTAGGACGTGCCGTGACGCCTTTGCGCTTCAGATCCAGGTACGAGGGGAACGAGATGCGGGGAGATTGGAACGTGTAAACACCGTTGTTCTCAACGCGGAAGACGTTACGAGCTCCGTACAGGTTTGTGTAGAAATCGAGCTTGCGGCCTTCGTTGACTTCAAAGCCCGAACCTTCACGGCGAGCCAGACCGTCGGCACCTTGAAGGCCGTAAGAGATCAGGTATTGAACGCCCATGACTTCGAGTTGTCCGTCACCGTTGATGTCGTAGACGTCGAAATCTTGCGAGTTGTTACCGAAGAACATGATCTTCGTCGCTTTTTCGTTCTCGACGGGGAAGATCTGACGCATTTCCCACAAGTGGCCGAGGGGAACGCGCAAGCAGCCGTGCGAGACGCCGCCACGCTTAACCGCCCACAGGGTGTTGTGGCCGGGATTGATGCCCAAAGCTGTTTTCAGCGCTTTGCTGGGATCCCAGAAGCGAACCGCAGGGTTGTGGAAGCCGTTGCCGATCGCTTCGAAATCCATTTTCGGAGCCCAACCGTAGTAGGGTTCGTTGCGGATGTTGTCGATATCGTGTTTGCCGCCGCGAGACAGGAACTGCCAGAGGCCGGGAGTCGCGAACGAGTTGATGCGGTTGCCGTACTCATCCGAAGTCGTCGCTTCCATCGAACCGGTGGGGTAGATGGTCGTGAACTCGGTATAAGTCAGCGTACAAGCCGTGCCTGCGCATTTGAGTGCGGGCTCGAATTGACCTTGAGCATTCAGAACTTTGATTTGGTATTTCGAACCGGTCACCGATTTGAACAGCTCAAGAGCCGCGGGAACGAAAACTTCGTCCGGAGCATTTTGGAGAGCGGCGTTCAAAGCCGTTTGCAACTGAGCCAAAACTTGAGCCGAGGGCTTCTCGGTGTAGTTCACGCGGCCGAAAACAAGACCGTTGATCGCGGTCACGACGGCGGCGGGCGAACTCATCACGCGGCTGGCATCGCCACCCGTGAGCGTGCGCATCTCCGTTTTCCATTTCGTGAACTCGGCGCGCAGATCGAAGCGCAAGGGGAACACGCGGCCAGGATTCAAAGCCGTCAGCGTTTCGAGCGATTTTTTATAAACCGCTTCTTGGCTTTCGCGGCCTTGGTTTGCGCGCTCAACGTACTCGAGAATTCCGTAACGGGGCGACTCGAGGATCTGATTGTAGTAAGCGAGCTGGGGGAGAGCTTTCGAGTTGGCCGGGTTGATATCCAATTGGGGTTTTGAACCCGTGGTCATCTTTTTATAGAACGAATAGCGCTTGGCGAGATCGAAGAGATAATCGCCAACGGTCTGTTCGTCGAGGATGACCGACACGCGGGTTTGATTGCCGCGCGAGGTGCGAACGTGGATGCGCTCGGGAGATTCGCTGCGCATCGCGAAGCCGGTGTAGAAGGTCTGGTGGTAACCGTTGATCGATTTCGCACCGGGAGACCAGCTAACGCCCCAGTGAGGCAGGAGCTTGTTGTAGTCTTCAACGGTTTCGATACGCGGGCTTTGCGCGATGGACGCCGACGAGCAGATCAAAAGCACGAGGGCGAGATTGAATGCACGCTTCAATTTCATGTGAGGGGCCTTCCTATAAAAAGGGGTTCATGAATGAGAACGAGCAGGGATTAGCGGTCTTGATGCTATGTGTAAATGATTTTTACCGTGGTGCGGCAAGTGAGGGTAAAGACTTCAATTTCCAAGAAGTGAATGGTTAAGAAATCTAAAGAATCCCAACTCAAATGGGGACCGCAGGCGAGGGCCGAGAATGGTCGTTGCGCTCGATTTTAGGGAAAAAAAGACAAAACCTGTGGCCGGTTAAACTCGGTTCCAGCCGATTCCAGGTTGGCGGACAAACTGATGACACTCGATGCTCTCAAAGGAAACCCGATCGATGTAGTCGAGCCGCTGGATTTGGATTTGCGGAGTCTCTCCCGTGGGGAGGATGTCGATCAGATGGAAGGAGTTGGGCGCATCAGCGCGGGTTCGCCAAGACAGGCAGGTCCCGGCGACAGAGATGATCAAGGGTTTCTCGATGCCGGGATAACGGGCGCTAGAGAGCGAAACGAGAGGGTCATGGATATGACCGCCAAGCACCAGATCCACCTGTTGATTCGACAAGGCCGCCATCATGCCATCGGCTCCGCGGAGGATGTTCTTCTCATCCACGCGTTTCGGGCAGTCGAGCGGGTGGTGAAGGCCGACGATCCGCACCGGCGCCCTGTCGGGATGCTTTGAAAGAAACTTTTTCATCGCGCGCAAGTCGATTTCGCCTTGCACGTGGCGGTAGCGCCGCGTGGAGGCCAAGCCAAAGATCTCGACGCCTTCAAGGGGTAGGCGCTTTTTAAGATGCCCTTTGAGGATGCGTCGGTAGCCAAAATAAGGATGCAAAAGACGGCCGAAAATATTGAAGAGCGGAATGTCGTGGTTGCCGGGAACCACAAGAACGGGGATGGGCTCAAGTTCGCGAAAGAACCGGCGGGCGTCTCGAAATTGACGGAGACGGGCGCGCTGAGTGATGTCGCCGGTCACGACGATCGCGCTGGGTGCGAGGGATTTTAGCGACTGGAGCAGGGCCGCGCGCACATCGGGCTCAACCGTCCCGAAGTGAGGATCGGAGATGTGCGCGACTCTCACCTTCATGCCGTCTCCTCAGGTGGCGGCACGATCAGGTTGAGAATTTCCGGTTGGGCGGTCACGACGAGCGGAGAATTCATTTTGAACATCTCACCATCAAGGGCAACGACTTGGGTTTTCTTGCGCGTTTTGATCGTCAGGGTTTCGACACAAAAGCTGTCGAGCCCTTCCTGCTTCTCGAGCGAACGGGCCATGCCCATGAAGATCAGCTTGAGGGTGCCCCAAGTCGTCAGCGGTTTCATGGTGACGACGGCCAAGAGATCCTTTTTCATGCAATGGGCCACATCGAGCGAGAGATTTCGCAACTGGAGCGCGTTGTTCCCGATGAAAATCATGGGGGTGGCGATGGATTTGGCAACTGTGTCGCTGACCAAATCAACTTTGAGCGACCGGTGGCCTTCGATGAGGCTGATGATCGTCGAGATGATCACGATGATCCGGTTGCGGCCCCAACGGCTGGTGCGGTGTTCGCGGTCGCGAATCGCTTTGGCATAGAGACCTAAGCTCGCGTTGATTAAAAAGATGTGACCATTGATTTCGCCCAGCCGAACGGCTTTTGACCGCCCGTCCAGCGCGATCTGGAGAGCCGCCTCGGGGTCTTCGGGAATTCGATGGTTGCGCGCGAAGAAATTAAAGGTGCCGATGGGAATCACGCCGAATCGAACATCTTGGCCGCGAAGCTTCGCCGCCACCGAGCGGATCGTGCCGTCACCGCCCGCGGCCACCACGATCCCGCCATCTTTCGTGGCCTGCTTCAGTGCGGTCTCGCCTTTTTCGTCGAGGGAGCCCGGCTCTGAAATTTCATGCAGGATAAATTTAACCCCGCGCTCTTGGCAGAGGCGCCGGGCCAGATCGGGAAGGGCCGCGCCCAACCCTTTTCCGGATTTGGGGTTGGCGATCAAGTGCAGGGTGTGAACAGGCTCATTTGAAATCTTGGTCATCCTTCCCAATGTGCTGAATCTCGCTCGGTGGGTCAAACTCGGACATGTCAAAAAAATCCGACACCGCCATGCCGAGACAAGCGTGGTGTTCGTTCGGGGAGACGGCTAGCCTACGTGCAGATGATGACCCTCAAAGAAGCCACGAGCGAACATTTCAAAGATTGGTCCCTGATGCGCCACCGATTGTGGCCCCAGTCCTCGATCGAAGAGCACCGGCGCGAGCTGGAAGCCGAAGTCGAGAATCCGCGCTTCAAAGCCTGGATTGCCCAAGACTGGGACAAAGCCATTGGTTTCGCCGAGGCTTCGTTAAGACCCTACGCGAATGGTTGTGACAGCCGGCCGGTCGTTTTTCTTGAAGGGATTTGGATCGATCCGGACTACCGCAAACAGGGATTTGGACGCGCTTTCGTGGACGCCGTCGAGAGCTGGGCGCGGTCGCAAGAGATCTTTGAGATCGGATCCGATGCCGCTCTCGACAATCTGGACTCGCAGCGCACCCATGGCCGCTGGGGTTTTGAAGAAACCGAAAGGGTCGTCTACTTCAGAAAGAAACTCACCTAAGTCTCAGGAGGACAAATGGAAGTGAATGAGATTCAACGTGGACGTTTGATCGATCACCTACAACTCGTGGTGCGCGATCTCGCGGCCAGCAAAAAATTTTACGCCGCGGCTTTGGAAGCCTTGAAAATTCCGATGGGCGGCGAAGGCCCGGATTTTTTTTGGTTTGATGAGCTGTTCATTTCGAGCAAAGAGAGCAAGGCTGCTCAGAATCAGCTCACGGGCCGCACCCACTTGGCCTTTCAAGCGTCGAGCACAAAAATGGTGGACCATTTTTACGAACTCACATTAAAAGCCGGTGGAAAAGACAACGGGAAACCGGGGGAGCGACCCTATCATCCCGGTTACTACGCGTGCTTCGTCACGGATCCCGACGGCAATAACATTGAAGCCGTCTTTCACGGTCCGGCAAAACGATCCGCCGAATCCATCAAAATCACCTGGGGCTAGGTCCCAAAACAAAAAAGAAGCGGAGTTCTTCAACTCCGCTTCTTCTGATCGCTCACGATTTGATCTGTGATCTTAGTACCAATACTTGACGACGCCGTTCACCGAGAGAGTGTCAGGGTCGCTGCTGCCCACGATGATGTATTTTGCGTTGGCGCCGAGTGAGAACATGTTGCGGCCTTTTTCACGGTTGATCGGAATATCGAAACCAACCAAAGGAGCGCTGACCAAGTCAGTGCCATCCGATTTCAGCGCCGCGCCCAAGCCGAGACCCACGTAAGAGTCGCGGATCACGGCGGTCTCACCGCCAAAATTGTAAGTGGCTTTCGCCAAGATGCCGGTACGGTCCAAACGGTCACCCGCGTCGCTCTCGATCGCCGAGCCGGTGATCTCGAGTCCCAAACCGAACGGAATCAGAGGCTGGTAACCCACATCGATACCGTATTCGCCCGAAGAGCGGTAGCTGCCTTCAGGATTGGCGACGCCAACCATGACACCGACGTGAGGACGCAGTTCGCTTTGGTCCACCACTTCACGGGGCTTGGGGAAAGTTGAAGAACCTGTTTTTTCCTGAGCTTGTGCTCCAAAGGAAAAAGCCAGAGCGCAAATCGCGGCCAGAGCCGTGGTTCGTTTTGTCATGTAAACACCTCACATCAAAAAATTTTGAGCCAGCTTTCTGCTCGCTTTTCCGTGTGTCTTTGCAAAGCGGTGCCCACCAAAAACCCGGCGAAAAACAGGCAAATCACCCCAATTTCAAACAGGACGCGAGGCGAAATTCCACATAGATTAATTTTTTTTAAGACGTCTGATTGCCTGATCTCGAGGTCTATGAAAAGACTAAGAGATGATTCACTTGCCTCTTTTAATTCAAGACCTTGGATTTATCCTCATCACCGCCGCGATCGTGACGTTGCTCTTCAAAAAGCTGAAACAGCCGGTCGTGCTGGGCTACTTGATCGCGGGATTCTTGGTTGGCCCTCACGTGCCTTTTGTGCCGACCGTGGCCGATACCGAGAGCATCAAAGTCTGGGCCGAGATTGGCGTGATCTTTCTGCTCTTCGGCCTTGGATTGGAATTCAGCTTCAAGAAACTTTCGAAGGTCGGCAAGAGCGCCAGTATCACCGCTCTCGTCGAAATCTTCTTCATGCTTGGCGTGGGTTATATCGTTGGACAGCTGATGGGCTGGTCCAAAATGGACAGCTTGTTCCTCGGCGGGATCCTCTCGATTTCATCAACGACGATCATCGTGCGCGCGTTCGATGAGCTGGGGATGAAAAGCCGTAATTTTGTCTCGCTCGTTTTCGGTATTTTGATCGTCGAAGACCTTGTGGCCATCTTGCTCTTGGTTCTCTTGTCTTCGGTTGCGGTCTCGCAGTCTTTTTCGGGCTCGGAGCTCCTGATGTCGTCGGGACGCCTGGTCTTTTTCATGGTGCTCTGGTTCGTCGTGGGAATTTACGTGCTTCCGGTCCTTCTGCGACGGATTCGCGAGATGCTCTCGGACGAAACGATGCTGATTGTTTCCATTGCCTTGTGTCTCTTGATGGTGATGATCGCGACGCACGTGGGCTTCTCTCCGGCCTTGGGTGCCTTCGTGATGGGCTCGCTCTTAGCCGAGACGCGCGAGGGGCATCGGATCGAACACTTGCTCATTCCGGTGCGTGACCTGTTCGCCGCGGTGTTTTTCGTTTCGGTTGGTATGATGATCGACCCGCAGGTTTTGCGAGATTACTTCGGCATCATCGTTTTGATGACGGTGACGACCGTCGTTGGCAAGCTTCTGAGCACCACCCTCGGTGCCGTGATTTCGGGACGCAGCTTGAAGCACTCGGTTCAGGCGGGGATGAGCTTGGCGCAAATCGGTGAGTTCTCGTTCATCATCGCGACCCTCGGGGTGACTTTGAAAGTCACCAGCGATTTCTTGTACCCCATCGCCGTCGCGGTTTCGGCCGTGACCACGTTTACGACGCCCTACTTGATTAAATTTGCCGATCCGTTCTTTGCCGCCATTGAAAAACGGATTCCGGAAAGGGTCCGCGAACGTCTGGCTCGATATGAATCGGCGATGTCTTCAAGCGGCCCGGACAACACGTTCTCGCTGATCTGGCGCGAATACGGCATGAAAATCGTGCTCAACAGCGTGATCGTCCTCGCCATCACCCTGCTGGTCAGTCGCGTGCTGATTTCGTACATCACGGTCGAGTCGGTCAATGAGTCGACTCTCAATATCTTGATGTGTTTGGGCTGCTTGATTCTTTGCTTCCCGTTTCTATGGGCCATCGTTTTGGCGCCGCCTTCACACCAAGAGTCCTATGACACCGCGACCATCAAACAACTCCGCAAATTGCAGTTTGGTCTTTCGATGGTGCGCTTCTTCTTCGGGATTCTGCTGATCGTTTTCGTGATCGGTCAGTTCGCCTCGATCTCGGCCCTGGCGGGCGTGGTCTTGCTGGCAATCTCGATTGGAGGTTTTTATTTCAGCCGGTACTCGGAGCCTTTGTATCAAGCCGTCGAGCATCGCTTTATGGAAAATCTCACCGAAAAGGAGCGCGGCGAAATGGAGCAGACGCCGCACGAGCCCCACCTCGCACCCTGGGACGCCACATTGGCGGAACTGGTGGTGTCGGCAGAATCTCCGGTCATTGCCAAGACCTTGCAGGAACTGGCGCTCAAAGAAAAGTATGGCGTGACGATCGCCATGATCAAACGTGGAAATCACCGCATGCTGGCCCCCACGCGCGGGGACATGCTGCTTCCGTCAGACCGTATCTTCGTGATTGGGACCGACGACCAAATCACGCATTTTAAACCCGTGATCGAAACCAGGCCTCGTTTGGACGAGAACGATCTGGGTGAATCGTTCGGCCTGGGATCTTTGCTCCTGCAAGAGGCTCATCCCTTCGCGAACAAGACGATCCGCGAGTGCGGACTGCGTGAGATCTTGAGCGGTTTGATCGTGGGGATTGAGCGCGCGGGCCGCCGGATTCTCAACCCGGATTCTTCGATGCAGCTCGAACCCGGAGATCTGGTTTGGATCGTGGGCGATCAGAAGAAGCTCAAAGCCTTGAAGAGCCAAGGAGCATTGCCTTGACCGTCGTCGTCGGCGAAACCGAGCGGATTCGTCTGCGCACGTGGAGCGAGGCGGATCTTCTGCCTTATGCCGATCTGAATGCGGACCCCGAAGTCATGGAGTTCTTTCCGAGCACGATGCGTTTCGATGACAGCCTTGCGAGCTACCGCCGCATTCAAGATGGGTTTCGCCGCCACGGCTTTGGGCTCTGGGCCGCAGAGTCGAAAGCGACCGACGAGTTCATGGGCTTCATCGGCCTTTCGATTCCCAATTTCGAAGCGGCCTTCATGCCATGCGTGGAAATCGGTTGGCGTTTGGCTAAAAATTACTGGGGACAGGGTTTGGCCACGGAAGGCGCACGCAAGGCGTTGGAGCTTGGTTTTGACCGCTATCAGTTGGCTGAAATCGTCTCTTTCACGGCCAAAACAAATGTCCGTTCTTGGAACGTTATGCGCAAAATCGGGATGACCGCCGCGGGCGAATTCGATCATCCTAAAGTCGACCCGGCCTCGCCTTTATGTCGACATGTGCTTTACAAAATGACACAAAAGGAAAGACCGTCATTGAGCAGGTGATGCATGAGTGTCTCGATCGTTTACGCCGATCCCCAATACTTTGAAAGTTTTCGCGCGGCCCTCGACTCGGTGGCGCGCGAACGCGTCTACATCGAGATGATCGAGGCCATTGATCTCGAAAAAATCGCGGAGTTCCAGACCAAACTGATCGCCAGCCATTTGCCTTCGTACTTCGCGGTTGAGGACGGCAAAGTCGTTGGCTGGGCGGATATCAGCCGCTACCAGAATGCACGCATGAATCATCGAGGTTCTTTGGGTATGGGCCTCATGACGGGCTATCGAGGCCGCGGGTTGGGCTCTCGTTTGCTGGAAGCGGCTTTGGATCACGCCAAGAGGTGCGGGCTCGAAAAAGTGGAGCTTTCCGTTTATTCGGACAACGTGGCCGCCCTTGCACTGTACGAAAAGTTTGGGTTCACGCGCGTCGGTCTTAATCGGCATTTTCGAAAACTCGACGGGCGCTATTTCGATTGCATCCTGATGGAGACTTTTTTGTGAGCGCGCCGGTGTTGAAATCCGTTTCCAAAGATGAGGCGAAGCGTCTTTGGCTTCACGCGCAGAAATTGGATGAGCGAAACCCCTTCGGCAAGGGGCCTCAGGCCACGGCGGCGGCCATCGAGCATCTGGGCTACGTGCAGATCGACACGATCAATGTGATCGAGCGCAGCCATCACCATATTTTGTTCACGCGCATTCCGCAGTACCGGCGGGAAGACCTGCGCCGGGCGCAGTCCGTGGACAAGTCGGTTTTCGAGTACTGGACCCACGCACTGGCGTATGTGCCGACACGCGACTACCGCTTCTTCGCGCCGGACATGAGGGCGTCGAAAAAAAATCCCAGCAAATGGTTCCAGAAGGTCTCCAAGCAAGATCTTGCCAAAGTCATGCGCCGAATTCGCAAAGAAGGTCCCATTTCGATTCGCGATATCACCGATGATGAGCTGGTTGAGAAAGACCACGAGTGGGCGAGCCGTAAGCCCTCGAAGCGCGCTCTGCAACGGGCTTTTTACATGGGAGACCTGACGATCTGCGAGCGGGTGGGCATGCTGAAGAAGTACGATCTGACCGACCGTCACTTTGGCTGGGACAAGAAACCCAAAGGAGCCACCGCACGCGAGATCACCAATTATCTCCTCGACCGCTCCTTGCGCGCGCAGAGCCTCGTCAGTCTGGATTCGATTTGCCACCTCAACGCCTCGGCGAAACCCGAGATCAAAGCCCTGATCGAGAGGCGCGTGCGCGCGGGCGAGCTGGTGCCGATTCAGATCGAAGGCGCGGACGCCCCGCTTCACTGGATCAAGCCCGAAGATCTCGATCAAAAACTCGAGCCCATCGAGGACATGGTGCACCTCTTATCGCCGTTTGATCCGCTCACGATTCAGCGTCAGCGGCTGAGATCTTTTTTCGACTACGATCACCGGTTCGAAGCCTACATCCCAAAAGAAAAACGTCTCTACGGCTACTTCGCGTTGCCGGTGCTGGTGAACGATCAGATCGTCGCGGTTCTGGATTTAAAAACCGATCGCGAGAACGAAAAACTGCTCATGCAAAAGTGGACGTGGACCGCGAAAAAACGTCCACGGGAGCTCAAGGCCCAAATCGAAGAGGAGCTGGGCCGTTTCGAAAAATTTCAGTTGGCGAAATAAAACTCCGCCCGGATCAGAAGGGGCGGAGAAGGTTGCCTTTGGTGAACAACGGTCGGCGACACAGGCCGGCCTCGAGCGGGCGCTGAAAGACTTCGACTTGGTCGGGATTCAGCGGTGCAAAGCGGTCCATGCTGACGTAGCCCGAGGGCGTGACGATCAAGCGCTCTTGATCGCGATTGCGTTTTAGACCCGAGACGATCCAAGGGTCGAAGGCGGTCATCACTTTCCAACCTTCGGTGGTCGAAACGATCACGCCCCCCAAAGCCATCAGGCGCGCGGCGGCTTCAGGAGGACGCGGCCATCCGCCTTCTTGGAAGCAAGTACCTTGAGGTCCAAAGCCCAAAGCGCGCAGCGAAGTTCCGCCCTGCTCCCAGCTAAAAGGCAGCGACAGCAGATTCATCACTTGGCGGCGGTCGAGATTGTAACCGCGCCCGGTGTTGTAGGCCATGGTCAAAGCCACCGAAGCGGCGGTGATGGCGGCCGAATTCGAAGTGCCGCGGAACTCGTTGTCGGCATCGAGCTGGACCGAGGACACCGCCCACAGATCGGGACGGCCCAAGCGCGCCGATCGGCCCGTGCGTTCAGAATCGATGGCCCCCACCGAAATGACATTGGGGTTGTCGCCCGGATTTAAGAGGCTTTCATCAAGATCGTACGAATCGACTTTGACGAAATCGCCATCGACGGTCAGGCGGAGGGCATCGGCTCCCGCGAAGTTCTTGCTCGCATTCTTCACGCGCGCGAAATAGGTGCCCGGTTTCACTTCGGCCGACACGGCTTCGCGGGGATACTTTGAGTATCCGGGGCGTGCCTCGTTGCGGTCATCGCTCTGTTTAAGCGTGCTGGTCTGGATGATGTTGAGCAGGTCATCGGTGAGAGCCAAATCCAGATCGCGGTTGGTGCCGGCTTCGGAATCGTCTTTGAAGTCGTTCCAAGTCAGAACGACGCGAACCGGGCACTTCTGACCTTTGGGCGCTTCGCAGACGATCTTCCAGGAGTTATTGAGATCGGGAAGCTGAACCCAGTCGTCCTTGATCGTGCGCACGGGGGCGTTGTAGGTGCGGAAGCCAAAATTTCCCGAGGCGTTGACCCAGATGATGCCGGCATTGGTGGCGCGGTTCACTTCGCTATTGATAAAGCCGCGACCATCGAAGTTTCCGCCGAGTTCCCAAACTTCCGAGTACAAGACAACGTGAGGAGGATCTTGAATGAGGGCGTCGATCGCCGCTTTGAAATTGGTGAATCCGTAAACTTGGTACAGGCGCATTTCAACTTGCTGAGGGCGCTTGACGGCATCGAGCATCGCCGAAACGATTTGGGCCATGCGCAGACCGTGATTGGAGGTCATATCTTGGGGAGCGGAGACGGCGCCATTGATGAATCGCGTGGTGGACGGAAGGGTTTTGCCGATCTCGGCTTTGTAACCGGTCCAGGCTTTGTCGAGAACCGCGATTTTAATTTTCTGATTTTGCGGAATGGCGGCGAGGGCTTTGTCGAATCGGTAGGTTTGGCGAAGGGCCGCGCTGTTCTTGAAGAGCGGTGCCGCGAAGGAAGTGGCGGCGAGAGTCAGTCCCGTGAAGAGAATGAAATATTTTCCCATGTGGTCCTCCTGCGACTAAACAGGAGGACCGATTACCACTCTCTTACCAACGGTAGTACGAGTAGTAGTAGTAGGTGTAATAACTATAGGAGTAGTAGTAGGTCGGGTAGTAGTTGTAGCCGTACCAGTAGAGGTAGGGGCTTGTGTTGTAGCCGCAGTACCAGTACCAGCTCGACGAACCAGCTTCGTTGTCCAACTCGGTGCGAACTTTATCCGAAGGAGCGGATTGGAAAGCGCCCGAGGCGGCCAAAGTTTGAGCTTCTTTTTTCGAAGCGGGAACGACTTCCGATTTCAAAACCGAAACCGATTTGTCGCGCGAATCAACGCGAACAACCACGGTGCCTGTGAGGCCTTGATTGGTCACATCTTGGTCCAATTCACCCGCGAAGGCGAACGAAGAAACGAAAAGGGCTGCCGTCAGAAAAAGACTTTTCATGAGGATCTCCTTAGAAAGTTAAAGTTGCTGTTGGGGTTACGAAGATCTGCCAGGGTTGTCGAGAAAATTTTGCTTAATTGTAACACACACATTTAGCGCGATGCGCTAAGTGGTGGAAGTGTGAGGGTTTCTCGAGGCATTTCGGCGCTTCTCGAGCAGGTGCAGAGCGAGGTGAGCGCCAAGATAGCCGGTCAAGCAACCCATCAAGACGTCCGAGAAAAAGTGCTGGGTCGTGTACACGCGGGTCATCGCGAGGTTGAACGCGAAAAAATAAATCCAGCGCGTGTACTGCGGGAACATCAACGTGAGATTCACCGCCGCCACGAAAAGAACTTGAGAGTGGCCCGACGGCATCGAATGGTAGTGCGAGTTGGTGTTAAAGCAGTAGAAAACATGCGGCTCGTAACTTTCGGTCACGTGCGGGCGCTGGCGGCCGATGATCCATTTGAACAGGTGCAGAATCACTCCGCTGAGAATCAAGGAGACGAAGAGGTTGATCCCAAAAACGCGCAGACGTTCATAGTGCGCGCGTGTCCTTTCGGTCAGGGACTCGGCGCCGCGAAAAAAGTTTTTGCGCGCGAGCCAGGCCACGAAAAGGGCAAGCAGCGCGAGGGCAAACCAGACTTGGCCTTCGCCAATATCGGTCAGGTGGCGGGAGACGCGGCGAAAGCGGTAGAGCTCGTCGGGCATAAAGAATGCGGTCATCGGTTGATCCAAAAACTGGATCGACAGAGCGGAGAGCACGAGCGTAATCAGGGTGACCTTCACGTAGCGCACCGAAAAACATTAGCACTTTTCAAAACGATTCCCAAGAACGATCATGGCCGGGCGGAGGTCTTTCAGATGAAAGTCGGTTTGGCGGGAGCGACGGGGTTGGTCGGTGGTGCGTGCGCCGAAATTTTGCAGCAAGAGTCTCGCGTTGAGTCGATTCGTTCTTACGGACGACGCGCCTCCTGCGCATCAAGTCCGAAACTGCGATTCGTGCAGACGGATTTTTCGTCTTTCGCCGCGGACGGCGGTGCGCCGCTCGATGCCGCGATTTGCGCTCTGGGATCCACGATCCGCAAAGCCGGTTCGCAACAGGCCTTCTTTCAAATCGATCACGATTTTGTCTTGCGTTTCGCGGCTCGCTGCCGTGAGTTGGGTGTCCGCAAATTCGTCTTGGTCTCGGCCATGGGAGCCGATGCCGACTCACGATTTTTCTACAACCAGGTGAAAGGCGCGGCCGAGCGCGATCTGAAGCAGATCGGTTTTGAAAGTTTGGTGATCTTGCAACCGAGTCTTCTCTTGGGAGAACGCCAAGAGTCTCGTTTCGTGGAAAAACTCGCGATCACCCTTGCGCCCTTGGTCCAATCACTTTTGGTTGGTCCGCTCAAGGCGGGGCGGCCCATCGAAGCGAAGCGCGTGGCCGAAACCGCGGTCGCAGCCCTTTTTCATCAGACGGCAAAGGTCGAATTGATCTCGAACAAAAAAATGTTGGAGGGTGCATGGGCATCGAAATGAAAATTGAACCGCGAACGATCTCGATCGACGGCCACCCGATCTTTCGCTATCTGCCGTTTATGAAAAAACGCGCGGTGGGGCCCTTCGTTTTTTTGGACTACCTGCCGCCGAGCGAGGGACCTGCCGAAGGGTTGAACGTGCGCCCACATCCCCACATCGGTCTTTCGACGTTGTCGTATCTTTTCAAAGGACAGGCTTATCACCGTGACAGTCTCGGCAATGAGCTGGTGCTCAAACCTGGCGATGTCAATTGGATGACCGCGGGGCGTGGGATCGTGCACTCGGAGCGTACGCCCGACGGGCAAGCCCCCACCGAGCGCGCTCAGCACATGCTGCAATTCTGGGTCGCCCTTCCCAAAGACAAAGAGGACATGGCGCCGGAGTTCTTTCATCACGCCAAATCCGCCATTCCGACATGGACCGAGGGCGACGTCGAAGTCACGCTCATCGCCGGGGAGGCGCGCGGCCGGCGCTCGCCGGTTCAGGTGCATTCGAAGCTGGTGTTCATGAATTTACGGTCCGCCAAGGGCGGGCACTTTGAGTTTGATTCGGGTGATCAGGCCCTTGGGCTCATCGTTCTGGAGGGCCGGGTGCGCGTGACGGCGGATCAGAAGCAAGAAACTCCCGGACATGAGCTGATCATTTTTGAACCCGGCGCCCAGATCCGATTGGATCTCGAGGCGGGGGCGCACGCCGTTCTTTTTGGCGGCCAACCGTTTCCGGAAG
This sequence comes from Pseudobdellovibrionaceae bacterium, assembly GCA_019637955.1. GTDB lineage: Bacteria > Bdellovibrionota > Bdellovibrionia > Bdellovibrionales > Bdellovibrionaceae > JAHBUS01. The sequence goes on along the minus strand of JAHBUS010000004.1, from coordinate 192,085 downwards.
AGCGTTTTATCGAGTGGAATTTTGTTTCGAGTTCGAAAGAAAAAATTCAGAAAGCCAAGCAGGACTGGAAGGACCGGAAGTTTGCTCCGGTCCCGCACGAGACGGAATTTATTCCGCTCCCGGAATAAGCTGCAGCAGGACGCGCGAAACTTTTTCGAACTCGCTTTCGATTTGCAGAAGCTGCGATTCGGAGCCTGCGGCCTGCGAGGATTTCGCGAGTTTCTCGACCTCCAACGCCTTTTGCGAGCCCACTTTCGCGCCGAAATTCGCGAAACTCGACTTGAGTGAGTGCGCGGCCCTTTCGAGAGCGGGGAAGTCGCCCCTGGCCAAAGCTTGCTTGGCCTCAGCAATCGTCACCGGCGTGTCCTTCACAAAAATTCGGACCAGTTGTGCGACGAAGGTGGGATTCGACGAGGTCTCAAGCTTTTGCAGAACTTCTAGGGCCGCTTTGACTTGGGCCGGAAGATCGTTCTGGACCAAATACTGAAACAACTTGGCCTGCAACTCCGGGAAGGGGACCGGTTTGGAAATGACATCGTTCATGCCGGACTGAATGCACTTCTCGCGGTCGCCGCGCATGACGTTGGCGGTGATCGCGATGATCGGGGTGAGTCCTCGGGCGCCGTGGAGGCCGCGAATCTGGCGGGTAGCTTCGTAACCGTCCATGACGGGCATATTGCAGTCCATGAGGACGAGATCGAAATGCTCGCGCCGGAAGAGTTCGACGCCCACGGCCCCGTTCTCGGCAATGCGGTAAGGGAGGTTCATTTTCTCGAGCATGCCCGCGAAAACCTTGCTGTTCACGGCGTTGTCTTCGACCACGAGAATTTTATGGGCCCGCTGGAAGTCGCGGACGAGGTGGTCCTCGGTGTCGACCATCTCGGCCGGTTCGACCTGCGATTTGATCATGGGAATTTCAAACCAAAAGGTCGATCCTTTTTGCGGAGTGCTGATGACGCCGATCTGCCCGTTCATCATCTCGACGACCTGTTTGCAAATGGCCAGACCCAACCCCGAACCTCCAAATTTGCGAAACGTCGCAAGGTCGGCCTGGGTGAAGGGTTGGAAAAGACGCTCCTGGTCCTGAGGCGAAACGCCTTCGCCGGTGTCTTCGACTTCGAAGCGGACGTTGTACAGCTCACTCTCCTGGCTCACGACCTGAATGCGGATCGCGACGAGTCCTTCCGACGTGAACTTCAAGGCGTTTCCGATCAGGTTGGTCAGAACTTGCCGGAGACGAAGGGGGTCGCCCATCAAGTGGTGTGGAACGCTATCGGCGACCAGCAAATCCAGGCGCAGGCCCTTTTCGATCGCTTGGTAACGGAAAACGCTCACCACCGATCGCACCAACGAGGGAAGTTCGAAGCTGACTTTTTCGAGGTGGAATTTTCCCGCCTCGATTTTTGAAAGATCGAGAATGTTGTTCAAAAGGGCGAGCATCGTGTTTGAGGAATCGCGAACGATTTCGACATAAGAGCGCTGCTCGTCGTCCAACCGGGTTGAGCGGAGCAAGTCGATCACGCCGATGATGCCGTTCATGGGAGTTCGGATTTCGTGGCTCATATTGGCCAAAAAGGCCGACTTCAAGTCGGAGGCCTCTTCGGCTTTCGAGGCGGACTCAAAGTAGCTCATCGCGCGAGCCTTCTGTTTTTCGAGACCTTGCGACAGGAACATGACGGAACCGACCAAAGACGCAAAAGAGAAGAGCACGGTGATGATCGCGACGATCGACATGCGCGAGTACCCGAGCACCATGCGCTTGTCGTTGTCTTCGAGGTGTGCCAACGAGCGGTCCAAAAGCTCGCCGATCAAGTCTCGAGTTTCATCCATCTTGCGTTTAGCCTCCAGAGCTTCGGTGCGGGACCATTTTCCGCCCGAGTTCTGCACGGAGGATTCGAAGATCGCGAAGAGTTCTTTTTTGCGCGCCGAGAGATCGTCGATCTGCTCGTCGGTGATGCGATTCTCGCCGCGCTCGGTGCGCATTTTCTTTGCCAGCTCGTGAATGGAGTCGATTTCTTTGTCGATGAGACCGGCTGAGCGGTAGTAGGGTTCTAGAAAGCGCACGTCCTTGGCGATTTCATAACCACGTTGTGCGGTCTCGGCGTCCACTAGCGCGATGAGCACGCGCTGCAAGGTCTTGATCATTTCTTGAGCCTGCCCGCGGTCTTGGCTGTTTTGCTTCTGTGCCGACGTCTGGTAAACGAACAAAAGGGAGCAGGCAAGGACGAGGCCCACGCTGAAGAGCATGGCGAGAAAGAGGCTGCGATTGAGATTGCCGATTTGCGTGCGCAGGAAGTTGTAGGGCATGGAGCGATTTAACACTGAGTCCTAAATCAAGTCGAAGAGTTTTTAGACAGGGCAAAGGGGGTGTGTTAAACCCTGATGATGACCATGACGGACGGCAAACTCGTACGCGAATTTCAAGACCACACCGAAGGCCTGATGGCCAAGGACTACCTCCTCAGCCAGGGCATTGAGGCCGATCTGGAGGGCGTGCGCGAGTATTCGTCCATCATTGTGGGTGGGACTCAAGGCCGCTACTTTTTAAACGTTAAACCGGTTGACTATGATCGGGCCGTGGATCTTTTGCGTCGCTCCCAAGTGGCGGTCGTCGAAAAGCACGAGCCGCAGACCGAAACCAGCTCGGTTTCGATGCGACGTTCGGTGAGCTACGCGATCATGGCCGTGATCCTACTGCCATGGATTGGCAACTACATCTCGATCCGCGAGGCACTCAAATACGCGCGCCTTCGTCCGCGTGACACCTCGACGTCATTCTTCATCATTTTGATTTCGATCATGCAGTTGCCGGGACTGGCGATGGGCCTGTTTTTGATGCAACAGGCCCTGGAAACCTTAGGATTTTCGGCCAAATACGATTCGATCCAGTGAGAAATACCCCGGACCTTGCGTGATGAACAGCACGCTGAGCGAAAAGTAAACCAAAGCGAGTTCATAGGAGCTGGTGCCCACAAAGGGGTCGCCCATGACGATGGCGTGCGTGTACACCGCGCCGATCATGGTGAAGGCGATCCCGAGGCACGCGAGCGGCGTCAGAAACCCCGCGATCAACGCGATCCCGCCGCCGAATTCAGAAAAAGCCGCCAAGAACTGCAGAAGGCCCGGCATTGTCGAATCGGGACCCATCCACGAAAAGGGAGATTGAATCTTGCCCCAGCCGTGAAACAGAAATGCGACGCCCATGACGACTCGCACGAAGAGAAGTCCAATGGAGCCGTACATATGGTGAGTGCGAACGCCAAAAATGTTTTTCATATTTTACCTCGTTCAAAAAGTGTAGAAGAGGGCATGAACGGTTTCAAAGATCTTTTCTCGTCTCAAGCCCTGGATTACTCGAAGTTTCGCCCGCACTATCCCGAATCCCTCTATGCCTGGCTGGCCGATCAAGTTCCAGCAAGGAAAGCGGCTTGGGATTGCGGCACCGGCAACGGTCAAGCGGCGCTCGGTCTCGCCCCCTTTTTCGAAAGAGTTTTTGCGACGGACCCGTCGGCCTCACAGCTCTCTCAAGCCTCGCCGTCGGCCAACGTGACTTATTCGGTCGGGACCGCGGAGTCTTCGGGTCTTGCTGCCCAGAGCGTTGATTTGGTGACGGTCGCTCAGGCGTATCATTGGTTTCAACACGAGAACTTCTTCAAGGAAGTTCGCCGAGTCGCCCGTCCGGGAGCGGTGGTGGCGGTCTGGAGTTACGCCCTGGCACATCTCACACCCGAGATCGATGCCGTCGTGATGAAGCTCTACGAAACGATTTTGGGCCCTTACTGGGAAGGGGAGCGCCGCTCGGTGGAGTTGGGATACCGGAATTTGCCTTTTGATTTTAAGAGATTCGAGGCGCCCGTGTTTCAGATGCACGCGTCTTGGAGCTTCGAGCATCTCGTTGGTTACTTGGGAACGTGGTCGTCGCTGCAAACCTACTTGAAGAAGCATGGCCGCGATCCTCGCGAACTTGTCATCGAAGATTTGCGCCGCGCATGGGACCTCCATGGCGCCGAGATCATCGAGGTGCGCTGGGATTTGGCTCTGCACGTGGGCCGAGTCGAAGCTTAATTCTTGCGCAGCCCTTGAAAATAGAGTACCTTAAAGAGGTCTCTGATATCCAAACAATGGATCATGAGACCAAAATAAGGAACTTTTATGGCCATTCAGACCGACCGTGTGATTGAAATCCTGAAGAAGGAACTCAAAAACAAAAAGATGAAGTACGAGGATCTTGCCGAGCGGTTGGGGATGAGCGTTTCGGGCCTCAAAAAATCGTTGGCCTCGGATGACTTGAGCGTGAGCCGCTTACAGAAAATTTGCGAGGCTTTGGGCGTTCCTCTCGTGCAGGTCCTTGCCGCTGCGGACGATGAAAAGGTTCAAGACGTGTATCTCACCGATGAGCAAGAGACCTTGCTTTTGAAAAAAGCCGACGTTTTTCATCTGTACTGGAAGCTGCGTTTTGAAAACGTTCCGCTGCACAAATACATCGCGGACGCCAAGTCGGGCCGCGAAGAGGTTCGTGGACGCCTGCGCCAGCTCGAAAAGGTGGGGCTGGTGCGCATCAATCCCAAAGGTGATCTCGAGTTTTCGGACAAGGGCATGATCCGCTGGAGCAATTATGGCCCTCTCGTTGAACATCTCAATCGGAAGTGGTCGGCCGAACTGATCGATGCGATTCTGACAAAGAAGGATCCTCGCAACGTTTTGAATTTGGCACTCTTGCAATTGAGCGAAGCGAGCTTTGCCGAAATGAAAGAAGAGCTGCGCCAGCTTCTGGATAAATACTCCACGCAGTCGCGCAAAGACCGCTTGCGTTTAGAAGCGTCCAAGATCAAAAAGGTGGCCGTCCTCATCGCCGCCGACGAACATCAATTCGTGAAGTGAGATCATATGTTTCAATTGTTTCATCGTATTTCGGATCCCAACTCGGCGGCCCTTCGCCGCCTGATCGTCGAACTGGCTCTTGAAGAGGTGCAGTGGCGCAACGTGGATGCGAGCGAATCGGCCCGGCAAGAGATGCAGGCCGCTCTCGGTTCGCTGCAAATTCCGGCGGTGCTGACCGCGGAGGGTCGCTGGCTGACCACCATGGAAGACGCGGCCGCGCATCTGCGATCGCTGGCCCGGCGGAGCGCGGGTGGCTGAGGCGCGCCTTCGCGAGTTGATTCGCGAGCCCTGGTCGTCTTACGAAGAGGCGAAGAGCCGATCCGAAACGATTGACGCTCTTTTGGGTGTTCAGATCGAGAGGGCCGAGGTTTCGGCGCGCGAAGCTTCGATCTCGAAGGCCGATTGGTCCCATCTTTCCGCTCAGGCTTTCCAAACGCCTTACCCCGAACTTCATCAAATTCTGCAGCATTTCGCGGGAGATCCGCCTCTGCGTTGGGTCGACTTTGGCTGCGCCTACGGACGGATGGGTCTCATTGTGGATTGGTTCCGTCCCGAAGATCGGTGGCGGGGCTTTGAGTACGTCGAGGCGCGAGTCGCCGAGGGCAATCGAGTTTTGCGTTCGTGGTGCTCGGAGCATCCACGAATCGAGAAGGTGGATCTGAATCAGAACTTCGAAATTCCGGAGTTTGACGTGGGTTTTCTTTTTGATTTCGGCTCGGTGAGTGAGATCTCGGCGTTTTTGCGGCGCTTGCGTGAGCAGGTCGCAAGCAAGCCGATCAGCATGATCGGCCGTGGCCGGGCCACGCGTCACTTGATCGCGACCGAACACGCGTGGCTTTCGCAAGTGGAAGAGCCCTATCACACGGAGCATTGGTCGCTGTACCGGTCATCGACGGACAGCCGGGGAGGACGCGTATGATGATTCTCGAAGGAGTTCTGCGGCTGTTGGTCGGAGCGAACTTTTTGGTCTTTGGCTTGAATGGGTTCTTTCATTGGTTCCCGATCCCACCAGCGGCACCACGCATGGCGGCTTTCGTGAAAGCCTTGGATCAAACCGGTTACCTGCTCACCGTGGTCAAAATCCTCGAGATTTTGGCCGGGGCCCTGATTTTGGCGGGGGTCTTTCTTCCGCTCGCCCTCACCTTACTGGCGCCGATCGTCTTCGTTCTTGTTTCTTCCCAGCTGGTCTTGAATGAGAAACGTGGCTGGGGTATTTCGATCTTCACGGCCGTTCCTTACCTGGCCTTGGTGGCTCTCAGGTGGGAAGCGTGGTCGACTCTTTTTCTGATGTGAGGTGAATCATGGCAATCGAAACCGCGACGTTAGCAGGCGGGTGCTTCTGGGGAATGGAGGACATTCTTCGTAAAGTTCCGGGCGTTCTCGAAACCGAAGTGGGCTACACCGGCGGACAAACTCCCAATCCCACGTACAAAATGATGACCACCGGTCAGACCGGCCACGCCGAGACAATTCAGATCAAATTCGACAATAGCGTCATCAGTTTCGGGGATTTGCTCGAGAAGTACTTCTTCCGCATGCACAACCCGACCACACCGAACCAACAGGGCAATGACATCGGATCGCAGTACCGCTCGGCGATTTTTTTTCATTCGGATCAACAGAAGCAAACAGCCCTGGAGGTCAAAGCTCGGGTCGAGCAGTCGGGGCTTTGGCAGAAGCCGATCGTGACCGAAGTCGTACCGGCGGTCACGTTTTACACGGCCGAGGACTACCACCAGGATTACCTCGAAAAGAATCCCGGCGGTTACACCTGTCACTACATGCGCTAAAGCGCGTTCGGCGGACGCTGCGTGCTGTTGCCGAAATCCATCGCGAAAATCAGGGCGATTTTTGAGAACGCCGCCATGTGCGTGAAGCTCGATCGATTTGAGATCACGTCACGCGAGGTGTGGATATCGGGATTCATGGTTTTGGTTGTCGACTCGAAGGGAACGAAAGCGGCGTAACCTTGTCGGTGCCAGCTGGCGTGGTCGCTGCAAGCGTACCCGCAGCGGTCCTCAACGATGCGGGCGTGCAAGTACGCGTCGTTGATGCGAGTGAAGTAGTCGCGCAGCCAAGCGTTGGTGTAGTCGGTAACGTTGCCGATCACAAGTTCGCCCTCGCCCGGAAACAGGGTCATGTCCAGCTGCAGAACTCCGACAACGTCCGCGCCTTTCGCTTTGTAGTCTTGAGCAATTTCGCCTGATCCCAAAAGTCCCGACTCTTCGCCCGCGTACCAAAAGAAATCCAAGGTGCGTGCGGGGGCTTTGTTCTGCGTGAGTAAAATTCGCAGGGCCTCGATCAAATTCGAGGAACCGCTCGCGTTGTCGTCCGCGCCCGGAGCGCTTCCGCCGCCACCGCCCCAGCCTCCACCCGAAATCGAATCGAGGTGCGCGCCCAGCACGACGATTTCATTCGGACGTTCCGAACCCTCCACGCGCAGATGAAGAGAGTTTTGTTTGGTCGAGCGGTGGGAGATCACGTTGATCGCGGTTTTGAGTTTCGATCCGGCCGTCATCTGTTGGAGCTTGGTTTTGAGATCGTCAACATGCCGGTTGGGCGTTGATCCCTTGTTGAATCGGGTGCCGTAGGACATCAGCCATTCGACCGACGATCGCAAATGAGCCTCGGACACCTGAGAGATCGCGGCTTCGATTTCGGGATCCGTCTCGATCGGACGCGGAAGCATGGGAAGTCTCGCGAGGCGATCATGCAGCCGGAAGACTTGCTGAGTCTCTCGCAAAATCGCGAGAGGATCGGCGCCTTCTTCGAGCGCTTGGTAACCCGCGCACGAACCACCGAGGTGGGAGTCCGCCGAAAGCCGAGTCGTGATTTGGTCGGTGCCGTAGGTGACCGCGAGTCCCGTTTCGGGATCATGGTACAGCACCGGAATTTGCAAACGCTCGAGCTTCTGCTTTTCGGTCAGCACGTACGACGCGCGAACCGCTCCTCCGTGAGCGTGTGAAAGGTGGGATGTGAGAAGTGTGATAAAAAGAACGCCGGAACCGGCGAGTAAATTGAAAGTGGTTTGCATCCTTGCTCCCCTTTTATTGAGATTTAGCATAGTCACCGACCTCGGTTTTGTCGCTTTTATTAAGAATCGAAAATTCTTATAGTTCAAATCAATTTGACTCGGAGGACCCGGACCTAAGTACGAGCACTTACCGCACGCTTTCATTGCTCAAGTTGATGGATGTCATCGAGATTATGGATTGGGAAGTTTCTCTCGAGAGGAGTAGTTTGAACTCACCAACTCGCTTTCAATAGTGAAAGTGAAATAGAGGAGGTCAACATGGTCAGAGTCGTATTCAAAAACCTCGAGAAGTCTGAGTTTATCAAGGACATCGTGAGCGACAAGATTACTCACGCCCTTGAGAAATTTCCGGAGCTTGAGAATGCGACAGCAACCGTGACGGTGGGAATGGAGAACTCTCCATTTCACGCGGGTGCCGATTTGTTTCAGGTTCGGGTCATCTTGCTTGCGCGAGGACTCAAGCCCATCGTTCTCGAGAAACAAGCGGGAAGCCCCTATCAAGCCGTGGCAGTTCTGACGGACCGGTTGTTTGAGGTGCTCCACCGTGCGGTCGAAAGGCGCCGTGAAAAATCCCGCTCCGAGAGACGTCGATGGAAAGGATCGCCGCATCTTGGACACGAGTGGAGGTCGGTCGGATAAGTCGACTTACCTGACGATCCCACTTTGAAAGAAAAAGCCCGCATCAGCGGGCTTTTTCTTTTTAGGCTTCGTTCTTTTTGCGGATTTCAAAACAGACATGGGGAGCCGCACCCTTAAAATCCATCGGGATGGATTTTTCGGTGATATCGAACCACCGGTAGCGGTCTTGGATTGAGGCTGCGAGTTTGAATTTGCGTTTGTTGTTCGAAAAAATCAAAAAGCCGCCGGGACGCAGCCGGCTCATGCAGCTCTCCACCAAAAACTCCTGATCGCGCTCGACCTCGAAAGATTTTTCCATTTTTTTGGAATTCGAAAAAGTCGGCGGGTCCAAGAGAATGAGATCATATTGATCTTTGACCGGCGAGGCCAAGTACTGCATCAAATCGTGACGGAAGAACCGGTGCAGCGAGGGATCGAGCTCGTTATGCTTGAAGTTGCGTTCAGCCCACTCCAGGTAAGTCGCCGACATGTCGATGCTGGTGACTTCGGCACCGGCCTTGGCCGCCGCAACCGACAGCGATCCGGTGTAGCAGAAAAGATTGAGAACGCGCCCGGGATTCTTCATGGAGGTCAAGCGCTCGCGCAGAGGTCGATGATCCAAGAAGAGCCCGGTATCGAGATAGTCCGAGAGATTCACTTCAAACTTGAGTGGGCCTTCTTGAACCAAGAAGGTGTTTCCGGATCCGCCGAGTTTTTCGTATTGGGTGGTGCCGCGTTGACGGTCGCGCTCTTTGATCACGAGAAGCGACGGCGGAATCTGAAAGTAGTCCAGAATCATGTCCTTGGCTTCTTTCAAACGGGTGCGGTCGCGCTCGATATGCTCATTTGAGCGGTCCCAAAAAACGAGATTGTCTTTGTAGCGGTCCAAAATAAAAGGGTACTCGGGGATGTCGAGGTCATAAAGACGGTACGCCTCAAAGTTCAGGCGGGTCGCCCAAGGGCGAATTTTCTTGTCATTTTTCTCGAGGCGATTTCGAATGGCCGACATCAATGGACTCCGAAACCCGGTTACAACAGACAATCCACGCCTGGCTCAAGCAAAAACTGGGCACCGGGTATGATTTTGCCTGGATTCATCAAGCAGCGCCCGTGGGCCCTCATGAGAGGCCGGCGCTGTATTGGACGGCCTTCCCCTCCGCGCAGAGGTCTTTGCCCTCCTCGGCGCTGGTGAAGCTGATCCAGGGCGTGTTTGACCGCCATAAAGACCATTCCTTCTTTTTGCTGCGCCAGAGGATTTGGACAACAGCGGCTTTGAGCGAGATGGATCGGGGGATGGTCAAGTTGACCGCCAAGCGCGCTCGCCAAATTCAGGAAGAGACCGGTCTATTCAAGGGCATCGAAGAGATCGAGGAGCACGTCGTTGCCGAGCCTGAGGCTTTGTTCTTTGAGTCGTCGCTTCTTCAGCCGGCGCCGCCATTGCCTGAAGCTCTGTTCAAAGATGAGCGGGAGATCAAAGCTTATCTTGAAAATCTCCAAGCGCAGGTTCCTCGCGGAGACGTTCTTCATGACTACAACCGACCGATTGCCGCGATGTTGGTGGGTCCCGACCGGCGTGCGCTCGCGCTCAGTCTGCATCAAGGCTCCATCAATAAGACCCTGCATGCCGAGGTTTGTCTCTGCCAAGATTGGGCCCGTGCCGGCCGTGACGCCCTCATCCCAGAGGGCTCCCGGCTTTTTATTGGTTTGAAACCTTGTCAGATGTGCGCGGCGATGATTTCGCATTTGAGCCGCGATGTTCTTGATTTTCGCGTGATCTACTTGCAAGACGACCCCGGGCCCCTCGCTCAAGGAACGACCCTTCAGCGGGACGGTCGCCAGATCAGTTGGTCGGAGCTTGAACCGGAACTTTCTTGAGATACTCTTCCGGCACTTCGCTCGCGGTGAGACCCTGCGCCTGCACCCGCTCGGGCTCCGCAAGAAGCGTCGACAGGTAGCGTTCGCTGTAGGACGGAATCACCACCACGATGTGCTTGCCTTTATTTTCAGGTTTGGCCGCGACTCGGAGCGCCGCCACCATGGCCGCTCCCGAGCTGATGCCAACCGGGATGCCTTCGGTTTTAATCAGCTCGCGCGCCATTTTCAAAGCCTCTTCTGAAGACACCTTTTCGATACCGTCGATGACGTCCCTATCAAGAACGGGCGGAATGAAGCCGGCGCCGATACCTTGAATTTTGTGAGAACCGGGCTTCTCGCCGCTCAAGACGGGGCTCTCCGAAGGCTCCACGGCGATCATGCGCACGGAGGGTTTCTTCGATTTGAGAACTTGGCCGACGCCCGTGATGGTTCCGCCCGTTCCGACACCCGAAATGACGATGTCGACCTGACCGTCGGTGTCGTTCCAGATTTCTTCGGCCGTTGTTTGACGGTGAATTTCGGGATTGTCGGGATTTTCAAACTGACGTGTCAGGAAATAAGTGCCGGGGCTTTCATCGTTGATCTGCAAAGACTTGGCGATCGCGCCGCGCATGCCCACCGCCCCCGGGGTGAGCACGAGCTCGGCGCCGAGCAGAAGCAGCAGTGTGCGTCGTTCTTGCGAGGCGGTCTCGGGCATCACGAGCTTGAGTTTGTAACCTTTGGCCGCGCAGACAAACGCCAGAGCGATACCGGTGTTGCCGCTCGTGGGTTCGAGCACGGTCATTCCTTTTTTTAAACGTCCCGAGGCTTCGGCTCTCTCGATCATGCTTTTGCCGATGCGGTCTTTCACGGAACCCAGGGGATTGAAAAACTCGAGCTTCAGGTAAAGAGAGCCGGGAAGGCCTTGCCCGAGACGTTGCAGGCGGACAAGAGGGGTGGAACCGATGGTTTGGGTGATATCCGAAAAAACTCGCATGCGCGGACTCCTTGAAGAGCCCGTAGGATAGAGAGTCGGAATCAAAAGCTCAAATGCTGTCGTGGAGCGCGAAGAATCTCTGGACTCCCACTTGGGTGATCTGGTCGCGCCAGTCCTTCTCTGCGGGAAAGAACGCATGCAGCATCGGGTCGATGCGCTGTGAGTCCATGGATTTTTGTTTTTGCCACGACGAATTTTCGAGAACGAGGGCTTTCAACACGGTGAGGAAGTTGCGGGTTCCGAACTCCTGGGTGAGGTAGCCGATCTTCGTTTGTGGAAAAGTCTCGGGAAAAATCTGGCCGAGCGTTCCGGTGGTGGGGTAGTAGCCCGGGCTTCGGGTGTCGATGAGCTTGGTCGCGAAAAGGCTCTCGAATTCTTGCGCCTGTTCGAGCGTCAAGTCCGGCTCCGCGATGAGCGACTCTTGCATGTAGGAGCCGAGGCCGGTGTGGATATCGAGAACTTGCAAGTGATCGGGATTGATTTCCGATTTTAAATAATTTTGCAGCGACCGGATTTCAAAAGAGCGTTCACGTCCGCAGTAGAAGGGCGATTCGGGATGCGCGGACTGACCGCGGGCCACCGCCTCAAGAACGGGTCCGAGTCCGAAGCGTGGGATGTCGGGGAGCTGCAAGGCGAGGCGCGCGCCAAACTCGAGAGCGCCCTTTGAGCCCAGAAGAGAAACGTAGCGCTCGAATGCGGGATGCTCCGGAACGGGTCCTGACCAGGAGTTGCGGTTCAGATCGATATTCTGATGATTGCCCCGGCGAATCCAGGCGCTGCCGAAGCAATTGAGATTGTGGATCAGGATCACCGTGGGAAGACGCGCTCCTTGGCGCTTGGAGAGCCTCTCTAAAAGACGCTGCTGGATCAGGGAGCCGATGAAGGCCTCGGCGCCGTGCGTGCCCGAGATCGAGATCAAAACCCGCTTGGGGTCGCCATCGAAACGGACGGCGTAGGTGCGAAGTTCGCGTCCATCGGGTCCGCGCTCGGGGTGAATCCAGTCCGACACGCGCGCATGGGCCGGAAGGGACTGTTCAAAAGAATTTTGAATCTCAGAAATAAACACTGTTCTCTAGGATTAACACGAGCGAGGCCAAAACGAGAAACCCGATCACGGCGATTTGACGTCCCATCTTTTCAAGCCCTCCAAGACTTTGATCGGGTCCTGACTGGCTGATCTTTAGTCGTAAAAACGAACTTCATCAAAACTTTCACCGAACGTCTCGAAGCGAGATCGATGAAACTCGACGAAAGACTGATCGGCCCCATGTAACTCGACAAAAATCCAAAGACTAGACTCATTCTTTTCGAGCTGGACACCGAATTCCAGGCATTCGTCTTGCGACTTATGACCAACAAACGAGGTGAACATGCATCAAAGACTACCTATTGCGAGCGCCGCATTGATCAGCTTAATTCTGCTCTGTTCTTGTTCAAAATCCGATGCTTTCGGGACCCGACTTCCCGGATCGGGCAGCGAGAACTCCCAGACCACCCCGACACCGACCCCCGCGCCTCCCGCTTCGAGCGGAAAGTACGAGGCTTTAGCTTGGGAGACGTCCTCAAAGCCTGAACGTAAGAACTGGTCGAATTACATCTTCCAGATCGTGGGCGAAGAGTACCAGAGCCTGAACCGCGCGGGCGATATCACGTTCTTCTGCCCCCGTTACAACTCGCTGTCGAAAGAACAGCGGATCAATGCCTGGGGACAGTTGATTGTCGGAATGGCTTACTATGAGAGCGGTTGGAGTCCCACCTCGCGAATGACCGAAACCACGATGGGGACGGACCCGATCACGGGTAAACAGGTTTCGAGTGAGGGCCTCTTGCAGCTGTCCTATCAAGACGTTCAGTGGGCTCCCTACTGCGAATTCGATTGGAGCAAGGACAAGAACTTGTCGGCCACCGATCCCAAGAAAACGATCCTGGACCCCTACAAGAATTTGCGCTGCGGAATTAAAATCCTCGCGCGCCAAGTGGACCGTAAGGGCGAGATCGTTCTCAGTAGCGGGGTTTACTGGGCCGTTCTCAAAGACGGCGGCAAATACGAGAAGCTCGACGAGATCGCCGGTTACGTGAAAAGACTGAGTTTCTGTAAGTAATCTCAGATAGTTGTGGCCAGTGCCCGGGGGCGTGATAGCCTTAAGGGCATGCGGTTTGTCTACGTACTCGAAGACGACTCCAAATTCATGCGGGAGATCACCGAGGCTGTGCTCGCGATCGACCCCTTGATCCAGGTCCGTCAGTTCAAAGAACTGGGGGCCTTTGCCGATTGGATCAAAAAGGTCATGGCCAAAGACGCCGCGGCCATCCGCGAGGGCGGCACCCCGCCCGCGGGTTTTAAGTTCGAAGAGGTTCCCGAAAGCCAAGCTTGCGTTCTTCAGGTCGTGATTTCCAAGGTCGAAATCTTGGGGGCGCGGCAGTTGGGTTTGATGAAAAAGACGCGCGAGCTTTTTATCAAGCACAAGATCTGCACGCTCGAAGATCCGACCGCGTTCGTTCTGACCGCGTTTGAAGATCCGGCGTTCAAGGTTCAGGATTTGCGCGATCGGATCCTGAGCAACATCATCATGAAGCCTTTCGATAAGCTGATTCTTCAGCAGCATCTGACTTTTGCTCTGGATGGACGGCATCCGCCATCGAAGCACGCGATCGCGCCCTACAAGACAAAGGCGATCATCGAAATTCTCAAGTCCGTCGAAATGCAGATTCTCGCGCCCATCGGATTTAGCTCGGTGGCCGACCGGGAGATTCCCATCGGCGCCGTTGCCAAGTACTACGGCAAGGTCTTCACGAGCGAGCGGCACCGGTCGGTGATCGCCAAAGTGGTCGACTGCCGCCCCCACCCCGCGCGGCCGGGGTCGTTTTTGGTCAGCGCCTGTTTCTTTGGTTTGGACACGACGCAAATTTCGAATCTTCGCCGTCACATTATCGAGAACCGTGACAAGAGCATCGAAAGCCCCCTGCACGCGCGCCCGTTGAAAACGAAAAAGACGGTCGGCCTGGTTTTTGTGGAAGATCGCGACGACGTCTATCAATCTTTGGAGCCGATGCTCCGGCGCAAGATAAAAGGCGCCGTGATCACCCGTTACCGGAGCTTGCGAGAAATGCTGGTCGAAGTGGACCCCAAGCTCGACAGTTCCGGTCCGGTCGCAAAACCGTTCGCGGAGGGCGCCAGCGTTCAATTCGAAATCGATCTTCGGGGAAAGGTCGCCAAACTTCCTCCGACCGGAGTTCGCTTCGCGGGACAGCCATTTTCGATCGGCACCGCGCTTGTCACGTACCTTCGCGACACCGAGCGGGCCGCGTTTACCAACTGGGTGCTCAAGCCGCAAGGATCTTTCTTCGCGACTTGGGGGGTGGGCGATCAATCCTTCGTGATGCGCGTTTCTCACATCCAGGGCCGGGAGTTCACGTTCGAAGAGGCCTCGGCCGTTGAGAAAGAAGACTACCACAAGCAGAACTCCAAGCTCGCCCAGGGCGTCGATTACGTTTTTGTCAGCAACCGGTTCGCGGGACCGGACCGGAACGACCTCTGGAGCGAAATTTTCTCGCGCTTGCGCGTGATCTCGAGTTCGGATTCGATCCGCAGTTTCGTGCTCTCGACGCAGGATTACACCGATGAAGAAGAGCGGCAAATGGCCCGGGTTTTTGACGATGTCGCTTATGTGCCGGTCGAGCGTATTTACATTTTGCAGAAGATGCTGCTGCTCAACCCGGGGATCGAAATTCTTGAGGACCCGGTCGATATTTTAACGATTCCCCACTTGGAAGAGATCAAGTCGGCAAGGCCTGCCGAGATTGAAGAGCTTTCGGAGGCGGGTCTGGTGATGAAGTACGAACGCAATGTCAGTGTTGGAAGTTTTCGCGAGTTCGTTCTTTGGCAACCGTACGAGATCGGCGCGCCCGAGATCAATGCCACCTGCAACTTCACCGATGGCGGCGGAAGCGAGTGGAAACTTCATTTCGTCTTTTTCGCGATGAAAGATGTGCTGCTCAAAGCGATTCGCAATTGGATTTTAGAAAATTACGTGCGTTCGAAAGACAAAGGCTAAAAAAAGGAAGAGGCTCGTCTCGTCGACTGAGCCTCTTCGTCAAAATCCGTCAAACAATCAACAATCGTCGATGTCACCCCGGAAGGGATTACATACGGCGGATGTCTGTCTGGGGATCTACGCGGTCCGGGGATGATTTTGGTGTGAATGAAGCATCCCGGACTTCGTCTTTTCGAGACGAATCGTCTCGAACTTCCGACTTCACGGAGATGTCTTTCGCGCCGCACTCCTTCAAGATGTCTTTTGCTTTGTCTGTCCACTCCGAATTGTCGACGTGAACCGACAGCAGCAAACCGCCACCGTGCACCAAAGATTCGTATCGTTTTGCTTCGTATTCAGGGATTCCCAAACCGATCAAGCCGCCCGCGATCCCGCCGACGGTTCCACCGATGCCCGCGCCCGCGATGGTCGCCAAGATCGGGCCCGCCGCCACGAAGGGGCCGATGCCGGGAATGGCCAAGGTTCCGATGCCGGCAAGCCAGCCGAGGGCGCCACCGATGGCGAGGCCACCCGTTGCACCGACGGTCGCCGCTTCGGGCGATTTGGTCGAGTTCTCGTGAGCGAAGGTGCGCGTTTCTTCACGCGAAGCCATCAGCACCGAGATGTCCGAGTTTCTAAAACCGCGTGCTTTGAGAGTGTCCACGCAGTGTTCGAGTGCGGCACGGTCGTTGAAGATCCCGAAAGCCGCGTTTTTACCGGGAAGGCCTTTGTCTTTTTCAAACATATGAAGCTCCTTGCTTAAGTGTTGTCGTTTTATCAATTCGATTAGCGTGCGATTTCAAGTTCGTTCACCACGGTGCCGCCGGGGCCGGCGACCGCTTGAGCGATCGACCCGATGCGGGTGCGTTCAACATCCGTTGAAACGGGGCCGCGCAAAGTCACTTGTTTGTTGAGCGTGATGATTTTGACGTTCTGAGCGTAGGTTGAGAACCCCTCGTTTTTCGTCAGCTGCTCGCGGATTTTACGGGTGATCTCGGTGTCGAGGGCCGTGCCTTTGAGTTGATCCATGGGAGTGAGCGTTCCGCCTTTGGCGTCACGTTTGTTCACGGCGGTGTTGTCCATCTTTACGGGTTTAACGTCCGCGGCTGTGTGCTTGTCGTTCGCGAGGGCCGGTGTCGACACAAGGGCGAGCGAGATGGCGAAGACCGCAACGGGTGTTCGAATCGATTGAGTTTTCATTTTTTAATCCTCCGTCAAAACAGAAGTGGTTCATGTTCGCGAACCAGTTTTGCGAAGGTTGTGCCATTACAAATTTTAATTCAGAACAAAACTAAATCACTTGGGCCCTCACAACGCTGTTGCGGGGAGGTGTTTTGACCGAAGGCGCGGGGTTTTTTGCCGCGTTCGCTTAAGCGACTTTCTTTTTCTGCAGCGGCCTAATCAGGGCAAGGCCGGGCAGGGCCACGAGTGAACACATCACGAAGAAGCCGACCCACCCAAGGTGCTCGGCCAAGTATCCTGTCGGCGCAGCGGCGAAAATTCGCGGCACGCCCATCAAGCTCGTCAGGAGCGCGAACTGCGTGGCGGTGAACTTTTTGTTGGTGATCACGGCCATAAAGGCGACGAAAGCGGCCGAGCCCATGCCGGCGGTGAAGTTCTCAAATCCGATCACGAAGGCCAGGGCCGGTTCGCTTTTGCCGATCAGCGCCAAGCCCGCGAAGAAGAGCGTGGAGATGGCTTGTAAGATCCCGAAGATGAAAAGCGACGGCACGATCTTCCAACGCAGGATCAAGGCTCCGCCCAGAAGGCCGCCGAACGCCACGCCCACCCAGCCGACGACCTTGGTGATCGCGCCGACTTCGGTGCGTGAAAACCCAAGGTCCAGGTAAAAAGGCATGGTCATGTGCGCGGCCATATTGTCGCCCACTTTATAGAGCAAGATAAAGATGAGGATCAGCCAGGCGCCGTCTTTCGAGAAGTAGTCTTTAAAAGGAGAGATGACGGCTTCTTGCAGGGTGCGGGGTGGTTTGGCTTCGACCTTGGGTTCATGACAAAGGAGTGTCGCGATAACTCCTAAACCCAAGACAACAGCCATGATTTGGTAAACTTGCCCGAAGGGGATGAAGTCGCTCAAGATCAAGGCGAAGGCCCCCGAAACCAAACGCATCCCGAACAAATAAGACGAGATGTGCACCGAAGAGCCCCAGCCTTGCTCGTCATCGGGAAGCGCCTCGCGCCTCCAAGCATCGATGACGATGTCTTGCGATGAACTAAAGAACGCGACGAGCAGGGAGAGCATCGCAACGAAGTAAAGGTCTTCTTGCGGACGCGCGAACGAGAGGACAAGGACGCTCGCGATCAAGAGAATTTGCGAGACCAGCATCCAGCCCCGTCGGCGCCCCAGTGGCAGCACCGTGTAGCGGTCCATGATCGGCGCCCAGAGAAATTTAAAGGTGTACGGAAGTCCGACCATCGCGAAGAGGCCGATCGTGGCCAGGTCGACGTTTTCGGATTTCATCCACGCTTGCAGCGTTCCGCCCGTGAGCGCGATCGGTAGACCGGAGGAGAGGCCCATGAGCAAAATAATCAGGGACTGTTTGTTGAACAGCTTTTGAAGTTTGGCGAACACGTCGGGCCTCCGGTGCGAATCGGGATGCGAAAATCTTAGATGGGCATTTTGCGCATCTTCCACAGAAGATGGCTAATGTACGGGCGCCGGCTTTCACCGGTGGTCACCATCAAGAGTTTCGTGATCTTGAGATCGTCAGGATCGGTGTAAAGCAGAATGAGCATCTCTTTGAGATAGCTCGTGTTCAGCGTGATGTAGTTGTCGGTGCCAAGCCCCAAGTTCACGCCTTTTTTCTCCCACCATGAAAACGGGTGGTCTTTGTAATCTTCGAACTGGCCGGTGAGTTTGTTGTTCGACGACGGGAGGGTGATCAGGCTGACGCCTTTTTGAATCATGCGGTTCAAGACATCATGCTGGTACTGTTCGACTTCGCGCGCGGTGTGGAATTTGGCTTTGATGAACGAGGTGTGCTGGGTCTCGCTCAAAGGGCGCCCCGCAAGCAGAGCCTCAAGAACCGATTTGTCATCGCCCCAATCGAGCTCGTTCAACTCTTTGAATTCGGGGTCCTTGGGACCGATTCCCTTACCGGCTTTGTTTTTCTCCCAGACATGCTGGTACAGACGGTGAAAGTAGAAATTGGGATTGATCCCAAGGCTCAAGCCGTGTTCGAGCGTGTCGATGTGCCAGATGTTCATGGCGTTGTCGACGGCCTGGATTCCTTTTTTCAGCGTGTGGAACGTTTCGCCGTGGTGGGACCGGATCTGAAAGCCGCGGTACTGCAGCTTGCGAAAGCCCTTTTTAAATTCGTTGAAGTGCTCTTTGCGGTACAAATCCGCCTCGTTGCCAACGGTGTCGACGTCGCGAAGGTGCGCCGCTAAAAACGGGTACTTGTCGATCATGGCGACGATTTCGTTCACCTGCGCTTCGAAATGCTCTTTGCGGGTTTTGTAGCGAGCCGAATCGAACGATGAGGGCTCTTTGCGGAACGAGGGCGAGAGAATAAAATTGAACGACGGGCATTCGTCTTTGAATTTGCGGAAGCCATCGTAAAGTCCGAGAACCACGTCTTCCGACGACACATCATCGGCGCCGGGGATCTGCTCGGTCGAGGATGTCGAGGCGCGCGAGAGCGAGAATTTCAAGCGGATTTGACCGACGTTGTACTTGTACATCAGCTCATGCGCCATGTGATACGCGCTTTCGGCATGGGCCTGACGGTCCACCAAGATGAGCTTGGGGAGATAAAGAATGCGCAGATAAGTCAGGAATCCTTCGCCTTCGCTCAGGCGGATCAGGCGGTCCACGTCCTGCACGGACTCGATGGGCCAAGATCGGGGACCGTAAACCTCGGTGATCTTTTGCTTGTAGAGCTCGCGGTGCGGGCCTTCGAACAATGTCTTCAGGCGGGGGAACAAAAATTCGGCGGTGAGCGCGCCGGTCAAATGAATGTGCTCTTCACGGTACGGAATCGGAAACAGGCGAAAGAATTCTTCGAGAGCTTCCGAAACCGGATGCGCGAGCAAAGCGTGAATGTCGGCCTTGTTTTGCGTGAAGAGCCGGGTCAGCTCCAAAAAGCCGGTGACCAGCTCGTGCGCGCGCGCATCGTCTTGCTTGAGTTCGCTGTTCACTAAGAGCGACAGCGTGTCGATCAGCGAAATTCCGTTGGTTTCCGAAATGATTTTGATGATGTGCCGGAGCAGCGCGAGGTGCGTTTGTTCGTCGAGACCCTTATCCATTGATCAAGTCTATCGGCGGCTCAAAGCCTTGTACATGACTTTATGCGGACCGATTTGTGGAAGATCAAACATCTCGCTCGCGTAAAGGAAACCGAGCGATTCGTAAAACGCGAACGCGTTCGCGCGGGCGTTGAACCACAACAGATCCGCTCCGCGCGGCCCGAGCTCTTGCAGGCCTCGCAGGACTAGACCGCGGCCCACGCCGCGGCGGCGAACCGTGGGATCGCTGGCCATTCCTCGAAGGCGCGCATGATTTTGGTGCTCAAGAAAAAGCGCCGGATGTCGCTCCATCATGAAGCTCGCGATCCCGATCAAAGGTCCGTCGAGCTCAAGTGAGGCTCCCAAATGAAAACCGTTGGGGTCATCGTCACCGGGGACCACGCACTCGTGAGGCTGCAAGAACGGTTTTAAAACTTTGGCGCGCAGCTCGAGCGTCTGCTCGGCGCGGATGAAGCGAAAATGCATGCGACGTGTCCTGCTTTTAGCCCGCTTGGAATTGCAGGTACTGTATCCAAGAGTCGGGAGCCTGGCCAGCTTTCAGGTCCAGGTCCGACGAGGGGAGCCACTGGGGCATCACGGGAATCGAGAGCAAAGGCATCCCCGCTTGCGCGGGCGTGCGGTTGGCTTTGGTTTGATTGCAATCGCGGCAGGCGGTCACGACATTGGTCCAGCTCTTCGGTCCTTTTTTCGAGGCCGGCACCACGTGATCCAAAGTGAGATTTTTAAGACCGTGCCGGTCGCCGCAGTACTGACAGGTGTAGTTGTCCCGAATGTAGACATTCTCGCGGCAGAAGCGAACCGCGCCGTAGGAACGGGGCCGCACGTAGCTCTTTAAACGCATCACGCTGGGCACCTGGAAGCTCGAACGCACCGAGCGCACAAACACGTTGTGGAACTCCAAAACCTCAGCTTTGCCTTGAAACCAGAGAATAAGCGCCTTTTGCCAAGAGACCACTTTCATAGGCTCGTAGCTCGAATTGAGAAGCAACGCTCGAGAAGACGCGATTCCTGAAACAGTACCGGTCATACCTTAAGGATGACTTGGGTCTCCGCCCAACTGCAACATTTTTTAGCAGTTTAGTAAATTCCTTGCAGGCCTCTATAAGCGAGGTTAATGGTTTGCAGCACTATTTTTGATGTAAAGGAGACCTCATGGTTCTGTCTGGACCTCAACGCGTGATTTCTTTCAATTACACTCTTAAAGACTCGAGCGGACAAATCATCGATCAGTCCGCCGAAGGCCCGATGTCTTTTTTGACGGGCGTGGGACAAATCATTCCCAAACTTGAAGAAGAACTCAAAGGCATGATGATCAGCCAAAAGAAAAACGTGAAACTCGCGGCGGCGGATGCTTACGGTCTTCCCGATCCCAAGATGGTGATGGACGTTCCCAAGGCCGATCTCGCGCACCTCAAAATTGAAGTCGGCGGTTTCTTGCAGCTCAACTTGGGTCAAACGATGAAAGTCGTGCGCATCGCGAAGATCAGCGAGGAGTCGGTCACTTTGGATGGCAATCATCCTTTGGCGGGCCAAGATCTCGAGTTCGACGTTGAAGTCATGAACTCGCGCGAAGCGACCGCGGAAGAAGTTGCGCACGGTCACGCTCACGGTCCCGGCGGCCATCACCACTAAACCGGAGATTGACGATGCCGTCGTTTGATATCGTTTCCGAAATTGATTGGCAGGAAGTCGACAACGCCATCAATCAGGCCATCAAGGAGATTGAAGGCCGTTACGACTTCAAGGGTTCACAGTCCGAAGTCAAATGGGACAAAAAGGAACTCTCGATTCTGGGCGATGACGATTACAAGATGGGGGCGATGAAGGACATTTTGCAGTCCAAGTTGCACCGCCGCGGCATCGACATCAAAGCCTTCAAGTTCGAAAAGATCGAAACGGCGGGCGGTAAAATGCTGCGTCAAAAAGTCACGATCCAGCAGGGCATCGACAAAGAGAACGCGAAGGATGTTTTGAAATTCATTAAGGATTCGAAAGCCAAAGTGCAGGCCCAGATCATGGATGATAAGATCCGCGTCACGTCGAAATCCATCGACGAGCTGCAGTCGGTGATCGCGTCCGTTCGGGCCAAGACGTTTGAAGTTCCGCTTCAATTCAATAATATGCGGTCTTAAGCCATAATTACCTGGTTCCAAGGCCGCGGTATTCGTTCCCGGGGGTGTTGCGGCGCCCAAATCGGTCCTATTCGCCGCCAAGAAATCTTGACCGGACCGAGGGGCCGGACCCCTTTTCTTTTGCTTCCGCTTTCAAAATTCTTTTGATAGACAGTGCTTAAGTTCGTTCAGTAAGCCCTGCTCCAGAGTTCCGTTTTTGTGAATCATGGTCGGCTACGAAATTTTATTTATTGAAAGAGTGAACGATGCTTTCAATGTTTCGAAAGGAAAGACCATGAGCAAAAAACTCTACGTCGGAAATCTCCCCTACTCTTGCGATGATGAAGCGCTTCAACAGAAATTTGGCGAATTTGGCCAAGTTATTTCTGCTCGCGTGATCATGGATCGCGACTCTGGCCGTTCAAAAGGCTTCGGCTTTGTTGAAATGGAAGACGACGGCGCAGCAACAACTGCGATCGAGCGCCTCAACGGACAAGAATTCATGGGACGTCAAATGAACGTTTCTGAAGCTCGTCCTCAAGAACCCCGCGCTGGTGGCGGCGGCGGTCGTGGCGGCTTCGGCGGCGGCGGCGGACGTGGTCCTGGTGGCGGCGGCGGACGCGGCGGCTTCGGCGGCGGCGGCGGACGTGGCGGCGGACGCGGCGGATTCTAATCCCCTCGTTTCCTAAAATCATGTTAGTTTCAAAGGCCTCAAGGAGAACCCATGAGGCCTTTGTCTTTTTTCAGCCTGTTTTTGTCTCTGCTCCTGCCCACTCTGGTGTGGAGTGCTCC
This sequence comes from Pseudobdellovibrionaceae bacterium, assembly GCA_019637955.1. Taxonomy (GTDB): domain Bacteria; phylum Bdellovibrionota; class Bdellovibrionia; order Bdellovibrionales; family Bdellovibrionaceae; genus JAHBUS01. Next base: position 169,498 of record JAHBUS010000004.1, on the reverse strand, counting down.
GAAGAAACTCGTCATTCTTGGCGATTCCCTGAGTGAAGGTTACGGCGTCTCTCGCGAGGCCGCCTTTCCGGCTCTTCTCGAAAAGAAAATCAAAGCGGATGGCAAAGATTGGACCGTGATCAACGCCGGGATCAGCGGGTCGACGTCGGCCAGCGCGGTGTCGCGATTGAAGTGGCAGCTCAAGGCCAAGCCCGATTTGATCGTCGTGGCTCTGGGGGCCAATGATGGCCTTCGCGGGCTCAAGACCGAAGAACTCGAAAAAAATCTTTCGGCCGCGATCGAGGCCATCCAAAAAGAAAAGATTCCGGTGATTTTGGCGGGCATGATGATGCCGCCCAACTACACCAAAGACTACGCCGACAAATTCGCGGCGGTGTATCCGCGTGTCGCCAAAAAGTACAAGATCAAACTGATTCCGTTTTTGCTCGACAAGGTCGCGGGCGAAACCGCCCTCAATCAGGCCGACGGGATTCACCCCAACGAAAAGGGTCACGTGATCGTGGCCGACACCGTGTACGCCAACATCAAAGGACAATTATGAATTTGGACGTCGTCGACATCAAAAAGACTTACCAGCAGGGCTCCGAGAAAATCCAGGTTCTCAAGGGCGTGAACTTCAACGTCCGCGAAGGCGAGGTCGTCGCGATTCTGGGGCAAAGCGGCTCGGGCAAAACGACGCTATTAAGTTTGCTGGCGGGCCTCGATCTTCCGGGGTCCGGCGAGATTCGCATGGATGGCCAGATTTTTTCGCAGATGCTCGAGGACGAAAAAACCATCTTTCGCGGAAAGAAGATCGGCATCGTGTTTCAGAGTTATCACTTGGTGCCGCACTTGACCGCGCTCGAGAACGTGATGCTGCCGCTCGATATTCTGGGAGAGGCCGACCCGGCCGAGAAAGCCAAAGCCCTGCTCGAGCAGGTGGGGTTGGGCCACCGCTCCACCCATTTTCCGTCGCAGCTGAGCGGGGGCGAGTGCCAACGCACGGCCTTGGCGCGCGCGCTCGTCACCAAACCGGCGCTGCTGCTGGCAGATGAACCGAGCGGCCACCTGGATTCTGAAACCGGTCAAAAAGTCATGGATCTGTTCTTCGATGTCGTTCGCAAAAACAAGACGACCACGATTTTGGTCACGCATGATGCCGCCCTCGCCAAGCGCTGCGACCGGCAGCTGGTGCTCAAAGCGGGAGTGATGCAGGTATGAGCTTCTTTTTTCGCTGGATCGGGCGCGAAGTGCAGAACGACCGCGCTTGGGTCGCCATTTTCTTGGCCTCTTTAAGTTTGGGGCTTTTCGGTTTTGTGGGCCTTGAAAGCTTTCGCTCGGCGCTCGAAACCAATCTGCGTTTGAACGCGCGCAATTTTTTGTCGGCCGACCTGGCCGTGTCTTCGCGCCGCCAGATCAGCGAGCAAGAGCTGGCCTCGATTCGCTCGGAACTCAAGATCAAAACCGAAAGCCATTTGACCGAGTTCTTCTCGATGGCCGCAAGCGGGGAGAGTTCGCGCCTGGTGCAGGTGAAGGCCATCGACGCCAACTATCCCCTCTACGGCACGCTCAAGCTCGGGTCGGGACGCGAGATCACCAAAGGGGGCTCGGGCATTTTATCCGCCGCGCCCGTCGCGTGGGTGTACCCAGAGCTCATGACCCAGTTGGGCGTGAAGGTGGGGGATGAGATCAAAATCGGAAACCTGGCGTTCCGTGTGGACGACACCATCGTCGACGATTCGACGCAGACGTTTCGTCTCGCGGGTCTGGCGCCCAAAGTGTACTTCTCGTCGGCGCACTTGGCGGCAACGGGTTTGATCGGATTTGGAACGACGTCGAGCGATGTTCATTTGTTCGAACTCGAGATCGGCTCCGATGCGGAGCTGGAGCCCTTGGCCAAGGCGCTGGAAAAAAAGTTTCAAGATCCCAATCTTCAATTCGCCTCTCCCTATGACCGCGCGCAAGATTCGGTGCGCGCACTGGAATACTTGCTGGATTACTTGGGCCTCGTTTCGCTCGTGGGGATGGCGCTCGCGATGGTGGGCCTGGGTTACTTGATTCAGCTCTTTCTTTCGCGCCGTCTGGGCACCTGGAGTTTGCTCAAAACCCTCGGTCTCACGCATTCGCGCGCGGTGAATTTTTTGCTGCTCGAACTCGCCCTCTTGGGGGTGCTCGCAACGGTCATCGTGCTTCCGCTCAGCCTCTTGCTCTTACCGGCCCTCGGCAGTCTCTTGGCCGAGCTGCTGCCGATTTCGGTCGAGATGACTTTGAACGCGCGCACGGTCTTTTTGAGTATGGGCCTCTCGCTCGTGCTGCCGATTTTGATCGCGTGGCCGCTCCTCTCGCCGCTCAAAAGGCTCAACCTGAAGCAGATTCTTCTGGACCGCGAACTCTGGACCGGGAGTTGGAACCCGCAAGATCTGTTGCGTTGGGTGCCCGCGCTTTTGGTGTTTTTTGCCTTGAGCGTTTGGGTGTCGCATTCGTGGAAAATCGCGTCGACCTTCTTGGGTGCCTTGCTGGTAAGCGCGGCCCTCGTTCTTTTGATCTCGCGCACGCTGCTCGCGCGCCTGCCCTCACTCGGAAGCCGTTGGACGCTCAAGCAAGTGCACCGACGTCTGACGCGCGCCCCGCTGCGTTTTGGCGTGGTGGTTTTGGCGCTGGCTTTCGGAACCATGCTCTTGGTGCTGCTGCCGCAGATCCGCGCGGGCCTGCGCCAAGAATTGATGTCGCCGGCTTCGGCCCGTCTGCCCTCGCTCTTTTTGTTCGATATTCAAGAGGAGCAAATCGGACCCGTGCGTGAGTTTCTGGCCGCCAAAGGGGCCGAAGCCGAAAACGTGTCGCCTTTGATCCGGGCCCGCATCCTGACGGTCAACGGCAAGAATTACGAACGCGGCGGCGTGGAAAAGAGCGAGATGCAAAGCCGTGAAGAAGAGGCCGAGGCGCGCTTTCGCAACCGCGGGATCAATCTCACGGTCCGCCCTCAGCTGTCGGCGTCCGAAGAGCTTGTGGCCGGCCAGCCGTTCTCGGGCCAAGTGGGGGAGATCGCCGAACTCTCGCTCGAAAAAAAATACGCCGAGCGTTTGGGCTTGGCCATCGGCGACGTGCTGAACTTCGATATTCAGGGCGTGGAGATGCAGGGCAAAGTGGTGAATTTGCGTTCGGTGAAATGGAACACCTTCCAGCCGAATTTTTTCATCGCCTTTCAGCCGGGTTTCTTGGACGACGCGCCCAAAACTTGGCTCTTGAGCGTGCCGCCGATGAGCGAAGAGAAAAAAGATCCTTTGCAAAACGAGCTGGTGGCGAAGTTTTCGAACGTGTCGATCGTCGATGTCACCCGCGTGGTTGAAAAGATTTTGGAACTTTCGCAGCAGATGTCGGGCGCGCTCACGGCGATGGCCGCGCTTTCGGTGTTGGTGGGGCTTTTCGTTCTGGCCACGGTGCTGTCGACCGAGGCCCGCACGCGCTTGATCGAATGGAATCTCTACAAGGTGCTGGGGGCCCGGCAGTCACAAGTGCTTTTGCTGTTCTTGATCGAGAGCCTGATCGTGACGCTGATTTCGGTGACTCTCGGGGCGCTCTTGGGCGTTCTGATCAGCTTTGGTTTGATGTTCTTTGTTTTTGAGGTCGCTTTTATTCCGGCCTTCGGGGCGATCGCGATCGGCGTGCTTTTCCCGGCGATTTTGTCGGTGCTCTTGGGTTTCTTGCTCGGACGCCGTCTCACCCAAGGGGACTCCGCTTCCCTTTTGGCGGAAGGGCGCTTATAAGGGGGCCATGAACCCCCTGGAGCAGGCGCTCAAAATTTTAGACGAGGGCGGCGTCGTGGGGATGCCGACCGAAACCGTTTACGGTCTGGCCGCGCGCATCGACCGCGAGGCGGGCCTCAAAGCGATCTTTGCGACCAAGCAGCGCCCCTTCTTTGATCCTCTCATCGTGCACGTCGCTTCCATTGCGCAGGCCCGCACTCTCACCACGGGCTGGAGCCCGCTCACCGAAGCTTTGGCCCAAGCGTTTTGGCCCGGGCCGCTCACGATGGTTTTACCCAAAACGCCAGCCGTGTCTTCGTTGATCACCTCGGGACTCACGACCGTTGGTCTTCGCTGTCCGTCGCACCCGGTGGCTCGTCAGTTGATTGAAGACGCGGGACAGCCGCTAGCCGCACCGAGCGCCAATCTCTTTGGCCGGACCAGCCCCACCACGGCCGAGCACGTGAAACGCGAATTCGATGGCAAAGTCTTTGTTCTGGAGGGTGGTCCTTCGAGCGTCGGCATCGAGAGCACCATCGTGTCTGTTTCGGACCAAGGGGATTTGCGTCTTTTGCGGCCGGGTTCGATCACGCGCGAGGAGATCACGCGTGTGCTTCAAAATCAGCAGACGTCTTTTCGTTGGATCGAGCAGATCGAGAAGATCGAGAAGATCATGGCCCCCGGCCAAATGAAGCATCACTACATGCCCCAGCGCCCGTTGATCTTGACGAGAGGGCCGATGCGCGATGGAGATTTGCTCCAACGGATCCGCTCGCGTCTCGAAGATCTTCCCGAAGAGGTCGAAGGCGTGCGGCTCTTGAAGCCCCAGAAGGTGGAGCGCGTGTCTTGGATCGCGCTTCCGAACGATCCCGTGTTGGCCGCCCGGCAATTGTACCAAGCGCTTCGTGAAGCGGGGGAGTCGTCGGCCGATGTCCTCGCCTTGGTTTGGCCCCTCGAGCGCCGAGAAGGCGCTTGGCTCGCGGTTTGGGACCGTCTCCGCAAAGCCGCGTCCTTGGATCTCGAACATTGATTCTTGCGCCAAACTTTCGAATAATAGACAGATGAAACCCATTCGTGGAGCCGTTAAGCTGCTCATGTTCGCCGTCGCGGTCCTGATTTTTTTGGCCGTCACGTTCTTTGGCCACGTCTTTATCCGCAATGTCGCCCGCCGCCGCCATTATTTTACGGACGTGGTGCACGCGTTTGCCAAATGGGGCGTGTGGTTTTTGAATGTTCAAGTCGTCACGACGCACGCACCGCCGCGGGATCAGAACTTTCTTTTCATCAGCAATCATCTCGGGATCCTGGATATCGTGGTGCTGGCGTCGATCACGCCCACGCTCTTTATCACTTCGGTCGAGATGAAGAACACGCCCGGGCTCGGGCTTTTGTGCGAGATGGGCGGCTGTCTGTTCGTGGAACGCCGGGACCGCTCCAATATCCATAAGGAGATTGACCAAATCCGCATCGCCCTCCAGCAGGGCGTGAATGTGACCCTCTATCCCGAAGGCACCTCCACCAACGGGGAGCGCGTCCTTCCTTTTAAAAAGTCCCTGCTCACCGCCGCCGCCGGAACGGGGGTGCCGGTGCTTCCGCTGGTTGTCAATTATACGAAGGTTGACGGGGCGCCCACGACCGCCCTCAACCGCGATCAGGTTTGCTGGTACGGCGACCAGTCGTTTCCGCCGGTGTTCTGGCGCCTGTTGACCAATCGATCCGTGGTGGCCGAGGTGGAGTTTTTCGATGAGGTCCACGTCACTTCGGATGAGCAGCGCCGCGAGATTGCGGCCTACGCCCACCAGGTCATCTCGGCCAACTTCAAGCCTATTTTATAAATCACGCCCGGCTCCTTTATAGAGGAGCTGGCGTCCATTTTTGAAAAAATCCCCTGTCCAAACTTTAGACGGCTGATTCCCACGAGCGTCCCTGGCTCTGGAGGACCCGTGCGGGCTGGGCTCAAAGCCCATTCTTTCGCGTTCCCGCGCCCGGCAGGGCTGGCACGGGCCATGCTCTCTAGGTCAGTGAGATGGAGGCATTTATGAAATCATGGAAAGTGTTTTGGACAGTCGTTGTTGTCGGATCGGTTCTTTCGATGGGGCTCACGGCCTGCGGAAAGAAAGACAACGGGAACAACACAAATATGACTTACGGTTCGATGAGTTCGGACGGTCAGAACGCAACGTCGAATTCGACGATCGCGGGCATGGCGCTGAATCTTCAGATCCGCAACATCCAACCCATGTCGGGTTACAACGCGGTTCGCTTCGACTTGGCCTTGAACGGAATGGTTCAATCGGTTCAGTCACAAAGTCAGTTCGTGAACTACCAGCAGATGGGTCAGGTTTACGTGTCTCACGCGGCGGCTTGCACGGATATGTCGTGCTCGACCACTTATGTGACGGTTTTGGTTGCGGGCACCACTTACGGTTGCAACAGCCAGTACCAACAGTGTCAGTTTGAATACCGCCAGTACGCGGTCAAGAAAACCGGCGGCTCGATCAGCGGTGTTCGTGAATGGGCACACGGTTCGAACTCTTACGGTTTGCTCAGCCTGCAACAAGTCATGTCACAGTTCTAAGCCTCGTGATGCCTTCGGCGCCTCTGTAAACGCACAATTCGATCGAACTCCATGATTTCAAAAAACGAAACCCAGGGATCTCCCTGGGTTTTGTCGTTTTGGCCTGGATGAGAACAACTCACGAGGGGTTGACGGTCATCACCGACGGGCCCGAGCCCGGAGTGCCGGGGCTGGTGGGCGTCGCGCCCGCGCGCGCGTACTCTTCGAGCTCTTCGGCGGCGGTGAGGGTCATCATATTGACCAAAGGAATGGTCACCAAAAGACCGATGAAGAAACAGATCGCGCCGGCCAGCGCCAGCAGTCCCAAGGCCATCATGAACACAAAAATGTGCCACCAGCGGCCTTTGACGGCCGCGAGCGATTTTTTCAGCGCGGTCACTGCATCGGTGTCATTCAAAACCATGTAGGCCGTGGTGAACGAGCTCGCGATGATGAACCAGATCCCGGGCAGAATGAAGAAAATGGTCGCCACGACCGTGAGCGCGCCCACCAAGAAGCCGGCGAGCAGCAGCTGCGCAAAGCGATTAAAATTTTGAAAGCCCCAGAAGACGTCGCGGTATTCGATGTCTTCGTTCCGACGGATTTTGAGCAAGCAGATCATGTAACCGGCCGTGAACGGCGCGCTCAAGAAACTGCCAATGAAAGGAGTCATGGCGATCGCCGTGATGCCAACCAAGTACACGAGGGTCAGGCCCGCGGTCAGAGCGAGTTGGTCTTTAATGCCGTTCCAGCTTTTGTCGAAAATGGCGGAAATCGAGAACATAGTCTCCCCAAAATGATCGGTAAGGGTGAAGACGCAAGATTAGCGGGGGCCTGGACCGAGGACCAGTGAACCTTTCTCCTTCGCGCGGAGCGACAAATTGAAAGGTCCAGGGCGGTTGACTTTCATAGAATTTACACTGTAATTTGTGTGTATGAAGAAAATCGTTCCTCCCTTAACGGAAAAAGAAAAAGCGGTTCTGGAGTTCATCGAAGCTCTCTTGAGTGAGCGTGGGATTTCGCCCTCCTACCAAGAAATCAAAGACCACTTTGGTTTTGCTTCGTTCAACTCGGTTCAGAACTATCTCAAGCAACTTCAAAACAAGGGTTACATCGCGATCCCGCCCCATCAGAAGCGCGCGATTCAAATCCTTCAGAGCGCGAGCACTGTGCAAAAGCAGATGCAGAGCGTTCGTGAGCAGGCGCCCAAAGGATCCGCCGCCTCGGCTCGAAGCGGCGAGGAGCTCAGCATTCCGTTGCTGGGGAAAGTGGCCGCCGGTCGTCCTCTCGAGGCGATGTCGTATGATGAGTTCGTCGACGTTCCGCGCTCGATGCTTCGCAATCCCGACAAATCTTTCGCTTTGAAAGTGGTGGGGCAGTCGATGATTGAAGACGGCATCTTGGATGGCGACGTCATTCTCATTCAAAAACAAACCGACGCTTCGAATGGCGAAATCGTCGTGGCCACGGTGGAGTCCGAGTCGACGGTGAAGCGGTTTTTCCGCAAATCGCAGGCCGAACCCAGCAAGCAGGTTGAACTCAGGCCCGCCAACTCGACGATGCAGTCGATGTGGTACCGGCCGGATCAAGTCGCCATTCAGGGCGTCGTGGTCGGTTTGATCCGCAAATTCTAGTTCGTCGTTCATCAAGACAGCTTTTCAATCATCACGGAGGATGTATGCAGGCTTCGGGTCTATTTCCCGTTGAAGGAACCGCTTTGTCTCAAATCACCCGCCCCTTGGGCGTGGCGACCGGCTTTTCGGTGCTGGATGATTTTTTGCCCTGGCAGGGGCTCCCCACCGGCGGGGTGACCTTGATCGAGGGACCGCTGGCACCGCGTTTGGCACGCCGAATGTGCGCACGTCTGGCACATCCGCAGCGGGCCGTTTGGATTCACTCGGTGAAGATGCGTCCTTTTTTTCAAGAAACGGCCAACTGCTTTCGGCTTCAAGTGCCCGCCGAAGCGGATCTTTTCAATGTTCTGCCAGGCATTTTGCAAGACGCGGCCTTTTCTTGCGTGATTTTGCAACTGAGCTACCCGCTGAACCGGCTCAAAGCTTTGGAGCTCGCCCGTTTGGCGCGTGCGTCGCACGCCTCGCTCGTTATCATTGCCAAGAGCGAGCGCGCCCTGCCCTGGGATCTCTGCGAACTTGTGATCGAGTCCAACGAAGACTTTCTTTCGGTCCGCAAGGCCCAGCACCGTCCCGTTCCGTTCTGGGTGCCGGTCGAAATGATCGAGGTGGCCCCTAGTCCGAACGAGTCGCCCGTGCTAAGTTGGTGGAATGCGCTCGAACGGGTCCACAGTTGAAGATTATTTTTCGGACAAACTCACGTCCCAGCTGCCGCTCGGCTTTGAGGTCTTTCGGCAGGCTTCGGATCAGTTTCAAAAGACCCGGATTTCTTTAGCGCCGCTTGAGGCGACGCTCTTGCAAACCCTCGTCAAGGCTCACGGCGGAACGAAGTGGGTGGAGATCGGAACTCTGACGGGCTTTTCGGGTTACTGCATTTCGCAGGCGTCAAAGGGACATCTCTGGACGTTCGAGAAAGACCCGGCTCACGCGGCCCGGGCGCGAGAATTGTTCCGTGATCAAAATCTGCACGACCGCATCACCGTTGTTGAAGGCGACGCCTCGCAGACGCTCGCATCGATTGTCGGTGAGGGGCCTTTTGATGGGCTCTTTATCGATGGGAACAAGGGCGCCTACGGAGAGTATCTGCAGTGGGCTCTTAAAAATTTACGACCGGGCGGGATGATCATTGCCGATAACGTTTATCTGGGCGGCGCGATTTGGGGCGAGGCTCAAGGCAGCCACTGGAGCGCGTCGGTGGTGCAAAGAATGCGCGAATTTCTGACCGTTCTTTTCGATCCGAATCTTTTCACCGCGAGCGTCGCCCCCACGTCCGAGGGCCTCGCGATCGCAATCAAAAAATAGACTACTTCACCATCTTGCCGTTGATCTCTTTGAGAAGATCTTCGGTCATCGCGGTGAATTGGATCGAATGCTTGTAGTATTCGTCGTACTTGCTTTCGTGCTTAAACACATTCAGCACGGTGCCTTGAGCGTTGAACTCGATCGGCTCGTCGGCTTTGGCGGGCCCGTGAAAGATCGAGAGGTAGATCGTGTCGCCTTTCTTGAACATGGGGTAATTCGGAATCAACGAGCAGCCGCCGGTGCTGATGTCGCCCATGATCGTGTGCTGAATGGTGTCACCAGCCGAGACCGCGATCAATTCTTTGACGTCCAGACGCGCGCTCTTGCGCTTGAAGCCCCCGCGCTCGGCGATTTTTTGCGCCGATTCAATTTGAATGCCTTTGAGAATTTCGACTTTGAACTGCTCGTACGAGGAGGCCGGCGCCCAGTCGGTTTTATCGACGATCTTCAACTGATCGTGTTCGCGGATGGTTCCGTCGAGAATCATCCCTAGAATCGTGATGAAGGAGTAGGGCCCGAGCGTGACGCGGCCCTCTTTGGCGAGCCAGCGGTCGGTCTGCGAGATGCTCGGCGCGGCCTTCGAAGCCTGCTTCAGGGGGAGTTGAATGCTTTGTTTCAACGCGGGCTTGGGCGCCGATCCTTTGGGACCGGCGTCCGTCGAAGATCCGCTCGAAACGCCGGGGTTGGTTCCGGCCCGTTGACCGCCGAGCCCGTGGTCGACCAGGCCGATCACGCCGGAGTACTCATCGTCTTCGACTTCGGCGACGCCCGTGTTGGTGAGACCGGGAATGGCCGTCTTCGATGAGGGCCGCGCGGCACGACGAGGTGTCGCCGCGTCTTCTTGAAGCGAAGTCACCGGCACCCACTCGTTGGATTCGCTGTTGAAGACTTGATCTAGCATGTTGATCTGACAGTTGAAGAGCATCTTGGTCACGTCTTCCGCCGAAAACGGACCGATCTTGCGATTGCCATCGCTGAGAAAGTAGATTTTCACGTTGCCCATCCTTGGTGCCCAATCGGGATGCCTCAAGATTATCACAAGGGCGTGGCAATTTTGGACAAAAATCTCTGAACCGGTGGGAGGTACTCGTCCCGAAAGTCCTTCAAGCCGTTCAAATGTCCGGCCTTCGGGAGACTTAACTTAGACCAATGGAGGTGGGCGTGCGGCTCGAAGATCATGTCGATTTGATCGACGGGGATGAGCGGGTCTTTCCATCCGCGGATCGACAGGATTTCGAATCCGGCGGGGAGCTGGTCCAGGTCTTTATGGACGGCGGCGACAAACTGCGGATTCCAGATAAAGGCGCTGATCCAAGACGCGGCAAAACGAAGAGGTAAAAAACGAACGGGCTTTTCGACGCGGAAATAGTTCATCATCGACTTTTGTAAACGCCCCGAGGGTCCGCTGTCGCAAATGAGGCCGGCGATGTCGCTGGCGCCCCGGCGGGCCGTGGCCTCAATCGCACTCGCGCTGGGATTTGAAAACGCGTAGAGAATCTTCTGGCCCGGGATCTCGCTGAGGATCTTTTCGATTTGATCGGCCCAGATATGTTTGAGTCCGAACTTGTTTTCGGCGGTAAAGATTTTGTCGTCGACATCGAATTTCAAATCGAAAACGACGTTGTCGAAGCCCATAGCGCTGAGCATTTCGCAGTGGCGGCGGAGTTGGTGTTTGCGGCCCCCGAAGAAGGGGACCAAGACGACGGTTTCTTGAAACGTCTTGTCCTTCGCGGCGAAAAATTCGCCGCCAAAGGACAATTCAAGAGGGGAGCTTAGTGACGGTTTTGCGGTCTCGACGGCCACAGCTCATCCCATTTTGCGGGTTCGGGTGCGAGCGACGTGGTTTCTCCCATCACGCTTTGGCTGATGCGCACGTTCTCGAGAGCCGTTTCGGACAGAACCTTGCCCACCGCCTCGACGATCGATTCGGCATCAAGCCCGTGGTACGCATAGATCTCGTTGGGGCGTCCGCACTTGGAGTGCTTGCGAACGGCCAAAGCCTCGTGGCGAACGCCGATGATCGAACCCAAGTTGTCGAGCAGTCCCGCTTCACCGTCGTGAACGCTGACGATCGGCACGCGGCGGCCCGCAGCCGTCACGAGATCCGAACCGCCGAGTTGCTCGGTGGCGTGGATGTGCAAGTCACCATTCAAGCGCAGGCCTTCTTTGAGCCAGCGGTAATCGGTTTCGTGACCTTGGATGCCGCAGACGAGATCCGACGAAGTCACGACGATCACGTTGGCGTACACACCTTTGCTCAGTAGAGCTTCAGACGCGCGGATCGCTTCGGTCGTCGGGCTTCCCATTGAAATGATGTTCACCACGTTGTCGCCGGGCTCGTAGCCCGCGTAACCGCGGTAATCGATCAAGTAGTAAGCGCCTTCGAGCACGTCTTGTCGCAGAGTTTCGAGGATTTGCTCATCGGCGACGGTCGCGACTTGCGTCTCGTCCGAAGCGCCATCCAGCGGAAATTCCGCGCGGCAAAGGGCCGAAGAGACGCCTTCTTTGAAGCGCAGTTGCTTTTTCAGGTAGAGCATCATGTCTTTTTGCTCGATGCCGCGGGTGACGCCGCGGATGAGCACGCCGTTGCGGCCGACGTTGTCGCCGGTCATGTGACGGCGGACCGATTCACACATGATCCAATCCAGTTCTTGGCAGAAGAAAGGCTCCCACGTGATTTGATTCGGAATTTGGATGTCGGATTTCCAGCCGTGCTGCGCACCTTCCGGCGAGAGCGTCACACCCGAAGGCGTTCCGACCAGGATGAAGCTCGATTTCCAGTACAGGTTGTAGAAGTACTGATCGAGCGCGCGTTTGATGAAGAAGTCATAGACGGTCATCAGCGGGATGATCGGCACGCCGACCAAGTCGCGCAAACGGCCAAACGAACCCACGCAAGACATGACGTTGCACTCGGCGATTTCAAAACGGATGAAGCGGTCCGAAACCTCTTCGCCCGGAACGAGATCGGGCTGCTTGACGTCTTTCACGCCGAGATCCGCCTCATAATCGTCAACCATCACCGCGCCAAAGATTTTACCGTCCATCGCGGGGTTCAAGTTGGTCGACGTGCCCACGTCGGGCGCCATCGAGACCATCAACTCGCCCGGAACTTTCCAGGGAAGCTCGGTCGCGCTGAGCGCTTTTTGCCCTTGCGCGAGTTTTTTCTCGTCCAGAGGGGTGTTGGCGATGCGCGTGAGTTTGGCGGTCAATTGGCCGAGCATCCACTGGGTGTGGGGGTAGCTCGCCATTTTAAGACTGATATCCAGGGTCGGGGGCAACTGCCCGTGCTTCTCGGTGAGATCCAAGAACAGTTTTTGGTTCTTCGCCTTGAGCGCGTGCTGGGCTTTGATGTCCGCGTGCAATTTGTCGCCGCGGTCTTTGAGGAACTTGGACTCGGGCGTGCCATCGGCGAAACGCGCGAAGAGCGCGTCGCCGGTGATGCCTTGAGCTTTGCGCAGCTCCACCAGTTCGTCTTCGTTCAACAGTGCCGAGTGGTTGCCGGGCGAGGCGGCCATCTTGAGGCCCCAGCCTTTGAGCGTGTGCGCGATGATGAGCGTCGGTCGGCGCGTGCTCTTTTTGGATTCGAGCATCGCCTCGGCCAGCGCGATCATGTCGTGACCGCCCAAATCGCGAAGACCTTCGTATAGCTCTTCGTCCGAGACGGCATCCAGGAATTTTTTGAGCGAAGGGTGCTCTTTCGCGATGCCCTTTTTCAGGGCTTTCATGTCGCGAACGAGCAGCAGGGCCTGGAACTCGAAGTCTTCGAGCTCATTTTCGAGGAAGTTTTGGAAGGCGTCGCCGCCCGGTTTCTTGAACAGGGCTTTGCGTTTCGAGCCGTGACGGACCTGGATGACTTCCCACCCGTTGGCGGCCATCGTGCGCTCAACGCGCATGGCATCGTTGCCGTTCATGATTTTCTTATTGGTGATGCGGTGACCGTCCAAGGACTGACGGTTGTAATCCAAGATCCACGTGAGGTTGCCGATTTCGCGCTCGGCAAAATCGGGGATGGCTTCGAACATCGAACCTTCACGGAACTCGGAGTCGCCCGAGACGCACCAGAAGTGAGCATCGGGAACTTCGTAGCCGTGCTCACGCGCGTAGCGGTAAGCCAGGGCCAGATAGCCCGCGTTGACCGGCGGGATGCCGACGGTGCCCGAAGGGAAGAAGTTGTGATGATCGGGATCGTAGATCGAGTGGTAACTTTGAAAAACGGGCTCGCCATTTTGCGAGTACTTGCGCAAACCCATCATCGCCGTGTTGCAGTCGGCGAGGGAGAGCTTCGACAAATCCGACTTGAGCAGCAAATCGAGCAGGTAGTTGTACGAGTGGTCGGTGGGCGAGGCGTGCGGTTTGTTGGCGATGTGATCAAAGCCGGTTTTCACCAACAGGTGCAAAGCACCCATGATGTGCAGCGAGGATGCCGATGCCGAAACGTGACCACCGATTTTGGGGTCGCCTTTGTCTTTTTCAGCGCGGTGATTGGCTTGGTAAATCATTTGCGTCGCCAGGTAATGCGCGCGCGAGGCGATTTTTTCCAAAAGTTCGCGGTTCTTTTCCCAAGATTGGACGGGGCTTTGTGCCATCGGGTGGTCTCCGTTCTGAGAGGTGGGTGCCCCGAATAATTACTCTAACGGGGACTAGGCTTCAAGAATGAAATCCCAGCGGATTTTGATGTTGCCATCGTCGTCCATCATCCCTTTCGGAGGATTAGGAAACGGTGCAGCAGAGCGGAAGGCTTCCACGGCCGCTTCATCGAGCTCACGAACGCCCGAATCGCCAATGATTTGCACGCGGATCAGCTTACCGGTGTTGTCGAGAGTGATGAGGCACTTGGTCACTTTGTCGTCACTCGAAGCGATCCGGCGGCCCTTTTTGTACATTTCCGAAAGCTTCATGCGAACCTTGTCGGACCAGTACTGGTTGAGCTGCGTGCGGATGCGATTGAAGTACGAGTAATAGACGAACTCTTTGGTGCTCAGCAAGGTCTCGAGACCCGCGTCCAAGTCCTTGATGTAGTCGAGCGACTGACTGACATCGGCGCCTTTGCTGGCGGCCTGTCCGCCCTCGGCTTTTTTCACGTTTTCGGCCGCCGCTTTTTGCTGACGCAACGGGAAGGTGCCGTCTTCGGCGGCTTTTTCGAACGCCGCCTCTTTCTCCATGCGATCTTGAACCGATTTGACGATGTCAAAGCGGGGCTTCAAGTCGAGGCCTTTGCTGGGAGTTTTGGTCTCGCCCACGTCGGTACCGGTTTTCGTTTCTTTTGATTGCTTGTTTTGAAACTCGCCGCGGTTTTGCGCGACGGTTTGTTTTTTGACGACCTGATTGTGGCGGCTCAAGAAGCGCGCATCCTCGGGCGTCTCGTCATTGAGTTGCTTTTCGTCCTGGTCAACGACTTGGTTCTTCATTTTCTGAAGAACCTTTTTGGCTTTGGCGTCGGGTTTCGTGGCGGCCACCGCTTGCGGCGCCGCGGGCTCAACGATCTCGAGTTGGACGGTCTCGATTTTCGGCGGACGTTGATGGAACAGATGACTGATGGCGACGGTCAGCATGAACAAGCCGTGAAGGGCCAGTGATGCGATCAGGAAGTGCCGAAATTTCCATTTTCGTCGAATTGTCATCATGATGAATCTTTTCGGCCACGGCCGCGATTTTCTCGAGGTCCGGATGCGCGTTTCTCGCGCATTTCTTGCCCATTTTTCTTGGCTCGGGGGGCCAGGCCCATTAGACTCGTCTGAGATGCAAATCGACGTTTGGTGCAAAACGGATAAGGGCCTTCGCCGCGAATCGAATCAGGATTCTTTCTTGATCAATCGCGACCTTGGTCTATTCGTCGTCGCCGACGGCATGGGAGGCCACTCGGGCGGCGAAGTCGCGTCGAGCATGGCGGTTGAAATTTCCGAAGAGGTCGTGCGCGGACTGAAACCGCGCGGTCATGGCGCCCGCGAAACCGTTTTGAAAATCTACGAAGAGAGCTGCCACCGGATCTACGACCGGGCCGCCCAGCAGGCCCCTCAACTCTCGGGTATGGGCACGACCATGGTCATGCTCTACATGGCGGGGCAAAGCATGTTCGTCGGGAACGTCGGTGATTCGCGCGCCTATTTATTCCGCAAACCCCATCTCTGGCAGCTGACCGAAGACCACTCGCTTCTCAATGAGCAGCTCCGCGCCGGTCTGGTCCGCGAAGACCAGATCCGTCAATTCGTCGGCCGCAATGTCATCACACGCAGCGTGGGTTACGAGCGCGACGTGATGGCCGACGTTCTGGAGCGGCCGTTGAAACCCGGCGATTGTTTTCTGCTGTGTTCGGACGGTCTGAGCGGTTTGGTGACGGACGCGAAAATTGCCGAGATCTTGAATACAACGCCTTTGGACCAAGTCGTCGATAAATGCGTCGAGCAAGCGCTTGCCAACGGGGGTGATGATAATGTCACTGTCCTGTTCTTGGCCGTAACTTAAGACGAGCAAAATGGATAAGAAGAAAATAACGCTCTTTGTGGTGACCAATGATGCCGGACCGACCCGAAAGGTCGTCTTGTCGGGCGCGTGGGCCAAGGGTGTTTTGTTTTTAAGCGGCGTTCTTTTGCTCGCGTTCGTCGCGGGCGTTGTCGATTACGGCGGCCTGCTCGTGCAGTCCGTCGAGAACAAACGTCTGCGCGCGGAAAACGCGCAACTCCTCAAACAGTTCCAGGTCGTTGAAGGAAAATTATCGGCGCTCGAGGGAAGCCTTGAGCGCGTCCGCACGTTCACCACCAAACTCAAACTCATCACCAACATTGACAGCGAAGACCGTTCGCTGAATTTGGCGATGGGCCCGAATCCCGCGCCGAACGAGGTGGTCCAAGAAATGGATCAGCCGATGGATGAGCGCGAATCGATGGAAGAACTCGAGAAACAAGACGTCGATTTCGTGGCGAAAAAGCCGTTGGATGAATCCCGCGGCGAGCTGGCCCTGCAAACCGGCAAGGACTTCCAAACGCTGGCCATTCGGATCGACAAGGCCTTGCGCGAATCGAACTTGAGAGAGCAAAGCGTCTTGGATTTGTGGGAAGCGCTGTCGGAGCGCCAAAGTCTGCTGACCTCGACGCCGAACATCCGTCCCGCTCGTGGTTGGTTCACCTCGAGATTCGGTTACCGCGTGTCGCCGTTCACGGGGCGCTCGGCTCTGCACGCCGGTCTTGATATCGCCGCGGCTCCCGGATCGCCGGTCATGGCGCCCGCCGATGGGATCGTGACTTTCGCGGGTTACGACGAAGGCTACGGAAAAATGGTGTCCATCGACCACGGGTACGGCGTCACCACGCGGTTCGGTCACTGCGCCCAAGTTTACGTTCAGGTGGGTCAGAAAGTTTCTAGGTACGACGTCGTGGCGTCGGTCGGAAACACGGGCCGTTCGACCGGCCCGCACTTGCATTACGAGGTTCGCGTCAACGGAGTTCCGCGAAACCCCGCTCTCTACATTCTTGACGAGTGATTACTGGAGCGATCCGGCGTCAGGCATTTCGCACTGAAGCTCTTTCATTTTGCTGCTGATCAAAAGCGCCTTCTCGCGCGCGCCGTTGGAGCCAAGTTCGGCCTGCGACGCCGCGATCTGCGACATCACCAGCACGCGGCCGTTCAGGTCGCGGCGGCCCACGCACTTGTTCACCAAGCCATTTGACGTGTTCGAGTCAAAGAAGCCGCGGATGTTTTGGCAGAAAAAGTCCTGAGCGGCCAAGTGATCCATCGTTGCGGCCCACGAGAGCCAGATGTTCTCGAGGCGTTGGCAGAGGATTTTTTGGTTGTCCGACCCGGCGGGCGCGATCGAAGCGTTCAGGTTCTTCAGTTCGGCGGCCGCGCGCAGGTTGTCGATGATGATTTGATTCTGGTTCATGGTGCCGAGGCGGACCGGGTGACCGAAGCGGTCACGAAGAACGTTGCCTTGAGCGTCGCGCTGGAAGAAGTCCATGCGGCCCGATTGGGTCACGCGGTAGGCGTCGTTCACCAGGCTGGTCATCTCGGTGTTGAACTGATGGAAGGCGCGGCGGTTTTGCTCGCCGACGAAATCAAGCCACGCTTCGGCGGGGGAAACGCCGCGGATCATCGGCAGGCCGGCGGGCGTGCCGAAGAGGGCGCGCTTCAAACCCGACATCTGCGTGTCGAGTTCCATCTTGTCGATAATCGCATTGTCCATATTGAGCTGCTGCAAGATGTTGGCGACTTTCTGCAAACCGTCGACTTCGCGCTGGGCGGCGAGCTCGGTGCGGCGGAAAAGAGAGTACTCCGAGTCCTTCGAAAGCTGGCGTTCGAGCGAGCTGTTTTGCTTCAAGATGGTGTCGCGAGTTCCGAGCAGGAGACGGCCCAGCGAATCGATGTACGCTTTGCCGAGCGACGCGCACTCTTCGATTCCTTTGTCGGTTTCGTCATTCGCGCCCGCACGCAGGCGAAGGCGCAAGCGCTCTTCGGCTTTGAGCATCGTCGTCTGGGCCAGCGTGGGCTGGTTCTGTTGGCCCAAGAGGCTTTGCAGATTCATCACGGCGCGCGTGGGGAAGTTGCCGGGGCTGCCGGCACGGTCCACGATTTCGCGGGCGGCGTAACACAGCAGATGCTTGTCGGTTTGACCCGTGAGCTGCGCGGTGACCGATTGCAGTTCGGATTGATCTTTGCGCAAGGTCGCATCGGCGTTTTTCAGGGTTTGATCCAAATTTTGGCGGATCGTGGCGATCGAGGAGACGCGGTCCGAGTACTGCGAACGCAGCAGCGAGTACGTCGCGCGGCGCATGCCTTGGATCTCGGTGGTCACCTGCTCCAGTTGTCCGCTTTGCGCGAGTTTCAAGAAACGAACGCGCTGAGAGATCTTCGAAAATTCGCAAACGTTTTGCAGAACCGCTTGGCGGTGCTCGATCTTATCCATGTTGAGCGTGTTCGCATCGGCCATGTTCTTGATGATCTTGGCAACCGAACCCACGCCGGTGAAACCCAGGATGTACGGCAGAGCCGCGCCCATCGCGGGGTTCATCGAGGCGCCGATCAGGGCGAACGGAGCGAACGACGAGATCAAGTCGCTCACGGCGACGATCACGCCCGTACCGGTCATCATCTCTTTGCCGCATTTCGAATTGAGCAGGCTGTTTTGTTGGAGCTGCGTGGTCAGGTTGTTCAGACCCGAGATCATCACGTTGACGTCGCCGTTGAACGACGCGAGCGACTTGGCGTCGGTCGTGAGAGCTTCTGGATTCTGCCACAAACCTTGAAGATTGGTTCCGGCACTGACCAGTTTCTTCGCTTCTTCGGAAATCTTCACCATGTCGGCATTGTTTTGACATTCGGGAGTGACCACCACGACGCGCGAAAGCGCCTGAGTCGCGGCCAAGAGATCTTTGTGGGGACGGTTGTCGACGAGAGGACAGCTCATTCCGGGGAAGGCCGATTTGTCGATGCCCGACATCGTGCTGCCCGAGGTGCGCGGAGGCGTGGGCGTCACGGGATTGGTGGGCGCCACGCGGCGGGGAGGAATCGGCGGGAGTTTGATCGTCGGTTCGCCGGTGGATTCGTCATCCGTGGGCGCAGTTCCGGTGACAGCAGTTCCGCCCGTGGCGGCCGGGAAGGTGAAGTCGAGACCCGCTCGGCGGGGGGCTTCTTGCGCGAAGGCCGAAAAGCTGGGGGCGGTCATGGTCATGGCGATCAGCAAGCAGCTGAAGGGGCGCGCATTCAGGACAGATTTCATGGGTCTCTCCGTTCTTCCTTTTGTCGAACCGTTGATCGTGAGCCGTTTTTTGCGAGCCTGGCTTGGCGCCAAAACGCAATAACCCCTTGTCAGGGTCACGCCCACGAGTCTCCGCTGGCGATGGAGCAAAAATCCAACCGTCCTTGAGGGGTGTCGAAAGATTGGACACCCACCCGCCCAAATCGGCTCCGGCCACTGTCTTGAAGATGGGGGTCAATCCAGGGGGTCTCGGACGGCCCCAAACTTGAAATCTTGTCTATTGATGCTGAAACTCCGCCAGGTCTTTGCCTTTATGATCGTGTTCGCCGTGGCTCTCCCGGGATTCGCCCAGGGTGCTCCCAGCCGCGCGCCCGCGACGATTACACGCGGAGTTCAAGCCTTGGCGGCCCCCTCGGTTCTGCTCTACAACGGCGAGACTTTGATCACCGCCGACCTGATTGAGAACTACAAGCGCGTGCAGGCCGAAAAAGAAACGCTGAAAATTTCGGATTTCATTCCGCTGACAATTTCACCCTCGGCGGATTCGGGCTACGTGATGTCGGCGATCGCCGATAAGAGCATTTCGACGATCATGGATCAGCCGCAATTCCGCGAAAGCACTTTGGGTCGAACGGCCGACACGGTCGAAAAGAACTTGGTGCAAGAAGTGGCTTTTGGCGGCGAAGCCGAAAACGCGACTCAGCACAAACTCAACTTCCAAATTCAAGCCTTTCAGTCGCAGGCCCGCTTGAAATACACCGGGCTGACGAATGCGGCGTTTTTGTACCGCGCTCGCAGTTCCACGTTCGCTTTTGAAATTTTTGAGAAGCTTCCCTACGCGCAAAAACAACAGCTCGTGCTCTCGCACGAACTGCGACCACAAGAGCGCGTTTCCAACGTCAGTGTTCGTTGGGACTGGTGATCTGTTTTTTTCCGATGTCCGAACGGACCAAGACTCCCGCCCAATCCGCCTTGGCTTTTTGCACGTAAGCGTTGTCGATCGCCTCTTTGAGCGAACCGCCCAGGCCGATCGCGCAGAGCACGCGACCGCCATTGGTGACCCAAGAGGATGAACTCTCTTTTTTCGCGCCCGCCACGATGAAGTAGCTCGAAGGCGTTTCGTCAAAGACGTTGCCATGGATCAGCACGCCCTTCTTGGGATCACTCGGGTAGCCGGGCGCCGCCATGACCACGCAGGCCGCGCTCATCGGACGGAACTTGAGCGGCACCAATTGACCGGTGGCCAGCGATTTCATCACCTGGCCGAAATCATTTTCAATCAAAGGCAAAAGCACCTGCGTTTCGGGGTCGCCAAAGCGGCAATTGATCTCGAGAAGGCTTGGTCCCGCGTCGGTGATCATCAAACCCATGAACAAGACGCCGCGGTAAACGATGCCGTGTTTTTGCAAATTGCGCAGGCAGGGGATCATGATTTTTTCGTCGATCTGTTTTTGCAATTCGGGCGAAATCCTCAGCGGCGCGACGGTCCCCATGCCCCCGGTGTTGGGGCCTTCATCGTGATCCGAAAGACGCTTGTGATCCTGCGCGATGGGAAGGGCCTGAAAATCTTGTCCGTTGGTGAGCACCAAGTAACTCAGCTCCCAGCCCGGCGTGAACTGCTCGAGCAGCGCGCTGGTGCCCGCGGTTCCGAGGGTTTGCTTTTCAAAAAAGTCGACCGCGCCCGAGCGCAGTTGCTCGAGCGTGTGGCAAATCAAAACGCCCTTGCCCGCGGCCAAACCGTCGGCCTTCAAAACATAGGGCGGCGTGAAGCTGCGCGCGGCTTCCATCGTCGCGCTGACGGTGTGCACGACCTTGTAACGCGCGGTCGGGATGCCGGCTTCCGCCATAAAGTTTTTGCAGTAAATCTTGGAGCCCTCAAGCCGGGCGCCGTGTCCGCTGGGGCCGACGACCAAAACCCCGCGCTCGCGCAGGCGGTCGGCCAAGCCATCGACGAGGGGATCTTCGGGACCGATGATCACGAAGTCGATTTCGTTTTTCAGGCAGAGCTGTAAGATCTTGTCGGTGTCTTTCCAGGAGACCGCATGGCACACCGCCTGGCGGCTCATGCCGTCATTGCCGGGAGCGACGTGAATCTCGCGGACCGAGGGACTGCGGGAGAGCGCGTGCACGATGGCGTGTTCGCGACCACCTTGACCTAGGACTAGGACCTTCATTGCGGCCTCCCTCTTTCTGGCTCTTGTGTTCAGGAATTTCAGGAGAGATATTAGAGGACTCTGCTGGGGAGGTCATCATGCAAAACACATTTGAACCCGTGGTCGTCGTCGCCGGAAAAAGAACGCCGTTCGGCGCGTTCGGTGGAGCGCTCAAAGACATTTCGGGAACCGATCTCACCGTGATCGCCGCAAAAGCAACCATGGCGCAGGCCGGAATCGCACCGGATCAAATCGATCACGTCGTCATCGGCAATGTCGTGCAGTCGGGGGCCGATGCCGCCTACTTGGCCCGTCATGTCGGACTCAAAGCGGGTCTCCCGGTCGACCGCCCCGCCTACAACGTGAACCGTCTTTGTGGCAGTGGCTTTCAATCTTGGGTCAATGCGGTGCAGATGATTCAAACCGGCGAAGCCCAGGTGGTGCTTGCGGGCGGCGTTGAGCAGATGTCACAAGTTCCTTACGTCATGCGCGGCGTTCGCTTCGGCGGCATCCGCATGGGAAATTCCGAACTCGAAGATCTGATGACCGCGGCCCTGACGGATGCCTACGCTGGAACGCCGATGGCCATCACCGCCGAGAATCTGGGCGAGAAGTACGGCATCACCCGTGAAGAGTGCGATCAGTTCTCGCTCTTGTCGCAAACCCGCTGCAAGCAGGCCTTGGACAAAGGCCTTTTTGCCGCCGAAATCTGCGACGTGACGATCGAATCCAAAAAAGGCTCGGTGACCGTTTCGAAAGACGAGCACCCCAAGCCTGACGTCACCATCGAAAAACTGCGGGCCATGAAGGCGCTTTTCAAAAAAGACGGTCTCGTCACCGCGGCCACCGCGAGCGGCATCGTCGATGGAGCCGCCTGCTCGATTTTGATGAGCGAGAGCGAAGCCAAGCGCCGCGGGCTCAAGCCGCTCGCGCGCATTGTGTCCTACGCCTCGGTCGGCTGTGAACCCAAGATCATGGGCATCGGCCCCGCCGGGGCTTCGCGCAAGGCGCTCGAAAAAGCGGGCCTCAAGATGGAGCAAATGGACGTGATCGAAGTGAATGAGGCGTTTGCGGCGCAGTTCTTGGCCGTGCAAAAAGAACTCGGCCTTCCGATCGAGAAAACCAACGTCAACGGCGGGGCGATCGCGATCGGCCATCCGCTGGGAGCTTCGGGCGCGCGGATCATGAACCACTTGGTGTACGAGCTGGGCCGCCGCCAAGCGCGCTACGCGCTGGGATCGGCGTGCATCGGTGGCGGGCAAGGCATCGCCATCATCATCGAGCGGATTTAAACTTCAAAATTACAGGCGCTGGTCGGTGAGAATCTTGTCGGCCGCCGCATAATTCTCGGGCGAGACATACAAGCGGTCGATGATGCGAGCGCCTTCATACTTCTGAAAGATCTCGGTCGACTCGTCGATGGGCGCGGGCTTGTCGAGCTTGTCGTATTGATCGACGACATAGATTGGGTAGGCCTTATCTTCGGGCGACATCGAGTGGTACTTCGATAAACGCGCGGCGGACGAGGACCAGATCACGTCGATCCCCGCCGCCTCCAGCGCGGCCTTCATCTTTTTGGGCCGGGGAGAGTCGTCGGTGTGATGCAGCTCGACCAGCACACGGTACGGGCGGCGCTGAGCGATGCGCTCGGCCCACGGGTTTTTCGAGTTCGCGAGGTGCTCGAACAAACGGTAGTCGTTGTACTTGGTGTACTCGTTGATATCCGACGGCAAGAAGAACGTGCAGTCCTTCGAGGTCAGGTACAGATTGAGCATCTCTTCGTAGATGATGCTCTTATGGTGGAAGTACACCATCAAGTGCATGTGGTGGCGCGAGATCAAAAAGTCATCAAAGGTGTAAAGCGCGCGGCGGCTGATCCCGAGATACAGCTTCTCGTTGCTTAAATAGGCGGCCATGTTGTTCATGAGCCAGTGCAAATCCACTTTGCCGTAATTCGTGCCGCAAAAATAAGAATCACGCTCGAGGTAATCCATGCGATCGCAGTCCAACTCAGAACTGACAAGCTGGCTCAGGATCGGGCGAAAATCGATGCCCTGCTCGATAAAAAAGTCATCGGGCACGGTCATCGACTTGTCGATCAAGCAGGCCAAGTGCAGCGGCGTGAACTCCGGATAAACCTCGTTCAAAACCTGGGTGAGCGGAGAATCGGTCAGGTACTTGATCGTGTAGTCTTCGTGATTGGCGGGCCGGTTCTCGGTGATCGCCGATTCGCCGGTGCGCAGTTTTTTGTGCTTGTAGGCCTGAATGTTCAGATCCTTGAGCGGCGGCATCACCTCTTCGGTGGTGTGGCTCAAAGGCCCGTGCCCGACATCGTGCAAGAGAGCGCCGGCTTTGAGAATGGCGCGGAATTTTTGACGGGTCGACGACTTGGCGAAGGTGAAGTTTTTAAAAATCTGATCGAAGGCCGCGCCCGCCACGTGCGAGACGCCAATCGAATGCAAAAAACGGTTGTGCGTGGCGCCCGGAAAACTGAACTCGGCAAAGCCTAGCTGCTTGATGGAGCGAAGACGCTGATACTCCGGCGTCTCGATGACGGCGGTTTCGGCGCTCGATAATGAAATGCTCCCATGAACCGGATCTCTGATTTCCATAGTTGTGATCTATCCGAAGACAGCAATCGCGTCAAATTCAAGGTGCCTGGCACCTTCAGAGGGGCTGCGTCAGTCGCGGGCTTCGCGGCGAAAGGCGCTTTGAATGTCGAGCACGAGCGATTTGAGCCACGGGGTTTGGCTGAGCTCGCGGCGGTACACCAGTTGAAACTCGCGCAGATCGTAAAGGCGCGGGGAGACTTTTTGAACCCAGTTCTTGGAGGTTGAGACCGAATAGTAAACCGGGAGCACGGCCCAGCCGAGTCCGACTTCGACCATTTTGGCCAGGCTTTGATAGTTGGCGGTCACGCGCGCAAGGCGCGGCACCTCGGGCTCGAGATTTTGCGAACGCCAAAAACTTTCGATCACGTCGTCGTGCTCTTTGTAAGCCAAGCCCGGGAGCGAGACGAGCGCCTTTGGAAGATCTTTCTCCGAGCGCACGAGCGACTTGGGAACGACCAACTGAAAGGTTTCGCGAAAGCAAGGCTTGGCAATCCAGTCGTAAGATTCTGGCACCTGGTAGGTGAGTCCCACGTCGGCGCGGCGGTCTTTGAGGGCGCGAAGGGTCTCATCGTGTCCGCCCTCGATGAAAATCACCTTTCCCGGAAACTCGATCTGATCGGCGAGCCGGTCCAAAATCTCGCGGCGCGCGCTGATGCGAACCGTGACATTCTCGGGGAGCGCCAAGGACTGTGCGGCCTGAATCACCGCTTCTTGAAGGCCACCCAGTCGCGGCTCCAGCTCGCGCCGCAGATTTTCGCCAAAGGGGGTTAAGACTTTGCGTTTACCGACCTGGGTCAAGGCCCGCTCCGGCAGGGCCTGTTCGAGGGATTGCAGCTGCTTGGACAACGCGGGCTGCGTGATACCAAGGCGCCGCGCGGCTTCAACCATCGAAGAAGATTGGGCAAAAACAGAGAAGGCTTGCAGCAGGTGCAGAGGAATTTCGCGCATGGCTTCATATAACATAAAGAATATGAAATATAAGAACAGATTCATTTCCTTGCGGCGACTTGTCAGTTAGCTTGGCTTCATCCAGGGGGATGCCATGCGTGTTTACCACCAACTAATGAGCGACATTCTTGAATTTGGAGCCAGCAAAGAGGACCGCACCGGGACGGGCACGCTCAGCCTGTTTGGCTACCAGATGCGCTTCAACCTTCAAGAGGGCTTTCCGCTGGTCACCACCAAGAAGCTGCACCTGCGCTCGATCATCCATGAACTCTTGTGGTTTTTAAAAGGCGACACCAACATCTCGTATCTCAAAGAGAACAAAGTTTCGATTTGGGATGAATGGGCCGATGAAAACGGCAACCTCGGTCCCGTCTACGGCAAGCAGTGGCGCGCTTGGGAAACGGCGGATGGCCGCACGATCGATCAGATCTCGAACGTGATCGCACAAATCAAAAAAAATCCCGATTCGCGCCGGCTGCTGGTGGTGGCGTTCAATCCCGGCGATGTCGACAAGATGGCTCTGCCGCCGTGCCACGCGTTTTTTCAGTTTTACGTCGCGAACGGGAAACTCTCGTGTCAACTGTACCAGCGCAGCGCCGACGTGTTCTTGGGCGTTCCGTTTAATATCGCAAGCTACGCACTGCTCACGCACATGGTGGCGCAAGTCACGGGTTTGCAGCCGGGTGAGTTCATCCACACGTTGGGAGACGCGCACCTCTACAAAAATCATCTTGAGCAAACCAAGCTTCAGCTTTCGCGCGACCACCGGCCGCTGCCGAAACTCAAACTGAATCCGAATGTGAAAGACATCTTTGATTTCAAATTCGAAGACATCGAGATTGTCGACTACGATCCGCACCCGGCCATCAAAGGTGAGGTGGCCGTATGATTCTCTCGGCCGTGGCCGCCATGGCCCAAAACCGCGTGATCGGCGTGGACAACAAGCTCCCTTGGCATTTGCCGGAGGACCTGCAGTTCTTCAAAGATAAAACCAAGGGCAAAATCATGATCATGGGGCGCAAGACTTTTGAGTCGCTCCCAAAGCCTTTGCCTGGCCGTTACCATCTGGTCATCACCCGACAAACCGATTACAAAGTCGATCACCCGATGGTGGAAGTCCTGCACTCGCTGAACGGCGCGATCGAGCGCGCGCGCTCGATGATTCCGCACTGGCCCGAAGAGGTGTGCATCGTCGGCGGCGGCGAGATCTACAAAGAATCCCTTCCGGTTCTGGACCGCATTTACCTCACCGTCATCGAACAGGATTTTGCGGGGGACGCGAAGTTCCCGGAATTTGACGAGACGGTCTTTCAATTAAAGACTCGCAGTGATCGCCGCGAGCCTTTTGCGTATTCATTCCGCCTGTACGAGCGCTCCGTTAGGGCAGTCTAACCTGCGACTGCCTTATGGGCAGTCGTATTCAAGGCGGTAGTCGCCCGCGGGGAGCGGCTTTTCGAAGGTCACTTTCGCGCCCTGCACTTCGTAGCGTTCATTGTAGGGCTGTCCGTTCAAGTTGATCAACACCGCGCTGTTCACGTTGCCGATCGGCGTGCATTGCAAGTCGATCGTGCGCTTCATGTCCTGAATGCTCTGACCAATACCCGAGAGCTGGCCCGCGTAGTCCGCTTCGCAAACCGATCCGATGATCGCGCCGCCCACGGTGCCCGCGCCGGTCAAAGTCGACATCTTGGCGTAGACGGTGCCGTAGTTAAAGCCCTGCTGTTTTTGGCAAACGGTATCGCCGGGTTTGGTGATGATCGAGTGGAAGACAAATTTCTTGGTGCCTTTGTAGGTGTCCTGAACGAACTTCAAAAGATTTTCGGGTTTGTTTTTGGCGCCCGTGGCCGACTCGTCTTCATCC
Source organism: Pseudobdellovibrionaceae bacterium (assembly GCA_019637955.1). Taxonomy (GTDB): domain Bacteria; phylum Bdellovibrionota; class Bdellovibrionia; order Bdellovibrionales; family Bdellovibrionaceae; genus JAHBUS01. The sequence continues at coordinate 143,021 of JAHBUS010000004.1, read as the reverse complement.
GAAATCACCACCGCCGCGAAAGCCGCGTCGGCGCGCAAGAAGCCCGCGTTGGTCGGATCACTGGAGGTGAGTGAGCGCTCGATCGAGCGGTAAGTCACGTAGATCCCTTGCTCTTGATCAAAGCCGGTTTCGCTGCGCTGAATGGTTTGACCCAAGATCGACTGCGCGCTCGCGGCATTCATGGCTGAGGTGATCGCGTAGGTGTTCTTCAGAGTTTTCATCGGGACCAGGCGGCCATCACCCAGGGTGATGTTGCGCGGGTCCGTGGTGGTGATCCCGATTTTCCAGTCGAGACCTTGAAGTTTCGAGATGAAGGTGCCCATGCGTTTGGCCATGCTCTGCTGCTCGTACTGCATCGAGCCCGAGTTGTCGGTGATCAGCAGAATGTCCACTTTGTTTTGAGATTTGATCGAGGCGTTCTGCGTGATTCGTCGGTAGGTGGTTTTGACGGTCCACGCGCGGCTTGCCGAGGATTTGTTGCCCAGCGCATCTTCACCCATGGCTGAGAATTGATAGTTGCCGGCAGCTTGCGAGGGGAACATCAGCACGGCCTTGCCATCGTTTGAAAGTTGGCAACCCATCGGCGCGCCGTTGAAGGCGCAGGTCGCGGATTTGAGGCCCGCGCCCACATCCGTCAGCGTGAGGTGGACCGTGGTGGTGGAACCCGCCGCGTACGTGTTTTTGGGGTCCATCTGGATATCGATTTGAGGTCCGTTGTTGTCGTGAATGATCGAGGAGGTGGCGCAAACGCTGAGCGCACCATCGTAATCCTGAAAGACCGCCGAGAGCGAAACGTTTTTGTTCTGGCCGGAGAGATTCCAAAGTTTTTGCGTGGCGTAGGCTTCCCAAGAGCCACCTTTGCAATCGCCGTCTTCGGAGATCTTCATTTTCAAACCTTGGACCGTCTTGAGTTCGAGGCGCAGCTGAGTCGCCGACGTCAGAGCGGCGCCCGATTCGATGACGATGGAGGCCGCTTTGGGTTTGGGAGTCGCGATCGGACGGGGAGTCGTGGTCGGCGCGGGCGTGGACGCGACCGGCTGAGGACCCACGGGCGTTTGCGTTTCGGGTTTGGGCGCCTCGAATTTGGCGTTGTCGGTTTCGGTCGTGCCGCTCGAAGAATTTTGGCACCCAAGAGCAAAGAAACTTAAACCGAAGCTAACGGCGTAAAGAAAAAGAGATTTTTTCATGGCGGAGCCTCCGCCCGTTCATTCGGACAAAAGGCTCCCTCTGCTCAAGGCCAGATCAGGGCTTCTTGCCCCGCCGCTTTTTGGGGCGCGACTTCGGACGGGGGCGGATCTTCGCCACGAGAGTTTCAAAATCCTCGGTGCGGGTCCAAGCGAAGAGGGACGCGATCATCGCCAAGCTAAAGAATCCGATGTGCTGCATGACCATGGAGAGAGACAGGTGAAAGACCATCAAACCAAAGACCAGCAGCGGCCGCGCCTGACGCCACCAAACTAAAAATGCGAAGCTGCCTTCGAGCACCAAGCTTGAATAAGTAAAGAGCTGCGCCACGCCCGCCCACGCGACCCACTCCTGGCCCGCCACGCGCGACCAGAGCGGATGCATCAGGACATAATAGACGGATTGGCCATTGAACCACGCAGGGTCCAGTTTGATCTTCCAGAAGGTCGAAATGAGGTAGATCAGGCAGACATGAATTTGAAAGAGTCGCGCGGCCATCGAGTGGGCGGGCTGACCCGTTTTTTCGGCCGCCCAGGGAATGAAAGCTCCGTACAAGAACATCCAGAGGAACATGTACTGCTCGGAATTCATTGAGAAAGGATTGAGCGAGATCAAAAAACCGTGCACACACCAAATCAAAAGCGACATCACGCGCGGGTACAGTCCCGCCAAGAAGAAGAGGTGCACAAGAATCCCGGCGGCCAGCAAGGTCCAGGATCCGCCCGGAATCAACGCCAGAATGCCCCAGGCCGGAATCGGATTTTGAGAAACATAAAGTTTCATCATCCCATCGGGCGTGTAGTCGCGGGACCAATTTGTCAGGTTCGAAAGCAGCCACAACAGCGAAACCGTGCCCAAGGCCAAACGCCAAAACCGAAGGGGCAAAGGTTCGAGCCGGACGAACATCCAGCGGTAAGCACTCGCGACGGTCATGGTGAACCCGCACACGTCTTGGGTAGGTAGAGCGAAATTTTACGATCGCCGTACAGGCCCTTTTTCGAGGCCGCGCTGATTTGGTTGAACTCAAGACCTGAGCCGACGAGCTTCACCTCTTTATAAGGAGCCCCATCGGCATCGCGTTCGGTGCGGCAAAGATAGTCCAGAAAGGTCTCGCGCGGAGGCGGGGAGAAAACCAAGTTGTGAATCAGTTTTCCCGCTTTGTGGTCAAAGAAGTTCCTGTTGAAGAAGCCGCCATGAAAGAACACGGCATCGGTGATGTTCTTATTCTCGCCGGCAGCGGTCGTGGCATTGACTTCGAGCTCGGTGCCTTCACGCCCCACCACCGCGAACATCATGTAACTTTGCGTGAGACCCGCCATGTGCGCGGCCGAGATGACATGTTCCACCAAAGGCGAAAAAGCCGCCGGCAGCAAACGCCCTAAGTTGGACGTGAGCACCATGACGAGAGCGGCAAAAAACAAAAAAACCGAAAGTCCGCGGCGGGCGTGTTTCACGATCATTATTTTCCTCGACAAGGCGGGGAGTGTCTATCCAAAGTAGGACCCGTGAGGTGGACAATGATGAGAATCGGATTCCTCGTTTTAACGTTGGGTCTTTTGACCTCGACCCTGGGCCGCGCCGAAAGCTCGGTGAATTTGAAAACGTTTTTTGAGGCCAATAAGATGAAGCCCCGTTGGGGCGAGAAGCGCGAGATCTTCGGCACCGAATCCAAACGGACTTTGGTCGTGGGATTCGCTTCTTGGTGCGGCTACTGCCAAGCCGAAATGCCCGAGATCGTTCGTCTTTACTCCCAATACCATGGCTGCGGACTCGACGTTGTCGGACTCGGCGTCGAAAAAGAGGCCGAGGCCACGGGTAAAGCCGTCAAAGAATGGGGAATTCCCTTTCCGGTGATTCAAGATGACCAGTATGCGGCCAAGCGTTTTTTAGGCGTTAAAAAAATCCCGGCCTTGTACCTCACCGATTCCAAGGGGATCGAGGTGTCTCGCGAAGAAGGCGCGACCGGAGCCAAGAAAATGTACGCGCATATAAAGGACGCGTTCAAAGACAGTAAATGCGTGAAACCCTAAACCGAACGCAACTTCGGTCCAGTTTTTCCAAAAATGAGAAAGTCTCACTTTAGGATTTCTCAGACCTCCCGATCAGAAGAGTAAGCAAGGGGATTTACCCATTCGAGTCATAAGGACTCGCCGGAACTCAAGGAATGAGGGCCGGGATCTTCAAGGAGGAGGAGTTATGGGGTTACGCATTAATACGAATACGGCTTCGCTCAATTCGCAACGTGTGTTGTGGAATACGAAGCTCGGTCTCGATAAGAGCTTGGAAAAGCTGTCATCGGGTTACCGAATCAACCGTGCGGGCGACGACGCTGCCGGACTCGCGATCTCGGAGAATCTCCGTTCGCAAATCCGCGGTCTGAAACAGTCGGTCCGCAACGCCAACGACGGCATTTCACTGGTGCAAGTGGCGGAGGGCGCGATGAACGAGATGTCCAGCATCTTGATCCGTCTCCGAGAGCTTTCAGTGCAATCCGCTTCCGACACGATCGGCCCGGTCGAGCGTCAGTTCCTGAACGTGGAATATGACCAGCTCGTTTCGGAGATTGATCGTATCTCGGCCGCAACGGAGTTCAACGGAACTCAGCTGTTGGCAGGGGTGGGATCCATCATGGATTTCCAAGTCGGGATTCGAAACAATCCTGAAATCGATCGAATCTCATTCGACTCCTCGAAAGCCGACGCCAACTCGGCCGCCTTGGGTGTGAATTTGACTTCGGTGGCGGACAAAGCCAGCGCGCAGAATGCCTTGTCGGCGATCGACAACGCAATCATGAGCGTCTCGGCGATGCGAGCCGACTTCGGTGCCTTGCAGAACCGTCTGCAAACGACAGTGAGCAACATTCAGAACTCGGTTGAGAACATGAGTGCCGCCAACTCTCGAATCCGCGACGTGGATGTGGCCGAAGAAACATCGGAAATGACACGAAATAATATTCTGCTTCAGGCCGGAACTTCGGTTCTCGCTCAAGCCAACCAGTCAGCAAACGTTGCACTTGGCCTCTTGAACAAGACATTCCAAGGTTAATAACGAACTCACCCGCTCATGACGAGCGGGTGGTTTAAACCTGGAGCGTCCTCGGTCACTGATCTTACGATCACCTTACCGAATTGTTCAGCTTCAAAGCCTCAATGATACTTGCTGAGCTATGACTCTGTTTCCTGCGATGGTTCCCCTTGGTTCGCCAAGGGGAAACCAATTCCCGAAATGTAGCTGCTACATTTTGGTATAGCGATGAGTCATTCTTTTCTTCTCTCGATCTCTCGAGATCCGCACGCACACGGCGTTTCGCGGTTTTTCTTTTTTTAAAAAATCAAAACCATCTTCTCTTTTTCTCTCTGAAATTTTTCGTTTTTCATTCACATTTTGTTTTGTTCTGGACTCAAAAAAAGTCGACGGTTTTCCGATCTGATAGCTAGAACAGATGTTCAACTTTTCGGACATAGAATGTGTCCCCGAAGCCAAAATGGATGGCTTCACATCACGGAGGATGTGCGATGCAAGGAGGATAGATGGGACTTAGAATTGCGACCAACGTGGCTTCCCTGAATGCCCAAAAAAATCTGGGAGGCACGAACCGAGCGATGGCGACTTCAATGGAGCGCCTGAGTTCAGGATTCCGAATCAACAAAGCGGCTGACGATGCGGCAGGTCTTGCGATCTCCGAAAATCTCCGCGGGCTGATCCGGGGTTTCCGACAAGCCAACCGCAACGCGAATGATGGAATCTCGCTGGTGCAGGTGGCGGAAGGAAGCTTAAACGAAGTTTCAAGCAGCTTGATCCGATTGCGTGAACTGGCGGTGCAAGCATCGTCGGACACGATCGGGGACACGGAACGCAAGTTCCTGGATGTGGAGTACCAACAGCTCAAATCAGAGATTCAGCGAATCACGGATTCGACGAATTTCAACGGTTATGATCTGTTGAACGGCACGGGCGGCGTGATTGACATCCAAGTGGGTGTGCATAACGACGCTTTCAAAGACCGGATTTCGTTCAATGCCGCGGCGGCGAACTCAAGTCTGGAAGCTTTGGGCCTCATGGCCGAGTCGATCTCGACGAAGCAAGGTGCTCAGGTGAGTTTGAATGTGGTGGACGACGCGATGACTTCGGTCAACGGTATCCGCGCGAATTTCGGTGCTCTTCAGAACCGGCTGGTTTCGACTTCACAGAACCTGCTCGTGGCTGACGAGAATATGAGCGCCGCCAACTCGCGCATCCGTGACGCCGATATCGCGGCGGAAACGGCGGAGATGACCCGCAACAACATCATGCTCCAGGCCGGAATTTCGGTTTTAGGACAAGCCAACAATGCCCAGCAAATGGCATTGAAGCTCCTGAACTAAGCGATCGGTTCTTATTCATTAAAATGAGAGCGCCCCTTTGGGGCGGCAAAATAGAAAGGGCAGAACGTGGTTCACGTTCTGCCCATTGAGCGGCTTCTCCAATGGAGAAGCCTTTTTTATATTTCAAGGCTAGACGGCGGCTATCAGCAGCGCGATTGCGTAGACACCGAAGATCATCAAATGGCGGCTTTTGGTCATCGACATGGATTCAATTTGCCATGTCGAGACGGCGTTTTCGAGATTTGAAGTCCGTGTTGAAAAGATGACCCGCCCCGATGTCGACAAGTTCGACACCTTCAGAGGTTAGTCTTTCGGAAATCGACCTGAATCGAGGTTGGTGTTGATCAGAACTTCGAGAAAGTCCTGGGCTGCCCAGACAAGATCTTTGAGTTCCATCAGGCGCTCCTCGTTGAGCGAGGTCTCAATGGACTTGCGTCCGATTTTCTCGAGCGAGAGTTTGGTTTGGTCGAGGAGCACTTTTTCGCGTTTCTTCAGAACTTGAATGATCACGCCTTGCAGGTCAGCCGTCGAGCGCAAGAACACCGTGCGCTTCTCGCCCTTACCGGCGTACTCGATCACTTGATAGGCGAGCAGATCCTTGATGGCGAGGCTGACCAACGCCTTCGAAACCTGAAGGCACTTGACCAAACTTGTGGCGTCCACGGGGTTCTTGGCCAGAAAGATCAGCGTCCAAATTTCGCCGTGCACGCGCTTGAATCCCCAGTACTCAATGAACCGGCCGACTTGGCTCGCCAAGTGAAGGGTCTCCGCATCCCACACGCAAAGTGGAGCCTTGGCGGAAGCCAAAGCCGTGCGTTTTGTTTTTCGTAAAGTCTTCTTCATAAAAATGCGCCGCGTTTCAAAAAGGTGGTCGGGCGCGACCCCGGCAGGCACCTTATAGGCTAGAAAAGAGTTTTCAAACGGTCCCAGATGCGGGGGCTGAGGATGTCGGAACCGATCAGGTAAATGGAGTAGTGACCTTTGCCGCGTCCTTTTTTGGCGTCGACCGGAAGCGTGCCGGCGCCGCCAAAGTTGTGCAGCCACTGCGAACGCAACGACAAACTGTTGCTCACGAGCAGGTGCGAGGCCGCTTCGACTTCGCGCTTTTCGAGGCCCGCGAATTCGAAGGGGCTGCAAATCAAAGTCTTCGGGTCGGAGTTGACCTTTTCCATTTGCTGGAATCCCACTTCGATCATTTTTTGGTACTTCTGCTTCGACGGGCTTTTCACCGTGAAGATCAGATCCAAATTGCCGCTCAAGAACTGCGAGTCGAGATCGCGGAAATCCAAAAGATCCAGGTACACCAGCTTCATGCCGAGCTGATCGAAGCAGGACTTCGCGAACTGCGTCGAAATCCCCGAAAGCCCTTCGAGCGAGCCGATCCTGAGCTCGGTGATGTCGCGCTCTTCGGCGAGCGCCATGATTTCGCCTTCAAGGCGTCCGAGGCCGCGCGTGAAGATCAGCGAAAGCTCAAGAGCCATCGGCGTCCAGCCGGATTTGCGGCGGGCCGTACGGTCGAGAAGAACCACGTTCAGTTCGGATTCGATTTTGGCCACCAGGCGCGAGAGTTGCGGCTGGCTCAGGCCCACGTGCACCGCCGCGGCCGACAGGTTTTTGTGCTGAATCGCTTTGGCCAAAACACTGAGTTCGTAGGCGAGGGTTTGAAGCATGGGACCTCACTTCCTGATGTAGTTGATAAAGGCAAAAAATCCCAAGACCGCCGCGATCGAGTAGCCCACCGTCGCGAGCGTGGGAATCGAGTTGTCGGGGTGATTCGCGGCCAAGATCGAAGAGCTTAAAACCAGCGACCCGATCACGATTCCCAAAAACAAAAGTTTGAAAGACGTCTCAACGCCCCTCTTCATCTCATCGAGATTTTCGAGGTTCACTCGAAATGAGTACTGAGGGCTGTTCACCTTGCGCAAGTAAAAGTGAATCTGACGGGGCAGGTCCCGCAGCAGGTGCTGCGAGTCTCTGGCCACGCGGGCCACCTCTTCGAAGGCCTTGGTGGGATCGTACTGAGTTTTAATCAGTTCGCCCGCGAACTGCAGGCTGTACGCCAAGAAATCAAAATCTTTCTGGATTCTTCGGCCCATCGCCTCGATGGTCACGAGCGACTTAAAATACAGCATCAGTTCGGTCGGCACCGCCAAGTGGTGCCGGGCCGCGATCGCCGAAGATCCGAGCAGAACCTTGCCGATATTGACGTTCTTGAGCGTCAGTCCGTAGAAAGGCGCGATCAGATTGCGCAGGTCGCGCGCGAACAGGTCCGCCTGGATTTGATCCGTGAATGGCGCGAGATCGATATACTCGTAAGCCAGGCGGTCGTAATCCTCTCGCGCCAACGCGACCAGCATCGCCGCGATCGAAGATTGAGTTTTGGAATTCAAGCGTCCGACGACGCCAAAGTCGATCAGGCCGATTTTATTGTCGGGCATGACGAAAAAGTTGCCCGCGTGCAGGTCTCCATGAAAAAGCCCGTCTTGGAAAACCATTTTCAGGTAAACGCGCAGGCCCTTGCGGATCAATTCGTCGGGATTCACGCCCGGTTGTTTGAGCGCCTCATCCGAACTGAGCGGAATCCCGTTCAGGGCTTCCATCACCAGAACGCGCTCGGAGGTGAGATCCAGATAAACTTTGGGAATTTTAACGTCGGGGTCCGAAGCGAAGTTCTCGGTGAACCGGCGGATATTGTTGGCCTCGACGACGAAATTCGTTTCGAGATCCAAAGTCTTGAAGTACTCGTCCACGACCCCGAGCGGATTGAAGGGATGAGTTTCGGGAACGTAGGTGTGCAGGAGCTCGGCCAAAAAATACAGGACGTTCAAATCGTCGCGGATCTTTTGCAGGATGCCGGGACGCTGGATTTTAAGGACCACCTCGGTCCCGTCAACCAGCTGCGCGCGGTGCACTTGCGCGATGCTGGCCGCGCCGAGCGGTTCGGGGTCGACATTCAAGAAATTTTTGCGCCAATCCGGACCGAGCTCCTCGGCCAAGACGCTTTCAAGCTGCGAAAACGGAACCGAGGCGACCTGATCGTGAAGTTTGGAAAACTCTTGCACCCAGTCTTCGGGAACCAAATCGGGACGGGTGGCCAGGAGCTGTCCCAGTTTGACGAAGGTGGGTCCAAGCTCCTCAAACGACATGCGGATGCGTTCGGGGACTGAGAGCTGGTCAATATTGTCGGCCGCCGAAAGGCGCTCGATGAGAAAACGTCCAAGCTTGATCCGCTCGGCGACATTCGAAAAGCCGTGCTTCGCGAAGACGCCCACGATGGTTCGCAGACGTCCCGCATTTTTGATCGTGCGACCCAGGCGCCGGCCAGTGGTCACAAAACTCATCGGCGGCCTCGCTTGTCGCCGCCTTTGGGTCCACGGGACTTGTCACCGGACTTCTTGCTGCTCTTTTTCTTGGATCCGGCGCCCTTTTGATCTTTTTTCGAAGCGCCGTCATTTTGGCTTTTCGAACGGGGCCACCATTGTGATTTGCCCTTATCTTCGCCGCGGTTCTTTTCTCGATCGGTTTCACGATCGCGGTCACGGTCGTCTTCGCGCCGCTGCCCACGGCGGCGGTCAATAATTTCATCGGGCAGTCGAGATTGGCTGCGCTGATTTTTTAAACCAAACTGCAGCTTTTGCGGTCCCGAGCCAAAGCCTGGGTCCGAATCGGCGCCGCCCGTTTTCAGGCCGCGCTTGCGCAGGGCCTCTTCGAGCTTCGCGCCCGGATCAAATTTTCCCGAGGCCGGCTTGTTCTCTTTGAGCGAAGACGCGTGGTCATCGACGGGGATTGCATCCAAATCCAATTCATCCGGGACATCGCCCAAGGCGCGCGCGTTTTGTTTCATGAAGCGCTCGGCGCCTTTGCCGGCATGGCGAACGGAACGGCCCTGATCGGCGCGTTCGTTTTGTTTTTCACGGGCCATGCGCGGGGCGGGTTTTTCGCGCTCTTCGCGGCGCGGTCCGCGGTCTTTTTGCCAAGGGCTGCGCGAGTCGTCGCGGCTCGCTTTTTCGCGGCCCTTGCGGGGCGGACGTTGATCGCGCTCATGGGACGCCCGTGGGACCGACTCAACATCGGCCAAGCCGAAATCGATCTTGCCTTCGATGGCGTCCGCCGCATCGACACGAATTTTGATCGGATCGCCGATGGTGTAGCTAAATCCCGAGCGCTTCGAGACCAGACGCAGGTTTTCTTCGTCGAATTCAAAGCGGTCGGTTCGCGAGAGATTGTCCATGTGAACAAGGCCATCGACTTCGAATTGGCGGAGCAAAACGAAAACGCCGAACTTGGTGACCGAGCTGACGACGCCGTCGAACTCTTCACCGATGTGCTTCTCCATGAAGCGGGCCTTTTTGATCGCCTGAATCTGACGCTCGGCCTTGGCCGCGCGCTGTTCAGCCGCCGAGAGCATGGTCCCGGCCGTTTGCAGATCTTCTTCGGCCATCAGGCGGTACGGCGAATTTTTCATCACCTGGCTTTTCACCAAACGGTGAACGATCAAGTCGGGATAACGGCGGATCGGCGAGGTGAAGTGCGTGTAGAACTCAAAACCCAAGCCGAAGTGGCCCAGGTTGTTGGCGCTGTACTTGGCCTGGCTCATCGAACGCAACGTCAGGATATTCAAAACCTGAGCCTCAGGTTTTCCTTCAAACTCTTGCAGGGCGCGGGTGAGGCGTTTTTGCAATTTGCCTTGATCCAATTTGATGTTCCCGCCGAAATTGCGCAGGTATTTTTCGAGAAGCGCGATGGCATCGGGATTAGGCGATTCGTGAATGCGGTAGATCGCCGGAATCTCTTGGCCACTCAAAAATTTGGCCACGGCGACGTTCGCCGCGAGCATCATCTCTTCGATCAGGCGGTGGGCGAACAAACGTTCAGAACGGATCACGTCGATGGGCACGCCGGCACTGTCGATCATGAGCTGGGTTTCGGGGATCTCGAGATCCAACGACCCTTCACGGAAACGCTTGGCCATGAGGATCTTGGCCAAGTCGGCCGCCCGTTTGATATCTTCGGCCACGTGTTTGTGCTTTTCGACCGTATTGCCGTCAATGATCTCTTGGGCTTCGCCGTAAGTGACGCGCGACTTGCTCTCGATCACGGCTTCATAAAAGTCGGTCTCGAGCATCTGACCCGTAAAATCCATTTGCATCTCGGCCACCAGGGCCAAGCGCGGAATGTGCGGGTTGAGCGAGCAGAGCTCGTTGCTCAAGATCTCGGGCAGCATTGGGATCACGAAATTCGGAAAATAAACGCTGGTTCCGCGTTCGATCGCGTCGTCGTCGATGGCGCTACCGGGGCGGACGTAGTGGCTCACATCGGCGATGGCGACATAAAGGAGAAAGCCGCGTTCGTTTTGTTCGATGAAGATCGCATCATCGAAATCTTTCGCGGTGGCGCCGTCGATCGTGATGAAACGCAAAGATCTGAGGTCCTTGCGTCCTTTAAAGTCTTTTTCGTCCACGTGAGGGCTTAAGAAGCTCGCCTCCTTCAAAGCGCGGGGCGAAAACTCCGACGGGATGTTGAGGGTGTGCACGACCCGGCTGATGTCGTTGAGGGGATCGGCCGAGTTGCCGATGATTTGCACCACGCGGCCGGTGAACTCTTTGCCGTCATCTCCGTAAGAGAGGATTTCGACGGCGACCAGTTCGCCCTTTTTGGCGTCTTGGGTTTGGCCGGGTTTGATCTTGAGATCTTGGCCCCAGCCTTTGCCTTCGTCTTTAATCAGTCCGCCGCTATTGGGAAGCGGGGTGAAGATCCCAACGATTTTCTTGGTGCCGCGTTCAAGGATCTGAACGACCTCACCGCGAAAGCGCTCGGTTCCGTGTTCAGGTTCAACACGAACCGCGACCTTGTCATTGGTCATCACGCCGCTCATCGCATGGCGCGGGACGTAGACGTCGGGAAGGGTGGTATCGTCGGGAATGAAGAAACCGAACCCGTCGGGGTGTCTTTTGATCATTCCGTTTTGAAGCTCGCTCTTCGAGCGGCTCCCGCTATGATTTTGTCTGTTAGGGGGGCGACTTTTGTTCTTATTCATTTCGTACATGAAGGCTAATCTTCACGGTTCTCACTGTCATCATTTGGATTTGAGGGCCAAACACTGGACCAAGGTCGCGATTTGCCGCGATGCGATTAATGCGATTGGAGCCCCGCATTAGGTCGCGTGTGTCTTAAAATCAGCAAATTCTAGGGGAAGTTCGAAGGTGTAGCTTTGGATCTGCGAACGGACCGCCGATTGGCGAATTTCAGGGGCTATTTCTGAAAACACAATCGCCTTGAAAACGAGCACTGGCAAGGGTTTCCTTGAGTTCGTTAAAAATAAAACGAGAACCTGTTTCTCGCCCGAAAGCTCACCTGGTTTCGCGATCCAGGTTCCGTCAAAATTTTGAAGCGTCGAAAAAAAACAACACAAAATCTGTTGCCAGCACCAAGTCCGCGCGATGAAGCCCGCTTGATTTGCGCCATCCACATCATTACCATTTTTTATGTACGGCAAAATTAAAGGTTCAGAAAATGAACTTAGAACAGCAACGAAAGGACAACACATGAAAAAGACACTCTTGATTGCAGCTCTGACAATGATGTCGGCATCTGCTTTCGCGTCGAAAGCTCGTTTGAGCGCGCTAGGCGCTAGCGGCGTCAACGGCGTCGGAGCTCGCACTGTAGCTTCGGATTTCTCTTCGGTATTTGAGGCTCCTCACAAAATGTGGGAAGTGGGCGATCAAGCTTTGATCGAATTCGGTGGCACTGGAGTCACTTACGATGCTGCTGGTCTCGGAACTGCTACAGCTCAAAATGCTGAGGGTGGATTCCTGCGCTCGCACAACAACACCAAATGGGGTGCTTATGTTGGCCGTCAATCGTCGTCAATCCAGTACATGCTTGCTGGAGGCCGTTTGGGAGCAATCGCAGGAACGACTGCGTTGACTGATACGTCTCTGCGCCGTCTTGAGAACCCGGTGAACCTCCTCTACGGTGTTAAAATCGGGGATCTTGAGTGGGGCTTCAACGCATACTATGCTGCTTCGGAGCGTAAGACTGGCACCAGCGCCAATAAAAAAGAGGCGATGGGCGTATCAGCAGGTGTCCGCGCTGATCGTTGGAATGCGGATCTCGTTGTCGGTCTGGGCGCGAAAGTTGAAGATAACGGCGCCAACCCGAACCAAGAGTTCAAAGGCACGACATCTGTAAAAATCGGTGGTGAGTATGCGGTTAATGACGATTTGTTGACCTATGCTTCCGCTCAGAACTTCGGTGGAAAACTGACTAACAGCGCGAACGTTGAATCTTTGGATATGGATCACATGGGCTTTGAGTTGGGCGCTGAATCCAAAATCAAATCGGATGTCGTCCACTTCTTCTACGGTGCGGCTCTTCAAAGCATCACTGAAAAAAATAAAGCAAACGCAGCTCCTGTTGAAAAAGTTGAAGTTCTTCGCTTGCCTTTATACTTTGGTTTCGAAGCTGACGCGACATCTTGGCTCGTTCTCCGCGCCTCGCTCCGCCAGAACTTCCTTTTGAACTCGGTTAAAGTTTCGACCGCTGCAAACAGCGATGCGAACAACGACGATTCGACAACTGCAGCTTTGGGCGCCGGCTTCAAGTTCGGTAAACTCTTGGTTGATGGTTCGATGTCGGCAGGAACCACTGGTAACCTGAACTTCAACGATGGCAACGGTGTGAACAGCTTCATGTCGCAAGTTGCTGCGACTTACATGTTCTAATCTCTAAAAGAGAATTGAACGCATTCAGCAATAAAAAAAAACCCCAGGAGAAATCCTGGGGTTTTTTCTTTTTCTAACAGAGATTAATGCAGTCCGTCTCCGATTCGGAAGTGAATGATCGAAGATCGTCAACTCACAGGGACTTCAAAAACAAAATCAAGGCGTCGCGGTCGGCTTTTGGCAATTGCGAGAACAGGGTCTTCGAGCGGCGGGCCTCGCCGTCATGCCAGATCACCGCCTCTTCGAGCGTGCGGGCGCGTCCGTCGTGCAAGAAGCCACCTCGTGGGTTGACCACTTGGCTGACGCCGATCCCCCAGAGGGGGCGCGTTTTCCACTGCCGTCCGCTGGCGCGGAAATCGGTGCGTCCGTCAGCGAGATCCTCACCCATGTCATGAAGCAAGAAATCCGAAAACGGAAAGATCGTTTGCTGACGAAGAGCTGCGACCTCGTGTTGATCGGTGGTGAACGAGGGGTGGTGGCAAAGAGCGCAGCCCACTTCGTTGAACTTTACCGCGCCTTTTTGCACCAGGGGATCTTCGGCGTTTCGGCGTGAAGGCACCGCGAGCGTTTGCGAGTAGAACGTCAGCGTGTCGGCGATTTCAAGACTGGCCTCGATGCCGGGCTTCCAGCTATTTTTAAAAGCCTCAAAAAGCGGCGTTCCCGCGATGTTCTCGTCGGGGAAGTAGGGGTTCGTGATGCCGACGTCACCGCGCAGAGCACCCATCGATTGATGGAGAACCGAAGGCGTGTTCGCTTTCAGACCAAAACGTCCCAGGCTGACCGGGTACAATTGACCTTTCATCCATTTCACTTGATCCAAGACCCAGTTCGGTTCGCCTTTGATTCCCCAGGCCGAGAGATCACGTTTGGCGAGATCCAAAATCTGTTTCTCGGGAATCGCTTCGACAAGCCCTAATCCCATCATCGCGGGCGTCATGCGCGCGCCCATTTTGACATCACTCGCAAACAAGCGGCTTCCGCCTGGAGCGTCGCCATCGTAGGGCTTCTCGACCTTGAAAATGGGTTTTCGCAGCTTCAAAACGCTGCCGTCAGGGTAGGTGAAGCTCGAATTTTCGATGCGCATCCACACTTCGGCTTGGCCGGTGCCGGGCTCATCCGGACGGAGTGAGAAGCTGCCGTTGTGAAACAGTTGATCCGAAAAACCAGGAACGGGGATCGGTGCGCCGTAGTGATCGGTGTGGTCAAACTTGCGGGGAGCACCGTCTTCAATGCTAATGCGCAGGAAGATAGATTCGTTTGTTCCGAGCCGGGTCCACGGCGAGGACAAATCCATCACCGGAAGCGATCCGCGGCCATCGCGGATGTGGCAGGCCGCGCAGTTGATATTATTAAAGGCGGGACCCAAGCCATAGTCGGCTTGGGTCGGGTCATCCGAAAAGTTCTTTTCAAAAAGGGCATCGCCCGCCAAGTGCCGCTCCACCTCCTCGGTGGTCAGATTGGCGAGCGGATTTTGGTAAGCGCGCACCGTCGGCGTCTTGATAACCACCGTGGTGCTGCCGCCGAGCATGATCTCGTTGATCCAAGACGGAACCGAATCGGCCTGGGCGCTGAGCGCAAAGAACGTGAGGCTCGCGGCGAAAAGACGCTTCATCTTACTGCTCGATCACCGGCAAGACTTCGTTTTCGAAGATTGCGCGAAGCTCATTCAAGTCTTTGATCGCGGCTTGAGCGCGGGCACGTGCGGGCACGTCCTGAATCGCGTGGCGGTAATCCATCGCTTCGCTGCCGCCGACATCCATGATTTTTTGCATGGCTTGGCGGATGCGGGCTTCAACACGGGTGGCGAGAGCGCCGTTCTTTTTGGCAACGGCGTCGATCAAGCCGGGGCCTTCGGTCGTGCCGTAATCGCCGGTGTAAACATTGAGAACGCTGCGGATGTTGTCGGTGAAATCCGCCAGCGAATTCCACGAAAAGGGCGACTCGACGAGCGCGATATTCGCCGATCCGATATCGGCGCCGAGCGGATCCGACATCTTGCCGTTGGCGACTTCGTCCAAGATGGCGATGATGCCTTTGGTGTACTCGACCAAGACCGCTTGGTTCGAGGGGTAGAAGGCATTTTCAAGCCCGGGGTTGCTGATAATTTCAACGAAGCCGGGAACCGATGAATCGTCGGGGTCGGCGTTTCTGAGCCAAGCGTTGGCCAGCTGACCGGTTTTTTCGACCAAGAGGCCCGACGTTGCTCGCAAATACTCAACTTCACGGTCGGTCAGCGTCGCGATCGGTTTTTGGTTGGTGTTGATGCCGTCGCCGAAGATCAAAAATTCGATGGTGTGAAAGCCCTGCAGATTGGCTCCCAAGTTGCGCACGAAATCCACTGTCAAAGCGCGGTTCGACTTGAGAACAGCTTGCAGATCCAAACGGTTGAGCGGCCACGTGTCGATCGCGGGATCCAAACCCAGGGCATCGACGGGACCGAACAGAAACGACTCCGACTGCTCCCACGAAACGCGGGCGTCGCGCCAAGCCTGTTGTACGGCGGCGAGATTTTCTTGCGTGCGCTGTTGGTTCAGCACTTCGATCTTGGCTTGCATCTCTTTGGCCCGGGCCGCGAGGTCTAAGTACGTTTGCAGAATCACCTTGCGGGCGACGTTCTGAACGATATCGCGGTCATTGGCCGCGCTGGCCGCAGCGCCAACCGCCATCACGAGAACCATCATCAGGTTGCGGAGTGTTTTCATTTTCAAATCCCTTCGTTAAACGATTTTTAAAGTCGAATTAAAATTCACCCGTGTCGAAACCGAATTGCACCAGGTAGGTCTCGGTCGCGGGCAGCCCCTCAAGGCGCGTTTGCTCTCGCCAGTAATGAAACTTCCAAAAGAAAACGTCGTCCCAGGTGTGCCAAAGGCCCCCGCCCTCTTGACGGACATCGTAGCGAGGGTCGGCGAAGACCTGGCCTTGGATCTCCTGGAACGTATTTACGCGCTCCCACTGACCGAAGACGGCCCAGGTTTCATTCAGGTCCCAACGGATTTGTAAAACGTCGAGGGCCGCACTGGCGCCGAGAGAGGCGAAGTTCTTCGGCTTGGCCAGGCCGCCCAAGGTGGCATTGGCGACGACGACCGCTTCGGAGTTTTGCAGAGTTCCGCGGATCGCCTCACCGGTGGCCGTGATCGGACCCAGGGTCCAACTCCCCATCAAGGTCCACAGGGCGACGTGCGCGTTTTCATTGAGTTTGTCTTTTTTATGACGGTTGTTGCGGGTGTTGCCGTAGTAGTGCGCGAGCGCCAGGCCGCGGCCGCGCGCCACATCTCCGTACTCGAGCGTGGCGGCTGCAGCCACGTCGTCGATGTTCGAATGCTCGAATTGGCGCTGATGCCCGCCGCCAATCCAATTGTACTTGCGGAAAAATTCCGAGTTCAGGCCCGCGACGACCCCACCGCGCACGGTGAAATCGCCCAGGCGTGACTCGAGCTGCAGGCCGGGCTCGGACCATTTCACCGGGATCATGCGCTCTTCCAGATTTGAAGGCGACGTGGCCACATTCAACAGCGGTTTGCGGGCCGCCGAGGTCAGCGACACGTACAGCGGGGCTTTGCCCACGATCAGCGCGGTCGAGTCGCTCAACTTGCGGTGGTAGAACACTTCGGAGATGGCAATCTCGCCGCCTTTTTCAACTTCGCTCTCGAACTCACCGAACTCTTCGAAGTTGTCGAACTCCAGCGCGGTCCCGGTGCCTCCGTGCTCGATCTCGACCTCGAGCTCGATTTTGCTGATGTCGTTGATCAGCACTTCGAGCTCCATCTCGACTTCGGTGATATCAAGAGTGCGGCGGCGGAAGGGCTCCAAATTTTGCACGGTTTTGAATTGATCGAACTCACGGACTTCCATGATCCCCATGTAGCGTTGCTTGATACGGGGGTACTCCTGAGCCGAGGCCAGGCTTGAAAAACCGAGAAGAACTGCCAATAGAGTGAGGGTGGAGTGGATCATCGGACGCGATGTAACACCGGGCCTCAGATGCCGTCAAAAAAGGCAGGGGTGAGGGCGGAGTTGAAAATGAAAAGAGACTCGCGGCGGTATTTGTCGGGAAACAAAGTGAAAATAAGTGGTTAGACCCTTCATAACTGTGTGATGAAAGCGACAGTTCCAAGGTCCCTGAAGCCTCCCATGGGGGGAGGGTTCATTGACAGCCCCAGGCGCTTTCTGTTCAATGCTGAGAGATGATCCGTCCGCTCAGTTTCTTTTTTTTGGCCATGGCCCTGTTGATTGCTTTCACGCTGCCGACCATCACGGTGGCGGCGGATCCTTGCCATCAACAAAGTCCTGGCTTGAGCGCGCACGAGCATGAAGGCGCCGATGATCCGGGCCACCACGCTTCGGAGCCCTGCTCGCAGAAGCACGCGAGCTGCTGCCACCTCCAACACGTGTTTCTCTTCCGTGAGTGGACGCCCGTCAATCAACCCGATCTTTCGGTTCCGTTGAGCGCGCGGGCCCCCGCCAAAGCCAAACCCGATCCGGATTTGGAAGGCCCCTTCCAGCCGCCTCGGGCCTAAGCTCTTTTCTTTCGTCGTTCTCCGTTTTTTTACTTTTGAACCCCTTTAGCTTTAGGAGGTTTGCTTGCTGAACGCGATCATTCGCTTCGCACTCAACCATCGACTTTTGGTGGTCTCTTTGGCCGCCTTCATTCTTGTTTTCGGCGCGCTCACCGTGCGTGAGCTGCCCATGGACGTGTTTCCGGATGTCACCAAACCCACGGTCACGATCATGACCGAATCGCACGGGATGGCTCCCGAGGAGGTCGAAACGCGGGTCACCCTGCCGATCGAGTCGTACTTGAATGGACTCACGGGCGTGGAAAGGATCCGCTCGCAATCAGGGATCGGACTTTCGGTGATCTACGTTGAATTTGCATGGGGCACCGACATTTTCCGCAGCCGCCAGTTGGTGCAGGAAAAACTCAACCTCGCCAAAGAACGTCTCCCGAAGGACATCGCGCCCATCATGGGACCGATCGGGTCTTTGATGGGCCAGATTCAACAGATCGCGGTGACATCTGAAAGCGGTGCCGCCATCGCTCCGATGGAGCTGCGCAATTTTGCCGAGTGGATTTTGCGGCCGCGTTTGATGACGATCCCGGGCGTTGCCCAGGTCATTTCAATCGGCGGCGGTTTGAAACAGTACCAGATTCTGGTGTCGGCCGAAAAACTCAACCGTTATCAGCTTTCGGTCGAAGGCATCGACCATGAGCTGGCGCAAATCAGTCAGAACACGACCGGTGGTTTTCTCGAAAAAGACTCGCAGGAGTACTTGGTGCGCAACATCGGCGTGATCGAGTCCGCCGACGATATCAAGAAGACCTTCGTGGGCCTTCATTTTGGAAAGCCCGTTCTTGTCGGCGACATTGCCGAGGTCGTCGAGGCGCCGCGCCTGAAGCGCGGGGATGGCAGCTTCAATGGCAGTCCCGCGGTGGTGATGACCGTGCAAAAGCAGCCGGGCGCGGACACCGTCGAAATTACGCGCGCGATCGAAAAAGCGATCGAAGATTTGAAACCGTCATTTCCCAAGGGGTTGATCGTCAATCCCGACGTTTTCAAGCAATCGAACTTCATCGAAACTTCGATCCGCGGAATTCAGGGAAAACTGCAGTTGGGAACGGTCTTGGTTTTTGCGGTGCTGTTCTTGTTCCTGGCCAACTTGCGCATGTCGGTCGTCACGCTCACGGCGATTCCGCTCTCGTTCTTGATCACGGCCTTGATTTTCAAGCTCTTTGGACTTGGCATCAATACGATGACGCTCGGGGGTTTGGCGATCGCGATCGGGGAGCTCGTCGACGATTCGATCGTGGATGTCGAGAACGTCTTTCGGCGTCTGCGTGAAAACGCGCAGCTGGCTGAGCCGCGCTCGCGTCTGCTGGTGATTTACGAGGCTTCGAGCGAGGTGCGAAATTCGATCGTGCTCGCCACGGTGATTATCGCCTTGGTGTTCTTGCCGCTGTTCAATCTTTCGGGTCTGGAGGGCCGCTTGTTCGCGCCGCTAGCGCTCGCGTACTTGACCGCGCTCACGGCGTCACTCTTCGTCTCGCTCACGGTGACGCCTGTGCTTTGCTCGTACTTCTTAAGCGAGAAGAAAGGCGCGCACGCCGACACCAAGTTTGTTCTGTGGCTCAAGAAATGGGACCGCCGCATGCTCGAAAGCGCTCTGCCCCGTCCGGGGTTGGTGCTCGGATCCGCCGTGGGTCTTTTGGTCTTGGCGTTTGCTTTGGTTCCCTTGATGGGCCGAGACTTCTTGCCGAAGTTCAATGAAGGAACCGCGATGGTGGGGGTCAGTGCCCCTCCGGGAATCAATCTCGCCGAGTCGAACGAGATCGGCGCCCGCGCCGAAACCGTTTTGATGTCCATCCCCGAACTCAAATCGGTGTCCCGCCGAACGGGGCGCGCAGAGATGGACGAGCATGCCATGGGCGTGAACGTCAGCGAGATCGACATCGACTTCAAGCCCTCCTCGCGTTCGCGCGAAGAGATTTTGAACGACGTCCGTGACAAGCTCAAGGCAGAGATCCCGGGGGTCGGTGTCAACGTCGGCCAACCGATCTCGCACTTGCTCGACCATATGCTTTCGGGCGTGAGCGCGGCGCTGGCGGTCAAAATCTTCGGTTCAGATTTGCAGATGCTGCGTGAAAAGGCCGCCGAATTGCAACTGCTCATCAAAGACGTTCCCGGCCTGGTCGATCTTCGGGTCGAACAGCAAGCGCTCGTGCCGCAGCTCAAGATTCACGTGCTCCGGGAAGAGGCGGCCGTCTTCGGCCTGAGCCCGGGCGAGGTGACGAAGCTCCTTGAAAGCGCATTCAACGGCGAAGTCGTCGCGCAGGTGATTGAAGACACCCGTCTTTATGATGTCTTCTTTCAGTTCGATCAAAATTCGCGCGGTTCGCTGGAGCAAATGCAAAAAACCGTCTTAAAGGTCATGCCCGATGGCAACAAGGTGCGACTCGAGCAGGTGGCGGACGTGTACGAAACGACGGGGCCCAACGAAATCAACCGTGAAAACGGCCAGCGCCGGATCGTGATCAGCGCCAACGTGAGCGGGCGCGATCTGGGCGGAGTTGTCGAGGAGATCCAAAGCCGTGTCCGCGAAAAATTGCCGCTGCCCGAAGGTTTCTACGTCGTCTACGGGGGTCAGTTTGAAAGCCAGCAGGCCGCGACCCGCAACATCTTGATGTTCGGTTTGATCGCCCTCCTGGGGATCTACGTGATCTTGTACGGGCATTTCCGCTCTCACATGATCGCCGGTCAGATCATGGCCACGATTCCGCTGGCGTTTATCGGCGGCTTGATTTTGCTGTTTCTCACGGACCGCTCAATCACCGTGGCGAGCCTGATCGGCTTTATCACGCTTTGCGGAGTCGCCTCGCGAAACGGGATCATGATGATCTCGCACTACTTGCATCTGATCAAATTTGAAGGCGAGAAGTTCGACAAAGCGATGGTGATCCGCGGTTCGCAAGAGCGGCTCGTGCCGGTTTTGATGACCGCGTTCGTCACGACGCTTGCGTTGATTCCGCTGGTTCTCGCCAAAGGCCAACCGGGAAGCGAAATCTTGCACCCTGTCGCCGTGGTGATCGTGGGGGGGCTCTTGAGTTCGACCATCTTGGACTTGATCGTGACGCCGACACTGTTCTTACGTTTTGGCCGCCAAGCGGCGGCCGACCACTTAAAACCCAATGAGGAGATTTTATGAAAATGATGACCGCTTTTTTGAGCTCGATGTTGTTTCTTTCGCCCGTGTTCGCTCACGAAGGGCACGATCACGACGCTCCCGCGATGGTGCAGGCCCCTCGCGGTGGAATGATCAAATCCGTCGAGGATGCTCACATCGAAGTGATCCTGAAAAAAAACGATCTTAAAATCTACGTTTACGACAAAGATCTGAAGATCAAAGATCCCAAAACCGTCAACCTCAAGGCGCAAACCCAGCTGCCTCGAGCAAAGGCGGCGCAAAATCTACCTCTGATCGCAAAAGAAGATCGTTTCGAAGCGTCTTTCGATGCGAAAGGCGCGCACCGGTACAGCCTCGTCTTGACCTACAAGCACGAGGGCGAAGACCACGCCGATAAGCTGACGTTCAACCTTGAACCGAAGAAATGAGGAGGGATCCATGAATCGATCAACTGGCTTCGCCTTGACCGCCACCTTTCTCTGGGCGGCCACGGTCGGAGCGGTCCCTGTCAGCTCCGATCAGCTGAAAAGCATGCTCGAGGCCCGCAGTGCCAAAGTGAACGCCTCCAAGATCGAGGCCGAGGCGGCGGCGGAACGCGAGGGCTTTTTTGCACGTTCGTTCATGCCTTCGATCGAAGCTCAAGTCGCGCAAGAAAACTTTAAAAAGGGCCGTGGTGAGAACAAGACTCAGCCGGCGTACGGCATCGAGGCACGTCTCAATCTTTTTAACGGGGGACGTGACCGTCTGCGCGGCGAGATTCGCCAACTGAGGGCTCGCGAAAAGACATTTGGTTCTCAGCGGACGCTGGCCGAGGAACTCGAAAAGACAAGGCCGGTCTATTGGAACCTCTTGTTTTTGCGCGACAAGATCGAGCTGCTCAAAGAAACCCTGCAGGTCAATAAGAGCAGCCTGAATTCGGCGCTCCGCCGGATCAAAAATGGGGTGGCCACCGACTCGGACCGTTTCGAATTCGAAATGCGCGCGGTGGATGTCGAGCGAGAACTGGCGCAGGCCGAAGTGCAGTTCAAGAGCGAGACCCGTTTGCTCGCGCTGCTCTTGGGCTTGCCGCTCGAGACCAAATTTGAACTCGGCGAGACGTGGTCGCACGATCATGATCTCACGGCCTTGCTTAAACACGACCATGCCGATCACGAGTTTTTGATCAAAGAATCCGAGCTTCAAGCCGAGCAAATGCGTCTCTCCGCGAAAGAGGCGGGCCGTGTCTGGTGGCCGAAGCTGGATGCCTTTGCGGCGTACAATCAGTTCACCGAACGGGTCGAGGAGTTTCCCGACGCCGAGGACCGCAAAGAATCGGTGCTGGGCTTGCGCCTCTCGATGCATCTTCCCGAAGGCCTGGAGTCGTCAAGGGAGTCGGCCGCGCTCGCGCGTGAAGCCGAGGCTCAGCGCCTTCGGGCGTCGTTTCAGCGTCAAGAGATCGACAATCACCTGAACACCGAGATGGATGAGCTCAAGGTGCTGCACGACCAAGTCCACGCCTCCGAAGACAACGTGGAGCGCGCCGAGCGCTACAACCGATTGACCCAGTCGGAGTACATGCGCGGCGTGAAAAATTCGCCCGACGTTCTCGGCGCTTCCGAGAAGCTCTACGGAATGAAGTTCAAGCGGCTGGAGATCCTGCGCGACTTTCAAGTCGCCAAATCTCATCTTTTGTCGAAGATGGGAAAGTAAGCGACCTCAAAAAGAAAAACCCCGGCGCTCCGCCGGGGTTCTCATTTTCGTTTTCAATTTCGACTTACAACTCGTTCTGCAGGCGCTGGAGCAAGTTGTTGTTCTCGGCCTGCGCGGGTCCGAGCGTGGGCGCTTTTTCTTCAAGCTGCTCAAGCGTGTAACCCGTGAACAGGTTCGTGTCGCGCGCCATGTGATTGCGCAGTGTTTGCTGGGCATTGTACCAGCGCATTTTCACGGAGTCGTTCACGTCCGCGCATGACGCCAGTTCCTGCGAAGACGAAGCGCCCCAACGGAGCTCGATACAGTGCCAAGGATCGAACGACATGCGGGGCATGCGATTCAAGAGGCTCTCGAGATCCAAGCGAACCGCTCGGCCCGCCGAGTTGTTGTACGTGATCGAACACGATTTCAGGGTCTCGCTCGCGCTTTTCACGAGGTCCGCTTTGAAATTCTGACCACGGTAGATAAAGTCCGGGTTGCGTCGGTCCAATTGGCCCTTGAGATCTTTCGCATAAGCGATCGCGCTGTTCACGGAGTTGCGTCGTCGAACATCGCCGCCCGGAGTTGAGTACGTGTCCCAGTCACCGGCGCCACCATAGATGGTGTTCGGCAGAACGTCCGCGTGGGGCTGACGGGCAATGCCTTTGATCGTGCCGTCTTGAACCAGGCTCACGCGCGATTGGAAGTCGTCGCAGATGGCCTTCATGCGGATCTTGAACTCGCTTAAGACATCCACTTTGTACTGGCCCTGGAACATGCGGCGACGCAAGAACTCTTGGAACATGGTCGTCGTTTTACCGCCGCCCAAAGCGTAGGCGTTCTTGCCATCAGCGCCCACCATGTTGCCAAACATCTCGAGAGAGAAGTCCGGAATTTCGGCGTTTGTCAGCAGGCGCATTTGGCCACCGGTGTACACGCCCGAGAAGTAATCACGGCGTGCACCTTCAACAACCACGGGACGGAAATTTTGGAACCAACCACCGTGTTCCATTTTCGAGCGCTTGTAGAAGTCGGTCGAGTAGGGACGACGGGGCGAAATCGATTTGCGGTCGATCAAAGCGTCGAAGACCATGACCTGTCCGTCAGCGGTGATGTCATAGACGACGCCCACGTGACCTGAGGGATCGTAAACGGCGGTGCCGGGGCGGATCGAGCCGCGCGCAACCGCGGGAGTGTACATATCACCGTAGTCCGTACGGGGATCGATACGCATGGTGGCGGTGTGAACGGTGTCTTGGATAATTCGATGCATGGTGAAGAAATTGGCTTGGCCCGAGCGCGCCTCGGGTAAGAGCGTGCGCCGAGTGGGACGATTGCCATTCCACGAGTAGCGAACATCCGTTTGTTCGGTGGCTTCGCCCGTCGCGATGGTTTGCTTTTGTGCTTCGGTCAAGGGAAGCGCGACCATGCCGCCCGAGAAGACGAACGGAAGGCCATTTTTCCAAGCGTAGTAAGAACGCAAGAAATAGGGCCAGTCGGCGCAGTCAGACCAAAACTTGTACATTTCGGTCGGCGGATCGGATTCACGGAAAGGATTGGCAGGACTACGCATACAAGAGTCGACGGTCGTACAGCCCGAACGCCCGATGGCCGAGACAAAGTTCGAATAGCCGATTTCATCTTCTTGAGTCCAATAGGGCTTTCGCAGCTTCCAAGTGCCGTATTCCCCGGTGTCTTGTGGGAGATCGTATTGAGGTTGGGGGCGGGGCTGAGAGCGGTCACGGCGGAAGATGTCGAAGAGCCCTTGGGCATTCGCCGGAAGAGAGCTCATGAGAAGGCTTCCCAGCAGAAGGCCAGCGGCCGTTTTGGTCAGCAGGTTCGTCTTATTTTTCATTTTCGCTCCCATGTTCAAACGTCTAAATTTTTGACGAAAGCGACACCGAACGGCTCCAAACTGGAGTGAATTCGTTCCTATTCGCTTTCACCGTACACGGGAGTAAGAACTACAAAATGGGGACCAATTATCGCAGGAGCGTTCCGCGCAAGTCCGAACGGGGACCGATGCTGCCATCCGCGCCAAAGACCGGTGAGGTTTCGGGAAAATCACTTGCCGACACTTGCGCGACCAAGCGCAGGGCTTGCACCGAGGGGTCAACGACGACGCCGCGGCCGCGGATCTGTTGGAACGACACCAAGTGACCGCTCACGAAGCGGCCGGTGGCATCCATCTCCACGCGCACCAGAGGCGCGAGGCCATTGTTGCCCGCGACGCTGATCCCGCGTTCGGTCACGAAGTTACCAAGGCTGTAGACGATCAAGCGGCCCTTGTAGATTTCCATTCCGCGCGGCACGTGAGGTCCGTGCATCAAGATCAGGTCGGCGCCCGCATCGATCGCATCGTGAGCGAAACCGATGACATCACCGCGATTTTCCCCGAGGAAAAATTCAGGACCGCGAACCACGCGCTCCGCGCCTGCGCCTTCGCCGCCCGAATGGGCCGACACGATCACCAGGTTCCGGTTTGCTTTCAAGCCGCGAATCTCTTCGATGGTGCGCTTGGAGTTCGTGATGCTGCGGTTTCCTGAGTAGTAGTCGGTCGCGATCAGCGCGACGTTCGAGCCGTTCACGTTGAACCGCGCGACTTCGCCCTCTTTGCTCGAATATTGGATTCCCAATCGCGACAGCGTTTGCTTGGTCGAATCCAGACCCGCACGGCCAAAATCGCGGGCATGGTTGTTGGCCAAGCTCATCACGTTGAAGCCGGCCTCCTGAAGGCGGGCGCCAAACTCCGTGGGCGTGCGGAACAGGTAGCGGTTCGCGCCGCCGGTCTTGCCGTCCATGCCGAGCTCACCGTCGAAGAGGGGACCTTCTAGATTGCCAAAGCGGATGTCGGTTTGCGCGAGGTAGGGCGTGATATTTTTAAAAAGCGAACGGCCTTGCTCAGACGGCAAGTTGTTTTCGGGGTAATTGGTTCCCATCATGATGTCGCCCACGGCGGCCACGGTGATCGTCCCGCGGCCCGCGTGAGCTTGGGCGGAGACGGTCACCATCGCGGCCATCAGAAGAACTGTGAACAAAGGGCGTTTCATGTGGGTCTCCTCAAGTGTCGAACCTTAAGCCAAAGCGCCTCTTCTTGCGGAAACACGGGGTTCATGGCCGCAAAAACAAGGGGCTCGGACAGCTCCGCAGCCAACCTGAGCAAGCCCAGTGCCACAAAAGCCGGGGTCCGGACACCGAAAGCCACCATTGCCTTCTCAGGCCGCCCCATTCTTGAAGAGCCCGGGCGCAGGAGGTTCCATGTACCAAAAGAAGTTAACGAAAACCGAACTGGCTGCCCAACTGAGCGTGGGTCTGCTTTTTCTCATCGCCGTGATGACTACCGGCTGCGTCGAAGTGGTTGACGACAAGAAAACGGAAGACACCATGTCGCCAGTGTCCGCTCACGCTCAGAGCGCGCCCGAGTACGACGGCTGGATCGAAAAGAACGCCAACTACCGCTACCGCGGTATCGACGGCGTTCCGTATGCGTACTGCTGGCAAAATGCCAGTGGTCACCGCGCCCAAGTCGAGCGCGAGGGAGTGAAGATCGACGCTCGAAATCAAGATTTGAGGATCGAGGGTTGCGATCTCCTCGTCACGAGCGCCGCCAAGGTCCGAGTCGCGGGAGGTTCGATCATTGAAATTCCCATGGATCATGTCTTCGCACGTGATCAGGCTCTGGCGGCAGAAACGACAGTCATCGAGATCAAGACGTCGGGCCGCATTTTTGTCACGGGTTCAACGCTGTCGACTCAAGGCCGCTCATTGGTTCTGTCGGCCCACGAAATTATTTTTCAGCAAGCCATGATTCAAAATTTCAGTTTGGTGACAGTTGCCGCCGACCAAAAAGCGGGCGCTGCCGGCGGGAACATCACGATCCAGGCCCAAAAAGTTTCGGGACGGCTTTTTGCCGACCTTCGAGGTCAAGCAGGTGGGCGCGGCGCGAAGGGCGCAGATGGCAAAGATCTGCGCGTTGGCGTCGGCGACGTGGGCTTTGCGGGAATGAGTGGCGGCGCGAGCGGAGATCTGATCTTCGATGTGGTGGATTCTTCGGAGTTTCAAGTGCAAATGAATTTCGCCGGTGGAGCCGGAGGCCAGGGAGGCGATGAGGGAAATCCTCTTATTATCGGAAACCTGAATTGTGTGGATTACGCTTGTCCTGTTTACGTTCACAAACCTGACCCGAAGCGTGCGGGTCCCACGGGGACACCCGGACTCAAGGGTCGATGCCTCGAACTGAATCCACAATCTCCTCGACTTTGTCCCCAATAACTTCTGGAAACGCCGCTTGGAAAAGCGGCGTTTCTCATTTTGAGACGCGGGTTCTTAGGACCTACGTCGGTTCCTCGAGGTCCGGCTTCGGGTTTGCTCTGGTAGAGACCGGAGAGCCGGGGCAAAATAGGTGGAGGGGGACTGCAAATGAATCAGCCAGTTGTGCAAGCGCCGTCGAACGGCCGCCGCGTCGTTATTTTCGCGGTTCTCCTGAGTCTGGTTTTCGGCGCTTACTCGCCCGGTCTGCATGCACAGAGACGAGGGATCGTTAAAGGCGACCTCGTCGCGTCTGAAGGATCGTGCCTCCCGAACATGAGCGAAGCGCAGGCCCGCAGCGTGCTGGCCGAGAACGGCATCACCTACCCGGGCGGCAAATCCGAGGAGATCATCGCGCTGGGAAAAGCGGTCCAGCAAATCAATGCGATGTCGGGAGACCGCACCTCGCAGATCCGCGGAACCCGCGTTGAATTCAACAACCGCAGAAGCGTGTCGCGGCAGAAGTCCACAACCCCTCCGGTCATCGAAATTTGCCGTAACGGTCATCCCCATTTGGGAAATGTGGGCTTGATGGCGCACGAGCTCGGCCACTTGATCGGAAATAAAAACAACGCCCGATTGTACTCGCAGTACAAATCGCGGGTGAGGCCTCGGTGCTGCCTGACGAATTACGCCTGCAGCAACAGCAACAGTCAGCCTCGCAATGAAGAGTTCGCCGAAGTGTTCGCGTCGTTTATCGCCAACCCGTCGCTCGCGGCGAACGCCGGCGGCTCTTGCCCGGCGGCGCTCAATTTCTTTAAGAGTGAATTTAAGAACGGACAGCAGGCCGGCTGCGGAAATTCGCCCACGATCCTGACGAACTCGTCGTCGCAGGATGTGCCGGTGACCAACCACACCGATGCGCCGCAAGCGGACCCGGTTCAGACGGCGATCTCACGAACGACCCCCGCGCCCGCGCCGAACTTCAACCCGAGCCCTTGGGCCGCGATGATCGGTCCGCTCGCGGCGTTCGCTTTGCCGATGCTGCTGGCGAAAACGCAGAGTTCGGCGACGCCCGCACCGGTGCCCGTGGCGACGCCCGTGCAACCGGTGGTCACGCCGATCGCGCCGGCCGGATCTCAGATCCCGACCGGAACGCGCTAAGCCTCAAAACTATTTTTTGGGAGCGGCCGGAATCTCGTAGTAATCCGGGGCCACGAAATCAGGCGTGAACGGATACTTGTAGCTTTTGTAAGCGGCCAGCTTGGGTTCGCCGACCTGTTCGTAAGCCTCATCCCAGAGCTGCGCCAAGAGGGCGGCCGATCGGGCCATCTGACCGACGATCAAAGGTTCGAACTTCTTCGCCACGGTTTCGGCGGGCTTGCGCTCGGCGGCCGTTTTCAAATCCATCCCTTTTTCTTTTTTGAATTCGGATTTCTTGAGGATGGGATCAATTTTGTAGATCAAGGGAATCTCGGCGATCGAATATTCGGTGAGCTTGCGCATGCGCTCGACCACGGTGCCCGGAAGAAGGAACTCGGCCTTGCGCTTTTCGACCGAGAGCTTCGACTTCGCGGATTTTTGCAACTTCTGCGCGGCCTCGACCACTTTCGAAGTTAAATTGTACGGCTGCGAAGCCACGCCCGCATCCTCGTAAAAAGCATGAATACCGCCGTGACCCGCGCCGTAGCCGTCGTAGTCAAGCGTGGCGTGGAACGGCTGTCCCATGTCGCCCACGAAGTGACCCATCAAGCCGATGTTCACGACGAAATCGTAAGCGGCCTTGTTGTAAGGGAGATTCTCGTCCTGCTCTTCTTTAAAGCCGGCAGGGATTTTGGCTTCTTTCCAAGAGGGCCCTAGCAAAACGGCGCGGCGGAAAAACTGATCGGCGCGCCACCAAGCCGAACCGAACTCGGTGGGAATCGAAAACACCGTCGCGCCGTCTTTCGCGGCGCTGGGTTTTCCCTCAAACTCGCCGATGATTTTTTTGTAGTCGGTGGGGATGTCTTTGATTTTGAGACCGATCAGTTCCGAATCGATAAAGTGCGCGGGACTGCCGAGTTTCGTGGCGTCGCCGCCCAGACTCTTCCAATAAAAGTCGGGAACGTTGCAGAGGTGGCCCATCATCTGGGGGCGGCTGGTCAGATACTCGTGCAGACCTTTTTTTTGAACCAAAAAGGTGGCGGCGTCGCAAATGGTGTGATGGCCGCGGCCGCCCCAAGCCAGAGATTCGGCCGAGAATGACAGAACGAGAACGAAAGCCAAAAGGCTCAAAACCAAAAGAACACCCGCACGTTTTGCTGATGTCATCATACGTGTTTTCCCAATCCTTTAGGCACGCGCTGGTGCCCGAAAAATCCGACCAAGGCGACGATCGTCACCAAGTAAGGCAAAATCTGAACGACTTGAACCGGAATGAACGTCGCCGATCCTTGCAAACGGATCTGAGCGGCGTCAACAAACGCGAACAAAAGGCACGCCGCGAACGTCGGCAGAGGCCGCCACGCACCGAAGATCAAAGCCGCGAGCGCCATAAATCCGCGCCCCGCCGTCATGTTGGGCGCATACGAAGAGGCCAATGAAATCGACAAGCTCGCGCCGCCAAGGCCCGCAAGCGCCCCGGTGCAGGCCAGACTGATGGAGCGCACCAGTCCCACCGACACGCCCGCGGACTGAAGCGCCGAAGGCGACTCGCCCGCGAACTGAATCCAAAGGCCAAAGCGGGTGTAACGAAGCAGGAGCGAGGTGATGATGACGAGCGCGAAGGCCATCCACATGAACTCGGAGCCCAGGCGCTGCTCGAACGGAATCGAAGGCGTCGCGCCCGTGGAGTCGAAGACGATTTTGGTGAAAAAGGGGCAGAGGCCAAAGGCCAAAAGATTGAGCGCGGTGGCCGAGATGATTTGATCCGCTTTGATTTTCAAGACGAAGAACGCGTAGATCAGCGCCCAAATCATGCCGACGCTCGCGCCGGCGAGCACGCCGGTCCAGGGTGAGCCGGTAAAGGTGGTGGCGCTGGCCGCCGCCAGGGCGCCGACGAGCATCATCCCTTCAAGCCCGATTTGGATCACCCCGCTTCGTTCGCTGAACAAACCTCCGAGCGCGGCAAAAACCAAAGGCGTCGAGAGGCGGAGCGTGGAGAGCAGAAGTTCTTCGATCATTTCTTCTTTCCTTTCCACAGCGAGAACGAGGAGACCGACAGGATCAGGATGGCCTGCATGACTTTAGCGAAGTCGCGCGTGATCGCGTTGGTTTCTAGGTCGAGATCCCCCGCCCCTTTTTGAAGGGCACCGAACAAGAAAGCCGAGAGCAGAATCGCCCAGGGGTGGTTGCGGGCCAAAAGAGCCACCGCGATCCCGATGAAGCCGTACTCGGGCGAGAATCCCAAGCGGTACTTCATATGCGCCCCGAAAATCTCATTGAGCGCGACGCCTCCGGCGAAAAGACCCGCCAAGCACATCGCCAGGATTTTCACTTTGGGCGCGGGGATCGAGTTCATCTGCGCGGCCTCTTCATTGAGACCGGTCGATCGGATCTCAAATCCCCAACGGCTCTTGTACAACAGGACCCCTAAAATGAGAGCTGCGGCCACCGCGAATAAAAACGAAATGTTGAAGGGCGTGTCGGGCGCCAATTTGTGAAGCGGGTCCCAGGGTTGCCAGCTCATCAGAGGCGACACGGGCGAACTCTCGGGATTTTGCGAGTTGGGATTTTGGTTGTTGGTGACGAACGAAGCCGCCAAACCGGCGGCCACGAAGTTGAGCATCATCGTCAAGATGACCTCGTGGGCATCGCGCTTCACCTTGAAGTAGCCCGGAAGAAAACCCCAGAACCCGCCCGCGAGTAAACCCGCGAGCACCGAGGCCACCGAGTAGATCAGCGCGACCGCGACGTGCGTGGGAGGAAACCAAAAAGTAAAGAACAGGCCCACGCCGGTCGTGACGACGGTCGCGATGTTGAGCTGTCCTTCGGCCCCGATATTGAAGAGCCCCGCGTGAAAAGCGATGCTCACCGAGAGTCCGGTGAAGATCAACGACGTGGTGTAAAACAAGGTCAACGCCAGATCGTCCCAAGAGCCGAAGGCGCTCTTGAAAAGAACGCTCAGCACGTGAAAGGGATTCTCGCCCGCGAACCAAGTGAGCGAGAGGCAGACGGTCATACCGACGACAAAGCCCAGCAGCGCGCGCTTCACGCTTCGCCTCCCATCAAGCAGCCAATGCGTTCGACATCGAACTCTTCACGGAGGAGGGTGGCCTTTATCTGGCCCTTGGACATGACGATGATCCTGTCCGACAGACGCAGAAGTTCTTCGAGTTCCGACGAAACCAGCAAAACGCCGACACCCGCATCGCGCGTGGCGATCAGCGAGGCGTGGATGGCCTCGATCGCGCCGATATCGACGCCGCGAGTGGGCTCGGCCACCACCAAGAGATTGGGTTCGCGATTCACCTCGCGGGCCACGACGATCTTTTGCTGATTGCCGCCCGAGAAGGACGCGAACGGAAGATCGGCGTTGCGCGGGCGCACGTCGAACTCCTCCATCGACTCTTCAAGCTCTTTGTCGCGGCGGTGTCGGCGGATCCAACGGCCTTTAAAAAAGTCGTGACGGCCCAAGAGATAATTTTCTTTCGCGCTGAGCGCAGGAATGACAGCCTGCTGAAGGCGGTCTTCGGGAATCAGCCCGACTTCGAGTTTGCGGATGTCTTTGTTCGCGAGGTGTAAGAGATCATCTTCGCCGTACTTGATGGAGCCCTCGAAGTGCAGGCCCGATTCTTTAGGCATGATGAGCGCTTTGATCAGCTCGGTTTGGCCATTGCCGTGAACGCCCGCGACACCCAAGATTTGGCCCGACCGGATCTCGAAGTTCACGCGATCGAGCTTGCGCACGCCGTGCGAGGTGCACGACAGATTTTGCACGCGCACCAAAATCTCGTTGGATGAGTGCTTGCGCTCGAACTCTTGCGGGGAGAAGGCTTTGCCCACCATGAGACTGGCGAGCGAGTGCGGCGATTGGCCTTCATAGGCGAAGGTGCCCGCGACTTTGCCTTGGCGCAAAACCGTGACCCAGTCGGCGACCGCGATCACCTCACGCAATTTGTGCGTGATGAGAATGATGGTCTTGCCCGAGTCTCGCAGCGAGCGCAGACGTTCCAGGAACGCGTCGACCTCTTGGGGCGTGAGCACCGCGGTGGGTTCGTCCAAGATCAGAATGTCGGCATCGAAGGCGAGGAGCTTCAAAATCTCGAGACGCTGCTGCAGTCCCACGGATAGCTGATCGACGGTCTGATCCCACGGCAGCGGCATCGCGAACTGCTCCGAGAGGTTCTCGAGCTTCTGGCGCCACTCATCGCGGTTGAGCTTTTCGAAAAACGAACCCAAAAACGAGTGGGGCTGCTCGAGAATGACGTGGTCCAAGGCGGTGAGAGCGGGCGCGAGCTGAAAGTGCTGCTGAACCATGCCGAGGCCCTTTTTCTTGGCCTCAATGGGGCTCTTGGCGTCGAGACGCTCGCCGCGCAGGCGGATCTCGCCGCTATCGGCATGTTCGAGCCCGAAGAGAATCTTCATGAGCGTCGACTTGCCCGCGCCGTTCTCGCCGATCAGGGCGTGGATCTGCCCTTTGTGAATTTGAAAATTGATATTCTGATTGGCGTGAACCTGCCCGTAGGCCTTGCTGATGTTGCTGAATTCAAGCAAGGGAGTGTCCACGCCGGCTCTCTTTACTTTTTAGTTTTGTAGAAATCCGGAACTTTGATTTTGCCCGTGATGATCTGCGATTTGATCTCTTCGGCGCGTTTCTTCATCTCGGGAGTGATCAGTTTCTGATTGTGCTCATCGAGCGCGTAATCGATACCGGTCGATTTGAGCCCGAAGCGCTCGACGCCGCCGGTGAACTTGCCCTCTTTCGCCGCTTTGATCGTGTCGTACACCGCGACGTCCACGCGCTTCAGCATGCTCGTCAAGATGAAGCCGGGCTTCATCCAGTTTTGATTCGAGTCGACGCCAATCGCGAGTTTTTTCTTTTCTTCGGTCGCATCGAAGACGCCCGAACCCGAAGCGCCGGCGGCCACGAAGATCACGTCGGCGCCCTGGTTGAATTGCGAGAGCGCGAGTTCTTTGGCTTTCGCGGGGTTGTTCCAGGCTTCGCCCGTGATGCCGATGTAGTTGGTGACGATCTTGGCTTTGGGGTTCTGGTGCAAGACGCCCGCGCGGTAGCCCATTTCAAAACGGCGGATCAGCGGAATGTCCATGCCGCCGATAAAGCCGACGCTGCCGGTTTTCGACGCCATCGCGGCGAGAACGCCCACGACGAACGAGCCTTCGTGCTCTTCGAACATCAACGACTTGACGTTGGGAGCGTTGATCTCGCCGTCGACGATCGCGAATTTTTCGCTGAGGTCTTGCGCGGCGACTTTTTTAACCGCATCGGCCTGCGCGAAGCCGACCCCGATGATGAGGTCGAAATCTTTTTTCGCGAACGAGCGGTGCATGTTTTCGAGAAGATTGTTGTCGGTGGCTTCGACGTACTTGAGTTCGATCCCGAGTTCTTTTTGCGCTTTCAGAGCACCTTGGTACGCGGCGGAGTTGAAGCTTTTGTCATCTTTGCCGCCTTTGTCGAGAACGAGTCCGACTTTGAAGGCGAAAGCAGGCAAGGAAAAAGCGACGAGCAGGACAGTGTTAAGAAAAATTATCGGTCGAGGAAGAGGTCCAATTTTATTTTTCATGCGCGCAAGATAGGAGCGCGTCGAAATGAAGTCAACACGCGAATTTCAAAGAATTTCGGCGGCTTACAAGCGAGCTCGAGCATGATTCGTTTAAAGCAATTCGAGGCTTCGATTTAATTGTCTTTGTCAGGTTACAAGGGAGGAGTAGTTTTAAGTTTAAGGAAGGGTAAACTTTAGAAAGGAGTTCTTATGGCATATTCACTTCCCAGCAGTCACGAACAGGATTTCATGACCCTGTCGCCCAGCCAAAACCCCGCGCAAGCAAGCGGCGGCGGTGGCGGCCAGTCTCTTTGGGGCGTTCCGAGTGAGATTTTAACTTTGCGTGAGAATGAAATGATTTTCCGTGAAGGTGAGACGCCTCGGGGCTTGTACCTCTTGAAGAGCGGCGCCGTGAAAATGGTTGCCAAGCAAACGCACGCGCGCGGCCGGTTGTCGTCTCCCGAGTACATCAATAAAGTGGTGTCGCCCGGTGAGCTGTTCGGCTTCAAGGCTCTGGTCAAAGGCGGAACTTACGACTATTTCGCGAAAACGCTGAAGGCGAGCGAAATTCACGTGTTCCCGCGCGAGACCGTGCAGCAGATGATGTCGAGCACGAACCCGTTGGTTCGCATGATGTTGAACCAATTGGTTAAAGATCTCGAAATCAACGAATCGCAAAACCAGACTCATTATCTGGCGTCGGTTCAGGAGCGGATCGCGCACCAGTTGCTGGCGTTGTCGGATAAATTCGGCACGCCCACGGCAAACGGAACGTCGCTCAATTTGCGCCTCACCCGTCATGAACTCGCGCAGCTCGCGGGCACGATCAACGAATCGCTGTCTCGCCATCTGACCGAACTTAAAGACGAGGGCGTTCTCGACGTTCGCGGTAAAGAAATCGTGATCAAAAATCGCGAAGCTCTTGTCCAAAAAGCGGGACAGGGCGCGGAACCCCAGCCGGTTTTCCGCGGTCCTTCGATCCCGGGTTTGGATCAGTAGAGCATAGAGATTGATCTTTATAGGGGCCTCGAGTACACGAGGCCCCTATGCATTTTGAGCCCATCGGCCATTTGGAATCTTGCTATCCCGATAAGTTCGGGACCCCCCGGCAGCCGGGGCTCGTCGAACATTCGCTCGCCCGTCTGAGAATCAACCGCAAATGGCAACCCGAAGAGGCGCTCGAAGGCCTGGCCGGATTTTCTCACGCCTGGGTGATTTTTGTTTTCCATAAAAACGACAACGCCCGCTACCACGCCAAAGTGCATCCGCCGCGTCTGCAGGGTGAGTCGATCGGCGTTTTTGCCACCCGTTCTCCGCACCGGCCCAATCCGATTGGACTTTCGCTCGTTAAAATTCACAAAGTTGAAAACGGCGCCGTCATTTTGGCGGGCGTGGATATGGTCGACGGCACGCCGGTTTTGGATCTAAAACCTTATCTTCCTGACATCGAATCGCAACCCGAGGCGCGCACCGGGTGGACCGGTTCAGTTCCGCGAACCGACATCGAAATCGAGTGGGGAGAGGAGCGCCTCCGGGACCTTCAAAACTGGTCCGTGGATCTGCAAAAGCCGTCGCTTCAGGGCTTCGCCCCGACC
This sequence comes from Pseudobdellovibrionaceae bacterium, assembly GCA_019637955.1. Lineage (GTDB taxonomy): Bacteria > Bdellovibrionota > Bdellovibrionia > Bdellovibrionales > Bdellovibrionaceae > JAHBUS01. Next base: position 107,856 of record JAHBUS010000004.1, on the reverse strand, counting down.
TCATTTGATGAGCTGCGTCAGCTTGTGGAAGGCACCCTCGCGCTCGATCCCAGGCCCTTGGTTTACCGGGGTTATGAGAGCCAAAGAGAATCGAAATACCGCAAAACCCACGCGGTTCGCTTTTTAAACGGAGATGTGCACTTCGAATTCGTCACCGATTCGAAGATCCGCATCCTCGAAATCAAACGCGGCTAAGAGGGGAATGGGGCTCTTTTTACACCATGCAATTTTTGCATGACAATTTGCTTTTGCAGTCCGCGGCAAGGTGTGGTTTTTCTCGAGACAAAGAGGGGGACCTAATGGACCTGCAAACCGAACGTTCATCGACCTTGCGAAAAGTGCCGACACTGAGCTTGCGCTCTTACACCGAAGGATCGAAGACCGATCAACTTCGCTTCATCGAAAATCTGTTCCGCGGAATCAAAGACTACGGTTTCATCATCCTGAAAGATCACGATGTGGACGCGGCTTTGCTCAATCAAGCTTACGACGTGCTCGCGCGTTTCTACGCGCTGCCCACAGAAACGAAAATGAAATACGCCGGCGTTCATGGCGGTCAACGCGGTTACACGCCCTTCGGCACCGAGCACGCCAAAGACTCTCCGGTGATGGATCTCAAAGAGTTCTGGCATGTCGGCCGCGAGGTCGCGGACGGCCACCCTTTGAAAAAATACTACCCCAACAACGTCTGGCCGTCGGAGCTTCCTGAATTTCAATCGACGTTCTCGAATCTGTACTTCAAGCTCGAGCAAGCCGGTAAAGCGATGTTGCAAGCGCTCACTTTCCCTCTCGACGTTCCGAACTTTTACTTCGACAACATGATCGAAGACGGAAACTCGGTTTTGCGCTTGCTGCACTACCCGCCGATTCCGAAAGACGCGGATCCCCGCTGCCTGCGCGCGGCCCCTCACGAAGACATCAACTTGATCACGATTTTGCCGGCCGCGACCGCGTCGGGCTTGCAGCTCAAAGACCGCGATGGAACTTGGCTCGATATCGAGAGCGAACCCAACACGCTGATCGTGGACGCCGGCGACATGCTCGCGCGCGCGACCAACGAGGTGATCCCTTCGACCACTCACCAAGTCGTCAACTCACCCGAGGCGTCGTCGTCGAGCCGTTACTCGATGCCGTTCTTCATCCACCCGAATCCCGAAGCGGTACTCTCGTGCATCCCTTCGTGCAAAGGTGAAGGCGCGAAGTACGCCGACATCACCGCGCATGAGTTTCTCATGCAGCGCCTGCGTGAAATCGGTCTCTTGAAGTAAGTCGCATCCAGAATCAGTTGCCGGACATCAACGTCCGGCTGATTTCGAGAACCCCGTAGTCGAGCCAGCGATGGCTGCCGAGCGGGGTTTTTTCTTTGTGGAGATAGCCGAGGTGGCCGCCTTCGCGCTCGATATGTAGACGCACGAGCGGCGAGACGGTCGCGCGCAAGTACTCGCGATAATCGATGAACGGATCGTTCGCGGCGGTCAAGCACGCTGTCGGGCGGTCGATCTTGTGCAGATGCGTGCGCGCACTGCAGGTCGTGTAATAATCGAGTCCCGAAGAAAAGCCGCCTTGGGGAGCCGTGAAAAGATCGTCGAAAGCCGAGACCTTCATGAGCGGGTGCACACCTTTGGTGACGGGCACGCGCCCCTCGCGTTCGAGGCGCCTCAGCAAGAAGTGCAAGTTGGTCATGAAGGTCATCTCGTAGATGCGGTTGAGCGAGCGCGAGAGTTGACGGGCCGAGTTTTCGAGGTGGATGGGAGCGTTCACGGTGATCGCGGCATCCGGGAGGTCGACGCCCAGTTCTTGGCGGCGGGCTTCGAACTCGTCGGGCGTGAAAATTCCCGCCGGGGGGAGCACGCGGCTCATCAGCAAAAGAAGCGCGTTGGCGCTCATCGAAAAGCCGGCGGCCAGAATTTTTTTGCCGGGAAAGCGGCGGCGGGTTTCGTTGATGACGAAGCCCAAATCGTCCGAGCGTCCGCTGTGGTAGGGTCGTCGGGCGAGCCCGGTGCCCTCGCCGCAATTGCGGTGATTCATCAAGACAACGGAGGCCTGGTTTGAGGCGAGCACCTCGTGCGCGACACGTTGCATGTACTTGGAGTTCGCCGACCCCGTCAGTCCGTGGAAGAGCACCACCACCCATTCAGATGCGCTATTTTCGTGCACCCGCAGCACCAGTTGATCCTGATCCGGAAGCAGCAGCACCCACTTGGAGCCGGGCTGCTTCAGGGTGGGCGAGGGGAGAAGGTCGCCCCAGATCGTTTGCGAATGGCGGTCCGGCGCCCAAACGGGGCTTTGACATGGAATGAGCGGAAAAGCTTGAACCAAACCCATACCTCCTTATCACCAGAGACGGCCCCGCAATGCAAGAGTGATTGTCGGCAGACTTCAGGGGGGCTATGCTCGCTCCATGACTCGGCAAAACCGGACCTTGGGCTTCTTGGTCCTTTTCTCAATCGGCCTTCTGGCGCTTCTTCTTTGGGGCGCGGGCCTGTTCTCCGGGAGGGTCGGAGGGGCCGAAGAAAAAGCGGAGTCTCCCTCAGAAACGTCGACCGAGACGGGAGCGGGGCCCGAGAGCATGGGCGACCCCGTTTCAACCGCCGAGCCCGCGGCGGCCCCGCCGACCGAGGCCGAAAAGTCGTTCACGCAAATCCTGGATGATCTCGACGAGTGCTTCGGCATCAAGAGCCCCGAACCCACGGCCGCGGCGAAAGTCAGCATCGACACTTTGCTGGGGCAATTGCAATCCGACTGGGGACAACCGGTGCGCATTGAAGACCGTTGGATGAGCTGGCACCTGCGCAACCGCGAAGGCCGCGAGCGACGTCTTCGTCTGGAAGTCACCGAAAACGACGAGGGCCGCACGACCCGTGAGCTTCATTACTATGCGGTCGACCGTGAAGGTTTACCGATTCCCCTTGAGCTGGATCCCGAAAAATCACTGAATCCCAGCGATGAAACTTTGAACCAAATGCTCCGCGAGGGTGACGTGTTTTTCAAAGAGCGCGCGGGCGTCGTTCAGTTCTCGGGGAACGAGCGCATCGACTTCGTCAACATTGACGGGACGCTGGCCGAGATCGAAGTCGTCAAAGGCGATTCAATCTTTCGCTGCGTGAATCTCAAGGCCCGTGAGGCCTGCTCCTGCGTAAAATAGGGTCCGACGTCTGTCCAAACATTGATCGCTGCGGGAGCGTGTCTCAAGATTTTGGGCGTGCTTTCGCGGTCTTCGCGGCAAGGTGACAATTCACGGCGAGGGCGGGTGAAATTTCACCCTTTTTCTCAAGTCTCGAGTCCGGCGGCACCTTCGTTTAATCTCCAGCCTCTCTCGAACGAAAGGCTTGGGCCATGAACGGACTTTCTTTGACCGCGATCCTCCTTCTGCTGCTCACTCACGTCGGCGCTTTCGCGCAGATCACGAGCATCCGCACGGGTCCTTCAAACTCCGAGATCGCCGAGCACGGTCAATTGATTCCCACCGTTTACTACTTCGCCCTGATGGATGAGGACAACTCCCGCTGCCAAACCAGCGAGCGCCGGCCGCTCGTGGGCGCCGGCGGAGTCAATATCATGAAGGTTTGCCCCCGCACGCTCGCCGTTTGCGGCGAGCAGGGTTCTTGCGCGATCATTCAAAATAAACGCACGCTCTCATTCAACATCTTGGGCCGCGTCGCGGGACAGGACCGGTATTTCCGGATCGAAGAAAACGGCTGCCGGTTCGGTTACGGCGTGAACAGCTCGTGCTTGGATCCGTTTTTCACGCTCGCGGCCGACTTGAACGTCTACAAGCCGGGCGACGTGATCTACGTGCCGAAAGTGAACGGCATGCTTCTTCCGAACGGCAAAGTTCACGACGGTTATTTCATCGTGCGCGATCAAGGTCGCGGCATCACCGGCAAAGGCCGTTTCGATTTCTTTTCGGGATTTTTTAGCTGGCGCAATCAATCCAATCCGTTCGTGAAAGTCGGACTGCGCGATCAAACCAACCGCTTCGAGTACATGCGCGTGACCGGTCCCAAAGCTCAGCAGGTCCGTCGCAACCGCGCGTTTCCGGCGTTGCCCGCGAGACCCGTGGCCACGTTGCCGTCGTCGGACGAAATCGGCATCGACGACCTTTTGCGAGAACTCGAACACGACCGTTTCTAACATCGTTTTGTTTGAGAGACCCCTCCCTTGGTGCAGCTTGAGGGGTTCTCTTGCCTTCACCCAGGCGCTCATCGAAAATGAACGCTTGAGGTGTTCATGATTTTTCTCTCCCTTCTTCTTTCGGTTTCTGTTTGGGCCGCGGCGCCAACGGCGGATGAAATCGTGCAAAAGGCCGATGAAGGCCGTATTCCTGGCGGGAACATCACGCTGGTTGCGACCGTGAATGACTACGTCAAAAAAGAAGAGGTCCGCGAAACCCGTTACCGCATTTCGATCAAAGGAAAACAGGCGAGCCTCGTCGAGACGATCTTTCCGGAGCGTCAGACTGGACGAAAGTACTTGATGGTCGGAAACGATCTTTGGTTTTACACGCCCGACACCAAGCGTCCGGCGCGCGTAAGCATGCAGCAGAAGCTGACGGGCGAAGTTTCGAATGGGGATTTGGCGCGTGCCGATTTCGCCGGGGACTACGACGCCAAATTGGTCGGAAAAGAAACCCTGAAGGGACAGCCCGCCTTCAAGCTCCTGTTGACCGCGAAGCGGCCCGACATCACCTACTCAAAATTGGATTACTGGGTTCACGAAAAAACTTTCTTGCCGATGAAGGTCACCTTTTACGCCGTGAGCGGAAAGCCGCTCAAGCGCGGCCAGTACTCGGCGATCAAGGACATCTTCGGTCGTAAACGCGTGACTAAAATGTTGATCGAAGACGCGATCGATCCCGAACGTCAGTCGATCTTGAGCTACTCTCAGCACAAACGCGCCGAGCTCCCGGATTCGATGTTCCGCAAGGAGTCTTTTGGTGAGTAACGGCGAGCCCTTTATCCGCGCCGTCGAGGTTGAAAAGACCTACCACCTCGGAGAGACCTTGGTGACCGCGCTCAAAGGCATCACGCTTTCGCTCGAACGTTCGGACTTTGTCGCGCTCGCCGGAAGCTCGGGGAGCGGAAAAACAACTCTGCTGAATCTGATCGGTTGCCTGGACACGCCCACGAAGGGCGAAATTTCGATCGGGGGCCGCAACGTCAGCCATATGACCGACGATGAGTTGGCGGAGTTTCGCCGGACGCAGCTGGGTTTTATTTTTCAGACCTTCAATTTGCTGCCGGTGCTCTCGGCGGTTGAAAATGTCGAGTATCCACTTCTCAAGATCAAGATGACCGCGAGTGAACGTCGTGAACGCGCGCTCGCGGCGTTGAAACGTGTCGGGCTGTCGCACGTGGCCGCTCATCGCCCCGATCAGCTCAGCGGTGGCCAGCGCCAGCGCGTCGCGATCGCGCGCGCGCTTGTGCATGAACCCGAGTTGATCATCGCCGACGAACCGACCGCCAATTTAGATAAGACCACCGCCGGGGAGATTTTAGATCTGCTGGCCGAGCTGAATCGGTCCATGGGTCTGACGTTGATTATCGCCACGCACGATCCGCTAGTGATGGCGCGCACACGACGCACGGTTCACATTTCAGATGGGCGGATCGCCCCGTGATCAAATTGCGATTGGCTTTTCGAAATATCATGCGCAACCGCCGTCGCACGCTGCTCAATCTCAGCATGATCGCCTGCGGCCTGACGGCCATCGTGATTTCGCGCGGCTTGGCGCATTGCCTGATCATCAAAGTCGAAGAAGCCGCGATCAACACGCAGTACGGCCACCTTCAGTTTGCCAGTCAAAAATTTTGGGAGGGGTCTCCCAAAGACCGGCTTGTCACCAAGCTCATCGAACCCGAGGCGTCGCTGATCGAAAAGGTCAAAGCCGTTCCGGGCGTCAAGAACGTCTCGGGCCGTCTCTCTTTTTACGGACTGATCAGCAGTCCCGACGGCTCCTTGAGCGCCCGGGGCATCGGCTTTTCGCCGGATCAAGAAAAACCCATGAACGAGAGCCTGCTCATCATCGACGGGCGCCCGCTGACGCCGGGATCAAAATTCGAGGTGATCGTCGGTTCGGGATTGAACCAGCAGCTGGGCGCCAAGGTCGGCGATTCGCTCACGCTCATGGGATACACCGTTGATGGATCGGTCAATGCGATCGATTCCGAGCTGGTCGGCGTGTTTCAGACCAAGGTCACCGAGGTCGACAACTCGACATTCTTCATTTCGCTCCCGACCGCGCAGCGCCTTTTGACGACCGATGCCGTTGAGCGTGTCGTCGTTCGCTTGGACGAGACCGCAAAGACGAACGAAATTCGAAATCAGATTCAGGCCCTGCTACCCGAACATCTGGTCGCAAAGACATGGACGGAATTGGCGACGTTCTACCAGCAGGTCGTCGACTACTATAAGGTTCAAAATCTGATGGTCGAAGTCGTGATCATGCTGCTGGTGCTGCTCAGTATCGCCAACACGGTCGGCATGGCGATTTCGGAACGCACGGGAGAGATCGGGACCGTGCGCGCGCTCGGGGACACGCGCCGGGATTTGGTGTTTCAGTTTATGATGGAAGGTTTGATCTTGGGTCTGATGGGCGGCGCCCTGGGCTGTCTGCTGGGCCTCACGGTGACCACGACGATCAACTCGATGCAAATCATGGTGCAGGTCCCTGGAGCGTCGGCCCCGGTGGCGATCGAGATCGCGCCTTTATTCACCTCGTTTCGCGACGGGATTTTACTGACGTCGGCGATGGCGGTCGTGGCTTCAGTGGTCCCGGCGGTTCGTGCTTCGCGCATGAAAATCGTCGAAGCCCTCAAACGAAATATTTAATTCTCGACGGGAAGCTCCGCCGACGGATCAGCCGCGGAAGAAGCTCTTCAGCAGAAGATACACGCGGCTCGCGCGTCGCAAGCGCCCGAAGTCACTCTCGCTGGCGCCTTCATAGCTTTCGGCCCCCATCTGCAATTCGAAGCGCGAGCCGAGCGGGTACATGTATTCGCCTTGGAGTCTGGAGCCTTTGTCGGTGAGTGAAGGTGTCCAAACCATCTGGAGGTTGGAGCCATTTTCAAAGCTCCAAAGCAGGCGTGCGCCGCCGAATTGTTGCAATTGCTGACGCTGGAAATAGGGAGCGGCTGTCAAAAATCGGCTTTCGGCGATTTGCAGCGAGACGTTCAATGAGGACCAGGTGGGGAGATCCACCGACACGGTGTAGGCCGTCTCGTCCGTGGTTTGAAGTCCGAACGTCTCGCCGTCTTTGGTGTGAAACCGGCGGCCATTCGTGAAAATGCCTTCACCGCGAACCAGGTATCCATCGAGGTCGGCCGCGAAGGCCAAACCGTAAGAGGTGATCCGGGCATGATGCTCGTCCAAGACCAAAAGGTCGGGCGGCGCCGTGGCCGCGCCCGGGCGGTAATTGGGGTAGCGGTCAAAGTAGCTGAAGAAGATGTACGAAAGATCGACCTTTTTAAAGTTTTGACTGTAGCGCAACCCGTACTCGAGATTGCCCGGCTTGCCCTCTTTTTCGCGCGTGATCTGCGTGTCTTTGAACGCCGTCGTTTCTTGGAGCAGCGAGGAGAAATCCGAACCCGGCAGCGCCATGATGTTGTAAAGGGGGCGTGGAATTAAAATCATCTGCAAGGAGTCTTTGCGGCTCGAGTACTTCACATTGAGCATGAAGTTGGGAAGACGGATTTTCGAGAAGTTGAGTGACTGGCCTTCGCGCAGATCTTTGGGATTCACCAAATCAAGGTACGAAGTTCCAAAGCTCTCACCCCAGACGACCTGTTGGTTTCCGATCTTGGTGGACCAATCACGGGTTCGGTATTCGAGAAAGGTGTCGTGCAACCGAAAATCTTGGGTGTCTTGATCGCGCAGAGGTTTGGGGTAGTCATCGGGATGGTTTTTGTATTGTCCTTCGTAAAAACCGTGCACGCCAAAGACGCCGCTCCAACGTTTATTGAAACCAACGAACTGCTCGAATTGAAACACCGCTTTTTGCGACGCCGAATCTTGGGGCTTTGAGGTGTGCTGGGCCGATTGCAAATCGAGGGAGGCGGAGTAGTTCGCGCGCTCGATCGCCAATGCGAGCGTTGGTGCTCCAAAATGAATCAGCAGCAGAAGGGCGGTCTTACGGAGCATTCAATCATCCTAGCAATCCGGCTTGTTTTTGGACCCCAAATCTTACTTAAAGAGGCGATTTCACGAAGGATTTAGGACCTTAGTCGATTCTCTGGGCGACGTCCAAAAGATGACCAGGCGAAGTCCAGCTGGTCAGCTGTCAAATGCGAGGTGTGGCTGGTGATCTTGATTCGTCTCAAGCCGAAGCGTGGAACGGTCATTGCAATTCTTCACTCTGAGACGGGGGACATGTGTCGGTGAAAACAATCTTTCTTTTGATGATGATCGCGGTGGGGGTGCTCAATGTGGGCTGTGCCGCGCCGTCTGAATGGGAAGAGATTTCTCTCGATAACAAAGCCGAGAAGAGCTCCTCGATCGCCCCTCCGGAAACCCCCGTTGTTGGGCCCACGATCACCTTTGGTCCTTCGGGCATGGGATCCCTTCCTGGAGCCACGGCCAGCACGCCGAGCGGAAACGTCCGCCCTCCCGGTTGGAACGGAACTTGGGGGATGCGCGAATTTATCCGTCACGTGACTCGCTACTATTGGGCGACCAACATCTCGGACGGCGAGCTGGATTCGATGGAAGCGGCGGGCGGCACGTGCCGAAGTATCGCGTCGGGAATCATGCGCAGTGGCCGCAATCCCTACCGTTACCCGGCGACCCAAGATGAGAGCTTCAATGCGGCTCGGACTTATCTGACCGTGTCTTACCGCGCCCTGTACCAACGCGAACCCGACAGCGCCGGGTTCAACCAATGGTTCAACTACGGTAAGAACGTCGCGGAAAACGCCGAAGACGGAAACGCGGGGATCACCGCGGTTGAAAACGGAATGCTCAATAGCGCCGAATTCCGCAGCGTGTGCTTGAAATCCGGCCTGACGTTTTAAGATGAGAAGTCGCCTCGAGGCGACTTCTAAGACTGCAAACGCTTGAGGGCGTCTTGCAGCGAACTCAATTGAGCTTTGTTTTGCTCAAGCATTTTGCGGTCGGCTTCAACCACATCCTCGGCCGCATTCTTCACGAAATTCTCGTTCGAAAGGCGTCCTGACAAACCGGCGATGTCCTTGTTCAACTTCTCCACCGATTTTTGGATGCGTTTGATCTCTTCGTCGATGTCGACCAATCCCTCGAGGGGGATGATGACCTGCATCTGCGAGCCGTCGACGGCCACGGGAACCACCGCGCATTTTGACAGCGAGCCTTCGGCGCTGATGTCCAAGTTTTCGAGCCGACCCATGGTCACGATCGCATTGCGGTTCTCGAGCAGAACCTTTTGGGCTTTGGCGTCCGAGGGGCTTACGCGCACATTGATCTTGATCGCCGGGCTGATGCGGTTCTCACCACGCACGTTGCGAATCGCCGAGATGACCTCTTTGAGAATCTCGACTTCGTAAGCGGCGGTGTCGGAGCCGAGCGCGAGCAGCTCGCGGTCGTTTCGGGTGTTCGGGTATTTATCGACGATGCAGGCTTCGCCCTTGATCGGGAGCTTTTGGTAGAGCTCTTCCGAGATGAACGGAACAAAGGGGTGCAAGAGGCGCATCACGCGGTTCAAGACCTGCGCGAGCACGAGCTGCGTGTTTTGTTTTTCGCTTCCGCCTGGGCCATTCATCACGGGTTTGATGAACTCGATGTACCAATCGCAGAACTCATACCAGACAAAAGAGTACAAGGCCGTCGCGGCGTCGGAGAAGCGGTCTTGCTCGAGCGCCTCTTCGACCGTTTTTTCCGTGCGGCCGAGTTTGGTGATGATCCATTGATCAAACGCCGTGAGCTGGGCCTTGTCGGGCATGGCCGCGGTGCCCTCAGTGGGAACTTTGAAATCTTGCAGATTGGTCAGCGAGAAGCGGGTCGCATTCCAAATTTTGTTCATGAAATTGCGGTAGCCTTCGGTGCGCTGCTCGCTGAACTTGAAGTCTTTGCCCGAGTGAATGTGCGCCAAGAACGAGAAGCGAAGCGCGTCGGCGCCGTACTTTTCGATCATGTCGACGGGGTCCACCGAGTTGCCGAGTGACTTGGACATCTTGCGGCCTTGCGAGTCGCGTACGATGCCGTGCAGATACACTTTGCGGAAGGGAACGTCGCGCATGAACTCAAGACCCATCATCATCATGCGGGCGACCCAGAAGAACAAAATATCATGACCCGTGACGAGCACGCTGGTCGGGTAGAAGGTTTTGAGCTTCTCGGTTTCTTGCGGCCAGCCCAGCGTGCTGAAGGGCCACAGGGCTGAACTGAACCAGGTGTCGAGAACGTCTTCGTCTTGACGGATCGAGGTGCTGCCGCAGCTTTCGCATTTTGAAGGATCGGTTTCGGCCACGGTGATGTGCGAGCACTTGTCGCAATACCAAGCCGGAATGCGGTGTCCCCACCAGAGTTGGCGCGAGATGCACCAGTCTTCGATGATGTTCATCCAGTGCAGGTAAACTTTGGTCCACGATTCGGGTTCGATTTGGGTCGTGCCCGATTCCACCACGCGGCGAGCAGGGACCGAGAGGTGTTCGGTTTTGACGAACCACTGCTCGGACAAGAAGGGTTCGACGACCGCGCCGGAGCGCGAACAGTGACCCACGTTCAACGTGTGGGGCTCTTCTTTTTCGAGAAGATTCTGGGCTTTGAGGTCTTCAAGCACGCGTTTGCGCGCCTCTTGAACTTTGAGTCCTTTGTAGGGACCTGCGTTCTCGTTCATCTCTGCGCGTTTGGTGAGGATGTTGATGAACGGCAGGTTGTGCGTCTTGCCGATTTTGTAATCGTTGAAGTCGTGCGCGGGCGTGATCTTGACGACGCCCGAGCCGAACTCGCGGTCAACGTAAGTGTCGGCGATGATCGGAATTTTGCGTCCGAGCAGGGGCAGGATCACATTTTTTCCGATGTATTTGGCGTAGCGCTCATCTTCAGGGTGAACGCAAACCGCCGAGTCGCCGAGCAAAGTCTCGGGACGGGTGGTGGCGACGACGAGAAAATCGCTCGTGCCTTCAACCTGGTACTTGATGTGCCAGATCGAGCCTTTGATTTGTTTATACTCAACTTCGAGGTCCGAAATCGCGGTCTCGAGCGGGCCCGACCAATTCACGAGGCGTTGGCCGCGGTAGATCCAATTTTTTTTGTACAGCGTGGTGAACACGCGGCGAACGGCTTTTGAGGGGCCTTCATCGAGCGTGAAGACTGCGCGGTCCCAGTCGCACGAATCGCCCAAGCGGCGCATTTGGCGGTAGATGCGATCGCCGTATTGTTTTTTCCAGTCCCAAACCTTTTCGAGGAATTTTTCGCGGCCAAGTTCGGTGCGCGTGACGCCTTCTTTTTTGAGTTCGCGCTCCACCACCGACTGCGTGGCGATGCCGGCGTGATCCGAACCGGGAAGCCAAAGGGCATTGAAGCCGTTCATGCGTTTCCAGCGGATCATGCAATCTTGAATGGTGTGATCAAGGGCGTGGCCCAAGTGCAAAAAGCCCGTCACGTTCGGCGGCGGCAAGATGATGGCGAACGGGGGTTTGGTGGACTGGTCTTGGGCTTTGAAGTAGCCAGCCTGTTCCCACCATTGGTAAATACGGTCTTCGACCTCTTGAGGCGTGTAGCGATCTGAGAGCTGCGTCATAAATGTCTCGCGGATGAAGTTAAGTCATTGAAACCCTAAGGTCTCGAACGCTTTTTTCTATTCGATTTTAACTCGATTTGCATCTCTGTTTTGTTCAGGTCGTCCTGAATCTGCCTCTGACGTTTTTTTCTCTGTGCATCAGGAGACGGCGGAGGTGTGGGAGCTTTGAAGAGGTTCTGATCCACACCATCATTGGTCTCTTCTTGGAAGCCGGGATTCACCACGCGGGCGCGGCCCGCCGGAAGCGTTTCGGAATCTTCCATCGGCGTGGGTGCGGCCGGAAGTCCCCAGCGGTAGCCGATATTCGCGAAAGCCCCGTAGCCGGTGGCGGTGCTTTGGCCCGTGATGGCCATCGTGAATCCCGCCGAGACGTCCCAAGTGCGCGAGACCGCCCATTTGAAGTAAGCGGAGGACTCCAAGAGCGAGGGGTTCATCGCATAATACCGCTTCGCGCAACCATTGGTGCGGCATTGATAAAAATCGCGGGTGATCTCGGTGTCGCTGGTGCTGTCGGAGCTGAGCGAGGCGTAGCCACGCAAGTCCGCGCCCAACGTGAAGGAGCCGAGCGGAAACTCGCCGAGTATTCCGTAGGGCAGCAGCGATGAGAGTCCTTTTTCGCGGTAGGTGTAGCCGAGGTAAGCGCCCAAGTTGATCACGCGGGTGCGCATGAGGGCGATGGCGCGGCCATTAACGGTCATCACGCCGTCACTGAGCGCGACGACATCTTTGGTCACCGAATTGTCTTCAAAAGGAAAGCTGATGCTGAATTCGGGAATGAGCGTGATGGTGCCTTCGTTCAGCAAGAAGTCCAGGCCCGCTTGAGCTTCGGAGAGGTTGCTGTTGGTGCGGGTGTTCGTCGGCGACTTTGAGGTGGCGTTCGCCATCGTCGCTTGGGCGAAGGCGGCCCATTTGGAGTGCAGAACCGCGCGCGCGCCCACGTCAAAGTTGAAAATCTCGTAGCCGTATCCCGAAGTCAGCGAGTCGTACGAATTGCCACCTTTGGTGAAATTGCCCTGAGCCTGGTAGTAGCGGGTTTGCCCGTAAAAATCGATTTCGCGCGTGCGGAACGATTTGAATTCGGAGCCACCGGCCGGCGCCGCCCAAGCGGGACCGCAAAAGAGAAGCAACAAGACTGAAAGGGCTGACATTTTCATCAAAACCTATTATTCCTGGCCCCGATGACTTCGCCAAGAAAATCCCAACTCAGCATCCTGTTCTTGACCGTGTTTCTCTACCTGGTTGGCTTCGGCGTTTTGATCCCGATCTTGCCCGTCCTCAGTCGAGAGTATGGCGCGAGCGCGCTGCAAGTCGGGATGTTGATGTCGGTCTATTCGCTGATGCAGTTTCTGTTCGCGCCTTTTTGGGGCCGTTTGAGCGACCGCTACGGTCGCCGGCCCATTCTGGTGTACTGCCTTTTGGGCGAAACGCTCAGTTATGTTTTGTTCGCCTGGGCTGGGTCGGTCGAGGGCTTGTTTGTGGCCCGCGCTTTGGCGGGCTTTTTTGGTGCCAGCCTCTCGACGGCGTCGGCGGCGATTTCGGATGTCACTCCACCGAATGAACGCTCCAAAGGCATGGCGTTGATCGGCGCGGCCTTTGGTCTGGGTTTTGTGGTGGGACCCGCCATCGGTGGATCGCTCACGCTTTGGGGACAGCACCTCTTCGACAATCAGATTTTGGCGATGCGATTCGCCTCGGGCGGAATCGCGGTGCTTTGTTTTGCGACATTTCTTTTTGCTTACTGGAAATTGCAGGAGACCAAGACCGCGGCGGCGCCCGCGGCCGAAACCCGCCATCGTTTTGAACGTCTGGGTCGCTACTTGCGCATGCCGGTCGTCGGTCCGCTCGTGGGCAGCTTCTTTCTGAATTCGCTCGCCATGTCGACGATGGAAGCGACTTTGATTTTGTTTGCCGCCGACCGTTTTGGTTGGGGCTTGGTCGAAGTGAGTTTCGGTTTCGCATTCATCGGCGTGATGTCGGCGTTCAACCAAGGGTTTCTCGTGCGCCGTTTGCTGCCGAAAGTGGGCGAGCGCGTGCTCATGCGTTTGGGGCTGGCCTTGATGGCGATGAGCTTTTTGACCGTGGCCTTGTCATGGCATGTGTGGACGCTCGCCCTCGCGATGGTGTTCTTGAGCTTCGGTCATAGTTTTTCGAACCCGTCGCTCCTGGGCACCATCAGTTTGCTCACGCCCGCTGACAAGCAAGGGGAGGCGATGGGCACCACGCAAGGCACGGCGTCGCTCGGCCGGATTATCGGGCCTTCGCTAGGCGGTTTGATGTACGGTTCGGTCCACATGGTGTCGCCATTTCTGGTGTCGGCTCTCTTTTCGTTGATCAGTCTGCTCGCGGTCCTCCGCTTGGGGGCGAAGATTCCGGATTCGGCGAAGGGGACGGGAGCCGCATGAGCTACGATTTGACGGCGATTTCGTTTTTTCAATTCGACAATTTGGTGCAGAACCGCATTCCGTTCTTGTTTTTGCACGATGGCGTCGACGCCTCGGCGCTCTACGCTCTCAGTACGGACCGTCATCACCTGGAGAAGTGGGCGTTCACGGTTGACTTCACGCAGGCGCCCGTCGACGTCAAAGCCTTGATCGCCGAAAAAGGACTTCCCATCTCGGTGCCGGTGGTGCTGGCGTCCAAGTCGGGAGCGTCGCTTCAGGCCTGGGCCCACGAAGTCGAGCGGCAGGGCTTTATGAATGTGCACGCCGTTGACCGCTCCTGGGATGAGCTCATGACAGAAGCGCGCCAGACGCGTTAGGCCGGCAAAAGCGCGCCAGATGCGTTAGCAAATCTGCCGGATCGCGCGCGCGATCTGTTTGATCACGTCCGTTTCTTCATACGATTTTCTCTTTACGATAAAAACATCGGCTTCGCGCAGCTTGCATCCCGTGAGCTGGGCTCCCGCGCGCCGGCGCTCGAGACGGTACTCGGGGCTCACGCGTTTGTTGTGCTCGCACACCACAAACGACGGGAAGTAGCCGGCCACGCGGCCCTGACGGCACAGTTCAAGCGCGGATTCGAGCAGCGTCACCCGGTGCAGGACTTTGCGGTTGAACGCGTCCTCGGGCCAGCCATCGAGACCCTTCATCTTTGTGGGGGTTCCCTGTAGCGGCGCCACCGGGATCACGAAGGGGAGTTGGTCTTGCGTGACGCCCTCGAAGCGGCCCTTCTTGGTGTAGACCCCCATCTCGATCGCTTTGACTTTGAGAAAATCGAGATTCGGATTCGGCACCGGCATGTAGGTGATGCCGATGTCGAGATCGCCCTGTTCGATGTATTTTTCGACTTCGCCCGGCAGCAGCTCATGCAGCTCGAGGGAATGGTTGTCCCAAGCAAGCGTGTCCAAGAAGGTGAGAAAGTAAGTCGAGAACACTTCGAAGGTGCCGATGCGAATCGGTTTGGGCCCCACGCTGCCCGTGAGCAGGTCGGATTTGAGCGCCTTGAAGTTTTCGATCAGCAGCGGCGCTTTCTTGAGCAGCGCCTTTCCGGCATCGGTCAGGATGAGACGGCGGCCGTCGTTGATCCAAATTTTGGTTTCGAGTTCGGATTCCAGCAGCCGCATCGCTTTGGAGAGCGCGGGCGGGCTGATGCGCAGGATTTCGCTGGCTTGGCGTAAAGAGCCGGTCTCGGCAACGGTCAGAAAGTATTCCAGGCGTCGAAAATTCATAAACCGCTAGTTAACATAACCGTTCTTTTATTCAATTTTATTTTATTAAACAGAACGCTATTTCTAGCGCCAACCAGAAAGGAGCCCAGAGATGAGGCCACAATCGATCCTATTTGCCCTGTTCACATTAAGTTCTCTGCCGAGTTTTGCGAAGTTGGAGGCCCATGAATGGGGGACGTTCACGTCCCTGGTGGGTTCGAACGGCGTGACCCAGAACGGAATGATCCATGAAGACGAGGTTCTTCCGTTGTTTGTTCACGAGTTCGGCCAGCTCCGCCAAGAGATGCCCCCACCCGGAATGCCGCGCCCACCGTTCGAGCCGCCGCGCGAGCGCCCGTGCCGAGGCAAAGCGTGTTTCTTTCAGCCCGAATTTTTTGATCACAATCCCGTGACGCAAAAGATGGAGACGCCGGTGATTTACTTTTACGCGGACCGCGCGCAGTCAGTTTCGGTCAACGTGAAGTTTCCGCAAGGCGTGGTGACTCAGACCTTCCCTGGTCCCGTGCGCACGTCGCCGACGACCGAAAGCGTGCAGAAGCTGAGCAACGGCGATACCACGTTTGACGTCGACATCTTGAATCAGAAAACCGGTCCGTTTCCGTACGTGGATCCGAAGAATATCTACATTCACGCCCGCGCGGTGGAGAGCAACGCTCTCCGTTCGGGTGCGGAGCATGAGAAGTTCATCTTCTATCGCGGGATTGGACAGTTTCAGCCGGCGATCGAAATCGGTTCGGTGGGCAGTCACCTCGAGCTGAAGGTCGCCCCGCACCGCCGCCCGCAGGCCGCGTTTCTTGTCCACGTGGACGAGTCGGGGCACGGCCAAGTTTTGCCGCTCAAGAAGTTGGCGGATCAGGGCTTCGAGACCGTTTCAAACGCGATGAACGCGGCGATGAGGGACCACAGTCCCGGTTCGCCCGCCGTCAAGTTCTACGGCGCGGTTCGGGGTGAGCAGGCGCGAGGGATGCTGATCGACGCCCTCACCGAGTCGGGACTCTTCCGCGACGAGGCCATCGCGATGATCAACACCTGGGAGCACGGATATTTGAAAGTTCCCGGTTTGCGCTTGCTGTACGTGCTCCCCGCCGAGGAGGTCGAAGACATTTTGCCGCTGACGATGACCCCGGCGCCCGAGCGGCTCGTGCGAAGCTTTGTTGGTCGGATCGAGATTTTGCTTCAGAGCGATGAGGAGCGGATCCTGGGCCGCATCGCGAGCGAGCGCGACATGTTTAAGCCCGGATCGTTGGGACGGTTCGCCGAGCCCATCATGAGACGTGTGCGTGAAGTGTTCATGTCTCAGCCGCTGCGAGACCCGGCGTTGGAAAGCTTGATCCATCTCTTGGTGCAACAGACGCAATCGGTGGACGCGGTCCCAGGTACGGTTCAATGAGCAAAAAAGGCCCGGGAAAACCCCGGGCCTTTTTATTCGGTGATCGACAGCTTCGAGGTCCAACGTTCTTTGGCCTCAGTCAACTTGCGCGACGATCGGCTCTTGCTCCGTTTGATTTCGACGAGCGCGTAGTCCGAAGACTCGTAGCTAGTGCCGATCAACATCAGGTTCGACCCAGGAAGGCATCGACGGACGAAGGGAAGCGTGCGCAAGCGCTCCAGCTCGCCTTGAAACAGCGCGCAGAGACCATGTTCGGCCTGCGACAGTTTCGTGAGAGTCAGAAATTTACGGCCGGCTTCGTTCATGCGCACGATCCGGCCTTTTTTGTGAATGAGAAAAATGGGCTCATGGATTTTTTCAAACAGGCGGAACCCGCCTTCGGCCACGCTGTCACCCAGACTGTATCGCATCGGTCACCTCGTTTCTAAAACCAGGTTACCCTTGCTGGGCATAAAAAAACCGTAAAGCCTTTTGGGTCTTTACGGTTTTAAACGACTTAAAAACGAAAAGGTTAGGGATGGCTCGACAGGGGCGAGATGTCCGACGTGCGAGAGGCTGTCCCGTTGCTCGCACTCGACCCGTTTTCAAAGCTCATACCGCCCAAACCGATATTGGGCATGTACTTCTCGCCCTGCTCGAGCAAACTCAAGTGAGCCTGAGCCAAGGCGCGCAGATTCGACTCGAATTGCATGCGCACGCGCTTCAGATCCGAGATCTCTTGGTAGATGCGTTTCAAAGAGTCGCGAGAGTCGCGAGTGACGATTTCGGCCTTTTGCTGGGCATCGGCCAAGATCAGCTTCGCCTCGCGGTCGGCATCGCTGCGGATTTTTTCGGCCATGGTGCCCGCGGTGGTGATGGTCGACTGCAGAACCTGGTCGCGCTCGCGGAATTCGGCGATGCGCAGGTCTTTTTCGCGAAGGGCTTCGCGAAGCACGTTGCGTTCATGGATCATTTCTTCCATGTGGCTGGCGACGACTTGCAAGAACTCCATGACTTCCATTTCATCGAGTCCAAACATTTTTTTATTGAAAGTCTTGTGGCTGACATCGATCGGAGTCATTTTCATCGGCTTCCTCCATGAAGCTATAGAAATCGGCTTAGGATTTAAGGATAGGGGCGACTAGCCCTGTTTCGCAAGTTCCTGGTTCCTCAAAGCCGCTTTTTCGAAGCTATAGCGGAGCGCGCGCTCGATTTCGAACTCGCGCATGGACTCAAGTCCAGCCGCCGTCACGCCCTTTTTGGAGGTGACCTTGTGCTGCAGGTCTTCGAGATGCTGTTCGGCATTGAGCGAGGCGAGCTTGGCCGCTCCCAAAAAGGTCTGCACCACCATTTGGCGGGCCGTTGCGGGATCGAAACCGCGCTCTTCAATCCAGTCTTGAAAGTACATCATCATTTCGAAAACAAATCCCGTTCCGCTGGAACAGCTGACGGTGAGAGCTTCAAGCTGCTCTTCGTCTTGAACTTTGAGCGTGTAGCCCAGCGGGGTGAACAAATCTTCGACGACGGTGTCGAGAGCTTCGGAGTTGGCTCCCGTGAGATAGCCGATCACGCCCTGGCTAATCACCGAAGGCGTATTGGGCATCACGCGGGCGATCCGGCATTGTGGAAGTTTGCGCTGCAACTGGCGCAGCTGAACTCCCGCCGCGAGGCTGATCACGATCTGGCCCTCATTGAAAAGACCCACGAGCGGATCAATGGCCGACGACAAGTCTTGGGGTTTCATCGCTAAAACGACGATTTCGCATTTGTCGATCACCTCTTCGTTCGTGGCGAGCGGCTGCAAACCCCAGAGTTCCGTGGCTTTTTGCAGTTTTCCGGGCGATCGATTGGCGGCGTAAATATGGTCGGGAGCGACAACTTTCGATTCAACAAGTCCCTTGATAATGGCCTGAGCCATGTTGCCGACACCAAGGAATCCGACTTTGTAGTGCTTCATCATGTTGGCTTTAGGATAGGTCTTGGTCTGATGAGCGACAAGCGAAATTGCGCAATGAACGGATGAAGTTTAGACTCGGGTCATGGCGAAAGTGGATGTGTGCAAATCGTGTTTGCGAGAGAGTGGTTTGGAAAAAGGCCCCTTCTTGACCGGTCTGAAAGCCGCTCTGGATAAGGCAGATCCGAAGTCGGAGTGGCGTGTGGACCTCACTCCTTGTTTGATGATTTGCCCGAAACAACGGCTTTCGTTGGCCATCGATCACGAAAACCCCGATCATGGCGCCGTGCGCACGATGAGCGAGGCGGCCACCATCGAAAGCGTCGTCGAAACCTGTTTGCGCAAAAATTAGGGGCGTTCACCGAAGAGAACTGTGCCCAAGCGCACCCACGTGGCACCTTCATCGGCGGCGACGCGGTAGTCGGAGCTTGTCCCCATCGAGAGTTCTTTCAAAGCGGGATGCGAGCGTGCGAAATCGTCGCGGAGCTCGCGCAATTTTTTAAAATAGGGACGCGCCTCCTCGGGATTTTCGAAGAGCGGCGGCATGGTCATAAGGCCCGCGACCTCGAGCCGCCGAAGTTTGATCAAGGCCTCGAATGCCGTTTCAAACTCGTTGCGGGAGAAGCCGCCCTTGCTCTCTTCGCCGGCGAGGTTGAGTTGAATCAGAATTCTTTGCGGGGCGCTGGTGCCGTCGTGGCGGCGGTCCAACGCTTCGGCCAGTGAGAGGGAGTCCACCGAATGAATCAGGTCGAAACGGCCGACGACGTCCTTGGCTTTGTTTTTTTGCAGGCTGCCGATGAAATGCCATTCCAGAGCGGCTTCGGCGAGTTCCGTTTGTTTCTGACGGGCCTCCTGAACGTAGTTTTCGCCGAACGCTCGCTGACCTTGCTCGAGCAGGGCGCGGATTTTCGAGACCGGTTGCAGTTTCGAAACCGCTAAGATGCGGCAGTCTTTCGGAAGTTCATTTTGAATGGAAGCGAGCGCGCTCATGCGAACAAGTCTAGCGTCTGTCGGGAAGACGGGGAAGCTGCCAACCTTGCTCGGCGCAGATTTTCGCGACGGTCGACACGGGAAGTCCGACGACGTTGTCAAAAGGACCCACCACCTTCTGCACAAATTTTCCGCCCAGACCTTGAATGCCGTAACTGCCGGCCTTGTCCATCGGCTCGCCGGTGCGAACATACTCTTCGGCGGCCTGTCTCAAAATGGGATTGAAGACGACGTCGGTCACGACCACCTCGTCGAAACTTTCGGAACTGGACGAGAGTCCAAGTGTGACCGCGGTCATTACTTGGTGCGCTTCTCCCGATAGGCGTAAGAGAGTCTCCACCGCGTCCGAAAAATCTTCAGGTTTTCCGAGGGCTTGCCCGTTATGAACGACCATCGTGTCCGCCGTGAGCAAAAGCGCGGGCCCGCCCTTGGTCTGGTTCCAAGCCGCATGGGCGGCCGCGAATTTTCGCCGTGAAATGGACCGAATTTGCTCCTGAACCGTCAGGTTTTTCTCGAGACTTTCCGATACTTTAACAGGGAAGACCGTGATCTGAAATCCGGCTTCTTCCAAAAGATTTTTTCGACGTGGCGACTCGCTGGCAAGCACGAACTGTTGAATGTGCATGGTCAACGAATACCGCGATTGGAGACGAAATGGGAAGCGCAGAATTACTGCTGATATCGGGGCTGCTCCTCGGAGCTTACGCCGTGTATTCGTTCGTTTCCATTTTGCTGACGAACAATACCGACAAAGAGCTGCTGTCTTGGGCGAGCGGAAACGAACCCGAGAAATCGAAGTCGGCGCTGATCAACTGGTCGCGTCCGCTCGTGCACCAGTTTACGCTCCAACACGCTTTGCGGATTAAAAACAAGAAGCACCGTAAAAAAATCGAACGCCTGATTTTGACCGCCGGGCTTTCTCGCCAGCTCAATGTCGATGAATTTATCGGACTGCAAATTTTTTGGGGGATCGCATTTCCCGGATTTTTGGGCGTCATGAACTTCGCGTTGGAAGCGGGCCTGCACCCGATTTTGTTTATTCTTTTCATTCCGGCTGGTTGGATGTTCCCCGAGTTTTACGCCCGCCGCGAAAAGGATTCGCGTGAGGTGCGCATGCGTGCCGATCTGCCGTTCTTCGCGGATCTGCTCGCGCTCTCGACTGAAGCCGGTCTTGACTTCATCTCGGCGATCCAGCGGATCGTCGACAAGGCCGAAGGCAGCACGCTCGGCGAAGAACTCGCGATCGTGCTCAAAGACATCAAACTCGGCGCCTCGCGCTCGACCGCGCTTCGCGGACTGGCGAACCGTTCCGATCTGATGGAAATCACCAGCTTCGTGGCGGTTTTGGTCGATGCCGACGCGACCGGCGCTTCGATCTCGCAGGTCTTAAAAGACCAATCGGTGCAAATCCGTCTCGAGCGCTTCGTGCGCGCCGAGAAGGCCGGTGCGCGCGCCTCGCAGTTGATGCTGTTTCCGATTATCTTCTTCATCGTTCCGGCGGTTTTCTTGGTGGTCTTCGGGCCCGTGGCCGTGAACATGGTGAGCGGAGGGTTCCAGTGATGGCTCAGCTCACTCGCCAGCCTGAGGATCGAGTCTTGCTCAGCGACCTGACGGTCGCGGCCTCGTTCATGTCAAGGCTCAAGGGTCTGCTCGGAACCAAAGGCCTCGCCGAGGAGCAAGGGATGTGGATTCACGCTTGTAACAGCGTGCACACCTTTTTCATGGCGTACCCGATCGACTGCGTGTTTTTGGACTCGAAAATGAGAGTGAAATCCCTGGTCGAAGACGTCCGGCCCGGAAAAGTGGTTTGGCCCCAGTGGGGCGCGACGTCGGTGATCGAAATGAAAAGCGGCCGGATCAAAAGTCTCGGCCTGCGCGTAGGAGACCAGCTCAATGTGGGGTCTTAAGTTCCTGAACGGCCCTCTGGCCGGACAGATCGTGCCTCTCAAAGTCGGCGCCAACCGAGTGGGCCGAGCCGCGACCAGCGACTTGCAGCTCGCGGTGCCCGGCGTATCGAAAGAGCACGTCGAGATCATGGTCGCGGCCGACAAGATTCTGCTCAACGACTTGCAGTCGTCGAACGGAACGTTCTTGAACGGCGTGCGCATCAAGGGCGCCCTGGCCAAAGCGGGCGACAAGATCAGCATTCACAACGTTCTTTTTGAGATCGTCCCTTACGGCGGAAGCCGTGTTTTGGCCTTGCCTCGTGCCGGAGCCCAAGTTCCCGTGCGGGCGGGCGGAGCCATGGTGCCGCATCCAGGTGGCGCGCAAGTGCCGGCAATGCCGGGGGCCTCCGCGCAAAATGCGTTCGATGCGCCGATGATGAACATCATGGAGCAGGACGGCCCACCGCCGCCTCCGCCGCCGAAAAACATTCAGGGCCACGTTCAAAGCGTGATCGAGAAGTCGCAAGACTTCGTCGAGAACGTCGCGCTTCCGGGCGTGTACAACTTGCCGAAGGTCTTCGACTTCAAGCAGGTGATCCTCGGTTTCATCGGGATTTACATCGTTTTGGTGACGCTGCTCTCGGTCATTCCGATGAAGCAAATCACCTCCGAGAGCATCCAGAACGAGTCGCTGCGCCGGGCTTTGACCGTCGCCCGCTCACTGGCCTCGGCCAATGAACGCATCATCCGCTCCAACGACCTTTCGAGCTTCAGCACCGATATGGTTTTGCGCGAAGAGGGGATCGAGGACGTTTATATCGTTTCGAAAGACGGCCTGATCGTGGCTCCTCCCGAGCGCACGGGCTCGGCGCCGCGTGAAACCGGCTTTGTGCGCAAGGTGCGCGGGCAGCCCAAAGAATTTTCGGATGAACTCGTGACCGGACAGATCGCCGCGGCGGTGCCGGTGCTTGTCTTTGATCCCGAACTTCAACAGAACACCGCCAAAGCCCATGCCATCGTGATTTACAATCCCGGCAGCCTCGCCTTCGACGACGGACGCGCGTTCAGCCTGTTCGTCCAGATGCTGTTCCTGGCGTTCATCATCGGCGGGATTTTGTTCTTCTTCCTCTATAAACTGATCGAACATCCGTTCAAACTCTTGAACAACGAGCTGGACTTGGCGCTGCGCGAGGGCCGTGACCAAGCGTCGATTCAGTTCAACTTGCCGGTCATGCAGAACCTGATGACCAACGTCAACAGCCTGCTGGCGCGTGCGGCGGCCGGGTCGTCTCCCGACATGTCGGTCACGGGCAAAGGCGCGCGCGACCAGGAAATTTTCAATCTCATGCAGCTCATCGGCTACCCCTGCATCCTGATCGCCCGCGACCACCAAGTGGTGCGCTTGAACAACGCGTTCGAGGGCTTGACCGGGATCACCTCGGAGAAGGTCGTGGGTGCAAAAGTTTCGGAGATTCCGGATCCGGCCATGCAACAGAACTTCACTCACCTGATGAATCAGGCCGAGATGAACATGAACAAGATCAATTCTGACAATCTCGAGTTGTCGGGTCATTTGTTCACCCTGAGCTGCCAGGCGCTCGCGAGTTCCGGCGGCGACATCGAATATTATCTCATCACGATCATGCCGGCGGCGTCGGCTGAAGGGGGCGCGGCGTGAGTGCAGCCCCTCTTCTGAAAGTGTTGAACGTGTCGATCGAAGTCGTGAAGGGGCCGAACGCGGGCCAATCCCACGATTTCGAAAAGGCACAGATCTCGTTGGGCCGAGGCCCCGAGAACGATCTGATTTTTGCGCAAGACGTGAAAATCAGCCGTCAGCACATCGAATTGATCGTGTCGATGAATCAAGTCATCGTCCGCAATTTGAGTCAGAAGAACCCGATTTCCGTCGACGGCGAAGTGGTCAACGAGAAGTCCATCCGACCCGGCGGCACGATCCGTTTTGGCGAAACCGAACTCAAAGTCAATTTCGAGCGTCCGGCCGAAGCGAAAGCAAACTTAAGCGTGGTTCCGCAAGCCACCGTCGGTGCGCTCAAACCCATGGGCTCTTTGCAAAATGCGCCGGTCGCCACGGCTCCGGCGCAGGCGAGCTTTCCGCCGGTTCCGGGCGTGAACGCTCAGGCACCGGCATCTTTCACGTCGAACGCGATGACCCAACCGCAGTCGCAGGCGGTGGGGATGCCCCAGCAGGGCGGCGGCGTTGGCGCCTGGAACCAGCAAGCTCCGGCGGGCGCGCGTTCCGTTGGCGCTGGCGGTTCGACTTACCGTCCCCCGTCGGCAGGCGGCGGCCGCTTCAAGCTCTACGCCATCGTGGGTGTGATCGTCTTGGGCGGGGCTTACCTGTTCTCGCAGGATCAGATCCGCAAGCGCCGTGAGGTGAAACTGCGCGATGTGGTTTCGACCGAAGTGGCGATCACCGAATCGCAAAGCGAATACGACAAGGCGATGAAAGAGATCGAAAAAAAGGGGCAGGACACGATTCAGTACCGTCTCTCGCAAGAGCAGTACCTGCGCGGCTTCCGCGACTACCGCCAGGGGCAGTACGTGCGCGCGATGGAAGAATTCCAGGCGGCGCTCTCGTTCTACCCCAATCACGAGCTGGCCCGCAAATACTACACGCTCGCCAAGCGCAAGTTCGACGAGCAGATTCAGTTCAATATGATTCAAGGAAAACGGTACTACGGCGTGCGCAACTACCGCCTGTGCATGGGATACTACTCGACCGTCATCAAAATGAAGAAGGACGAGCGAGATCCCATCCGACGCGAGGCTTTGCAGTACCACAACGAGTGTGAGATTAAATTAAGAGGGAAGTACTAGTCATGGCACGGTTAAAGGTCTTCCTCAATGGACAGTTTACGGTTCAGCACGATCTGGCCGAGTCGCACGAGCTTCTCGTGGGGCGCGGTGAGACTTGCGACGTCGTGCTCGCTCCGGAGCGCGGGATTTCCCGGCAGCATTTCCGCATCCGCTACGCCGAAGGCCAGTGGATCGTCGAGGTGCTTTCGCGCTACGGCGAGCTCTACAAGAATGGCGAACGGCAATCGATCTTCGCGCTTCGCGACGGCACGACCTTCGCGGTTCCGCCTTACGAATTCGTTTTCGAGAACGAAGACGAAGGCGGCCAGATCGCCCACAATCAAGACCTCCCCGACGCCAGCACCGGGTCCGAAGAGGACAAGACCCATATCGGTTATCTGCCTTCGAACGCCTACCTGCGACTGGTCGACCACCAAGGCCGCGCGGTTCAGAATTTCAAACTCGAAGGGCAAGCTTGGATCGGCGGGCGCGACACGACATGCTCGATCTATATCGACAATCCGCGCATTAGCCGCAAGCAATTCGAAGTTCAGAAGCAAGACGATGCGTACTACGTGCGCGATCTCGGTAGCATCAACGTCACCCTTCACAATGGCCGCCCCTTGGCGGTTGAAGATTGGACGCAGCTGCAATCGAGCGATGTGATCTCGGTGGCCGATTGGTCCCTGCACTTCGAGCTGCGCGATGCGGGCTTTGAGCAGCGTTTGCAAGAGGTCGATCCGGCGCTCCTGGTGCCGATGAATTACAACGAAGAGAACGTCGGCGCCGGTGGGGCGTATAGCGACTCGTTCGGAGCGGGACCCAATATGGGCGCCTCGCCCGCGCAAGGCTTTGCGGGCTTTGACGCCAACGGGATGCCCATCTCGGGACCGGCGATGCTCAAACCCGGAATGAAGCTTTTCGGCAAGCACATCCCCGGCCTCACGCCCGCTCGTCTGGCGATGATCTGCGTGATCTTCCTCGCCGTGATGTACGGCGTGTTCGGTCAGGAAGACGAAAGCAAACATGCGATCACCAAGATTCAGACACCGTTCGACAAACTGCCGCCGGACAAGCAGCAGGTCGTCAAGCAGCTTTACTTGACCGCGCAGTCGTTGATCGCCCAAGGTCGTTACGAACTCGCGCGCCAAGAAGTGATCAAATTGCACCAGATCATTCCTTATTACGAAGATTCGAAACAGATCGAAGAGACGGCCAACCAAGGTCTCGCGATTCTTGCCGAGCGTGAAAAGAACGAGGCGGCCGAACGCCAGCGCGCGGCCACCGAAGAAAAGATCCAAAAGCAAGTGGCCGAGTGCCGGGCCGCTTTGAATGAGAATTCGGATTCGGCCTGGCTCGAGGGCTGTTTGGCCTCGATCATGGAGTTCAATCCCGAACACCCCTCGATCGTTTCGCTGAGAAACGAAGTCGAGCGCATCACCACCGAACGCAACATGAAGATCGCCAACCAAAAAGAGTACGAAGCCAAAGTGGCGGCGCACCGGGCGGTTTATGAGCGGGCGGTGAAGGTCGAAAAGCAAGGCCTGCCGATTCCCGCGATCGCGGCGTACAAGAAAGTCTTGAAAACCGGATTGCCCGACCCGGGCAATCTGAACGGCATTTCACGCCGCAAGATCGCCTCGCTCGAGGCGGGCATCGAATCGCAGCAGGCCGAGGCCGAGAAGAACGCCGAAGTCGCGTACCGTTCGGGCGCGCTTAAAAAAGCCATCGAGATTCTGCGTGAGGGGATTAAGATCAATCCCGACAACGAAGTGCTCAAAGGCCGTCACCAAGCGATGATGACCGAGCTGCGCAAACAGATGATGACCTTCTACCAAGAGGGCATTCTCGAAGAGAGCGTCGGCGAAGTCGAGACCGCGAAAAACAAATGGCGCAAGATCTTGGATCAGAGCCTTCCGGGCGAGGACTATTACGAAAAAGCCAAAATGAAGCTCAAAAAATATGGGGCGCTTTAACGCATGGATCTTGAAAGCCGCTCCTACAATCCGGGCCAAATCTTTCGTCCGCGGCCCTATATCTTGAGCCGCCCCGAAAGCCAGCTTCTGATTTTGGCGACATCGTGGACCACCCAAGGCGAGGCCGAAAAGGCCGCGCGTTTGATTCTGGAGCAGGTCGAGCAAACCGAAGGCACCGATGCCACGTCGATCGTGTCAAAAGACGCGCCGAACGCCGAAGCGGGTAGCAAACTCAAGTCGGCGCTGCAGGTCACCTCGCAGTTCATCTACAAACAAGAAAACCTCAAGCAGGCGCGGCTGCTCATCGAGGCGCTGGTGATTCAGCGCCAAGGTCAGCTGATCTCGTGGGCGCAAGTGGGGCAACCGAATCTCTATTTGATCCGCAAGGGCCGCGTGGCGCCTCTCGCGGTGGGCTCGGACCTCTCGGTCTTTGACCCCGCATTGCCGCCGCTCGCGATGGCGGGCCTGGGGCTCACGCAGCAAACAAACGTTCAAACCGGGTCCGCACGCATGCTGGCGGGCGATCAACTCCTGTTTCTCGCCCAGAGCTTCGAGAGCGCCTGGCCCCGTTGGAGCGAGAACCCTTCGTTCGAAGCCCTGGCGCAGTCTCTGATTGAGTCACAATCGGATCTCGCTTTTTGGTGCGGCCTGACCAACCCCGAATCTTGATCAGTTTGTAGCCACCTGCCAGAATTTAATCGAATCCTTTGGGCCATCCTCTCCGAGTTCGAATGAAGGCTTGGTTCGGATCTTGCTCCTTCTTCTGGTACAGGGGGCAACGTGAAACAATTTTCCCGCTTTGAGACGAGAATCTTCCAAATCGCGATCATGATCGTGATGGCCATCGGATCGACATCCTTCGCTAAGGCCCAATGCGTGACGAAGGTGAGTCAGATCGACGACGTTCCGGCGATCAAAAATTTCGTGGATCGAATTGGCGGCACCAACCGCGTCTTCGGGACCTGGGAATTTGGTGGCGTCGGGTTTGGAATTGGACGCACCCTCTTAACTCTGGCCAATCATAGCGACAACCTGATGGGCCGCGTGGACGATTCGCGCCTGGTCGGGATTCAGCTCTGCGCGAGCGGCAATAACATCTCTTTGAAGGTTCCGGGCAAGGGCACGTATCAAGTGCGTGCCGCGGGCCGTGGTCACATCCAGATCGCCGGCGAAGCGACCGGTGGTCAGTTCTATTCCTTCCAGTACCGTGGACGCTCGGCCGATGGCGGCGGCGACACTCAACTGGCGGACTCGCAATCTGCTCGTCCCACGCCGGCCTCCGCGACGCGCTAACGGTTGTTTCGCCACCCTGTTAATCTGTGGATTCATTGAAGCCTGGTTCGACTTTGTCGAGCCAGGCTTTTTGCATTTGCGCCTCGGGAAGACGTAGGGCCATTTCGGTGCGCAGGATTTCGCGGCCCACGCCCAGGGGGAGATCGAGAACGCCTCCCAGGGCTCGGTTGAGCAGGTGGATCTGACGGACCGAACGGATCTCGTGCCAGGCCCGCAAGGTTTTTTGGCGGGCTTCTTTGATTTTAGAATCGCTCGCCGAGTCTTCGAGCGCGCGGAACCACTCTTGAAGTCCGAGCAGCGTTGGCGATTCGCAGGTGCGCGCGCCGCCGCCCTCGAAGATTTTCAAGTCGATCATGCGGATGCACGTGTCTTGAAGCGTTTGGTCTTTGCGTTTCAACAGAATGCGGTCCCAATACGCGGTGCTGTCAATGTCGAGTTTTTCGCGTTCCACCAAGCGGTTGAACTCACGCGACTTGCCTTGCTCGAGTTCTTCGAAAAGGGCCCACCAAGCGGTACCAGGTTTTTGCGCGGTCAAGGCGAGCAGTTTTTTTTCGCGTTCGGCCGAGGCGCTCAGCTTGATCCAAAAATCTTCGCGCGGGCGCGGATCAAGATCGTCGGCATCGACCGGGATGGGGTCGGGCGTGCGCGGTGTGGGTGTGCCCAGCACCTGCTCGTGAAAGTGCTTGGAGAGCTGAACCGCGTTCAGCTCTTGACCGGCATCGTAAGCCCATTTCATCGGCGGCGGCACGCGGACCGCGCCGTAGACCTGATGCGGGTTGAGGCTTGAAGCCACGCCTTGGGTGCCGACGACCAAAATCCACGTGTTGTTCCAGTCCGTATCGGAACTGAGTTTTTGAAACAGCGAGATCCAGGCCTCTTCGATCGCTTCGGCTTGGCTTTCGAGATTGCGCGAGCGCTCTTGACCCGAAAGGCTCGTGGTTCGGATCCAAGGAAAGTTGAGATCCGAGAAGGTGAGCACGGCGTAGAAGGGCGTGCGCGCGCTGAGTTCGGACTTCCACTTGAGAAAGCTCTGAACCACCTGTTCGGGGGTGCGGCCCCATCGGAGCTGCTCGATCTTGTGCGTCTCTTCGAACTGATCAAAGCCTTGAGCCAGTCCCGTGCGGCGCATGAAGAGCGGTGATGAGGCAAAAAAGGCCGTGCGCGCGCCGATGGCGTGAAACTTTTCGGCATAGCTTTCAAAGTCCGCCGAAACAAACTGCTGATTGTTGTCGATTTTCAGATCGGCGGTCGAAGCGCCGTGCAGGATGGAGGCGAGTGCGGGAACCGAATCGCGGTGCGAGGCCTGCAAAGACTTGATCTCGACCGCTTCGTTGCAAAATAAACGCAGCGCCGACTGGACCTGCGGGTTCGACTCCCAAGAACACAGCGAGGTTTCTGGACCATAGTTCTCGACGGCCAGGATGAGAACCGACGGCAAAGTTTGGGGTTTGCTGTAACAACCGGCCATGAGCGGCATGACCAGCAGCAGCCCAAATTTGAATGCGCGATAGATTTGACCCCTGATTGGGAACGAACGTACACTGATCATCTTAATGCCCGCTCCGGCGGAGCCTCCGTGTTCGATCATGGTGAGAAAAAAGGGAGAGAGCAATGTTAAGTGAACGAGTTTTCGCGATTGCGCAGATCGCCGACCAAGCCATCCTGCTTCTTTTGGTTTTGCTGAGCATCGTCAGCATCGGTTTGATTCTGGAGCGCTTCTTTTCGCTGCGAAAAGTCGCTTCCGACAGCCGCAAAGTCCGCGAGCGCGTGAAGTCGGCTTTGCAGTCCCACAACCTCGATGAGGTCGAGGACATCGCCAAAGACGATTCGACCATCGAAGGCCGCGCGGCCAAATTCGCTCTCCGCCATATCAAAGAAAGCGGCGAAAAAGGCCTCGAAGAAGTTTTCAACACGTTCTCCCTGTCGGAGCGTCCCGAGCTCGAGCGTTCGCTCGGCTTCTTGGCAACCATCGGTTCGAATGCGCCTTACATTGGGCTGCTCGGAACCGTCTTGGGGATCATGAAGGCGTTTCAGGATTTGGCGCAGTCGAGCGATGCGGGCCAACAGACGGTGATGGCGGGCATCTCGCTCGCGCTCGTTGCGACGGCGGCCGGTCTGTTCGTGGCGATCCCCGCGGTCGTGGCCTACAACTACTTCCAGCGTCAAGTGAAGGGCATTTTGCAGAGCTTGGAATCAGTCAAAGAACTGTCCCTCGCGTACGCGAAGAAAAAAGGAGCCTAAGTCATGGGGGGCAAACTCTCGTTCGATGACGAGGCGATCTCCGATATCAACGTCGTCCCTTTGGTCGACATCGTTCTCGTGGTTTTGATCATTTTCATGGTGACCGCACCGATGTTCATGAAGCCTTCGATCAACGTCAATCTGCCGAAAGCGGCCTCGGGTGAGGCGTCGACACCGAGCCAGTTGTCGATCTCGATCACGAAGGCGGGCGAGATTGTCCTCAACGGCACCAAGGCCGACGAAGATGCGATCAAGGCCAAAGCCCAGGAGCTGGCGATGAACAATCCCGAGATCCAGGCGATTATCGCCGCCGATCAAGGCGTTGAGTACGGCAAGGTCGTGCGCGTGATCGACCTCGTCAAAGGCTCGGGCGTCAAAAAATTCGCGATCAGCATCGAAAAAGCTCAATAGTTTTCGCGGGCGAAAACACCGCCGTCTCAAAGACAGTCACTTTTTAGGGGGACCCATCAAGGGCCCCCTTCTTTTTTCCTCGACCGGACTCGATCCTTTCTTGTCCCAAGTCCGGTCAAGGGCCGTCAAAAATTTGCCGAATGTAACAGTGCATGTCGGCGAATATCTGGGATCAAAGAACATTCAAAACTCTCGCGGCTCTCGTCCTGCTTTTGTTGGGTCCGACGCTGTGGTCATGGTTCGCGCCGATGGCTGCCCCCGGCGTCAAGGCGGGCGAAAAAAACACGCGCGGCATCGCCTCGGTTCTTTCGGGCGAAGACGAAGCGCCGTCAAAAACGGGCCGCCTGAGCCGCCCGGTTCTGATCGAGTGGAACGCGACGGGAAAAGACTTCGCTCAAGAGGTCTTCGGCACGCACTTGCGCTTAAAGGGTTTGCTCAAAGGAATGAAGGCGTCGTCCATCACCAATGAGACCAACGGTTTCACCGCGGCCGTCTTCGACGCGGGCACCGAGTACTCGACCGACTTCATTGAGCTGCGCGAAGGCGCCAACACCATCAAGGTCGAACTCGAGGATCCCAAAGGTCAGAAAATCACCAAGAAACTCGAAGTCACCCGCCGGGCTCCGGCAAGCGTGCGCCCGAGGCCGGGCTCCAGCGCGTCCTCGTCCGACTGATTAAAATGAAGCGCCAAGATAAAAACGGACCAAGTTGAAGTGTCCGTTTTTCAGGAAGTCATCCTGATCGTCTTTCATGCGGCGGCGGTAGTAAGCCTCATCGGTGGAGTTGACCTCTTCGCTCGTGACATTGGAGGCGATGGGCATGCTGTAGCCAACCCAGTCGCAGCCGAGCGTGAAGCCGTCAAACTGCCATTGATTTCCGATTTGAAAGTTCAAAGCGACCGAGTTGCCTGAGAACTTATAAGTTGAATCGGGATTTCCCACCCAGCTGGTGTATTTGTAATCCACCGAAGAGGTGCGGTAATCCACACCGCCGCGCCAGTAGAACGAGTTCGCCACGAAACGTTTGTAGTGAACGCCGAAGGAGCTCGCGCGGTATTCATAGTCGCTGCCGAAAAGCCCGTTCAGGAGCGGCCGGCCCGAACCGCTGGTGGCCTCGATCATGATTTGCGAATTGGGGTCGAGAAACATCGAACCCTGAAGGCCCGAGCTTGAAATGATCGAGGGGCCTAGGCCGACGATCTGCGCGGTGACTTGAAACTTTTTATCGGCGCGGTTTTGTTCGCTGCGGCCGACATGGCGTGCGCTCGCGGCTCCAGGCGTGGCCGAGTCGGGGCGCAGGGGCTGTTGGGCGAAAGAAACCGAAGAGATCAGGGTCAGAAGGGCGATGATTGTTTTCATGCCGCCAAGCTAATGGCGGGAGACCGGCGGAGTCCACAAAAATTCTTTGTGGACTCATGACGGTGTTTCATGAAGCGAAACACCGGGAAGATCTTACTTCTTGAAGAAATCGGCCGGGCAGCGAACCAAAGTTTCGCTCCAAACCTCTTCATTCGGGCCGTCGTTCACCTTGTAGGCGATTTCGCTGCGGCCTTTGAAGTGCGCATCCGAGATCCACTCCTCATCGCTCAAGACGATTTTGCCGTCATTGATCAGATCGATCACGGCTTGGCGGTCACCAGTGTAGCAAGCGTCGCCGTGCCACAAGTCCGCCGCGCAAGGCGAACTCTCGTCTTCGACGACCGCATTGACGGCCTGTCCGCCCACTTTGCAGTAAACGGCGCCCTTGGCGGCAAAAACGCTCGACGAGAGGAGCAAGGTTGAAGCAAGAGTCGTCAGAATTCGGATCATGGGATTCTCCTTTGTGAAGGCGTGACATGTACTCGAGATTGTCGTTCGAGGGAAAGTCGCTGTTCGAAACTTGTTATTCGTTTTGTCACTAGTCCAGAGGCCGATGGTGTTCTGGCTTAAAAGGAGTAACCGAGACCGAACGCCAGACGGGAGTCACGCTCATTCTCGCCATCTTTGAACGCGGCGTTGACGCCGTAGGTGGTCGAAAATCTTGAGGTGTGCGATTTGATGAATTCGCCGTACACGCGGCCATCGCGATCAAACCAGCGGTTCTCGGCGCGCCACGTGGAGCTGAGCGGACGGGACACAATCAAAATCTGCTCTTTGACGGGGGCCGGGCCCACCGTGCCCGAATCCATCTCGATCGACAGACGGGCGTCGCAATAGGGATTCTCGAGAAGAAGATCCAAGATGTTTCCCGCCAATGAATAGCGCGCTTCGAGCTTGGTCTCTTTGTTTACGCGCACTTCCATTTTCTTGAGCTTCTCTTTGGCCTCATAGATCGGACGCATCGTCGGTTCCGACTTCACGTAGTTGTCCACATGGGTTTCCACGAGGCGCTTCATGATGTAATCGGCGAAGCTGCGGCGTTCGTTGTTTTTGGCTTCGGCGGCGGTCGTTGAGCGGTAAGCATCCAGCCGTTCAAAGTCGGTGCGTTGATAAGCGATGGCATCGGTATCCACCGTTCCAAACTTATCGCGGTAGCGGCCGCGGAACTCGCGCGAAAGCTCCTCGTTGAAAATCTTGTCGTGCAGGCTTTTCTCGACGGGTGGGGGCTGGGCGAAAAGGAAGATTTCGTAAAAGCGCTCTTCACGCTCTTTGCGCACATCTTGAACGTAGCCTTGCGGCACGGTGGCCCCCGCGCTCCAGGGGAGCATGAAAACCAGGCAGCTCAAAAGAAGGGCGCGCAAGAGACACGTCATCACCCGATTCAAGGTGCAATCCGAGGACCTCGGAGGGGGTCTCTAAGGGGCTGAAAAGACTGGTGTTTTTAGGTCTCTCAGAGGCTTTTTGGAGCCGCCCCGGAAATCGCCTGTCAAAGCCGTGATCGGTGACCCCTTGTATCATAGAAAATCCTCGTCTTTTCGAGAGCTTAGGCTATCCTTGGAAGTCGAGCTTGTCAGAGCGTTTTTCGTCCTTTAGGTTCTCGTCCCTATGTCTAAAACTCTGACTGAGCCTGGATTCGCAATGGTTGAGCTGAAGAAGCGTTCGGAAATTCATTGGGCCCGTAAAATTTGGCACATGGCGGGCGTGTCGGCTTTGGCCGCCGTTTACGCGTACGCTCCGCACAAACTGTCTTTGATTTTGATCGTCACGGCTTGGTTGGCTTTTGTTCCCGTGGATTTCATGCGCCAGCGCTCCACGGCCCTGAACGATTTTTTGATGCACCTCTTTAAGCCCCTCATGCGCGACAGTGAGCTGCACGGCCTGGCCGGCACCACGTTCCTGCTGACGGGCGTGCTTCTGACCGTCGTCCTTTTTCCTTTTAATATCGCCATGTTGACACTTTTGTTCTTGGCCTTTGCGGACCCGTTCGCGAGCTACTTCGGCATCCGCTACGGCAAAGACAAGATCTTCGGTCACAAGAGCGTGCAAGGCACCCTGGCCGCTTTCCTGATCTGCGCGGCGCTGACCGCGGGCTTTCTCTACACGCGCGGAATTCTCATGGATCGCATTTTGATCGTGAGCCTTCTCGGTGGCTTGATTGGCGCTCTGGCCGAGTTGATTCCGATCGGGAAGCTTGATGACAATTTGACCCTTCCTTTGATCAGTGCCACATTCTTATGGCTTCTGTTCGCCCTGTTCGGAGCGGTTTAACTCATTGGCGGGATTTGATGGCTTTGCAAAACGGTTCGGATAACAACAGCTACGACGGTGAGCCCAAAAGACGGCTCGCCATGCACATCTACCTTCTTCCGAATCTGGTCACGACCGGGAACATCTTCTTCGGATTTTTCGCGATCATCCACGCCATCAAAGGCGATTTCGTTCTGTCGGCTTACGCGATTGTCGCGGCGGCCATCTTTGACTTGATGGATGGACGTCTCGCGCGTTTGACACGCTCGACTTCAAAATTCGGTGCCGAGTACGACTCGCTTTGCGATCTCGTGAGTTTCGGCATGGCCCCGGCGGTTCTTCTGTTCTTGTGGGCGCTCGAGCCGTTCGGCCGCCTGGGCTGGTTGGCGTGCTTTTTCTTCTTGGCTTGCGGGGCTTTGCGCTTGGCGCGTTTCAACGTTCAGGCGGGCGTCGTCGAAAAAGCGTACTTTCAAGGACTTCCGATTCCCATGGCCGCGGGGATCGTGGCGTCGTCGGTTCTGGCGCTGCGCGATCTCGATATGGAGTCTTCGGGCAATCTCGGCATTTTGGCGATGACCTTTTTGTTGGCGGTCGTGATGGTGTCAACCTTCCGCTACCGCAGCTTTAAAGATTTGGATTTGAAAGAGCGTTTGCCGTTTCGCTACCTCGTGGCCGGCGTGATCGTCATTGCGGTTGTGGCCTACCGACCCGAAGTGAATCTCTTCGTTCTGTTCATGACATACGCGACACTGGGCGCGGTTTTTGGCGTTTTGCGTCTCGGAAAGAACCGCATCCGCCCGAGTGTCTACCTGCCGGCGCACAACGCGCAGGATCCAGATTTAATTGAAGAAGAGGACGACGATGTGCCGCCCTCCGATTCGAAGACATTGAAGACTTAAACACAATCTGGCCAGCAGAGGATGCCGCTTGTGGCCCCTCGCGGGCCGGAAGAGGAACTCAAAATGGCGAATCAAAAACTCAAAGTGGGTGTGGTGGGAGCGACCGGCATGGTCGGCCAATCCTTCATGGCGACGCTCGAGCAGCGTCAATTTCCCGTGGCGGAGCTACGACCTTTCGCGAGCGAGAATTCGCTCGGAAAGTCGATCACGCTCCAAGGAAAAGCCTACCCCATTCAGGTGTTGAAGCCGGGGTGCTTTGACGGTTTGGACCTCGTTTTCTTCTCGAGCGGCGATGACATCTCGAAAGAGTGGGCTCCGCAAGCCGTGAAGTCGGGCGCATGGGCGGTCGACAACTCGGCGGCGTTTCGCATGGACGAAAATGTGTCGCTCGTGGTTCCCGAAGTGAATGGCGACCTGCTCGACGGCGAAAAAAAGCCGCGCATCATCGCCAACCCCAATTGTTCGACGATCCAACTCGTGGTCGCTCTCAATCCTTTGCACAAAAAATTCGGCATCGAGCGCGTGCATGTCGCCAGCTACCAAGCGGTGAGCGGCGCCGGACAGCCCGCGCACGATGAGCTTTTGAATCAAGTGACCGGCTACAAAACCGATCCCCATCCGAAGGCGCAGAATTTTCCGCATCCCATCGTTTTTAACTGCATCCCGCAAATCGGTTCGTTCAACGACCTCGGTTTCAGCAGCGAAGAGATGAAGGTGATGAAGGAGACCCGCAAAATCATGCGCGCTCCCGACATCTCGGTGTCGGCGTTCACCGTGCGCGTGCCGGTGCTCAACGCGCACGCCGAAGTCGCCTGGGTGCGCCTCAAATCGAAAGCATCGCGCGAAGAGATCCTCGAAGTGTGGAAAAGCGCCGAGGGCCTCGTGATCCAAGACGACCCGAAAGGCTCGGTTTATCCGATGCAGCGGACCGCCTCGGGTCAAGATCCCGTGTACGTGGGCCGTTTGCACCAGGATCTTGATGATCCGCAGACCTGGCTCATGTGGATTGTGGCGGATAACATCCGCAAGGGCGCGGCCCTGAATGGGATTCAAATCGCCGATCGAATTTTTGACATTCGCTAAGGCCCGTGCTGCAATTTTAGGATGCAGCACAAACATCCGAATTTTTGGATTCGTCTTGGCCGTTCGCTCGTGGTCGGCAGCCCCCTTTTGCTGGGGATCTTGACCGCGAGCCCGGTCTTCGCGCAAACGACGACCACCGGAACCACGCTCGTCAATTTCTCGAATTACTTCTACACGACCGAGCAGCCCGATTCGAAAACGGTCAACATCTACGCGGGACGCACGGCTTTGGACTGCCAAAGCGCGAGTCCGACCTCGACCTGCAACACCTGTTCGAATTTTGCTTCGTTGCCGATCAAGGGCTTCAGCAACGACTTGACGAATTTTCCGGATGGACTGGCCTGCAACACCGTGCAGATTCACCCGGATTTGAATTTCTCGGTCACGATCCGTTCGGACCAAGCGGCTTCTTACCCCACCAATGGGTGCACCACACCGATCAAAGGTTGGATCGGCACAACGGTGGTCCAACCCTCGGCGACGACGTCGTACACGGCGGGCGGCGCGAATCAAGACATTCAAGCCACTTTCAAGTGGGGGAATATCTGCGCGAACGTTCCGGGCGGCGCGGCCGACTGCAAAAAATCGTTCGCCAATCAGGTGTTCACCGTCGGCTTTGACAAAGACTGTGCGAACAACACCGCGGGTCCGATCGAGGCGGGGATCAAGTTTCAAATCGCGTTTCGGTACGTCGCGGGTTCGGACCCGATGACGTTCGGGTGCGGATCGGGCGTGGCCGCGGCTTACGAAGGTTACTGCGATTTCACGGTTTATCCGGGCGATGAAAAGGTCTTCGTTTACAACTCGAACGCGATTCAGTACGCCGCGGGCGATTTGACGGGCACGGCGACACCGACCACGGCGGATGCCAGCGGGATGAAATACGCGGCGGTCCGGCTTTACTACGCGCAAGGTGGGGGGCACGGCACGATCACCACGGCCTCGCCTTCGACCGATATCAAAATCGTCGAGGGCAAATTGGACCGCGGCCGCGTGACGGGCCTGACCAACGGAACGACGTACGCGTTTTTGGCCGCGAACGTCGACCAAGCCGGGAACGTCTCTTTGTTTTCGGATCCCGATTACGTGAACAACCAGATCGCGATGAGCGATCTGGCGAGCTTGGGCGACACTCAGGCCGCCACTCCCGAAAAAGTGTACGGGATTCTCGATGGCAAAGAGTGCTTCATCGCGACGGCCGCTTACGGCTCGGGAGATGAGGGCGATGTCGAGATTTTGCGGCGGTTCCGAAATCACTTTCTCTTGTCTTGGGAGGGGGGCCGCCAGTTCGTTCGACTTTACTACAAAGTGTCTCCCTCCATCGCACGCACCATCGCGCACGATGAAACCCTCAAAATGGTGGTTCGCGGTTCGCTCAAACCCGTGGTGATCGCGGCCGAAACCGCCTTGAATTTTGGCCTCGCGGGTCTGCTCGCGCTCATCGCGATGAGCGGCGCGGTTTTTGTGCTGGCGCTTCGTTGGCTGCGCACGGGCCGGGTGGCCGTATGAAGACTCAAATTCTCATGAGCGCGTTGATCGCGCTCTCATTCGCCGCCCACGCGCAAGAGGTCAAAACCAAACGCGCGCCCGCTCAAGAGGCCGAACAGTCATCGACTTACGGGGTGGATCTGGGGCCCGAAGAGGATGCGGCCCGCAAAGACCAGTACCGCCGCCCTCCGGGCCCGGTGCAGGGCGGAGTGATGAAGGTTCCGCATCCGGGCGCGGCCAAGGGCCTCATGCGCATCAATAAAGACGGGTCGTACCAGTACCGCACGTCTTTAAAACCCAAATCGCAAGCGATGAGCTTTCGCGTGGGGGCGATGACCCCGCCGATCATTCAGGGGCGGGCCAACGGTCTGACCTACAAGTCGATGTACGGCAGCGCCAATCTGTTCGCACTGCAAGGTGAGTACGAGTGGATGCCGTTTCAGAGCTTTGGCTCGTTGGGCGTGCAGCTCGGCGGTGGGTTCGCGACCGCGACCGGGAACGGCACGCTCGAGAGCGGACCTCCGGCCGAAGAGAAGTACACGATTTTCATCATCCCCATGACCGCGTTTGCGATTTACCGGTTTGAGTACGTGCGCCGCCAATGGGTGGTTCCGTTCGTCAATGGCGGCGGCACCTATTACGGGTTGGCCGAGAAGCGCGATGACGACTCGCCCGTGAAATTCGCCGGCACCTTCGCGGTGGGCGGGGGCGGCGGCATCCACGTCTCGATCTCAAGATTGGACCCGCAAAGCGCGTTTACCATGGACCGCGAGTACGGCATCGCCGACATGTGGCTCACGCTCGAAGCCCGTGCGATGCAGGGCCTCGATCAAAACCTCGATTTCTCCAACCAAATGGTCACGCTCGGCGTGACCATGGACTACTAAATCGAAGCCCCGCCACGCGCGGGCTGAGCAATCCTTGGTCACCGCATTTTATCGCGATGAGAATCCCCCAAGATTCCGGTGGGTTCGCGCGCCCCGTTTTAAGAACCGAAAAAATCGACGTCCGGGGGCTTTAGAAACTAGACCTTCGTCCGAAAAGTACCCTGTCATGTTCGTTCGTCTCTGAAGAGACCCTGGCCAGGAGTAGCGAGTGACAAAACTTCGAGGAGGACGTGTGGTGGAAGTATACCGAAGGTTCTGCACTTTGCTGGAATTGGCTTGTGAGGCGGAGCGAGGCCCCCCGCGCTAACGCGGCTGTGGTCCAATAAATACCTTCAGCTTAAAAGAGGCGCGGCATTGGGCTGCGCCTTTGTTTTTTTCTCGGTGCCCTTCGGATCTTGACGAACACTCGATTGTTCTTCAAATTCCGCCTTCATGGCACGAATTCGAATGCTGGTATCATACGACGGGACGGACTTCTGCGGTTGGCAGAAGCAGATGGCGCACAAGCACGCGCCCGAAAAGCCCAGCCTTCAAGAAACTCTCGAAAAAGCCCTCGAACAAATCTTTCGCACGCCGATCGATCTCTCGGCTTCGGGCCGTACCGATGCGGGTGTTCACGCCGTCGGACAGGTTTGCCACTTCGACATTCCCGAGGACCGCAAAATTCCGAAGGATCTCTGCTGGGCTCTTCGCGGCCACTTGCCTGACAGCATTTCACCCAAAGCGGTGTGGCTCGCGCCCCGTCAATTTCACTCGACGATCTCGGCTTACAAGAAGACATACAAGTACTGGATCTGGAATCACCACCGGCCGCCCGCGCTGCTCGCGCGTTACTCCTGGTGGATCCGCCGCGATCTCGATATCGACAAGCTCAATGCCTTGGCCGCGCACCTGGTGGGGGAGCAGGACTTTGCCAGCTTCAAATCGGTCGGAACCGAGGTCAAACACACGGTTCGGACCATCCACGTGGCCCGCTGGAGCTGGCGCCGGCCGGGGCTTTTGGAGTTTGAGGTGACCGGCAGCGGATTCATGAAACAGATGGTCCGCAACATGGTCGGCACCCAGGTGGAGTTGGTCCAAAAAGGCCAACCCGTTGAAAAGATTAAAGAAATGATTGAATATCGCGACCGGCAAAAATCCGGGCCTGCCGCGCCCGCACAGGGCCTGTTTTTGAGGCGGGTGTATTATCCCAAGGCACTTGACAGTCAGTGCCGAAAACTCTAAAACGGGCGTTCGCTTTTATATATGTACTGGGTACTGGAGTTCCGATGAAAACTTGGATGGCTAAAAAAGAGGAAGCTGAACGTAATTGGTGGATCGTCGATGCCGCTGATCAACGTGTCGGTCGCTTGGCGACAACCCTGGCAACTTTGCTGCGTGGTAAACACAAACCGACGTTCACTCCTCACACGGATGCTGGTGATTTCGTTGTCGTGATCAACACCGACAAAATGCAACTCACTGGTGACAAATTGAACACCAAAACTTACTTCCGCCACTCGCGTTTCTTCGGATCGTTGAAAGAGAAGACAGCTGCTCAAATGCAAACTGAAGACTCGACTTTCATCATCCACGAAGCTGTTCGTGGAATGCTCCCGACCAACAAACTGTCGCGCGACTTGATGAAGAAAATGAAATTGTTCAAAGGTGCAGAGCACGATCACGCGGCTCAAAAACCTCAAGCTTACACTCTTCCCTCGAAGAAAAAATAAGGTGATCTATGGCAGCTGAAAAAGTGTTCTACGCAACTGGACGTCGCAAAACGAGCTCGGCACGTGTGTTCATGAAGCCCGGTAAAGGCAACATGGAAATCAACGGCATCAAGGCCGAAGAGTACCTCAAGCGTATGCAATCGAAAATGGTTGTGGCTCAGCCCTTCGACGTCACCAACATGGTTGATAAATTCGACGCTTACATCACCGTTGCTGGTGGTGGCGAAAACGGTCAAACCGGTGCGATCCGTCTCGGCATCGCCCGTGCGCTGACGGCTTTCGACCCCGCTCTGCGCCCCGCTTTGAAAAAAGCCGGCTTCCTCACTCGCGATCCTCGTGAAGTTGAGCGTAAGAAGTACGGTCGCGCAGGCGCTCGTCGTCGCTACCAATACTCGAAACGTTAATATCGAATCGCGATGGCGATTTGGAATCAGAAACCCGAGCCGAAAGCTCGGGTTTTTGTTTTTTTGGCGTTCAGGTGGACGTCGACATGTTCGACATTAACTTTGAGAATCCAGGACTGGCGCGTCTCTCCCGTCACAGGGTGATTCGCCGGGTGAGATTTTGTAGCGGGTGCCAAAACCCGCTTCTAAGATCAGGATATGAAAAACACCCAAGCCTGGTCGATGAGAGATGGAATTCTGTTTTCGGTTCTGATGCTGACGTCCCTTGCGGGTTGCACCCGGGGCCTTGAGACCAACGATCTGACCGGCGAGTCGCTGATCAAAGAAGGCGTCGGCGTTTCGGCTTTTAACGTGAATAAAAATCCGCTGCACAAGACGGTCTGCGACCCCTTCGGCGGCGAAGAGGGCGCGGATCCGCAAAAGGGCGTGAAGGCCTCGCTCTATTATCAGAGCCCGGGTGCGGAGCGGCTCTTCTCGGCGCAGGCCTATGTGGACCGCGCGACCAAGTCGTCGCAGACCTTATTTTTCAATGACATGTTCGTGCCGACACGGATGTTCTCCGAAGGCTTTTCGAGTCAGACCAGCAACGTCGTCAACGATGATGCCGGTAACAAGCTCATCGAATATTTTGGGATGAAGTTTGAGACCGTGCTGCGCCTTCGGCCCGAGGATCCCGAAGGGGACTATGAACTGGGCGTGCTGTCGGATGATGGCGTCATTCTCAAAGCCCTGATCAACAACGAGTGGAAAACGCTGATCAACAACGATGGCGATCACCCGACGCAGATGGGCTGCACCAACACGCTCGTGCACATGACCCGCGATACCGTGCTGCCGATCGAGGTCGTTTATTATCAAGGTCCCCGTTACCACATCGCCAATATTTTGATGTGGAAAACATCGGCGAGCGATGTGGTCGGCCGCGATGCACGCTGCGGGCAACAGGGGAACAATCTCTTTCACGATCCCGATGCGGGCTCGGCTGAACGCCAAGCGTACAAAGACCTCTTGGCGCGGGGCTGGGCGCCGGTTCATGCCGACAACTTTTATTTGAAACCCGACGGCGATGAGTACAATCCTTGCCAAGACGCCAAGGGCCCCGAGATCACCGCGTTTCGGGTCGACGAGATCTTATCCAAAGACGTTTACGTGAGCTGGAAGACGGATGCTCCCGCCACGTCGCAGGTTTTGATCACCACGGTCTCAACGGGCGAACAGCGCCTGACGGAATCGGACCTGGTGCTTCGCACGAACAACTCGGTTCGCGTCAGTGGCCTCACGCCGAACACGCAGTACCGTGTTCAGGCGGTCAGTATCGCCGGGGATTTGGGCCGCACAATGAGTGAGCCCGTGACCTTCACGACCTCACGGTAAAAGGTCTGTCACATTGCGGCAGGGAGGCCGTTAAGTCTGCTCTGGGGGCCACTCTGAAGAGAGATGGCCCTTTGTTTTTAAAGGCGGAAGGCGCCAAGAATTTAAGACAATTTTGACCTTGAGACTGTCCCGAACTTTGGCTTAGGTTGCGGCTCATCAAATGAACTTTTGAAGGAGCATCTCCATGACAAAAACTCTTCTCGCTCTGGCCTTGTTGGCTTTAGCCCCTTTCGCTCAAGCCGAAACTGCGGAGCCCACACCTCGCACCACCATCACCAGCTGCCGTTGGGCCGCCGGCGAGTCGATTGAAGTGGTCGGAACCATCGCGGTTTCTCGCGATGACGAAGGTCTGCGCGTTTTGGATGGCCGTTTGTCGTTCAGCGGTGTTTTGTTGGGCGATCCCGTCTGCAACAGCCGCCGCTGCGTTTTCAAGCCCGCTGGTGAGCCTTCAGCCGCGGACACCACCTACACGCTTTACCCCACGTACCGCAAAGGTTCGGACCGCATCGTCGGCATGACGATGAATCAACGCAGCTCGATCATCGATGCGAACGACCACCTCGGTAAATGCCGCGCAGAAAAAGAACTTCCCGAAGACATCTACTAATCTCATGGCGGCCTGCCGCCGGAGTTTTGAGTCCAAGATCAAACCCACA
This sequence comes from Pseudobdellovibrionaceae bacterium, assembly GCA_019637955.1. Lineage (GTDB taxonomy): Bacteria > Bdellovibrionota > Bdellovibrionia > Bdellovibrionales > Bdellovibrionaceae > JAHBUS01. Next base: position 65,431 of record JAHBUS010000004.1, on the reverse strand, counting down.
TCATGACCGGTGTGGGTTTTTTCGTTTTGAGGTCCTTCTCGGAGCGCTGACGGTCACCGATTCGGACGTGGCGGTGAAAGCGTCTCAAGATGGGACGAACCCTCATCTTTTGTCGGGCCTGACCGATAAGAAGTTAAGAGGGGAGCTTCTGATGAAAAAGAAGTGGATCGCCATTTTTGGAAGCCTGTCGCTGATTCTGTTTTTTCAGAACTGCTCGCAGTCCAAGATTGATCAAGCCGACTCAAATTCTGAAGCCCTGACGCCGACCGAGTTCAACAAGACATCGGCCGCCGACTTTCCGGTCGTGCAACTCTGGGACTATGAACACGGAAAAACCATGGACCTCGATATTTCGACGGGTCGGATCGCCGTTTCGCTGAACTTTGGCGCCGATCGCGGACAAGACTTGTGTTTGAGCGAGGCCGAGCGCGGCGAGATTCAAACTTTGATGGGACAAGCCGAGATCTGTGAGCCCGTGATTCCGTCCGAGCAGTTTTTAAGCAAGCAGTGCACGATGAGCTACCGCTATCCTTACGCCGTTCTGGTTGATGGATCGGTGGAAGTTCGCTTGGGCGAAAAAACCAACGGCTGCGACGTGCCCGTGGACCTCTGCGGAGTGAAATCGCAGGAGCTGCAGGCCTTCGTCTCGCGTCTTCTTCAAAACGCCGATCAACGCGCCTGCAACTAACCGCATTACAAAAAGGTGCCAGGCACCTTTCTGCAACTAACCGCATTATAAGAAGACGGTCGCGGGCGACCCCCGCAGGCCCCTTTTAGGTTCCGAGCAATGAAGAGGCTTTTGCGAAGGCCTCTTTGATTTTGGTGCGGTCGGGAGCGGCGCCTTGAGCGAAATCTGGGCGTCCGCCGCCCTTGCCACCCATCGCGGCGGCGACCTCTTTGAGGATATTGCCGGCCGAGATCTCGGGATTGAGATTCTTGGTCACCGACACGATCACCGGGTGCGAGCCCGAACCCTGACCCACGACGACGATCACGCCGCTCGAGATCTTGTTCTTGAGCTGATCGGTGACCTGCGCCAGCACGTCACGGTCTTCAACCGCGAGGTCGGCCATCACGAGCTGCGCGCTGCCGCCCTTGGCGGTGAAGTTCTTCGCCTGCTGCAAGAGAGCATCGACGCTGATCGAGCCGCTCTGGGCCTTGCGGATCTCTTTTTCGAGAGACTTGATCTCGTTTTTCGCATTTTCGATCCAGCCCGCGACGTCGGCTTTGCTCTCGAGGAAGCTGGTCCACGACTCGTTGATGCCCGCAGCCGTGCGTGCGCGCATGTTTTCTTGCGTGTGCTTCATCAGGTAAGCGAAAGCGCCATCACCCGTGAGGGCCTCGATGCGGCGAACACCGGCGCTGACGCCGGTCTCGGAGACAATTTTGAACATGCGAATCTGCGCGGTGTTGGTGACATGCGTGCCGCCGCAAAGCTCGGTCGAAAAATCGCCCATTTTCAAGACGCGAACGTCATCGCCGTACTTTTCGCCGAAGAGCGCAAGCGCGCCCGCGGCGATGGCCTCTTTGTGTTTCATCGTCGTGGCCTGAACGACGGTGGCTTTCGAAATCTCGTCATTCACGAGCTGTTCGATCTTGGCAATCTCGTCCGCCGTGAGCGACTTGCTGTGGGTGAAGTCAAAGCGCAGCTTCTCGGCATCCACCAGCGAGCCGGCCTGGGTGACGTGCGTTCCCAGCACCAGGCGCAAAGCCGCGTGCAAGAGGTGCGTCGCCGAGTGGTTGCTGGCCGTGCGGCGGCGGTCGGAGCTGCTCACCGACAGGTGGGCTTTTTCATGGGCCTTGATCGAACCGGTCAAGACTTCGATGTGGTGCATGTGAATGCCGTTCACCTTGGTGGTGTTTAAAATGCGTGCGGTGCCGCTAACCGTTTTAAGCTCGCCCTGGTCGCCAACCTGGCCGCCGCCTTCGCCGTAGAAAGGCGTCGACTTGGTGATGACCACGCCGGTTTGGCCCGCGCCAAGAGTCGCGGCGTCCGCCGAACCGTTCGAGAGCGCGACGATCTCGCCATCGGCGATGGTGCCGTCATAGCCCGAGAACACGGTGGCTTTGTGTTGATCTAAAACTTTTTGCGCGAGCGCGATCAAGTGACCCTCGTCGCTATTGGCGGCTTTACCCTTCCAAGACGCCTTGGCCTTTTCGCGGGCCGAGTTCATGTGCGTTTCGAACCCAGCTTCGTCGACCGTGAAGCCTTTTTCGGCCGCCATCAACTGAGTCAAGTCCGAGGGGAAGCCAAAGGTGTCGTAAAGTTTGAAGAGGAATTCGCCCGAGATCTGTTTTTTGTTTTGTGAGCCGAGACGTTTGATTTCGTCTTCGAGAATTTGCGTGCCTTGATCCAACGTCTGCAAGAAGCGCGACTCTTCGTCTTTAAGCGTGGTGAGAATCGCCTCTTTGCGCGCCTTGAGCTCGGGGTACACCTGTCCCATGTTGTCGATCAAAACTTGCGCGAGCACGGGCAGGAAGGAGTGCTTCTCGGAAATTTTGCGGCCGTAGCGGATCGCCCGGCGCAAGATGCGGCGAAGAACGTAGCCGCGGCCTTCGTTCGAGGGCAGAGCGCCGTCGGCGATCAAGAACGACCCTGAGCGGGTGTGGTCGGCCAAGACCCGCAACGCCGCGAGGTCGTCGCGCACCTGCGCCACGCTGTGACCGTCGATGGTGGCCAGCTCGCGGTTCGCGCGCGCTTTGTCTTCGAGATCCAAAAGTTTTTCGATTTTCCAGCCGCCGAGTTCGCAGGCCTTTTCGATCATGGGCATGAACAGATCGGTGTCGTAGTTGTTCATCTTGCCTTGCAGGGCCGCGGTCACGCGCTCAAGACCCGAGCCGGTGTCGACCGAAGGTTTGGGGAGAGGCTCCAGCACGCCCGGCGCTTTTTCGAAGAATTGCATGAAGACCAGGTTCCAGATCTCAACGTAGCGGTCTTCGCCCGCCTTGATGCCTTCGAAAGGATCGGAGATGCGGCCGGCTTTGGGGCCATGGTCATAGAAGATCTCGGTGCAGGGGCCGCAAGGACCCGTGTCGCCCATGCGCCAGAAATTGTCTTTCTCACCCAAGCGGAAGATGCGGTCCTTGGGAACGCCCTCTTGCTTGTGCCAGATGTCGGCGGCTTCATCGTCGGTTTCAAAAACGGTGACGTAGAGTTTGTCTTTCGGGATGCCCAAATCTTTGGTCAAGAGTTCCCACGCGAAATGGATGGCGTCTTTTTTGAAGTAATCGCCGAACGAAAAGTTGCCGAGCATTTCAAAAAAGGTGTGGTGGCGCGCGGTGAAGCCGACGTTCTCGAGATCGTTGTGCTTGCCGCCGGCGCGCACGCACTTTTGCACGCTGACCGCGCGTTTGTAGTCGCGCTGCTCGAGACCCAAGAACAAATTTTTGAATTGGTTCATGCCCGCGTTGGCGAACAAGAGCGTCGGGTCGTTTTCGGGAATCAGCGATGAACTCGCGACCGCCGCGTGGCCGTTGCGCTTGAAGTATTCGATGAATTTGTTGCGGACTTCGAAGTGAGTCATCTTTTGCATCTTGGATCCTCTTGGCCCTGACGGCGCTTATTTTCTAAAAACAATTTTGCGGACAATGTCCATCTCGTAACCGCGCGAAACCAGAAAGCGTCCGGCTTTGGTGCGGGTCGCCTCATCGGCGGTTTCGATCCCGGGATACCTAGTTTCGAGAAGTTCGAGGGCTTTTTCAAGCTCGCTCTCGCCGGCGGACTTGACCGGCGGAAGGCCTCGCTCGCCGAGGTACTGATTGATGTAGCGGATGCCTTTGCCTTTGCGGTGGAGCATGGCGGCCATCTTGTCGGCGAGCTTGGATTTGCTGGCGTCGTCCGAAGGCACCCAGCCATGGTCTTTGCCGTATTCGATCGCGGCGTCGATATCGGCGGGGTCGAACTTGCCGCGCAGCTTGCGGCGCAGCTCTTTCTCGGAGTGGTCACGGCTGGCAATGAGATCCATCATGCGCCGGCGGGCGCGCATCATGTTCTCTTTTCTCTGCTCGTCGGTGAGTTCAATCTCCACGGAGACGTTCTAATCCGCCCCGCCGTGAAGGGCAAGTGACCGCACGCGGCGCCGCGATTAGCGGCGGCCCGGACGTGCGGCAGGGGTGCGCTCGCCAGCGCCAGGAGCCCCCGGGCCCGAGGCGGGGCGGGGGAGAGAGGCGGGGGAGGTCAGGCGCATCTGATCCAGTTCGGCCATGCAGGCCTGTTTTTTCCCTGCATCTCGCTCGGAGCAGCAGGATTTGGCCTCGTCCGCGCGGAGGTTGAACATCTGGTAGTTGCGGGCCATCTGGGGCAGCTCAGCTTGCGGGTGGGCTTCGGCCATGCTGCGGGCGATGGTTTCCAGGCGGGCGGCCTCGATCGTCGCCACCACTCGCGGTGACAGGGGCGAGAAGCCGGCATTGATGAGATTGACCGACGTTAGCTGCGCGCCGCTGTTGGTGTCGCGAAAGTTGAACTGGAAACGGCCGGGCACCAAATCGCTCGCCTGCCCATGGATTTGGAACGAATCGGCCATTGGACGGTTCATGCGCTTGGCGTTTTCAAGCGCTTGGCGCCAGGTCACGTAGGCGGGGCTGTCTTCGGGCTTCATCGGACTGGTCTTCACGGTTTCGTAGTTGCCGTGCGAGGACAGTTTGACCTCGTAGTTCGTGCGTTTGCCTTCGTTCTCAGCCACAAAGCGGAAACCGTGGTCGCCATCGCACTGAAGCCCGACGATTTTGGTCTTGGCGCGCAGGCGTGCCGTGTACGGCTCCATCAACCGTTGGTAGTAATCGCGAAGTTCGGGGTGCTCGCAAAGAAGTTCGCGGCGTTTGGCTTCGGGCAGCTGCAGGAACTCGATGTTCTTGCGAGACAGGGCCGTGTTGTGCGCGCCATAGTAAGGAGCGCACCACCAACCCAAATCGCGCTGGCGCTGTTCGGCGGTTTGGCGGCGCTCGCGCTCGCGGGCTTTTTTGGCTTCCTCACGTTTGCGCTCGGCCTCGGCGCGCTGGGCGGCCGTCTGGCGGCGGCGAGTGGCGGGCGTCTCTTCTTCTTCGTCGTCATCTTCATCATCCGGCGCGGGACGTTCCAGCTCGCCTTCGCGAACCTGATGGTCGAGTTGGGTGTTCACGTATTTGTTGTAGGCGGAGTCGCACTGGATACCGGACTGACGAAGGCGGTTGCGTCCGATGGTTTGCTGAGGAGTTTCGTCTTCGATGTAGCCGTCTTTGGCTTGAATTCCACTGGTTCCCACCAAGAGGGCGGCGATGCGCCCCGGAACGCCCATCACCCAAGGGATCATGCCGATCGCTTCGGAGGCGTTGAATTTCAAGCAGTCGCGCTCGAGCAGGGAGCCGTTCAGGCAGACGCCGCCCCGGAGTTCGTTGTAAAACTCGTCCATAAAACCCAAGTCGCAGGTGGCCGACCGGCCGGTCAGCGTGGGCGGGACGTTCGTGGCCTCGGACGTGCTCTTGGCCAAGCCCACGGAGGACACCAAAAGTTGGGTCGCAAGGACAAAGCCCAATGTCGCCGATTGAAACATGGATGTCATGACGGATCCCCCAACCGCTTTCGATGCAGAAGTGCGGCCAGAAGCCGGGCAAGGCCCAGCTTCTTTAATAAGTCTCTCATGCTGTTAGAAAAACGTCAGCTGACCAGGACCCGTTCGACAGTCCAGTTTCTCAGGTTGAGACGGTGGATCGCGCGGATCAGTTAGAACCCTTGCGCTTCCAGGAACTTTTTCCACAAGGGGCGTGTGTCGACGGATTTGAGGAGGTCGGCGTGATCGATCGGAGTCCGCTCCCACTGTGCGCCGAGGGACTTCAGAAAAGGTGGCGGTTCCGCTGACTCCACGGACACCACGCGGTCGCCATCGACATCGGATTTGGAGGCGTCGGCTTTGAGGCCGAATTCTTTGTACTGCTCGGGTAAAAAAACGAATTGCGAGCGCCCCGGGATCTGACGTCCCACCTGATTGGTCTTGTGACCCTCGCCGGTCAGAACCAACACGGGCACGTGCCGTTTGATCTGAGTCGGCGCGAGAAGTTTTTCGTAAAAACTTTTGGCGGTCGTGGTTTGCTGGCGCGTCCACTCCCGACGTTTTTCAAGGGTTCCCGGCGAAAGTTTGAGCTTGTCTTGAAAGAGCCCCCATTTGTTTTTTTCGTAGGCTTCGGCATCAAAGGCATCGAGCGGATGCTCTTGCCCGTTCTCGTCGATGACGCGCAAGAGGTCTGGCGGCGGTGTGAGCAAGAAGGTTGACGGGTAACTCGAAACCGCCACCGGCGCGAGAATGTCTCGAAAACCCGCGGACGGAACGCCGTAGAATGAGTTGCGGAAGATCTGCGCGGTCCCTCGAAACGGCGCGCCCGCAAGAATCCAGGCGTCGACCCACTCAAGAGCGGCGAACGTTTCTTTGGCGCTCGCGGGATCTTGGGTGCCGTAGCGCATGTAGTAGGCCGCGATCAACCCGCCGAAGGAGTGTCCGACCAGGATGACCTGATCGTTCTTCGTCGGCTGGATCTCTTGAATCTGCGCTTCGATGCGGGCGAGGATGGTGTGAAGATCCGCGCGCCAATCGTAGGAGAGCGGATGGATTTCGAATTGCCGCGGACGTCCCCAGAGCCGAAAGGCCTCGACGCTGTCGCGGTAGCCGTCGATCGCGAAGATCGAAGGAATCACGTTGAACGAATCGAAATAACCGTCATCGCTCACGCGCTTGGCGTCGGGGAAAACCCCTTCGACCGGGTAGATCAACGGGTCGGCCGTCAAGAGAACTTGGCCGAGGGTCAGAAATTCGCGGTCGCCATTGGTTTGGTTCTTGAGAAACGAGCCGTAGTAGCCCGGAATGAAAATCAGAATTTTCCGGGGATCGGCGTGGGTGCAGAGGGAAAAAAGAAGCAAAGAAAGGAAAAGGAGCGTGCGCATGGCGGCAGTAGAGCAAAGACCCCCCGTCTTGTCACGAAGGGGTCCTCGAGAAAATGTCTAATTATTTGAACATCCATTTGCACAAGGGGGCGCGCTGAGAACCTACCAGGATGGTGATTTCGCGGCCGGCGTCACTCAAGTTCACCTTGCCGTTACCGGACATCGGTAAACCCCGGCCCCACGGCGTCTCGGTCACCAAAATCTTGTCGGGAGAAACGTCGCTAATCACGCGCATATCGACAATCACGTCGTTCATGTACGACAGCGGCATGAACTCCTGCACGATGTACATACCGGGATCGCGGGCCACGCGTTCACGCAGGGCCGGAATCTCCTCGGGCTTGATCTTGGGTCCAACCCACACGGCGTCGCCGCCGCGGCCATCAACTTTTTTGATCACGTACTTGGAGAGGTTCGAAAAAATGCGTTGGGCCAGCACCTCATTGAGCCCGCCGCTGCGCGGGTCGGCGAAGCGCTCGGTGGTGATGTTTTTCAAGATGGGCTCCTCACGCAGATAGTGGCGGATCATGTCTTCGACAAAAGTATAAAATTCCTTGTCGCCGATGAAGTCGACGCCGGGGGCGTAGTTCGACCCGACTTGGCGGTTCAAGATGGCTTTGACCAGCCCGTGCCCTTCGGGAGATTTGGCCACCTCTTGACGGAGGCTGCCCAAGAAGTTCGAGCGGTCGATCAAATTATGGATGTCCACCATGCGCACGGTTTCGGGGTGGAGCTGCAAGCGCTCGAGCATGGCGCGCATTTGTTTTTCGATTTTGGGATCAAGTCCGCCCTCTTCCAGGTGCGACTCGATCTCCATGACGGCCTGTTTGATTTTCGATTGGGGGTGAGAGGGGTCGAGCCACCAATGTTCGCCGATCATCGCGACAAAGCCGACCTTCTCAAGCGGCTGGCTCGCGTCGCGCGTGTTCTGAACGTAGACGCCGTCGGCTTCAATTTTCAGACGGCGGTTGGTGCGGTTGGTGACGGTCTCGATGCCGTAGTCGCGGAAGATTTTTTGAATGCGGAAGTCCTCTTTGTCGGCGTACGGAGGCGTCATGTACACGACCGCCTTGCCGCCGCGTTTGGCGGCTTCGGCTTTGTATTTCTCGGCGAGCTGTTTGTAAAAATCCTCGGGACTGCGGAAGGGGGCGCTGACGGGATTTTTCGCGTAGAGCTTGAGGGTCTCGTTGTAAGCCAGGCGCAAGTCGCCGACACCGCCGATGAAGCCGGGGTTGTCCTCGATCACGCGGAAGGTGCCGCGCGCGTCGCGGATGATGTCGGGGCCGTACATGAACCAAATTTGGTCGGCTTTGACCAAACGGTCGTAGCCCTGTTCGTAGCTGCGGCCGATAATGCGGTTCAAGGCGTCTTGCGGAATGAGGCCGGCGGCAAGATAGCTGCGTCGGCCCGAATAGTGATCTTGAAGAAAGGCTCTCAGCGCTTTGGCTCGCTGCTCAACGCCGGGTTTGAGCACTTGATCGTACTCGGCGCCGGTCAGCACGCGGGGGAGGGCATCCAACGCATTGTCGCCATGAAAGGCTTGGCGGCTGGTGACGAGATACTGTTCGCGCTGATCTTGCGTGAGGCGCGACCACAGGTCATGGAATTCGCGGTACTGGGGGCGGACCTGTCCGCGTTCATCGTAGAGTTCGTTGTAGCCGGCGGGGCGGGGGGCGGCGGCATTGGGCGCGGCATTCTGCGCCGGCGCCAGGCTTGCGACAAGAAAGCTCAAAACCAAGACCGAAGCTGAAAGCGGGCGTGCCCATGTCATAAAAAACTCCTCCACGGGAGGGCGGCTAAAAGCGCTCTTCACCTGTCTAAAACTTGGCCAGTGAAGCCGCTTCTATTGCGTTTCGATCGCGGACCGCCGTCCGTGACTTTGAATTGAGCAAGAGGCTTGCCTCGCCGCGAACGTCGGGCCTAAACTACCGCCCATGAAGTTTCTTGTTTCTTTCGCGACTTTATTCGGTGTGGGGAGGCTGCCCTGGGCGCCGGGCACCTGGGGCACGCTGGCCACGCTTCCGTTGGCCGCGCTGCTGATGTGGGCCGGTCCCTTTTACCACATGGGGGTCTGCGTTTTTCTTTTGCCCGTGACCGTCTGGGCGGCCGAGGCTTACGAACGCTTTCACGACACGCACGACGCTTCGGCGATCGTCGTCGATGAGGTCATCGGCTTTTTGATCACCATGGTTTGGCTGCCGCTCACGTGGCAGAGTTTGCTGCTGGGTTTTGTTTTGTTCCGCCTCTTGGATGTGACCAAACCCTTTCCGATCGGCTATCTGGACCGAAAAGTTCCGGGGGGCGTGGGCGTGATCGTCGACGACGTGCTCGCGGGCATCATCGCCAATTTGGTTTTGCAAATCATCTTCACGAAAACCGCCTGGCTCGGGATTCAATCGCTGGGAGGCGTCTCTTGAGAAGCGAACTGCGCTCGCAAATCGAAAAGCTGGTGGCCGAACTGCGCCGCCGTCGTCTGTCTTTGGGTTTCGGGGAGTCGTGCACCGGTGGTCTTTTGAGTGGCACCGTGGCGGCGATCCCGGGCGTGTCGGACATCTTCATGGGTTCGGTCGTGAGTTATTCGTACAACGCGAAGGTCGATCTGCTCGGCGTTTCGTGGGACACGCTCAACAATCAAGGCGCGGTCAGCGAAGACGTCGCCCGCCAGATGGCACGCGGCGTGTGCGAACGTTTGAAAGTGAACTGCTCCGCCGCGATCACTGGCATCGCCGGTCCGAGCGGTGGAACTCCCGAGAAGCCCGTGGGCACCGTGTGGTTCGCCGTGCGTGGACCGCGCTTTGAAGTGGCCGAGAAGAAGTTGTTCGCGGGTGACCGCGAAGCGATTCAGGTTCAATCGGTCGAATTCGCGGTGAACCTCTTGCTTCGTGAACTGACCAAGACCGACTCGTAAATTCGAAAGACGTCCAAAATTTGTGTTTGCTCAAAAGCCAGGCATTCGTGGACCGGAAACTGTGGTTCGCGGCTAGACCTGCGTCGAGTCATTCCTCATTTTGTTGTCTTCGTATGTAAATCATGTGTAAGTAAATTCTATGTAAGTTCGTTGCCCCCCGTTCCTGATTGATTCCGGCAGTCTTTCAGAGAACAAGGATCAGAGGGCTGACGGACCTGAGACCGAGAGGGCTAACACGGGAAACCTCTCAGAAAGAAAAGGACGCATCATGGAAGCAAAAGTAGATAACAAAGCTCAAGCAGAAAAACTCAAAGCGCTCGACCTCGCCTTGAGCACCATCGAAAAGCAATTCGGTAAAGGTTCGATCATGAAGCTGGGGTCCAATGACAGTCTGATTAAAGACGTCGAGGCCATCAGCACCGGCTCGCTCGCTTTGGATATCGCTCTCGGTATCGGCGGCCTTCCCAAAGGACGTATCGTTGAAGTTTTCGGTCCCGAGTCTTCGGGGAAAACCACCATTGCTCTGTCGGTCTGCGCGCAGGCTCAGAAAAAAGGCGGCGTGGTGGCTTATGTCGACGCCGAGCACGCTCTCGACGTCAACTACGCGAAAAAACTCGGCGTGAAAATCGAAGATATGTTGATCTCGCAGCCCGATACCGGTGAGCAGGCGCTCGAAATCACCGAGACCCTCGTCCGCTCGGGCGCCATCGACGTGCTCGTGGTCGACTCGGTGGCGGCGCTGGTGCCCCGCGCGGAGATCGAAGGCGAGATGGGTGACAGCCACATGGGTCTGCAAGCCCGTTTGATGTCGCAGGCTCTTCGCAAATTGACCGCGGCGATCAACCGCTCGAACACGTTGGTCATCTTCATCAATCAGATCCGCATGAAAATCGGCGTGATGTTCGGCAACCCCGAGACCACCACCGGTGGGAACGCGCTGAAATTCTACTCGTCGGTTCGTCTCGATGTCCGCCGCGTGGGCGCGATCAAAGATGGCGAGGACGTCAAAGGAAACCGCACGGCCGTGAAGGTTGTGAAAAACAAAATGGCGCCTCCTTTCACAAAAGTGGAGTTTGACCTCATGTACAATGAGGGAATCTCGGCCGAAGGTGACATCTTGGATCTCGCGGTGGCGGCGTCTCTCGTCGAAAAGGCGGGAGCTTGGTTCAGCTACAACGGCGAACGCATGGGTCAAGGCCGCGATCAGGCGAAAACCTTCCTTCGTGAGAATCCCGCCGCCGCGGCCGAGCTTCGCAAAAAGCTGCTCTCGCTCAACGGCATCGGCAAGCTCTTGATGGATGCTCCTGAGAAAGATGCCGAAGGCGTTGATCCGGAAAAGATGCCTTTGACAGCGGCGGCTCCCGCGAAAGCCGGAGACAAGGCGACCGATAAAACGGCAAAAGCGGCTCCGGTTCCTCCCAAAGCAGCGGCGAAAGAGGACGCGAAAGACGCAAAACGCAAACACTAAGCGATGTGTTTGCTCTTCTTCTGAATCGATCTCCTGTTTCCATGGCGGGAGGTTCTTCGAAAGGCCTGTGCTCTGCACAGGCCTTTTTTTTGCGGGTACGCAAAAAAACTATTTCCCTGGCGCGCTGACGCGCGCTCATCTATTTAGAGAGCTGCAGACTGACGTTTTTGCAGGTTGATTTTTTTGCACTCGAGCGAAGTCGTGACTTGGTCTTTTTCGACCATCACGCGGACCGAGCGGATGTGGGGCTGAAACACGAAGTTCGGGATTTGCGCGATGAAGTCTTGCGACTTCGACAAGATGTGCAGCGCGAAGGTGGAGCCCGCTTCGGCCGTTTGGGGAGAGATCGTGCCTTCGTCCAAGGCGTCGCCGCCAAACGAAGAGAACCACACCAGGCCGTTCAGGCTGCTGTTCAAAACCAGACGGATGCGTTCGAAAGAGGAGGAGCCTTGTTCATCCCAGCAGGTGAGATGAATTTGCTCAACGCCGCCCGAGCTCGGGGTCGTCTGCATCGAGAAACCAAAACCGAAAATGGCCATCACACCGAACAGAGACAGAATCACGGCTGCTTTTTTCATTCGGTCCTCCTACGCAGGTTCACGAATGTACTCTTCGGCAGACGGCGCCACAATGTTAGGGATTTCGACAGGTAATTCCGACAAATGCGGTGACCAAAGCGGTCACCGTGAAGGCCTTAAAATGAGAGAGAAATCGACAAATTCAAAGGCAGCGAATTTGGGGGATATCGTCAGAACTTTAGACATCCCCTTTGTTCACGGTTCCGAAGCTCAGCCCAAGGCCTTTTCGATGTCCTTCGACAGCTCTTCGGGTTTTGTTTGGGGCGCGAAGCGGTCGAGGACCTTGCCATCGCGGCCAATCAAAAACTTGGTGAAGTTCCACTTGATGGCTTCGGTGCCGAGCACGCCCGGTGCCGCCGATTTCATGAATTCGTAAACCGGTGCGGTGTCGGAGCCGTTCACGTCGACTTTCGCCAAAACCGGAAAAGAGACCCCGTAGTTGATTTGGCAGAATTGCTGAATTTCGGAATCCGTTCCGGGCTCCTGTCCGCCGAATTGATTGCAGGGAAAGCCAATCACTTGAAGGCCTTTGGCTCCGTATTTTTTATGCAGCTCTTCGAGGCCCGCATACTGCGGAGTGAAGCCGCATTTGCTCGCGACGTTGACGACGAGCACGGGTTTTCCGGCGAGTTGCTTGAGCGGGAACGGGTTGCCGCTCGCGTCTTGAACGGTGAAATCGAAAAAGTTTTTTTCCATTTGAGGCTCTCCTGGAGATTTCTCTCTCTGAAAATTGCGGTCACTCAACAAAACTAGATGAAGAATCTTTCGACAACGAAGCGCCGTCAAGTGCCGAGATGGCGAACTCGTAGACGCCCCCGGCCGCTCAGACGGGGAAGCGTCGTTTTTCTAGACAGGGCCTCGCGAAAAATCAGCGTTTCATTTTGAGAAAAGCTCATCAAGTTCGTGGGTTCGCCGATAAGGTGAATGGTATTCTAGACTCAGTTTCCAGGGGGATGGTGACGCATGAAAAGCCTATTGCTTCTCACCACATTGATGTTGTTCTGCACGATCGGTCATGCCGACTCTGAAGGAGATCCGTGCACCGCCGACGACCACGTCGACGCTGGAACTTATGTTTGTCGAAATGGCCGTTTGGTTTTCCAGGCGGCAGGGACGACCACCCCGAGTGGCACCCAAACGCCCGCTTCGGCCAACCAGACCCCCGCCTCCACCGCCACGTCCGAGCAGGTCGATGCCGTGACCCGCGCGATCGCCGCGTGCGAAACCGCGGCCGAAAGCACGGTGGGGTCTTGCGCGACCGATCGCAATGGCAGCATGGGTGGAATCCTGGATGGCGCCGACGCCTTGGCGCGAGGCCTTGCGCAAATGAACGCGGGCACCGGAACCACGAGCGCGGAGACGTGCCAAACGATGGCGCAAACCGCCGGCGCGGCCAACACCGCGATGGGCGCGATCAAAGCGAACTGCTTGATGTCTTTCAACTCCTGCTCAAGTTCTTGTAAAGAAGCCGAAGACGCGATTAAGCAACTTCCTGCGGGAGACCGTTCGACGTACACCTCGCAGCTCAGCGGCCACAAGACCAAGTGCAATAGTGCGCAAACCCGTTTGAAGTCTTTGGACCAAAACATCGCGGGCGCCCTGCAGGCCTATCAGCGTTCGCAAACGTGCGTGCAAGACACCACGGGCAATCAGTTGCCCACACTTGAGCAGTGCCGTGCGAACCCGGCGCTGCCGAATTGCAACTTGGTGCTTCCGCAAGACTGCACCAATCCTCAGGTGGCTTCGACCAACATCGCCTGTATCTGCCAAGCCTCGAACGGCCGTGACTCGCGCTGCGGTCAGGCCAACTTGGGAAGCACCTCTCCTTATCAGGGACCCGCCGGTGGGACCGACAAAGGCTCGATCAATGACGGAACGCTCGGCGCGCAAACGCTGGATGCCTTCGGGACTAAAAGCAATTACGAGATGCCTTCGATCACGCCCACCGAAAAAATCAACTCGCAGCTTCCCGGAAGCCCCGGCGGCGGCGGGATGGGTGGTGGCTCGGGCCGCGGCGCCAATGAACCCAAACCCCGACAGGCTGCTTACTACCCCTCGCGCATCAACGCCGAGGTGAATAAAGGCTTTGTCGGTGGCAGCGGAGCCCCCGGAGCCTTCAAAAATGGTCAGGCTTTGAACGGCGGGACGGTCAGTCCTGATGGAGGATGGATCCCTCCGAAAGTGGCGCCGAATCCCAATGAAATCAACTTTGACCGTTTCCGTCCGAGCGACGCCGCCTTCAAGAATCGCGGTTTGGCTTCGAACGATGTGCTGCCGAACGGCTTGCTCGCGCCGCACGTGAATATTTGGAAGCAAGTGAACTCACGCTACCAGAAAATCATGTCCACGTTGACGCCTTAAAAGGAAGAACGATGTTGCGATCAGCTTTGACGCCGATTTTATTCTTCGCCGTTGTCGGCCTGGTGCCGACGGAAGGTCTTGCGCGCCAGACGGCGCCTAAGGCGAATAACAATCGCCGGGCTCCGGCCGATCCGGTTGAGGCTTGTATCCAAAAAGGAAACGCGATTCCTCAGGCTTGCTCGACCAAGAACGACAATCAGCAGGCCGCGGATCAATCGAATTCGTCGACCGAAACGGGCCGCGAAATCCAGCAGTCTTCGAATACCAACGTCTCGGATATGTGCAACCAGTCCGGGCAAAACGCGCAGGCCGCGGGCTCCACGCTTGATCGCATCGGCGAGCAGTGCAAGACCACTTATGATGAATGCAAAAGTTCGTGCCAGACGGCGCAAAGCCGCCTTTCAAGTCTGAGCGCGGACAAACAAAAGAAAGTGCGCGAGGCCAAAGAGAAGTGCGACTCCGCCGAGAGCTTGATTGCGGGGATCACCTCGGAGCGCGGAAACGCGACGCAGGCCCAGCAGCGCGCTCAACAGTGTAAGAGCGACGCCGGGCAAGGGCAGATGCCGCAAATGCCGCAGATGCCGCAATCCCCACAAGAGAAGGCCAAGACCTGCCAAGAGAATCCCAACACGCCCGAGTGCTTTAAGCTGGCGCAAGATTGCTCGAACCCCGAATTTTCGGCGAGCAATGAAGTCTGTAAATGTCTCAATGGCGGCTGCGGGCCGCAGCGCCAAGCGGGAACCAATCCTGACCAGGGCGACGATTACTCGACCGGAGGCTTGAGCAGCGCCGGTGGTGGCGGATTCGATTCGGCGGGCGGTGGTGGAAACCCCGGCTTCGAAAGCGCCTACGGAAATCCCAATATCACCGGCGGTGGCGGCGCCACGGGCGGAGCCCGTTCGGGTGGCAGCAGCGATGCCGGCTCGGGCGAGGAGTTCACCGTGGATGAGCCCAAACCCAGCGTCCTGGCGGGCGCGGGCGGTTCGGGACTCGTGGTTCCGCAAGGCGCGGGCACCGTGTCGGGTGGAAGTTACTCGAATTCGGGTTCGTGGATTCCTCCCAAAATGAATGAGTCCAATATCGATGTCGACAAATTCCGACCGGCCGCGAACGGACGCGGCCTCGCGAGCGATGCTCCTCGGCAGATCCATGGGCCTCACGTCAATATGTGGCACCAAATCAGTCTTCGTTACATCTCGCTGAAGGCGACGTTGAAACCTTGAGAAGGATGCGGAACATGCACGTGCGTTTTGTTCGCGACATTCTAATGGTCGGTCTGACGGTGGTCGTCTCGACGGCCACGGCCAACCTGCCAAGAAATCCGACCGAAGGCATCGACACGCGTCCCCCCGGATTGCGGGGTGGAACGATGAACATCAACCCGAATCCTGTCTGCAACTCGGAGAAAAACGACCCCTACGATGTTCAAGGTGGACGCATGGTCTGCAATGAGCGCGGCTCTTGGGAGTTCGAGGCGAAAAACGTTCCAGTTCCGCAGCCCCGTCCCACGAACCTCTCGGCGCCCGCATCCACCCGTTCACAACAGCCGACCCGCACGAACCCGTCGGGACGCACGAGCAATGCCCGTGGCGGCAACGAAAAGTTCGAGCGCTGCAAGGCCTCCGGAAGTGCCGTTGCCACGAGCTGCTCCACAAGCGCGGTGAATTCAAACGCGGGAAGTTTTACCAACGGGTCGTCCCAAACGGGGCAGCAAATTTCGGCGCAGCAGCAGAATCAAACGGCCGATATGTGCCGGCAGGCTGGTCAGAATGCCCAAGAAGCGGGGGGCACGATCGATACGATTATCAGTCAGTGCCAGGGAGCGATGTCCGCCTGTTCAAGCGCATGCTCGGAAGTGACCGAGTCGGGATTAAGTCAGCAGCAAAAAAATGAACTTGCGCAGGCTCGAAGCCAGTGCTCGTCCGGGAACTCGGCGTTGCAGACGCTTCAATCGCAAAAAAGTCAGGTTCAGCAAAATCAGCAGCGCGCTCAGCAATGTTTAAACGATGTCGGTCAAGGCGGTTCATTGAATGAACCGACCAATAAAGAGGTCAACTGCACCGCCACGCCCAATGCGCCCGGGTGTCTCCAAGCGAAGCAAGATTGCAGCAATCCCGAATTCGCGGCGACGAATGAGGTCTGTCGATGCGCCTCGGGAAATTGCGGCGAGCAGAAGCACGCGGCGTCGGCCACCGACGAAGGTGCCGACACATCCGCGGTGTCAGAGGACGCAAGTCCCACGCCGGACATGAACGCATCTCTCGACGGCTCGCCAGGAGCGGGCTATGAAAGTTCTTATGCCGATGCGAATCTCCAAGGCGGAGGCGCCGGCGGCGGCGGCTCGGGCGGAGGCTCCAACTCGGGCGCCAACACGCCCGGCGTGAAAGCGTCCCGCGATCATTCGAAAATCAACGCCAATACGCTGGCCGGTTTGGTGGCGGCGAAGGGGGCCGGTAAGTTCGGTTCCGGAAGCCAAGAGGGCGGGGAAGACCGTGGGTCTTACAGCAATTCCGGCTCGTGGATCCCTCCGAAGATGAGCGATGACGCCATCGACGTGAACAAGTTCCGTCCCAATCTCGAGCGCGATCAATTTCGAAAACCGTCGTCGATGAATGTCCGCAGCGAAATTTATGCGTCGCACGTGAACATGTGGCGGCAGATGAACCTTCGCTACCAATTGCTTCAGGGAACGTTCATTCCCTAGTCTGCGTCTCAATTTGAGAAATTCGCCCGTTCCACCTCTAGCAAAAGGTCGAGGTGGCCGATAAAGAAGTGGTGAGGGGGAGCCCGTGCGCGTCGCGTTCATGATTCTCATTCTAACTTCGATCTCGATGACGGCTCACGCCGAGCAGTGTGAAGCGGGTAAAGAAGTGCGCGCGAACGTGATCTGTACGAACAATGGCGGTGAGAACGCGATTCCGGCGCCCCCGCCAGATGACACTTGCACGCCGGGCGAGACCAAGCAGGTGTTCGGCAACACGGCCACCTGCAGTCTGAATCGAAGATGGGAGATGGCCGCCTCCGTCCAGAGACCGACGAATGCGTCGGCCCCGGCCGCTGCCAATGTTCCGCTGCCGCCCCGTCGACCCACCAACATCTCAGCGGCCGCCGCGACACCCACGCCGAGCCGGCAGCAAGGCTCTCAGCGAACTCCGCAAAACAACGCCGCCGAGATGCTCAGCAGTTGCAAGATCGCGGGCTCTTCGGTGTCGAGCAGCTGTTCGGCCTCGAACATCAACTCAAATGCCGGCAACTTCACGTCCGGCGCCTCGCAAAATGGTCAGGCCATGAATTCGCAGCAGCAAGCTCAAGTTTCCGATTCTTGCCGCCAAGCCGGGCAAAATGCGCAAGAGGCGAACAACGCCATCACCACGATCATGAGCCAGTGTCAGAATGCGATGTCGGCCTGTTCGAGTGCCTGCTCGAGCGTCAACGAAGACCAACTCTCGTCGTCGCAGAAATCCGAACTCGCCAATGCCCGGAATCAATGCTCTTCGGGAAGCTCGGCAATGGCCAACTTGCAAAATCAACAGAATCAAGTTCAGCAGGCGTCCGCGCGCGCGCAGCAGTGCCTGGCCGATCAAGGCATGGGCGGCATGGGCACTTCAGCGGATCAGACGCCCACCCTCGATTGCAATAAAACGCCGAACGCACCCGGTTGCATTCAGGCCAAGCAAGATTGCACCAACCCCGAATTCGCGGCGACGAATGAAGTGTGCCGCTGCGCTTCGGGAAATTGTTCGCCGCGCACGCGCTCGGTGAGCAATCCCGATGACGGCGCCGAAAAATGGGCGGACTCCTCTGGAGAGAGCCCCACACCCGGAGGTCCGGGGTCCTTGGGTCAAGACGGAAATGCCTCGGGCTATCAAAGCTCAAGAACCGATTCGAACCTCCAAGGCGGCGGCGGAGGCGGAACCACTGGATTGAGCGGGGCGAGTTCGACCGGCGCCAATAAACCCGGACTGCGCCGCATGGGCGGCCCTTCGAAGATCAACACCGATGTTCTCAACGGTTCCCTGGGAAATCGCGCCACCGGTTTTGGCCGCAGTGCCGATTCTCCGATCGAAGGAAAGGGCACCTACACGGCCTCGGGTTCTTGGATTCCGCCGAAGGTGGAGAAAGAGCCCGGCACTCCGAATATGGATCAGTTCCGCCCGAACATGGACCCCAATCAAGTTCGCCGGCCCACCGCGGCCGCGCCGATGAACGTGCACAAAGAGATCTACGCATCGCACGTCAATATGTGGAAGCAGATGAATCTGCGCTACGTCGAGTTGCTGAAATCACTGGATCCTTAAAATCGATTGAGCGGCTAACGAACCAAACCGTGAAGGCATTGAATCGTGCGCACGCGCACGTCCGCGGGGACCAACAGCGTGAGCCCCAGCGACGTCCAGCGGCAGGCGAGGGGCTTGATGCCCTCAGTGGCCAGCGTCTTCATGATCGACTCGGTAAGCGGGCCCGACGTCGTGCCCGCGCAAGTGGCCGTGACCGACGACCATGAACCGCTTTCGAGTCCCCATTCTTTTTGTGAAGGGACCCATTTCTCAATGGCGGCCAAAATCTCGCCGGGACCGGTGATCCACGCTTCGCATTTTCCGCCCCCGTGCTCGATCGACAAGAATTGGGGCGAAGGAATTTGCGCCGCCGCCCAGCTCTTTTCGAGATCTTTGAAGGACGATGTCAGCTCGGCCTTTGATGACGAGAGCCGCAGCACTTTTTCGAAAGAGTTGAGAGAGAGCAGGCCCAATTTTTCGTACATGGTCGATCCTTTCGCGCGAATCCAAGTGCCGTCCGCGATTTCGCTGGCGGGGCCGACATAGACGTCGACGTTTTCGCGCAGCGCGAGTTCCACCGAACGGTAATGCAAAACTTTGGCGCCCCAGAACGTCATCTCGGCCATTTGCTCATAGCTGAGTTCGCGCAGGGGCTTGGCTTCGGGAACCAAACGGGGGTCGGCCGAAAACACGGCCGAGACGTCCTTTAAAATTTCGCAGTGGTGCGCTCCCAAAAAAGCGGTCATGGCGATGGCGGTCGTGTCGGTGCCGCCGCGCCCGAGCGTGGTGATCTCTTTGGTCACGGGCGAGACGCCCTGAAAACCCGCGATCACCACGACCGCATTTTTTGCCAGGGCTTCTTGCACGCGCGTGCCTTTGATGTCTTGGATGAACGCATTCGAGTGGGAGTCATCGGTCAAAATGCCGGCCTGGCTGCCCGTGAGGCTCGTGGCCTTGATGCCGAGGTCGTTGAGCGCCATCGACATGAGCGACATGCTGATGCGCTCGCCCACGCTGAGGAGCATATCCATTTCACGGAGCGTGGGATTGGGGCTGACTTGCTGGGCGAGAGAGATGAGTTCATTGGTCGTGGACCCCATCGCCGAGACGACGGCGACGATCTGGTTGCCCGCGTTCACCTGCGCGCCGATGCGCGAAGCGACCTGGCGGATTTTCTCCGCCGTCGAGAGCGTGGCGCCGCCAAATTTTTGCACGATCAACATAGAGTCACCTTGCGCCCCCGGGCGCGGCTATTCTCAGGGCGTGGACGCGGTGGTCGAACGGCGAGCGCCGACAAAGTCGGCGACGAGTCCCACTGAACCGCGAGGCACGCGAACCGGGTGCTTTTCGATTTGCATCGGAATATAGCCAAGGACGATCTCGGCGTTAAGGTCTTTCAGCGATTTTCGCGTGACACCAAGGTGGTCGGCCAGCTGATTGAGATCGGTGCCGCCGCGAACCATGACGAGTTCATAGTCCAAGGGTTCCATTTTGACCATATCGCGAAAGCCATAGAGGGTCGGCGCCTTCGAAATCAGCATCGCGGCCAAGATCTTGGGCACGTAATCTTGAGTTTCCAAAGGGAGCGCGCCCGCGCGCACCAAGGCCCAATAGTCTTTGGTGCCATGCTTTTTGATCTGACGGCGCAGGCCGTTTTCGCCCATGTTGTAGCTGGCCGCGACCAGGTACCAAGAGCCGAATTCGGTGTAAAGATCACGGATGTAGCGAATGGCCGCACGCGTGGCCTTTCGCAGGTCTTTGCGTTCATCGATCCACCAACCGACGCGAAGGCCGTAGCGTTCCGCCGTGGGCTGGATGAATTGCCATGGGCCGACCGCCGACGCGTGGCTCTGCGCATAGGGATCGAATCCGCTCTCAATCATCACCATGAAAGCGAGATCTTGCGGCAAGCCCTCGTTGCGAAGCTCGCGCTGAATGAAAGGCATGTACCGGGTCGATCTCTCGATCCAGCCGCGGAACCAATTTTTGCCTTTGTTCTGAAAGTAGCTCACCCAGTGGCTGACCTTGGCGTTGTAGGTCACCGGAAGATCGAAGACGAGCGACGCCGAATTCAGGGGCGCATTGATTTTTTTATTGAGCAGGCGCTCGCGCAAAGACGGCGGTGTGACGGGTGCGACCGCGATCTCGGTGGAGGCCTCCGGAAGATTCAAGGTGGGCGGCATCGGCGCGGAAGCGGCGGTGTTGGCGGCCAAGGCAAGCATCATGCTGACGGTCGAAAGAAGGCACATCCTGTGTCTCATCCGTTCATCATCCGAGAGGAAAAACCGCCTGTCATCACGGGCCGGAGCGCACCGGGAAACCCGGCCCAAGGCCGTGGAGGGCGGCGCGCGGATTCTTTGACTGTGCCGTCAGGATCTTGACGGCGCGAAAGGCGAAATTTTCCTATCGGTTGATCTGGTTGTGGACTTAATAGCCTCCCGGCAAATCTGGTCTCGACCATCGGCTTGTTGGCACGAACGGCACTGCGATTGCTTTTGCTTAAGAGCTGAGGGGGACTCATGAGTATGAAAGGCGTCTTTACGGCCTTGAGCGGAGCGATGGCCCAGTCGCAAAAGCTCGACACCATTTCGAATAATATCGCCAACGTGAACACGCCGTCGTTCAAACGCGACCAGCAAGTGTTTCAAGAGTACCTCACGGCCAACGAAAAGCCCCCGTCGGTGATCCAGGTCCCCAAAGTGCCGGCCTCGATCGAAAGTTTTTACGACATGCAAGGCGGCGATAAGAGTTACGTCGATACGGCCGGAACCTTCACGGACTTTTCTCAAGGCGGGCTCAAGCCCACCGGCAATCCTTTGGATGTGGCCATCGATGGCAAAGGCTTTTTCGAGATCGCCACGCCGAGCGGCGTTCGTTTGAGCCGCCACGGCTCGTTCACGATTGATGGCAATGGCCAGCTCGTCACGAAAGACGGGTTTCCCGTTTTGTCGGGTTCGGGTGAGGGCGGCGTGGACCCCGCCAGCCGCGTGATCCGCGTCGGGATGGGATCGCAAATCACGATCAGCGACAACGGCGACGTCATGGAAGGCGAGAACTTGATTGGCCGCCTCAGCATGGTCGAAGTCGCGGATAAGGACGCGCTCCAAAAAGTCGGCAACAGTCTTTATGACTTTAAAAAGAACTTTCAGCCCGAAGTGAGCGTGGTGCAGAACCCGTCGCTGAAACAGGGATTCTTGGAGTCGAGCAACGTCAATATCGTGCGCGAGATGACGGACATGATCCAAACGACGCGCACGTTCGAGAGCACGCAAAAAGCGATCAGCGCGTACGACTCGATGGCCGACAAACTCGTCAACCAAGTTCCTAAAACGTCTTAAGGGGATCAACGATGATAAAAGCTTTGAATACCGCCGCGACCGGCATGCAAGCGCAGCAGACGAACATGGACGTCATCTCCAACAACTTGGCGAACGTGTCGACCGCCGGTTTCAAAAAATCGCGCGCCGAGTTCGAAGATCTCATGTACCAAAATGCCAAGGACCCGGGCGCCGCGACGGGCCTCAACTCGGTGTCGCCCACGGGCGTGCAGACCGGCTTGGGCGTGCGCACGGCCGCCATTCAGCGCGACATGTCTTTTGGGAACTCGAGCATCACCAAAAATCCCTTGGATATGCAGATCGAAGGCGCGGGATTTTTTCAGGTCCTGACTCCCGACGGACAAGTGGGGTTTACGCGTGACGGGCAATTCAAGAAAGACGCCCAGGGCCGCATCGTCGATAAGAATGCCAACGTTCTTCAGCCCGAGATCACCATTCCTCCGGATGCTTCGGGCATCGAAATTTCGTCATCGGGCGAAGTGCGCGTGACGATCGGCAACACCAACGAAGTCCGTCAGATCGGTCAGATCGATATCGTCAATTTCGTGAACCCCACGGGTCTGAAGTCGATGGGAAAAAATATCTACACGAGCACGCCGGCGAGCGGCCAGCCGATCACCGTGCGCCCCGGCCTGCAGGGCACCGGCTACTTGGCGCAAGGGCAGATCGAGTCTTCGAATGTGAATATCGTCGACGAGATGGTGAACATGATCACCGCTCAGCGCGCATACGAGACCAATAGTAAAGCGATTCAAGCGGCCGACCAAATGCTGCAAACCGTGAACAGTCTGAGGTAACGAGTGTTGAAAACGGCAGGAATCCTCTTTTTACAGCTTCTCATCGCGATGCCCGTCTTGGCGCAGGGACGACGTCCCGAGATCGCGATCATGAGCACCGCGGTTCACGAAGTGAGCGCGGGTCAGCCCGTGCAGCTTCGCGACTTGGGCGGCGCCGACTTCGTGTCTCCGGCGGCGATCACGCAGGCCGGGCAGACCGTTCTGGTCGAGGCCATGTTCGCGGGCGAAGAGCAAACCTTCAACGGGCCCGAATTTGTGCGTCTCTTGAAAGAGAAGATCGCGGTTCAACCCGAGCTTTCAGGTTACAACTTCACCTACTTTGTTCCCGAAAAAATCAAGGTCCGCGCGGTGAAAAATCTCATTTCGCAGACCCGGGTGACGGCGCTCATCCTCGAATCCCTCATGCAGAAGTGCGACACCTGTTCATTTAAGATTAAAGACATCAAGCTCCCGGCGCTCGAGAGCCGCGGCGATATGTACGCCTACGAACTTGATTTGTCGTCTCTCAAGGTGTCGGGGAGCTTCTTGCTTCCCCTGCGCGCGCATTTCGAGAGTCAAGAAAAGACATTGTACGTGACCGGCACATTGCAAACCAGGGCGAAAGCCCTCGTGACGACCAAGGTGATGAGCATGGGCGAGAAACCCGAAACGGGATCGCTGCGCACGGAAGAGCTTGACGTGAACTACGCTGCCGATGCGTTCGCGACGGCCAGCGACCTTGAAGGCCGTGTTTTGAACAAAGGGATCGGTCTGGGACGCCCGTTGTTCCGTTCGGATCTCAAGAAAGAAGTCGTCGTGTCCCGCGGTCAGATGATCCGCGTTCTCTCGGGAAACGACATGTTCGAAGTTTCAAGCCAGATGCAAGCCGAGGAGT
This sequence comes from Pseudobdellovibrionaceae bacterium, assembly GCA_019637955.1. Taxonomy (GTDB): domain Bacteria; phylum Bdellovibrionota; class Bdellovibrionia; order Bdellovibrionales; family Bdellovibrionaceae; genus JAHBUS01. The sequence goes on along the minus strand of JAHBUS010000004.1, from coordinate 41,920 downwards.
CGGGTGCGATTGGCGATTACGTCAAAATGAAAAATCTCGAGACGCAAAAAATGGTTTCGGGTCAGATTGTTGAACGCGGTTTGGTGAGGATCCAGTGATGATGAGTTCGCTTCGCGCCCTTTTGTTCGGATGTTTCATCGTGGCGGCCGTCTTGTCGGCGGGCTGCGCGACGTGGGAATCGGCCAAGGAGAGCGTTGGGCTGGTGCCCACGACGCCCGAAGGCGAGACCATCGAAAAATTCTCGGACAATCCGAACATGCTCAACGTGGCGAACCGCAATTACAAGCGGATGACCCGTCAGCGCATGGAAGAAGAGGCCGAGATCCACTCGCAGGCCGGTTCGATGTGGGTCAACGACGGTCAGGGTGCGTACTTGTTTGCGCAAAACAAATCGCGCCGCGAGGGCGACTTGCTCAACGTGAAAATCGAGGGCGCCGCGCAAAAGCAGATCGAAACCAAAGTGGCGGTCATCAAAAAGCTCCTGAAACAGCTCGAAGACGAAGAACTCAAGAGTCAGAAGCCTCAGCAGAACCTCGCCGACGGCGGAGGGGATGCCAAGCGCGCGCCGGCCTCGGCACCCGCGGCGCCGAAGTCCGAGGAAAAAGACGAACCCTTGCAGCTCGAAGCCGTTCCCACTCGCATCGTCGAGCGCATGGCCGACGGCAATTACCGGGTGAAAGGCCAACAGCCTTTCATGATCGGCAAACGTGAATACAAGGTGATCGTCACCGGATTGATCCGCCCCGAAGACTTTAATGACGAGGGCGTGGGTTCCGGCAAATTGCTCGATCCCCAGTACGATGTCGTGAGCATCCGCAAGAAAGAGAAGGCGAGCCTATGAAACACCTCCTGTTGTTCGCGCTCTTGTTCGCGGGACTTGCGGCCGAAGCGGCCCGTTTGAAGGACATCGCCAGCATCCGCGGCGTGCGCGAGAATCAGCTGATCGGTTACGGCATCGTGGTGGGTTTAAAAGGCACGGGCGACGGCAAATCCGAATTCACCTCGAAGTCACTGGCGCGCATGCTCGACAAGCTGGGCGTGAAGCTTGAAAATCAAAGTGTCGAATCCAAGAATGCGGCGGCCGTCATCGTGACCGCCACCATGCCCGCTTTCGGAAAAGCCGGAAATCCGCTCGACGTGACCGTGAGCGCGATCGGTGACTCCTCTTCGCTCGAAGGCGGAACGCTTTTGCAAACGCCTTTGCGCGCGGCCAACGAACAGGTCTACGCGGTCGCGCAAGGCACGATCTCGATCGGCGGTGACGGCAAAAACGCGTTCACCACCGTCGGCCGTGTTCCCAATGGCGGCATTATTGAGCGCGACGTTTCGAGCGATTTCTCCTCGAGAAAAATGTTCCGCCTAACGCTGCACAATCCCGATTTCATCACCGCCTCGCGATCGGTCCTCACGATCAACCGCGAACTTGGCGGGCAGTATGCCTCGGCCAAAGACGGCGGCACCATCGACATCGTCACCCCCTTCGCCTATGAAGGCCGCGGCGTCGAGCTCCTCGCCACGATCGAAGCGATCGAAATCAATCCCGACCAAAAGGCCAAGGTCGTGATCAATGAAAAAACGGGCACCGTGATTATCGGAGAGCGGGTGAAAGTCTCGCGCATCGCCATCGCTCACGGAAATCTCTCGGTAAAAGTCATGACCAAGGATTCAAAAACGCCGATCGAACAAAAGGTCGCGGTCTTGGATTCGGGCGTCTCCGTCGGTGATCTGGTGCAAGCGCTGAACAAACTCGGCGTCTCTCCCAAAGACCTGATCACCCTACTTCAGTCCATCAAGGCAGCTGGAGCTTTGCACGGGGAACTCGAAATTTTATGAAAATAGATTTTGGTTTTGACGCAAGATATATGACAATAAATATAGCAGCTTCGACAAGGATGTTGATGTTGCTCGGGGAAGGTGGGTCGGAGATCACGAACCAAGGACGGTCTGATCACTCACGAAAAAGTTTCTCGCAGGAAACAGAAGCAATAGGTCAGCGGTCGCGAAGGATTCGCGGCACGAGGCCGAAGCAGAGAGAGTTAAGTGCAGGATGCACGACGAACTCTGACTCAACTTCCCCTTCTTTCTTTTTTCAAAGCCGTGGCGAGACGGCTTTGAGCCAAGGCCGATATGTCGATTGAAGGATTGAAGGGTGGGCCCCGGGCTCTCCGTCAAGCCCCGACGCCTGAACAGCAGGACGCCAAGCTCAAAGAAGTCTCGAAGATGTACGAGCGGCAATTCTTGGGCGAAATGATGAAAGCGATGCGCGGGACCGTTCAAGAGAGCGGTCTTGTGAAAGTCTCGCAAGGCGAAAAGATTTTTCGCGAACAGCTCGATGGCGAGTATCTCGACAAGTGGGCCGACAAGGGCGGCCTCGGTCTTCAAGATATGATTTACAATCAACTCATTGATCGTTACGGCCCGCAGCTCGGGATCAAGACTCCCGTCGCCAAACCGCGTGGGCCGATCGCGCTCGGCGAGAACTCAAACTTTACGGGTATGCAGGTGAGGCCGGCGGGCGCGGAATCGACCTCAAAATTGACTTACCGTTTCGACCGTGGCGCCTTGGACGAAGCTCAACTTCAAGAACCGGGTTTGGGCTCAAATTTGTCGGCCAATTCCCTGAAAGCCCCGTGGGACGGGGTTTTGACGGGATCCCGCAAGCTCGGATCCGAGGAGCATTTGGTGGAGGTTTCCCATACCAACGGCCTTAAAAGCCAAATGGTTTTTAGGGGTCTTCCGAGTCCGGGTCTGCAGGGGACCAGCGTGCAAGCAGGCCAAACGATTGGGGTTTTGAGCCCCGAGGCGAAGAGCTTTTTTTGGAGCGTGGAAAACGGACCGAAGTCCGTCTCAGAATGATTTGGTCCCCCTGTGCCAATATGATACTATTTTTAGAAGATCCCTACTGTCAGTTCGAGGAGTGAAGTCATGAAGATTACTCACAATAAAGTCGGTCAAAATTTGAATCTGCGTGACACCGGCAAGGCCGACAAAACCGACAAGGTTGATGGCGCGAAAGCGGGCGTGAAGAACGACGTGAAAGCGGACGCTCTTCAAAATCTCGGCAGTGCCGACGCCGCGAAAGTCAACCTCTCGACCCGCGCGCAAGACATCAAACGCGCGCAAGACATCGCGAAGTCCACTCCCGATATCAACGAAGAAAAAGTCGCCCGCCTGCAGAAACTGATCGACGAGGGCAACTACAAAGTCGACGCCGAGAAGATCGCGGGCAAGATGATCGACGAACAGGCGTCTTGGGAATAACGTTTCCACGTCTGACGTTTCGCGCGAACAGCATGGATGCGATTCGCGAAAACAAAATGCTTAAAGGAGCGTCTCATGGAAGAGACCAAAGAACAAAAAATCGAAGTCTCCTACGCGAAGTTGGTTTCCAACCTCGAAGACTTCACGAAACTCTACCGCACGCTCCTGGATCTCTTGCGCAAAGAAAAAGAGAACTTGATCGCTTCGAACCTCGAAGCTCTCGATGAAAGCAATAAAACCAAAGAAGCTTTGATCTACAAGCTGCGCGCCCAAGACACCGCCCGCGAGCGCTACGCTCGCGAACTGGCGAACCTTGTCGGTGCCGACGTCAAAGCGCCCCGACTTCTTGAGCTCGCGCAGCGCTTGGCCGGCCCCGCCGGCGACCGCCTGCGCGCCATTCACGCGACGCTCGAGATCTTGATCCGCCGGGTGGGTGAGATCAACAAAGAGAACGAGACGTACACGCAGAGCGCGCTGAGCGTCTTGAGCGGTGCGATGGGCGAAGTCAAAGACACGCTCGCTCCGAAAAAAACTTACGGCAACCAAGGTAAAATGGCTCACGGCCCGGAAAAGGCCGGTAACTTCGTCAGCAAAGAAGCCTGACGTTTAGGGGACTCGAATGCCGAAGATCCACGCGATGATGGACATTGGAAAGAGGTCGATGGCGAACAGCCAGACGTCGCTCCAAACCGTCTCGCACAACATCGCGAACAAAACCACCGAGGGTTATTCGCGTCAGCGCGTGGACACGGTGACGGCGCCGCCGATTCAGGAAGGCCGTCTGCAATTGGGCATGGGCGCCCGCGCGGCTCAAGTCTCGCGCGTGAACAATCCGTTCATCGAAAAGCAGCTGCAAAAAGAAACGGGCAACAAAGGCTTTCACGATGCCCAGGCCGAGTCGCTCTCGCGCGTGGAGCAGGTTTTCAACGAACAGGCCAACAAAGGCCTGAATCAGTACGTCTCGGATTTTTTCAACGCCTACCGCGAACTCGGCAACAACCCCGAGAGCACCACGACCCGCACGGCCGTGAAAGAAGCCGCCGAGGCGATGACGCAGGATTTTGGCCGCGTCGACAAGCAGCTCACCGAGATCCAGAAAGACATCAATCTTCAGCTCAAATCGGGCGTTCAAGAGATCAATAAAATCACGGGCGAGATCGCCGCGCTCAACCGCGACATCATCCAGGTTGAGATGCAAGGAACGCCCGCCAACGATCAGCGCGACCGCCGTGATCTGCTCGTGAAGCAGCTGCACGAGAAGATTGACGTCAAAGTCGCCGAGGGCGACCGCGGCGCGATCACCGTTTCGACCGCGGGAAATGCCTTGCTCGTCTCGGGACTCGACAACGCGACCCTCGAAACCTACGAGGGCGGCAGCGACAACCGCGTGCGGATCTACGCGCGCCCCACGCCCAGCCATCCCCCGTTCGACATCACCGACCGCATCAAGGGCGGCCAGATCGGCGGCGTGATCAAAGTGCGCGATGAGGTGATCGACAACATCCGCCAAACGGTGGACCAGCTCGCCTACAATTTGACCAATGAAGTGAACGACGCCCACCGCGAGGGGTTTGACCGCACCGGGAAGCAAGCCGGATTTTTCTTCAACCCCACCGAGGGTGTCGAGGGCGCGGCCAAGAACATGACCGTGAACCGCGACATCACCAACGACGTGAGCCGCATTGCCACGGCGGCGAAAATCAACGCCCCCGGTGACGGCTCGATCGCGAACGTCATCTCGATGATCCAGTACAAGCAGGTCATGGATGGCGGCACCGCCACGATGGATGACTACTACAATGCGCAAGTGGGCCGCGTCGGCGTCATCACGCAGACCGCGACCAAATCCCGCGAAGCGCAGGCCAATATTCTGCAGCAGGTGAATACGCTGCGCGAATCGGTGAGCGGCGTGAGTCTCGATGAAGAGGCCACCAAAATGCTCGAGTTCCAAAAGACGTTTGATGCGTCGGCGCGGCTCATCCGCACGGCCGACGAAATGTTCGACACCGTTTTGAATTTGAAGAGGTTGTAACTAGATGCGCGTAACGGACCGAATGGGCTATGACCAAGTCACGCGGAACCTGCAAAAAAACCGCAGCGAGATGGTGGATTTGCAGAACCAAGCCGCGACTCAGAAGAGGGTGAACAAACCCTCGGATGATCCCATTGCCGCCGCCCGCGTCCTGGCGAACCGCACCGAAGAGCGCGGCAGCAAACAGTTCGTGAAAAACATCGACATCGCGCGCTCGTTCTTGGAGTTCTCGGACCAGTCCCTGGGTGAATTGTCCGAGACCATGATGCGCCTCAAAGAACTCGCGATTCAGCAGGCCAATGATGCCAGCGCCAGTCCCGAGACCCGCCGCGTGGTGGCCGAAGAGGTTCAGCAGACCTTCAATCAAACGGTTCAGATCGGCAATCGCAAGCTTGGCGAGCGCTACATTTTTGGTGGTCATAAAACCACGACCGCTCCCTTTACGACCGCCGGCGATTATAAAGGTGACGATGGGGATCTGAAGATCCACATCAACAAAGATGCGTTTGTGGCCATGAACCTTCCGGGCGACAAAATTTTCTTAGGAAGGGGCGTCGGCGAGGATGGGATTATCCGCCCCAAAGCCGAAACGCCCAAGACCACCGACGAGCTGATCGAGTACCAACACGAGGAGCGTCTTCGCGAAGAGCAAAACCTGATGCGCCAAAAGGACGAGCTGCCCATGCGCGGCCCGGCATCGGCCAGCTCCTCGATTGAACACAAGTTTGTTGAGAGCAAATCCCCCGAGACCGACTCGCAAGGGGTTAATATCCTTCAGGCAATCAAGGATTTCGAGATCGCTTTGAGGGTCAACGACAAGGAGCAGATCCAAAGCTCCATCGACACCATCGACCAGGCACTTTCGCAGGTGATTCACGCCCGTGCTCAAGTCGGGGCCCGGATTCAGGTCCTGAATCACACCACCGACTCTTTGCAGAAAGCGATTGTCGACAATAAGGGCAACGCCTCGGCTCTCGAAGATGCCGACCTGCTCCAAGTCGTCAGTGACATCACGCGGACCGACAGCACGCTCAAAGCCACGCTCGAAACTTCGGGCCGTGTCGTACAACCTAGCCTTCTTGACTTCCTGAAATAGAAAATATACCTACAGTTCCTCTCAAATAGACCGATAAATTTGGGGAGCATCAGAGGATGGCGCCATCGGCGCACCCTCGGGATGCAAGGCAAGGAAGCTTAGGGAGTTCACATGCTAGTATTGACACGGAAGTTGGGCGAAAGCATCGCCATCGACGATCACATCAAAATCCGCGTGGTCCAAATCAAAGGGAAGCAAGTCCGCCTGGGCATTGAAGCTCCCAAAGAAACCAAGATCCACCGTGAAGAGGTGTACTTGGCCATTCAAGACACCAACAAAGAATCCGCGACGACTTCGAGCGAGACGACCCGTTCGATCTCCAAAATGCTCAAGCCCTAAACAGAAACCAAATGTCGGTTTTCATGGCTCACCCCTTGCCGGTGGGCCTTTTGTTTTTTGAGACCCCACCTTCGCATGGCGCCAGAGTGCGTTATATTCCCCGGGAACCCGCATGGGTCCTGATTTTTGCGGCCTTTTGACCCATTTTTTGTCTTGCTGTGTCTGGACCTTAGGGGCAGACTTTTGTTGTCACGCATCTCAAGGCGTGGCTGAAGAGGGGGACTTCACGTGATCATTCAAACGACCAGGTTCGGTCAGGTGCAGGTTCAAGACGACGAGCTTTTGACGTTTCCCGAAGGAATTCTGGGATTTAACGACTTCCGCCGTTTTGTACTGCTCGACGATCCGAACGACGAAATTTTCGCTTGGCTGCAAAGCTGTGAAGAGCCCGCGATCGCGTTCCCGGTTCTGGAGCCCGAGTTGTTCTCGGAAACTTACCGCGTGAATCTGGCCAAATCCGAAGCCGAAACGCTTCAGTTGGCTCCGACCGATTCCAAGCGCCTGTTCTGCATCGTGACCATTCCCGATGATCCGACCCTGATGACCGCCAACATGAAGGCGCCCATCGTGATCAATCCGCGCCTGCGCGTGGCCCGTCAGTGCGTTCTGCAAGAGAACAGCCTGGCGATCCGCGAGCCGATTTTCGCCAAGCTGCAAAGCCGCGTGGTGCAAAATCCCGACAAGTCGATCAAAGAACAATCGACCGGTTTGGGCGACGTGGCCGTTCGTCTGCCCGCGACTCCCGGAACCGAAGCCGGTCTGTGAACCGCGCGCTGATTCTTTTCATCACTCTGTTTTCGCTTCGAGCCTTCTGTTTAGAAGGCTCGACTTATTTTATCCGCCAGAGTTTTTTGGTTCCCGCGGGTGCGACCTGCTCGCAGGATTTGGATCAAGTCAGCCGCATCCTGTTCGGCGCCAGCGATGAGTTCCGTTTGTTGGCGCCTTACGCGTTTGTCCGCTGCGTGACGGGCGATGAGCGTCCCTTGCAAATCGAAGTGCTGTTCGAGCCCAATATCGAAGCCGAGCGCCAAGCCTTGGAGGATCACGTGCGCGTGATCGAAACAAGCGCGTGGCGCGGTGAAAACTTTGAGGTTCAGTACGTCAGCACGATTTTTTGGAATCTTTACGGGTCCGCCCTCGACGCTCAAAACGCGGTCGCGGCGAGTTTTGAAAAGCCTCGAATCGCCAAGAGCTTCGACGAGGTTCTGCGTTTCAAGAATGATTTGAAAGCGGCAAGCACCGCGAAGCCGGCCGATTTCTTAGCTCTGCTCTCGCAGCAGATGCCGGCCAAAGACTTCACCTTTTGGAAAAGCGGACCGCTCGGCAAAGCCAAGCAGGTCCACTTTTCGATCTATCTCTATTTTCTCACCGATCTGGACCGCGCCGAAAAGTCGGGCCTGTCGTACCAGCTCAGCCGCTCGTGCGGCCTGAATCCCTGCCTCTAGGGCCGAGGCCCCCGGTCCGGAAAAAATCGCGGCAGGATTTGATCCTCGATCACGGTGCCGTCTTCCGAGCGGATCAGCGTCGCGACGGACGGGTGGTACAGGGTCACCGTTTCGCCCGTTTCAAAATAAAATTCGATTTGGTATTGGCCCGTCACCACGGAATAGGGCGCGCCGTAGTTCGGCGTGATCTCGATGCGGACGTCGGCTTTGGTCACGGTGCCGTTGAAGCGGGTGTTCGGGTCCAAAAGCCGGGCCACCAATTTCGGGTGCAGGGGGCGGGAGCGTTCGTAGTCGGTAAAAATCACGGGTGATGGGAACGCGCCGGTGACGAACGCCGATTTGGGCGTGAGCTGGATGGAACTTGGATCACCGCTGGGCTCGATCGAAAAGAAATCCCGCAGTCCCCAGCGGCTCTGCGCCAGCACCTGCGGCGTGCTCGCCCCCCAGCAGCTGTCATCGCAGCCCGAAGCCATTGTCTGAGTTGACACCACGACGGACAAAATTAAAACCAAGACTGATTGAAGCATAAATCCTCCTCTTTCGAACTCGATAGCGAACGCGAAGGAAAAAGAAAAATGCCAAGTTTCAATCCCACGCATGCGTCTTCGGCATGAGTGTCAGCGTTCTGATCGGCGTTTGCCGATTTTGGGAGCGTCTCATTTTGAGACGCTCAGGACCCCACCTATTGGCTCTCGCTTGGCTTGGAATCTGCTCCCACATGAGTTCGGTGAGGTGCGTGTGAGAGCTGCGCTGTTGTCATTCTTGCGAATCGGGTTCGCGGTCCTGCTGGGGGCTGCGCTGCTGCCGCTGTTTGCCGACGCCAAACCCAAGCCCGATTTTGACGAGTACCTCGAAAAGCGCATGACCGACTGCGTGCGCTTCAGCGATCTGGGACTCGACAAATGCGAGGCCCAGATCCGCCGTCAGTACCAGCGTGCTCCGTTCTTGGAGCCCGAGCAGCTGATGACCCGCCTGCATCAGAACCGCGAGCTGCAAAAGCGAATGACCGTTGTTCCCAAAGCCCGTCTGGCCGAGATCGCGGCAAAACTTCAGCAGCTGCCGGTCTCTTTTCATTACGACATGAACGGGTGTGCCCAGCGCGCCGAACTGATCTCTTATTACTTGCATTCGCGTGAGCGCATCACCGCCATGAATTTGCATTTGGGTGGGAGCCTGTCGCTGATCTCGCGGCACATTCCCCTCGAAAACGCCAAGATCGCCTGGGGCTTTCACGTCGCGCCGTTCGTGCTCGTGCGCGAAGACGACGGTCAAATGCAATTCTACTCCTTGGACCTGACTCTTCTGGGGGAGCCGAGGCCCCTGCTCGAGTGGCTGAAACTCACGACCGAGCGCTCGCCGTTTTTAGTCGCGATGTCGGTGCTGGCCGGTTACCAAACTCAACCGGCCGAGCCCGGCGAGACGCTAGCGCGCTCGTGGGAGGGCATGCCCGCGAGTCTTCAAGAACAGCGTCTGCAACAGCCGCGCGAAACGATTCTGCACCGGGGATCGCCGCTTCGAACCGAGATCGCCGACGACTTTTTGCGCGAAATCTCGAAGCTCTCATTTAAAACGGTGATGCCTTTCGATCCGCATTTCGACGGCAACTCCGATCCCAAGTCGCGTCCTCTGCGTGACGTCTTCTCGGTCGAAACGCTGCGATCTCTGGAAGCGCGCACGCGCTCGGATCTTCGTTGTGAACCCTACGCGCCTCGAAGCGAACGCTGCGGCGTTTACGTGCGCGTGAGCGATCAGCAGTTCTGCCGCCTGGATTTGAACCGCGTGAACGACGCCTTCGTCCCCATGGAAGAGAATCGAATTTCTTGTTACCAATTTTAAGAAGAGGAGCTTTGCATGAAATTGAAAATTGTCCTTTTGCTCGCCCTGTTCGCGCCCCTCGGAGCGCTGGCCCAGTCGTCGGACATTCGCGCCGAAGACCACTTTTTTTACTGTTCAAAAGAGCTGAACAGCTACTTTAAGCACCTGTTCGTGGTCGACATCGCGCCCGCTCAGGGCGACGGCAAACGCGACGCCGAGGTGGCGGTGAGTGAAGGGTTTCGCATTGGCGGCACGCCTTTGGATTTTTCGAATTTTGAAACGAGTCAGGAACTGGCGATCTGCTCGGACCGTGCGGCCAGCATTTTTTGCCGTGTCGGGAGCGACATCGAAATCCTGATCCCTCGAGCCAGCATTCACGAGCAGAACATCGCGGGCCACGCCCGGCTGCGTTCCGATAAGATCACCATCAATGGCGACAAAGGATTCTGCGCGATTTACGATAAAGCCGACTATCAAGAGTACAAAGAGCGCCGCGAACGCGAGCGCAACACGAACTACGGCGAATAACGACCGCCGAGAGAAGGCGTGAAACTAGAGCTCGGGCGGCTTTTGCAGCCCGAGTTTTTTTTCGGTTTTGGCGCCCAGTTCCCGCAACTTCTCGACCTGCGAGATCAGGTTGCCGTTTCCTTCGTGCAGTTTTTTAACCAAAGATTCGTGCGCCTCTTGCGTGCGCTGAATCTGCTTGCCGAGATCCTCGACGTCTTTCACGAACGCCACGAATTTATCATACAGTTTGCCGCCGCGATCGGCGATCTCGAGCGCGTTCTTCTCTTGCCGGTCTTGCCGCCAAAGAACCGCGACCGTGCGCAAGGTGGTGAGCAGCGTCGTCGGGCTGACGAGCGCGATGTTCTTGTCCCAGCTCTCGGTGAAAATTTCGGGCTTGAGCTGAAAAGCCATCGCGAAGGCGGGTTCGAGCGGAATGAACAGGATCACGAAGTCCGGCGAACCCAAGGATTCGAGCGTGTGGTATTTCTTAGCCGACAAGCCGTCGACGTGGCGTTTGAGCGAGATCACAAAATCGCGCGACCATTTCTCTTTGGTCTCGGGGGTCTCGGCGCGCGAGGCCTCTTCGTAAGAGAGCAGCGACATCTTCGAGTCGACGATGATGTGTTTCCCGTCGGGAAGCTTCACGATGATATCGGGACGGACCACGTTGCCGGCGGCATCGCGATGCGTGTCTTGCACCAGGTACTCCTCGCCTTTGCGAAGACCGCTCCGCTCGAGGATGTTTTCGAGAAGCAGCTCGCCCCAGGTGCCTTGCGTTTTGACATCGCCTTTCAGGGCGCGGGTCAGACTTTGGGTCTCGGCCGACATGCGCTGATTCAGATCCATCAGCTTGTTCAGCTCACCGCGAAGGGTGCCGCGTTCCGAGCGCTCGTTGGCGTAGACGTCGTCGACCTTTTTTTCGAATTCTTTGAGGCGGTCTTTGAAGGGTTCCAAAAGCAGTTGCAGGTTCTGCAAGGATTGATCGTTCAGCTTTTTACTGCTGTCCTCAAAGACCCGGCGGCCCAGAAGCTCGAACTGCTGCCCGATGCGCTTTTCGTCTTCGGCTTTTTGGGCCTGGTCGGCGTGGTCGGCCTCGTCGAGGCGGGCCGCAAGACTGGCTTCGAGGCGGCGACTGACCCAAAGGAAACCCCCGGCCAAAGCGATCAAAACAACGGCTGCCAGGATTAAGATTTCGATGGCCATAGGACCCCCACCCTTTACGAAGAAGCGTGAATTTGCCACGCCGCTTTTTTTTCGTCATTCAACTTCTTAACCGTCTTTTTCTTTGGTATTGGACACTCTTGTTTTCAACCCTTTAACGCAAGCCAAACGCGCACGGCGTCAAGTCGTGATCATGAATGGAGCCTTTGTGTCGACAGTGAATCCCATCGTTCCCGGTGCTGAATGGAAACCGATCCGCAAATTCGAAGACATCAAATTTGAAAAAACCGATGACGGGATCGCCAAGATCACGATCAACCGTCCCGAGAAGCGCAATGCGTTCCGCCCGCAAACCGTGTTCGAACTGCAAGAAGCCCTGAACTGGTCGCGCGAAGACCAAAGCATCGGCGTGATCATCCTCTGCGGCGAGGGCCATCAGGCCTTCTGCTCGGGCGGAGATCAAAAAGTGCGCGGTGATGCTGGCTATGTCGGCAAAGACGGCGTGCCCCGCCTCAACATCCTCGACGTGCAAAAACAAATCCGTCAGATGCCCAAACCCGTTGTCGCGATGATCGCGGGCTACGCCATCGGCGGCGGCCACGTGCTGCACGTGGTGTGTGATCTTTCGATCGCGGCGGACAACGCGCGCTTCGGTCAAACCGGTCCCAAAGTCGGCTCGTTCGACGGTGGTCTCGGCTCGAGCTACCTGGCCCGTATCGTCGGTCAGAAAAAAGCGCGGGAGATCTGGTACCTCTGCCGTCAATACGACGCCAAGCAAGCTCTCGAGATGGGCCTCGTGAACACCGTGGTTCCGCTCGTCGATCTTGAAATTGAAACCGTCAAGTGGTGCCGCGAAATGCTTCAGCACTCGCCCTTGGCTCTGCGCTGCTTGAAGTCGTGCTTGAACGCGGACTGCGACGGCCAAATGGGTCTGCTCGACCTCGCTGGCAATGCGACTCTCTTGTACTACATGAGCGAAGAGGCCCAAGAGGGCCGCAATGCTTACGTCGAGAAGCGCGCTCCCGATTTCGCCAAATTCCCGCGTTTGCCTTGAGGTCTTGAGATCATGAGCACCGCGGCTGGCCTCCCTTCGATCGCACCCTGGAAAGCCTGGGTGCTCGCGTTTCGTCCCAAAACACTGACGGCGGCGCTGGTGCCCATCGTGGCCGCGACCGCGCTCGTGCAGTTCGAAGGCCGCGCCTTCGATTGGTCTTTGCCGGTGCTGGCGCTCTTGGCGTCGTTCTTCATTCAAATCGGAACCAACTTGATCAACGACGCCGTTGATTTCGGCCGCGGCGCCGACACCGACGAGCGCATCGGTCCGATGCGCGTTACGCAAAAGGGCTTGTTCACCGCGCGCCAGGTTTGGCTGGCGGGGAGCCTGTTCTTTGGGCTCGCGGTTCTTTGCGGCATTCCGCTCGTGCTCCAAGGCGGGTGGCCGATCGTCATGATCGGGCTCATGTCGGTTTTGTTCGGCTACGCCTACACGGCCGGGCCCTACCCTCTGGCGTATCTGGGGTTGGGCGATGTGTTTGTGATCCTGTTCTTCGGCTTGATCGCGGTCGGCGGACTGACGTTTATCCTGACGGGCGAGTGGCAAGTCCCCGCCTTCGTGCTCGGGCTGCAAATTGGTTTGCATGCGACCGTGATGATCGCCATTAACAACCTGCGCGACATCCACCAGGACGTGAAGGTCCACAAAAAGACGTTGCCGGTCCGTTTCGGTCAAAAATTCGCCAAGACCGAGATCACGGTGCTGATTTTGGCGCCGTTCTTGATCAATCTTTATTGGTGGGGGCAGGCGGGTCCTTGGGCCGCGCTTCTTCCATTAATCACTTTGCCTTTAGCCCTTAAAATCGTGACACTAGTCTCTAAGAACGAGCCGAGTCCGGCTTACAACCGGTTCTTGGCGATGAGCGCTGGCCTGCATCTTTTGTTTGGCTGCCTGCTCTCTTTAGGACTGGTGCTATGCTCAAATTTTGGTCCCATAAGTACACCCTTCAGCCCCTAACAAGCCTGGGGGCTTTGGCCGAAGGCAAGGTCCGCAGCGGGGCCTTGCTCAAAATTCAATGGCCGGATCAAAAAATCGGTTACGCGGATCTGCATCCCTGGCCCGAGCTGGGCGATGCCGAACTCGATGCGCAGTTGGCCGCGATCTCGAAGGGTCACTTGAGCCATCTCGTTGAACAATCCATCTGGCTCGCGCGCAAAGACGCGATGATCCGCTCGGGCGGTAAAAACGCGTTTCAAGGTTTGGCCAAGGTCAAAAACCATTTCTTAATCACCGACTTCACCCGTGTGGAAGATCTGACCATCGAAGAGATCAAAAAGCAGGGGTTCACGACGGTCAAAGTGAAAGTCGGCCGCCGACTTGAAGACGAGGCCAAGTGGGTCGAGAAATTTCTGCGCATGCACCAGCTGGGCGTGCGTTTGGATTTTAATTCGAAAGCAACACCCGACTCTTTTGAGCGTTTCGTGAACAGCATCAACCCGGCGCTGCGTCCGCGCATCGAGTACGCCGAAGATCCGTTCGCGTACGACCCCGAAACTTGGGCGGCGGCCAATCAGCTTTTGCCGCTGGCTTTGGATCAAGAGTACGACCGCGTCCAGTGGGACAAGCTCAAGGCGCCGCTTCCGTTTAAGGTCGTGGTCATCAAGCCCGCCCGCCAGGACATGAAAAAAGCCGTGGATCACGCCAACAAGTTTGGCCTGAAGATGGTGATCACGAGCGCCCTGGATCATCCCGTGGGCATCGCGCACGCGCTCTTGTGCGCGGGCGAGCTTAAAAAGTTTTATCCGAATCAGCTTTTGGATTGCGGCTGCCTCTCGCAGCGGTCCTACAAAGCCAATGATTTTTCGACCTCGATGATCGTGCAAGGCTCCTACTTGGTCGAAATTCCCGGGACGGGGATCGGCTTCGATCACCTCTTCGACAAAACGACTTGGACGGCTTTATGAGAGATGGCTTGATGAGCTTCAAAGTGGACTGGGACTCGAAAGACACGCACATTTTCTTGAACCCCCGCATGGACGCGCGCGAGCGCCAGTTTCTGACCCCGCTGTTTCGGCATGCGCCGGTGCTGCCGGGGCACCTCTGGATGCAGTCCTCGGGCTCCACGCAGTTCATCAACGAATCGAGCAAGTGGATCGCGCTCTCCAAGCAGGCGTTTCTCGTTTCGGCGCAGGCCGTGAACGAGCATCTCGAAAGTTCGCGCCAAGACAAGTGGGGCGTGGCGCTGCCGCTGTTTCACGTCGGCGGTCTTTCGATTTACGCGCGCGCTTTTTTGAGCGGCGCGGGCCTGGCCGAATTCACCGAGGCCTGGAATGCCGAGCGCTTTAGCGCCTGGCTCGGCGAGCATCAAATCACGCTTCTGTCGTTGGTGCCGACGCAGCTCTTTGACTTGGTTCAGGGCGGCCACCGCGCGCCCAAGTCCTTGCGCGCGGTCGTGATTGGCGGCGCCAAGCTGGAGGCCAAGCTCGCGCAGCAGGCTTGGGTCTTGGGTTGGCCGGTTCTGGCCAGTTTCGGCATGACCGAGTGTTGCTCGCAGATCGCGACCGCGACGCTGGGCTCGACATTCTCGGATGATCTGCGCGTCCTGGGTCATGTCGACGTGAAGACCGAGAGCGATGGTCTTTTGCAAATCAAATCCGATGCGCTGATGACCGGCCATGCGCAAGTCACGGCGACGGGTCCCAAATGGACCCCGATCGAGCTGACTTCGGGCTATTGGAAAACCAAAGACCAAGCGCAGGTCAAAGCCCGCACCAATCTAAAAACCGCCGAGATCGAAATCTTTCTCACCGTCCGCGGTCGCGTGCAGGACTTCGTGAAAGTCAAAGGCGAGGGCGTGGACCTGGCCGCCTTGCGCTCGCGCTTTTTCGATTGGGCGCTGACCGAACAGATCTCGCTCACGTTGGACGAATACGCGGTGATCGACCTGCCCGATGCCCGAGAGGGCTCCCGGCTGGTGCTGGCCGCGCAAGAGGGGTCTTCGGTCAATTGGACCGAGGCGCTCAAACGCTGGAACGCGGTCTGCTTTCCGATCGAGCGCCTGGAGCTTCGCCGCGTGGGGAAACTGCCGCGGTCGCCCGTCGGGAAAATCTTGGGCGAAAAGCTCCGGGAGCAGTTGAAGGATCCGGCGTGAGACTTCGCCGAGCGGACCTCAATGATCTTGCGCAGCTCGCCTCTCTTTTTGATCAATACCGTCAGTTCTACAAGCAGGCTTCGGATCTCGAGGGCGCCCGCGCGTTTTTAAAAGAGCGTCTCCTCCATCAAGAGTCGGTGGTCTTCGTCGCGCAGCCGGACGCCAGCCCGAAGCTCGTGGGTTTCACGCAGCTGTTTCCATCGTTCTCTTCGGTGGGTATGAAACGCCTCTGGATCTTGAACGATCTCTTTGTCGCCCCGGACGCGCGCCAGCTCGGGGCGGGCAAAGCGCTTTTGCAGGCGGCGGTCGATTTCGCCCGTACCGATGGCGCCCGCGGCGTTTCGCTCAAAACCGCCGTTGACAACGTCAACGCTCAGAAGCTTTACGAAGCCAGCAACTGGACGCGCGACGAGAAATTCCTGACTTACAATTTCATGTTCTAAAGGATCGAAGAAAATTACTTTCCGGTGAGGATCGCGTCTTCAGAGCGGGTTTGCTCGGCCAGATTTTTCTCGATCTCGTCGCGGCTCCAGACTTTGCCCTTGTTCACGCCCGGACAGAAATCGACGACTTCTTTTTTCCACGCCTTGGCGTTCATCACCTCGGGCCAAAAGGGCCAGGTGCGGCACTGCACGGGACGGGCCTCGTAAATCGAGCAGCCTTTGTTCTTCAAGAACATGCAGTCGGGATTTTTCGGGTCTTCTTTCAAGTGAAACGCCGGGCCCATTTTATCGCAGTATTTTTTGGTGAACGCTGAGGTCGAAAGCCCCAGATGTTGAGCCATGCGCTGACGGTCTTCTCGAGTCAAAAAGACAAAGCCGAACTCGCCGTGCGAGGTGCAGCACTTGCCGCTGCCTTGACACTGAAATTGAATGCCGTCGTTCCACCAGGGTTTTGTGCTCATGGGGTCTCCAGATAAGGAGTGAGAAGCGCGCGGATGTTCTCGGGAACGCCGGTCTTCTGTTTGGTCTTGGGATCGAGATACGCGTGGACCATTTTGACGGTGGCGTGCTCTTGCGGGCCCTTGCTGAAGACGTACTTCATCTGAAAGCTGGTGTCGCGGATCTGCGCGACGCTCGCGGTGATGGTGTAAGTCTCACCGGGCATAAAGGGCGCGCGGTAGTCCGATTCGACATGGCGGATGGGAACCAAGAACGGATTTTTCGTGAACCAATCGTTCCAGCTTAAACCCGCGGACTGGATAAAGTCCTCGAAGCAGTCATGGGCAAGGTTCAGCACGTTGCCGAAATACAGGATCCGCGCGGGGTCGCCCTCGCGGAATCGGATCTGGATTTGCTTTTGATAGGTTTTTGCCATGCAGGCCGAAGTTTAATCGGCCCCTGGCTCAATGGGAAGCGGATAAATGCAGCTGCGAACAGCGCAAGCGGGCGCCGCCTCCAGCGTTAAACAGACTTTGGGAGCCTTGTCTCGCGAGTTGGGCGTCGAAATCGATCTGTTTGCGGAACAAGAACGTCGCCAGCGAACGGCGCAGGGGCGAGATTTTGCCGTCGGCGGGATTTTTTAAGGACGTCTGCAGATCCAAAACCATCTGGCGAACGTGGCCACGGATCGAGGCGGCTTTGAGCGTCGCCACCGAAAACATCACCGAGAAATTGATCACGCCGGTGATGAGTTGCGACATCTCGGTGCGGCCGACGCCGCCGAGCATGCCGTCGACGATGCCGACGTAGTCCACGATCACGAAGAACGAGGCCACGGCCAAGAAGCCGTAGGCGCCCGCCGCGGCCCATTGAGCCACGCGGCGGTCATTCACGGTTTTCACCGAGTTGTCCACAACGATCTCCTGGAGCATGTCGCGCGAGTTTTCGGTGATCGCGCCGCGGTCGCCATCTTGGATCGTGTGCGTCTGTTTGGCGAGATCTTGCAACTTGACGAGGACCTGCTGGGTGGCCTGGTCACGGTAGAGCTTTTCGAAGGGGCTGTAGACCGATTTTCCAAACGCGTCGCGCGGCGCGCTCACGAACGCGCGCATGTCCACGCCGATTTCGTGCAGAAGCTTGCGCAGAAGCGAACGGTTCGGAATCGTGCGGGTCTTGGGGTCCAACGGATCGGCACCGAGCTGGCGAAGGAGCGAAACGAACGCTTGGTACATGCCGCCTTCGAGTGACGACGTCAGGTCGATTTTGCGTTCGCCCGGAATGCGCTGATCTTGAAGAACCAAAACGTACAGGTCGATCGCGGTGCCGAGACGGTTCACGAGCTCGATCGCGGCGCGCTCACTGATGCTGGCACGGGCGAGGCGGTCCATGTGATCCAGGTCCGCTATCATGCCGTCCATATTGCGCAAGGAGTACTCGACGGACTTCGAGGCGTCTTGCAGATCCGCGAACGAGCGGCGAAAATTTTGACTGTCTTCGCCGAGCGAAGCGTTCACGCTTTGATTGGCCGCCGGCGCCGTTTGCGCCTTGAGTTGCAGGGGCTGCAGCGACGTGGCCAGAAGAACCGCGCCCATCAAATTTCGAATCCAGTTTTTCATACGGGTCTCCATCAGAAAATCACAATCTGCAGGTCTTTGAGCCATTTGAGCCAGCTGCGGTTGGTTTCTTTGGTTTTGAACGGAATCTCGATCGACTCGCTGAACATTTCATCGCGCGCGCCTTCACTGCCGCAAGTCACGTCACCGCTCCGGCAAGTCGACTCGTAGAACGGGAACTCGCGCTGGGCGGCTTTGACTTCGAGCACGTAGTTCGTGTTGGGCGAGAGCTCCACCCCGAAGTGCGAGTACAGGCTGCCGAACAAGAACTGCAAGGGACCGGCGGGACGGTACAAGCGGTCCATGCCGCCCTGGCCACCGAGCGACATCTGCATTTCGTTGTCGAACACGTCGGTCGCGTTGGTGGTGAACGAGTTCGGCAGGGTCACCGCGAATTTGCGGCCCCAGTCGTCGACGCGGTAAAGGGTCATGCGGAATTGCGTGCCGACCCAGTACGCCTGGCTGCCGCCGGCTTCCGACGTGCCGAGAGACTCGATGATCGAAAAGCGTCGGCTGTTCTGTGAAGCGTCCAGGCGCAGCGAGCGGGCCTGATCGATCAGGGTCAAGGCGCGGGGGCGGCCTTTGTCATCGAGACCGACGAGGGGCTCACGGCCTTCAGGGAGTGCGAACGGATTCGGCGCGCGGCGTTTGATGCGCTCGAGGGTGTGCACGCTGACGTTGATCTGCTTGGGCTCCATCGAACAAGCCTGGTGCTGGGGACTCACTTGGACCTCGTAGCGGTTCCAAGCATTTTGCAGATTCAGCGAGGCGGTCAAGGTGCGCGACGGGCCGTCGTTCACGCGAAGATTCATCGTTTCGCTCTCGCCGGGAAGCAGGTCGAACTTGTTCGGCAAGATGTCGAGATATTGGGGATTCGAAGGCGTCCACGACGGGTCTTTCGCGAAGCTCACGTTGACGCTCACTTTTTGCGGGGCGCAGGCGCGCGATCCCGTTTTGACAACGGGGTAGGTGCGCCACGTCCCGCGCAGGGCGGTGCAGGCGCCCACGAGCGGAGCGAGTGAACGGGTGCGCGAAACCTGGCGCTCGCCCACTTTCACTCGGCGGTAACGCACGCACGTGCGCGACTGGGCGATCGTGCGTTCGGGAACGAGCACGTACGAGCTCGAGTTGCGGCGTTGTTTGATGCGGTCGTAGTTGTCGCGCGAACGCTGCTGAATTTCGGGACGCGAGGTGCCTCGCATGCGGTCCGAATCGTCGCGGCGGGGAGCTCCCGAAGAAGAGCCGCCGGACGACGTGCCGCCCGAGGTGGGAGCGCTGTAAGTCGGGCGGGGCGCGGGCGCTTCTTCGGTGCGCCACTCTGCGCACTCGTCTTTCATGATGTCTTCGGTGACAAAATACTCTTCGGTGCGCGAGCGGGCGCACGTCGTCACGTAAGTCTCGGCGGGTCCGCCGAAATCACCTTCGATCGCCGTGTAGGACCAGGTCTCGTTCATGGCGATGTCGAAGTTTTGTTTCCATTCAAGGGGAGTGCGCAGAAGTTCCTGCGCGCGGGTGCGCTTGGAGAGATCGTCATTGGCACTGGCCAAGATCTGATCGGCGCGGTCTTTCTTGTCTTGGTCGACAGGAATCGGAAGTCGGGTGCGGCTCACTTGGGCGCCGCCACAAACGGTTTCACCGGTGCGGGCTTGGTAGTCGAGACCCGAGGGGAGCATCGAGCCGCAAAGACCCATCGTCGGCGCGTTGGCGCGCGGTTGTTCGATCGCGGGCCGCACGCGGCGGTCCTGTTCGGTCACTTGAATCGGTCCGCAAGAGATGCGTCCGCCACAGCTACGGGCCTCGAGCCCCGTGTCGACAAAAGATTGGGCCTGAGCCCAAGAGGCCGTGAAGACGAGCAAGAAACTGAATCCGAAGTTTTTCATCGAGCAACCTCTGCGGTTTCATTCGAAACGAGCCCCCGGCCAATTCCGGGGGCTTTTGGGACGGGGCGAGATTACTGGAACAAGTCGTCTTCTTGCGACTGGCTTTGCGTGTTGCCGGCCGCGTTCGCCGCGATCAACAACTGGCGGATGTTCTCGGCGTCGAGGGCTTTTTTCTTCTCGACCAATTCGAGTTGGTTCAAGATGCCTTGGAACAGACCCGAGATGTCGTTGCCGGGCAGACCGCGGGGAGCTTGGGGTTTGTTCTTCACGCCGCGAGAAACGCAATTTTTTGCGTGCGTTTCGTTCGAGAGCGAGAAGTCGATTTGGCAGATTTTAACCAAAGCGGCCTCTTTCGTCTCGGCGGTCGAGTTGAAACGTTGATTGTGGTACGAGTTCATCGCGGCTTGGTCGTTCTGCAAGAGCATCATCTCTTCGCGAGCGTCGGCCAAAACCATGCGCATCACCGCGAGCAAAACCTCAGCCGTGGGCTGACGGCCCGTCATGAACGTGATCGCCGAGTTGGCGCGAACCAAGAAGCCGGTGTCTTTCGAGGAGAATTCCAGTTTCTTGTCGCCGTGGCTCATGATTTCGGTCGAGCGGGCAAAGACGGGAGTTACTTTTTCGTCGTACATTTGCACGAAGTTGCGCGCGTTCTCAAAAGCTTTGAGAACCTCTTCGCGGCCGACGGCGGCTTGGGGCTCGATCATGAGCAGGTACTCATTGAGGCTGCGGAACGACTCGGTGAACTTCTCGAGATTGGCGATCGATTTCTTGTACTCGACCGTGCGCAGGGCGCCCATGGGGATGCCGTATTTTTTGCGCAGGTAAGAGCGGCGAAAGAACGAGTCTTGGATGGCGCTAAACGCGATGGTCTTCGCTTCTTTATCGTTTTCGTCGCGGAAGCGGAAGGCCTCGTCGGTTCCGTAGTTTTGCACGAAACCGCGAACGTCATTGCGCAGACGCTCGATGAACTGACGCTGCAGGCGCGACGTCTGTCCATTGAGGGCGAGCAGGTCGTTCATTTGCTCGGTTTTGGCCTGAACTTCTTCGGGCGACAAGATCTGGAAGCCCGACAGGTCGGGGCTCAACGCGTTCTCGAGGATCGAGCGTTGTTGATTGCGGGCGGTGATCAGGTTTTGGAATTTGACTTGGTTGAGCTCGGTCAAGAGCGCCGCGCGCATGTCGCTGTACTTCTTCACCAAGGGTTCCATATTCAGATTGCCAGTGGCGGCCATCGTGGCGGTGACGCCGCCAACCGACGTTTCGGTCACCGACGGCAGCGTCTCGCGGGTCACGATGGTGAGGGCGTTAAGTTCGGCGGTGAAGTTTTGTTCGGCCAAACGGATGTCATTGAGAACTTTCAAATAGTCTTCGATTTTGACCAGGCTCAGAGCCGACTGCTGACCGAGAACTTTGAAGTTTTGGCCCAGCTGGATCAGGTTTTTGGTCGCCGTCAAAAGGCGGGTGTTGATTTCAAGCAGATAGTCGCGGTCAATCTTCTGCACATTTGCCAAGTGAGCCATGGCATCGGTCATCAACTTGGTCGTGTCTTGGGTGACCTGGTTGATATTATAGTTACCGGCCGACAAAAAGCCGGTGCCGCCGCTTCCGCTCACGCCGACTAGGCTCACACCGACGGTGGCCGAAGGGGCTTGGGCATAGGCGCTGAGCGCAGACACGCTCATAATAAGAGACAGACCAGACAGAACGACACGTTTCATGAAACCTCCCGCACAAAGGCGATCAATTTGGTGACGAGAGGTGCAAATGCGAAGATCTGGCCGCGCCAGCTCGAATAAAGGGGGTTGCGGCGGCTCGGTGACGTCCCTTCTGTCGACCGGGGGCGCGAAAAGTTCGACAGCCTGTGCGTCGTTTGACAGTCTCAGAATGAGATGGGTATAACACCCTCAGTCATGAACTTGAAGATTTACGATCCCAAAGACTTTCCGGCCTACCTGCCGAAACTCAACACGCTCTACGACGATCTTTTCTCGGGCGGAAAGGGTTTTCGCGCCAAATTGATCAAAATGGTGGGCGATCAAATCGCGCTCGATCCCAAGTCCGAGCACTTGCTCGCGCAGACCATCGAGTTCATCCACAATGCTTCGCTTTTGCATGACGATCTCGTCGACCGCTCGAATTTGCGCCGGGGAAAAACCGCCGCGTGGCTGCGCTTCACGCCCGAGTACGCCGTGCTCGCGGGCGACTACCTGCTGGCGCGCGTGATGGTGAACCTTTCGGGACACGGCAATATCCGCCTCGTTCAGTACACCGCCGAGATCATCTCGGATTTGCTCGAAGGGGAGTGGTTGCAAGATTCGCTGGTGGGCGATTTCGGCCTGGATCTCAGTCAGCTCGACCGCGTCCACAACTTGAAGACCGCCTCGCTCTTCAAATGGTGCCTGCGCGCCCCGTTCATCGCGCAGGAACGCTACGAACCCGGGCTGCACACCGGTCTCGAAGAGGCGGGCACGTTGCTCGGCCAGCTTTTTCAACGCGGCGATGACCTCTTGGACTTCGATGTCCGTAACAACGAAGGCAAGGCCGTTCTCGGTGATTTGAAATCGGGCTACATGAATTCGTTCGCCGCTTTCGCGACGAGCGAGATGCCGGCCGAAAAGCGCGCGGTCTTAAAAGAATGCAAGACCGTGGCGGACTTCGCCCTCGCCATCGGCGGCCCCGACAAGTTCGCCGCGAAGCTTGCCGAGTTCGATCAAAAGAACGAGTTTCTCATTCAGCTTTACCAGCACCATCTCAAGAACTTGAAGTCGTACCTCAAACCGGAAGAGATGAAGCTCATCGATAAGCTGCTCCCGCTCACGGAGCTGCTGTACTGGAGACGGGTTTAAGTGCGCGAGTTCAAGACGCTGTCTAAGACCGACCCCGAGTTTCTCGCCTACTTGCGCGGAACGTTCTCGTCGAGTTTGCGCGCGCTGCCGGTGAAATCGCTCAACGTGAGCACGCCCGGCGAAACCGTGACGTTCGAAATCGTGCCGGTCAAAGACATCCAAAGGCCCGGCGCGCTCAAACTTTGGGCGCAAGTGTTTCGTCTTCGCAATTTTATCTACGTTCTCTTTCCGCTCTACTTGATTTTGACCAAGAACATCTTCGACGAGGTTGAGTTCGATCCCATTCTTGCGATCCTTTCGGGATTCGGCGCCCTGTTTGTCACTCTCGGGGCGTTCTTGCTCAATGACTACTACGATCACATGAAGGGCGTGGACCGCATTCACCCCGAAAGCGGCAGCCAAGCAATTCAAAAAGGCTGGGTCACCGCGGGCGCCACCAAGTCGTGGGCGGTCGTGTACCTGGGATTTGGCCTCCTGCTCGGATTGCCGTCGATTTGGGTGTTTCCGGAGCTCTTGCCGATGGTGTCCGTGCCCGCCTTCGTCGCGTTCTTGGCTTGGATCTCGCCGCGTCTGGGGCTGAAGTACAAACGCTTTGCCGAGATTGTCGTGTTCTTGCTCTTTGGTCCGCTGCTCACCGTGGGTTATCAGACCGCGATCGGCGCGGGCTTCGACATCGAAGCCCTCTGGATCGGCATTTTGACGGGATGGCATTTTGTTTTTTTGGTGCAGCTCAAAAATTTCGAGTCGGTGATGGTGAACAGTCAGGCCGGGTTCGAAAACACCATGAGCTACCTGGGATTCGAGCGCGGCCGGCGCGCGCTGGAGGTGATTTGGTTCGCCTTCATCGCGTTGATGGCGGGTTACCAATGGGTGTACCACTCGAAAGACTGGTTCTTGGGCTTCGTGATTCTGCCGGTGATCTTTTCGCTCGGGTTCCTGATCAGCCTGAGGCGCCTCAAGTCTCCCGTTGGTTCGCGCATCCGTGAAGTGATGCGCATGGGCCGAGTGGGCGCCTTGCTCACGCTCATTCTTTGGACCTTGCAGACGCTCTTTTATTGGCTCGTGATCGAGACCTTGGCTTAACATGGCGAAAATCGAACACACCGAGCGCGGCGCGGAACTGGTCACCGACGACGGTTTGCGTTTGCATCTGGATTTCGTGAACGACCGGTTGAAGTACCAGCGCCCTCATCGCGGCAAAAGCGAACTCATCGCCAAAGCCATCGGTCTCTCAAAAGGTTTTCATCAAGTGTGGGATTTGACCGCGGGCCTCGCCGAAGACGCGTGGTTTTTGGTGCGCTTGGGCGCCGAGGTCACCGCCTTCGAGCGCCAGCCGCTGATCGCCGAACTCGTGGAGGACGCGCGCCAGCGCGCGGCCCGGGCTCCCGAAACGGCCGAGCTCGCCGCGCGGTTCTCGCTGCGGGCGGGGGATGCGATCGAAATTCTGCGCGCTCTGCAAAAGGGTTCGGGCCCCGAGGTGATCTACCTGGACCCGATGTTTTCCTTCGAGAAGAAAAAAACCGCGCTTCCGCGCAAAGAGATGCAGATTTTCCGCTCGGTGGTGGGCGCCGATGCGGACGCCAGCGACTTGCTGCGTGAGGCGTTGCGGGTCGCGAAAGACCGCGTGGTCGTGAAGCGTCCTCTCAAAGAACCGCCGCTCCTCGAAGGCTTGCAACACCGCTTCGAAGGCACCACGATCCGCTACGACCTCTACAACCCCAAACTCTAAAGTTGCCGCCTCGCGTTTCAAAAAGGTGCCTGGCACCTTTTGGGGGCGCGGGCTATGTAGAGGGGATGAGGCATCACAAAGGACTCAACCGCGTTTGGGAAAGTCCCCATTTTCACACCTTGATTCCCAAAGCGATTCTGACGAGCCCGCTTTACGTTCACTTCGAAAATTTTATTCTGACCCGTCTGCTGCGCTCGCGCATTCAGCATGAAAGCCGCCGCACGTGGCTGCTCTCGCTCGGGATTTCGTGGCTCGCGGCCCTGATTCCTCTGGTACTTTTTGCCGTGGCCGCGCATTTCTTGTCGTACTTGAATGTGTGGACTTGGATGTGGGCTCCCGCGCGTGCGCCCGAGCCTCCCATGTGGGTGTTTTACTTGGGCGAGGCGCGGCTTCCGGGGTTGGTGCTGTGCGGATTGATCGGTCTGATTCCGGCCTTGATCACCGGCTACGGCGGCTGGATGTGGATCCTGGCGCCGGCGGCGTTGTTTCCGGGAATTTTGTCGCTGCCCGGAGCCTGGGTGATGATTTTCGCCGAGCGTCTGGCTCTTTGGCTGCGCTTTCCGTTGATCACGCGGGACAAATACGCCCGCCAAGACTTGCGGAGCCGTGCGGTCATCGCCGTGTTGGCGATCGCGATCTTGGCCCTGACGGGTCCGATGGTCCGGGATCTTTTAGTCAGCTTCACCGCGGGCGCGAATGCCTTCGACCCGAACTTGCGCTTCATTCAATTTGCTCTGGGACTTGCTCTTTACACCGCGCTGGAGACGGTGCTCGCCTTGGCCCTTTTGCATTTCTATTTCAATTGGGTTCGGGACGAAAAGACCTCCGAGATCTGGAGCCTTCGCCTGCGCCGCTGGACCAGCGTCAGCGACCGGCATCTGCTCCGCGAGCTTAAAAAAACGGCGCACTTACGTCTGCAACAGTTGCAGGAGCAGGACGCCCAGCTCGACCCCGAGACGCGGGCTCAAATTCCGCCCGCGGTTTTGAAGGAGCATCAGCGTCTCCTTGCCGAGCTGGCGCGCTTTGGACCTAGGTCCGAAGGTCATGAAACCGAAGACAAGCGCGGGTCGAAAAGCTAACCTGTTTCGGTGTCTGAAAAAGAACTCAAAGCGCAAATTCTAGAACTTCAAGAGCAAGTCCGCCGTCGCGACGAGGAGCTCACGCGATTTCGCGGCGAGCTTTCGAAGACCAATCAAATTCTCGAGACGATGATCGCCGAGATGGCGCAGGACTTAAGAATCGCCGCGCTCATTCAACGCGTGCTTTCGCCGACCGAGCTGCCGAACATCAACGGCGTCGAGTTCAGCACGAAGTTCCTGGCGGGCACGGAATCGGGCGGGGATTACTTCGACGTTTTCGAGCACGAAGACAAACTGAAATTCGGCATCGTCGTGGCCAGTTCGAGCGGCTACGCGATGAGCGCGCTGTTTCTTTCGGTCTTGATCCAGATGTCGTCACGAATCGAAGCGCGCAAAGGCCTCTCGCCCGACGTCGTTTTGCAGCAGATGGCGCAAGAGATCGTCCCCAACGTGCACGATAAGGACCAAGCGCACATTTTCTACGCCGTGATGGACCGCCGCAATTTTGAACTCTCTTTTTCGGCCTGCGGGCCGATCGCGGCGTTTCATCACAACGAAGAGGCCGACACCTGGGCCCGTTTGGAACCGGCATCGCCGGCACTTTCAAAAAGTTTCACCGCGATGCCTCTGAAGCAATCGCTCATCATGGGGCCGCGCGACCGGCTCGTGCTCTGCACACAAGGTGTCATGTCGGCGAAAAATGCCGAAGGCGAAGAGTTCGGCGCCGAACGTTTGCTGAAGTGCCTGAAGCTGGCACCCAAGGCGGGCGTGCACGATGTGCGCAACGAAGTTCTCTATCAAGTCGAAAAGTTTTCGGGTCTCGCCGAGCCTTTTCGCGATCAAACGGTCGTCGTGATGGAAGTCAAAGACCGGGTGATAAAACTTGCGAAACGTTAATTTTTAAACGATGACTAGGACCATACGAAAGGACATCCACCATGGCAGAAGCACCGCAAATTTACGAAGGCGCGATCGATAAAGGCCTCGAAGGAATCGTCGCCTGTACGACGGCTATTTCCTCGATCCAAGGCAACACTCTCTCTTATCGCGGTTTCACGATCGAAGATCTGGCGCAGAACTCCACCTTCGAAGAAACGGCCTTTCTGCTGTGGAACGACCGCCTTCCCACGGCGGCGGAACTCGAAAAAATCAAGACCGATCTGGCCACCGAAGCGACGCTCTCTCCCGAGTTCATCTCGGCTTTGAAAGCGATGCCCAGCAAAGGCGTGCATCCCATGGCTTGGCTGCGCACGGCGGTTTCGATGATGGCTCACTGGGATCAAGATGCTCAAGACAACTCGCCCGAGGCCAATCAGCGCAAAGCGGTCCGTTTGACCGCAAAAATGGGCGCGATCGTGTGCGCCTTCGAAGCGATCCGCAACGGCAAAGAGCCTGTTCAGCCCAAAAAAGACAAATCGCTCGCGTGGAACTTCATGTCCATGCTCAAAGGCGGCGCTGAACCCAAAGCCGACCACGTCAAAATTTTCGATACCTGCCTGATCTTGCACGCGGATCACGAGCTTAACTGCTCGGCCTTCGCCACCCGCGTGACCACCTCGTCGCTGTCGGATCTGCACTCGGCGATCGTGTCGGCGATCGGCGCGTTGAAAGGCCCGCTCCACGGCGGCGCCAACGAGCAGGTGATGCTCATGCTTAAACGCATCGGCACCATCGAAAAAGCGCAGCAGTTCGTGAAGGACGCTTTGAACGCGAAAGAAAAAGTCATGGGCATCGGCCACCGCGTTTACAAAGATGGCGATCCGCGCGCGGCGATTTTGCGCAAAATCAGCGACAAGCTCACCAAAGAAAGCGGCGAACACCACTTGTACGAAATGTCGATCCTCATCGACGACACCATGTACAAAGAAAAGGGCCTCATGCCCAACGTCGATTTTTACTCGGCGACGGTTTACTACAGCATGGGAATCCCGATCGATCTCTACACCCCCATCTTCGCGGTTTCGCGCATTGCCGGCTGGTGCGCCCACGCGATGGAGCAGTACGAGAAGAACCGCATCTACCGCCCGCGCGGAAAATGGACGGGAAAGATGAACCAAACTTGGAAGCCCGTCGCTCAACGAGGCTAGTTTGAAGCGGGTCCTCTTCGTCACTCCCTCTTATGATGAACAAGAGATGGTCGAAGAGGTCGCCCGCAACCACGAACAAGGCTCCGCCTTTCAGTTCGAGAGCACCGCTTCTTTTGGACAATCTCCCGAATTCTGGGAGCAAACCAAAATTGACCTTTTAGTTTTGCGCCTGCCGGAGGACGACCTCCTGCAGGCGGCTTTTTTTTCGCGTCTGCGAAAGGATGTCCCCCGCCACCTTCCGATTTTGGTGCTCTCACCAGCCATCTCGCAGTCGCTTTTGCAGCTCAGTTCGGTCTTCACCAAGGTGCGCATGCTCAAGCTGCCGCTGAATGGGTTCACCCTTTACCGCGCGATTCTGGACATCACGGCCGTCTGGGAGCCCGGAAAGCAGCAGGTCCATCCTCGTTACACCACCGATCAGTCGGTGCTCATCGGCCTCAAGGGCTCGGGGGCCAAGGTGCCGGGTGTCCTTCGGAACCTTTCGGTCGGCGGCGCTTTTTTTGAGAGCGCCGATCAAACCTTGGGGCTCAAGCCCACCGACGAGATTAAAATCGAAATCAACATTCCGGGGCACGAGGCGCTGAAATATGAATTTGACGCCCGCATCGTGTGGATGAAAGATGGGCCCGACGGCATGACCGGTTACGGCTGCACATTCTCGGATTTGGACGGCGTCTATCAGAGTTTGATGAAAGGTTTTTGAGATGGCTTCGGTTTTTACCAAAATTATCAGCGGCGAGATTCCTTCTTACAAAATTCACGAGGACGATCTCACGATCACGATCTTGACCATTGAACCGATCCACTTGGGCCACTGCCTGGTGATTCCCAAGCAGGAGGTCAATCATTGGTACGACGTTCCCGAGGCGGCCTACCTGCAAGTGCAAAAGAACGCCCAGAAGGTCGCCAAGGCGATCAAGGCCGTGACTGGCTGTTCACGCGTTTTGACCGCGGCGATCGGCTTCGAAGTGCAGCACTACCACTTGCATCTCATTCCGGCCTGGTCGATGGCGGATCTCAATTTCTCGAAAGCGTCCAAGCGTTCCGAGACCGAGATGAAAGAGATTCAAGAGAAAATCCGCGCCGCCCTTTGAGCTCCAAACCGTTCACGCTGAACTATTCGCAGCCCGAAGAGTACCGCTTCTCGCAAGATTCGGTCGAAACGCCGTGGTGGATCGCGGCTCATTTTCGCGGCGAAAAAAAGCGTCCACGCCGGGTCTTGGACCTTTGCGCGGGGAGCGGGGTGATGGGGTTTGAGCTGGCGTGCTTTTTGAGCGGCGAGTACCCCATCGATTTTCTCGAAATCCAAAGCGCGTACCGGACTCATTTTGACGAAAACCAGCGGCGGTTCGAAGCCTCCAACTTCTCGGCCGGGGTCGGTGGACGTTTTCGTTGGCTCGAGATGAACTACGCGGACCTTCGCGTGGAGACCCCCGGACACGCGTACGACCTGATCCTGTGCAATCCGCCCTATTTCGAAGTCGAGCACGGAAAAGTTTCCGCCGGTGATTTCAAATCACGCTGCCGTTTTTTTATCGATGCGAGTTCGGACGAACTCTGGAATGCGATCGAACGGGTGCTCGCGCCGGGCGGTGAAGCTTTTGTTCTTGTTCGCACCGAAGACGCGCACGGAACCTCGGTGCTCAAAAATCTCGAGCGCCGGTTTCGCTACTCGGCGGCGGTCGAGATCGCCGCCGATATTCGCGGAACAAGCCTGATTCGAATCGAAAAAAAATCCTGAGTTCCTGTCATCGCGCAAATTTTTTTCAGACCCACTTCGAGGTGAGTCGACAGCTGATGCAAAAAGTCATCTTTCGTCTCGAGGCGAATCACGGAATCATTTCGGGACTTTGGCTGATCCATAACAAAACGTATTGAGACGCATGCAAAACTCCGATCGGGCTCTCGGTGAAATTCGCTATCGGCGCCATTTAAAGCGCGGTATTCTGATCTCAGCTACTCATGTAGCGCGAAAGGGGGTGGTGCTTGGTGATAAATACAAGTGACATGACCAAGGCGGAGGTGGCGGTCTCCTAGACCGTTACCTGGCGGTGGCTCCAAAGAGCCGTCGTCCAGTGGCCTCAGGCCGCTGACCGCCGTCACAAAAAAACCGAGGGGCGATGACTTTGTCATCGCCTTTCACTTTTTAAGGGGCTGTGATAAGGTCCGCCCATGTCGTTGGTTCCCGATTTCCTTCAAAAATTGCAATCTGGCAAAAAAGAACTCCTCCAAAATGAACGGCCCAGCGAGGCGCAGCGTTCGGAGCGGTTGCTGGCTTGGACGGATGCCCTCCGTGAGTCCATCCCGGATCTTTACCGTTTGGACCCGGCGGCCTGTTTCTTTTCTCGCGATTATTATGAGACCGCTTGGGCGGTACAGGCCATCGCCACCATCGAACGCACCGTGAAGGCGATGACGGCGCCGAGCGAAGCGAGTCCGCGTCGAGCTTCGGGGCTGCATGCGGTTGTGCTCAGCGTGCACACGCCGCTGCCTTCGCTCTTCGAGACGCTGAGCGCGTCGCTGGCGGCGGGCAATTCGATTCTGGTGCGGGCATGGCCGGCGCAGGCCGCACTGCTTGAAAAGCTGCAGAGTCTTTTGGTGGGCACGGGTTTTTCACCGGGCTCCCTTCAGTTTGTCGCCGACGGTGAGAATGAAACGCTGCCTTTGTTTTTGGGTCATCCCGGCGTGCGCCTGGTTTCGGTTCTCGGGACCGACGACGCCTCCGAGAAGGCGCTCGCGCAGGTGCCTTGGATGGAGAAGAAATGGCAGATCTTCCGCTCGGGAAAAACCTCGGCCATTGTCCTGGCCGATGCGGATCTCGACATGGCGGCCGACGGGATTATCCGCGCGGCACTCGAGGGCCAAGGCACGCTGTCTTGGAACGTTTCGCGCGTGATCGTGGTCGATTCCATCGAAGCCGAGTTTAAGGCCGTTCTCAAGAACAAGCTCGCCTCCATCTCGTCCCAACTGACGGATTCTTCTCAGAAAAAAAAGAACGCCATCTTACAATCGCTCACCTCCGAACAGGCGCGCGAGCTGCACGAAGGATCGCCGCTGACGGTGCTCGAAAACGTGTCGAACTGCTCGGAGTACCATCAACTTGAACTGCAGAGTCCCCTCCTCTTTTTGATCCCGATCAAGTACGCGTTCGATGCGGCCAAGTGGGTCAACAATTTGCCGAACGCGCTTTGTCTTCAGATGTGGGGATCGGACGAAAAGATCGATAAGCTTTTGCCGAAACTCGAGACGTCGCAGGTCTTCCGGCGCACCTGGGTCGGCGCGCTCGAAGTCTGGAATCAAGGGATCAAATCGGGTTTTGCGGGAACGCCGGATCCGCGTTGGGACGGCAGTTTCTATTCGGACCGCACGAATTTTTGACGTGCGGTTCAACAGTGCGAAAAATTTGACGGGTCCTCGTCAAAGAACGGTCACTGGACCGAGTAAGTTTTGGCACGTGTGCGCAAGTCGCACTGGGGGCAGTGGGCCTCTTCTTTGATTTCTTTTTCTTCGTCCACCCGTACATGTCGGAGTTCGAGAACGTTGCTGCACAAGATGCAGTGGTTCTGCGCGTTGATGAACTCGCGGTGTTGGTTGGTTTCGACTTTTTCGAAGTAATGAATTTTCCCCAGTTGCATGAACTCTCCTGATGTTGATGGCTCAACGTCAGAAGATTGCAAGAGTCATTCACAGGCCAAAGGCGAGTTCTCGCCCAGGGATCTTCGCGGCATGATAGTCTCGAGACATGAAAGTCAAAAGAGTCGTCGCCAACATCGCCGCGAAAAAAGTCGCTTCCGCCAAACGGTTTTACCAGGACATCCTGGGCTTGGATCTGTTGATGGACATGGACTGGATTCACACTTATGGCTCCTCGAGCAAAATGACGGTGCAGTTGAGTATCATGACCGAGGGAGGGTCGGGGACCGAGGTTCCCGCTCTTTCCATCGAAGTCGACGACGTCGAGGAGGCTTTTCGGCGCATGAAGAAGGCGCGCTTTAAAATCCTCTACCCCCTGACGGAGGAACCTTGGGGCGTGCGTCGTTTTTTCGTCCGCGACCCTTTCGGTCAAACCGTCAACATTCTCGAACATCTTTGACGAGCCCGAGCCGCGTCTCGAGTTCGATGACCTCGAGAATCGAGGCGGTGTGAAATTTGGCTTGATAGCGATCTCCGACTTTGAGCGCGATTTCGGGATTGATCTCTTTGTTCGCGGCCCTCAGATCGAACGAAACATCCGGATGTCGTGAACGAAACTCGTCAAGGGGCATCCCGGTGACATACTCCGCGTGTTCCCACCCCTCGGCGTAGCCCGACGCCGCTTTGGGAGCGGGAAGTTCGACGCAAGGGATGAGCTGATCTTCGAAAACCAAGGGTTCGTGCAGCGTGAAAATACAAATTGGACGGCCGTTGACCGGCGTCTCGGCGGCGAGCATCGCGATTCGGGCCAGTTCAATTTTGAGAAACTCATACCGCTCCACCGTTGCGACCCGGTAGCAGATGTGATCGCAAGCGAGCGGCGCCATTTGCAAAAGGGCGCAGACGCGTTTGATTTCACTCAGCATGGGGCGGGGGTCACCGAGAATCGACTCGAGATTCACGCGGGTCTCAAGCCATCTCGACGAGTTCTTTGGCCAAACCCGAAACGCCTTTAAAGATCTGTACGGGCGTCGCGCCATCGTACATGTAAGCGGGCGTGGTGATAATTTTGTGCAGACGGTCCGTGATGTAATCGTCCACCGGGCAGGTCTCGTGAATCGCGCCCGTTTTCTTAATTTCGGCCGCGGTCTCAGGATCGTTTCCGATGGTGACGGTGACGTTCTCGCGTCCCAGAACGCGGGCGACGAGCGTGGGGGCGATGCAGATCGCGCCAATGGGTTTGCTGGATTTATAAAATGCGCGCAGGGCCTTTTCAAGATCGGCGTTGACGGAGCAGGCCGCGCCTTTGGTTGCCCAGGTCGACAAATTGAGAGCGGCCCCGAACCCGCCGGGAAGCGCGAGACCATCAAAGGCCTCGACGTCCAAAGATTTGAGATCCTTGATTTTGCTGCGGCTGATGCGTGCGGCCTCGGCCATGATGTTGCGTTTCTCGGGCATCGGTTCGCCGGTCAGAAAATTCTTGGCCACGAACTCTTCGTTCGGCGCGAAGAATTCGACCTCGGCGCCCTGTTCGCTTAGCGCGATCATGAGGCTCACCGCCTCGGTGATTTCAGCCCCGTCTTTATTGCCACAACCTGAGAGTACGACCGCGATTTTTTTAGCCATACCGCACTTCTAGAGCGCGGCCGGCGCCTCCGTCAAGGAGTGGGCGCCGGGTCTTGCCCGAAGGTGAAATCTTTAACTTCGTCGCACTGGCGCAGCTTTACGCGCTGGCCCTGATAGGGGACCGTGGTTTCGGCGCAACCCAAAAGTTGCGAGGCGAAATAGGGAACCTTGGGGCTGAAAACGAACAGGTACGAGGTCTTCGTCCCGGCGTCGGTGTCATCCCAGTCGACGCGGTCAAAGCGGAGCACCGACACGGGAAGTGGGTCGTGGCAGGCATGCGTTCCGAGGCCGCCGCAGTTGGGGTGCGTTTGCACCAAAGGCGGCACTTGAATAAAACCATCGACTTTTGAAAGACGGTGGTACGTGATGCGGGCTTTGGTCGTCACGTCGTGATCGCGCACGGCCGACCAAGAAATGTTTTTATTGTCTTTCACGCCCACGACTTCATCGGCGGGCACCGACAAGACGCTGGACTCTTTGCGCAGCGGAACTTCTTTTTCTTCGCGCGAGGGCTTCATCACGCCGTCGATCAGTTCGCGGATTTCGCTCACGATCGTGAACGTGATTTCGTGGGCCGTGTCCACGCGATTGGTGACCGTGTCGCCGCGTTGAAGCAGCAGCACCGGCGGCATGGTTTCGATCGTCTGCGTGCGCTCCATGTAAGAGAACTCGCCTTTTTTAATGTCGTAGGGGCTCGCGGTTTGATCGTAGATCCCCTTGAGCGCCGAATCGATATCGGCGGCGGCCACCTCGTCACCGAACTCCTGCTTGAAGTCCGGCTCCTTCATACAGCCCGCGAAAATCAACACGAACACCAAGGCTTCGATGGTCACGCCGACCATGAAGACCCAATTGCGATTTTTATTCATATCGAGTCCCAACCCCAGAACCAAAGTGGAAGAGGAAAGATGCGTTCCGATTTTTGCGCCGAACTCGGTAAAAAGCCCAAGTCATCGCCAGGCCCAAAGATAAAGCGGACCAGGTCGCGTTCGCTCGGAAGCGTGCGCAGATCGCCCGCGAACCCCACGCGGAAGCTGCCGTCGCCGACGGTTTCCAAGGTCAAATCGCTGATCCCGAGCGTGCGCGCGGCCTTCTGAATTTTGGCGAAAAAAGCCTCGGGCTTTAAAATTTTGATCATGCCGAGGTAACCTTGATTGATGGTGACCGGCAGTTTTTGCAGCTGCACGAGCAGATTCACCGAATGGTTCGGCAGAATCATCGTGAACGGACGCGCTTTCGTTTTGCGCAAATGCGACATCAACGCGAGCAGCGCCGACACCGATCCGCCCCATTCGTGGACGTAGTCGGTGAGATCGGCGCCCTTGCCTTCGACGGCGTAAGCGACCAGCTGGCCGGATTTGTCCCAAGCGGTGTGCACTTGGCTCTTCGGGATTTGCAAGAATTTGCGAACCTCTTCGGCATTGCGGGCCGTGCCCACGGCGTGCTTCGTGTAAAGTCGCAGAATCGCCTCGGAAGACACTTGCGAGCCGGTCTTAAAAATAAGATCGTGCGCGGGAACCGCGAACTCTTTTTCAAAGACCACGCTCTCCTCGAAACCCGCGAGTTCGAAGCCGATTTTACGGTAGAAGTCGTAGAGGTTGGTCCAAAGGATCGCGAAGTCGCAATCCTGGGCCTGGGCTTCGACCAGGCACGAGTCCAAAATTTGGCTCGAAAGGCCTTGGCCGCGGTGGTCTTGATCCGTGACAACGCTGCCGATCGCGGCGGCCTTGTAGATCATCAAGGGCGTTTTGATGATGAGCGGCTTCATCACGGCGTGCGACAAAAAGCGGTCGTTTTCGGTGATGATGCGGATGTTATTGATGTTCTGTTTGCCGAGGGCCGTGGGGTACTCGTTCTGGATCGACCATTGCTGGTCGGGGCGCAGGGCCTTGTCCAAAAATTTCAGCAAATCGGGGAGTTCCGCCTCTCGGGGCGCTCTGGGACCTTCCATGGTCACCTCCTGTCACTGGGCTGTCCCCTCATTTTATCCTATTTGACACGAGTCCCAAAGCATCATAAAAAATCACGACTAATGGGCACCCCTCAAGGAGCCCCGGAGGAACCATGGCGGAGCTCTCGCAAAAGTGGAA
Organism: Pseudobdellovibrionaceae bacterium; assembly: GCA_019637955.1. Classification (GTDB taxonomy): domain Bacteria; phylum Bdellovibrionota; class Bdellovibrionia; order Bdellovibrionales; family Bdellovibrionaceae; genus JAHBUS01. The sequence goes on along the minus strand of JAHBUS010000004.1, from coordinate 6,652 downwards.
ACAAAACCAGGACGGCAAAATGTTTGTCGACCAGTCTTGTATCGCTTGCGACGCCTGTGTTTTGGCGGCACCGAATAACTTCAAGATGGACGAGGACGAAGGTCACGCCTATGTCTCGAAACAGCCCGAAAATCCTGACGAAGAAAGCGCCTGCAAAGAAGCCATGGAAGGATGTCCCGTCGAAGCCATCGGCGACTTTGGCGACAAAGCCTAAAAAGGCCCCGGTCAACCCGACCCTCGACTTGCTCAAATCGCATTATCCCGACGCCCACTGCGCCCTGGACCATGAGAGTCCGTTTCAGCTTTTGATCGCGACGATCCTCTCCGCGCAGTGCACGGACGAGCGCGTGAACATCGTGACCAAAGGACTTTTCAAGGCGTACCCCACGCCCTCGGCCATGGCCCAGGCCGATCAAAAGCATCTCGAAGAGTTGATCCGTTCGGCCGGCTTTTACCAAAACAAAGCCAAGAACATCAAAGCCTGCGCCCAGGCTTTGGTCGAGCGCCATGGCGGCGAAGTGCCGCGCACGCTCGAGGAGCTCGTGGAGCTGGCGGGAGTGGGGCGCAAAACCGCGAACGTCGTGCTCGGCAATGCGTTCGGGATCGCGAGCGGGGTTGTCGTCGACACGCACGTCGCGCGTCTGTCGTTTCATTTCGGTTGGACCAAGTCGGACAACGCCGTGATCATCGAGCGCGAACTGAGCGAGATGATCGACAAACGAGATTGGATCTTGCTGCCGCATCTTTTGATCTACCATGGCCGCCAAATCTGCAAGGCCCGCCGCCCGCAGTGCGACGCCTGCTTCTTGTTTGACCTCTGTCCCCAGCGTGGGGTCAAATGACTGGTAGAGAGGCGCCGTCAGGCGCCACGGGGTAATCGTGTTTGCAGCGTTTTTTGAGAGTGTAAAATACGTCGGCCATTTGGTTCCTTTGTCGTTCTTGCGCGTGTTTCTTGGGTACACGTACCTGCAAGCTGCGTTGCTCAAGTTCAATGCCGATTACCTGACCCGTCCACGCCTCGCCGGCGAAATCGCCGAGATCCTGCCCACGCTGCAAGCCCCTCTTTGGTACAAGAACGTCATCGAAACGATTTTTATTCCGCATTGGCAGACGTTCGCGTTCATCGTCGTGGCTCTTGAATTCGCCATCGCGATCTCGTACCTGCTCGGTTACGTCGTGCGCCCGATCGCGATCTTGGCGGCCTTGATGGCCCTCAATCAATTGGTGCTCGCCGGTCCCGGTCATGACGATCTGCCGCGCCTTTTGATGGCCACGCATCTTTTGCTGGCATGGATCGGCGCGGGCCGCTGCCTCGGTTTCGACTACTACTTCTTCAAGCGCCGTCGCGGCATCTGGTGGTGACATGAAACACTTCCTGTCTTTTCTCGTCGTCGTGTTCGCGGGTCTGTTCTTGGCGCTCTTCATCAAGAGCAGCCGCGACCCTTCGAAAGAAACCAAGCCCGTTCTTCGCGTGTTCGCGTCCTCGTCGTTCATCGCTCAGTGGGGGCCTGGCCCCTGGCTGCGCACGCAGTTTGAACAGACCTGCGACTGCCGCGTGGAGTTTTTTGACGGCGCCGATTCGACCATTCTGATGCAGCGTTTGAAGTCTGAGGCCCGAGTCGGTGCCGACATCGTTTTGGGCTTTGATCAGTACGACCTCGAAATGGCCAAGGCCGGGATCAACTGGAAAACCATCTCCGTCCAAAATCTTGAGTTCGAAGACGACGCCAAGCCCGCGATGAGCAGCGCGGAGTTCGTGCCCTTCGATTTCGGCGTGATGAGCTTTGTGTTCCGTAAATCCGAACTCCCGCAGTTTCCCAAAACTCTGGACGATTTCCTGAAGCCCGAGTGGAAGGGGCAGATCGCGATGCAAGATCCGCGCACCTCGTCGCCGGGCTTGCAGTTTTTGCTTTGGTTGATTCAAGTTCGCGGCGAAGACGGCGCTTGGGAGTATCTCAAAAAATTCAATCCGCAAGTCAAAGCGTACTCGACCAGCTGGTCGATGGCTTACGGTCTGTTCACCAAAGGCCAAGCGGCCACGGTGTTCAGCTACACGACGTCGCCCGTGTACCACAAAGTCGAAGAAAAAAATCTCGACGTCGTGGCGGTGGAGTTGAACGAAGGCCACCCGCTGCAATTCGAATTCATGGGCATCCCCGCCAACTGCCAGAATTGCGAACTCGCGCAGAAATTCGCCGACCTTGTTTTGTCGAAAGACGGGCAAAAGGTCATCATGGAAAAAAACTACATGTTTCCGGTCATCAAGGGCGTGAAGGACGGAACCATCTTCGCCGAGATCCCCCCTTATAAGCTGCGCCCCTACGAGAGCGTCCCCTCGCAAGCCGAGCGTGAGCGTCTCTTGAGAAAATGGTCGGCGCTGCGCCGGATGGAGTGAGGATGACGATCAGTCGGGGGATTTTTCTCCTCGCGGTCTTGACCCTCGCCCTGCCTTATCTTTTATTGGCCCGCCAGATCGGCGGGATCGGTCTACCCGAAACCGACGAGCTTCTCTGGGCCTTGAAAAACTCGCTTTATCAAGGCGTGCTTTCGTCGCTGATCGCCCTGATCGCGGCCTTCACGTTGATGCCGGGCCTTTGGTGGGCCGGTCCGCGTCTGAAAGGCGTTCTGTCTTGGGCACTGCTGCTGCCCTCGCTCCTGCCGCCGCTGTTCGTGCTGCTATCGTTTCTGGCGTGGGTCGATCCGTTTCCGGTCGGGCTCATCGGCGTCGTGTTCGTTCAAGGCTTCATGAACGCGGGTCTTGCGGCCGTGTTGTTGTCGCGCTCGATCGAAGACAAGTTGCAAGGCCTCAGCGAGATGGCGGCGGTGATGGGCGCGCCGCGATTTTTGTTTCTACGCCGCTCATTTCGATTGATCGTTTGGGATCTGGCGGCCGTCGGGATTGCGATCTTCGCGTTTTGCTTCGCGAGTTTTTCGATTCCTCTGGTCATCGGCGGCGGGCGCGCGACCAATCTCGAGGTGCTGATTTACGAGAAGGTTCGCATTTCCACGCAAATGGGCGAAGCGCTCGGTATCGGCCTCGTGCAGCTCGCGATCATGGCGCTGGTTCTCTTGATCCCTTCGCGCCCGGCTCGGCTCGAAGCCGCGAGAGCGGAGAGGCTGCATCTGGTGGCGAGCCGGTGGGGCTTGGGCGCGGCGGCCGTTTACGTGATGATCTTTTGGCTTCCGCTTCTCAAGACGCTGCCGGAGTCTTTTCGGGCCATCGGTCAAATCGAGGGGCTGTGGAGCCAGATCGGCGAGTTGGCTCTCCCGAGCGTGGCGCTCGCTCTGGGCGCGGGTCTTTTGTGTTTGCTGTTCTTGTTGGTGTTCTCGATCGGTTACCCGCAAAATCCGATCGTGCGCCTGGTGCGCGGTTGGCTCGCGCCGAGCACGGCGCTCTTGGGTTTTGCCTTCATCGGCTGGGGTGATGCTTCGCCCCTGATCACCTATGCCTCGGTGCTGGCGCTTCTTTTCTTTTTGCCGGTTTTCCGTTTGGGTTTGGACCGCCGGCTCGAGTCTCTCGAGCCGCAGATTCAAATCGCGCGCACGCTCGGCGCGAACGATTTTTTGATCTGGCACCGGGTGGTGCGTCCTCAAATTTGGGGAATCGCCTGCGTGTTGGCGGGAGTGGTCAGTCTCTGGGCCTTTGGCGAATTTGCTTTGGGACGGGTGATGCTGTCGCAAAATCTCAATTGGGCGCTGCTTTCTGAGTCGCTGATGTCGAGCTACCGGATCGAGGCGGGGCTCGGGGTTGGCTTCTTGATTCTGATCTCAGGAAGTCTTCTGTTTACATTTTTCTGGAGGCTCGGCCATGTCGGTCGTTAAAAATTTGATTCGCGACTACGGCAATTTCAAACTGGAGATCCCGCACTGGGAGATCGCCGATCAGGGGATCACGGCTCTGTGGGGACCGAGCGGTTCCGGGAAGACCTCGGTCTTTCGCGTGCTCTTGGGATTGGAGCCGTGTCCGGGCCTGACCTGGGATTTTAAGGGCGTCGATCTGGCCCGTCTTGCCCTCGAGAAGCGCGGGCTTGGCGTTGTCTTTCAGAGTTACGAGCTTTTTCCGCACATGAACGCGCGTCAGAATATTCTGTTCGCCGCCGAAGCCAAAAAAATCGAGAAAGCCGAAGCGCGCTCGACACTCTCAAGGCTCGGCGAGAAGCTGGGCCTCCAGTCTTGTTTCGACACCAAAGCTCAGCTGCTTTCGGGCGGTGAACGTCAGCGCGTGGCGCTGGCCCGCGCGTTGATGAGCCGTCCGCGTTTGCTCCTTTTGGACGAGCCTTTTTCGGCGCTCGACGAGAACCTGCGCGCCGGTGCCCGTGAGTTGGTGCGCGATGTCCTTGAAGAAGAAAATATTCCCGCCATCCTCATCACTCATGATGAACGCGATCTCGAAGTGCTCGCCCAGCGTATTCAAAAAATTCAGAACGGACGTCTGATCTAAATCCAGGTCCTGCTTCAACTTGAGATGGATTTTTCTCCACGCAAGCCCAGGTTAAGGTTTTGTAAAGATCGCCGATAAGTAACACAGTTATCTAGGCGGTATCATGAGAATAAATAAAATAAGTTTACAAAAAAAGTTGGTCCTCACTTTCGTCGTGGTCGGGGCGGCGCCCCTTCTTTTGAGCAACCTGATCGCCTACCGAATGTCTCAAACTGAGCTCCGGGCCGCGGGTGTGGAGAACGCCTCGGAAGTCGCCGAGGATAAAGCTTCGAAGATCGCCAATTACTTTGAAGGCGAGGCGGGCGCCGTGATCGACATGGCCTCTTCGCCGGTCGCTTTGCAGGCATTGCTTGAATTTGCCCGCCCCTTTGAGAACTTTCCCGATTCGCTCTCGCTTTCGAGCCCGACCGTGATGAAGAGTCGCGAAGAGTTGATGAAGTACTACAAAGATCAGTTCGGAAAGACCTACATTTCAAAAGCGGGCGAGCCCGCGGACATCGAAAAGATTTTTGCGAAGATCGACGCGCCCGCGACGATGGCTCAATATGACTTCATTGCCGCTAACGAGAACGTCTTGGGAGAGAAAGACAAGATGATCAATGCCAAGCGCGACTCTGAGTATGCGCGCACCCATCATAAGTGGCATCCGTACTTTCGTGCGCATCTTCAGCGTCACGGGCTGTACGACATTTTCTTGGTCAATCCTGAGGGACGCATCGTCTATACCGTTTTCAAAGAGCTTGATTTTGCGACATCGCTGCGGACAGGTCCTTGGGCTCAATCGGGGCTCGCGCGGGCATTTGAAGCTTCGCGCTCTTTAAACGAGGGACAGATTTATTTGGACGACTTCGCGCCGTACACGCCTTCTTACGAAGCTCCGGCGTCGTTTGCCGCAAGCCCCATCTTTTCGCAAGGAAAGTACGTGGGGTCTTTGATCGTGCAGTTGCCTCTGGATAAAATTTCGGTGATCGCGAGCGATCGAAAAGGTCTTGGCGAAAAAGGCGAGACGCTGCTCATCGGACAAGAGGGTAAACTGCGGGCCGACACGTTCCGCAACAAATCCACTCACACCGTGGCCGCCATGTTCGCGAAAAACTCCGCGGTTCAATTTCGAAGCGACTCGATTGCCGCCGCTCTCAAGGGCGGGGAGGGGCACCTTGAAGGTCAGGCCTACGACGGTCTTGCCGTCGTTTCGGTCTATCGAGAGTTTCAGGTGCGCAACCTCAAGTGGCACGTCATTGTGGAGCTGGGAGCCGATGAACTCTATGCGGGTGCCCGTCAGCTCGCGATGATGAGCTTCTTGATTATGGTTGCCGGCACCCTTTTGATCGCGGCGGTGGCCGTGATTTTCGGAAAGTCGATCGCCAAAAACCTGAACCACATCGTGCAGTCTCTCGCGCACTCAAGCCAAGAAGTCTCGGGAGCTTCCTTGCAGAGCGCCGAGACGGCGACGAAGCTGAGCGATTCATCTTCGCAGCAGGCCGCAGGCCTGCAAGAGACCGTCTCGGCGATCGAAGAGATTTCGGCCATGGTGAAGCAAAATGCCGAATCCGCGGGACGCACCAAGTCCGCGGTCGATTTGAGCCAGGCCGTGTCTGAAGAGGGCTCGCGCAGCATGGATCAAATGATCAGTTCCATCCAGGATATCAAAGAGAACAACGAAGAGATTCTTCGTCAGATGGAAGAGAGCAACCGCGAGTTTACCGAGATCGTCAAAATCATTTCGGAGATCGGGCAGAAAACCAATGTCATCAACGAAATCGTCTTTCAGACCAAGTTGCTTTCGTTCAATGCGTCCGTTGAAGCCGCCCGCGCGGGCGAGCACGGCAAAGGTTTCGCGGTGGTCGCCGAGGAGGTCGGAAACCTCGCTCAAATGAGCGGCAACGCGGCCAAAGAGATCACCGACATGCTCTCGGGTTCCATCGCCAAAGTAAATGGCATCGTCGAACAGACCAAGATTCGTGTCGACCGGTTGGTCGAAACGGGCCGCGAGCGGCTCGCCTCGGGTCAGGCCACGGCCCTACAATGCCAAGAAGCTTTGAATAAGATCACCGAAAACGCGCGCACGGCCGCGGTCATGATGGGCGAGATCACCCACGCGTCGCAAGAGCAGGCACAAGGTATCCAGGAGATTAACAAAGCGATCATGCAGCTGGATGTGATCACGCAGCAAAACGCGGCGGCGGCTCAGCAAAGCTCGAGTCAGGCCGA
>JAHBUS010000003.1 GCA_019637955.1 Pseudobdellovibrionaceae bacterium | reverse complement strand
TGCTGGCACCGCTAGGAAAAATGCCAGCAATAAAATAAGGTGGAAAACTCCAAGAGTTTTCGTCTTTTGCATGATCTAAAGATCGGATTTAAGACGACTAAACTGTAATCCAATCTCAAACTGAGACACGGGCCAGAATCATTCAGAACGTTCTGAGAGCGCTCAACCTTGGTTTTTTTCAGAAAAGTGGCGCGCGCAGTACTGACGTCTGTAATCAAAGATCTGGTTAACGTCTTTCTCGACCATCCAACCCGAGGCGAACCAACCCGCCCAGCCGAGCGGGACGCGGTAACGAACCAGGTCCGTCATCAAAGTTCCGCGGCCCAGTTTTTCGAAATTGTGCGTGTGGTGCCATTTCTTATAAGGACCTTTGAGTTGAGTGTCGACGAAGCGCTTGCCAGGCACCCACTCTTCGATGCGCGTACGCCACTTCACCGGGACGCCGTGAATCTTGAGCCGGTAGTCAATCAAACTCCCCTCCTCAATTTCGGGCGTCGACATCTTTTCGATGTGAAATCCCAGCAGCGGCGGCGTGATGCGCTCCAGATTCTGAGCTTCCGCAAAAAACGGGAAGATTTTCTCGGGAGGCACATCGAAATACTGCTGAGACCGCAAAATCATATCGCCATCCGCGTAAAGCGACGTGGCTTCAGCAAGAGCTGATTTTAAATTCGGGTATTCAAATCGATAACCCGCCTTCTGCATCACGGTCGGCATCACTCTTTGGGATCCAAGTAAAGCTTCGGACATCTCGCCGAATCCCAGCTTGAGAGCGGCCGAAGGAACCGCCGGCGCGAGGCCTTTACCAAAACAAGCGCCCAATTCGCGGCTGAATTCGCGGTTGGTCACGGGCTCAGGAGCGACGCCATTCACGACACCGTCAAGAGAAGCGTCCTCGAGCACGCGGGTAAAAATACCGACCGCATCACGAAGGTGAATCCAACTCATCCACTGATCGCCTTTGCCGAACGGTCCACCAAGGCCCAGGCGAAACGGCGTGAGCATTTTTGTCAGCGCGCCGCCAAAGGCCGAAAGTACGATGCCCAAACGAACGGCGGCCACGCGCACTTGCGGCCCGCGGTCTTTGAGCGAGAACACCTCGCGCTCCCAGGCCTGGCAAACTTCAGACAGAAAATCCGAACCTGGTTTTGAATCTTCAGTGAGCGTCTCGTCACCGCGATCGCCGTAATAACCCACGGCCGATGCCGAAACAAAGACCTTCAGCGGTGCGGACTCCAAACTTTGAATCAGGTGTCGAGTCGACAGGACGCGAGAATCCAGGATGCGCCGGCGACGCTCGGCGGTCCAGCGCCCGGAGGCCACCGACTCGCCCATCAGGTGAATGACACCTTCGATGTCCGTGAGCATGCCGCTTGGCAAAGGACCTTTGGAAAGATCGCCTTGGAGAACGCGGCAGGGGTACGGAACGTCTTGGGCGGCCTCTTTCCTGCGCGAAACAACACACACTTCGTGTCCTCGGCGCACCAGTTCCAATCCGAGTTCGTGTCCAATAAGCCCTGTCGCACCGGTCAGTAGAACCTTCATCGGCCCCGCCTTTCCTCTTGTGGTTTAGGTTTAAACTGACTTAAACTCATTGTCCATGGCGGATGAAAAGCGGCTCGACAAAATCAAGTCCGGTGTCTTCTCCCGAGGCCTGGCTCTCGCCAAGCTGACCCTCAATACCAGTGCTCACTTAGCAGGACATGGCGCCGCCACTTTGCTTTCAAATTCCGACGTCAAATCCGAAAAATGGAAGGCGTTTTTAAAGGGCCGTGCGCTCGAGTTTTCGTCGGAACTGGGCGAGCTCAAGGGCAGCCTGATGAAAGCGGGCCAAATGCTGTCGATGTACGGCGAGCACTTCTTGCCGCCCGAAGCGAACGAGCTTCTCAAAAGCTTGCAATCGCAATCCCCTCCTCTGGCGTGGAGCGCGATCGAACCCGTCATCAAAGCCAACTTGTCTCCCGAAAAAGTCGCCCTTCTCGAAATCGACAAAGAGGCCATCGGTTCGGCCTCCTTGGGTCAAGTGCACCGCGCGACCATCAAAGCCACCGGCGAGCAGATCGTCTTGAAAGTTCAATATCCCGGCGTCGACCGCGCGATCGACAGTGACCTGAAGGCGATCAAGTCGTTCCTCAGTTTGCTCAAAGTTCTGCCGCGAGGGGTTTCGACCGATCATATCTTTGCCGAAGTCCGCGAAATGCTCGTGCAAGAAATGAATTACGAACTCGAAGCCAAAGAAACCAAACTTTACGGCGAACGCCTCAAGGGCGACAGCCGCTACATCGTGCCGAAAGTTTACGACGAGTTTTGCGGCCCGCGCGTGATCGCCACCAGCTTTGAGAAAGGCCTAGCGCCCGACGACAAACTGGTGTCTTCGCTGTCGCAAGAGCGCCGCAACCGCTTGGCCGAAAGTTTTTTGGATCTCTATCTCACCGAACTTTTTGACTGGGGCATCGTGCAGACCGACCCGCACCTGGGCAATTACCGTGTGCGCCTCTCACCCACCGGCGAGGATCAATTGATTCTTTTGGATTTCGGTGCCGTCCGCGCTTATCCCGACGATTTTTTGATTCCGTACCGCCGCATGGTCCGCGCGGCCTTGATCAACGACCCCGAGCAACTGCGGGCCGAGGCGCTGAACTTGAAATTCCTCGACAAAACCGACTCCACCGCGCTGGTGTCTTTGTTCGAGCAGTTTTGCTTCGGCATGGTGGAGCCCTTCCAAGAAAAGGCGGGCGACTACGACTGGAAGAAGTCCGATCTGCCGCAGCGCCTGACCAAGATCGCGCTGCAAATCCTGCAAAAATTCCCGCTGCGCACGCCCCCTCGAGAGATTCTCTTTCTCGACCGCAAGACGGGCGGCGTCTTTATCTTCTTGTCCGTACTGGGCGCCAAGATGAATGGCGCAAAACTTCTCGCGAAAAAACTACGCTTGTGACGGGTTGTGATCGGGATCGAAGCAAGGCTCTCCCGCTTGCTCGAACTCGATGGTGACTTCGGCGATCTGAAACTTTTCACGCAGACCTTTTTTGATCTGAATTTTGAGCGCCTCGGTTTTGGCCCAGGTCATTGATGATGCGATCACCACATGCGTGGTGAGGATGTGCGCTTCGCCGTCCAACGTCCACACGTGCGTGTGATGAACATCCTCCACACCCTCAAGCGTCTTCATCCACGCCGGCGCCTCACCCGTCTGCAAGTGCCCGGGACTGGCCTGAAGAAAGACCGCCAAGGTCTGCTTGAGGTGGCGCACCACATTCCACAAGACCCAACCGGAGAGCATGACGGCCATGAGCGGGTCGATCCAAGGCAAATCCGCGATCATCATGACACCCGCGCCGATCAAAACCAAAATCCAGCCCGTGAGATCTTCGATGAAATGCCAGCTGAGCATTTTCTCATTCAGCGAGGAGCCTTTTGAAAGACGCCAGAACGCGAGACCATTGACCGCGATTCCGAAAACCGCGAGCCCCAGCATGCCCGAGGCTTTGACGGGCTCGGGATCGAAGATGCGAGGGATCGAGGTGGCGATGATCCAAACCGAGCCGCACGCCAAGATCAAGCCGGTGAAAAAGGCCGACATCACCGAAAACCGGCGGTAACCGTAAGTGTAAAACGCGTCGCTCTTTTGGTGCGATTTTTTTTCGAGCCACCACGCCATCCCGAGCGCCACCGAGTCGCCAAAATCGTGAAGCGCGTCGGATAGAATCGCCATGGAATTGGTGAGAAACCCGCCGACGAGCTCAATCACCGCGAAGCTTAAATTCAAGGCGAAGGCGATCCCCACGCGCCCGGTCACGGCATGATGGTGGTGATGGTGTCCGTGCGAGTGGCTGTGACCATGACCGTGCTTATGATCTTTGCCATGGTCATGATGATGACCGCAGTTGTCGTGAGAGTGACCGTCGTGAGGCGCCATGCTTCATTTGTCCCCCGCCCGGGGTTCTTTTGTCAAAGCCCCCGACACGTGTTAGAGGTCCCCTCATGAAAAAACTGTTGTGGATCTCACTCTCTTACACCTTGCTCGTGATCGTTTGGGGCGCCTGGGTGCGCATCTCGCATTCCGGTGACGGCTGCGGCGCTTCTTGGCCCTTCTGCCACGGAGAATTGATCCCCGATTCGCGCGAGCACAAAACCTGGATTGAATTCACGCACCGGGTGATGAGCGGTCTTTATGGATTTTTGGTTTTAGGACTCTTGATCGCGCTTCATCGCAAGAGCGCGTCGTTCTCGGCGCTGGCCAAGTTTTGGATGAAGCTCACCTTCTTTTTCACCATCACCGAGGCCCTGCTCGGCGCCAAGCTCGTGCTCTTCGGCCTGGTTGGGCAGAACGACACGCCTTACCGCGCCTTCATCATGAGCCTGCACTTTCTGAATTCGCTCTTTCTCACGGGCAGTCTGACGCTGACGGCGCTCTTCGCGGACGCCCCGGACTGGCAGCGGCGCCGCTTTGAAGATGTCAAAGGCGTGTCGATGCGAATGCTCCGCCGTGCCGCCCCTTTGAGCCTGGGACTGTTCTTGATCATCGGCATGACCGGCACGATCGCGTCGCTGTCGAACACGCTCTACCCGACCAGCTCGCTCATCGCCGGTTTGATGCAGGACCTCGACGCCAGCTCGCACTATCTTGTGCGCCTGCGCGGCCTTCACCCGACGCTGGGCCTGACCATCGGGATCGGCCTGACGATTCTGTTCTATTTGATGTCGGAGGCTTTCGACGACCGCGAGACCACTCTCAAAAAGCGCAGTTTTCAACTGACCCTGGCTTTCTCGGCCACCGTGATTTTAGGCACTTTGAACATATTGATGGGATCGCCACTGGCGCTTAAATTGACGCATTTGCTGGCGGCGCATGGCATTTGGATTTCGCTTTTGATGTTCTGGCACTCGCTCAGGTATCGCGCCCGCGGCCAATCATCCCCGAGAGCAAATTGATCTTTTCTTCGAGGAGGTTCTCCTCGAGGATCATCTGCTGCATATCGGGATCCGCGACCAAGTAGGCCGCCACGCACCCCACCACCTGCTCGGGCGTTTTGAGATGACGCCGAAACTCCTCGCGCGCGCGCGAATCCGGAATATTGTTCTGCAGCCAGTTCAGAAGCAGCTTTTGCAAAACCACGTAAGAGGGCGAAGTTTCATTTGAAATCGTCATGTCCTCTTCGATCTTCTCGGCCTCGCAAACAAGGTAAGGCAAGGAGTCGTCAAGGAGCCTTCCGAGCTTGGCCTTGCCGTTCCCGGGGAGGAGAATCAGCAGAGTTCCATCCGGTCTCGTTTCGATGATTTGGGGGTGACCGTAGCCGACCACGTCGCGCACGAAGCCCAGGGGCTGACCCGCCTCATAGCGCAGCGGCTTTTGCGGGTCGTCCACGAAGCCGATGGCGATCGGTACCCGCTGCTCAATCGAGTCCTGGACCATCTTGAGGTAGCGAGGTTCAAAAATATGAAGCGGTTTCGACGTTCCGGGGTAGAGAAGCACATGTCCCAATGGAAAGAGAAAGACCTTCATGCTAGTATTTTGCCAGATGCAAACGTCGGCGGACACGCTCTCAAAACCAGTCGTTTTTTTTGATGGCGTTTGCCATCTCTGCAATGGATTTGTGGACTGGATCGTCGCACATGACCCGGATCAAAAGATCTTGTTCGCCCCCCTGCAAGGCGGTACCGCCAAGGATCACCTCACCCACGACCAAAGGCAGGCCTTAGACAGCGTTTTGGTGCTGTCTCAAGGAAGGACTTTCGAGAAATCCGAAGCCGTTCTCCTCATTTTGGAACAGCTCCCCGGCTACGCTTGGACCCGCGCACTCAGGTGGATTCCACTTGTTTTGCGCAACGGGGCCTACGACCTCGTCGCCAAAAACCGGTACCGCCTTTTTGGCAAAAGCGAGACCTGCCGGATCCCCACGCCCGAAGAGCGCAAAGTCATCCTGCCTTGAAAGGGCTCAAGAAGGTGTCGAGGCGTTTTCGCTAAAGAGCTGTTCGAGCAAAGGAATATCAAGCGGCGCCACGGGAAGTTCGCGCCAGCTCTGGGCATTCACCCACTTGAAAGCATCGTGATCGTTGAGCGTCCAACCGTGGTGCAAAGTCTCCACGCGGTAGACCGCCAGGTCCAGAACGCGCGTCTCAAACTCTTGATGATTCTTTCCAACGAGGGCGCGGACTTTCACGTCTAGGGACAACTCTTCTTGCACTTCCCGCGCGAGCGCCTGCTCGGGAGACTCTCCAGGCTCGATCTTGCCGCCAGGGAACTCCCAAAGACCCGCACCGGTGTCATGAGGCATGCGCCGAAACAGGGCGACTTGAAACTCTCCCTGCTCGACCCGCGAGAACAAGGCCCCGACAATCAAAATACGCGGTTTACTCATCTCCTCATTGCAAGCGCCCAGGACCCCGTTCGTCAACCAGAAGTCGAGGTGCTTTTGACCCCGGCGCCCGGCAGGGCCATAATCGAAGGATCGTGGATCGCGTCAATCTTTCTCAGTACAGCCGGGTCAGCCTCACTCTTTGGCTTTTGCTCTCTTTCCAAGCGGGGTTCGTCAACGTCGGTGGGCTGATGGCGTGCCATCGCTTTGTCACTCACGTCACTGGGTTTGCCACCCAATTCGGCGCCGAGTTCGCGCAAAACAACTGGCTCCACGCCGCGAGCATGTTGTCGGTGCCGCTCTTCTTTTTAGCGGGCGCGATCTTCAGCGCTTTTTTGGTCGACCATCAAATCCAACGGGGAAAACGGCCCCTGTACTTCGTGCTCGCGGGCCTGATCTGCCTGCTGATGCTCTTCATTTCGGGCGCGGGGCAAAACGATTTTTTTGGCCCCTTCGGCACGCCGTACGACGTGCGCCGGGACTATCTGCTCGTGGCTCTCTTGTGCCTTTCGAGCGGCATTCAGAATGCGGCGGTCACCTCGGCCTCGGGCGCGGTTCTTCGGACCACGCACTTGACCGGCATCACGACCGACCTGGGCATCGGCTTGGTCCGACTGATGAGCGGCGCGCGCGGCGAACGCGAAATTCAGGGCCTTCGGATCCGTTTGAGCCTCATCGCGGGATTTATTAGCGGATCCATGGTTGGAGCCTTCGCCTTTTTGCATTACGCTTATAGTGGATTTCTGATTCCGGCTTTGCTTTCGGGCGCGCTGTTTTTGATGGGATTTAGACGATGATCGATCTGCACAATTCATTTTGGGTCCTGTTGATTGGGGGCGTTGCCGTGTTTATGTACGGCATGTCGCTTGCCAGCGGCTCGCTCGAAAAATTGCTGGCCAGCCGCATCTCGGGGCTCATGAACAAGCTCGGTCAGAGCCAGTTTCTGGCTATCGTCGTCGGCATTTCGCTCACGACTCTTTTGCAAAGCTCGGGAGCCGTGACCTCGATGCTCGTGGGCCTGGGCTCGGCCCGCGTGATCAGCCTGCAGCAAGTGATGGGCGTCATCATCGGCACCGCGATCGGCTCCACGCTGACGGTTCAAATCATCTCGTTCGACCTGAGCCAGTACGCGCTCCCGCTTTTGTTTATCAGCTTTTTCTGTTCGTTCTTCGCGAAAAAACCGGGCATTAAAAACCTCTCGCTCGTGGGCGTGGGATTCGGCTTCTTGTTTTTGGGCCTCGGGCTCATCTCGGCGGCCTCGCACGCAATCGCGGCCGAGCCGTGGCTGCAATCGACTTTTGAGAGCCTGCGGCAGAATCACATGCTCTCGCTCGCCGCCGCCATGTTCTTCTGCGTCTTGGTTCAAAGTAGCGCCGTGACCATCGGGGTCGCCATGACCCTGGCGCAGACGGGCCTGCTCACGGTCGACCAAGCGATGTACTGGGTCTACGGCGCCAACATCGGCACCACCTCCATCGCGCTCATCGCGGCGGCCGGCAGCAACTATATCGGCAAGCAGGTCGCCTGGGCGCACTTCTTTTACAAGTTCATCAGCGTCTTGATCTTTTTGCTGCCACCGGTGCACCAGAGCCTTTTATGGCTTTTGGGTCAATTCCCGACCTCCACCTTCCGTTCGATCGCCAACGGCCATTTGTGGTTCAATCTGATCTCGGCGGCGATGTTCTTTCCGTTCATCCGCGTGGGCTCACGAGCCATCGAGAAGATGTTTCCCAAACCTCCGCGCGACGAATTTGGCACCGAGTTTTTGCGCCTGAACAACTACCAATCGACCGCCCTCGCCGTTTCGTACGCCAACCGCGAGATCCTGCGCACGGCGGACCTGGTGATGACCATGATCCAAGACTCGCTCAAGCTTTTCGAGCGCAATGACCCCGCCTTGATCGAGTCCATCAAGGACCGCGACAACAAGGTCGACTTCCTTTACCGTGAGACCAAGATGTTCTTGCTCGATCACGCGAATAAATCCAATACGGGCGTTCAGCAGAATGTCATGAGCATGATCATGTTCTTGAGCGACCTGGAGCGCGCCGCCGACGCGATCGACATCAACTTGGTCACCTTGGCGATCAAGAAAAACGCGCTCAAACTCGAGTTCTCGCGCGAGGGTTGGGGCGAGATCGTGCAAATGCATGAGGCCGTCACCCGCGTGGCGATGCACGCCATCAATGCTTACCAGCAAAAAGAGCTCTGCGAAAACGTGATCCAGCTCAAGCGCGAACTCGCCAAGCTCGAGATCAGCTTCCGCGAGCACCATATCGAGCGCCTCAATCGCGGTCAGCGCGAGACCGTGAACACGAGCAACATCCACCTGGACCTGCTTAGTGAATACAAACGGATCGCGAGTCTTCTTTGCACGCACGCCTACAACGATCTCAAGGAGCAGCAATCGTGAGCATGACCATGGTCACCCCGCTCGTGCTTTTGTTTTTCTCGAACATCTTTATGACCTTCGCTTGGTACGGGCACCTCAAAAGCCTGAAAGCCGGCCCACTTTGGATCGCGATCGCCGTGAGCTGGGGCATCGCCTTCTTCGAGTACGTCTTGCAAGTTCCCGCCAACCGCATGGGCAGCGACGTCTACACGCTCCCGCAGCTTAAAATCATGCAAGAGGTGATCACCATGATCGTGTTCGCCGGGTTCACCCTGCTTTACATGAAAGAGGACCTCAAGCTCGACTATCTCTGGGCGAGCCTCTGCATGGTCGGCGCGGTGTACTTTGTTTTTCGAAGCTAAGTGATCTTCGCCTTCCTTGTCGGGAGAGACCACAAAACCGCAGCACCCAAAAGTCCCGCGAGCAGCGAGCCAAAGAGAATGGCCGTTTTCGAGTACACCTCAAATTCAGGCGCGAGAGCCAGGCCCGAAATAAAGAGCGACATGGTGAATCCAATTCCCGCCAGGAGCGAGGCTCCAAAAATATGCCCCCAACGGACGCCGGAGGGCAAATAGGCCCACCCAAGCCCCGTCACGATCAACGAGAACAGCAGAATCCCCACCGGCTTTCCGAGGAGAAGTCCCAAACTGACGCCCTGAAAAATTGAATTCTGCAAAAGGCCTGAGAACTCAACGCCACGCAAAGAAATCCCGGCATTCGCAAAGGCAAAGACAGGCATCACCACAAAGCTGACCGGAACATGCAACCGGCCGAGCCATTCGCTCACGGGCGAAAACGACCGGCCAAAGGTACCTTCACTTAAGAACCACGCCGGCGTCATCAGACCCAGGAGCACACCCGCAATGGTCGCGTGCACGCCCGAACGCAGGAAGCACACCCAAACCGCGACTCCCAGCAAGACATAGGGAACCGAGGAGGCCACGCCCCGAGTTCGAAGCAACCACACCAAGAACAAGAAACAGATCGCCAAGGCCAGCGCCCACCACTGAAGCGGGCCCGAATAAAAAATCGCAATCACCGAGACGGCGCCAAGATCGTCGATAATGGCCAGAGCCATCAAGAAAATCTTCAAAGACCGAGGGATGCGGCTGCCCAGCACCGCGAGCACACCAAGGGCGAACGCAATGTCCGTCGCCATGGGGATTCCCCAACCTCGAACCATCGGCGACTGGGGATTCAAGGCCCAATAAATCAAAGCCGGAACAAGCATGCCGCCGACGGCGGCCGCGGCTGGCAAAAGCGCCTTTTGCCAGGTGTTGAGCTCGCCCTCAACCAACTCCTTCTTGATCTCCAAACCCACCACAAAAAAGAACAGCGCCATCAAGCCGTCATTGATCCAGTGCTGGACCGTCAGTCCGAGAATGACGGTCTGCAGACCTTCAAAGTAAAAAGGCGCCAGCGGACTGTTGGCGACCACCATGGCGGCGACGGAGGCCAAGGCCAAAAGCAGACCCGACGCGGACTCCGCGTGGAAAAATTGAACCCAACGATAAAGTCGCATGGGCTAACCTTTACGCTTCTTTTCGAGGACAAAGAAAATGGTCAGAAAGACGACCGCCGGAACAAAAATAAAACTCAAGTGAAGCAGCTTCTCAGCAACGTCAGACATAGGACTCCCATTTCAAATTGAAATGGCGACCCTACCATTCGATCACTTCCGCCCCGCCTGCTGACGAGGAAGAACCCGCTAATTGAGACCAGGATCTCATAATTTCGTGGATTTGTCGAGACCAGCGCCCGCTCTTCGGATTTAAAGGACAAGAGGGCGCATGACGCACCGTTTTCTGGGCGCCGCGGAGGTCGATTAAAGAGTGCGGACTTTCCAAGTCGCTTCTTTGATGGAGATCCACTCTTCGGCGACGTTCACGCAAAGCTCTTGCGCAAAGACCGGAGCCTGAAGACCAAAATCAACGAGCGCGCAGGTCGGCACCGGCGTGCCGTCATTTCTCACGTTCACCGCAAAGTGCACAAGAACCGAGTTCGCCGTTTTCGTGGCGATGGAGATCGAAAACTTTTTGCCGTTCCAATACAAGTCATCACCTTCGCGCGTGAGCGCGAATTTACCGCCGGTCATCTGCAGCACGATCGCGCGCGCGTGGTCGGCAGTGAGTCTTTGCAAGCAAACGCCCGCCACGAGAGGCACATCAAAAATCTCGAAAACGAGATGAACCATCTCGCTGCCTTCGATCTTGGCCTGCTCGCGCAAGTCTTCGCCATCCACCATGTGCTCGAACGAAATCTGACAAGGCCCCGTCCAAGCCAAGACGCTATCTCCCAACAGACCGTAGTCGAGATAATTGCGCAGCGCTTTGAGCTGCGTGCCATCGTACGTCGCGGGTTTGGAGTCAAAATGAGTTTTCATGCGAAGTCGCTCCATCGAAGACCTTGGAACTCCAGCGCGCGGCGCGAGCGCAGGCAGGACTCGCACTGTCCGCACCACGTTGCGCCGGCCTGGTAACAAGGCCACATCAATCGAAAATCCACGCCCAGTTCAAGACCGCGCTTGACGATCTCGGGTTTGGAGAGCGCGGTGGTGAAACATTTCACGGCAACGCCATTGGCGGTCGAGTACGAGAGGCTCTGAGTCGTTTGCTGCAAGAAGGCTTCGGAATTGTCCGGAAAGGTGGCCGCCTCTTCTTTGTTAAAGCCGGGGATCACCCAGTCCGCCTTGGCGGCTTCGGCAAAACCGGCGGCAATATTCAAAAAGACGCCGTTGCGGTTGGGAACCCAAACGGATTTGGCGGTTTGCTGCGACTGCTTGAGATCATCGATCGAAACGTCGCTCCCGAGCGGCAGCACCTTGCTCTCATCAACCAAGCTCGAGCCGCCCCAGATTTTGAAAAACGGCAAATCCACCGTCTGGTGTCGAACGCCGTTCATCTCCGACATTTTTCGGGCGGACTCGATCTCACGAACCGCCGCTCGCTGACCGTAGTTGAAGGTCAAAGTCAGAAGCACGCGAGATTCTCGAAGGGCCTGAAAGAAATTGACCGTCGAATCAAGGCCCGCGCTCAGAAGGACGACACTTGTTTTCATTTTTTCTTCGAACCGCGAGCCGGAGGAGCGGCCGTTTCTTTGATCTTGCCCGAAATTTCTTTCGCGCGCTCGAGCACTTTCATACCGAGGCTGCGCAGATCGCCGGTTTGAATTTGGGTTTGCATTTCGCTCAGACGCTGCTTGAGCGCCGGCGTGAATTCAGCCAATTTGGTGTCGATCATCCGCAAAGCCGCCGCGGCCGAACGGCCTTGAGTCTTCGCCTTTTTGGGCGCGGCTTTTTTGGACGTTTTCTTGGCGGCCGCCTTGGGGGCGGTTTTCTTTGAGGTTTTTTTCTTTGATGCCTTTGTCATGTTGAAATCTCCGGGGCCTTATCCACGGGCCGTGAAGGGGGAGCCATTTTGAGATCTTTGATATTCATTTGAAGCGTGCGCTGTCCGTTGAAAACATTCCATTGCAGCTCGCCCAGAACCTCAACTTCGGTTCCTTTTGCGAGGCTCAGCGGATTCAGGCTCGGGGGCGGCGAGAAGAACAGGGCTTCCATCGCCTTGCGGCCCGGGAATGTCCCGTCCAAGTTCTCGAGCCATAACTTGAGATGACCGCCTTTGAGAATTTTTTGCTCCTTCACCCGAACGCCCGACAAACGAAGCAGCGGCGAAGCAAAACCTTGCCCGAAAGGTCCCAGCGTTTCGATCCACTTCATATTGCTGTCCGTCAGATCCGAGAGGGCCACATCCAAGTCGTAGTCGACCACGACCGCTTGCGGACGCAGCGAAGCCTCGTTGTAAAACTGAACGAGCGCCGCCGTGATGAGCTCTTGATGGTCCGAGTGAAATTCAAAGCCGGCCGCGCCGGAATGACCGCCGAAGCGGTTCATGTGCGCCTCGACCGCGCTGAGAGCGTCGAGCAGATTGAGTTCGGAGCCATTGGGCAAACGCCCACTGCCCACGACCAGACCGTCGGCCCCTCGCGACCCGATGAACGCCGGAACATTCATCAAACCCGCGATCTTGGTGGCAATCAAGCCCACGACCCCGCGGTGAAACTCATGATGGGTCACCAAAACAAATTTGTCGTGCGGCCACTCTTTGAGCATTTCGAGAGCTCGAGCCTCGCCTTGGCTCTGAAACTCGACACGGGCCGAGTTGTTCTCGAGCACTTCGTGCACCATCTCCCCGGCCGCCTCGACGTCGGCCGCACGGAACAAGTCAATCGGACGCAGCCCCGTCTCCATGCGTGAAAGCGCATTGAGCTTCGGGGCAAAGCGAATCGCGACGTCTTGACTGGTGAGCGGCTTGTCGCTCAGGCCCAAATTGTCGAGAAGCGCGCGCAGCCCCGGGCGCTGCGTCTGCGCGAGCACAAGCAAGCCCTGCTTCACCAAGGCGCGATTGTCGTCAACGAGCGGAACCATATCCGTCAAAGTCGCGATCGTCAGAAAATCCAGCAAGGGACGCAAAGGAAGATCTTCGTCTTTTTTGAGACCTCGATCGACCATGGCGCGTTTGAGCGCGCGCAAGAAATAGAAAGCAACACCCGCACCGCAGAGATAACCGAGACCGGACTCGTCGGCGTCTTGATTGGGATTGATGACCGTGAACGCATCCGGCAGTTTTTCGAGGGGCAAATGGTGATCCGTGAGAACCACATCGATCCCCAAAGACTTTGCCTTGGCTGCCGCCTCGAAAGCCGTGATGCCCACATCCACCGTGACGATGACCGAGACACCTTGCTGATGCAGGTCCTCCACCACCGAGGCGTGAAACCCGTATCCTTCCGAGAGGCGTTTGGGCTGGTAACCCACGAGGTTCTCGAAGCCCAACTTCTCAAGGCCCTCCCACAAAAGCGCCAAGCCCGACGTTCCGTCGAGATCGAAGTCCGCATAAACGCAGACCTTCTCTTTGTTCTCGAAGGCGCGAACCAAACGTTCCGCACCCTCGCGCATGCCACGCATGAGCAAAGGATCCTTGAGACTTTGAATTTGCGGTTTTAAGAGAGACTCGATCGCGGCGGGGTCTTGAATCCCGCGCGCGGTCAGCAAACGGCACACCAGGTCCGGCAATTCAGCTTGAGTCTTGGTGAGGCCCCTTGCGAAGGCCTCCTGCTCACGCGACCGCCAGACCCGTGTCATCTTACGCCTTCGCCGGCTTCAGGACCTTCAGTTTGTCCATGAACAGTGCGAACGGAGCCGCGACGTAAATCGAAGAGTACGTTCCGAAGAAGATCCCGACGCACATCGCGAAGGCGATGTCCGAAACGGTGCCATCGGCAAAAATGTACAAGAACAGCGCCGACACGAAGGTCGTTCCCGACGTGATGATGGTGCGCTCAAGCATTTCGTTGATCGCGTGGTTGATGATAAAGCGAGTGCTCTTCTCATGGAACGCGCCTTCGGTCTCACGGATCCGGTCAAACACGACGATCGTATCGTTGAGCGAGTAACCGATCAGGGTCAGGATCGCCGCCAAGATCGGGATGTTCACCTCTTTGCCGACAGCCACGAAGATCGCCAGCGTGATGATCGCATCGTGCGCCAAGCACACGACCGCCCCTGGTGCGTACTTGTAATCGAAACGCAGCGAGACGTAGATCAGGATGATCAACAAGCAGTAGAAAACAGCCAGAAAGCCGCTGCGTTTCAGCTCGCCACCCACCTGGGGACCAACCGAGTCCACCCGGCGGATCTCGGGCTGGCGATCGGCGAATTTCTCATCGAGCCCCGTGCGGATCCCCGTGACCAGCTCATTCTGACGGTCATTGGTTTCTTTATCCGTCGCCCCTTCCGGAACTTGGAAGCGGATCACGTACTCCGAGGTGTCGCCGCCAAAACTTTGCAGGTCGACATTGGGAACATTTTTTTCGGTCACGAAAGAACGCAGTTCTTCAATGGTGACGGTTTTTGCAAACCGCACTTGAACTTCGGTTCCACCCGCGAAGTCGATTCCGTATTTGATTCCTTTCACCGCAAGGAAAATCAAAGACGCGATGACCAACAAGGCCGAAATCCCGCCGAAAATATTTACTTTTCCGACGAAATCAAAGCGGCCGTACCCTTCAGCTTTAGTATCTTGATTCTGAGCCATCTCAAACCTTCATCTTCTTGATGCCAAATTTGTAAATCAAAGTGTCGACAATCACTTTCGACACGAACACGTTCGCAAACATCGTCGTAACGATACCAATGAGCAGCGTCACCGCGAATCCTCGAACAGGTCCCGTTCCGAAGTAAAGAAGCACCACCGCCGTGGCCGCCGTCGTGATGTTGGCATCTAAGATCGCCGACATGGCGCGCGCGTAACCTTCTTTGACCGCGACCAGGAAGCCGGACCCTTTGCGCAGCTCCTCGCGCATCCGCTCATTAATGAGAACGTTCGCATCCACCGCGAAGCCCACCGTGAGCGCGATCCCCGCGATCCCGGGAAGGGTCAGCGTCGCGCCGATCCAGCTGAGCAAAGCAAAGACACCCAAAATATTCAGCATCAGAGCGATGTCCGAAATGATCCCCATCGTTTTGTAGCGGAGAAGCATAAAGATGATCACGGCCAAAGCACCGAACAGCGAAGCCATCTGCGCTTTCTTGATCGCATCCGCACCCATCGAAGGGCCGACTCGGCGCTCTTCGAGCTGCTCCAGGCTGGCCGGCAGCGCACCCGCGCGCAGGCTGGTCGAGATCATCTTGGCTTCCTCAAGCGAACGTTCACGGTCACGGCCGCCGCCCAAAGTGATCACCGCCGAACCGTTACCGATCTCGGTCTGGATGTTCGGCGCGGTCTTGATGACTTTATCAAGCGAAACGGCCATACGTCGACCGACGTTCTGGCCCGTCAGGGCCTTGAACAGATTCGCGCCCACCGAATTAAATCGCAAAGCGACCTCGGGAGCACCGTATTCATTGAAGCTAACGAAAGCGTCATCCAAAGCGCCGCCGTCCAAACCGGTGTCGGTGCGCACGAGATACGGGATTTTCGCGACGTCCATCGAAGCCACGTTCTCGGGCTTTTCGAAAAGCACCAAAGTCTTCTCGGGCAACTTGCTCGCGAGGTCCTTGTTCAAACGGTTGACGTACTCGGTGTACTTCATGTTTTCGAGCGAATAACCGCCCGCTTTTTCGGCCTCGGTGATCCAAGTTTGAAGTTCTTCGGGCGAGCGCTCCTCAACAAGCATGAAATCCAATTTCGCCGCCGTGTTGATCAAAGCCTTGGCTTTTTCGGCATCCGCCATCCCGGGAAGCTGAACCAAGATGCGGTTTGAACCTTGCTGCGAGATGCTGGGCTCGGCCACACCGAACTCATCGATCCGGTTGCGGATGGTTTCGATCGCCTGCTGGATGACCCGATTTTTGTAATCGGTCATGTAGGCATCATAGTAGCGGTAGGTGACGGTCGTCTCGGTTTCCGACAGCTTTTGCAGGGTCGAAGCGTAACGAGTGTCCAGATACGACTCGAGTTTTTTTCGAGCTTCGGTGCCGCCGGTGAAGTGAAGTTCAATCTCCCCTTCCGCAGCCCGGGGCGTTTTGACTTCAGTCACGGTGACTTGTTCTTTCGCCAGTTCGGTTTTCAAAACCGCGGCCAAACGTACGGTTCCTTCCGATACGACGGCCGGAACGTCCACGCCCATCACCAAGTGAAGACCACCCTGGATGTCGAGACCGTAATTGATTTTTTTGTGCGTAGGCCACCACATCTTGGTCGTGTCGACGAAGTTCGGAACCAACCAAACCACGACGAACAAAACACCGAGGATAGCCGCGACTGTGCGTAGGCGAAGATTCTCCATGTTGCTCTTACTCCGTTTCAAGCGCGGCTCACCCGCGCGCATCTTTTATTTCTTATTATTTTCAAGGCTGGATTGGGGACCGGCGATCTGCTTTTTGAGCATTTTGATCTTCACGTTGGGAGCGACCTCCAACGTGACGACCGCGTCGGTCATTCCATCAATGGTTCCCAAAATTCCGCTCTGAGTGATGACGGCATCACCACGTTTCAGATCCGAAACCAACTTTTCGTGTTCTTTCATGCGTTTGCCCTGGGGGCGGATGATCATGAAATAGAAGATCACCAAGATAAAGCCAAAAGGCAGAAACATCTCGAGAGCCGAGGGCTGTGCAGGATTCATGCGTTCAAACTCCAGTGTGTCAGCATATGAGGGCTGGTCTAGAGGTCAAACTTTTCATTTTCCCGTGAGGGAATCAATCCTTAGTTCTTCTCGCTGGTTTTTACGAAACGCGTTAGGCAGTCCATTTTGTAGGCATCCCAGCGACCTTCCGCGATCGCTTCGCGGGCCTTGCGCATGAGAGTCATGTAAAAATGGAGATTGTGAATCGTGTTCAAACGACTGCCTAAAATTTCACCACTCAAGAACAGGTGACGCAGGTACGCGCGCGAGTAGTTCTTGCACGTGTAGCAGTCACATTCGGGATCCAGGGGTGAGGGGTCCTCTTTGTACTCGGTGCGCTTGATGCTGACTTTGCCCTGCCAGGTGTAGAGCGTGCCGTTGCGCGCCACGCGGGTCGGCATCACGCAGTCAAACATGTCGATGCCCGAATCGATCGAGAGAATCAAATCCAGCGGCGTTCCGACACCCATCAGGTAGCGGGGTTTGTGCGCGGGCATTTCGGGCCCGATGACCTTGACCAGCTCGTGCATGAGTTCGATCGGCTCGCCCACGCTAAAGCCGCCGAGCGCGTAACCCGGAAGCTCGACGCTGGTCACCTGCTGCATGCTGTAGCGGCGGTGCTCGAGAGACAGCCCCCCTTGAACGATACCGAAGAGCAAACTTTCGGGCCGGGTCATCGCCGCTTTTGAACGCAACAACCAGCGGTGCGTGAGATCCATGCTGCGCTTGATTTCTTCGTCGGTCGCCGGGTACTTGAGGCACTCATCGAAAGCCATGATGATATCGGCACCCAGATCCATTTGAATTTGCATCGAAGTCTCGGGCGACAAAAAATACTTCGCGCCGTCGAGATGTGAGCGGAACTCGACGCCCTCTTCGGTCATCGTGCGCAGACCCGAGAGCGAAAACACCTGAAAGCCGCCGCTATCCGTGAGAATCGGCCCGTCCCAGTTCATAAATTTGTGCAGGCCGCCCATTTTTTTGACGAGCTTCTCGCCGGGTCGCAAATGCAAGTGGTAGGTGTTTCCCAAGACCACCTGCGTGCCGCACTCTTTGAGCTCTTCGGGGGTCATCGCCTTGACGGTGGCCTTGGTTCCCACGGCCATGAAGGTGGGCGTTTGCACGGCCCCATGATGGGTCATCAGCGTGGCGCGACGGGCGGCACCATCGGTTTTTAAGACTTTAAATTCGCCGACGTTCATTTGTTCCATACCGAAAGATCCCCGTAAGAAAAGAGCCGGAATTTACGCGCAATCGCCCATTGATAGCAAGCTTTCACGTGCGCGAGACTGGAAAACGCCGCCACGAGCGCAAGGAGCGTGCTCTGGGGCTGGTGAAAATTCGTCATCAGCCGGTCGATCACCCGAAACTCACAGCCCGGTAAGATCATCAAATCGGTTTCGCCGCGAAACGCATCGCTTTCACGGCGGAGCTTTCCGAGCGCCGCACTCTCGAGACTGCGCGCCACCGTCGTCCCCAAAGCCCACACGTGATGGCCTTGCGCTCGGGCGGCTTGCAAACGGTCCCACGTCGCTAAGGGAACCTCGACGACTTCGGCGTGCATCGCGTGGTCTTTGAGGTCGTCGGCGGTCACCGGCAAAAACGTGCCCAGGCCCACATGCAAGGTCACCGGCAAAATCAAGACGCCGCGCTCACGGAGCCGATCCAAATGTTTTTGCTCAAAATGCAAAGACGCCGTCGGCGCGGCTAAGCTGCCCGGATCGGCGGCCCACAGAGTTTGGTACCAACTTTCATCTTGAGGCGTGTTGTGACGTTCGCTGCGGGCCTTTTGAATGTAAGGCGGAAGCGGCACCTCGCCGTGCTTGTCGAAATACGCGCGCGTGAGTTCGCGCGAAACGCGCACGCGCTGAGGGCGTCCTTTTTGCGTGAGGGTCATCGTCACGCCTTCGGGCAGTTCGGTCTGGTCCCCGATCTTGAAAGCGCGCGAGGGAAATAAAACCTCCCACTCGTCGGGATTAGGCTGGGAGAGAAACAGGATCTCCAAATCGCCCGCGAACACGCGGCGCTTGAGAACTTTGGTTTGATTGAGCACCCAGACGTCGCCGGGCTGAGGACGCTCGACCAACTCGTCGAGCGTGATTTCACGGGGCTCGGCCAACGGCCCGTCCACCCACATCACCCGGGACGGACGCTGGGGAGAGGTCGCGATGAGCTCTTCGGGAAAATCAAAATCGAGGTCGGTTCGAAGCATGCGGGAGCAGTAGCAGAGTTTTGGGCAAAAAAAAAGCGGGGCTCTCGCCCCGCCGACAGTCTGAGGGAACCACCTAACCTCAGACCATCTCAAACCAAAACTCTCAAACCAGGAGAAACCATGAAACCTCAACGTTCGCCGGTCAGAAGCCAGAAGCTGCTAATGACAACCGCTGAGTAAACACCACAAAACCAAAACACGATCTGTTCCGCCATAAACGCCTCCGTGCGCTCGTTGACTACCAGATGACCGAGCTGCGTGGGCCCCATCCTAGGTCCCTCTTGTCTCTCAGCTCCTGTCCGGCCCCCCTCAGCGTCTCCGCCGTCAGGCCCGAGCATCATGCTCTGTCTTGATGACAGCGAAGCCCCCCTTCAGGGTTAAAGAATTCAGGTCCAGAACTCACTTCTGCTCAGAAGTGCCCGATTTTTAAGCGAATTTTCCATATTGACTGCACACGCGAGTGGCCCTAGATTGCCTGAACCCTCAGGTCCTTGAGTTCCGAACGGTGCACGCGCAGGTGGTGGAATTGGTAGACACGTACGTTTGAGGGGCGTATGCCGAGAGGCGTAAGAGTTCAAGTCTCTTCCCGCGCACCAAAGTCTTCTTCTCAAAAGTTTCTCTCCAACAGAACCGACAACTGACATGAAAATCTCGTCTTACACCAAATCCCAGGCAAGACGCGATCTCCCCCGGCGGTCCACGTCCGACAACAAAACCCGTGGCGGGAAATGCCTGATCATCGCGGGCTCAAAAAACATGCCCGGGGCGGCCATTCTCTGCGCGCGGGCCGCAGCCCGCATGGGTGCCGGTTACGTGCACCTGTTCAAACCCAATCTTCCGTCGTTGGCCCAAAGCGAACCGGACTTTTTGTGGCAATCCAAACTGACGGCTTCGGATCTTCGGCGATTTCAAGCCGTGGCCCTCGGACCCGGCTGCGAATCTCAAGCCCAGCTCCGACGGCTGATTCGCCTTCTGCTCAAGACTCAATTTGTGAACGTGGTCTTGGATGCCGAAGCCCTGAACGTTCTGGCTTCGCTGAAGCTCCGTCTTCCCTCCACCTGGATTCTCACTCCGCACGAAGGTGAATTGGCGAGGCTCCTTGATGTCGACGCCGAGCTCATCCGCCGCGACCGCGCCTTCTACGCGCGCCTCGCCCGTCAAAAGTTCGGCGCCACGGTTCTGCTCAAGGGCCACGGCACTTTGATCGCGGCGAGCACCCGCCTTTACAAAGTCTCCACCGGCACGCCCGCACTGGCCAAAGCCGGAACGGGCGATGTGCTCACCGGCATGATCACCGCTCTCTTGGCGCAAGGCCTGAACGCCGAAAAGGCGGCCTGTCTCGGCGCCTACATTCACGGCATGATCTCCCAGCGCTGGGAGATCGAGCGCAACGATGTTTTGAGTCTCATGGCACGCGACCTTATTGAACGCCTGCCCGGGGACCTGCGGCGCCTGCGCTCGGGTTCGAGCGCTCGTCCCAATAACGGCTGAGATCGAGCCAGCCAGATTCGTGACTGCGAGGATCTTCAGCGGCGGCGGAGAATTGTTCGTACCGATCCCAGAAAGCAGGATCGAGACGCCGGATCCCCACTTTTTTCAGAACCGGACCCACGGCACTTTCAACGTTCACCGAGCGCAAGTCCTCAGCAAAATGGGCGACGGCCGCTTCATTTTCAAACTCGAGAAAATAATTGGGATACGAAGTGGCCACCCCAGGAATCAGGTCCATCGTGTCGAGCTCGGGCCTGCGGCGCGCGTCTTCAAAAAAGATGAAAGACACATTCGTGTGCGCCTTGTTGTGAACCCAGGTCCAGATTTGTTTGGTCGATTTGACGTGGATCAACGTCGCATCCGGCAGCCACGACGCAGCTCGACCGGCGACGTCAATCAAACCTCTGAGATCCCCATGGCCCTTGAGTCCTTCACGCCCATCTTCGGTGTCGGGAAGAAGATCTCCGGAAGAGGCCACCAATTTGGGCGCAAGACGCGTCTTGATCACGGCTTGAAGAAAGGCGATTTTCGCCGGCGCCTTCGATGCCGGCACGTGGACTTCGAGCTTTTGCCCCTGATAAGAAAAGTCATCCTCCATTTTTTTCTTGATGTACGCGGCCGCCCAGGGCGCCGCCCATGCCTCGGGCATTTGATCGCGAATCACCACCGGCGCGCTCCACTGCGCGCGCAAGCTCAAGCGCTCTTGCGAGGGCAAAAAGCTGAGAAAAAGATCTTCCGAAGCGATGCGCGAAAGATCCATGTATAAGCGGGAGTTCAGCTGGTGCAGAAGCGGACCGTAAACGTTATAACCCGCCGTGAGATTATAATAGATCGTCTCGAAGACATGGTAATCGAGCACCCAAATCGTCTTGGGCACCCGCCCGCGAAGCCCGCGCAACACCATCGCGCTATCAAAGTGACGGTAAACGGTCAAAGCGGCGTTCGTATTGACCCCGTCACCGTTCCAAATCCAAGAAGGCTCGAGTGGGCCCTGCGAGCCGATCGCGCCGAATTTGATCTTGATCGCTTCCCAGTACCGGTCCCGAAATCTTTTGAACGGATTCAATTCGCCGCCGAGCTCGGCGGGAAGCTCCATCCACTCCGCCACGCGCTCTTCGACCGCGGCGGATTTGACCAAGGGGTCTTGATCAGGATCTAAAAACAAAACCCAAAAGTTGTCATTGATGACGTTCAAGGCGGTCTGACCGCGGCACACCGGACCTTTGATGAAAGTCATCACGTGATAACCCGACTCATCCAAGAAAAAACGCGCGCGGGCGCGTGCGGGAATCGCCGCGAACGTTCGAAAGGGATTGGCGCCGGCGGGTCCGTAGGGACTCATTTTCTCCACCGTCCAGTTCGACTGGTAGAAATCGGCCTCCCACCGCGCGCGTTTCTGCGCCGTCAGCGGAAACGGAATATGATCTTTGTGCGTCAGGGTCTGAATCACGGGACGCAGGCGGTAATGAAAAGGCCCGCCCGGATCATCGAACGGAAACGGCGTCGCGATCTCGGACACATCGCCCTCGCGCGTGCGCGAGCGCACCAAACGGTAAAACACGTTGGGCTCTTCAGAAAAATAAAGGTGCGCCAAAAAAAGATGTTCGTAGATGTAGCGCGAAGCCAACTGATGTTTCACCGAGGGGCCGTTGAAAAACGCCTCCCAATCGCTCACCCGGCGCGCGCGGGGTCCCGACGAGAGCGCGCGCCGCTCGAGGACATCCGATGTCGGCCCGCGCGCCCCGCGCAGCTGCCAGTCGGCGATTTCGCGGATTTGATCGGGAGTCAAGGCCGCGAAACCCAGGGGCATGCGGGCGGCGGGATTTCGATCGGTCAGCGCGGCGATCGCCTTAGGCTCCAGTGAGGACAGGCACGCATGCGGCGCGAAGCTGTCCAGAACCGGGACCTGCCCCGACTCGGCACCTGCCAATCCCGAAAGCATGTGATTGAGAATCGAAGATTTTTGCGCGCCCGCGGAGGTCACCGGAAAAAAGCCCAGGTCTCGCCACTGCGCTTCGGTGGAGGCGTCGATCAACAGCCGCGTCGGCGCGCGCGACTCAATTTTTGGAAAGTCATAAACGCTGAGCTTGTGCGCTCCCCGGTGGACCCCATCGAAGGAGGTTAAATTCAACTGGCAGGGTGAACTGGCGCAGGCATGGCAAGCCACGCAGCGCCGGTCAAAGAGAGGCTGGATGTGCGTGAGGTAAAGCGGATCTTCCTTCATGGCCGCCGCCGGCACGGGCGTGGCCGCGGAGTTTTGCCAAATGTAAAAGGCCAAGGCTCCCGCCATGAGGAGCAACGCGAACGACATTCTCTTGATCATGAGCTGATGGTAGCAGAGGAACCGGGGCGTTCAATTTAAAAGCGGCTCACGCGGAACGGGCGTGGGTCCGTGAGCGGCGCTCGCTTCAAAATCAAATCAGCCGCCAAACGGGCCGATCCCGGCGCGCTCTGCAAGCCCAACATTTGATGACCCGTACAGAGGAATAAGTTCTTGAGGTGCCCCGAAAAGCCGATCAAGGGAACGCCGTCGGGCGTGCAGGGTCTCAGGCCCCGCCACAAATCGGTGGCGTCATTCGTTCGCTCCAGATGTAAAAACTCGCGCGCCCCGTCTTGGATCGCCCTCACCCGTCGGGGCGTGATCGAAAAGTCTTGATTCACGAGCTCCAAAGTCCCGGCGATGCGCACCGATCCGGCGCGCGGCGTGACCGCGATTTTACGCTCGACGATCATGATCGGGCGCTGCGGTTTTTTCTCGTCGGCGAGCACATTCATCGAGTAGCCTTTGCCGCCCAACACGGGCAGATTCAAACCCAGACGGCGGCCGATTTCGGGCGACCAAGACCCCGTGGCCATGACGACCAGATCGGGCTTGAAACGGCCTTGCGTGGTGACGACTTCGGTGATTTCGCCCTTCGACGTCTCGAAGTCGAAGACTTCGGCCTTTGACAGCAGAGTCCCGCCGCTGCGCACGAACTCTTCGGCGAGCCCCAAGACCATTCGGTAGGGCTCCGCGTGCGCCTCTTGCGGAAAATAAACGCCGCCACGAACCAAAGGCTTCAGCGCCGGCTCAAAGGCGAGCAGTTCGTCTTTTTCCATGAACCGTCCCGCGATTCCTTGCGCCGCCATCACGTTCATTTCGGTTTGCGCGTACTTGATGCCGTCCTTGGTGGAGCTCACCAGCAGGAGACCTTTTTTTTCGAAGCCCAAGTCTTTCAAGCGCGAAGCCGCGCTCTGATAAAAATCCAGAGAATACTTTGAAAGATCCGTGAGAACGCGGATCGAATTCAAGAACTGCTTGCGGTTCATGGCCATGGTAAAATGCCAAAGCCAGCGCGCCAACATCGGGTCCGCCGACGGCTTGATGTAGAGGGGACTCGCCGGATCTAAAAGCCAACCGATGGATTTAAAAAACATCCCCGGCTGCGGCAGTGGCATCGCAAAACAAGGCGTGATCCAGCCGGCATTTCCGTAAGAGCATCCCAGGCCCGGCTCGCCCCGGTCGATCATCAAGACCTCTCGACCCGAAGCGCGAAGTTCATGCGCCACGCAGGTGCCGATAATTCCGCCGCCGATCACCAGGACATCCACTTTTTTGGCTGACATCAAATCCCCCGGAGCAAATTGTGAGCTTGCCCGGAAATCAAGTCAATGCCGGCCTTCTTCGCGCTCGAGCTGTTGGCGCGAGAGCGTCGAGAGTTCGCAAAGGCCTTGCGCCAAATATTGAAAGAGCCGCTTGGAGGTGAGAATTCCCACCAAAGAACCGGCCTCGTTCACGATCGGAAGCCGGCTCACCCCGTTGTCGGACATCAAGTGCATCACCTCCGACAAGCTGGAGGAATCTTTGGCCGTGATCACGTCCAAAGTCATGAGCTCCGAGACCTTCATGGCCTCGGCGGCAATCCTGCGCGCGACGGCTTTCACCACGATGTCGCGGTCCGTGAGCATTCCCACGGGGATCAGCTTCTCGTTCTGCTCTTTGACGACGATGATGTCGCCGATATGATTTTGCGCCATCAACTGCGCGGCATCCAAGAGCGTCGCGCTCGTCCGGAGCCAGATCGGATTGCGCTCAAAGAGTTCGGTGATCGAGAGACCTTGGTAGGGACTTCGCAGATCGTGTGCGGGATGCAAATGAAGAAGAGATTCTTGCACGGCGCCTCCTATTCTTGAAAATCGCAATTTGTTTAAAGTCCAATGCCTTCGCTGCAATCGCAAGACCACGGCGCCCGCAATTTTGACTCCCGCCCGCCTTTTTTGTCGGGGGAAAAAGCCCGGTGCCGAGTCTTTTTTCCCGAGGACAAGAGCTCCGCGCCCGCTCGTTTTTGACTCACGCTTGGCACAATCTTCGCTTCGAGAGAGGGGACGGTGCCATCTGTGGAGCGACAATTTTGTGAAATGCCAAAGAGGAAGGAGGAGGACCATGAGACTCAGGACCAAGACCGAAGAGTTCCGCGACCGCGAACAGGCGGGCCGCCAGTTGGCCGAGCGTCTCGCCCGCCTTCCTGCCGATCAGCTCAAAAAAACCCTCCTGCTCGCGCTCCCTCGTGGTGGCGTGCCCATCGCCTTTGAAGTGGCCCAAGCGCTAAAACTCCCCCTCTCCGTTCTCATCATCCGAAAAATCGGCGCCCCTAAACACGCCGAATACGGGATCGGCGCCGTGACGGAAGAGGGTTTTTATTGGGTGGACCAGGACGCCGCGCGACTCGTGGGCGCGAGCGATCAGTACCTTCAAGAAACGATCGAACTCCACCGAGCCGAGATCGACCGCCGCCTGTCGATGTTCCGTCACGGCGAACCTCTTCCCGATCTCAAAGACCGCATCGTGATTTTGGTCGATGATGGACTCGCGACGGGCGTCACCGCGCGCGTCGCCGCCCGGTTCGTCAAAACCAAACACCCCGAAAAAGTCATCCTCGCCCTTCCGGTCTGCGCGCGCGACACCATTTTGGATCTGAAGTCCGAAGTGGACGACGTGATTTGCCTTCGAACCCCAAAACCCTTTTACGCCGTCGGACGGTACTTCAAGAATTTTCACCAAGTCTCCAACCACGAGGTGTTGCAACTTCTCTCGAGATCGAAAGGACTGATCGCATGAAATCCTTCTGGAAACAAACCGCGGCGATGCCGTCTTTCAAACCTTTGACGGAGGATGCCGCGGCCGACGTGTGCGTCGTGGGAGGTGGAATCGCGGGGCTGACGACCGCCTACCTCTTGATGAAGGCCGGCAAGAGCGTCTGCCTCCTTGAATCGCACGAGTTGGCCTCGGGTCAAACCGAACGCACCACCGCGCAATTCGTCACGGCGCTGGATGACCGCTATTTTGAAATTGAAGCTCTTCACGGCGCTCGGGGCGCACGGCTCGCCGCCGAAAGCCACACGGCCGCGATTGAAAGGGTCGATCAAATCGTTCGTGAGGAGTCCATCGACTGCGCGCTCGAATGGCAGGACGGCTACCTGTTCTCTCAAGGAGATCCCCGCGAAGGGATCTTGGAGCGCGAACTTCTCGCCGCGCGCCGAGCGGGCCTTTTGGACATCGTGCTGCTGAACCGCGCGCCCATCCACTCCTTCAACACGGGCGAATGCTTGCGCTTTCCGCGCCAGCTCCAGTTGCACCCTTTGAAATACCTGGCGGGACTCACACGTGCGCTGGTGCGCTCAGGTGTGCGATTGCACACGCATTCGCCGGTGATCGAGTTTCATGGCGGCGACACCGCCTATGTTCGAACCGAGAACGGCGCGCAGGTGCGCTGCGGATCCATCGTGGTGGCCACGAACTCGCCTGTGAACGATCTTTTTGCCATTCACACCAAACAGGCGCCTTACCGCACCTACGTCGTGAGCTACACCGTTCCCAAGGGCCGCGTGATGCGCGCCATGTACTGGGACACCCTGGAGCCGTACCACTATGTCCGCGTCGAGAGTTACTCGGAAACGCACGACCTGCTGATTGTGGGCGGCGAGGATCACAAAACGGGCCAAGACCAAGAACCCGAGCGGCGCTTTGAGGCGCTGGAGGCCTGGACGCGCGCGCGTTTTCCCATCGGCGATCAACCCATTAGCCAGTGGTCGGGACAAGTCATGGAGCCCGTGGATGGACTCGCGTTTCTGGGACACAACCCGATGGACCGAAAAAATGTGTACGTGATCACGGGAGATTCAGGCAACGGCATGACCCATGCCACGATCGGCGCGATGTTGATCACCGATCAGATCATGGGCCGCGCCAATCCTTGGGAACAGCTTTACAACCCCTCGCGCTTGAACTTGCGCGCTGGCGTCAGCTTCTTCAAAGAAAACCTCAACGTCGCCGCCCAATACGCCGAGTGGTTCGATGCGAAGCCTCGCCCCGACCTCGAGCGGCTCAAGCCCGGCGAAGGCACCGTGTACCGCGAAGGCCTCAAAATGATCGCGGCCTACAAAGAACCGTCGGGCGTTGTCAAACACCTCTCGGCCGTTTGTCCTCACCTCGCCGGAATCGTGCGTTGGAACAGCGCCGAGAAATCTTGGGACTGCCCCTGTCACGGCTCCCGATTTGATTGTCACGGTCAGGTGATCGAAGGACCGGCGCTTGGGAATCTCAAAGTGCTCGAGACGCCCAGTGAACGTCCTCACCTTTTGACCAATCAAAAAGATTTCAGTTTTGACAAAGGTGAAGCCCAGCACACACTTTAGCCGCGCGGATGGCATCGAGTTTGCCAGTAAGACCGCAACACGTTTTGATTCCAAGGAGGAAATCATGAAACATCTGTTGCTGTCTGCGATCACTGCCGTTCTCTTCGCCACCCCCGCTGTTTGGGGCCAAGACCCCGTTCAAGACGACGCGGGCTTTATGACGGAAGAACAGTATTTCAACTTTGAAGAGAGCGCGGTCGAGATGGACGTCCAAGCTCAACAAGCCGAAGACGACAAAGCCCCTTGGGGCGCGACCTGCTACGCTCGCAATGCGCGAGGACAGTGGTTCCAAGCCCGAGCTTGGCGCGCGCGCCAGGCGCAAAACATGGCCATGCAGAAGTGCTACCGAGTCTCTCGCGTCTGCCGCCCGATGGGTTGCCGCTAAGAAACTCCGCTCTCCCCGGGGAGATCTGACCGGGGCGTGAGGGGCAAAAAAGAAGGCGCTGAATCAGCGCCTTCTTTCATTTCACATGAGCCGAGCGCCCCCAATTAGGGAGCAACGGTACAAACAACTTCGAGCTCAACGTCGGTTCCCGCCGCTGAAGCCTTCAGCGTACCGGGGTAGTTGCCGGCGGCCGCGTCGTAGGTCGCTTCGATCAATCCAGATCCCATGTCATTTTCACCGGCCATCAGAATGGACTGCGCGGGTTTCAACTCACCTTGAGTGGGGTTGAGTTCGATGGTTTCGTTCATGTCGGCGCCGTCCGAGATGATCAGCTTAATCGTGCCGTTGATGCGGTTTTGAGCATCGAAAGCGGCTTGAACCGAGAATTTGTAAACATCGGCAGCTCCATCGCAAGTGACTTGCGCGGCCTGAGCGAATCCGCCCATCAACAATCCAGCGAGGACAATCGAAATTGCTTTCATAGGTATAACCCTCCATATGCCTTAAAGGCTGGCACGACTTTATGAAGAGGCGGCGGCGGACTCAAGCAAGATTCCAGGGTTTCAACGCCTCTAGCCATGCTTCTCGAGCAATGAGTTGGATTTGGGGCGATTCTCGCCGCACGAACACCGGTTTCGCCCCACGGCGAAGATTCAAAAACAATTCATGCGCACACCAGACTGGCCGCGGTCATGCTTCACCGCACCCTCAAGGAGTGAACACCCATGCTGACAACTGCACAAATCCCCGTTCTCGATCTCACCGCCGCCCCGGACTTCGCGCGCGAAACGGGGCTGCGCTACGTGCGCGATGACGAGCCCGGGTTTTCGCGCCGCCGCGCCGGCAAGGGTTTCACCTATTTGGATCATCAAAATTGCCGCATCAGCAACGATGACGTGCTCGAACGCATCCGCGCGTTGGTGCTCCCGCCGGCCTGGGACTCGGTTTGGATCTGCCGTTTTCAAAATGGACATCTTCAAGCCACGGGCCGCGATGCCCGCGAGCGCAAACAGTACCGCTACCACACCCGGTGGACCACGGCTCGCAACGAGAACAAATTCGGCAAACTCAAGCTCTTCGGCGAGGCTCTTCCCGAGCTGCGCCGTCAAGTCATGAGCGATCTTAAAATCAAAGGCATGAGCCGCGATAAAGTCTTGGCGGGCGTCGTTCAGGTGATGGAACTCACGCAAATGCGCGTCGGCAACGACGAGTACGCCGAAGAGAACAATTCTTACGGTCTCACCACGTTGCTCAACCGCCACGCCAAGGTTCGCGGACAAGAGGTCCACTTCAAGTTTCGCGGCAAAAGCGGCGTCGAACACGACGTGACCTTTGAAGATCCCGTTCTGAGCAAAATCGTTCGCCGCTGCCAAGAACTTCCCGGTCAGGAACTGTTCGCCTATCTTGATGACGAAGGCGAGGCGCACGACATCGGCTCGGCCGACGTGAACGAATACCTACGCCGCGCCACCGGCGAGTGCATCACGGCCAAAGATTTTCGCACCTGGGGCGGAACACGAAAGGCGATCGAGATTTTGACCCAGACCGGTCCGCTCGACGACGAGGCCTCGGAGCGCGCGCACAAGATCCGCGAAGTCGGCGTCATCAAAGACACCGCCGCCCACCTCGGCAACACCGTCGCCGTTTGCCGCAAATATTATGTTCACCCGTTGGTTTTCGAGGCTGATCGCGAAGGCCGCTTGCACGACTTGCACAGGGCCGAAAAGAAAAAACGCTCTTCAAAGTCGTCCCCGAAGGGGCGCAGCGCTGAGCTGAGTGTTGAAGAGCGCGTTCTCATGAAACTCTTGTCTTAAAGACTGATTCGGAATTAGTCGCGCTTGCGGGCGCGTTCGAAGCGGTCTTTCAAACCTTTGCCTTCAGCGGCCCCGCGCTTGAACGGAGGCTTGAATTCGCCGCGGTCGTCGCCGCTGGCGCGCGGCTTGAACTCACGGCGAGGACGCTCTTCCCCGCCCTCTTCTTTTTTCGCCCAAGGGCGCTCGCGCTTTTCCATCCAAGGTTTGGACTCGCCCGCGGGCTTGGCCGACCAAGGACGGCTTTGCGTGCGGGGGGCGTAGGGACGCTCGCCACCTTCACGGGCGGGACGGTCCCGGCGCTGCCACTCACCGCGAGGTGCGGCGGAGCGGGCTTTGTAACCGCCACCGCGGTCATCGCGCGAGCCGTAGCTGGTGCGCGCACGGTCGCGTGAGCCGTAGCTGTTGTCACGCTCGCGGGCCGCATCGGCGGCTTCGGCTTTGATCGCGCGGTCGTTGAACAAATCAGGCATGAGCATGGTGATAAAGCGGGCCGCGACCTCTTCGGTCGACATGCCTTCGATCGCCGTTTTCCAATCGTCACCCATGATTTCTTGAGCGCGAGCGAACGTCTCTTGCTCCGAGAACTTCGGCAGCATTTTGGCGATTTTCTTCGAACCGATCTCTTTACGGCTGGGGATTTTACCTTCGCGCATCGCCGAGTTCGTGAGTTTTTCGATCTGGAAGATCAGGCGGCGGTGGCTGGGAGTCACCAAGTTCATGGCGATGCCGGTTTTTCCGCTGCGGGCCGTGCGGCCGATCCGGTGAACGTAGTTGTCCAATTCACGAGGCAGCGAATAGTTGATCACGTGGGTGATGTCTTTCACATCCAGGCCGCGCGAAGCGACGTCGGTGCACACCAAGATTTTGACTTTGCGGTCACGGAAAAGCTGCATCGTGCGCTCACGGGCGTTTTGATCTTTGTCGCCGTGGAGGCAATCGACCTTGTAGCCGCGCTCGACGAGATACGAGTTCAGATCGGTCACGAGCTGCTTGGTTTGGCAGAAGATCAGACCGTAGAAATCATCGGCGGCTTCGATCAACTTGCAGAGAATTTCGGGCTTATCGGATTCGCGCACCGGGTAGTAAATTTGCTCGATCTTGGAGGAGAGCATCTCTTTTTTATTGATCTGAACTTGCTGGGGTTGGCGCAAGTATTCGTTGGCCATACGGCCCGTTTGCTTGTCCATCGTGGCCGAGAACAGCCAAATGTGGCTCTTTCCGCTGGGGACTTGCTCGAGGATGCGCTCGAGCTCTTCTTTAAAGCCCATCGAGATCATCTCGTCGGCTTCATCCAAGATCAGCGTTTTGAGATCGTTCAACTTGAGGCTGCCGCGGTTCAAATGATCGACCACGCGGCCGGGCGTTCCGACCACGATGCTGGCGCCATTTTTCAGGCCGTGGAGTTGGTCCGTGTAGCTGGCGCCGCCGTAGACGGCGACGGCACGGATGCCTTTGTATTTACCAAGTTTTTCGATCTGACCGGCCACCTGCAGCGCGAGTTCGCGCGTGGGGCACAAGATCAAACCTTGAACCGTCCGGAGCTTGGGATCGACCTTCTCCAAAAGAGGAATCGAAAACGCCGCGGTTTTACCGGTTCCGGTCGCGGCCAGACCCAAGAAGTCGGTCGCGTCGCCGAGCAGGATCGGCAGTGCTTGCGCCTGAATATCGGTCGGAGTGTCATAGCCCGATTCGGTAACGGCTTTCATCAATTCGGGGCTTAAATTCAGGTCGGCAAATGACTTCACGGGTGATCTCACATTTCTTCTAAAGGATAGGTCCGAGAGTCATACCACCGCTTGCCCCTAAAAAGCCCGAACATTCCGGGCTCTATGTCATTTGGAAAATTCTTTAGGGTTTCCGGCCGAATCATACCATTTCAGACAGCCGAGCTTCGTCGTCAACCCCCTGGCACCTCGGTACGGTGGCCGGGATCTATGCTGGCCATTGACCCGGTCAATTGGACTTCAGGACGAAGGCTGGCTTAAAAACAACAGAAACGAAAGGACCCCGACATGAAAACGACCCTCTTTTTAACGACTCTCTTCGCCGCCCTGGCCCTCAACGCCGCCACGCTCGCCGACAACATGAAAACCATCGCGCTTGAGCTGCGCGCGATCTCGCAAAATGTGGGAAATGCCGCCCGCAACGTTGAATCTTCGGCCAGCGCCGAAAAGATCGCCCAGGCGTTTCTGGCCGGAAAGGCTCAGCCCCCCGTGACCGTGACCGAGCTTCCCGCCGCCGAGCAAGGCGAAGCCTTGAAGCGTTACGAGCAGCTGATGCAGGACGCGGCCAACTTGGCGAAAGAACTGACGGTGGCTTTGCGTGAAAATCGCAATCAAGACGCCCAGACGATCCTGGCGCGCCTGATGGAAATGCGCAAAGTCGGTCACACCGAATTCAAACCCTGATCGCCAACCGGAGCGGCCTTTTCAAACTTTGCAAACGCCGCGTTCTATGCTGCAATCGCACCATGGCCGCTCCGATGACAGCTCTCTTTGAACGTCTGATCGAAATGAAGGACTACCGGTCTTTTCTCTCGGAATACCTGATTTTATCCAAGGCGTCCGGCGAAACGATGTCGAGCCTCTCCAAACGCGCCGGGCTCTCGTCGGCGGGTTTTCTGAGCGACGTGCTGAAGGGAAAAAAAGAACTTTCGGCCAAGACCCTGCCCGCTTTAAAAAAAGCCCTCAAGGTGCCCGAGGGCCTTGAGCAGTTTTTTGAGTACCTGGTGTTTCAAGAGCGCGCCGAGCTCGCGCCCGAACATTTGAGCGGATCAAAACTGCCGCCCGCTCTTCGCTCGTTGCGCTCGCGGCTCAAGGAGCGCCATGGCCCTAAAAAATCCCGCGATGCGAAGAATATCGAGCACGTGATGGGGTCTCTGGACGCCCATGTGCTCTTCGCCGCGCTCGAGCCTGACCGCGGGCTCACCCGGGCCGAGATCATGGAACGGACCGGGTTTTCGGCCGCGGTCGTCGAGCGGGGGCTTCAGCTTTTCGCCAAACTGCAGTTGATTTACGAGGCCGAAGGCAAGATTCACTCGAGCCAAGAAAATTTCGACAACTTCGGCGCCGAATTCAACGGCCACTTTCAGGTGACGTTTCAAAAGGCGCTCGAACTCTTGGGCCGCAAAGCCCAAGACATCGCCAAAAATCAAAAAGATCTGTTTTATTATTCGGCCTTCTTGGTCCAAGAAGACACCTACGAAAAGCTACAGCTGCACTTGCAAAACCAGCTCTTACAAGAGCTGGACAAGTCGCTCCCGGCGACCGGTGAGCGCGTCGCCCACCTGGTGTTCTCGGTTTTCATGTCCGAAAAGGAATGATTACTTTCCGCCCTTGTTGCCTGAAGATGTGCGGTTGGTCTCTTTGCTGTTGAAGCACTGGTGCGCCTGGACGCCCGAGTTGTTGTCGACGATCGATCGCAGAGCCGACGCTCGGTCTTCGAGGCTCATCAGATCGAAGCCGGGAATCTTGATCAAGTGCCATGTCCGGTACGATTTCAGAACGCGGGTTTGATCGGCTTCCAGCTGACGGTGTTGATCCAATTGGCGCAGGATCTCGGGCAAGACCTCCGGGCGCACCGTGGTCAGAACAACCATGTCGCCGCAGCGATCGAGCTCGGCCGGAGCGGCGACCATCTCGAGAGCCAGGCGGTCCAGACGGCCCGCGTGCACCGTGAAGCTATTGAGAGCGGCGATGGTCTTCGAAGATCCGCCCCACTGGAGCTGAACGTTCATTTCGCCTTCGGTGATGTCCGTCGCACCCGTACGGGCTTCCGCCAGACCCGCCACCAAAAAGGCCACCAAAGCTAAAAAGATATGCTTCATCATACGTTCTCTCCTGTCAGCGCTCCGAACTAATGAAAGAACGGGACCAGCGCGAACGGGCTTTCAACGCCCCCTCACGACAAGCCGGCGTCGAACTTTTTGACGAAGGCGTGTCAGGGGCACTTTTCACTTTGGTGAAAATCCCCACAAAAAGGGAGCCCGCGTTCAAGGCGAGGTCGGCCCGAAAATCTCCAGATCGAAATGGCGCGGGCCCCGCGGGCCCAAGTGCCGGGCCGAAAACTTGCGATAGGGGTTCTCGTGTCCGTCACGACGACGGCATCCGCGGAAACCCCAGGACGGGGCCTGGTCAGGACGACCACCACGGATTGGTTTAAGGATGACGAAGCGAAGGAGGCAACGAGCGGGATTTCTCCCGGTCACGCTCGGAGCCCTCTTCGCGACATTTTTGAAGGATTCAAGATTCTACGGATCAAAGAGATTCTCCCGGTCGCTTTGATTCGGATCTCCTCGTGAGATTTCGCGCCTTGTTGGGTTTTTGGATGGACCCAGCGAGGCGCTTTTTTTTCGTCGACAACCCCCGCGATCTTTCGCATGATCCCCTGATTCTTAGGGGGAATTTCGTGAACACGGCAACCGTCAGTCCCGCACCTCGAGATTGGTTGGGACATCCTCGCGGCCTTTTTATTCTTTTTCTGACCGAAATGTGGGAGCGCTTCTCTTATTACGGGATGCGCGCCCTGCTCATTCTGTACATGACCGACCATTTGATCTTGAACGCCGAAAAGGGACAGGACATCTTAGGATATCGCACGCTCAAGGCCGGGGTTCAGGCTTTCGCCAATCTCACGGGCTTTAGCGGCGAGATGACGGTGCAAATCTTCTCGTCGCAGCTCTACGGCTTCTACACGGGCTTTGTTTACCTGACACCTTTCTTCGGCGGTATTCTCGCCGATCGCGTTTTCGGACAGCGCAAGACCGTTTACATCGGCGGCGTGCTCATGGCGATCGGCCATTTCTTGATGGCCAGCGAACATCTTTTTTTCGTGGCCCTGCTCTTTTTGATTTTAGGGAACGGCTGCTTCAAACCGAACATTTCGACTCAAGTGGGCTCTTTGTACGCTCCCGGCGATGCCCGCCGCGACAGCGCCTACACGCTCTTTTACATGGGCGTCAACCTGGGTGCGTTTCTGGCGCCTTTCATCTGCGGCACCTTGGGGCAAAAAGTGGGATGGCATTACGGTTTCGGCGCGGCCGGCGTCGGCATGATCATCGGTCTTTTCATCTATCACTTTGGCCGTCATCTTCTGCCTGACGACGACTTTCACAAAGTGCATGACCGTCACCAGGAACACACGCCCTTCACCTCCACCGAGTGGAAAAAGATTTGGGCCCTGGTTTTTCTATGCGCGCTCAATGTGGTGTTCTGGGCCGTCTACGAACAGCAAGGCAACACTTTGCAGCTCTGGGCGGACGATCATACCGACTGGAACTTCTTCGGTTGGGAGATGCCCTCAAGTTGGTATCAGTCCTTCAACCCGTTCTTTATCTTTCTCTTCGCGCCTTTGCTCGACCGCTTCTGGGCACGGCAAAATGCCAAAGGCCGGGAGCCCTCAAGCACCACCAAAATGGGGATCGGCTGCATCTTGCTCGGCCTGGCGTTCGTCGTCATGATTTTCTCGGCGAAAGGCATGACGGACGGCGCGAAACAATCCATCCTCTGGCTCGCGCTCACGACGTGGATTTTGACCATTGGCGAACTTTATCTTTCGCCCATCGGTTTGTCGCTCGTGACGAAAGTGGCCCCCATGCGCATCGTCTCGATGATGATGGGTGTCTGGTTGATGTCGTCGTTCTTTGGCAATTACTTGTCGGGATATCTGGGCGGTTACTACGAACTCATGTCGAAAGAAGCGTTCTTCACGCTGATGATGGCCATGGGAATCGGCGCGGGGCTGATCTTCATCGCCGCCCGCAAGCCTTTGCAAGAGATGATGAAAACCGAAGGGGCTAAGATCTAGCCCCTCGTCAAATCACATGCGCTCGGGAGCGGGAATGCCGATGAGGCCCAAACCGTTCTTGAGCACTTCGCGGGTCGCGGCCGACAAAGCCAGGCGCGCGTTTTTGAGCTCCGGCGTCTCGGCCTGCCCGATCGAACACTCGTGGTAGAAGTGATTGAACTTTTTGGCGGTCTCGAGCAGGTACGTGCAGAGCACCGAGGGCCGATAGTTCTCGGCGGCCTGCGCGACGACGCTATTGAAATTGATCAAGTGGGACATCAGCACGCGCTCGGTCGGATGCACCAGCAAAGACCAATCGATCTTGTCGTTGATCGGTCCCAATTTTTTGACCAAGCTTGAAATGCGCGCGGTCGAGTACTGAACAAAAGGACCCGAGTCGCCTTCGAGCTTAAGCCACTCGGCCATATCGAAAACGATCTTCTTGTTGTTGTCGATTTTGACCATGCCGTATTTGATCGCGCCCTGCGCGACTTGCGAGGCCACGAGATCGATCTCTTGGTCCGACCACTCGCCTTTGTACCGGGCGAGGTAGTTGTCTTTGACCATCTTCTGCATGTTTTCGATCAACGCCATGATCGGCACGATGTTGCCTTTGCGCGAGCTCATCGCGCCGTCAGGAAGCTCGACAAAGTTGTATTGCAGATGGAAGCAGTCTTTCGCCTGCTCAAAGCCCAAACGCTCGAGCGTTTTGAAAACCTGCTGAAAGTGCAAAGCCTGGCGCTGATCGACGACGTAAATGCTTTTTTGAATTTTGTAGTCTTGAAACTTGCGGCGCGCGAGCTCGATGTCCTTGGTCGCGTACAACCCATTGCCATCGGACTTGAGCAGCAAGCAAAAGCCCAAGTTCGCATCCGAAAGATCCATGCCCACGGCACCTTCGGAACGCACGAGCTTGCCTTCATCGAGAAGTTTGCGCGCGTACTGCACGCTGGGCGAGTCCACTTCGGACTCCCAGTACCACTGATCGAACTTGATGTTCATCCAGCCGTAAACCGACTGCATGAGCTGAACCGACCATTCGCGGGTCTCTTTCCACAAATCGTAGAACTCCCCGCCCTTGGCTTCGAGTTGGCGCAAGATCTCGGTGAGCTGCTCGCGGTTGCCGGCCTCTTTGTCGGTGCCGAGCTCGTCATCGAGCTTGAGGTGACCTTTGGAGTACATGCGGCCGAGCCACTCCCCTTTGCCGGTCGCCGGAACCGGTTCGGTGTTGTGGTACTTCATGTACCACAGACACTTGGCGACGTGCGTGCCCACGTCGCCGGGGAAGGTCGAGCTGATCACCTCGGTGCCCGCGTAGCGGAGCGTGCGGATCAGCGCATCGCCCAAGCAGGCATTGCGCATGTGACCCACATGAAGCTCTTTATGCGTGTTGGGCTGCGAGTACTCGATCATCGTTTTTGGCTGCGAGGCGAGCAGGGCTTGCGAAAAGAAAGACCCTTTTAGGATCGGTTCCATCGCGAGTTGGCCCAGCCCCGAAGCTTTGAGTTTGAAGTTCACGTAAGGGCCCGCGGCCACCGCGCTTTCGATCAGATCATTGGGTTCGAGGGCTTTGGCGACTTCGCCCGAAATTTGGGGCGGACCCTTTCTCAGAGCCTTGGCGAGTTGAAAACAGCCAAAGGCCAGATCGCCCATCTCGGGGTTCGGGGGCTCCACCAAAGCATCGTGCAGGCTTTGCAGCGACGGCTTTTGGTCCTCGGGGACCGGCAACGTGGCGTGCAGTTCACGGGCAATGGCAGTTCGAACGGGATCAAAGAGATTTCGCACAGTGAGGCTCCCCAAA
Source organism: Pseudobdellovibrionaceae bacterium (assembly GCA_019637955.1). Lineage (GTDB taxonomy): Bacteria > Bdellovibrionota > Bdellovibrionia > Bdellovibrionales > Bdellovibrionaceae > JAHBUS01. The sequence goes on along the minus strand of JAHBUS010000003.1, from coordinate 457,599 downwards.
AAGCAAGAAGGCCACCCTTTCGAGGCAGCCTTCTCAATGTGCATCATTTTGGTCGAAAGGACAACTGTCCTTCCGGCGTGCCGATTACTTGGCGATTGCGGCAACAGCTGCTTCCGCATTGATCAAACCGGCACCGTGCTGGTTCTGATCGTTGGGAGTCATGGCCGTCGCGGTCGCCTTGATGGTGTCGCGGATCTGCAAGGGAGTCGCCGTGCGTTTTGCCGACTTCATGAGAGCGACCACACCCGAAACGTGGGGGGTTGCCATCGAAGTTCCGTCGAACGCGGCGTAGTCCGTTTTCATGGTTTGAATGACCGCGCGAGCTGTTTGACCGCGAGTCACTTCACCTTTGAGCTGCTCACCGACGACTTGCTCGATCATGACAACCGGGATCGCCACGGTCGAACCGTCTTGAGTGATCGCGCCTTGGATCAAACCAGGAGCGTTGTTGAAGATCACGACGCCCGCCGCACCCGCCGCAATGGCGTTGGTGACTTTATCAGCGAAGGCGATTTCACCGCGAGACACGAGCGCGAATTTACCGCGAACGTTGGCGGTTTGGAAATCTTCGGGCTTACCGAGACCCGCGAACACCAGGTCGTTCGACGTCGGCTGAGCGATGTCGGGAGCGCCTTGGAAGCTGGTCGATTTCACGAGAACTTCTTTACCAGGAGCGCCGGCCAAGACACGCGATTCGCGGCCCGAACCCACGGGAACCGAAGACACAACACCCGCGCCAGGAGCGACGATGTCGAGTTCAGGACCCCAGTTCGAGAAGTCTGTTTTTTGGACTTTGTCGTTGATCGCACCAACCGCCAGAACGGTGGGGAACGCGGCCGGGTAGCTCACGCGGGGCTGACCGTCGTTACCCGACGCCGCCACGATCGTGATGCCGGCGAGTTCTGCCGCTTCAGCCGCGCGCTTTTCAGCCGCGGTCGCGAAGGGACCACCGAGCGACATGCTGATCACGTCGACTTTTTCTTGGATGCCCCAGTTGATGCCAGCGGTGACCGCCACGTTCGAGCAACCTTGTTCCGAGCAGACTTTACCGGCCAAGAGCTTGGCTTGAGGAGCCACGCCCGCGAAACCGTCGGCGTCGAAAGCCGCCGCGATGGTGCCGGCGCAGTGAGTGCCGTGACCGACAACATCCGCCTCAGGGTAAGGAAGACCGGCGCCGCTGCCCGAGAAGTCTTTTGCTTTTTCGAAGTTGGCTTTAAGAGCCGGATGTTCTTTGTCGATACCAGTATCGAGAACGAGAACACGCGACCCTTGGCCTTCATTGCCTGTGGCCCAAACCGCCGGCGCTTTCACCGCGTTGATGCCCCAGGGAGTTTTTGCACCCACGCCGCCTTTTGCGTCCACCGCGTAAGCGAGCGAGTAGTCCCAAGCTTGGCTGCGTGTGAAACCTTGGACGGGTTTCGGTGCCGGGTGGAACACTTCTTTTTCAACGAAAGCCACCGCGCCGCTGGCTTGCAGAGCCGCGAGAGCTTGTTCGTCCGCCGCATCCACCACCAAGGTGTTGAGGTGCTGGAAGCTGTCTTCAACGTTCACATCGTTTGTTTGCGCGAAGGGCATCGAGTATTTCGAGCCGTTCTGAATGCGAACCGATGCCAGCGGCATTTGTTTCGCCATCATTTGCACGTGAGTTTGCTGGAACACGTTCTTGTCTTTAAAGACAACCATGTAGCGAGCAGCGTAGGCTTGACCGGAAAGCGTCAGTGCCGAGATCAAGACGAAGGCAGATTTCATCATTGTGTTCATGTCCCCCCCTGGAACAATGTTTTTGCTGGCACGAAGATCATCAGCCTCCGGGGGTCATTTCAAGCATGAATTTTCGCGGGAATCTTTTTTTTGAGATGTCCCCAATCGAGTTTAAAAGTGAAAATTTCTGTGAAGCGACTTTTTGCCCGGTTCCCACGGCTCAGCGGTAAAACAGAGGGCGATCAGGTCTTTGCATAAGATTTCTTTATACATACCCAAATTGGAACCACGAAACGCGCTGAATCAATAAGCATGTCGATTTGCGACTATGTGCGTCGGTCAAAATCGAGGCGCCCGGAACGGATGATGTCGAATGCCATACGGAAATCGCCCATCAAACTGTAAAGAGGATATTGAAAAGTGGCCGGCTTGTTTTTCTCGAGGACGAAATGCCCGAGCCAAGCGGCGCCGTAACCGATGACGATCGCGGCCCACGCCAGGCCCGGCCGCTCCCAAATTCCCGCACAGAGAAAAACCCACGAGAGCGCGGTGAAGAGCCCCGCGAAATGCAGGGCCCTGTTTTTAGAACTGGCGTGTTCACTTAAGTAGAAGGGGTAGAACTCCCGGAATGTCCGAAACCGCTTTTCCATGCGCACCGACTCCCAATTGGCTCTGAGGATACAAGATCCTTTTCACTTTGCCATCCGAAAGCTCGATCACCTGGTTGCAGTCGCGAACCGTGCCGAGGCGGTGCGCGATCATGACGATCGTCATGTCCTTGCACTCCTCGCGAACGAGCGTCTGAATCAACGCATCGGTTTGCACGTCCACGCTCGCCGTCGCCTCATCCATGATCAAAATCTTGGACTTGAGCAAGAGCGCGCGCGCCAAACACATCAGCTGGCGTTGCCCTTGGCTCAAGTTGTGTCCGCTCTCCACGACCTCGGTCAAAAGGCCTTTGGGGAGTTGACGGATCCAACCCGCCAGCTGCGTGCGCTCCAGCACCCGCCAGATCTCGTCATCACTGAACTTGCCGAAGCGGTCCAGATTTGAGCGCAGCGTTCCCAGGAACAGCGACGGGTCCTGCGGGATCACCGCGAGCACCGTGCGCAGTTTCGCGAGCGGCACGCGCGCGATGTCGACGCCGTCGATGCGGATCTCTCCTTCTTCCAACTCCAAAAAGCGGAAGAGCGTTTGAAAGATCGTGCTCTTACCCGAGCCCGTGCGTCCGATCAGGCCCGCGCGGGTTTGGCCGGCGATTTTGAAATTCAAACCCTTCAAGACCTGCGGCAGCTCGGGAGCGTAGCGGGCTTTCACGTCGACAAACTCGATCTCGCCTTTCGAGGGCCAGTGGGGATCGAGCGCGGTCTCGTCTTTGGCGACCGCGCGTTCCTGCTCGAGCTCCGACATGAAGCGCACGCGCTCCACCGAGGTCATGCGGGCTTCGACATCCGCCCAGATCCGCACGCCCCAATTGAGCACGCCCCAGAAGTTCAGCGAGTACAGGGTCAAGAGACCCGCCACCCCCGGCGAGAGCGCGCCCACCGAGACGGCATGCACGATCGCCAAGGACGTGGCCATCGCCACCAAAGCGCCCACCACCGGAATGCGCGTCGAGAACCAACGGTTGATCATATAGTGTCCGTAGAACATCCGTTGATTGTGCGCGAGCCGGTCATAGAAACCTTGCATAAACCAATCCGTGCGGTCGAACGCGCGGATCACCACCAAGCCCTGCAGCGTCTCTTTAAAGTGCACGTAGCGCGGCGAACGCGACACGCTGTCGAGGCGCTTGGCCTCGCGCGCGGCGACCCGGTACATCTTCTGAAAACGCCAGTAGACGAACAGGATCGGCACGATCGCCACGAGCACCACCGGCAGCAACGACAGAATCAAGAACAGCGTGACCACGATCTGCGCGAAGCACTTCATCGAGTGCTCGAAGGTCCATTGCAGCTGGATGTCGATCGCTTCCAAGTCGCGCGAGAACCGCTGCAGCACACGTCCCACCGGCGTCGAATCGAAAAAGCGAACCGGCGCGCCCAGAACGGATTTGAGCATGGCATCGTGCATATCGCGCCCCGCGCCTAACCCGCGTTTGAGCCAAAACAGATCCGCGCACAAAATCCCGACGAGCGTGAGCAGCCCCATCGCCCCGTACACCAGCACCGCGTGCGTGGGCGTCAGCACCCAATCCGCGATCCCGAGGGAGCGGAAGAACTCCGGCAGCTTCGAAGGATCGGCCTGAACGTTGGACACGAAACCCAGCCAGGATTTTTGCATCAGCGGAAAGGCCGTCGAAGCGCAGGCCGCAAGCCCCAGCCCCAGCCACATCCACGGCCGGAGCGCGAGGTTCTTGCCCGCGAGCGAACGCAGGTACTCGGCATAAACCGAACCCCGCACGGCGCCCATCTCGCGGTCTTCCTCCTGCGTGATTTGCAAGGCCGATCCTGACAACGCCGCGCCGGTGTCTTCGACTTTGGCGTCGTGGCCGAACTCGGCGTTCTGGGTTTTTTCGTGCTCGGCCAAGAAGTCGCGGTACTCGCTTTGAGTTCGCATCAAGTCTTCATGCGAGGCGAACCCTTTCATCACGCCCTCTTTGAGAAAGAGGACGCGGTCGAACTGACCCAAATGCTCGAGCCGGTGCGTGGTCACCACGCGCGTCTTGAAGGCCCACGCGCCCAGGATCATCCGCTCGACGATTTTACCTTCGGTCGAGGGGTCGACCGCCGAGAGCGGATCGTCGAGAAGATAAAGATCCGCATCTTGCAAATCGGCGCGCGCCAAACTCAGACGCTGCTTCTGCCCGCCCGACAGATTCACGCCCTTCTCGCCGATCTCGGTGTCCAGACCCGCATCCCAAAGACGCATGTCTTCGATCAAGCAGCTGCGCTCGAGCGCGAGTTGCAAGCGCGCGTCCGAAGCCTCACGCCCCAGCAAAAGATTTTCGCGCAGGGTGCCGTTCACCAAGTAGGCCTCTTGCGAGACGAACGCCTTGCTCTTTTCTCCCACGCTCATCAGGCCTTGGCCTTTGAGTTCTCCCAAAAGCCCCAAGAGGAGCGAGCTCTTGCCCGCACCCACCGGACCCACGACCGCGATGAGTTCGCGCGGCTGCACGTCGAACGAAAGACCTCTGAGCGTCGGGCCGCTCGCGCCCGCGTAGGTGAGTGTCCAATCGCGCACGCGAATTCCCTGGCTGTTGTCGGCCATGGCCGGCGGCTCCTCGCGCGTCTCCTTGGCGAGGAAGGCCGCGATCCGGCGCGCGCCAACGCGGGCGTTGGCGAAGGCCGAGATTTGACGGCTCAGGGATGAGAACGGATCTTCCAAAAGGGTGAACAGACTCACGCACGTAAAGGTCAAGGCCGCCGTCAATTCAAAGCCGCGCAGCGAATGCACCAAAAGCACCACGAACAGCACCAGCGTGCTGACCGCGACGTAACTCATGGTGGCCAGCAGTTCGGCGAAGGCCAGTTTGCGGCGCGCTTCGAGCTCACGCGCGCGCACCTCGGCCACCTCGCCCGTGACGCTTTTTTCCCAAACGAAAAACTTCACCACGCGGATCGCGGTCAAGATTTGCGACATCAGCGTCACGCGCTCGTCGCGCTCTTTCATGAGGCGTTCATCCAAACGCGAGAAATCCGCCCCCACTTTTTTGGTGATCGGGATCAGCGCGAGCAAAAGCACCCAGGCCACGATCGAGGTGAGGCCCAAAAAGTTGGCCATCATCACGGCCACGCCAATCAAGACGACGAAATTGTACAAGAGCTCGCCGTAAACCGAACCGACATTGGCCACCGAGTCCGAATCCGAACTCATGTGATTAACGATGTCCCCGATCGGCACCTTTTCGCGCGACTCTTTCGAGAGCCGCAACGAATGGCCAAAGAGCTTTTTGTTCAAAACGTTCGTGTACACCTGATACAGCCGCAGGACACGGTAGAAATAATGCTGAACCGCGAGCCCCGAGAGCATCCCGACCACGCCGATCAAAACCGCGAGCAGCCACGTTTTGGTTTCACCCGTGCGGCCCTGCTCGAGCGCCCCGACGAACTCGTGCACCAAGTAAGGGCTCATCAAGTTGAACAGCGCGCAGAGCGCCATCAGTCCAAAGCCCGTCACCCACAACTTCTTGGAGGACCCAAAGAGCGTGCGCAAGATTGTCTTTTCGCTCGTCCAGTCCACGCGCGATTCGTCCATCGCCGAATTGCGCGGATCCAGCTCCGCGGGGAGTTCGGGCATGTCCGAAACATCGAGGCTTTTACGGCTTCCGAGACGCACCACCGGATCAATGGATTGGAAAAAGAGCTGTTTAAAAAAATTCTGTTTTTGTAAATTCACCGTCGTCCATTCACGGATTTCTTTCGAAATCCCTCGCGGGCCTCCGGCCCGGTTTCTCTTAAAATTATCATCAGAAAACGCCTGCGTTCGCGCCTTAAGAACCGGAAAACCCCAAGAGGGAACCCCGGCCCGTTTTGCGGACCCGCTTTTGACTTTTCGAACCTTCAGGATCTTGGCGCCGAGTGGGCGTCTTTAGAAGACAGAGGAAGGTGAAAGGGGGGCCGCGTGACGTTTGGTCATTGCGCGTTTGGTCTCAACGATTGAAATCATATGCCCTCCTTTCATGAGTTGCATAAAAACAAACTAAACGACAGCTCATGGAATTTCAAGTACGAAAAGGTCATGACTTTGTTAAACCCGACCCACTCGCAAAAAACTTTGGCGCCGACGCCCCCCGATTTCAAAGCTAAGTCAGCGGAACTCGACGCGCTTTTAACGGGACATTGGTTCACGGACCTGGCCAACTTCAGCGCGTTTCTTTTTCATGAACTGCCCGACCTGAATTGGGCCGGCTTTTATTTGAGCGATGGGCACCAACTGATCTTGGGACCGTTCGCGGGAAAACCCGCTTGCACCACCATCCGTTTTGACCGCGGCGTTTGCGGCGCGAGTTTTTCAAAGAGCGAAGCCCTGCTCGTCGACGATGTTCATGAATTTCCCGGCCACATCGCCTGCGACGCCGCTTCAAATTCGGAAATGGTCTTACCGGTCATTGTTGAAAACGAATGCGTGGGCGTCTTGGACCTGGACTCGCCTTCGCGCGCCCGCTTCAAAAACGAAGACCGTGACGGCGTCACGCTTTGGCTGAATGTTCTTTTGCATCGATGCGATCTGCGACCGCTCGCGCAGACGTTGAAAACCCGAACGTCATCGCCCTGAGTGCAGGGACTCGAAGACCGCGGCCGTCTCGTTGATGGTGCGGTCCGAGATCACGGGATTGGCGCCGAAATAGCCGAACGCCCGCAGCGAATCGGCACGGAAGGGATCCGGCGATGAGTTGCGCAAATTCAAACCACTTTTAAACTGCACATCCCCAAAAAGCGCTTCGGTCTTCCACGCCGGGAAGTGAAACTGTCCCCACAAGCGGATCGATTGGGCGACATGACAGCTCACGCAATCGAGAGTCCCCGGGTTGTGGCGCGCGGGATTCTCGAACTCGTAGGCCTCTTTCACGACGGCCTGCAAGTCCTCTTCGCGGAGCTGCGATTTGCTCGCGTTCGAGTCGCTCAAAAAATTCAGCAGCGCCACTTCGTTCGGCGGAAACGGGTTCATCCGAGCCTTGAAGTCGCGCAGCACGCTGGTGTCGACAAAGAAGCCTTGGACCGCGAAGTTGACCCGCGGAACCAGGATGCGCTCCGGCCGTCCGTTCACGTAATCGAAAGCGCCAAACACCCAGACGGTTCCCATCGGGTTCACCGTCATGAAAGTTCCGCGCGTGAGACTGCGCTCGCCGGCGTATTTCAAAAGCACCGAACGCAATCCGCGCCAATAGGCCGAAGCGTAGCCCTTCATCGCAACGCCCGGATGAATGCCGAGCGCCTGCGAGCGGTCGCCGGCCCTGTAGGGCTTCATGTCGCGCAAAAGAGCGGCGAAGTCGGACTCACTCAAATCATAAAAGGTGTGCACGGCCGCATCTTGGGCCATCGACGACCGGCGGTCTAAAAGGAGCGGCTGCCAAACCATGCGGATCTGCGGGCGGCACTTCAGGGGACCCGAGCCTTCAAAAAAACAGGGATCCAGCCGAACCGCGATCACCCGCAGGCGCTCGTTGAAAAGCTGGTCCTTGTCTTCGCCCACGACAATATTGGGCATGTCGTCGATGATATTTTTGGGAAGCAAGGCTCCGCGCGGTCCCGACGTCGACGCTCCCATGGTCTCGTGCACGCTCTCCGCATCCGGCAATGGCAACAAGAGAGAATAATCATTCAGGCTCTGCGCGCGGGCAAGCCCCGAAAACAGCACGATCCAGGCGAAAAATATCGATTTCAAGCGGGCCCCTCGATGAACGGGCACTGTCTCCGCCCTCGAGTGGAAAATCAAAAAAATTGGCGAATTGAAAACGGAATAAAAAAGCCCGCGCGTGGCGGGCATTTTTAGCGAAGAGCGTCAGCAGACGACCTTAGAAATCTTTGATCTGATCGACGAATTCGGGATGATCGATAAAGGGATTGCGGTTGCCTTGAGCCTTTTCGATTTCGTCGTTGCGGTAGCGCTCCATGTCGTCAACAGGATCATCCATATGCCATTTGCGCATGACGGCCTCTTCGCGGTCATCGAGCGCCATTTTGTAACGAACCGAGAAGTAGAACAGCGCACGCGCCACGTTGCCTTTGTGAGACTTCGGCGGCTCGAAAATCCAATTGCCACTGGGATCACGGCCGATGCGCGACTGCGGACACTTCAGCTCGCGGTCGGGATGATCGACTTCGCCGAATTTGTGATTGCCGCGGACCGAGTTGATTTGATTGTCCGACGGGTACAGGTGGTGCATGTCGGATTTTTGCACGCCTTTGCCGCCGACCCCGCCAAAACGGCTTTGTGGCCACGTGTGCTCGGTGTTCAGGATGGTTTCTTTGGGAATCAAGCCGGGACCGGGAGGATTCGAGCCAAAATCGCGGCGGCCGAAATCTTTCTCGCAGTAAACGTCTTTGATGAAGTACTCACCGTTGGAGCTCTGCAAGTGGATCTTTCCCAGCAGAACTTCGCGCGCTTCGCGGTACCCGATCGAGTGATGATGCGCCGATGTTTCGGCGAACAGTTGGTCTTTGAGATCGCCGGCCGTGCGGGCCATGGCGGTCGACGCCAACAACAAGAAAACGAGACTTCCATTGAACCACTTTGACATCAGGCACCCCTCTTCGCCGTCTATCTTCGTTCACGATTCGAGCCCGTGAACGCCTCGGTTTTTGAATTTCGCTTGCCCCAACCGTGTACCCTGAACGCTTTTCAAAAAGGTAGGGAAAACCGAGGTCCTTGTTCAAATCCTGTTAATGCCGGCTTTGGACGCTACAAGTCAAGTTTTCTTAACCCCGATCCCTGTCCCTGAAAAACTGTCTAAAGACGCCGTTAAATTCCCTTTGCGGGCGGCGTCCTGAGGACCAGTTCGCTTGAGTGATGAGACCGGGTCTGAGACGATTTCTCTATGCTCAAGAAATGGCTCTATGTCCTCTTTTTCAGGCGGCAAACGCAAAAGTTCAAACCCGTGATCCTGGTCACCGGCTGCGCCTCGGGGATTGGATTGGCCTTGGCCCACGCCCTTCACAAGCTCACGCAGTACCGCGTAATCGCCACCGCCCGTGAGGGCTCCTTGCACCTGCTTCGCGAACACTTCACCGAGGATGCCCGTTTCTGGATCCGGCCTCTCGACGTCACCTCCGCTTCGGACCGCGAAAACCTCATCCTGGAGATCAATCGCAAATGGGGCGGCGTGAACATTCTGATCAACAATGCCGGCGTGAGCTTTCGCGCCGTCGTCGAGCACATGTCCAATGAAGACGAAGAGCGCCAGATGGCCGTGAATTATTTTGGCCCCATGGCCCTGATCCGCCTCATTCTGCCGACGATGCGCGACTGCGGGCGCGGCAAGATCATCAACATCTCTTCGGTCAGCGGCATGCTCGCGATGCCGACCATGGCCTCCTACAGCGCCTCGAAGTACGCCCTTGAAGGGGCCTGCGAGTCGCTTTGGTATGAAACCAAACCGTTCGGGATCGACGTGTGCTTGATCCAGCCCGGCTTTATCCGCTCGAGCAGCTTCGAGAAAGTGGCGTACACCGAAAAGTCGAATCCCGAAAAATGGAACCGCAGCGCCTATGCGGATTACTACAAAAACATGGTTCCGTTTGTCGCGAAAATGATGGGCCACTCCTTCACCACGCCCGAAGATATCGCCAAAACCGTCGTGCGCACGATTCAAGAGCCCGACCCGCCGCTTTGGATCCCGGCGACGGTCGATGCCTGGATGTTTTATTACCTGCGCCGCCTGATGCCGCGCCGTCTTTTGATGCCGTTCTTATTTTACTGTTTGCCGAACGCGCGTCACTGGGCGAAGCGTTCGACCCACAGCCGTCGTTTGACCCTCAAACAGATTTTCAAGCGCCAGTCGCCCTGATTATTTTTTGGAATCCAAAGACAGCCGGCTCGTGATCTCATCGATCACCGATTGCTGGTCACCCTTTTCGATCTCGTAAAACCGCGTCGGGCCCCCGAGCGGAACCAGCGCGACGGCGATTTTTTTATTCGGACACAAATCAAAGCAGGAGCTCAGCAGAGGACGGACCTCGCGCTTTCCCACGGTGGATTTGAAATGGGACTTCAAGGCGGACTGCAAGTTTTTCGAGGGGTTCTCGTCCCCGTCTTGCATTTTTTTGCCGCATTTTTCGCACACGAGCACCAGGGCCTGGCGCACGGGCGCTTCGGCCGGCTCGAGGCGCTTGGAGCCGGGAGACGGTTTTTTCTTCCAGAACATGGCGCTCAGTCCTCGGCTTTGTGCACGCGTTCAAAGAATTCGGTGACGACCTCGGCTTCATCAAGATTTTCGATTTTCAAACGTTTCAGGTGCGGCTTGAAGAATTCTTGGTGCGCGCGGCGCCAGTAGTCCAAAGAAAGATCGCCTTCGCCCTCGGCTTTCGCGATCCGCTCAGGGACATCTTTAAACTTATGCACCTCGACGGCGACGGTTTTGAGGATGCACTTGGGCTTTTTGTCCTTGTCGAGCACGATCCAAAGGTGCCCCGGCTTCGGCAGCGGATCCCCCGTATTGATGTAGTCGGCAACGAGACCGCTGCCCGCCGTCTTTTTACCGCAAAGATAAAGCGCGAGAAGTTCGGATGAGGTGGCGTCGTTGCCCGGAGACGACGCCGAAATCGTCGTGATCCCCTCCTTGTCGTCGTCCGACAAGTTTGAGAAGTAAGCGTCGAAGAAGTCCTGTTCGATGTCCCGTAGATGATTGGTCATGGCCCGAGGATGCTCGCCACCAAGGACGGGGTCAACCACCCGAATCTACATTTTTCTTTGATTCTTACATATTATTTACATATCATGGTCCGATGTCAACCGGGCGCAAAATCATTCATGTCGATATGGACTGCTTCTACGCCGCCGTCGAGGTGAAGTACCGCCCCGACCTGAAAGGCAAACCGCTTGGGGTCGGCGGTCCTCCGGGAACACGAAGCGTCCTAACCACGGCGAGTTATGAAGCGCGCAAGTTTGGCGTGCGCTCAGCCATGCCCACATCACAAGCCCTTCGTCTTTGCCCGCAACTGATTCTGGTGCCGCCCCACTTCGAGCTTTATAAAAAAGAGAGCCGGGCCGTGCGCGAGATCTTCGAGCGCTTCACGTCAAAGATCCAGCCTTTGTCTCTCGATGAGGCTTATCTCGATGTCACCGATGTGACGCTGTACCAAGGCAGCGCCACGCTGATGGCCCGCGAGATCCGCCGGTTGATTCAAGAGGAGCTGGGACTGACCGCCTCGGCCGGGATCGCACCCAATAAATTTTTGGCCAAGGTCGCCAGCGACTGGAACAAACCGAACGGACAGTTCGTCGTGCGTCCCGAGGACGTCGATGGCTTCGTCAAAGATCTCAAAGTCGAAAAGATTTACGGCGTCGGCAAAGTCACGGCGAAACGGATGCACGAACTCGGTCTCTTCACCTGTGCGGATATCCGCAAGCAAGACCCGCAGCAAATGGTCCGCTGGTTCGGTTCGCGCGGCGCGGATCTGATCGACCTTGCGCACGGGATCGACAACCGCGAGGTGCACGCGTCGTCCGAACGCAAATCGCTTTCGGTCGAAGAGACCTACAATGAAGACCTCACGTCGCTCGCGCAGTGCTTAAGGCGGCTTCCCGAGCTTTACGAAGACTGGCAGCGCCGAATGGACCGGGCCGGCGTTCGCGACCGCATCCGCGGCTACGCGGTCAAAGTGAAGTACCACGACTTTAAAGACACCAGCCACCAAACGACGTCCACCGAGTACCCGACTCTGAAAGATTTCGAAAATCTTTTGGTTCCGGTCTGGGAGAAGCGGCCCGACCCGGTCCGCCTGCTCGGCATCGGCGTACGTTTGGCGAGCGAGTCCGGCGATGAGGACGAGGACAGCCCCCAACTCCGGTTTAATCTGGTCACCTAATTTGATATCTTTTGCAGAAAATGAGCGTTTTCTTGAGAAAAAGGATCATAATTTGATACCTTCATGAGGAGCCTTGTGACCCTCCCCATTTTCGGACATCTTCACGTCATGCGAAGCCTCTTGCTTCGCGACGAAGGAGATGCAAATGAAAACATGGATGATGATGATGGTGCGGGCTTTGTTGGGTTCAAACGAAGAACTGGGCGGCGCGCGCATGACGGTCGGCGTGCCTCCCCGCTCCTGCTGGCTCTAAGAGGTGAAGGTGGATCAATTCAAAAGCCGAAAAATCAAAGAGGCGTTGAAAAGCCTGCTCAAGAAAAAGGAGTTCACCTACGAGAATTTGGCCGCGCACCTGGAGTGCTCAGTCCCGACGGTCAAACGCATCTTGGGCCCCGAGGACCTTTCGCTGAACCGGCTTTTGCAAATTTGCGATTTTCTCGAAATTGAGTTGGCGGAGTTGGATGCACTGGCCGGCGCGAGCGAATCCGGCGACGAGTCGTTTTCAAAAGAGCAGGACGCGTTTCTCGCTCGACATCCGTCGCATTTTGCCTACCTGATGCGCCTGTTCGCGGGTGATAGTCCACGAAAAATCGCCGACACCTACGGTCTCACCGCGCGCTCCACCGACAAGTATCTTCTCGCGCTCGAAAAGCAGAATCTCATCCGCGTGACCGGAAAGCTCAAGGTCAAGCCCGCCTTCAAACGGGTCCCTCTTTTGGGACGCGGCCCGTTGGCCAAAGTCTTCTTCGAAAAGATGATCCGCGCCGCCGCACAGTTTTTTATCAACAACATCCATGAGAGTTTCGCTCAAGTCCCCGACCCCTCGGGCCCCGGCAAAAAATTCGGGATTCTCAGCCTGAAGGTGTCACGCGCCACCTTCGAGGCGTGGACGCGCGAGCAGGAGGCGTCTTTTCGCAACCTCGAGAAGATGGGTGCTTTTGAAGAGAAATCAAAGCCCGAGTCCGAGCTGATGACGGCCGTCGTGCTCAATGCGCACGCGCATGTTCAAAATGACAGCCGCGACTTGGCGCTGATCGAGGAGACGATGGGGAGCATCGTCAACCTCTGAGGCTGGGTTACTTTTTAGGACAGTCGTCTTTGGCGCCCTTCAGCTCGTCGGCGTTCGCCATTCCCGACAGATCGTCGGTGGTCAGAACTGAACGCGCTTCTTTCAGCGACGACACATCTTTGCCGTTGGCGCCGACAAACACGAGTTCGCGCATTTCGCAGCGGTCAACCGAGATCCAAACGGTGGCTCCGGTCACGTCTTCGGCGCGATCATCCTCGAGATAACGGCCCTTGCCGGAGATGACTTTGGCTTTGAAAGAGGTCATGCCCGTTTTAAAGGTGCGCGATTCGAGCTTTTCGCCGAGATCCAGTTTGGTGTCACGGGTTAACGTCACCATCGTGCGTTTGCACTCGGGGACGCTTTTCTCGAAAAGAGGCCAGGTCTCATCGCTCTCTCCGGAATCAAAGTTCAGACAGCTGCGATCACCGTCATCGGCTTTGGCTTTCGCCGCCGCTTGCAAGGAGAATCCCGAGACCATCATGAGAGCCATGGCCATCATCAATTTGAACATCATCGTTTTTCTCCCGCGCTGCAGGCCTGCTGGCCGTTGTATGAGTAAATCAAGCCGCCGCCTTTGAGTTTATTGATCACGGTGGCCGTCGAACGGCGGTCCACGGCGAAGCAGCCCCAGCTGCGTCCTGCGCGCGCGCCTTCGGTGACGTAAGAGGCGCCGTGAATCACGATCGCGCGGCTGCGAGCATTGCTATTGCGAGCCTCAAGACCGTCGATGCGGGCGGAGCTCCCGTGTTTACCGATGTAGGGCTCGGACACTTTCATGAAGCCCAATAACGATCCGTGCGATCCCGAGCGGGCATTGATCCCGCCGCTTCCGCGCGCGACCATGTGGCGCTTCACTTCGCCCGTGTCCAAATTCACGATCGACATCCGCGCACTGTTCGCGGGCGCGCCCAAGTCCACCAGCGCAACCACGCGAGGGCTCTGCTTGAGCTTCGAGGCGTTCTGAGCGTAGTAGGCCTTGGCATTTTGCAAGGCGCAGTTGTAGGCCGTGCTGTCGACTTGCGACGTGCGCACGGCGGGGGTGTCGCGGCGGGTGGACCGGCGAGGAGACGCCAAGTCGCCACGAGCATGAACCTCTTGCTGCAGAATCAAGGTCGCCAAAATGGCGAAAAGAAATGACTTCATGGATGTTCAGCATTGCAAGGCTGGGCCCATATCTCAAGATGAGAAACGCCGCGCGAGCCCTGCTTTTAAAGCCGTACAGGACCTTGCAGGGTCAGAATTGATGAAGGCCGATCAGAAGTTGAACAACCGGACTCCGGGGCTTTGACGGTTCGGCTTTGGCCAACAAGCCTATAAGCCAGTTGAGACGGCGGCTGCGCCCCACCGGGCCGGGCGCAGGGGCTTTTGAAGCGATTCTCTGTCGAAAATTCGAACATCGCGCGGCCAGGCCTTTCGTGAGACAACCGTCCTTCACACAGGAGAATCCATGAAAAAAGCCAAAGCGAAATCCGCTCCCCGCGCCAAAGCCCCCGCAAAGAAGGCCAAGGCCACCAAGAAAAACGCCCTCAAAGCCAAATGGACTCAGATCAAAAAATCGGTGTCCTCGGCCGTGGCGAAGATCAAGCTTCCCAAGCTCTAAGAGCTCTCTTCAACTTGAAGTGAAAAAGGCGCCCTCCAGGCGCCTTTTTTATTTCTATGGCAAATTGTTATATTTAGATCTTAATCCATGCTATCTGGGCAACGATGAATCTCGCCCATCTTCACTACTTTTACGTCGTTGCCAAAGAAAACGGTTTCACCAAAGCCTCGCAGGTGCTGCGCGTGAATCAGGGAGCCCTGAGCCGCACGGTCAAAATGCTCGGTGAGGATCTGGGCGTCACGCTCTTTGAAAAGGTCGGACGGCACGTACGCCTCACGCCCCAGGGGCAGGAGGTGTTCGATCACTGCCGGCGCATCTTCGGCGAGGTCGAAGGTCTGAAGGCCGCCGTGGGCCAGATCCGGGGCGAGTGCAAGGGACCGCTGATGATCGGCGCTTCGGAACCGATCGCCAGCCATTTCTTTCCGGAAATTCTGGAGCGGTACCTGGCCCAACATCCCAAGGTGCATCCCAATCTCTTCTCGGGGCCCGCAAACCTGATGTTTTCGCAGATCCTCACGGGCGAGTTGGAGCTGGGCGCGTTCTTTCACATCCCGGATCTTCCCGAGGCGCTCGAGATTTTCGAGCGCAAGCCGGTCCGCTACCACTTGGTGATCTCGAAAGAACGGCGGCGGCGCAAGGAAACGCTCGAAACCTTTATCGGCTCCCGCGAGATCGACGACACCTCCACGCGCCGGTTTCCCACGCTCGAGCGGCTGCGCCGCGACCACCCCGAAGCGAAAATCAAAATCTCGTCGAACAATCTGACCGCTCACCGCGAGATGGTGCGGCGGGGCTTGGGGGTTTCGATCCTACCCGATTTCTTGGTTCGCGAAGATTTGCGTGAAGGCGTGCTCGCCGAGGTTTATCCCAAAGAAGACTTCATCTTTGATCTCAAATTCGTCAAACGCAAAACCGCCGTGCTGTCCTTGAACGCCCGTGAGTGGATCAAAGAAAGCCTTGTCTCAAACTGAGACGCACGGTCTTTGCAATCTCCTGAAGTGAACGCCCCTGAAGGGCACCAGACTCAAGGAGTCCTCAATGACCCGGTGGCCGACGATCAACTGTCTAACAAAAATTGCGCTCACGCTCGGCTTCGCATTCGCGGGAGCCCGAGCTTACGGCGAGATCTCGAATACCGAGGCCAAAAAAACCGTGCGTTGGATTCTGAACGAACACCGCGAAGACCTGAAGCGCCACCCGCTTCCCCTGTTTTTTGAGTTCGATGAACGGCGTGAATCAAAGGGAATGTTCGAGTTTCTCTTTATCGCGTATTCCGCGCACGTGCACCCCGAAGAGCGCGTGCTACGCACGGGAGCACCCAAAACAACGGTCAATGTGATGAAGTTCTCCGGTTACTTCCCCGCCCTGCCCGGCATGACGACCGATATCTTCGCGCTGATCGCCTGCCATGAACTGGGTCACGTGATCGGCGGCGCCCCGAAGGCCAGCATCTTCAAAGAGTTTCCGCAGGCCTCCCACTCGATCGAAGGCCAAGCCGACTACTACGCGGCTTCGAAGTGTTTTAAACGCTACATCAAAGCCCATCCCGTGGCCCGTCTCAACGTGGACCCGGGGACGTGGGGACTTTGCGCCCAACAGTTCAAAACCGCCGCCGACATTCAGGCCTGCGCGCGCACGATCATGGTGGGTGAGGGGCTTTTAAATACGATCCGCCCGAAAGACGCCTCGAACTCGAAAGACGTGAGGTTCACGACCTCGCTCCTGATCGACAGTGCTCCGCCGCCCACCGAAATGATGATCGATCACCCCGAGGCGGAGTGCCGTCTGCGCACGTTCGCGGCCGGGGCTCTGTGCAACCAGCCCGCCGTGGCTCCGATCAGCGATCAGAATCCGAAGACCGCTTGGTGCGAAGACTCCGAACTCGCGCGGCGTCCGCACTGCTGGTACAAACGGCCTTAATTATTTTCGTCTGATTTCGAGAGGGCGAACCTTGTCCGCGCCGGGCGCTTGATCCAGCACCGGCGAAGGCGACGACTCCTCGCCGCCAAAGAGCGCCTTGTCGGCAAAGCCCACCCGTCCAACAAATGGAAGTTTGAGCGCAGGTCTGAGCACATCCACCCCGAAGGTCATTCCCAAAAGATTCAGCTCAACACCCTCGGCCAGGCCCAGCGAAAAGCCCAGCGCGCCGAACAGGGACACTTGGACTCCCGTTCCCGATTCGGTCCAGCCCACGGGGCGCGCCTCGCCGATCCAATCTTTGCCAATGGCGTGCGGCGGAAGCTCGACGTAAATACCCGGGGTGTTTCTCATGATGTGCGACACGAAGGTGTTGCTATTCGGCCCGGGCCACAGACGGTAGAACTCCGGGTAGGGATAGGATTGAACCGCCTTCTCGATCTCGGGAATCATCTTGGCCGCTTTTTCACCGCGAAGATCAAAGAGCATCGTGGGATCGTTGCCCATCCAGCGGCTGTCGGGCTGACGGTGCGTTTTTCGGATCACCGGCACGCCGCTCTCCACGCGAAATCCCATCACTTCGTAGACCGTGTACTCGGACGCATTTTCTTCTTTCACGGCCACCCACGAGTGCACGCCGAAATATCCCCGCCACGAGTACGCGCGCGCGGCGTAGATTTGCACGACCGCGCGCTTTTCGGATTCGGGCGTGGGCGTGAGCCCCACCGGACTCCGATCGAGTTGCCACCATGATTTTTGAGCGCGGGCTTCAAAGGCGCCGAGACCGGCCGCCACAAACGAGAGCAAAAAGAGTTTGAACTTCATCCTTCCAGTATGGGGCGAGAAAGCGGATTGGCAAGACCGGGTCCAGAGACGAAAGAAAGACCTGCCATTTGGCAGGCCTTTCACCGTTCACTGCAAAAAATCGAGCGCGTCTTCGTCGCTCACGCAGAGAAGGCGCACTTTCGCGCCCGAAACCGCGGCCGCGCGCACCGAGCTTTCGTCCCAGTCCATCTCGCAAAGTTCGGTCTCCTTGTGAGCAGGGCCGCCGGGTTTCGCGCCCCCGCCGCCGCCTGAGCCTGAGCCCGCGCAGCCGGCGAGCACGAGCAGCGGAAGGAGCCACATCAACCGTTTCATGGTCAGCCTCCCGAGTTTTTCGCCAGAAGTTTGTAATGCGAGATTTTCACCTGGCCTTGGGGCCCACGAAACTCCACCCGCAAATGAATCGCGACGGTCTGTTGGAGCTGGCAAACTTCCAACGTCGAAGCGCTGCGCTCGAGCTTCACGATCACATTCTGCGAATTGTGCTCGAGGCGGAGGTAGGGGTGAAGCCCTGAGTTCTCGCCTTGCCAGTTGTAGACCCGCTCGATCTTGACGTTCGCGACTTTCCAATAGTTCTGCGGCTTGATCCCCAAGCTTTGCGGACCAAGCTCCCAGCGAAGACGTTGAAGAACATCATCGTTCACGTACTTGTCTTGGGCCAGGGCGATCATGAGATCCGAGTTCTGCCGAACGCGGGCGCTCAAAAACTGAACCCGGTCCCGCACCGAGACCAAATCATCGGCGCGGATCAGTTGGCGGATCTCGGCCATATCGGTCTTGATCTGCTGCCGGGCCTGCTGAAGACTCCCCAGGGCCGCGATTTCTTGGCATTGACCGGCGATCTGATTCTTCGACGAGGCCGTGAGGTAAAAACTTTTGCCATCGACCGGATCTTTGACCACGACGCTCGGCTCACCGCTGGGTTCGTGACAGGCCGCGAGCGACAAGGAGATGGTCACGATCGCGGCAATCCCCCTCCAATTTTTCATAAGAACTTCCGTTTCACGCGTTCAACTTCGCGCGCGGTCAGGATCTGACCGATCACGCCCTGACGGCGGATCTCGGTGATCAACAAAAACGTTTCTTGGTCGTTCAGGGCGCCGCCGTTGGACTTTTCGATCAATCCCGACGTGCGAAGCTTTTCGCGCGACCAATTCAAAATGTGCTTCAGCTCGTGCGATTTGTAATTCGCGTACTCACGGCGAAATTCGCCTTGAGTTTTGACTTGCCCCATGAGGCGCATCGAATGCCCGGGCGCGGTTTGCTCGCGCACCGGGGCGGGCGTCATCGACGCCGCGGGTTGCAAGTCCGCGATCTGCGGCAGTCGTTTTTGCACCTGCGACGTTTCTTTTTGATCGCTTCCGCGGGCCGCGATCAGGCCGTTCGAATTCTTTTTGAGAGCCAAAATCCCGGCGGCCGCGAAGGCCACCAATGAAATCAGGATGAGCTTTTTCATGTTATTTCTCCCCGCGGACATTGACGACCGCATCGATCGTCCCGTAAACCGGGATCGAGTATTGGCTTCCTAAAGACTTCCACTGCGAGTTGCGCTGCATGTTCGCATCAAAAAGGTGCTCCACCAGATTGCCGATCATGACTTCGGTCTGTTCGGGCGAGAGGCGCAAAGACGACAAGGCGTCAACGGCGCGGAATCCAAACAGGGCCGCACGTCCGGTGGCGCTCTTCTTCTTGGCGAAGATGCTCACGGTCGTCGTTTCAAGGCCGCGGTAGAATTCGTCGATCTTCAGCTGATTCTCGAGAGCGATTTTGACTTTGGCGCCCGATTCGAATTGCAGGGCGGCTTGACCCAGAAGCAAGTCGCAAGCGAGGTCCCGGCCGTACACCTTGATCGAGGTCTGATAGCCTTCACCGGTGAAGAACGTTTTTGTTTGTTTCAGGCCCAGCGATTTGCTCACGCCGGTCAAAGAACCCTGGCCGCTGAGGACTTCAACATCGCCGCGAACGATGAACGTCGGGGCGATTTCATCCACGGGCTGGGTGTAGTACGGGAGCGGATCAGGCGTCTGCAGCGAGCGCAGGCTCGAGTTCGCGCGGGTCAGGTTGGCCGCATTCACCGTCTGGCTGGCTTCGGCATCCACGGTGAACACCACCGCGAATTTTCCGCCCAAGAAGCCTTCGCTTTCGGTGCGGGCGTAGTCCACTTCGGTGGCATCCAGATCGACCTTGCCGCTGGCGTTCAGAATCAGTTCACGGTAGGTCTTGCAGGTTTTCGCCAGGTCTTTGTGCTTGGTCACCAGTTTGATCGAAATATTCTTTTCGATCGGGGCTTGCCAGAAAGGTCCTTTGACCCAGGCAAGCTCGGCTTGCGCCGAGCTTGCGATCATCAGACTGGGAACGAGGATTTTCATCAACGTTTTCATCTTGATCTCCCTTATTTGAGCTGCTGCTCTTCGTTTTGACCGATGTAAGAAGTCGCCCATGCTTTTTTGATTTTCATGTCGCGCTGGTAATCATCGACGATGCTGATGTCGGTGATGTTCAGGTAAGACGCTTCGCTTGAGCTGCTGCCGAAAATCGCATCCAACACTCGCAGAACCGCCGCTCCCGCCACGCAATACGCGTTTCCGGGGCATGTTTTCATGAGTTCATCCGAAGCCACGACCGCGCCATTTTTGGGAGCGGGACCGGCGGCCAGGATCTCGGCGCGGTTGGGGATCGTGGGCAAAGCCAGGGTGGCCAGTCGGCTCATGACATTGCTGCGCATTTGATCTTCGTAAGTCAGCTTCTCTTCAGGCGTCAGGACGTTTTCTTTGTCGCTCCAGTAAACCTTGAAGGAATCGCGGAAGAAGTTGCGTTCTTCAACGCGTGACCACGATTTCGAACTAAACAGACCGCCGCGCTTGCCGCTTTTGACGATCTTTTCGTACATCTTGTACATGTTGTACTCGGCCTTCGCCTGCAAGTTAAACACGGTTTCGTAGTTGTACGAGATGATCAAACCGTAGCGCATGTTCTTCACGTCGTTCTCTTTAAGGTCAAAGTATTCGGGATGCTCCATCGGGCACGCGCCCAACAGCGACAGCACGACGTTCGACTCCAGAGACTCGGGGTAAGAGGCGTATTCGGCCACGCCGTTTTTCAAGGGACCTGCGGTGGCAATCGACATGATCGCGGCCGTAGGGTCCACGCCTTCAACACCGGCGAGTTCGGTCATGAGCTTGGCTTCCAGGGTCGCCATCTTCGAGAAATTGATCCCGGGATTCTCGGCACGCAAGGAGTCGAGATTCTGGTTCCAATGGCTTGAGTAGGTGAAGCTGGCGCGGGCGCCGCCCATTTTACCGAAGCTCGCGAACTGCTCGTGGAACTGAGCGCGGATTTTCGCAAGCTCATTGCCCATATCTGTATAGACACGGCCCACCTCGGAAGCGAACTTCAAGGCCGCATCGGCCGCCTTGCGTTTTTTCGTGTATTCACGCACTTCTTTGGTGTTGCTGCGAGCGAGGTCATTGCGGTCCTTCATGGCCGTCTTTTTCGACGCGATCACCGTTTGAATCTCGGTGTTGATTTCATCGCAGGCCGTTTTGCACTCATTGGCCGCCACGTACAGATCAGTCAGTCGCGTCTCCATTGACGAGATGCGGCCGTCGACTTCGTTGAGGGCTTGAAGGCTCGTTTGCGCGGCGTAGGTGTCGGCCTCTTGGCTGAGCGCGGCCGCTTTTTCTTGGTACTTCACGAGCTCGTCCAGTTTCGATTTGCGGCGTTTTTGCAAATCGACGATTTCACGTGTGAGTTCGCGCGACGACGTCTGCAAGTCGCGCATCTCTGCACAGAAACCCATGTTCGCGGTTTTCGAGTGCATGCCGTTCACGGTCGCTTTCGCGGTGTTGGGCGGAAGAACCCAGACCGTGCGCGCATCTTGCTCGTCGGCCAGGATGTTGGAGTCGGTTTTGTTCTTGATATTGCCAAGAACGTCGAGATTGCGCGGGTAGAGCGTTGGTTCCGCTTTTGCCGCAAAGGCCATGGCGAGCGTGAACGCGGCCATGAAGAGTTGGTTCGATTTCATTTTAAAGTCCCCTATTCAAAATTGGTTGTTTTCTGTTTGTGAGCGCCTGAACCCGGTATCCCGGCGCCCGACACGGTGCTGTGCAAGTCCGAGGACCAAGCACTTGCCCGGCTGCCGGAGGCGGCCTGCACGTAAACTTGATTTGGGCCGCAAGCTTGTCTCAAGATTGAGACTTCGACTTTTTGCGGTCTCAACTTGGCGACAACCTCTCGAGCCTCTCGGCTGTAATTCCTTCAAGGGGGCGCCGCCGCTCTTTCAATCTAAATTGGCGGTCTTTATATTGCGTCCACGACAAAGGGAGGCTTTATGCCGATGAACCGTACGACATTGATTGGTTCCGTTCTGATGATGATCCTGACCACGGGAACCGTCAGTGCAAACCCCGCTCAGGAGCAAGAAGCCGCGGCGGTCGTCAATGAGCTGATCGCCAAAGGATATCTGAAGATCGATAAAGACTCGGGCCGCATTTTGATCAAGCGCTCGATCTACGACATCTTGAAAGACCAAAACGTGGTGGCTCCTCGTGGTCCCTTCCATGCCGATATGGACCCGATCAGCAAATCGACGGCGAAATGCAATATGGCCGACGTCAACGCTCATCAGGTGTCCGATGACATCGGGATCAAAACCACCGGCCGCTGCGAAACGATCTAAAGCTCCATGCCACCGGTGCCCCTTCTGGGCACCGGTTCTGAAATCGCTTCAGCTCTGAAGCCCCCGGTTTCAAACAGGTCCCTCTCGCCTTTATAATGGGCGACCATCCAACCTTCGCGCGCTGGCGCGCGATTGAAAAAGGGACCTTTATGAAACTGAACCGCACCGCCCTCTTGGGCTCGATTCTCGCGATGATTCTTTCTGGAACCACCCTGCAAGCCCAAACGCCGCAAGACCGCGATGCCGCCGACATGGTTCGCGATCTGATCGAGCGGGGCTACTTGGCCATCGACCCTTCAAGCGGACGAATTCTTATGAAACGCTCGGTGTACGAGATCTTGAAAGACTCCCAGGTGATTCAGCAAGGTTTGATTCAGAAAGCGGGCTTGAATGACATCCCGAAATCTTCGGGCAAGTGTGAAGGCATCTAAATGAAGAGCCGCGCTCTGATGCTTGGCGCCGGGAGCGCTCTTTTATTGGTGGCGGCCTTTTTTTTCTTGAGACACAATCAAGCGGTGTCGCCTGAGGTCACAAGAATGAAAATGGCCACCGTCTTTTTTAAGAGCGCGCAGGATCTGGATCCGTCGAAAATTCTTTCGATGGAGGAGTACGAATTGGTGCAGAACCTGCACAGCTCCCTGGTCGAATACGACATCAATCAAAATCTGCAGCCCGGCGTCGCGAAAAGTTTTGTGTGGGAGGGTGACGATCTCGTTTTTGAATTCGATCCGAAGCGCGCGGTGACGGTTGATGGCGATGCCATCGGTGCCGAAGATGCCGCCCGCTCGTTGAAACGGTCGGTTCTCTACGGCGGCACCGGTCACGGGGACTTGCGCACCTTTCTCTGCCCGGGCCAAAAACTCAACTCGATTGATGACGCCTGCCCGGGGATTCAAGTTCGTGACGGACGCTTGGTGCTGACCCCCGTGCGCCCGTACTACAAATCTCACCTGGTTAAAATTCTGGCCAATGCCGATTACGCGATTTTGCCGCGCAAAGCCCTGTCGGGCGACCCGGCGAAACCCGCGATCATCAATCAACGCAATACCACCGGGCCGTACTATCTCGACAAAGACGACGCGGGCGGCGCGTGGGTTCTCAAAATCAATCCCTCCAGTTACCACTACCACGCCGACATGCCCCAGTTGATCGAGCTGGTGCCGACCGACTATGGCGAGGCCGCCGCGCGCTTGATGAAAGGCGATTTTGATTACCTCGCGGCTTCGGCCATCGTCGGCGGCGAAGACTTCGACCGCGTTTTGGACCGCACGCGCGAGTTCAATTTTCACGAGAGCATGGCGTTTCGCATCCGCCTGATTTGCTTTTCGCCTAGCGCGCTCAAAGAGTTCACTCCGGCCCAGCGTTTTCACGGTGCCCGCCTGATGGAGGCCTACCTGAAACAGCTCAAAAGCCTGCGCGGGTCCAAACCCACCGTCGAGTACTTTCAAGCCTTGAGTGAAGGGACGCTGTCGGAACCGCAGCGCCAAGAGATTTCGAATCTTCGCAAAAATGAGCAGGGCGGCGCCCTACCGCGGCCGTTCACCATTGGCGGCCCCAAAGAAAACGCCGAAAAGCTCCGCGCCTATTTCAAAGACAACCCGGAGATCCGCGTTCTTGATCTCGACGACTACCCGTACGGACTCCCCGTCGATCAACGGCCCGACATCTACGTCGTGTCGAGCGACTCGGCCTGGACCGAGAGCCTCGCGTCCTTGGGCCACAATTTTGAAGCGCGCATCTTTCAACTGCCGGGGCTCGATGGCGGATTGTGGCTTCGCGATTACATCGAGACGCCCGACAAAGACGTGCGCCTGCGCAAGCTCAAGCAGCTCCACTTCGATCTTCTCAAAAATGCCGCCATCTATCCGGTGGCGGTTTCGCCGTACTTTACGGTCGCTCGTAAACCCTGGACGCTCGGGTTTTCGACCTTTTCATCGGGAACGGAATTATGGCAAGTTCGCAAAGAGCGTTAGCCTGGCTGCTGGAGCGGTCGGGTTCTCTGGAGCTGCAGATCGCTCAGCAAGATTGGCTCGAGGAGATCCTCGAAGGTTGGATCGATTTGCAGTGCACCTTTCAATTTGAAGGGCGCCAACTGGCCACCTGGGGCGCCTCCGACAACAACGACACCGCCCTCTTGAAAGCCTTCGCGGAAGCGCTCGAGCGCCTGGCGATGCTCACGTCGGCGCATCAGAACTCGAACGGCTTTGCCGCGCACATCGACCCCGTCGAGGCCCGGCGCAATGCGAAGCTCGAACTCATCGAACGCGATTTGTTCTTTTGCCACTTTCTCACCAAGACGCCGCTCACGCCGTTTGCCGTGCCCTCGAATTGGTTTTGGGCGTCGGATGCCGCCGACTGGGCCGAAGAGCGCGGGCTGAGCTTGCGCTTTTACCATTTGGGTTCCACCGGCCTCTTTTGCCGGATCGACGGGCGCCACCACGAGAATGCGTTTGGCTTGATCTCGGGCCTCGCGTTCAAGCCCACGCACGAGGCCTCGGCCCTTTCGGCTTTTGTGGAGGCCGGGCGCGCGGCCACGGTTCAACGCTTGTTGCCGTTTCCGACGAAGAGCCTTTCGATCTCCGAGTTCTGGGAACTGCCCTCGCCCAACTTTGGCCACCACGGCCGATTGGCCCTGGATGTCGGCTATGCCTCGAGCCTCGATTGGTTTTTTGCCGAGACGCCCGGCGCCTCGGCTCCCGGGCGCGAGCTCGAGGACTCTTGGATCGAAGTGGAGGATCTGACCCTGCCGATCGAGTCGCTGCGCGACTGTCCCTACGTTTTCGCGCGGGCCTTCAGCGCGCGGGCGCAAAACCTCTTTATCGGCAAGGCCCGTCCTGAGGTGGTGAATCTGGCGCGCCTGTCCGAATTCGCGGGCCGCGAACTCAGCTTCGACGATCTCAACCCGCTCCCCCACCCGGTGGACTGATCATGACCCTGAACAAGCGCCTTCAACGGGAAATTCAAAGGCTCGGCTTGATTTTCGCGGGAACCTACCTGCTCATCGTCGCGGCGTTGGCGCTGATTTTTATTTACGGACATCATCAAGATCAGTCTCGCTTGGCCAACTCGTACTCGCGGGCCGCGAAAGACAGTTTGGTCGCGCTGGATCTGCGTCAGGCCTTGCTGAGCCTGAACCCGGCTTTGCAAGACGGGTTTCGCGCGGTGGGCATTCGCGATCAGCACGAAGTTTTGCGCGCGGGTCTTCCGCGGGAGTCCGTGGTCGAAGGCCAGCGTGATCCTTTTGATGTCCGCATCCGCCTCCCCTTGACCGTGGGCGAGCCCGCCGAGACCATCGCGATTTTGGATTTTCATTACTCACTTTTGAGCTCCGTGCTGTCGGTGGCGCTGGCGGCGCTGCTGATTTCGGGCGCGGTCGTGCTCTTGTTCCGGCGGTCTTTGCGAAGCCTCGAGCGGCGTCACCGCACCGAGCTGGAAACTCAGCGCACCGAACTCGTGGCTTGGATGGCGATGCAGGTCTCGCACGACATCAAAAGCCCGCTCGCGGTTTTGCAGACCGTGGCCACGGAGACCCGCGGACTTCAGGCCGACGAACGCAAGATCATCTTGAACGCCGCCCAGCGAATTTCGGAAATCACCCGCGATCTGCTGCACAAATCCAAAGGTCTGGAACTCAAACCCGCGACGGACTCTCGCGAAAAAGTTCGGATCCACCGCCTGCCGTTGTCCGATTTGATTCGGGATCTCGGCGAAGAGAAGAAAGTGGAGCATCAGTCCCGAACCGACATTCGCTTTGAAATGCATATTCCCGACGGCCTCACGCTTTCGACGCGTCTTGAACCCAAAGAGCTGGCGCGGATGGTCTCCAACTTGGTCAACAACAGCATCCAGGCGCTTCCCGAGGGCGGCACCATCAAACTCATCGTCCGCGAGCAAGGCGCTCAGATGAGCGTGCAGGTGTCGGATGACGGTCTCGGAATGACGGACGCCACGCTCGCGCAAGTTCGCAACGGCGACTCCTCCGGTTTTTCGACCAAGGGCGGACACGGCCTGGGACTTTCGCATGCCCGCCGCGAACTGGCGGCCGCCGGCGGCAAGATGGACATCATCTCGACTCAAGGTGCGGGCACGATCGTCACGTTGACCCTGCCCAAGGCTTAAGACGGCACTTCAAGCCCGTAGTACTTAATTTTCTTGTAGAGATTGCTGCGCGAGACCTTCAGCTTGTTGGCCGCCGAATCGACATCCCCGCACTCGTTCAATGTTTTTTGAATGAGCTGCGATTCGAACGCATCGACTTGCGCCTGAAGCCCCGCCGGGTCCCGGTCGGGCTCCCGCAGGGGCTCGAGCCCCAGCAATTGCCGGACGTCTTCACCGCGAATCACCGGGAGCGGGCTGATGAGGGTCAATTGCTCGCACACCCGCTTGAGCTCGCGAATATTCCCCGGCCAGGCATAAGCGCGCATGGCCGCGAAGGCCTCGGGCGCGAATGACTTGTTGGAACGGGGCTTTTCTTGCGACAAAAAATGCTGGGCCAGGGCTTCGAGATCCTCGAGACGCTCCCGCAGCGGCGGGAGTTGGATCTTCTTCGCCTTCAATCGGAAGAGCAGATCGTCGCGAAATTTTCCCTCTTTGACCAAGGTCTCCAGATTTTGATTGCTGGCGGCGATCACCCGCACGTGCGGACGCGTGATCTCTTTACCGCCGACCTTGCGGATTTCACCGCTCTCGAGAAATCGGAGCAGCTTCGCTTGCTGCGCAAGCGGGAGCGCTTCGATCTCATCTAAAAACAGGTCTCCGCCGCTCGCCGCTTCGGCAAGGCCGATCTTCATCTGGTCGGCACCGGTGAAGGCGCCTTTGACGTGGCCAAAGAGTTCGGACTCAAAAAGATTTTCCGGAATCGCGCCCACATTGACCGGAATAAACGGCCGCGTGGGGTCGTGTTGATGCAGGAGTCTGGAGACGACTTCTTTGCCGGTCCCGGTTTCGCCTTCAACGAGAATCGGGCCCTTCTCACCGTGCAGGCGTGCGATTTGAGATTTCAACGACTCCGACACCGCCGAACGGCCGATCCACTGAACGCTCTCCGCCCCCGGACGGTGCTCGATTTCGCGCAAACGCCAGAGCGCCTCAATTTTTTCGAGCGTGGCGGTGACCTCGCCCCCCACCAGAGGTTTGGCCAAAAACTTTTTTGCGCCGGCATTAAGGCAGTTTTCCATGAGCGGCAAACTCAAATCCCCCGAAATGGCGACCAGCTCGGTCAACGGATCACGCCCGCGCAAACGCTCAAGCACCCCGACGCCTTCGGCTTTTTGCAGGTCGCCGGTGAGGTGCATGTCCACAAAAGCGGCATGAAACTGCGTGTCTTGTGGAATTTCCGCCTCAGTCTTCACGGAGATCAGGCGCCAAGAGGACTTCCGCAGGAGCAGGTGAAGGGTGTCTTCCACGGTGAAATCATCATCGACCAACAAGAGCGAAAAAGTGGGGTTCATCTTTCTAAGGATGGCACTTCTCTCGAGAAAATCGAGAGGATTGAACGACTTACGACGCCAAGAGTCGCGTTCTGCCAAAGTTGGCGCCAAAAGAAATCACTGTTATTTTCTCGATTGATTTCAGTCGCTTAAACCGATGAAATAAATTGAAGAACGAGGTAAAAAATGAAAGCAGGAAAATTGGGCGTCCTCATCCGTGAAGCACGCGAAGAGAAAGGTCTGACTCAAGCCGAAGTGGCGAGGTTCCTGGGATTTCAGAACTCACAATTCGTTTACATGATCGAAGCCAACGTGTCCAAAGCTCCGCTCGACGTTCTCGGCAAACTCATCGTCTTGTTAGGATTGGATGAAGCCACCGTCATGGACCTGCTCGTCGCCGATTACCAAAACCGAGCCACGCGCGAAGTGGCCGAGGGTAAAAAATCCGCGCGCAAACTGAAGACGCGATAATGGCCTCCCCGACCACCTCTTCCACGCCGGCTTCGTTTACGCCGTACCAAAAGTTTGTGGTCGCCATCCTTGCGTTTCTCCAATTCACCGTCATCTTGGATTTCATGATCATGTCTCCGCTCGGAGCCGTGATCATGCCCGCGATGCAAATCACGCCCGCACAGTTTGGCGTCGTCGTCTCGGCCTACGCGTTTAGCGCCGGGATCGCGGGTCTGCTCGCCGCCGGTTTCGCCGACCGTTATGACCGAAAAAAACTGCTCCTCTTTTTCTACGCGGGCTTCTTGATCGGCACGCTCCTCTGCGCGCTGGCTCCAAATTATCAGTTCTTGGTGTTCGCCCGCATGGTCGCCGGCCTCTTCGGCGGCGTCTTGGGCGCGGTGATCTTGGCGATCATCGCCGATCTTTTTGAATTGAATATGCGCGGACGCGTGATGGGCATCATCCAGACGGCCTTCGCCTCCAGTCAAATTTTGGGTCTTCCCGCCGGGATTTATTTTTCGAACCACTGGGGTTGGCATTCGCCTTTTTTGATCATCGTGGGAATCGGACTGCTCGTGGGCGTGGCGATCGTGTTCGGCTTAAAACCCGTGACCGCCCACCTGTCTTACAAGAACGACCGCCATCCTTTTCATCACCTCCTCACCACCCTCAAGAATCCCAGTTACCTGCTGGCCTTTGGCACGACCGCTTTGCTTTCGATCGGCGGCTTCATGATGATGCCTTTCGCGAGCGCCTACACCACGGGCAACTTGGGCATTTCGCTGGGCGATTTGCCGCTCATCTACTTGGCGACTGGTCTTTGCACCATCGTGGTGGCCCCGCTTGTCGGCAAAGCCAGCGATTCGCTCGGCAAGTACCCCACCTTTATCTTCGGAACCATCGTGAGCATCATCACGGTGATCACCTACACCCATATGGGCGTCTCGCCTCTCTGGGCCGTGATGGCCATCAACATGATCATGTTCGTCGGCATCTTTTCGCGCATGATCCCCTCGCAGGCCTTGATGTCGGCCCTGCCCGATCCACAAGACCGCGGCGCCTTCATGTCGTTGAGCTCGTCGCTGCAACAAGTGGCTGGCGGCATTGCCTCGGTCGTGGCGGGCGCGATCGTCGTTCAATCCGCCGAGGGGCACATCGAACATTTTGATACGGTCGGCTTTGTGATGTGCGCTACCGCCATCGTCGCGTTGGTCATGATGTTCTACGTCACCCGCTTGGTGACGAGGAAGCTCGCGAAATGACCTTGAATGAGGCCCGCGCGATTTTCGAGAAAACCGCCGGGAGTTACGCCGGCTTTTGGTGCGTCGCCGGCGGCTGGGCCCTCGATCTGTTCTTGGACCGGCAGACCCGCGAGCATGACGACATGGAGATTGTCGTCCTTCGCGAGAACACCGAACTTCTTTATCAGCACTTCAAACCCTTTGGTCCCCGCCTGATTTTTAGCGGTGAGCCCCCGGTGTTTCTGCCTTGGGAGGGCGACGCGATCGACCCGCAAGTGATCCAGCTGCGACTCAAGCCCGAACTTGTCGACGCGTCGGGCGTCAATTTCGATCTTCTGCTCACCCCCTCACGCGAGCGGCTCTGGGTGTGCCGACGCGACCAACGCTTGACCCGACCCCTGAGCGACGTGCGCCTGGATGCCAGAGGCCTTCCGGTGCTTGCGCCCGAAATCGTCCTTTTGTTTAAAGCCAAGTACGCCCGCGAGAAAGATGAACGCGATCTCGAGGCGGTTTTGCCGCTGCTCTCGCCGGCCGCTCGGACCTGGCTGCACGATGCGCTCGACTTTATTCATCCAGGCCACCCTTGGATTGTCCGCGTGGGCCGCCCCAGCCCGACCTAAGCCGAACGGGGTCGCAAGCCCGAAGTCCAAAAGCCGTCCCCTGTCGGAATCTTGTCTGGTCGCCCCGAAAAGCGGCTTCGACAATGAAAGAAACAACCGACGGGAGTCATCATGATCAGCACCAAAAGCGGTCTCGCTTTTCTTTTGGCGTTCTCTGTTCTGAGCTTCGGCTGCGCGCCTGGTCTGAGCGCCGCCGAATCGGGGCCCGGGTCGACCGAAAATTCGACCGGCGACGGCGGCAACAAAGGAGTCTTCGATTTGAAGGCCCAAACCGACCTGTACCGTCAGCGCTACAACTTGAAAAACCCCTATGACAAGCTCGTCGATAACCGCGGCAACGGCTACGAAGACCTCTACGGCATTCGCAACCTGCGCGTGGTTCTCCATGGCATCTATTATCGCGGCGGCGCGAACAACACCTACAACAAGTATCTGAAGCGCGGCAATTCGAATCCCTTGCAAGACCACGCGCTCGACAACCTCTGCAAAGAGGGTTTTACCGAGTCGATCTATTTGTATTCGACCAACTACAGCTCGGCTCGCAAGAACACGTCTTGCCGTAATTTTCACAACGAAGATCAAAATTTGGATTACCCACAGATCAACGCGTTCTCGACGAGCAAAGAACAGATTTTCTTAGGTAAAATCTTTGATCGCATTCGCGGCAAAACGCGCGGTCTTTTGTACGCGCACTGTTGGAACGGCTGGCACGCCTCGGGTCTGATCGCCGCGCTTTCGCTCCAGCAGTTCTGTGGTTGGAGCGGCACCGAGGCCGAGCAGTACTGGATCCGCAACACCGACGGAGACTCGAACTACCCCGATCACAAGAAGCGCATCCGCGAATTCAAACCCGACGACAAATTCAAAATCACGCCCGAAGAGCAAGCTCTCATTTGCCCGTGATGGCCCGATTGTAAGAAAAGCGGGCTTGTCGGCTTCTTTGACAGCCCCTCGGGGTCCATCTTCGATCGAGAGGCCGCCCGCCTGGAACGCCCTTCGCAATGGACCGAAGCATGAAAATCCTCGCGGCGCTCTCGCTTGTTGCTCTGACCATTCCGGCCTCCTTCGCCGTCTCGCAGGCCCCGGCTTTTGAGCCCCAAGGCCTCAAACCTTGGCAGGCGGCCATCGTCGAAGAGGCGCGCCGGCTTTACGAGCCCGCCCTTCGCGCCAACGACAGCCTCCCTCTTGAATTTGAGATCATCGCCGAATCGTCCAGCATCGTGGCGGGCGTTCGCGACACGGGGTCCGCGTACGTGGTCATTCTGTACGGCGGTCTTTTGGCTTCGCCAAAGATGACGCCCGATGGGTTTCGCACCGTGCTCTGCCACGAGCTGAGCCATCATTTTGGCGGCGCGCCCCGCCGCCAGCCGCCGATCGATTGGGAGGGGCCGACCGGTCCCAACGGACGCAGCCTCACGACCAGCGAAGCGCAGGCCGACTACGCCTCGACGCAAACCTGTTTCCGCAAAATGGTGCGCGGACAGAATCACCGCGAGCACCTCACGGGTCCGGGGCTCACGCCCCGCCTGGTGCGTCTTTGCGATGCCACTTGGGGCGAGGGCAGCGACGACTCGTTGATCTGCCAGCGCGGATCGCTGGGCGGTTACAACATGCTCAGACTTGTGGTGGACTTTCCGATCTCATTCGAAACGCCGTCCGACTTCGTGGCGCCCGCGACTGAAAGCGAAAGCTACCCGCTTCGTCAATGCCGCTTGGACACGTATCTCGCAGGCGCGCTTTGCCGCGACGACCTTCCGCTCATCTTACACGCGACGGATGCCCGTCAATCCGAATGTTCTCATGCCGAGGGCGCACGCCCCTCTTGCTGGTACCGTCGATGATGCGCGCGGGGTGGGTGGTCCTTCTTTTGACGTTCAGCTTGGCGACAGAGGCCCAGACTTTGGCTCGTCACTGCGTGGGCGAGTCGGTGCAATCGGTGACCCGCGGTCACTTCAAGTACCGGTTTCATCTGAACGATCCCGAGGGCCGCACGGGTCCGACGGTGATTTTTATTCCGGGCGGCCCGGGACAAACCGGCTTTCAGACCCCGCTCGCGTACCCCGATGAATTTCGCGTGATGCGCACCGATCCTCGAGGTGCGGGCTGCAACGCCTCTCCCGATTTGAGAGATCAAGATCTCACGACGCTGGAGACGGCGCGCGATCTCGTCGCCGCGATCCGTGAGCTCAAACTGCAAAACTACATTTTGCATGGCATCTCGTACGGCACGATGGTCGCGACCATCGCGGCCCACTTGACCGCCGAAGAGGGCTTGCCCGCCCCCAAAGCGGTCGTGCTCGAAGGTGTGCTCGGCCGCGCGTTTCAAAACGGCGAGTACGATCGGGCCTATCTGAAACACTGGGAGGAGCGCCGCGAGTCTCTGTCCCCCGCCGTTTTGCAAAAGCTTGAACAGCCGCAGCCGTTTGGCGTCGCCAATCACTTGGTCGCCGCCTGGCTCTCGATGCTTCTCAACTACGGCGAATATGCCGATGGCAGTTCGCTCTTAGGGGACCAACTGGCCTCGGCGGCGGACGACAGCGTGGCCTTTCGCATCCGCGCGCTCACGCGCCCGGCCGAGGCCGAGCGCGCGCGCCTGCACCGCTGGGTCACCTGCCGCGAGATCGCAGGCGATATGCGCGACCTGCAATTCGACTTTGATTTGAAAGCAGGCCACCTGGTGCGGAGTCAGCGCCGTCTTTGCGACGGCCTCACGATGAGCACGCCGTTCGACTCGGCCCGTTGGCAGAGCCCGGCCCCCCTTTATTATTTTAGCGGCGGCCTTGACCCCGCGACGCCGCCGTTTCAAGCGGATTATCACTTCGCCCACCAACGCGGTCCGCGCACCCTCGTGCGCGTGGCTCGAGGCGGTCACGCCGCGCTCTCGGGCGCCTTGATGGACTGCCAAAAGCAGATCTGGAACTCCTTAGCAACGGGCCAAGACTTGGAACCCGCTCTCGCGGCCTGTTCGATGGCGACAACTCTTCAAAGATTTCCATGACCCTTATACTCAACATAAATTCTTTTAAGTTGAGGCTCACGTCCCGGCATGACATCTCTGGTCCCGTCTTGAGGGGGACAATATGAAACTACTAGTGATGGGCCTCGTGGCCTTGATGCCCGTGTTTGCGCGCGCACAGCAATCAAAATTCATCGACTATGTCCATGACGTGCAGAACAAGAAAATTGTCGGCGTGGGACTGTTTAAAAACCGTCCGCCGACATTTGACGAGCTCGAACGCGACCGTGCGCAGTTTCAAACGCCTGCCGAGTTCATGGATCACCTCTTTCGCCAGTCACCGCGGCTTCGCGGCAACTCCGTTTTGATCCACTCCTCGGAGAGCCAGCAACTCAGTTCTTTGCAAGAACCCCGCATCCTTTTATTTGACGGCGGCATCGTCTATGCGCTTTCAAACCATCCGGGCCAGAAAGACCGGCGTGTGGAAATCATGGAGGTGGACCCGTCGACTTACGAAGTCTCGATGCGCGAAATCGTCTTTGACCGCCAAGGCCCCCGTTTTGACCGCAATCCCCAATCGTGCAAGGCTTGCCACGGAACCCCCGCCAAGCCGCTCTGGAATCCGTACGATTTTTGGCCCCACGCTTTTGGGAGCGCGATCGGAAGCCTCGGCTCCGAATCCGAAAAAAAAGCGTACGCCGACCTTTACGCGAAACGTCTCGAACACCCCCTTTTGAGCCGCCTGAATTTGCCGGCGAAGTTCAATCTCGACACCGAAAATGTCACGGCCTTCACCCAGTTCATTCATCAGGCCAACTTGGGCCGCTGGATCCGGCAAAACTTGCGGCCCGAGCGGTTCTCGCGGGCGCAGGCCCTGCCCTTGATCGCGAGCCTCAGCTTTTGCGCCGAGAACTCGGAGCCTTTCGGCGCGCCCCCTCGGGACGACGAGAGCGGGCTCGCCGCGCTTTTCCGCCCGGACGAAATCAAAGCCAGTGCCGTTCCTTACTCGCTCATTCGCAGCGACGTCGCCTCGGCCCGCGCGTTTTTCAAGAACTACCTCGAGCAAGTTTCGGTGCGCGTCCTGGGAACTCAAAGCCGCGTGGACCACAAGCGTCTCGAACGAGAGGTGGCGACGACCGCGCAGATCCGTTGGATCTTGAACCAAGCCGGAATCGACACCGCCAATCTCTCGACAAGTCTCTACGCGAATGACGTCTTGATTTCAGCGCCTTCCAACTTCCCCCTCGATTTTGTGACCAGCCTGTACGCTTGGCGTCCCGAGCTTTTCGAGGGCCTGGACCTTGAAGAAATGAATCTCGGCTTGGAAAAATCCTCTTGGATCCGCGCGGAGTGCGGCTCGGTTCAAAAAATGAGCCGGGACGCGGCAAGACCGGCGCCGTCCGTCAATCTTTGGAAAAGTTTCGAGCAGGTGCAAGACTCCCGTCCCGTGCTCAGCCGCTGCGCCAAGTGCCACGTTGAGCACCTCGGCCCCAAAGGAAGGACCGCGCCGGTGATCCCTTTCGATCGGCCCGTTGAATTCGCGGCCCTTCTGCGAGATCCTCAAGAAAGACTGGCCGAGCGGATTCTTCAACGGGTGTCCTTGCGGGGGCGCGGACAGATGCCTCCCGAGAAACCGTTGACCGACGACGAAGCCAACGCGCTCAGAGCTTACTTGGAGAACTTGCAGCCTTGACCTGTTTAGAATCGAACCGCACGCGCCTGCGGCGCTTGACCGATGGCGACCTCGACAATCTTTTGCAGCTTTATGGCGATGCTGAGGTCATGCGCTTCACGCCGACGCGCGTGCCGCAGACACGCGCGCAGACCGAGGCCCGCTTACGGTCGCAGCTCGAAAATCAAAAGCAACTGAATCCCCTCGGCGTGTGGGCGGCCGAAAGCAAAGACACCGACTCCTTCATCGGCTGGTTCATGATTCTGCCGACGGGACGCCAGTATCCCGAACTGGGATTTATGATTGTGCCCTCACAGTGGCGCAAGGGCTACGCCCGCGAAATCGCCGCCCGTCTCATGCGGCATGGAACCGAGGACCTCGGTCTTGAAGGTTACGCCGCGGTCACCGACCCGGACAACGAGACCTCCGTGCGCGTCCTGACGGCGCTCGGCTTCCGGGAGGTCCCGGGCGCCCCTCCCCTGCGCCATTTCGAATGGACCAATCTCCATGTGACCCGTCCGTAAGGACCATGATAGTCTCTTCGGGTGAGCGAAAAAAAAGAGCCTTGTAAACCCCATCCTCAGGACTGCGACCATTGCCAAAGCCGGCACGACAATCCGTTGTGCTCCGTCGAAGGGGCTTTCGAAACCGTCAAAAGCGCGCGCACCGCTTCGAATTTCAAAGCCGGGCAGACGATCTTTTACACCGGCAATGAGCCGCTCGGCCTCTATACGGTTCAGAGCGGGCTCGTGAAACTTGAGGTCCTCTCCGCTGACGGAAGCGCGCACACGCTGCGCTTGATGGGACCGGGCCAAGCCCTGGGCTACCGTTCGCTCTTCGCGGGCGA
Source organism: Pseudobdellovibrionaceae bacterium (assembly GCA_019637955.1). GTDB lineage: Bacteria > Bdellovibrionota > Bdellovibrionia > Bdellovibrionales > Bdellovibrionaceae > JAHBUS01. The sequence continues at coordinate 422,128 of JAHBUS010000003.1, read as the reverse complement.
GCCTTACCAAGCCACCGCCATTGCGGTTGAGGATTCGCGCCTTTGCTTTGTCCCGAAGAACACGCTGCTTGGACTTGTCGATCAAACGCCCGAGGTCGCGGTCAATCTCTTGCGCCGCCTTTCCGATGACCTGCGCACGGCCGAAGAGAAATGGGTCGCGCAGGTCGACAAAGACGCCGGTTCGCGCGTGGCCGAAGCCCTGTTGTTCCTCCAAGACCATTTCAAAGACCAATCCTGGACCCGCCGTGAGATTAGCGAGTGGGCCGGCACCACGCCCGAAACCGTGATGCGCACGTTGGCTCAATTTGAAAAAGAGGGCTGGATCGAAGCGCAGGGCCGGCACTACCAAATCCGGGACCGCGAGAAAATTCTCAAAAAAGCGCACGGAACATGATGGCCGTCATGTTTTGAAAATGAGGACTGGTCGATGATGAGGCATGCTCACCAATGCCACGGCCCTTCACGCTTGCCTTTATTGTGGGACCCGGACCTCCGCGCCCGGCCCTTACTGCTGCGAAGCGTGCCGTCTTCTGTCCGATACCGGTTGGACCCAGTCCCTGCCCGAAGAGCCCATTCTTGCGCCTTACAAGTCGTTTGAGGACGCGGCGCTCGCACGCTCGTTCAACCACTCCAGCGACCCGTCGCAAAATTTTTACGAATTTTTTGTCGAAGGCCTGCAGTGCTCGTCCTGCGTGCACCTGCTGGAATCGATGCCCGAGTTTTTTTCGGGGGTCCTGGACGCGCGCCTCAACTTTGCGTCGTCGCATCTTCTCTTAAAAACGCGACCAGATCTCACGCTCGCCCAGCTTCTCACCTGGATCCACCGGATGGGTTACGAAGCGCACCCGTTGGTGTCGCGCCAAGATCTGTCGCGGCGACTACGCCGGGAAGACCGCGATCAAATGCGCCGGCTCGGCATTGCGGGAGCCGCGGCGGGCAATATCATGCTTTTAACCGTTGGGATCTATGCGGGCGCAAGTCCCGAGCTTTCTCGGGCGTTCCATTGGATTTCGCTGATTTTGTTTTTGCCCGTGGCTCTGTACGCGGCTCTGCCGATTTACCGCAGTGCTTGGAGCGGATTGAAGACCCGGTCCTTCAATGTCGATGTCCCGCTCACGCTGGCCTTCTGGGCGGGATCGGCGGCGTCCATCTGGAACCTCGTGCGCGGCGAAGGCTCGATCTACTTCGACTCTTCGGCGGGATTTCTTTTTCTGATTCTGATCTCGCGTTGGCTGCTCAAAAAATCGCAGCGTCGATGGATCGAAAGCCCGGTTCTCGAATTGCCTTGGACCAAGCATCACTTGCGCGTGCGCGCCGGGGACCGGATCCGCTTGAGCGCGGGTCAGTGGGTTCCCGTGGATGGCGTTCTGCTCAGTGAAGCTTCGGACTTTGATACGTCTTGGGTGACCGGCGAATCCCTCCCGCGCGAAAGCGTGCCGGGCGCGGCCGTGCTGGCGGGCTTTCGCGCTCTGAGCGACGACGTCGTTGTCGAGGCGCGCTCGTCGGTGGCGGACAGCTCGCTCGCCCGGCAGCAGCAAGAGGCGGAGTCGCACGCTCTGGGAAAAAGCCCCCGTCTGGGCCAATTTGATGTGGCCGCCCGTTGGCTTCTGGGCGGCGTGACCGGTTTGGCGGTTTTGATTTTGCTTCTCGGGCCGTCGCTCTTGGGACTCAGCGCGGATCAAGCGTTCGAACGCGCCCTCAGCCTTTTGATCGTCGCCTGCCCGTGCGCCTTGGCCTTCGGAGGTCCCCTGGCCTATGCGGCGGCGATCCGCCGGGCCGCGCGCGACGGCATTCTGGTGAAAAATACCGAGACCTTCGACCGTCTGCGCGCTTGCCGTCACCTGGTTTTTGATAAAACCGGAACGCTCACCGAAGGACGGCTGCAGCTCGTGTCGCAAGTGCCGGCGCTGGTTCCGGACTGGGTTCGCGAGTTGGTGCTCGCGCTTGAAAAAAACTCCACGCATCCGGTCGCGCAGGCCTTTCGCGCCTCCTGGCCCGACGTGAGCGAGCATGCCTTGAACGTGCACGACGTGCACGAAGTCCCCGGAGAAAAGGTTTTCGGCGTCTTCGAAGGCCGTCTCTACTCGCTCAAAAAACCTCTCGACACCGGGGCCTCGGGACTGCGCGTGGTGCTGGAGCAAGACATGGCTCCGCGCGCGGAGTTTGTCTTTGAAGATCAGCTGCGGCCCGAAGCGCGCGAAGTTCTCTCGTCTCTGGCGGACCGCTTCGGTCTGCACATCTCTTCGGGCGATCGTGATGAGCGTGTCTATGCGATGGTCCGGGAGCTTCGGGTCCCGGGGCTCGAAGGTCAGGGCGACCGCTCGCCGGCTCAAAAAATCGAAGATGTTCAGGCCCACGCCCCTTGCGTGATGATCGGCGACGGTCTCAACGACAGCGGCGCGCTGGCGGCCGCCGATGTCGGCATTTGCATGAAGGGCTCGATCGAGCGCGGACTGAGGACGGCAAATGTGTACTTCATGGAGCCCGGCCTGAGACCTCTCTTGAAACTCGTGCGCATCGACGAGCGTTTGCAGCTGCTTTTACGGCGAAACTTGAGCTTCGCCCTCGCCTACAACATCGGCGCGGGCGCGGCCGCGCTCCTGGGCTTGGTGACGCCGCTCACCGCCGCCGTGCTCATGCCACTGAGTTCGGTGCTGATTCTCTTGAGCACCTGGGAGGCGTCGCGATGAGCGTTTTGATCCTGATGATTCCGATGGCGCTGTTGATGGGCTTGGGATTTCTCGCCGCGTTTCTTTACGGCGTGAACGATGGCCAGTTCGACGACGTCGAGACCCCCGCCCACCGTATTTTAAAAAACGAAACCCCCTCCTCGGGAAAGGACTGACACGTGAATCCGCAAGGAACTCAAACCATCACCTTTGACGACAAGATCGTCCGCTACTTTTTGCTGGCGATGATCTTCTGGGCCGCCGCCGCGCTGAGCGCGGGCCTGCTCGCAGCGCTGCAGCTGGCTTACTGGCCCCTCAACATGAATCTGGAGTGGATCACCTTCGGACGTCTGCGCCCGCTGCACACGAACGCGGCGATCTTCGCCTTCGCGGGCAACGCGATCTTCGCGGGGATCTATCATTCGAGCCAGCGCCTGCTCAAGGCCCGCATGTTTAACGACATCCTGAGCAAGCTGCACTTCTGGGGATGGCAGGCCATCATCCTCGCCGCCGCGATCACCCTTCCGCTCGGGTACAGCCAGGCCAAAGAGTACGCCGAACTGGAGTGGCCCCTCGACATCGCGATCACCGTGGTGTGGGTGATCTTCGCGGTCAATTTCTTTGGCACCATCGCCCGCCGACGCGAACGTCATCTGTACGTGGCGTTGTGGTTTTACATCGCGACCATTGTGACCGTCGCGGTCTTGCACATTGTCAACTCCATCGAAATTCCGGTGAGCCTCACGCAGAGCTACCCCGTCTGGGTCGGCATTCAGGATGCCTTGATCCAATGGTGGTACGGGCACAACGCAGTCGCGTTCTTTTTGACCACGCCGTTTTTGGGTCTGATGTACTACTACGTTCCCAAAGCGGCGAACCGTCCGGTGTACTCGTACCGCCTCTCGATCATTCACTTCTGGGCGTTGGTTTTCATCTACATCTGGGCCGGGCCTCACCACTTGCTCTACACCTCGATGCCCGATTGGGCGCAGACCGTCGGGATGGTCTTTTCGATCATGCTCTGGGCGCCGAGTTGGGGCGGCATGATCAACGGTCTTTTGACCTTGCGGGGCGCTTGGCACTTGCTGCGCACGGAACCGGTGATCAAATTTTTTGTCGCCGCGATCACTTTTTACGGAATGGCGACATTCGAAGGTCCCTTGCTGTCCATCAAGTCCGTCAGTGCGCTGGGGCACTACACCGATTGGATCGTGGGACACGTGCATGGCGGCGCTCTGGGATGGAACGGCATGCTGTCTTTCGGGATGGCCTACTTCTTGGTCCCTCAACTTTGGAAGACCGACCGCCTTTCGAAAAAATGGATGGAATGGCACTTCTGGCTCGCGCTCTTGGGCGTGATTCTCTACTACGTCTCGATGGTTTCGGCCGGCATCACCCAAGGATTGATGTGGCAGGCTCTGAACCCCGAGGGCAAACTGGTCTATCCCGATTTCGTCGAAACCGTCATGCGCATCGTTCCTCTTTATTGGGTCCGCGCTTTTGCCGGGCTGCTCTACCTGAGTGGCTTTGTCTTGATGGTCGTGAACATCGTGCGTGCCATCCGCCACCAACCCGTGCAAGACGGCACGATCCAAGTCGCGGCCACCGTCTCTCGGAGTCCCAACGAGGACGCGGGCCATCGCCGACTCGAAGGCCTGGCCACCATCTTTACCGTGCTGACCTTGATCGCGGTCGCGGTGGCTTCGATGATCTCGATCTTCCCGATTTTGAACTTAAAGCAGTACGTGTCTTACGAAAAGACCGTGGAGCCCTGGTCGCCGCTGGAGCTGGCCGGCCGTGACATCTACGTGAAGGAAGGTTGCTACGTCTGTCACAGCCAGCAGATCCGGCAACTTCCTTTCGACGTTCTGAGATTTGGCGCGGCCTCGACGATCGAAGAGTCGATGTGGGACCGGCCGTTTCAATGGGGATCCAAACGCACCGGGCCTGATCTCGCCCGCGTCGGTAAAAAGTATCCCCACCTCTGGCACTACCGCCACATGATTGATCCGCGCGCGGTGACCGAAAAGTCCATCATGCCCGCGTATCCCTGGCTGGTGGCGAAAGACACGGACTTTATTGGTCTTCGCAAGAAGCTTTCGGTGCTCAAATCACTGGGCACGCCCTATCCCGACGACACCGTGGCGAATGCGGACATCGTGGCGCAAAAAGAGGCGGCCGTGATCGCCCGCGAACTCGAAGCGCAAGGCGCACCTCAGGGCCTGGAGAAGAAAGAAATCGTCGCGCTGATCGCCTACCTTCAAGCCCTCGGGCAGAAGGCCACACCCAACGCGGGAGAACGCCCATGAAGTCCGCCGCTTTCGCTCACTACTCGGATGTTCCGATCACCCTCTTGGGTTTGATTTTGTTCGTCACCGTCTTCATGGGAGTCGTTTGGTGGACGGGTCTGCAAGCCAACCGACGCAAGTACGACGTGATTTCGAAACAGATCCTGAAGGATGGAGAATAAAATGAGCTCGCAAGACAACGATCAACTGACCGATCACGAGTACGACGGCATCCGAGAGTACGACAACCCCCTTCCCAATTGGTGGTTGATGACGTTCTTCGGAACCGTGATCTTCGCGTTTATTTACTGGCTCCACTACGAGGTGGGCGGAGGACCGAGCCTGAAAGCCGAACTGAATCAGGCGATGCTCGCGCTGCAAGCTCACAAGCAACAAGCCGTCGTCAAGGAGCTGAGCGAAGCCGACCTTGAAACGATGCTCAAAGACCCGCAAATGGCGGCCGCAGGCGCGCTGGCCTTCACCGGCAAATGCGCGGCCTGCCACGGACCGGAATTGCAAGGCGGGATCGGCCCCAACTTGACCGATGCCTTCTGGCTTCACGGAAAAGGCACACGTGAAGACATCATGCACACGATTCAGAAAGGGGTTCCCGACAAGGGCATGCCCCCTTGGGAGAGCATGCTCTCGCAAAACGAAATTCTCTCGCTCACCGCCTTGATCGTGTCCAAACAAGACACCAACCCCGCGGGCGCCAAACCGCCCCAAGGGGAAAAAGTGAGATGACATGAGCTCCTTGGGTTTGGACCCCGATCGTCTTTCGAGTCTGGATGAACACGGCCACCGCCGTTTCATCATTCCAGGCGAAGTGCGCGGCGCCTACCGGCGCGCGCGCACCAAAGTTCAGGGCGTGCTCATCTTGATCTTTCTGCTTTTGCCTTGGTTGACGATCAATGGGCGGCAAGCGCTTTTGCTCGACATCGGCTCGCGCCGCTTTCTGATCTTCGGCCTTGAGCTCTACGCGCACGACGCGCCCTTGATCTTTTTTATTCTGGCTTTCCTGGCGATCGGACTTGCGTTCGTCACCGCCGTCTGGGGCCGGGCTTGGTGCGGGTGGGCCTGCCCGCAGACGGTTTTTATCGACGGTCTGTTCCGCCGCATCGAAGTTTGGGTGGAGGGTGGTTACATCGAACGCCGTCGGATGGCCCAAGCACCGATGACCGTGGCCATCTTCAAGAAGCGCGTGCTGAAATGGGCCCTGTTCCTCGCCGTCTCGTCGCTGATCGCGCACAGCTTCGCCGCGTACTTTGTCGGCGCCGACCGGATCATTCGCATGATGACCGGCTCGCCTTTTTCGAATTGGTCTTACTTCTTGCTGATCAGTTCTTTCACCGCCGTGATCCTTTTTGATTTTGCGTGGTTTCGCGAGCAGTTCTGCATCATCATGTGTCCGTACGGCCGGTTCCAAGGGCTCTTGATGGACCGCCGTTCGCTCGCGGTCGTCTATGACGAAAAACGCGGGGAACCTCGCCGGGGAACTCTTCCCAAGCCGGCGCGCGTGGGCGACTGTGTCGCGTGCAACCGCTGCGTCGAGGTGTGCCCGACCGGGATCGACATCCGCAAGGGTGTGCAAATGGAGTGCATTGCCTGCACGGCCTGCGTGGACGCCTGCGACGAAATCATGGAGAAAGTCAAAAAGCCGAAGGGTTTGATTAAAATCGACAGCCTTGCTGGCGGGGGCTGGACGCTGAAAAGTCCGCGCTCCTGGCTTTATCTCGGCTTGCTGGTCGTTCTCTCGATCGGCCTGAGCGTCTCGCTGTTCACGCGCTCCCGCGTGGACATGGTGATCTTGCGCGCGCCCGGGGAACTTTATCAAAGAATCGACAATGCGCCGACGGGTGCGAACTTGATGAACCATTTGCGTTTGCACCTGAAGAATCAAACCGGTCGTCCTTTGCGCTTGCGCGCCTCGGCGCAAAAGACCTCGAGCCTTGAATTGCCACTGACCACGCCGGTCAATCCGTTTGATCTCGCGCCGGGCGAGGATCAGACCGTGCATGTCTTCATCAGCTTTCCGGATTCTATTTTGGATCCGCACGGTGAAAGCGCGATCACGATCACCTTGCAAGACGAGAACGATCCCGACCTCAAAATTGAAAAGCCGTTTCGACTTTTGGGACCCGCACGATGAATCACGAGTTGCTCTCCTTGCTCATGACCTTGGCCACCGCCGCCCTCTTCGGCAGTTGGCACTGCGCCGCCATGTGCGGACCGATCGCGGCGGCGCTCGCCACGAAGGGTCCTTTATGGCCTTACCATCTCGGACGCGGCCTCTCTTACCTTTTCGCCGGAATCGCGGCGGGGTCTTTGGGCCGCAATCTCTTTTTCTCGGAATCCCTGGCTCTGCGAATTCTCTTGGGACTTTTGCTGGGCTCTGTCTTCGTTCTGTCGATCTGGAAACCAAAAAGCGTCCGAGCGCCGCGGGTCTTCTCACTGCTGTACCGCCGCCTGATCTCTCACAAGAGCGGCGCCCTCTCGCTGGGACTGGCGAGCGTTTTCTTGCCCTGCGCATGGCTGTGGACATTTTTAGCCGCCGCCGGCGCGACGGGGTCCGCCTATGCGGGCGCGCTGGTGATGATGGTGCTTTGGGCCAGCTCACTTCCGGCCTTGAGTGCGGTCCACCTTTATTTCCGCCACGGCCTTGGCGTGCTCGAACCCCAAAAAGCCAAATGGGCGCGCGGCCTTCTCGCGGCGGCGGGGCTCTACGCGATTGTCAGTCACCTTTTCCTCAAATCTCTCTAGCGGTTTGGGGAATTGCGCCCCGAATCTTGCCGCATCGGACCTGTGTTCGATTTTAATCGAGGCACTTCTTTTGCTTTTCTCTGCGAGAAGAACGAAGGGAGATGTTATGGCCTCTGACAGTCAAAAACCGCAAATTCCGCTGATGGAAAAAATCAAGTCGATTCCCGAAGTCGTCGGCATTCGCGTCAATGAAGAGCCCGAATATGAGGTGATCAAGAAAGACGGACCCTTCGAAGTCCGCTCGTACCACCCGCAGGTTCGCGCCAGCCTCTCGCTTCAAGGTCTCGATTTCGACGATTTCCGAGAGACCGCTTTCAAAAAACTCGCGTCGTACATTTTTGGTCAGAACCATTTGCAGGCCGAAGTTCCGATGACCGCTCCCGTTTTGCAAGAAGGAAGCCTCGGTGACGAAAGCTCGGTGTCGATGACCGCGCCTGTCCTGCAAGAGCGCATGGGCCAGCAAGAATGGAAAATGACGTTCGTTTTGCCAAAAAAATACACCCTCGCGACGGCTCCCCGGCCCAACGATCCAGACATCAAACTGGAGCTGATGGAGCCGCATCAAGTCGCCAGCCTTCGCTATTCGGGAAACAATTCGCTGGAGACCATCGAGACGCACGCCAAGGACCTCACTCGTTGGATGGAGGCGCATGACGATGTGCACCCGGTGAGCGACATTTATTCGGCCCAATACGATGCTCCCTTCACCTTGCCGTTCTTGAAGCGCAATGAGGTGCAGGCCCGCGTGAAAGTTCTCAAGTCCTAAGCATGAAAAGCGTTGTTGGGACGGCCGGCTGGTCCTTACCCGCAAATCAGAAGCCGATGTTTCCTTCGGAAGGAACGCACTTGCAGCGTTATGCGCAAGTTTTTAACGGTGTTGAGATCAACTCGTCGTTTTACCGCGATCATCAAGCCACCACGTATGCGAAGTGGGCGGCCTCGACGCCCGACGATTTTCTCTTCTCGGTGAAGCTCTCGCGCCACTTCACCATCGACACGCGCCTGCGCGAGACCGAACGGATCGAGGGCGTCCTCGGCGCCATTTCGGCGCTCGGAAAAAAGTGGGGCGTGCTCTTGGTGCAGCTGCCGCCGAGCCTGACGTTCGAGGCCGGCACCGCCGCAAAATTTTTTGGAGAGGTTCGGGAGCATTATCGGGGCGCCTTGGCGCTCGAGCCGCGGCACCCGAGCTGGGTCTCTTCTCCCGCCCTGAAGCTGATCGAATCCTACGACATCACGAAAGTCGAAGCCGATCCCGAGTCCTGCCCGGGCGGCGCGAACCCTCGTTCGTCATGGCGGTACGTGCGCTGGCACGGGTCGCCCGAAATTTATAAAAGCCGCTATTCCGAGGTGCAGATTCAACAGCTGGCGAATGATCTTCGGCTCATGGAAAAGCCCGCATGGATCATTTTCGACAACACCACCTTTGGCTACGCCCTCGAGAACGCGAGCGAGCTCAAAGCGCTGTTGCAGGACACAAGTCTTTCGCGCGTTAGCGCTCCCAAAAAAAACCCGGCACTCGGCCGGGCTTTCAAAACGCCGTTCTTTTAAATTTCAGCTTAAAGACAGTCGACCGAGAGGACTTCCGTGGATTTCACGGCCGGGTTTGAGAGATCATAACGAACGCTCTGGACCGTGACGGTCTCAACATCGGGGAGCGAGCGGCGCACGGCCTTGAAGGTGGTCGTGAAGTACAGGTCGACCTGACCTTGATCGATCCGCTTCTCGACAACCGAAGTCGAAATCTCGTTCGCGCTTGAAATGGCAGGACACTCCGATTCGATCGCCATGAGGATCTCTTCTTTCAGAGCGGCAGGAATTTGCGAGTCGCCGCGAAAAGGGCTCGACGAGGCAAAGACCGAGGCCGAAAAACTGACCACCAATAATATCGAAAGTGTTTTCACTTTTAGACTCCTTCAAAAAATGTGGGCCCGTTCTAGCACATCCTCCCCAAACCCGAGCCTAAAGACCGCCAAGAACGGCGCTCATTTGTACGTTCTTCACGACTGTCAGGATCCTCACAGTTGTGATCCCTTGGACAAACCTTTATAACGATGGATGATGCGTGCATGGATGCCCTTCTTTCTTTTTGCCGTTCTGGCCTGGCCCGTCTTCTCGGGCTCGCGCGACCCGATCGGTCCCGAGTGGACGCTTGTGTGGTCGGATGAGTTTAACGTCGACGGCCGACCCGACCCCGAGTTTTGGCAATTTCAGACCGGCGGCGGCGGTTGGGGAAATAAAGAGCTTCAGCATTACACGGACCGGCCGCAGAACGTACGCATCGAGAACGGCCATTTGGTCCTTGAATCCCATCGCGAAGCCTATCAAGGCGACCCTTTCACCTCGGGACGCGTGCGCACCCGTCTGGGTTGGCAGTACGGCCGCGTGGAAGTGCGCGCGCAGATGCCGGGCGGCGTGGGAACATGGCCCGCGATCTGGATGATGCCTTTGAAAGCCAAACACAGCGATGTCGAATGGCCCGACAACGGCGAACTCGATATTTTGGAGCACGTCGGGCGCGATCCCGACACGGTCATGAGCTGCTTCTACACGAAAAATTTCAACTGGATGATCAACACCGGAAAAATCAAAACCGTGAGCCTGCCCTCGGCCACCAAACAGTTTCACGTCTATTCGCTCGAGTGGGACGAAAACGGCGCGACGTATGCGATCGACGGCACGCCGGTGCATGAATTTCCGAATCCCAAGACCAACTACCATGACTGGCCTTACGATCAGGCCTATTATTTGATTCTCAATATGGCCATCGGCGGATTTGGCGGCGACGCGGCCCCAGACCTCGAAGCCAAGCAGTTTTTGATCGACTCTGTCCGCATCTATCAACGCACTGGTCAGCAAAACGTTTCACGGCCTTGACTCTCTGGTGCGCTCGTCTTGAAAATAGGTCTTCAACCCCAAGAGAAGGCCGACATGACCAGCACACGTTTTTTGACAGCTCTGATGATGATCCTCCCCGCCATGGCATTTGCCGAGACCTCTTACACGGTTCGTAAGGGCGACACGCTCCTCAGCATCGTGGACCGCGAGATGGGATTCGAAAATAAAAAAGATCCGCGCCGCTACCAGTGGGCCCAGCGCATCCGCGCGCAAAACCCCCAGATCAAAAACCCGAACGCGCTGGAACCCGGCGACGTCCTCACGCTGCCGGACTTTCCCGGTGCCAAAAAGACGGAGCCACAGATCGCTTTAAAGCCCGCAGTTCCGGTTTCTCCCGTCGCTGCGCCGATCACCGCGCCCCCGGCCGAAACGGAACACGAGCCCGCGAAGCCGGCCATTCTGGTGGCGGCCCCTCCCGCTCCAATTGAACCTCCGGCAACGCCGCCTCCTCCGGCTCAGGAAAATCACGAGGCGCACGCCGGCGGCCATCATGATTTTATCGGCATCCAACCCCGCTTCCAGTTTCTCACGCTGAAAGCCACCGACGAGGCCACCCGCGAAGAGGCGAAGCTCACATCCAAATCAAGCGTGGGCCTCGACTTGCAGTACGGAAAGATCTTGAATGACAAATGGCATCTGCTCGCGCAGGTCGGCTACACCTCCACCGAATTCAACCCGATCGATGGCGTGGCGGGCGCGACGATCAACCACTCGCGAGAATCGCAAACAATCTTTGCGCTGGGGGCGGCCTACGAAATCAGCCCCTCTCTGCACATCGATGCCTTTCTCAATACGGCCGACCGCACGTTCGTGATTCCCACGGGGCCCGGCACGTGGGAACTTAAGGGCGTGATGATCCCGGGCGCGGAAGCCAACTTGTCCTGGGATTTTGTGCAAGGAAACGGGTACGTGGTGGGTGGGTCGGTCATTGCCGAGTACATCGCGGCCCTGACCAAGGACGACATCAAGTACAAATCCACCCTCGAGCCCGTGGGGGCTTTGTATTGGACGTCGAAGCGCGGTCATGACCGGCTCAACTACCGCGTGAGCGTCGTGTACAAGAACGGACATCAGCACACGAACGTTTCGGAACAAAAAGAAGAGGCGGCGATCGCGGGACTGATGGTTTCAATCCCGCTCTGACCTCTCGAGATTATTTTTCGCTGTCGTATTTGGAGACCTGCTCCCAGTTGACGATTTTCCAGAACCCCTTGACGTAATCAGCGCGGCGGTTCTGGTAATTCAGGTAGTAGGCGTGCTCCCACACATCCAAACCCAAAATCGGACGGCCTTTCTCGGTGGCGATATCCATCAGCGGGTTGTCCTGATTGGCGGTGGTGGTGATTTTCAATGACCCGTCCTCGGCCCGAATGAGCCACACCCATCCCGAACCGAAAAGCCCCGTCGCTTTTTGTTCAAATTGACCTTTGAATTCATCCAACGAACCAAAGGTTTTGACGATGTCGCTCTCCAGTTTTTTGCTGAGCTTGGTGGTTTTGGTTTCAGGAACCAGAAGCGTCCAGAAGAATGAATGGTTCCAGTGGCCACCGGCATTGTTACGAACCGCATCGGGGTAATTCTTCGTCGCCCGCAAAACTTCAAGAAGCGTGGGCTTGGCGCTGCCGAGAGCTTCATTGAGTTTATCCACGTAGGCCTGATGGTGTTTTCCGTGATGAAGATCCATCGTGGCCTTATCGATCACCGGCTCGAAGGCCGAGGTCGGATAAGCGAGCGGCGGCAACTTGAACGGCGCTTTCTGCGAATTCATGTCTTTGATCGTGGCCGCCGAAACAGCCAAGGGTGTCAGCAGGGACAAGACGAACAATTTCCACATAGATGAACCTCCCAGTTCGAGGTTCGATCCTAGCGACTCCACGGCGCGTTAGTATCGTCAAGTTCCTCTGACACCGCCGGGGGTTCCCGTTTTTGTCGCTCCCGGCGAAAAAGTGGCTCCCGAGAGAAACGCCGCTGGCAAACTTTTCGACGCCTGCCAGGGCCAGCTCCATTCAACTCCATTGCATTGATTTTAAGCTCTTCGTCAGGATGTCGTTATTTTTTGATGAGGGGCCCGTTGATTGCAACGAAACCCTTGAACCATCGGCAGTCGGGAGAAGAGTGATGAAAAAGCTGAGCTTAATCAAGGCTCCGATGCGACGTTTCGCTTCGCTGGCACTCGTGTCTTTGGTTCTGGCCCAAAGCACCGCCCACGCCAGTGCCCCGCTCTGCGCGAACGTTTTCGCGGATCTCACCCTCAGCCAGCTGCTCACGACTCAAGAGGCCCGCGCGGCCGCCAAGGGACTGGCCACAAGTCAGCGCCAGTCTTACGCCAAATGGAGCCAGCAAATGGTCGTGCGCGTGGCGCAGATGCGCATGCGTAAAGCCATCGAAGAGCTTTGCCACTCACCCGCCGCTTGCACCGATGTGGCGGTTGCCCGCGTCGTGGAAGACGCGATCACGGACACTTTTAAGAGACAAGAAGACCTTCAGTTGGTGTGGCGGCGCGTGCGCGGCTACGCGATGCTCACGGGCGTCTCGGTCACGATCGCGATGGCCAGCCAGTACACCAAGGGGTCACTCCCCGAGTCCAGCCGTTGGATCGCCGAGTTCGTCACGATCGCCAGTTCCATCGCCCTGTACAAGTTGGGCGCACCGCTCTGGGACTCGATTGGCGGTTGGGTCAACCGGGGCTCGTTCCGATTGAACCATGGCAAAAGCTTTTTGCGCGCTCAAGATGACCTCTCGCATTTGAATCAGCGCTACCAAGTGCTTCAAGAAAAGATGACGCCCTTTCAACAGCAAGAGTCCAACCGAATGCTCGGTCTTCTCAACAACGTCGAAGCCGGCGTCACGTCGGCAATTGAATCCATCATGTCTCGCGATCCGTCCAAAGGCGGGATCGACCGGGGATCGGCGCGTCTGGCGACCTTGGCGATCAAACTCACGCGCTACTTTCCGGAGGTTGAGTTCAATGACATTGATCTCACCCGCACCGTGCGTCTGCTTTTCACCGAGATGCTGCAGGATCCGGTTCAGCGCCTCGAGGTGTACGAGACGACCTTGGACAAAATTGCTCAGAACGATCCCCGTTTTCAAGATCCCGCCATCGCCAAGAATTACCGCAAGCTGATCGGCCAGTGGACCGGCCTCATGCCATATCGAGACTCCGGTCTATGACGAAACTTCTTTTTTTCGCCTTCGCGGTCTTCATGGGTTTTGAAGCGGCCCTCGCGCGCGTCGAGGCCGAGGTGTTTCAGGCCAGCGCTTACGATCTCAGACCCACGCAGGCCGTGGTCGGCTTGGCCTCGGTTCGCCTCAAGGCCCGCGATCTGGGCGAACTCGATAAACAGGACCGCATCAAGTACCTGCGTAAGCATCCCGTGCCCGTGGTCCTGGGACCCGAGGGCGAGATGTACATGATTGACCACCATCACATGACCCGGGCGCTGATCCTCTCGGGCCATCATAAACTCTTTGTCATGATCGTCGCGGACTGGTCGTCGCTGAAACCCGAGGCCTTTTGGGAGCGTCTGGAAAAGAAAAAATGGACCTACCTTTTCGATGCGCGCGGCGAGCCCATCACGCCGGAGATGATCCCGAGGGATATCCGCGCGTTGAAAGACGACCCTTACCGCAGCCTCGCCTACTTCGCGCGGGAAAATGGCGCCTTTCAAAAGCTGGGAGTGCCGTTCGCCGAGTTTCACTGGGCCGCCTACTACCGTGAGAACATCCCCGATGTGCCGTCGAGAAGGCCGGATCCTGAGCTCTTGCGTCGCGCGTTTCACCTGAGCCAACGGCCCGAGGCCGCGCACCTGCCGGGAGCGCGCAATTTGAAATGTGAAAGCCTCTTTCTTAAACCATAATGGCGATCAAAGCGCCGGATGCCATGCAGATCCAAAGCACGAGACCAAAGAGAAACGGGCGCACGCCCACCAGTTTGATATTCTCGCGCGTGAGCCCGAGCCCCACCAAAAAAAGTGTGAGCACGAGCACTTGTTTAGCCGCGAGGCTGACGAGCTGACCGGCGGGCTGAAGGCTTGGCACCCAGGTCACCAGCGCGGCCGCCAGCACGAAGCCCAGGATGAACCAAGGCTTCTTCGCGGGTTCCGCGCCCCCGTCGCTCTGAGAGCCTTCCAGGCGCTGAAAAACGAAACTCATCAAGAGCGTCACCGGCACGATCCACAGCGCCCGGGTCAGCTTGACCGTGGTTCCGACCTGAACGGCCTCGGCACCGTACTGCAGGGCCGCCCCCACCACCGAACTGGTGTCATGAATGCCCAGCGCACTCCAAAGACCGAACTGTTCTTGAGTCAGACCGAAGACATGGCCCAGCGCTGGAAAGATCCAAAGCGCGGCCGCATTGAGCATGAAGACCGTTCCGAGCGCGATCGACATCTCGTGCGAGCGCGCCTTGATGGCGGGACCGACGGCCGCGATCGCACTGCCGCCGCAAATGGCCGTGCCGACCGAGATCAGAGCGGCAATGCGAGCTTCGATCTTGAAGGCGCGCGCCAAGGCCCAGCCCAAGCCCAAGGCCGCCAGAATCCCCATGAACGTCGAAGCCACACCCCGAAGACCCACCTCCGCGACGACCTTCAAGTTCATGCCCGCCCCCATCCCGACAATGGCCAGGGTCAGCAGCCTCGGCGCTGAGCGCCGGGTGTGTTCGATCAAAGGGTTGCCAAGAGTGAGGGCGACAGTCACGCCCAAGAGAAGAGCAAACCCCGCGCTCACTAAGGGCGTTAAGCAGACAAGCGCCAGGGCGAAAATCACGAGGGGGACCAAGGCTGACTTCTTCATCAGCAGACAGTCTACGCCTGGCGGGGGTTCAGGGAAGCGATTTTTTAATTTCGGCAGACGGCTTTGACGCGTTCATTGAGAACCGGCACGTTCCACTTCCAACTGAACGATCCGCATTTCAAAAATTTCGGAAACGCGATGTTCTCGGTTTGGTCCTCAATATCCCCGCCGGGAGCCTCGCGCAGGATCGCGGGCAAGATGAACCGGTGCATGTAACGCAGGCTCCGCTCCTGGATCAAGCCCCGCGCGCGCATTTCCAGCGCCAGGTCGTAAGAGGTCAAGAATCCGGCCTGGGACCCCGAGGGGCCCGAGCGCGACGAGACCACGCGGATAAACTGATCAAAGACGATCCGTGAGAACTCGCTCTCGCGGCTAATCGTTCGGTAAATAACGGCATCCGACTGACCATCGTCACCAATCATCACGACGCGATCGGGAAGCTCCTCGCGCAAGATCTTTCGAATGCTCAGAAGCTTATGGGTTTCGGTCGAGCTCTCGGTGCGGCCCACGTAGACTCCTCGCGGAAAGCCGCCATTGCGCAGAAAGCGGTCGTGGGTGTTTTTCATGAGGTATTCCGGCGCGGCAGAAACGTAGTACACGCGAAGACCCGACTGATCTCCTTCGAGCAAGTTGTAAAGTTCGGACATCCCGGTGAAGCGCGCCTTGGCGTTTCTAAAATACTGAATCCCGCGGCCGGTCCCGAAAACATAAGAGACTTTAACGGTGTCGTCGATATCGGAGATCAGAACGGTTCGGCCGATGGCGGGCTCCACGGAGGCCAGAAAGAACAAGAGAGTCAAAAGAGCGATTGATGGCTTCATACGGCCCGCTCTCAGCAAATCCAAGACCAGGGGGTGAGATCTTCCCTATTCCCGGCCGCGGCACCACTGTCAAAACGATCGCCAGTGACTTTCTAAATCTTTCAATGCCCTCAAATTTCGCTCGCGATTGTCTTTTTTTTTAAACTACCTCTGAGGCTCCGGGAAGGCTAGGCTTCTGCGAAACAAGGCGGCCACGTTGAAGAACAAAAAAATCAAACTCTCCAAAATCGACCCCTCGTCCCACCCTCTTTGCAAAAATAAGGAGGAGGCGCTCGAGCGGACCGCGGAGCTTCAGAAAGAGATTTACGATCTGCTTTACCTGATGTTCGCGCATGACCATTACTCGCTCTTGATCGTGCTCCACGGGATCGACACTGCCGGCAAAGACGGCGCCGTCCGCCACATCTACGACTCGGGCAATCCGCAAGGAATTAAGGTGTTTTCTTTCAAGCGCCCCTCCGCCGAGGAGTTTAGGCACGACTTTCTGTGGCGCTGCCACCGGCACACGCCCGAAAGTGGGCTCACGACGATCTTCAACCGCTCTTATTACGAAGAGGTCACCACCGCGCAGGTGCACCCCGAATTTTTGCAAGAGCAGCGCATTCCCGATGAACTCCGCAAACACCCAGATTTTTTCAAGCGCCGTTACCATCGCATCAACGACTTTGAGCTCCTTTTGAGCGAAAAGGGCACGGTTGTGCTGAAGTTCTTTTTGCACATTTCAAAGAAAGAGCAGAAAGAGCGTCTTGACGACCGTTTAAAAGATCTCAGCAAAAACTGGAAGTTTTCTCCCGATGACGTCAAAGAGCGCCGGCACTGGGACGAGTACATGGACGTCTTCGAGGAGATGCTGCAAAACACCTCGACCGAGCACGCACCCTGGACGGTGGTTCCTGCGGATCACAAATGGTACCGCAATTATGTGATCTCCAAAACACTCGTCGAAAAGCTGCGCACATTGAAGATGAAGTTCCCGAAGGCCCCCAAAGCCTAACTCCTTTGACGGCGTAAGACCTTCACGAGCCAAGCGTGCTTGGGGCGGTGCACCCGCTGAGCCTTGTAAATGCCGTGATGGCCCGAAAACCAGTAGCTCACGAAGCAGGCCACGAGTGCATAAGGACCGATGCGCCAGCCGAACATTTCCATCGCCATGACCGTGCAAGCGAGGGGCGTGTTCGCGGCGGCACCAAAAACCGCCGCGAATCCGAGCGCGGCCAAGAGGCCCACCGACACGGGGATCCAGGCGCTCAACGCGCTCCCCAGCGTGGTGCCGATAAAGACGAGCGGGACAAACTCCCCGCCCTTGAATCCCGTTGCGAGAGTCACCGTCGTGAAAATGGATTTCAGAATGGGTTCAATAACAAGGGCAGGCGCCGTCAAAGCCTCTTGAATGAAAGGGATGCCAAGTCCCGCATACCGGTCCGAACCCTCAATTCGAAAGAACAACAAAAGCAGAACACCGCCCAAAAACGGCTTCAGCGGCGGGTAGCGGATCCATCGGTTCACGTTGTTCTCAACGAAGTGAGTGCTCAACGTGAACGCGCGCGCGGCGAGACCAAAAACCACCCCAACGAGCGCGACCCACAAAAAAGTCATCACTGCGAATACGGGTGCCTCAGGCAAGGTGAAAACCGAGTGCGGCGCCCGCAAAACAACGGCGGTGCCGTACCCCACGAAAGAGGCGATGAAACACGGAAACCAGGGCGAGAACCGAAGTCCGCCAATCCGGAGCACTTCCATCCCGAAGATCACCCCCGCCCAAGGAGCGCCGATGGCCGCACCGAAACCGGCGCCCGCTCCGGCCGTCAGTAGAGTCTTACGCTCGTCGGCGTCGATTTTAAAAAAACGCGAGAGCTGATCCGAAAGCGACGCACCCATTTGCACGGCCGTCCCCTCGCGTCCCGCTGATCCGCCAAACAAATGTGTCAGGATCGTCCCGACAAAGATCAGGGGGGCCATGGTGAGCGGCACGATCTGCCTTGGCTGGTGAATTTCATCCAAGATGAGGTTGTTGCCCGCGGCTACGTCCTTGCCAAAATGATGGTACATCAGGCCAATGAAGAGGCCCGCCAGCGGCAGCCCCCAGAGCAACCCCGGGTGCTGCGTGCGCAGCTGCGTGACCGCTTCGAGCGAAATTAAAAACAGAGCGGCGGACACACCGGCCAAAATTCCACACAGAACACTGAGAAAAATCAATCGAAGATTCAAGGCGCACTCCTACCAGAGGTTGGGTAGGAGCCATCAGCACGACCTCATAGTGAGCGGCGGTTGAGGCAGACTCCATTGCCTTGAACAAGAGGCTAGCCGTCTCAGGTCAAAATGACAAGACAGATGTGCGGCGCATCGAGAGTGCAACACGTTGTTGCACACGCGCATATCTCTTCGCCTGAAGACCGTTTTCGGAGTAATTCAGAGGGCGCATGTTCGATCTTTCCCTGCTCCATCGACCCGTCGAAAACGCCAAGCTTTTGTGGATCATCAATCTGCGCTGGACGGCTCTTCTTCTCTTTGCGCTCCTTTGCGGGCCTGGCCTCGCTTTGGGCGTTTTGACCCGGCAATCGATCCCATTTTACCTCGGCATCTTAGGGCTTTTGATTCTGTTCAACCTATTTAGCCGTCTGGTCATCGCGGAATCCAAATTTGCACTGAGCCCCTTTGTCGTTGGTTTTCAGCTGCTCTTCGATCTGCTGATGCTCACTTGTTTTTTGATGCTCACGGGCGGCATTCAGAGTCCGTTTCTCTTCTTGGTTCTTCTCAACACCTCGATGGGCGCGATTCTGATTCAAGGCCGGTGGAGTTGGCCGTTCGCGGTCATCGTTCACTCGCTGATCCTGCTTCTCCAGATCGAATCCGCTTCGATGAATGCGTTCGAACTGAGCCCCCACCATCTCTCGACGTTCGCCTTGCAGCACCTCGCGGTTTTGAGTTTTTGCCTGATCATGCGCGCTCTTGGACGCTCTCTCGAGACGCAAAACCATCGGCACTTGGAAGCAATGGTCCGGGTCGAAAAAATGGACCGCCTCAAGTCCTTGGGAGCACTCACCGCGGGGTTCTCGCACGAGTTCGCCAGCCCCTTGAACACGGCCAAAATCCGCCTCGAACGCTTGAGCCGTCAGCATGATTCTGAAGATGCGGGCATCGCTTTGGCGGCGGTCGAAACGTGCGTCGCCATTGTTCGGCAAATGAACGAATCACAGTTCGACCCTTCGAGTGCGGTTTCCCGCGACGTGGATGTGAGCCGCGTGATCACCGACGCCGCCCAAGCCTGGCTCGCGGACAAACCGAACGCCCAACTCCAGCTGTCGGTCCAAGAGAACCTGCGTGCGCGGCTTCCCGTTTTGAATTTCTGCCAGACTTTTTTGAATCTCTTGGACAACGCTCACGAGGCGGCCCCCGGAAAACCTGTGGAGCTTTCATTTTCAAAAAGCGAATCGCTCTACCAAATGTCGGTGCGAGATTCGGGGCCCGGGTTTGCAAGCCATGTCCTGCGTCACCTGGGCGAGCCGTTTTTGACGACCAAAGAGCAAGGCACCGGCCTGGGACTTTACGTGAGCGAACTGTTCGCCCAATCACTGGGCGGTTCGCTCCGTCTCGAAAACCTCAAAGAGGGCGGTGCGCGCGTCACCCTGTGCTGGCCCACGTCGGGAGCCCGTGCATGAAACGCACGCTGATTCTCGATGACGATTTGGCTTTGGCGCAAAGTTTTGCCCGCGAGTTCGAAGATGCGGGACACGCCGTGGTTCTGGCGGACTCTCTCGCGAAAATTCCGGCTCAGGCGTTCGACTACGCGGTTCTGGACGTGAGGCTGAAAGGCGAACTCGGAATGACCGCGATCGATCAGATCAAAGCGCACGCCCCGCACTGCCGCATCGTCATGCTCTCCGGTTACGGCAGCATCGCCACCGCCGTCGAAGCCGTGAAAAAGGGCGCGGCCGATTACCTCACCAAGCCCGCCAGTTTCGCCGAAATCTGGGCCGCGCTCGAGGGCCGCCGCCGCCAGGCCGGAGCCGATCTCAAAACACAGTCGCTGTCCGAGGTCGAACACGAGCACATCGAATTCGTGCTGAGCCGCAATCGCGGCAATATCTCCCAAACGGCCAAAGAGCTGGGGCTGCACCGACAAAGTCTTCAACGCAAACTCAAGAAGTACACCTAGACAACGCTCACGGAAGTGCGGGAGTCCCGGCCCCACTCGCCTCGAAAGCTTCGAGGGCTTTGCGAGCCTCTTCGGACTTTTCGCGCGCGGCCGCTTGAGCTTGACGGAGCTCGTCTTGCACCTTTTGCAGATGCTCTTGCGCACGCTGAAGCTCGCTGGCTTTGGCCACGGCCGCCTTGCGAAGAACCTCGGCTTCTTCGGCCAAGCGCAAGTGCGGGAGACGGCGTCGTTCCGCCTCTTTTCTTTGCTGCTCATCGGCCTTGCGCTGCTCCTCGCGCAAAGGCTCGATCAGAACGCGAAGACGGTCCGTCGCTTTTGAGATCCAGGCACCGACGACCGAATTGATGATGGTGTACTGAGCTCCCGAGGAGCAGTCATTGTTCAGCTGGGTCCCGCCCATTCCGGACGCGACGCCCATGATGTAGTAATTGCTCATTCCCGTTCGAGCCGAGCGCCAAAGTGCGGGGCCACCCGAGTCGCCGCGGCAAATGCCACTGCCGCGACTGGCGGTGAGCGTGAGACTGTTGTTGTAGCCGGCATCAGAAACTTCCGCATTCGAATGTCGAAGAATTCCCGAGCCATTTCCACGGTCCGACATCCCCGCACCCACCATCAGTGCCATATCTCCAATGTTGATCGAACTGGTGTAGGCCGAAGAGATGATCTCACCGGCCGTGCGGTCGTAGCTGAGGACATCCGCTTTTTTAAAAACGATCACCGCGATGTCCACACCGGGCTGGGCATTTTTATTTCGGAAGTCGTATCCGGGATAGATCGTCATTCGATAGTCTTTGGCCTCGATGTTGGCGTAGTCATCGCCCTCGCTGCCCTTAAAGAAAGTCAGCCACAAGTCACCACGGACGGCGCTATTAAAACAGTGAGCGGCGGTGATCAAAACATCATGATCAATAAAAAAACCGGTGCAGCCACCCGAATCCGATGAGATCTGAACGACGTACTGCCAGGTTTTGCCCGTCGGCGCGACCGGAGCTCCGTGATAGACGATGTTCTGCTCGAGACGCGGAACTTGAAGTCTTTGAACGGGCAACGCCCATGACGGTGCCGCGAGCATCCAGCACAGGGCCGCCAAAATCCAAAAAAGAGGTCGAACTAAGAATGTCGTCATCGTCAATACCCTTCTATTCAGGGCTCGGTGGTGCAATCAGGACTCCACGGGGTCGAAGAAGCGCGTGGGCTTCAGAGCCTTTGTGAGTTCTTGGACTTGTCGAAGTTTTCGACAAGGGCCTATTTACATGCGCGCCTTTCACCAACTTGCGCGCCGCAAGGTAGGCGCATCATGTTGTTGCACCCCCCTTCCCTCGCAAGCCCAAGAAATGCTTTTCTCACGGCTTTTAAGAAGGAGATTTTATGAAAATACTCATCACCCTGATCCTCATCGCGGGGAGCTCTCTCGCCTTGGCGCAAACACCTTTCCAAGCCACGCAGCTGGAGCCGATTTGTGCCGATGGCGTTACCGCTCATCCAACCAAACCAGGTTTCTGGCATTTGGACCAACCGCAGTTCGCGCGCTTCGAGAACGGTGTCTTTGCCACCATGCACCTGCGTCCCAACGCTGCGGGCGAGTACGCGGTTGTCCGCGTGGACCCTTCAGCACTGGGCGGCTTTCAGGAGATCACGCGATTTCAAGACCCCATTCGAGATCTCGAATTTCATGACGGTCACCTGTGGCTGTTGTTCCGTCAAAAAATCGTCTCCATCGACCCCGCCACGGGTCAGAAGCTCTCTGAAACCGTCACCACCTGGGAAACTCTCGCAGATCACCAGGCGGCCCACGCCTTTACTTGGCTCAACGACCGTCTCGTGATCGCGCACGGCTCGAAGGGCATGATGATCTACGAGGCCGGCTCTCGCGGCATCACGCAGGCACATGGGTTGGGGCTGACCAGCAACGGCCTCCTGCTCAAAGCCATCGACGTGACGCCCGTGAATGACCGCCAAGTCGCGTTCGCCATCGAAAACCTCTCGGTGTCCAATGAGCCGCCTTTTCCGTTCAACGGCATTCTTTTGATGGATCAAAACGGAACTTTTGAGCGGTATCCCTACAACCGAAAGTCGTCGGGCTCGCTCTCCAATGCGATCATCAAAGTTGATGGTGACAAACTGATCATCAACAACTGGGGAATTTTGCACACGGCGAGCCTGACGTCGATGAAACAAGCCAAAGAGATCAACGTCACGTGGACGCCGATCTCTTTTGAAATCAACGGCATGAAAAGACCGGGTGAGCTTTTGGGAGATCTGCTGATCGAGAATGGACGGATCGTGTCCTGCGCGAAGACTCAGTACCAAGATCCCGAGTCCCGCAAAGTGATTCACAAAGGCGTTGTGTATTACTGATACAGGCCTGCCTACTCCATAAACAGATCGGCCGTGGGCAGCTCACCAGCCGCACATCTGGCGGTCCAATTTGTCCGGCGCGAATCGCTCATCAGACCCAACATCTCGAGGACTTCGCGCACGGCGAGACGGCTGACGTAATTCGCCGGGTTGGCCGCGCCGGGAGCGAAGTGCTCAAGAAAAGCCTGGCCGTTGCTGGTGTACTTTCGTCCGCGCAAAAGTCCCGCTTTGGCCAAAGCCACGGTCGCCGAACAAATCGCGCCCGCCGGTTTTTGTTGCTCGAGCATCAAGCGCGTGACCTGAAGAATAGGCGTCTCGATCGGCAACGTCAGCCAGCTTTCGGAGCCAATCAAAATTAAGACATCCGGCGGCTTTGAGGCGAGATCGGCGACGCTCAGGTCGGGCTGCACACGCAGACCGCCCAGACTCATCCGCACGCCGCCGTCATCGGAGACATAACGGACTTGAAATCCCAAAGCCGCCAAAATCGGGAGCAAGACGCTCCCTTCCCAGTCGGCGAATCCAGGCGGCAAATAAGCGGCAACGAATTTTTGAGTTGAAGTCATGATCCCAAGACTATCATACCAAGACCGTTTCTGAAACGGGGTTGACCATTGACGTTGCTCGTAAAAACGACGACTTTGATCGGATGCGCACATACACATGGTGGCTCCTCCCCGTTTTTTTCGGCGTCTTGATCTTTTCGGCCGTGGGCCTGGGGCAGGAAACATCCGCCGTCGATGCTCTCAATCAAAAGCCGGTCTTCAACGCCGTCACCACGGCTCCGGCAAGGACCTTGCCGAAATGGAAGGTCGCTTTTCAACGTTCGCCCGGCGCCAATATCAACACCACCTTGCTGGCGAACTCCCTCAGTCTGGGGGTGCTTCCGCGGCTCGAGGTCGGCACCGCCCCCGTTTTCTTTTTGTCTCCGCAGCACCGGTACAATTTCAACTTCAAAGTGAATTTCTGGAAGGGCGACTGGATCGACTGGGGCTACGCCTACTCGGAGACGCGTTTTCGCATGAATTTGCAAACCTTTTACGGCGAAGAAAATCCCGATCTGATCATGCACACCAGCTCTCTGCTGGTGAACCTGCATCCGGACGCATGGCCTTTTCAAGCGTCTCTCTTTGTCGCCAACTCGTGCGGTTACATCGATGCGAAAGACGCGTTTATCTTTATTTACACGTTTCAGTGCCGAGAAGAGGCCGGCATCGACGTGCAAATTCCCGTCAGAGACCGCTCCTGGCTCACCTTGGGTCACGCCACGCTTCGCGAAGCCGGCCTGTCCCCTTACGAGAGCACCGCGCTCGGCTGGGGGGCGGCGCTGAGCACGTACCGGCCCGGCGAGTTTTTCTCGCGCCCCTCGGTCGGACTTTATTACGTCCCCGCCACCGGCAGCACGATGGCGCTTCTCTCGACGACCTTTTACGAAAGATAGTCCTGGCATCAATTTAGAAATAGTAACTGAGGCCCACGCCCATGGCGGTGGACTTGGTCGTCGCGGGGTAAGTCGTATCGCCCCTGAAAATCGAGCTGACCTCTTCGGATTTGGCTTCGGACTGCGTGTAGAACGCCGAGAAGGACAGACCCTGATCCGCACCGTAGCCAAAATTGAACGAGGTTTCGATCCGCTCGTCATCCGGTCCGGCTTCGCTATACAGGAGCTTTGACGAAATCAAATCTTCGAGATCCGTGAAGTTGCCCTTGTTGCTGTTCACGCGCGCGCCCAGCGACAGCTTTCCGATTCGCACCTCGGCGTTCACGCTCAGCCGCGAGGAGGCCGCGTCGGCCTTGATGATTTCGAGCGGATTCTCATTGGCTTCCAGTTGACCGGCGCCCATCTGCTCGCTGCTGACCTCGAATCGAAACGCCTTCGCGGTGTAACCCAAGCCCACGCCGTAGCCCGTGGCCGAAGTCGTTGCGGGCCAAACTTCGGTGGTCCCCTTGTTTCCCGAGGTGGGATCGTAGTAGGTGTAGGTGTAAGTCTCGGTGGATTTTTTATCCATCCCGAAAATGCCGAAGGTGACGCCCATCACATTCATCGCGGTTCCGATTTTGAGCAGTTTGTAGTCGATCCGCGTCTCTTGGTCATTGGCCGAAACGCTTGGCGGCGCACCCACGCGAAAGGCGTAGTCGATGGCGTATTTGGCGGTACTGTAGCTGAATCCAAGAAACGGAATACCGACGACCGCCCCCATATAAGTTGAATTTGCTTTATTCGTCACGTCGCGCGCGCCGTACGTGGTCGAATTGATGTGCTCGGTCTTCGTTCCGGTCTCGACATCGGCCAAAAGTTCCACGGCGACAAAACTCATTTTCGCCGCCCCAAAGACGGTGTTTTTCTGCAGGGCCACGTCCGTCTGCACGCCGCCTTGAATACCGCCCGCCGTGACCTCGTGGTTTTTGGCGACGTTTTTCTGGCTGACATTGAGAGCCGCCAAAGCTTGCGTGCGGTGGTGGGCGACGCCCGGGTTGAGCGCTCGGACCGTCGAAAAGTAAGAGCCGTCCGCGATTTGGGCGCGGATTTGAACACCGGTTACAAGCAAGAGAAGAGCACCGAGAACTGTCATCGTTGAGGGTTCAGTTTATAGGATCAAGATCGAAAAACCACCCAGCGACCGCAAGTCGGCGAATCCCCATCAAAGGTCGAGGTGAGAGCCTCGTCCCGCTCGATGGACAATGAGGCCGAAGGCCCCTACACTGGTTCGATGACGAGACTTTTTTGGAGAGGTGCTTTGCTTCTGGCGTCTCTGCTCACGATGGGAGGCCCCATGTCGCATGGATTTCAGGATTCAAAGGGCGCTCCTTCCCCGCTCCACTCCGAGTGCAAACCCCTCGTTGATTTCTTGAAAAGCCTGAAGGAGACCGGCACCTCGATCGCCGCCGCCGAAAAGCAGGCACGCCTCTTCTTCCCGGCGGCGCAGATCGAAAACCGAAAAAGCCTGTTTCTCACGCTGGAGTTCAAATCGTCGCTCCCTTGCCACCAGCTCCTGGCGCTAGAGTTGGGAGCGCCCCGCGAGTGGGATCCGCCGCCCTCCCCTCCTCCCCTTGGACCCCACCAAGCGCCCATCGAGATCTCGGACCCCGACGACAATCCTTACCATTGGCTGTCTGAAACCTATCTTCACTCGGGATGGGAGATCAAGGTGGGGACCGATCGCAAGCGAATCAAGTCGCTGGTCGTTCGCCCGCCCTCAGCGAGGTGACCTAAACCGCTGTACAAGCGGCCGAAGTGGCTCTACGGTGGGGACTCTGTTGCGAGGTCGATCCGATGAAAGAGAATGATGTCTTCAAAATCCGGGTGTTGCAACTTCGCCCCACGCAGTTCGCCGTGGGAATGCTCGAAGTTGATCAAAAGATCAAAGACGTTCGCAAACTCAAAAAATCCAAGCTGAACAAATATCTGAAAGAGAATGTCGTTCCCGTGGTGTGCGGCCCCGATGAGGAGCTCTACGTGGTCGACAAACATCACTTTCTTCTCGTTTGCCACTCGGTCGGCGTACGCAAAGTCTGGGTGACGGTCGTCAAAGACCTGCGCGGTCGAAAAATCACGTTCTTGCAATTCTGGAAGTGGATGCTCAAAACCCGAAACACGTATCCTTACTGCCAGTTTGGCGAGGGCCCGCGAAAGCCTTACTACCTCCCGCATGACATCCGTGGTCTCGCCGATGATCCGTATCGAAGCATTGCATGGTTCGTGCGCAAAGCCGGTGGTTACGAAAACACGGACCTCAATTTCGCCGAGTTCGAATGGGCCAACTTCTTCCGCTCCAAGAATCTCTTGGACCGCGAGGGCATTGCCGGACTCACCAAGGCCGCCGAGAGAGCACTCAAAATTGCCAGAACCCCGGCCGCGAAAAATCTTCCGGGGTACATCGGCCACAAAAAGGGTCAGGCTCCGGCTCCTCAAATCAAAGAATTGGCGAAGCGCGTTCGTAAGGCCGCGGTCGACGCCGGTCAGAGTTGAGCAAGCCGCAAACAAAGACGGCGGCGCTTCAGTCGTCGCTCACGAGCCATTTCACGATAGTCTGCCGGAGCGCGATCCGATCAATGGGTTTTGTGAGATAGTCCGAAAAACCGATTCCCAGTGAATTCTCGCGCTCCCCTTGCATCGCGTTCGCCGTGAGTGCGATCACCGGGGCCGAAAAAGACTCGTTTCTCAGCTTCGACATGGCCGCATTTCCGTCCATGATCGGCATCTGAATATCCATAAGCACGAGATCGTAGGGCGTTTTTGAAATCTTCTCCAAGGCTTCGGCACCATTTTCAGCCGTGTCGAGTTTGACGTTCATGTCCTTCACGAACATCTCGACCAAGAAACGATTGTCGGGAGAATCGTCGACGACCAGGATTTTCTTGTTGAGCGAGATGGGGCTGACCGCCCCGCTGTCACGGACAAATCTCTTGGCGCCGTCGTCCATTTGGGAAAACGTGGGGCTCGCTTTCGCCGTCTCCACGCTCATGCGTGCGAGAAACGTGGTTCCTCGGCCCGGCGCCGAGCGCTCGATATTGAGATCGCCGCCCAGCGCGCGCGCCAGACGCTGAGACACGAACAGTCCCAAACCCGTTCCGCCAAACTTGCGCGTCGTCGAAACATCGGCCTGAACGAAGGGTTGAAAGAGCTTGGCCATCTCGGCCTCGGTCATTCCTTTGCCGGTGTCAGCCACGCGAACCGTCAACCGAGGATGGCCTTTAAGATCCTTGTCGACGGCGCACGACATCGTGACGGTCCCGCCCATCCCGGTGAACTTGATCGCGTTGCTCAGGAGGTTCACCAAAATCTGACGGATCCGCGTCGGATCGCAAATCAGCGTGCGGGGCAGATCCCCTTCGAGTTCGATCTTGAACTTGATCGACTTTTCGGCCGCCTTGATCGAAAACGTGTCTTTGAGATCCGAGAGAAGAACCTTGAGATCAAACGGAATGTGTTCGACCTCGAGCCGGCCCGCTTCGATCTTGGTGACATCCAAGAGATCGTTGATCAAAGCGATCAGTTGATCGCCGTTGCGACGGATGCGCATGTAAAGCTCTTCGCGCTGCTCATCCGTTTGATTCGGATTGGCCATCACCTCCGAGAAACCCAGGATGGCGCCGAGCGGGGTGCGAATTTCATGACTGATATTCGCGATGAAGTTGGTCTTCGCGACGCTCGCGGCTTCGGCGGCGAGCTTGGTCGCGGTCAGCTCTTCTTCGAAAGACTTCTCGGTGCTGATGTCGCGGATGACGACCGTGTAACCCACGAAGTCGCCGGAGCCGTCCAAGATTCGAGTCACGATGATGTTCGCCCAGAAACTGCTTTTGTTGGCGTGGTAGATCCACGCCTCTGTCTGAACGCGCCCGAGGTCCCGCGCCTCATCCAAAAGATTTGCCGCTTGGCCTCCCAAGGCATCCGATTCCGAGAAAAAACTCAAGAAGGAGCGGTTCGGTTCGATCTGACCGCTCGACAGAAGGCGGTTGGCCCCCGCGCTCCAATTTCTCACCTTTCCTTCTTTATCGACGATCAAAATGGCGATCTCGGCAAAACCGGCCAACAGAAGTTCGCCCTGACTCACCAGCCGCTCGAGACTGTCGCCGGAGGGCGCGGGCGCCTCGGCCGGCTCCAGGGCCCGCGGACTCGGGCGCATCGCATTCGCCACCGAAACGCGGAAGGTTCCGCGCTCATCATAACTGATTTGACCGGTGTCTTCGCGAACCACCAGGCTGATCAAGGCCGAACGCAATTGATCGGCTCCCGCCAGGTGCGATTGAAGCCACTTTCGCGACATGCCCGAGGTCGTTTGAAGCCAAGTGGCGAATGAAGACCGAGGGTGGATGCGGCCGTCCGTGCTCATCACTTTGCTGAGGTCCGGATTGCCCGCCCACGGGATTTGCTCTTTGAGCTCGGGACGGAACCAGATGATCATTCCCGAACGGACGTGGGGGATCTGCACGGCCAAGATCCCCGCTCCTCGATCCACGAAATCCGCGGCTGGCGGGTACTCCTTGCTCAATGCCGACGAAGAAAAAAGAGACTCGTCTTTTTTGTTCAGCCAAGTCACGAGACCTTGCACCTGCGAGAGGCTGGGCGTGGTCCCCACCAGCGAAATGGTCTCGTCAAAGACCAGGGCCGCGCCGGGCGCATCGACCAGCGCGAGAAGATTGGACGCATTCGACTTCAGCGTGGACAGAACGTTGTTGAAGCTTCCACCACGCCCCAAGAGTTCGTCGTAAATGGCCTTCAGCTGAAGACGGTAATCGCTTTCAGTGGTCTCTTCGCGGGCGATGATTTGGGTCGAGACCATCTGACCAACGAATTCGGCGGCAACGCGCACGTCATACCGGAGATAAAGAGGCTCCGGGTTGTGGCAGGCGATCAGGCCCCAGAGCTTTTGACCTTTCATGATCGAAATGCTCATCGACGCCATCTGCCCCATATTTCGCATGTATTCCAAATGCACGGGAGAGACGCTGCGAAGAACGCAGTTGCTCATATCCAGAGGCTGTCCCGTCAAAGGATTGTCGGTCGGCACCATCTTCGACGGCGTGTAATTCACGTCCGGAATCAACCGGAGCCAGTTCACGGTGTAAAGTTCTCGGGCTTGTTTCGGAATATCGCTCGCCGGAAAACGGTGGTGCATCAGGCTGGGCGTCTGATGATCGCGCGATTCTCCAACGACGATGCCGTTCCACTCTTCGTCGAACTTATAAATCAGGACGCGCGAAAAACCCGTAAAGGATCTGACGTTTGAGCAAACCACGTTGAAGATCGATTCCAAATCGTCCGCCTGCATGATGTTGGCGGTGGTCTCCCGGATGGCCTCGTAAAATCCGCCGAAGCCGACATTGTACTGCCCTTTGCCGACGTGCTTTTCGAGCTCGAGGATCAGCGTCCGGCCCGAGCGGTGCATGATCCCGTCGAACTCGAAAGCTTTTCCGTTCGCGTTGATCCGGATCGGGATGGGATTTAAAAGCCGGGGCGCGCGGTCACCCAGCTTTCGCGCGGCCGTCTCGACTGGCGTGCGGTCCATCAGCGACGAGAGCGGTTGGTGCAGCAGGTCCGTCGGGTGAATCCCGATCAGGTCGAACACGCTTTCACTGATTTGCAAAATGGTGAGATCGGACTGACGAAGCACGATCAGCATCCCGTGGGGTTGAACCAAGCCCGGTATCCGAATCGGTTCGTTTTCGCACGCGGAGAGCGCGCCTTGGAGTTGTTGATCATTCAACTTCATTTTCAGACCTTATCTCGAGGAAAATGCGATTTCTAGTGGGATTCTCTTCGCACTTCAAGGCGAATGGTTTCAAGTTGAGAACGAGGTCCGGATCGCCGCAAAATCCTCCACCTTCCCTTCCTCTCTCTGATAACCTTGGATTATGCATAATGACAAAGATCTCTACTTCCCGATCTCCATCAATCTCGTCGACTGGGTTGTTCTGCTCACCGCCCGGGGCGAGATTCAGTGCGAAGTTCACTTAGACGATGGCTCCCGTGCCGTTTTTTCGATCGTCAAATCGGATCTCTCCGAACCCACGCCACAAGCCCTGCAAAACGCGATCTGGGCTAAATTTAAGCAGTCCACGCCGACACCCGCGCTCTCACACGTCACTCGAGTGCCGACTTTGATCGCACGGACAAGCGTTAAACTGGCGGGTTGATTTTAGCGACGAGACTCGGGGCGGCTCGGCCCCGTGGACCTAGTCAAAAATCTCTTCAAAGAAGGACTTCTTGCGCTTGTAGGGCTTTTGATAAGAGCCGCCCAAATCGCGGGAGTCCCTCGCCGACGGCGACGGCACCTGCGGTTCTACTCGCGCCGATCGTTCCAAAATCTTATCGAGCTCTCCGCGATCCAGCCAGACTCCCCGGCACTCCGGGCAGTAATCGATTTCGATGCCTTGGCGTTCAGACAGGACGAGCGTGGTTTCGGGACAGGTCGGACATTTCATCAACGGCTCCTTCGTCAGAGACCTCAAGGTAGCGAGGATCAAGAGGGGCGTATAATCGATAAAGAAACACGATTTCTTTGATTAAAACGAAGGTTTTGCGAGACTTCATGGGCTCCACCGAAGTCCATACGCCTTGAGAGCCCTTGTTTTGTTTCTGATATTGGGTGCGCCCGTTTTGGTGCTAGCGGTCGCAAATCCCTTAAATCCGGTAAGACCCATCGTGATTGGGACCGCCGAGAAAATCTATGGATCCTGCACGGGATCTTTTATTTCAGATCGAATTCTTGTCACTGCCGCACATTGTCTCGTTGATGTCATGACGGCGCATCCGGAGATCAATCGAAACGCCTTCTTCATCGAAGATTTTGAAACCCATGCGCGCTCAAATCAATTTCGATCACTGCAAAAACTCCTCAATGGCACTTCGACGGAAAAGACATTCGACCCGGAATCAGATATTTTATTTGCCGTATTTGAACCCAATGCTTTTAAAGGCAGCCCTCTCCAGCTCGAGTTCGCACCCGATCGCATCTCCGTGGATACAGAGGTGGCTCTTTTCGGTTACGGAAAGGCTTTCGGACAGTTCCTTGATTCTGGGCGTACTTTTTGGTCCGGGGTCACATCGACCTACAAAACTTCGTGGGGCTCATGTGATCAGGGCAGCCTCGGTGTCTACTGTCCTTTTGATTCGGACACTGTCGTTGGCGATTCGGGTGGGCCACTTCTGCGGAACGGAAAAATTGTCGGAGTTCTTTCAAGGTCCGCACAGGGACTTCAGAACGGTCAATTTTATGCTGTCGTGACTCCATGGATACGAATGGGCGCGTTCTTTCCAAATCAAATCTTCATGGAGCTTTATCCAAAAGACATTCGGAAGATCAAATGTTCCTACGAGAAAAATGGCAGACTCTTCACCGTCTCCGAAAGGGTCACCTCTCGGTCCCCTCAGATTGCAGAGATCGTGCGCTATGTCCTCACGGACATCTTGAGCAAGTATAAACAGTGCGCGGAGTAAACTGCCGCCATGCGGGTTCCAATTTCTACCTTCATATTCCTGATTAAAAAGACGGCAACCGATCTGAATTCGGAATACAGTTAACGGTATCCAGAATTCAGGAATTGATCGGGTCAGTGAGAATGATTTGGAGGTGACCGTACGGATTTGATTGAAATCCTATAGTTACCTTCCTCGAACACCCGAGCTACACCACCTTTCTTTTGTGGGTTCGGGTTATGCCCTACTCGGTTCTAAAAAGCTCAACGACCTTTCCCATCACCTGGCGATCCGGCAAGAGCATCAGCCCTTCGGTTGCGCCTTTGACCTCGATGCCCGCCATACGGATATAGCGCTGCATGGTTTTGAGGTCCTTCCACCCGCCAATCGACATCACCTTTCCGGGCGCAATCGCCATTCGGATGAGCTGCGTCGCAAAGCAGGCTCGAAGGGTGTGGAACTTGATCGAGGGCAATCCGTGCCCGATGCAGAATTCTCTTAGGATCGTCGCCTGCGCCCCTTTTCTCCAAGAGTCGTACCGGGGAAAAACGAAGTCCCCGTTTCCGCCCTTGGTTTTGAGCTCCGCGAGAAGCGACAAGACTTGAGAGCTTTCAATCGGCACGGTCCGCCAGTAAGCACCCTTCGTCGGACCGTACCGTTCGCGGTTGGTCCAATTCAAGTGCACATAAATGAGCTTGTTCTCAAAGTCGATGGCTTCCCACTTCAGGGCATAGAGCTCCCCTGAACGCATCCCCGTAAAAAGAGCGAGCGCCCAGATGGGGTACCATTTATGCCCGGACTCTTCGGCCACCTTCAGGAACGTTCGAATCTGCTGAAGATTTAAAATCTCCGGCATCTTCTCTTCTTCTTTTTTGGTCGACCGGTATCCGTAAGTGGGAACTTCTTTAAGACCCTCGATACGGCCTGAAACCATCGCCCAGCGGTAGACCGCGTTGATCGCGCTGTTCAAACGCTTTCGACGGGTGATCGACACCTCGCGGTTCACCTGATCCAGCGTCATCCACGCGGTGGCGCGGTCAATTTCAGTCGCTTCCAGCTTCATCCAATGATCGCAGTATCTACGGATCAAGAACACGTAGTCGTAGACCGTTTGCTTCTCGACCTCTTGGATGAAGATCTCTTTGTCTTCTTTTTTGGCTTCGACCTCCCAAGTGTCGAGAAGCTCGCCAAAGGTTGAACCCTTGGCGTCCGCCAGAATCAGCTCGCGCTCGCACTTGGCGATGAGCTTTTTTTCTTCCTTCTCGGCGTCCGCCAAGGTCGCAATGGCATCAACTGACTTGTCGATGCTCACGCCCTTGGCTTTGCTCTTTCGGACCACTCGGATTTTGTAAAAGGTTTTTCCGTCAATTTCATAAGGCTGAATTGCCATGTTTGTCTCCTAGCTTTAGGAAGACTCAATTAGTTTTAGCAATTCAGATCGTTTCCATAACAAGCGCCCAAAGGGTTTTCGCGGCCGGATTCTTTTCTGACTCGCAAGATTTCTCATGCGTTCAGGACAAGGACTTCCATCACGCTTAAGTGCCCTGACGATAAGAGCCGCTTCCGTGGTGTTCACCCACTCCGCCGTCTTAAAGTCATGGCCCACGAATGGAATTCCGTCATATCCAGCCCGATTTTCTTTGGGCTCAACTCCGCCTAATTCGACTTTCAAAGAGCTTCGGGAATTTAACCCTACAGATCTAACCTGCTTCATTTAATTCCTTTGTTTCAAGAGTTTTTTAAACTGATATCGCCGCGAATCAGGCCGCCGAGAAACTGATCCAGACTGATTTTCCCGTTCGTCTTGCAGTACTGCTCGTGAAAGAGTTCAATGCGGTCTCTTTCCGTGTACGAGCCCTCCTGCAGCAATGTGACGTGCTCATTGGAAATAAGCTTCAGCGCAAATCCGATGATCTCACGGTCTTTGACTTTTCGGCCCCGGGCTTTGCGGTTGATCCGCTCACTGATGGAGGCCAAAAGTTTGAGCGTGTCGCCCTCGAGCTTCTTATTTTGCCCGGTGCGTTTTTGTTTCTTGATCGGATCGGCAGTCTTGGGTTCGGTCATTTTCATTCTCCTATTTGGTGAGTTTGGCGGGGCTCATGACGAGCACGCGGATTTGGATCGGGCCTGCAAGGGTTGAGTATTCGGGGGCTGATTTGATTTTTTCGGCGAAGTGATCCGCCGTCCGGGAGGCGGCGGTCGCGCCTGCTTTCTTCGTGGCGTTCTCGATTCCAGGCTGCTGAACGAAATTCCCGTATTGGTTTTGATCTCTTTCGACTTGGGATTCCATGAGGCCCGAGGCACCGGCAGCGAGGAACTCGCCCGCGAAGAACCAAGGTTCATCGGAGTGATAATCTCCTTTAACGCCAAGGAGGCCTTGGTAGTCGACGGCATGAGCTTGCAGCTCATAGATGTCCTGATCTTTCGGCGGCCTGAGATTCTTGAACGTGATAACGATGCGCTTGGAGTTCTTCTCAAGCGTTGCCTCGCCCGTGAGCGCGCCGCCTTTCAAGGGGCCTTTGGTGATCAGAGCTCTGACTGGAGACTTTGAACCTTGATAGGCCAAAAGGCCCTCGGGGATGGTGGCGATCAGGAGATCGCCGGTGGAGATTTCCGCGAGCTTGAGGCCGGGGTTTTCTGCCGGGAGGATGATGGGTGATTCTTGTGATGGCGCGAGGACGCGCAGGTGTGAGGGTAAGTTGCCGGGCGCCGGAGCGCCCATCGGTGCGGGCGCGGACGCGCTCGGTGCCTGAGCGGCAGAGCCGCGAAGCCTAGAAGACCCGCCGGGAGGCGCAGTCGGTGCGGACATGGCAGAGCCATGGAGCCCAGAAGCCAGGGACGGCCTCTCGGGCTCGGACTCGTTGGCGATTGGTTTTGGTGGGAGCAGGCTGACGCGAGCCTGGACCTGCGATCCAACCAACAGGATGGTTACGATGGCCGCTTTCACTGGATCACCTCGGACTCGATCAACTTGTGTTTTGATTGGCGTGTTTTGGTGACGGGCGAGATCTCGACGACTTCCACGGGCTCGGTGCTTGAGGCATACGCGGGCGATCCAAACGCGCCTGAGACTTTCACGTAGTCTTGATGCGTTGTTTTTGAGGGTACGACGTCAAAGACGTACATCCGCTTTCCGGCGCGGATAAGAAGGTTTGATGGAATCGACTGGTTCATGGTGAGCGTCAGCTCTTTCGGGCTCACCGCTGAAATCATTGCTCTTATTGAGTTTGGATTCCCATTTCTCACCTCAAGGATGGGAGCTGGAAACTCCACAACGCTTACAAGGCCGGCGGCGAGATAGATCACCTCGGCTTGGCTCAAATCCTTTCGCATGGATGAGACTCGGCTTGGCGGGCCTGCCAGCGCGAGTGTGAGCAGACTATAAAATAACATCGCTCAGCTCCTTGATTTCATATCCCCACGGGTTTTGGGTGCTTCGTCCGTGCGGCGCCACCTCGATGGTGACTCGAATTTTTATGTTTCGCTTCGCAAGGCGCTGTTCGATGTGAAGGTTCAAAACGGCTTCGACTTTTGAATCGGAGATCAGGTCGAGCGATTCGATGGTGGCTGACTGCTTGAGCGGCTCTTTTTTGAGGCCTTCCTGGATTTCAGCGAGTTTCGTCTTTTGCTGATCCCAGAGTTCAATGGTCATGAGGTCGGATGCACGCCCGACCCTTTCGAGAAAGTTTGCCTGATCAAAGTTGAAATACTGCTCCAAAAACGACAGAAGGAAGACTTTGAGCTCTTCCTGGATGTACCTGTCATCCTTGGATTCAATGATCCGGGCGGAGCCTGAGGATGAAATGCCCACAACCAAAATCTCTTTTCGGTTTTGGAGCGCGAGCACGCTTGCGGTCAGCGCCCAGATGAGAAGCGTGAGCAGGAGACTCCATTTCTGGATCTCCTGCTCATACAGTCGGCTCAAGCGAAAGAGGATCACAACCAACCTCCCGGATTAAAACGCGGCGGCTTTTTCCATTCCTTTTTGAAAGAGACCGTCGACTTTGGAACCGGCGCGGGAACGGCCTGGTAGATCGCTCTGGCCTTTTGCAAGGCTCCACTCGTGGAGAAGGAACTAAAGAGTGAATAGGCAAAGAGCGGAGAGAGAAGCTGCATCACGACAACGCTCAAGCGAAAGACGACTGACATCAGCGAGGTCACGGATTGATGAGCTGCCACTTCTTGGCCGATTGCTCCCAGCACGTTCCAGCAGAACGGCCAAAGAAGTAGAACAACCAGCGCCTTGAAGTACGTGCTGGCGCCGCCGTTGAGATTCCACATTGTGTTGACAAGGATCATGATGGGACCGATCGCGACGAGGATTCCGAGGAGAATGGTCGCAATCGCCTGGCCGATGTACGCCACGGCATACGGGCCAATCTTCGTGACCGCCAAAACGCTCCAGTGGGACATTTGCGCGGCTTTCGAGAGATCTGAGATCGCGCCGGTGATCGTGGTGGGTTCGTTCCAGGAGAACTTTGAGGCAAGACCTGCGCAAATTTCGTTGGCGAGCATAAAGATCTTTGGGAAGAGCAGGATCAGGACAAAGTAACTGGCCGTATCTTTCAGCAAGGCTCCGAACCCCGCAGATCCAGCGAAAGACAGATGCAGCAAGACGGCGCGGCCCAGGAAAATCACTCCCACGAGTGACGAGGTGTACACCGCGCACTTCTCAAAATAGTTCAGCACGGCTGAAAGAATGCTTTCATCCATGGGCATAAAGGGAATCATTGGCGGCTCCCCTTCTGCCTTTTGTAGAGACTCCATTTGCGCTCTCGGGCTTTGTTTTCCTCTTGAAGGACCTTCTCGATAGCCTTTCTGGCCTCAAAGTCTTGCTCGCGCTCGAGCATGTAGCGATTGAACTCAGCGAGGCGGATATTTCTGAGTTCATCGAGCATTTGAGAGTTCACTTTGACCGCTTCGACCTGAAGGCCTGAGGACTGCTTTTGTCCGGTGATCATGGTCATCAGGCGTTTGCCTTGCCGGGCTTTGTTGGTGAGCTGGCGGAGCTTGCTTGCAAAGGACTTGGATCTCGACAGATCAAAGTCGGAGAAAGACTTGATCTCTTCTGAGATGTAGTTCGCCTTTTTGATTCCAGAGTTGAGCTTTTCAAGGCGCTGGACATTGGCTTCCGCTTCGCGGATCAAGTCTTCATCCACGCCCGTTTCTTGCGCAAGATCAATGGCCGCATCCGTCGTGTCCATCGCTTCATCAATGGTCTGCACCGCTGCCATGGCGGCCACGGGGTTAAAGCCGTAGGCGCGAACAGAGATGCCGAGCAAAATGCTTGGAAGAAAAATCCGTTTTCTCATGTGGTGACCGCCAGGACTTTAAGGGCCTCCGGCAGTTGCAAGTTTGGAACGGCCCGCATCAGCGAATCGATCTTGTCTTTCTCGGTTTTCGTGGTGGTGATGCGCCAGTACTCTTCAGCCGTGAGCCTCAGGCGCACGGCAAAGCCCTTGTCGCCGAATTTGTAAAAGAACTCGGAGTACTCTTTGGGCTTGGTCCGAAGGACTTCGATCTGCATCACGTCGTTGGTACTGATGTGAAAGCGATTTTCAAAGTCCTCGTAGTCGCCGTCGACGGACATGAGGAACCTGTGGTGGGCGTTGTCGATCAGCGTGGTGTCGCCGCCAATCACCAAATGTTTGGACTGCTGGACCACAGGGATGATCGAAGCGCCAAATTTTCGCACGTTACTCGAGGTGAACTTAAAGAACTCAAAGCACTTCTGGATAAAAAACGGAGTTTCGTCGCAGATCAGAACGAGGCGCTTTTCAGGGCTTCGGCGCATTTCGGAGTTGAACTCCGCCAGCACCGCGGCCATCCCGGCCTGGGCGAATTCGGGATCTGCGGCGTCGAAAATTGAAGAGAAGTTGAAATAGCGGAGAGGTGTGCTCTTGGGCTCTACGCCAGCCTTGAACGCGTTGGCGTAAATCCCCTGTCCGACCCAACGAGCAAGAAGCTCGCGGCGTGGAAACAGAGGGGATCGATCAAAGAAATCTTGTAGGCTCGGGTCCGTGGGTTTTTGGCTGACGTAGCCTTGTAGGCACTCCTCGATTTGCGAGCGGATGGATTTTGAAAGACTCGTCTCGTCTTTTTCAAGGATCAGAACCGCGAGGAAGTTCGCGAGAACCGATCTCGCGTTCTCATCCGTCGAGGACTTGAGAATTGAGAATGGGTTGAGGCCTGAAGGCTCCGTCAGACTAAAGCTTGTCTCCGTGCCTTTGAAGAACGTGCATTCGCGCGAATGTGAGCCGCCCACATCGACTTTGAAAACGGTGACGTTTGGGTCCTGCAGCAGACTTTGCGTGAGTTTTCCCACCAGTGCCGACTTACCTCGGCCTGAAGCGCCGACAATGACGGCGTTGGCGTTGAGATGTTCTTTGCCAAAGATTTCGATATGGGCTTTGGCGTCGCTGAGACGATGGGCTGTCATGGCCGACTTGGTTTGCGGCTTTTGCTCCGGGTGACCTGTCAGCGGCAAGTACTGCGGAAGGTTCCTGCCCGTCTCATAGAACGTGACGTGCTGCCAAGAACCCTGGAATGTGGCGAAGAGTGATGGCATGGCGCCGAAGGTTTCCACATAGGGCGTGCCCAAGGCTTGAAGCTTGGAATAGGCGTGCGCAAGATCCGTTTTCAGATCAAAGGCGGACTTTCGCTTCAGCTCAACGACAAACTCAATTCTAAAAAGCGCATCGCCCGAGAGCTTAGTCTCTTCGATCGCGTCTTCTGTCGCGCTTGCGAGTGCTTCGCCCACTCGCGAGTCTTCGCTCTCGGCTTGCTTGAGGCGCTTCGAGAGAAGGATTTGGCTTTCAGCATCGCTGAGGCGCTGAACGCTTGTGTGAAGCGTAAAAGGCCTTGGAAGCTTTTCGAGGACGTCTTCAAGGACCAGGTCTTCCATAGCATGAGCCGAAGGCTTAAAAATTCGGACAAGCCCCACGACTTCAAGACCCGTATCAATAGCGCCAAGGCCGACCGACCAGCGCTTTCGGTCGGGCTCAAGTTCGCTGGACAGATCCAGCGGCACGGGCTTGAGCCATGGAAAAGACGGGGCTGTATCCAAAATGGATTTAGGATCGTATTTGGGACCAAAGATGCGCGGGCGCATCGGGACTTCGAGAGAGACTTGAGATTTGCTGGAGCGCCAGAAGCCTTCAGTGGATTCATGCTTAAACCGAAGCAAAATTCGGGGGTCGAGCTGGCGCAGCCAGTTGCTAAAGTCCTTTTGAACGTGAAAGGCTGAATGCAGATCCGAATCAATCGGATCAAACTCAAAGCTTCTGACCAAATGTCCACGCACCATTAAATCCATCGCAGAATCCTTTTGAATTGAAATTGAAGAAAGTCGCGGATGCACTTGGGGCGACCCGCGAGGCGAATTTGAATGAGTGTAAGTCCCGCAATTCCCGTCACCGCGAACGCGAAGAGCTCGAGATCCCACCGACTTAAGGACTCGAAGGAGAGAATTAGGAGGTAGCCAAGCGAAGCGAGGTCAAAGACCCCGAGGCCAAACCAGTTTGAGCGCTCGTTCAAGTACCGCGAGCTTTTGTTGGTGTTGTGCATTTCGGTCTCCGTTTGTATTTAGCTCCATCTAGGCCGCCAGACGGGCTTTGCCCTCTTGGCTAGCCCTTTGGTCTTCGCGCGTGCGCGCTCAGACGCTCATTCCAAAAATCTTAGCGACTAATGAGATAATTGCGGGTGCGCCCAAAATCGCGCAGGCACCGATAAAGCCGGAGATAAGGACCATTCGGCCCATCATCGCAGCTCCCAATGCGTACATGATGCCGCCGACGGTGATGCCGATGGAAATGGCGGCGATGCCGATTCGGTTCAGAAGCGTTTGCGCACTTGTCATCGCTTCAACCAGGTCGCGCGCCTCGGCGGTGCTCGTGAGGATCAGGATGAGCGCTGCCGAAATCAGCGTGAGAAGAATGATGTTTTGTAGCTTGTAGCTTCGTTTGGTCATGGGTTCTTTCCTTTGGGACGTGTTGGTTTGGCAAAGGGCCGAAGGCTGGGCGGGATCAGTTCCATCACTTTGTCTTGATGGATCATCCGGTTCTCCCCGTCCTCCACCCACTCATCAATTTGATACACGCGCCACTCTCCGGGGCTGATGAGGTTTTGGTATTTGGCCGGGACCTTGGCGTTCATGGTTCCAGGCGTGGCCGCTTCGGCCTTTGGCTCAAAGGCCGCATCAAGTTCGAGCCTGAGGCGCTCGTTTTCTTTCGTGAGATCCCTTGATTCCTGGTCGAGCAAGAGAAGCGTTCCTGCTCCCACAAGGCTTGCGGCGATTCCCGCAAAAAGCGCAGCCTGCGTGCTCTTGTAGGCCGGCTGCTGGCTACCGATCACGGCGCCTGCCGCGCCCGCGATGGCCATGTTCCTTAAAGTTTTGGTGGCCATTGAGGTCGCACAGCCTGTGAGGCCGATGAGGCTAATTGCAAAGATGAGTTTCGCCATGGGCCTCGATTCTGGCTTTGCAAAGACTTGCACTTGCGGCAAAAGGGTTGATATGCCGGACGACGACTTCGATGTTGTACTTTGCGCCGCTCGAGGGCTGCTCGATCAGAAAGTTGTAATTGCGGCCATTTCTCTTTGACGTGCGAGTGAAGCCGCTGAGCGACGTTTGCACGGGGCCTTCATCGTCCGTGATGCGAATCTCACCGAGAGATTTGCTCCAAGTGAGCTTTACTCGGCTTGTCACCTGATCGTTCGGCGTGACTTCGGTTTTGATGTCGCCGACCTCCAGGCGCTCAATGCTGCTAGGTGGGTCGGACTTGGGAGCCAGCTCCCCGCCGCAGGCTGTGAGTGCTAACGCAAAGGTTAGGATTAAGACGCGCATAAGATCTCCGAAGTAAAAAGGACGGCCACGCCCCCTCGTGATTTGGAGGACACTTTGGAGGCGCGGCCGGAAGACATCAGCGCGGAATAAGAGTTTCCGAAGGAACCCCGCGCTGAAGATTTGGATTTATTGTTGAACCTTGATGATGGTGTCGAGGTTGCACAGACACCAGCAGCCCTTCTTGGGAACAGCCATGACGCCGTCGATACCAGGTGCATCCCAGCCCATTGATCGGCACTGCCCGATAAAGTGCTGGCCACGATCATGAGCCGCACAGACTTTGATTTCACAGCGAACCGCTGTCCACGCCTCAAGAGATGTGAGGTGTGCGGCTTGTGAGACTGATGAAAGAAGGAGAACGGAGGCGAAGAGGGATTTGAACATGTGCATTTCCAATCGTTCGTGTTGAAGTTGGAAATCCCTAGAGCAAGGGTTCGGCCAGTGCGACAGATGGCCAGATCAAACGAGCTAAGAGTTAAGCTTTTAAAATAGAACCATTTTCCGGGTTCTAGGACGAACGGTCCCAAAACCTGGATTTCATGTTTTCGACTGGTGTTCCAAACATACTTGGATCACGCTGCCGCTTCTTGTCGATGCAATTTCTTGAAATTGAATATTGACGCTCGTGCCAGAGCCCGCAAGACTGCGGGCTTGGATCAACCTGGTTTTTTGCTAAACCGCATCGCATTTATGGGATGAAGTTTTCGCAATACAGGGACGATCCAAGTGCCTCAGGTTTAATTGAATCGATCTGGCAGTTGAATTCAGATGATTTGAACTTAAATTTGAGACACGAAAGAGAAGGCTCATTTGGAGTCCTTGTCAAAATAAACGAAGATCGCTACTCTGGAAGCAAGTGAGCACGTTTAAGCGTACAACTTCATTTTTGTTGATCGCCGCCTTCGGACTTCTGTTTGGAATGGAAGTCTTGGCAAAAGCGTCTCTATTTGATCATTGTAACACCCCCCAATTTTCGGCCTGTGACACTCAGAAATCGACTCTAACATTCTCTCACTCCGAAGATATGGATCATAGCCAAAGCAGTCATTGCTCGGACCCTTGCCATGCGGGACAATGCCACTTCGGCCACAGTTCGTTTTTGTCAACCTTGGCGCCATTGCCCCAGGTTGCACTAATTAATCAAGAGCATGCCCGTTCTTCTCAGGTCATGTTTGAAGGCCCTACTCTTGAGGGCCTGCGCCGACCTCCTCGACAATCCTAAGTCTTTAGCTGCGCCATCGTTTTAAAAGCTCTTTCTGCTTTTGACTGGCCACAGCCACGTTCAATTTCAATTTGCAAACCAACCAACCACTCGAGGTTTACGTGAACATCTATAAGTGTGTCCTCATGCTTGTGAGCATGGCACTTCCCATCACCGCAGCTGCAAACGCAGACTGCACCAGCATGACGTCGTCACGCGACATCTTACTATGCGCCGAGGCCCGCTCGCCCGAAGTGAAGGCTGCAGAACTTGATTTGGATCGCGCCAAGCTTCAGGTCGGAGCCGCCGGTCAATGGAAAAACCCTGACCTTTCCGCGGAGACCTTTCAAGGCACCGTTAACAATGAAAAGCGCAGCGAGACCGACATCTCGCTCGGCATTCCGATCGAACTTGGAGGCAAAATCTCCGCTCGGACCCAGATTGCCGAAAGCGGTGTTGCTCTTGCCGAAGCACGACTTTTTGAAGCCAAGGCACGCGTTCGCTCACAGGTACTGTTAAACCTTCACCGCCTCAGGCAGGTCCTGCATGAGCAGCAAGTTGCCGATGAAGCCATTAACATCTACACAAAGCTTTTGGGGCAGTACGCGCGCCGACCCGGGCTATCGCCTGAGCAGCAAATCTCAGCTCAAGTTTTTAGGCTGTCAAAGAACGACTATGACTTGAAAAAATCCGCCGCCGGAGATGAGATCGCCGGACTTGATTCCTTCTTCAAGCTTCAGCTTGGAAAATCGGCCGAAGAGATTCGCCGCAGCCTTCCTGCCAGCCCCAAACCCTGGCCGAAGGTTTCCGCATCCCTAGACACGAACAAGGCTTCGCCGCAAATGCGCCTGCTTGATGCTGAATTGAATTCCGCCAAAGGCGAGCTTTCGCTCGCGCAAAGCGAAGCTTGGCCAACATTGACGGTTGGACCCTCCGTCAAAATGCAGTCCGAAGCTGGACAGTCCAATAGCCTCTACGGGTTTAATCTCAGCCTTCCAATCCCCGTCTTTAATACGAACGGCGGCGCCCGCGCGGCGGCCAATGCAGGCGTCAAAGTGTCCGAGGCTCGTAAGCAATTAGGCATGAATGAACTCACGATCAAACGTGACGAAATTCGCAAAATTTATGAGCAAGCCGTGAAATCACTCGATGAGGGGCTCTCGCACGATGATATCGAAAAACGCCACGCGGAATCCGAGAAACTCTTCATTAAGGGCGTCGTTCCGAGCGCGCTCGTGATTGAGTCGCACCGCACTTGGTTTGATCTCGAAAAAACACGAAACGAACGTGAGATGAAAGCTCTGGAGTCCCTGCTTCAACTTTACATTCTCGACGGATCGATTCTGGAGGCTAATTTATGAAACGACTAGTAATGATGTTGGTGACCTTTTCATTGAGCCTTCCGGTCACTGCGGCCAATGACAAAACAAAACCCCAAGGCGAAACCAAAGCCACTTTGCCCGCCGAAGAACATAAAGATGGCGACGGCCATGATCACGACGGGGGTGAAGAAGAAGGTGAAAAAGGAAGCGTGGGACCTGATAAAGGAATCACGGAGTTTAGCGAACGCGCGGGATTTAAGCTCTCGCCGGAAGCGCTCAAAAACTTTGACCTTAAATACCAGAATTTAATCGGCGATGGACCTTGGGTTTTACCAAAATCTGCGCTCGTGCATTCCGGCGAAGAAGTGAACGTGTTTCGTAGACGCGCTGGTTTTTTTAAACGTGTGGACATTCAAACCCTGAAGCAAACCCCTCAAGATCTAACCCTGGACTCGGACGATCTTCGCCAAGGCGATGAGATTGTGGTTTCAGGCACCGGGTTTCTTCGTATCGCGGAACTTGCAGCTTCGGGCGGCGTTTCGCACGGTCACTCTCACTAAGAAGGATATATGATTAATAAAATCATTCATTTCTCAGTCTACAATCGCGGGGTCGTACTTCTTTTGACTCTCGCTATGGCAATCGCAGGTATCGTCTCGTTTCAAAATCTCCCGATTGATGCCGTACCGGATATCACCAACAACCAGGTGCAGGTCAACACGGTCATCGATGGCCTTGCGCCCGAGGAAATCGAGCGAACCATCACCTTCCCGGTCGAAAGCTCCATGCGCGGAATCGCGGGCGTTTTGCAAGTGCGATCGATCACGCGCTTTGGACTTTCGCAGGTCACCGTCGTTTTTAAAGACGGTGTTGATATTTACCGAGCTCGGCAAATGGTCTCGGAACGTCTCTCGGGCGTTGCCAAAGAACTGCCAAAGGGTGCTGAGGCAAAGCTAGGGCCGATCTCAACCGGTCTTGGCGAGATTTACCAGTACACACTTGATGTGAAAAATCCGTCTGCGGAGCCCAAGGAGCGGCTTCGTGAATTGATGGAGGTAAAAGCCGTTCAAGATTGGTTCGTGAAACCTAGACTCATGACGGTTGAAGGTGTGGCTGAGATTAATACCACCGGTGGGTATGAAAAACAGTACCACGTTCAGCCTGATATTAAAAAAATGGCCACCTTTGGAATTCATTTTGAAGAAATCGCAACCGCTCTTGAGAAAGCCAACAAGAATGTCGGCGGTGGATATATTTCTCAAACCGCTGAGCAATTCTTGGTCCAGGGTGTGGGTCTTTTCAAAACGCCCAAAGACATTGAAAAAATCCCCGTCAAGCAGCTCGACTCTTTCCGCGTCATCAAACTTGGCGAAATCGCCAAAGTCGGACTCGGTAAAGAACTCAGAACAGGTGCTGCCACTGTTAACGGCAATGAAACCGTGCTCGGCACGGTGATGATGC
Organism: Pseudobdellovibrionaceae bacterium; assembly: GCA_019637955.1. GTDB lineage: Bacteria > Bdellovibrionota > Bdellovibrionia > Bdellovibrionales > Bdellovibrionaceae > JAHBUS01. Next base: position 377,638 of record JAHBUS010000003.1, on the reverse strand, counting down.
TTTTGGGAGAAAACAGCCGCACGGTTTCACTTCGCGTAAAAGACCGGATGGGCGAAATCGAGAAGTCGCTGCCAGAAGGCTACACGCTGACGACGGTCTATAACCGCTCGGATCTCGTAAACGCGACCTTAGGGACGGTCGAGCACAACTTAGCGCTCGGTGCGACTTTAGTTATCGTTATTTTGTTTCTACTCATCGGAAACGTACGCGCGGCGCTCATCACCGCCGTCACGATTCCGCTCTCGCTCCTGGCAACGTTTCTCATTATGCGTCCGCTAGGAATTTCCGGAAACTTGATGAGCCTAGGTGCCCTTGACTTTGGTATCATCGTCGATGGAACGGTGATCCTGATCGATAACTGCGTCCGGTACGTGCATGACCTGACCAAGAAATACGGACGCCCCTTGACTCCCGAGGAGCGACAAAAAGCCGTCTACGACGCAGCCGTTGAGGTGCGCGTTGCGGCAGGCTTTGGCGAATTGATCGTTGTCGTGGTCTTTCTGCCAATCTTTGGTCTTGTCGGAATTGAAGGCAAAATGTTCAGCCCTATGGCTGCAACCTTTGCCATCGCCGTCGCCTCCGCACTCGTTCTGTCCTTCACAACGGCCCCTGCGCTCGCATCGATCCTTCTTTCGAGTAAGGCCAAAGATGATGAACCGCGTTTGATGGCCTGGGTTCGTAAGATCTACCAACCGATTCTCGAAAAGACCTTCCAGTGGAAGGTGCCGACTCTGGCCCTGGCCGCTGTCTCGGTCGTGATTGGCGGCGTGCTGTTTGCCACGCGCGGAGCTGAGTTCTTGCCCCAGCTCTCTGAAGGGTCGTTCGCGTTTCATATGATTCGCCCCGTGAATATATCACTGGATCAATCGATCGAGCTTCAACTGAAGGCGGATAAAATCATTCGCGAGTACCCCGAGGTGCAAAACGTGTTCTCACGCATTGGAACCTCAGAGGTTGCAACCGATCCGATGGGCGTGAATATTTCTGATACCTATATCATGCTCAAGGACCGAAAAGACTGGCCCAAGCATGCGGGAAGCGGAAAGCACACGTTCGAATCGCTCGTGAACACGCTTGTTGCCAGACTTGAAAAAGAACTGCCAGGGCAGAACTATCTGGCCTCACAGCCCATCCAAATGCGCTTCAATGAACTTTTGGAAGGAACCAGAGCCGATGTTTCAGTGAAGATCTTTGGACCCGATTTGCAAAAGAACATGGATCTGGCGAAACAGATTCAAGGTGTGGTTTCCAAAGTTAAAGGCGCTGGTGACGTTGAGGTGGACCTTGCGGGCACAAGCCCCGTTCTTCGCGTAACGCCCAAGGATCAAGAACTGGGACGCTACGGAGCTTCGACATCGGATGTGCTCGATACGATCTCCATCGCCCTTGGCGGCCAGGAGGCTGGGTACATGTACGAGGGTGATCGAAAGTTCCCGATCGTGGTGCGCCTGGCGGAAGAAGACCGCTCGGATCTTAACACCATCAAATCGCTCCCGGTCGGGGTTGGCACAAACACCACAGCTCCCCTTTCAAATTTGGCAACGGCTGAGTTCTCGGAGACTTTTGGGTCAATCAACCGTGAGGACTCAAATCGCAGGTCTGCGGTGTTGATCAATCTTCGTGGACGAGACACCGAGAGCTTTGTCGATGAGGCAAAAGTCGCGGTTGAAAAAGAGATCAAAATCCCCGAGGGACACTACGTGCAATGGGGCGGAAACTTTAAGAACTTGCAGGAAGCGCGCGCGCGTCTTCTTCTCTTAACACCCATTTCACTCATCATCGTACTTTTGATGATCTACGCCGCCTTTGGCAGCGTTGGCCAAACGATGTTGATTTTCTCCTGCGTCCCCTTTGCCTTGGTGGGAGGAATCGTGAGCTTAGTACTCAATGGCCTGCCGTTTAGTATTTCGGCGGGCGTTGGCTTTATCGCGCTCTCAGGGATTGCGGTCCTAAACGGTGTCGTGCTTGTGAACTACTTCAATCAACTTAAGCTTGAAGGAAAAACCGGCAAGGATCTGGTCGTTACGGGAACGCTTATCCGTCTTCGCCCGGTTCTCATGACCGCGCTTGTCGCGATCTTTGGATTCTTGCCGATGATGCTCTCCACCAGCGTGGGAGCTGAAGTGCAAAGGCCTTTGGCGTCGGTCGTGATTGGCGGAATCGTGTCTTCAACGATTCTCACATTGATCGTTCTTCCGATTCTGTACTCGATCTTTGAGAACAAGTTCAAAGGAAGGGTGGCTCACTAATGAAAAATCTGTGGCGAAACATGTTTTTAGTAGCTCTTGCGGCGGGAGTTCTTCCCGCCTGCGGGCACCTGCACAAAGTTGAGGACGTCAAAATCGATGCCGAAGTCGTCACCGCCAAGGCCGAAATCACCTCGCCAGAGGTGAACAAGGGCGACACCGTGAGCGTTTACACGACCTCGTGCAAGAAGATCTTTACGGGCCGCCATGGCTTTAAAAACCGCTGCCGGGATACCGTTGTCGGAAAAGCCGAGGTTCTGGACGTGCTCGAAGATGAGCACTCGCTACTTCAAGCTCAAGATGGACTCATTCTGGATGACTCGATGAGAGTTGAGTCCATCAATTAGTAGGTCGTGTTTATGGTCGACACTTTGATCTTTGCATTCGTAACTCACTTCGCGGCAGCGGGAGAGATCAAACTAGATGCAAGCCAAATTCAGTCTTGGGGATCAAAAAGCACCTATCCTTGCAAAAAACTGCCTTTCATTGCGACCTATCAAAAAGACGGAAAAACTTTTAAACTTTTCGCTGCCGATCATGCCTTTGGTGCAACACCAGAATCTGATCCAGGCCTACAAAAAATCAAAGAAACGATCGAGCAGTTTAAGCCTAAAAGTCTTGTCATTGAATCAGCCGTGGAGCCTGGTCAGTTTAGCGGCCCGGGTCTTTCAAGGCAGGAATCCGGCTGCCGCGTAAAAAATGATTTTGTCTGCGGCGAGAGCTTTTATGCCGGGCTGATCGCGGGTAAATCCGGAGCCGTCGTGACCGGAGGAGAGCAGAGCCCGAACGAGCGAAACAAGCGCCTTCTTGCAAGCGGCTGGAGCAGCGAAGAAGTGAAGGCCTATAATTCCCTCCTTATCCTTTCTTCCATGCGAGCTGAAGGCGCTTTGCTTGAAGAAAGAAAACGCCGGCTCATGAGTGATCCTGAAAACCAAGATAGCTTTCTTGGCGACGCGAGCTGGTCCTACGCCAAGCTTGATGCCTACCTGAAGCGCATCGGCGCGGGAAGCGCCGATGACATCGACAGTTCATGGATTGCTCCTGTTTCGGGTGCTGACTCAACCCCCACGCAAAAACTGGCGGCTAAAAACGATTCCCAGCGAGAGCCGATCATCCTGGCCGCCGCTGAAAAAGCGATCAATTCAAGTTCCAATTCCATGATGGTTTATGGCGCAAGCCACTTCGTGAAACAAGCCCGCGCTCTTGCCGCCGCCTTTGGGCCGCCCTCAATCCAGTGCTTGGCAGATGGTGGCGGCAGCGGCTTGACGCCCGCGCCGAGCACCCGGTGAGATTTTTATGAAAGTAACAAATGACCGCTTAGCGGTTTGCAAAAAGGAGAGACGATGAAAACAGCAATGATGACAACTTTACTGGTGATGGCGCCGGTGTTTGGTTTTGCCGCCGAAGGCGCGCACGAACACAACCTACAAGAAGCCTGCAAGGCAGAATGTCCCGCCGCAAAGACCGAGGATGAGGCTCACAAGTGCATGGAGGGCGTTGTTAAAAAGAAAAAAGAAGACCGCAAATTCCGAAAGTCGGACTGCTTTTCCGCATTTAAAGAGCATGAAAAGCACGAGAAGGCCGAAGGCCATAACCACTAATGATGTGACTTACAGGGGGCGCGCTGAAGGCGAACACCAAAGCCCGCCCCGCTTGTCTTTAGAATCTGAAAGGACCTTTTTATGGCACATGATCACGCTTGCAAATCCTGCGAGACAACTTCAACGGAAAAGCTCGATGCGCTGAGCGCTGGAGAATCCGAAAGCGTTTTTAGAATCTCGGGCGCCGACTGCTCCGATGAGGTCAATGCCATCAAAAAAGCACTCGCCAAGATTGGCGTTAGCTCTGTCTCGGTGAACCTGATTGCCTCCACCGCGACGGTTCATCACCCGAAAGAAATGAACAGCGACAAAATCAGGTCCGCGATTGAAAGCACGGGCGTTCGGGTCGTTGACAAAGAAGAAACGAGCTTTCTGCTCGCGAACAAACAAAAAGTCTTGCTTGTGGCGGCTTCGGGAGTCTTGATCGGCCTTGGATTTATTCTGGACTGGAAAGACCTGCTTTCTGATCTTTACGGCGCTTTACTTTACGGCGCGGCCGTTTTGATTGCCGGTGCTCTGGTCTTTCCCAAAGCTTGGCGAGCCCTGAAGCAACGAAGCATGGACATGAACGTGCTGATGTCGGCGGCGGCCATCGGCGCTTTTTCAATTAAAGAATATTCTGAAGGCGCCACCGTCGTCTTTTTATTCGCCCTCGCAGAGCTTCTTGAAGCGTTTAGCGTGGCACGCGCCCGGCAGGCGATTAAATCCGTTTTGAAGCTCACCCCGCAGCTAGCCTGGCTCAAAAAAGACGGCGCCGTGGTCTCAGTCCCCGTTCTTGAAGTTAAAGTGGACGACACCTTGATCGTTCGCCCTGGTGACAGCTTCCCGCTAGATGGAGTTGTGATGGAAGGAAACTCTTCCGCCAACCAAGCGCCGCTCACCGGTGAATCAAATCCTGTGGATAAAAAACCCGGAGACAGCGTTTTTGCCGGAACCATCAACGAAGCCAGCGCGCTCACGATCAAAGTGACCAAGGCCTTTCAAGACACCAAGATCTCTCGAGTCATGAAGCTCATTGAAGAGGCTCAAGAGCAAAAAGCGCCCTCGGAGCGCTTTGTCGACAAATTTGCCAAAGTCTACACCCCCGTCGTCTTTGTTCTGGCCGTGCTCGTGGCCGCCCTGCCGCCGCTTTTGGGCTCCGCTGCGGGCTTTGATGTCTGGTTTTACCGCGCTCTTGTCCTGCTTGTCATCGCGTGTCCGTGCGCCCTGGTCCTGGCTACGCCGATTTCCGTCGTCTCGGGCCTGGCCTCCCTGGCTAAGCAAGGTGTGCTCGTAAAAGGTGGAAAGTACCTGGAAGCCTTGGGAAAAATTCGCGCCATCGCGCTCGACAAAACAGGCACGATCACGGAAGGAAAGTTTCGTGTGCATAGCTTTAGGAAATTTGATCAATCCCTGCCTGACGCCAAAGTCATGAGTTTGGCGCTATCACTTGAAAACATGTCCTCACATCCGCTGGCCAAAGCGGTTCAAAGCTTCGCTAAAGACAACCACGGCACTGAATCTATGGTGTCCGACTACACCTCCATCGCGGGCCGAGGCGCCGAAGGACGAATCGAATCCTGTCTTTACTTTGTTGGCAATCACCGGCTAGCTCATGATCTGGGCATTTGCTCTCCCGATATCGAGAACTACCTTGTCGAACTTGAGCAAAAATCATTGTCCGTTGTTATCATCGGACATAAACCGCATGCCGATCACAAGGGAAGCGTGCTCGGAATTTTTGGACTGGGCGATACGCTGAAAGCAAACGCGGGCGCGGCCATTGCAGCTCTACATGAAGCCGGAATCGAGAGAATCGAAGTCTTAAGCGGCGACAATCAAAAAACCGTGGACGCCATTGCAGCACAGACCGGCATTGATCAAGGGCGCGGCGATCTTCTTCCGGAAGACAAAGTCCGCGAGGTCAAGCGTCTAACCGCCGAGTACACGAACGTGGCCATGGTCGGTGACGGCGTTAACGATGCCCCCGCTCTCGCCAGCGCCACCATTGGCATCTCGATGGGAGCCGCCGGTACAGATACGGCCATCGAGACTTCGGACGTTAGCCTGATGCAGGACGATCTCTCGCAGCTGGCCAAAGCCATTCGTCAAGGCCGCCGCGTTTTGAGCGTGATTCGCTTCAATATCGGATTTGCAATTGCAACCAAAGCCGTTTTCTTGGTCCTTGCTATCGCCGGGATCTCAAACCTTTGGCTGGCGGTTGCGGCTGACATGGGGGCTTCGATATTGGTTACTCTCAATGCTCTTCGTCTACTTCGAGTGCAAACCTCCGACGAGGGTTAATATGAGAAACTATGTTCGCCTTCTTCACTCCCAGCGCGTGATCGAAAGGGCTCAAGAGCAAATCGCTCTTGGGCACATTAGTCCCGCATGGAAGCTTCTAGAAGAAGCTCACATTTTTTCGCAGCCCTATGGCCTTGAGCACACCAAAGTGCACTGGCTCATGCTTCAGCTCTCACTGCGCGAGAAGAATTACGCTGAAGCCTGGGGACAGTTTTTGCGGCTGCTCGTTGCTTTTCCCGGCTCGATGACCGGCAGCTACCCGCTGGGGAACACCGGCAGAAGCGGCGTGAGTATGTTTAAACCCATGCAAATTCCCAAAGGCGTGGCGGATAAGATCGAGAAGTTAAATAAAATGGAAGCTGAACGAATTAGCAATGGCGGGAAAATTGAAAAATACCGACCCCAGCACCCACGCGGAAAATTTTAGATGCAGTGGCTGAGCTCTTCTTTTCTTTCAAGTGTGTTTAATGCGGCTCTCTTGACGTTTGCGTTTCTTATGATTTTTTTGAGCGCCCATGCCCAGCCAAAAACCGTGAAGACCAATCATGTTGACGTGAATCTCTGGTCCGACGCCGGGCGCTCGAGCGGTGAACCAATGACGACGGTCAAGCGATTTGAAGAGATCCAGGTTCTTGAGACCAAACGCCTTGCTAATGGTGAAACCTGGTACCGCGTTCAGCTTCGCCGCTACCCCAATGGATCTGCGCGGGAAACTCTGGGCTGGGTTGACGCCAAGTTTTTTACGGACATCGATAAGCCCGTTGAGGCCGATCAGCCGCCAAGATCTCATTCCGTGAGCCGAGGAGCTTGTACGGATTGTTTTCGCGGGACGGACAGGCAGCCCATACCGACCCGCCAGAGCCAAGATCTTCGCGACGTCTCACAGGCTTTGACAAGATCCGGATTTATCTGGCCCGTGGGCGGAACCGTGCGCAGTGGATTTGGGTATAGACGCCACCCCATTCGAGGCGTTGTGCGCCTGCATAAAGGCGTAGATATCTCCGGCAATAATGGCTCTCGCGTGCGCGCCGCTAAAGGCGGAACCATTGAAGTCTCCGCCGGGGGCTGCGTGAACGGACGAAAATCCTGCAACGGCGGAGCTGGCAACATGGTCACCATCAATCACGGTGATGGGACGAAGACCAGGTACTTGCACTTAAACCCCACTTGCCGCCTGCCTGCTCGCGGCGCGCGCGTGAATCAAGGTGACATGATTGGCTGCGTGGGTGCAACCGGCGCGGTCACAGGTCCTCACCTTCACTTCGAAATGATGAAAAACGGTCAGTGGATCAACCCCCTCACTCAGCTCGCAACAAGGAGACCCTCGTGACTTTACTTGTGACCCTTCTATTACCTTTGAACGCGCTCTGGGCGGCTCAAGTCGATGCAGCATTTGAAACCCGAATACAAAAGGCCTGCGTCCAATCAGCGCTTGCTAATGACCAAAAAGTAAAAAACCCAGATGAAATTTGCAGCTGCATTGCTGCCAAGCATTTGGCTGCCGCTAAAAAAGAGCCGACTGACGCCGAGGCGCTCGCCCAACTCAAGTGGACCGCTGAATTTTATGAAATTAAAGATCCCAAGGCCCTTCAAAAGCACGTGGACTCGGATCTAGCCAATAGCTCCTTTGACGAACAAGTCGCCCTAGAATGCGCCGAGACCTTGCCGAAGAAAGGGAAAAAGAAATGATCAATGACTTTCTTCGCGCTCAAATTAAAAACCAGTTTCAGCAAATGAAGGGAAAAGACCCAAACTATTCCCTCAGGGCTCACGCCCAGCAGCTCGGAATTAGTCCTGGATCGTATAGTGAGTTTGTTTCTGGTCGCCGCCGCATTTCGGACAAAAAAGCGCTGGAGATTGCTCGCAAACTTCAGCTTGATCCCGCCGCTCAAGAACTGCTCGAGCAGCTCGCAAGCTCTGAGCGCGTGGTTCTGCCTGATGAGCAGTTTCAGATGATCCGGGATTGGCATTATTTTGCGATTTTGTCTTTGCTTGAATGCCACACGCCGCCAACTTCGAATGAGGAGATCTCTCAGCGCTTGGGACTTACGCGAGAGCTGACCGATACTTCGATTCAAAAACTGATTGAGATGAAACTTCTGTACCAAAACGCAGACGGATCGCTTGCCATCACGGGCCTGAGCTATTTCACCAATGACGGCATACCCTCAACCGTTATTCGCTCAGCGCACCATGAGGGACTTAAGCTTGCGGCCAAGGCGATTGATGAAATCGCAACCGATGAGCGAGACTTTACCTCTCTCACGTTCTCGGGAAATAGCCGTCAGATCGCAAAAGCAAAAAAAGAAGTTCGTCGGTGCCTCGATAAAGTTTCCCAGATCATGGGCCACAGCCAAAAAGATCAAGTGTACCGACTTTCCATTCAGCTTTTTCCGCTCCTCAAAACAAAGGAATCTTTATGAAGATTTTTATACTTCCTATTTTAATCCTACTCCCCTCAGTTGCGCTCAGCGCTCCTCGCGGGCATGGCGTCGGGAACGGCGGAGATGGTTATTATTATCGCAGCACCAAAAAAGTCGTTCTTCGAGACCTTTTAGAGACCGGGCTTGCCAAAGTGGCCATTGATTCAGCAGGAGCTAAGACCACCCGCTTTACCGCCAGGGAGTATCCACTGCTCGCCTCCGAGTCCGAGCGCACGAAGCTTGCCGTCAAACTCACGGAGATCAACTCGGCACTGCCGGGGTTTGGCGATGTTCTCGCCCGGGTGATGGATCAATATGCCTGGGTCTTTGTTGACGTTCCGCTGGCACTTGTTGAACACCAAGATAATGTCATTGGCGAGGTGTCGGGAGCCGAGCTTCGCCAGCTCGCCAATCGATTGGGACTCGTTATTCGAGTTCACGGACCGAGCTGGAACTTGATGAATGCCGAGAATCGAATCGCGCTCATCCTTCACGAAGTGATCGAGGCGCTGCTCACACCAAAACCTGGGCACAACTCTGGATTGACTCAATCCACGCTCAAAGCCCGTGAACTGACGAGTCTTTTATTTATGCCAGATCTTCTTGATCGATCCTCATTGATCCTGAAAACTGCGTTTGAAGGCGAAATGAATTTGCCTTGGTGGCAGCTTGAGGGTTTTAGCAAAGCTCAAAATCCCTATTTCATTGAAATTGAAACTGCGCAAGAAAGGCAGAATCGCACAGCTCCCGGGACCAACTCCGAGCGCGGCGCGCTTGCCAAACAGCTCTGTGCAGGTCAATCCTCGTTTGAGATCAGAGCACACACCCGGCCTTATCAGATTTCGATCTCAAAATATGAGTCTGATTTTGGACCGCAGCTTTACTCCGTGCTCAAAGAGCACGACATCGAGGCGATTCAAGAGAACATTGATATTAAATCGCCCTCATGCGTGCTTGAAACTTCGCGCGCACTTTTGAAAATCTACTCGCAACAGTAATCGGAACGTGTTCCACGCCCCTATGGAACACTTTCCCCAATCCTTTCAATACCTTGGCTCACATCTTGTAAATCCCTTCGCGAACTCACGAGAGATCGAAAACGCCGGTCTTTCACGCAAAAGAGGCGCCCCTGAGCGTCGTTTTTGCGCGAAAGATCGACAACCAGGGAGAGAAAGATGAACGCATGTTCCAAAAAACCAAGCTTCTCGAGCTTTGCGGCCGCCATGATCCTATCCAGCCTTTGCTTTGTCGGCGAATCAGCTGAGGCTCAAGGATTCTTTGATATCTTCCGTCCGCGAAGATCCGCCCCGAGATATCAGCCCCAGCCTTCCTATCCGCCCCCTCAACCGACTTATGCTCCGATAGCTGAGACTTACGGCTCTGACAACGAAGCTGCGCGCGTTGCGGCCTACGGCACTTGGAGGCTTACGAAGCTCGCCTGGACGAGTGAGGATGAAATCGGCTTTTCGCAGTTCGTGACTGCCATCGGCAGATCTGGATGCACCACCGTCGATACATGTATGCGAAGCCCCGCCAATCCTTTTCGCGAGAGCGATCCACCCCAGAACCTTTACAAGTTCTGGTCGGACTGCGCCGATTGGCCCTATTTCTTGCGTTCCTATTACGCTTGGAAAAACGGCCTGCCGTTTGTTTTTTCTTCCGGCATGGTGGCGCTGCCCTTGAGTGAGGAGCAAAAACGCACCATTCAAGACGGCACGGCCACTGAACAAACGGATGTGCGCTATTCCTGGAACGGCAACCGCCCTTCTCGCCGCACTCTTTTACCTAACATGAAAAGCGGCGCGAGCAACTTTTTTGCTACGCACTCAACGATCCAAAATGCGGTTCACACGGCAACGTTACGAGTTGATCCGCGTACAAACTTTAGCGACATGTACACGCCCGGCGTGCGGCGCGGGAGCATCCGGCCCGGGACCACGGTTTATGATCCTTCCGGACATGTTGGCATCGTTTACGATGTCACATCCGATGGACAAGTCATGGTCTTTGACGCCTTGATTGACCGAAAGTCAATTTCACCCAGACGCCCTTACTCCATTGATTTCTACAAACGATCAAAAATCGAACACGGCGGTTGGTTTCAAAACTTTAGACCCGTGGTCGTTGACAACGCCCAGTATGACTACCGTACCGGCTCATACGTGAATGGCACGGCTCGCCTTCTCACCAATGAAGAGATTCCGGAATTTTCGACCGAGATGTTTGGCAACACACTTATGAATGATGGCAAATCCGCCTATGCCCTACCTGGCGGGAAAGTCACAAGTTCGTTTCAGGAATTTTTACGTCGCCGCATGTTCCAAGGTACTTACAAGATTGATGTGATCTCGGAGTTCAAAATCCGCATGAAGGCTATCTGCGATGACTTTGGTTCCCGCGTGAGCCTTGTCCAAGACGGCACCATTAAAGGCATCGCCGCAAAGCCTCACGCCGAGGTGCTACCGAATACAATTTACGGCGGTAGCGGAGATTGGGATCTATACTCAACTCCGGGCGGTGATGTGCGGCGAAGAAACTCGGTGAACTTGGCTCTTAACTACGCCAAGGAGCTGAAGGCTCAAATTGACCGCAGAAACCCCGAGTTCTCCTATCAAGGCCAGGACCTTAAAGGCGATATCATCAAGGCTGCGGGCGAGACGCTGAAGGCCTGCGCGATCACGTACCGTAATTCCAATGGCGCTGCCGTGAAGGTGAACCTCGAAGAGCTTCTCAAGCGAATGCCGCTCATGTCATTTAGCCCGTACCACTGCGTTGAACTTCGCTGGGGCGCAAGCTCGCGTGAGGAGCTAGCGAGCTGCAACGATACTCGAGACGAAAATAAAATGCGCTGGTACCGCGCGCAGCAAACTCTGAGAAATCAGATGGCTCGCGACACCAATATCTTCACCGGATTTTCGCTCGAAGAACTTGAGCGAAAATCCGCTAATTTGGGACCCGCAAATCCCGAGAACAACAATTTGATCCAAAGACTTCGAAACGAAATGTAAGAAAAAACATCGGCCAATTCTCAAGGAGAGAATATGAAAACAGTCAATCTTATTTCCAGCCTACTTGCGGTCACGCTCTTAAGCGTGAGCGCTTTTGCCCAAGACGAAAGCGCGCTTTTCTTGAACAAGGATGAAAACATGACCGCCTACAATCTCAATAGCGAAGAGATGGGCCTCCTGGATTTCCCGGAAAACCCTGAGTTTAAAGATGGCGTCGCCATGAGCGTTCCTGCCGGGTCCGTCATTGATGTCTTGGCAACAGGCCAAGATCAAGAAGGACGGGAGTATTTGAAAGTCTTGATTAACAAGAGCATGTCGGCCTGGGTTTCTCAGGACGAGCTCTCTGAAATCGAAACTCTAGAAGAAACCGCCGTCGCTGGCCCCGGATTCATTCAGCCCGCTCGCGGACGGATCACTGGAAAACCGGGCATGCGTAGACACCCGATCCTTAAGCGCATGAAGTACCATGCGGGTACCGACATTGCCGCTACGAAAGGAACTCCGGTCAAAGCGGCGGCTGACGGTACCGTGACCAAGTCAGGCTGGGCTGGATCATATGGAATTCTGGTCGAAATCAGACACGCCGGCGGCGTTGTCACGAGATATGCTCACCTTTCAAAGGCGATTGCGAAAAGAAATCAGCGTGTTACTCAAGGCACTGTGATCGGCAAAGTCGGATCGACGGGCCGAAGCACCGGACCTCACCTTCATTACGAAAAACGATAAAGAAAAGGCCGCGGGCGAGATTGCCCGTGGCCTTGGTTTACTTATCGCAAAAGGCCCTTGGATTCTTGCTCGAAAGCCGATTCCCCGCAGGCCGCTTTGTCTGCACTTGGGGCGCAGCCGCGAACTCGGCCCATCAGCCGCACGAGCTGCTTGTTTTCGGGCGACATATCGCCAGCGAGAGCGTAAAACTGAACTTTTTCGCGCTCATATTTTTGTTCATAGAGCTTATACCGTCCTTGCATCTTCACCCGAACCGCGACGCTTTTCTTGCGAAGATCCAGATATGAAGGATAAGAGATCGTCGGATTCTCAAACGAAAACTGACTACCGCCATCAAAACCAAACACGCTGCGCGCTCCGTAAAGGTCTTGGTAAAACTCATACTTTTTACCTTCATTGATCTCCATCCCGGTGCCCTCGCGCGTTGCAAGACCGCTTGTGCCTTGAAGGCCATATGAGATCATGTACTGCACTCCCATCACTTCAGGGCGGCCATCTCCGTCAATGTCATAGACATCAAAATCTTGCGAACGGTTTCCAAAGAACATGACCTTGGTCATTTTCTCGTTCTCAACCGGGAAAATTTGGCGGAACTCCCAAAGATGACCCAGCGGGAACCTCAAACATCCGCGCGAGACCCCGCCGCGTTTAACAGCCCAGAGCGTGTTATGCGCGGTCGGAATACCAAGCGCGCTCTTTAGCTCCTTCGGCGGACCCCAGAAGCGAACGGCGGGGTTGTGAAACCCGTTACCGATGCCTTCATAGTCCATCTTCGGTGCATAACCGTAGTACGGCTCATTTCTGATGTTATCCACTTCGTGCTTTCCTGCGCGGGAAAGAAACTGCCAAAGACCGGGTGTTGAGTAGGAGTTGATCGTGTTTCCGAACTCATCTTTGGTTTTTTCCATCGCCGAACCGGTCGGGTAAATGGCTGTAAACTCCGGGTACTGAAGAACGCACGAGTCCGCGGTGCAGGAGAGCGCCGGTTTCCAGGCGCCGCCGTCCAGCACGCGAAACGCGTACTTGGTCCCGGTTGCTGATTTTATGGCGTTGATGTAGGCGGTAAAGCCGGAAGCATCGCTGGAATGCGCCTGCACCAAAGCCTGAGTCAGCTTTGCGATCAAATCCGCCGAAGGCTTTTCCGTGTAGTTAATGCGGCCGAAAACCATCGAGTTGAGAGCGACAATCGTTTTCTGCGCGTCAGCTGTGATCAAAGCTGGGTTTCCCGCACCAAGGACCGTCATTTCTCGTTTCCATCGAGCATACTCACTCGCGAGATCGATTTTTAGCATAAAGACGCGGCCCGGATTCAAGGCGCGAAGGGTCTCTAAGCTCTTCGAGTAAATTTCTTCTGCGTTTTTTTTATCGCTGTTTGCCACAAATTCTTTAATTGCGTAGTTCGGGCTTTCCAGAATTTGATTAAACATCTCCAGCTGAGGCAAAGTTTTTGCCCCGGAGGGGTTTAGTTTGAAAGGTCCCGCCGAGGTTGCTTTCTTGTAGAAGCTTTGGCGTTTGACGAGGTCAAAAAGATAATCGTTGATCGTTGCTTCGTCCAAAATGACCGAAACTCGGGTTTGGTTCCCACGGCTTGTGCGGACGTGAATTCTTTCCGGAGACTGGCTGCGCATGACAAACCCAGTATAAAAACTCGGATAGTAGCCGTTGATCGCGTTTGAACCTGGACTCCAGCTCACACCCCAATATGGTAGCTGATCATTGTACTGCTCAATCGTTGAGACTGGGCTTTGAGCGAAACTTGCGCTCACGGTCAAAATTATCGGCAAAGTTAAAAGCAAACGAATCACGATCACACCTCAAAACTCTCGGGTTAATGGGTCACGAATCGTTATCGCCAATATCGACACCCCAAGCCGAAGTAAACTTGATTTCAGTTTTTTTACTTTAACCCGGAAAAATATCTACGTTGTTTTTACGAGGAAAAACGTAGCCTTAAGTTCCAAGTTATCTTGGAACACCGCCATTGAAACATGTGCCCTGCGGTGACTGCTCTTCCCATCGAGTTCGCTTGATCAGAAACCGTTCACTGAGTTAGCGTTTTTAGGCACGACAAGGCCTGACCTTGTTTGTGCAGATGATCGACGAAAAGGAAATGACGTGAAATATTTGGTCCCTTTATCCTTGCTAGTTTTGATATCGACGTCGTGCGCTCACGAGCACCGGGTAAAGAGCGTCAATCGAGAGGCAGACTCCAAGTTGGTGCGTGTAGGACTTGGAAAATTTGAGGCGAAAACTGGTGAAATTTTGAATGTCTACGAAATGTCCTGCCCGGTCCCATCGAAAGGTTCCAAGGATTGTGAAAAGATCTCGGTCGGCAAAGCCAGAGTCATCGAAAAGATTGATTCCAACGATTCACTCGTTGAACCCCAAGATAACCTCATCATGACTGAAGACATGTATGTGGAAAAAATCCATCCGCATCATCCTTAGTTTATGCGGGTGCAACTTGCTTGCAGCTACGCTCCGAGAGACATTGATCTCATGAATAAAACTTTTAATCCGCAGATTCTTCTCCAATTGATGTTTTTGGTCACGGTCGTTGCCACCGGCGGAAGTCTATATTTCAGTGAAGTCCTTAAGCTTCCACCTTGTGTTCTATGTTGGTACCAAAGAATTTGCATGTATCCGCTCGCCTTGATCTTAGGAACAGCGCTCTGGAGCGACGATACTAGATTTGCGAGGTACAGCTTTCCTTTTTCGGTCATTGGTCTGGCAATTTCGCTTTACCACTGCCTTTTGTACTATGAGATTTTAAGTGAAAGCATCATTCCGTGCCAGCAAGGGGTCTCGTGTACAACTAAGCAGATTGCCGTTTTTGGGTTCATGAGCATTCCGCTCATGTCCCTCACTGCGTTCTTGATTTTAAGCGCTTTGCATATCTTGTTTTACAAAGCTGGAGTCAAAAATGAAAAATAGCCGCTACTATGTGATTATCGTCGTTGTCTTAGGGTTCATCGGGTTCATGGCCGCTGATTATCTTAACTCACGAATGAATTCAAAGAATGAGTCAGGCGGAGTGGATCAAGAGCTTCTCGTTCGCCCGCACTCTCCCGTCTTAGGCGATCGCAGCGCGCCCGTCACGATGGTTGAGTTCTTAGATCCAGAGTGCGAAGCCTGCCGCGCCAGCTTTCCGGCTGTGAAAGAGCTTTTGAGTCAGTTTCAAGGAAAAGTAAAACTCGTCATTCGCTACATGCCCTTTCATGCCAACTCGGCCTATGCCGCCGCCGTGCTTGAAGAGGCCCGGGAAACGGGAAAGTTCGAGGCCGCCCTTGGGCTCCTGTTTCAAATGCAGCCTGAATGGGGAAGTCATCACGCCCCCCGTCCTGACTTGATTCCTGGATACCTTGAGCAGATTGGAATCGAACAAGCAGCCCTTGATAAAACCAAAGTCCTGCAAGAGCACGGTGAAAAAATCAGAAAAGACTATGAAGATGGAAAAAAACTTGAGGTCAAAGCCACACCCACTTTTTTTGTCAACGGTGTGAAAGTTCAAGGGATCAGCAAGCAAGAGCTTGCTACCGCGATCGAAAAAGCACTTGGTAACTGATTCCGATACCCAAATCGAACAATACAAAACGAGAACTTGAAGTCTATGAATACAGTCAAAACAGTAGCCGGAATGATCAAAACTGCAAGAGAGCGTAAAGGCTTAACTCAAAAAGAAGTTGGCCGCTTGCTCGGGTATCAGAATGGACAATTCATTTACATGATCGAGAATGGTTCCAAAATTCCACTGAATGCGCTTGGAAAGCTAATTGTCCTACTGGGTATGGATGAGCAGACGGTCATGAGCACTTTAGTTAAGGATTATGCTCGCACGGCCAAGTCCGCTCTCAAGAACGCGAGAGCCGCCCTTTAGCTATTTTACCATCGTCGCCTTCTTGTTTTTGAGCTCTCTTGAAATCTCAACTTTGAATTCCGGAAGCGCTTGGTTGCCTTCCAAGAACGCCTTAAACGTCCCCGACTCATCGGGTGACAACTCGAGCCATTCTTTGTAGACGGACTTCTTCAGGAAGAGCGGACAGCGGTCGTGGCCGATGTCCGCGACATATTTGGGCGGATCGTGCGTGATGATCGCAAACGAATCGATCACTTCACCCGTGTCTTTATTGATCCAGGTATCATAGATACCGGCGGCGACGAGCGGCTCATCGTTCTTAGTCTTAAAGCCAACGATGTTACCAGCGTACTCGCCCGTGTAGATCGGCTCAAGAAACGAGCCCATCGGCACCAGGCAGTGATTTCTCTTAAAGGGCGTGCGCCAAGTCGCCTTCTCTTCAATCGTGTCCAGGCGAGCGTTATGCGTCGCAAACTTCACCTTCGGCTCTTTGGACCACGACGGCAGCAGTCCAAACCGCATCAGCCTCAAATTCTCTTTCACGAACACGGGAGCTGTGTTCGTAATTCGAACATGCTTCTTCAGCCCCGCCGCATCCGGAATCGGCGTATACGCATAAAGAGCTTCGGAAAGGTCTGGGTGTAGTTCCCAGTTGTATTCTGAACACACCCTCAAAGAATATCGGGTGTGACCAAGGAAAGCCACGCCAAGTAGGCTTTCCTCCGACCTTTTTCCGAAAAGAGCTATAGAAAGGCAGGTGTAAGATCCCAGTGTCCACGTAATCGTGGACATGTAAGCGGCGGCCCGGAGGCGCCAAAGCTGTGAACGGTCCATGTACTCATGGACAAGTAAGCGGGTGCCCGGAGGGCACAGAGCTGTCAACGCGTGCGCGTACTCGCGCACATGTAGGTGCAGCGCCGGAGGCGCGGAACTGTCAAAGCGAGGATGGACGACCGATGAGGACATCGTCCGAGTCTCCAGAGGCCATACACGCAAAGCTGCGACCAGCGAAGTCAGCGACGAGCAATCAGGAGCAGCTCCCGCAATCCGGAACGACCGCGAGCGGTGCGCGAGCAACCAGGACTGGCGTAATCGCCAGATGTAGGCGCAGAGACGGAGGCTCGAAGCTGTCAAAGCGAGGAGCGCCAACCGATGAGGACATCGTCCGAGTCTCCGTTAGGCAATCCTCGCCGCGAACTCCGCTCCCCACTCCCCTCAATCACTTCCATTGATCTAAATTTTTCTTCGTTCTAATTTCTCGATCATTACAAGACCGCCTTAGATGATGATTCTTTGTGAGATCTTTGTTGGCTTTTAGCGGCAAGCCTAGATAGCCACTTGTTTTCTAGTTTTGAACATGCAAATAATGAAGATGTGAGAACAATGGTAATTCTTTTCAGCCTTTTCGCGATGACCCTCTCGGGTACCGCGTCTCTTGCGAGCCAAACGCCCGCGGGCACCATTGAGATTTCTTACTCGCATACCCACTCCCATGATGAATCTGAGAGCGCTGATCATCACCACCATGATGAAGAGCAAGCGTCTAACAATGAGACTAGCCAGACCCTACCTGCTGGTGAGCACCATGACTCGCACACTCATATGATTCAAATTGCCGTGACAACGATTCTGGCGCTGCCTGACTCTTCGGGCTTTTTCTATTTGAACGACAAAACAACTAAGATGACCTACACGTTGAGCGCCGATCCTGTCTTGGACCGCGCCCTTGGATCTATTTTCCGACCTCCGATTTCAGCTTAATTCCAATCACATTTTCGATGGCAACCAGCGCTAGCGGCTTTCCGCTTGTCATGGTTACGACTTCAGTTTGCGGCGCTCGCATGAGCGTGAGGAATTATGCTCGATTTAATGATTCGCCTTTCATTGAAAAGGCGTCTGATCGTGGGTCTTTTGGCCCTTGCTATTTGCGTGTACGGAGCCTGGCTCTTACCGGGCCTACCCGTAGATGTCTTTCCTAACCTTAACCGTCCCACTGTCACGGTTCTCACCGAAGCACACGGACTTGCGCCTGAAGAGGTGGAAAGTCTTGTCACTCTTCCCATTGAATCTACGCTCAATGGAACACCTGGAGTTTTGCGGCTGCGATCCAGTAGCGGTATCGGGATCTCGATTATTTATGTCGAGTTTGATTGGGGCACCGAAATCTTTAGAAACCGCCAGCTTATTGCCGAGCGCTTACAGCTTCTTGAGGGCAAGCTCCCTCCGGGCCTTCAGCCAATCATGGGCCCCGTCACATCAATCATGGGCGAGATTCAGTTTATCGGTGTCACGAGTCCCGATGCGAGCGTCACGCCTATGGATCTTCGCACCCTTGCAGACTGGACTCTTCGCCCCAGGCTTATGACAATCCCGGGAATTAGCCAGGTCGTCGTTATGGGCGGCGAAGTCAAACAGTACCAGATTCTCGTCTCGAGCGAAAAGTTGCAAAAGAGAGCAGTCTCTTTGGAGGACCTTAAACGCGCGCTTTCGGAAATCAGCGAGAACACGACCGGCGGCTTTATCAATGTCTCGGACAAAGAGTACCTGATTCGCCCGCTCGGCCGCGTGGCAAGCCTTGAGGACATCGAGAATTCGCTCGTCGGTCTTCACCTCGGGAACCCCGTTCTCGTTAAGGATGTGGCGGAAGTCCGTATCGGAGCCAAAGCTAAACGCGGCGAAGGAAGTATTAACGCCAAGCACTCGGTCATCCTGACCATTCAAAAACAGCCTAGCGCAAGCACGATTGATCTCACAAAAGCGGTTGAAAATGAAATCGAACAGATGAAGAAAGGGCTTCCGGCTGGAGTTCATCTCGAGACGGACCTCTTTAAGCAGTCACACTTCATTGAGGCTGCCGTCGGTAACGTCGAAGAAGCGCTTCGGGATGGCATTATCATGGTTGCCATCATTCTTTTCTTATTCCTCATGAACTGGCGCACAACAGCCATCACACTTGTCGCCATCCCCATGAGCCTTCTGGTCACGGTGATTGTGTTCCACGTCTTCGGACTTGGGATCAACACGATGACTCTTGGCGGCCTTGCGATTGCCATTGGCGAGCTTGTCGATGATGCCATCGTGGATGTTGAAAACGTGTTTAGGCGCCTGCGCGAAAACAGAGTAAAAGGAAACTCCAAAGGCTTCATGCGAGTCATCTTCGAAGCTTCGAGCGAAGTTCGAAACTCGATCGTTCTTTCAACGATTATCGTGGTCTTGGTCTTCCTCCCGCTGTTTGCTCTAGGAGGCATTGAGGGTCGGCTTTTCGTGCCACTCGGGATTGCGTATATCATCTCGATCATTGCCTCGCTGTTCGTTTCTTTGACCGTGACACCCATCCTTTGCTCCTACCTGCTTCCGCAATCTAAAGCAGTTCATGAGGAGAAAGAAGGTAGGCTCGTGAGCGGCCTCAAGGCCATAGCTCATAAAGTACTTGATTGGACCCTGCCTCACCCCAAAAGCGTTCTTGCTGGGGCCGCTGTGATCCTTGTCCTGAGCCTGATGCTTTTGCCTCTCATGGGTCGAAACTTTTTGCCGGAGTTTAATGAAGGTACTGCGACCATTGGCGTTGCGGGCGCGCCTGGAATTTCGCTCCCCGCCTCAGACGCCCTCGGTAAAAAAATTGAAGAAGCGATTCTTTCGGTTCCCGAAGTCAAATCGACTGTACGCAGAACGGGCCGAGCTGAAATGGACGAGCATGCCGAAGGCGTTCATTGGCACGAAATCGACGTCGACTTTAAGCCTGAGGGACGAAAACGAGAAATCGTCCTTCAAGAGATTCGTGAGCGAATCGAGAAAACTGGCGATGTCTACGTGAATCTTGGTCAGCCCATTAGCCATCGGCTGGATCACCTGCTTTCGGGTGTTCGCGCCCAAATCGCAGTGAAAGTCTTTGGGTATGATTTGAGCGAACTCCGCCGTTTTGGTGGTCAGATCCAAGATGTGATGAAAGACATCGATGGCGTCGTCGATCTTCAGACGGAGCCTTTGGTTCTCATACCTCAGCTCAAAATCGCCATCGACCGCGAAATGAGCGCAAAGTACGGGATTCGTAGCGGAACCCTGGCAGAGAATCTTGAAATTGCGCTTAATGGTGAGACTGTCACGCAGTTTCTCGAGAATCAGCGCATGCACGAGGTGTTCATGCGTCTAGACGACTCCTCACGCGAGACGCCCGAGAAGATCGAGCAAACGCTTGTGAAATTCATGCCAACGGGACAGGGCGTGCGCCTTGGGGAAGTCTCTAGTGTCTATCCCGGCACGGGTCCCAACATGATTAACCGTGAAGACATGCAAAGACGCATCGTGATCTCGGCCAACACCCACGGACGCGATCTCGGAAGCGTGGTGGGCGAAATCCAGAAACGAATTTCTGAAAAAGTCCAGCTGCCCGAAGGTTACTTTATCAAGTTGGGTGGTCAATTCGAGAGCCAGCAAACGGCTACTCAGCGCATTTTGTGGCTCGGGATTCTCTCGATGCTCGGAATTCTGCTCGTCCTGTATGTGCACTTCAAGTCATGGATATTGAGCTTTCAAGTCATGCTCAACGTTCCACTCGCGCTCATCGGGAGTATCATCGCAATCTACATCACCGAGAGGACGCTTTCGGTCGCAACGCTGGTCGCGTTCATCACCCTTTGCGGTATAGCCACACGTAACGGTATTCTTTTGATCAGTCATTATCTGCATCTGATGAAAGAAGAGGGCGAGAGGTTTGACCGTCAAATGGTCGTACGAGGTTCACTTGAGCGCTTAGTTCCTGTTCTTATGACGGCCTCAACAGCAGCCTTGGCGTTGATTCCTTTGCTCCTCTCCCAAGGAGAGCCTGGCAAAGAAATTCTTTACCCTGTCGCGGTTGTGATTGTGGGCGGCCTGATCTCTTCGACCTTGCTCGATTTGATCGTCACCCCAACCGTCTTTTTAAAATTTGGAAAACAAGCGGTTCAGAATTACCTGAACCGAGAACAACAACATGAAAAGGGAGAATGGAAATGACAAAAATGATTCTGGCCGCAGCCTTGATGCTCACAAGTACGGCCATGGCACACGATGAAGGCCACGGTCCTAAGCTTTCAGATACCGGCAAGTACGGTGGCCTGGTTTCGGGCGTCGTCGCGAAAGCAGACGCTAAGAAAGGTTCAGCCGCAGCACTTGTGCACAAAGCTGAGCTGGTCCGCTCCGCTGACGGCACGATTCGAGTCTATTTTTACGATCAGAAGATGGTGCCTTTGGACATGAAGTCTTTTGATACAAAAGGATCGGCAACATTGGCGGCAAAGGTGAAAGGCAAATACAAAGATTCAGGCTTTGCACTTGAACTCAAAGACAATGCCTTCACGGGTAAAATGCCCAAAATCGAAGGCAAGCCCTACGATATCGACGTTACCGTTAAAGAGGGAAATCGTGAGCTGCTGACGGCTTTCGATAACTTAGACTAAGAGAGGTATAAAATGAAATTCACGCGATTTGGCTTTTTGATTTCGTTGATAGTCTTTGGCAGTTGGTCACAGGCTCAAAATGCGGCTCTTCACCAAAATGCCGCTCCGGTCCACGTCAAATTCGAGGATCTTGGCGCGCTTATTCAAAAAAACAATGAGAGCTTAAAAGCAGCTCGCGTGAATATCGAGTCTCAGCAAGAAAGAACCGGCCATCTCGGCCGGTCGTTCTTGCCGCGACTTTCGGCTGTCTCCGGGAGCGAAAGCTTTCGCGAGGGATCATCCACGGCCGAAAATAAAGGCTATTGGAGCGTCGGTGCTTCGATCAACCTTTACCGGGGATCAAAAGATGCCCAAGAAGAATCGGTTCGCCAAGAGACTCTCAGCGCCGCTCGGCTCGACTCCGGACTAATTTACCAGAAGGAACTTCGAGACGCACGCCTCGCATTTTGGCAAGGCTTGACCTACCAAAAGTTAATCGCTCTCAAACAAGACGAACTTAAGAAGAATGATGAAAACTTGCAGTCCGCCCGCAGGCGCTCAGGCGCCGGTGTCGCAACCAACGCCGATGCTTTACAGTTTGAGCTTAATCGCACGCTGCTTGAGCAATCCATTCGAGCACTGGAATTAAAACTCGATCTGGCCAGAAATCGGCTCGCGACACTCCTCGGTATGGATTCACATGAGGGACTGATTTTTGCGGGGGAATTTTCGTTAAATGAGCAGCCGGGACTCGCCTTAAAGGACATTCAAAACAACCTCGAAGTTCAAAACCTTAAATCCGTGCAAAAAATTGAATCTCTGAGAGCTGATCAAGCCTCAACTTGGTGGCAGCCCAAGCTCGATGTTTACGCTAAACACGGCGTGCCTTCGTTAAGCGATGAATACGCCCGCGCACTAAACTCACAAACTGAAACTTATGCCGGTATCGCGGTCAGCCTTGACCTCGGAGAAGGGCTCGACGGGTTTTCCGAAGCTCGCTCCAAACGCCTAGCCGCGAAAGCCGCTGAATTTAGAACTTCGAAGAAAATCCGTGAGGTCAAAGCTCTTGATCAAGAAATCCGTCACGACCTTGAACTCACGAGCGTCATGATCAAGGAAAATGAAAAGAGCCTCTCCAAAGCCCGAGAATTTTTGCGGCTCACGCAGAGCGAGTACGCGCGGGGGATTAAAAATGGACCTGATCTGATGTCCGCCTCTAAGCAACTCTTTGAGTTTCAAGAACGCTTCTTGGAATTGCAGCGCGATTTGGCCATGGGACGTGCGGCGCTTGAAAGCCTACTTGCCGCTGAAGAGAGCTCTCGATGACTTTAACTTCCCGTTTACTCTGGGGTCGATTTCTGACGAGGTCCGGTGATCAAGCTTGGGATTTTGCGGTTCCCCTCACCTTTCTTGCCATTTTGCCGGGCGAGCTCAGAATCGCGGCTCTTTATTATTTCCTTGTCCGATTGGCCCTTGTTTTCTTTTTGCCCCGGCTCACGCGCCTCATTGACGAAATGGACCGCTATCGGGTAACAAAACTTGGAATCTTTTTGCAACTAGCGGGCGTACTGATAGGCTTCGGCGCCGTTCTGGGGCTTTCGCTCTTTGGTGCACGCGAGCTACTCCTGGGCGGAATTCCCGCTTATGCCTCGTTTGTCGTCATGGTCTTCGGCGGAGTCCTAGCATCACTAGGATCAAGCTTTATGGATATTGCGATCGCCAACGACCTTGTTCCTTCAAGTCTAAATGCAGATCAACTCGGCGCTTTTAACAGCCACCTTCGGCAAGTTGATCTCGCGACCGAAGTCGGCGCTCCGATCCTCGCAGGACTCCTGCTCCTCGTTGGAGATGCGAACTCTGCGCTGATTGGATTTAGCTTGATCGCTTTGTGGAATACAGTTTCATTTATTCCTGAGTACCTGCTTCTAAGATCTATCTATCACGACCGACCCGATCTCCTGAGTAAGCCCCCAAAAATTGAAGAATCGGCTAAACTCAACGCCTTTCAAAAGTTTGCGCTTGGCTGGAAACAGTTCGCCAAAGAGCCCGTGGCTATGGTCGTCACGGCCTATTCGTTCTTATGGCTTTCAGTCTTAAGTCCTCACGGCGTTCTTTTGACCGCCTACCTCAAAGATGCCTGGAAGCTTCCAGAATGGGAAATCGGCATCTTTCGTGGCGCTGGAGCGATCTTTGGACTGGCGGCCACGGTTGCATTTCCGGTCGTGATTAAGAAATACGGACTTGTTTTGGGTTCAGGTCGGTTCTTGTTCTCGCAAACCGCAATGGTGATCGCCGCTCTCTTATTCTTTTTAATGGATTCACGAGTCGGCCAGATTGGCTTTTTGCTCTTCGTGCTGCTATCGCGAATTGGGCTTTATGGCTTTAGCATGGGTGAAATGCAAATCCGTCAGTTGGGAATTCCTCCGAGAGTTCGCGGCGAGGTGAATGGCTTTGCGGGCTCTTTAACGGCCATCGCAACACTTGTGCTCTTCGGTATGGGTTCAGCTCTTTCCGAAACGAGTGATTTTAAATACTTGGTTCTGATTTCGGTCGCAAGCGTTGTCGCGGCCTTCATCATCTACGGCATTTGGACCAGGCAAGAAAATCACATTCAGAAGATCAAGGAGATTTCGTGAGTAATCATCACAAACACCACCGCACGAACGAGGTTCGAAACTTGATCCGCGCTGCTATTGGGAACCTTTCCACTGTAGATACCATGATTCAAGATCAGCAATCCTGCGTTGAGATCGTGAAAAGGCTCACAGCGATCATGAATCTCATCTCCGAAGGCCGAGGCGTCGTTGCCAAGGACCATGTCGCTTCGTGCATGCGTGAAGTCAGCGACCAAAGTTCAGCGGATAAGATCGTCAACGACCTCTCCTCAATGATTCAAAACTTCATGCCGAGCTCTGGCTCAGGAAGTCATCACTAGGATATGAAAGAGATTTTTCTAATATTCTCTCTCCTTTTTTTCTCGGCGTGCGCGCATCAGCACAAAATAGAAGATCCGATCAGTTCCCAATATGCCAGAGGAACAAAGGTGGGCATTGGCTCTCTCGAGGTCTCAGAAGGTGAAACCGTTCGAATTGTTCGAGTCACGTGCCGTGACACTTCAATTCGAGTCAAAGGACGGGCCAATCGAACGTGCAAAAAAGAAGAGTTCGGCAAAGCCAAAATACTTAAGATCCTCGGCGAGGAGTCATCGCTGGCTACACCTTTAGACGGCCTTATCTTGCTTCCCGACATGACCGTCGAAAAAATCGGCGGGCACCACTAAGTCCACGTATTCTTGGACTTCTAAGCGGGTGCCCGGAAGGCACAAAGCTGTCAACGCGTGCGCGTACTCGCGCACATGTCGGTGCAGCGCCAGAGGCGCGGAACTGTCAAAGCGAGGATTGACGACGATGAAGACATCGTCCGAGTCTCCAGGAGGCAATCCTCGACGCAAACTCCGCTCCCCACCCGCACCATCGCGGAGCGCTTTCGATCAGTGTCGAGGTATCCCGAGACATCTAAGCGTCGGGCCAGCGGCCCAGAGCTGTGAACGCGGGAGCAGGCGACTTGAGAGCGCAAAGCGCGAAGCCGGAAGACAGCTCCCGCATCCCCCACTTGCACGAGACTAAAGATCCCGCTACAACTCTTCCCATGATCATCGGCTTCGGCTGGCGCGCATTCTTCGCCAGCATCCTTATCGCCATCGGACTTACGATCTTGCTTCGCATGGCAGGATGTAATGTTTTGATTTTGTGAGCCCTCGGCTGCTTGCCTAGAACTTACAGAATCCCCGAACCTTTTCATTCAGGCCCGGAACATTCCATCTCCAATTGATGGCTTTGCAGTCCATAAAGTACGGAAACGCCACCTGATTGGTCTCCTCGTTCTCATCAGATCCCGGAGCTTCAATCAGAATCTCAGGCAAGATGTGATCTGACACGTACTTCATACTTCGGTCCTGAATGAGCTTTCGGGCGTTTAGTTCAAGAGCAAACTCATACGAGGTGACAAACCCGACTTGCGCGCCTTGGACTTTGTTTTGGCCATTGGCTTCTTTGAGTGAAGACACAATGTGGATGAACTGATCAAAGATGATCCCCGCAAACTCAGGCTCTGCAGAGACTTGACGGTAAACGGCAGCGTCCGCCTGCCCGTCGTCACCAACCAGGATGACTCGGCTCGGTCTTTCACTGCGAAGGATGGATCTGATTGTTTCAAGCTTATGTGTTTCTGATGGTAGGTTCGTTCGGCCAATATAGGTCCCAATAGGAAACGCACCGTTTCTCAAAAACTTTCCGTGCAAACGTTCCATGAGATACGTCGGAGCAAGAGAAACGTAGTAGACCTTCACATCGAGATTATCATGAGTAATGAGGTCATAGACTTCGCTCATGCCCGTAAATCTTGATTTGGTGTCCTTAAAATACTGAGCGCCATAGGCCGAGCCAAAAGCGTAGGCAAGTTTAACCGTGTCATCAACGTCCGAGATCAAAACGGTTTTTGCGGCGGCGCTGGTCGCGGCCGAGAGAACAAGCATCCCGATAAGCAGAGCAATCTTCGATTTCACGTGTTTCCTCCATGAAAAATTCAAAACTTGAATTCAATGATCAAATCGATAGCAAAGCTGAGACCAGGCGCGCGTTCAACTTAGCGCTTTTCGGTTTACTCACTTTGAATATTTTTGGAAAAAGTGACCGCTTTTGCAAACGGATTCACGAAACCGCAAGTGGTCCGCCAAAATGCCGGACCAGGTAGAGTACGAAAACTAAAACCGAGATTAAACTTGCGATCAATACTGCTCCCGCTAGGCAGTCTTTCGCAAATCCAATTTGCTTCGATTGCGCGGGATGAAGCACATCCAGTAAAGCTTCCACGGCTGTATTCACCAGCTCAAGACTGACGACGAGCGCGCAGCAAATGGCGAACGCGGCACACCATTCAAGGCTTGGTCTTAAGATCAGACAAAAAACCAAGACAAAGGCAACGCCGGCCGCATGAACGCGAAGGCTTCGTTCTGCCTTAAACGCACCAAGGATGCCTTGGCTCGCAAATCCTAGTCGGTTTAGAAAACTTCGATTTTTGTGCGTGATCAAGACTCAGCCCCGTCCGATTGAGCCGGAAACGCCCCAAAAAATCCCCAAAACATCAGCGAGATCGAAGTTCCTAAGAGCCCTCCAGCCAGCACATCACTCAAATAGTGTGCGCCTAAATAGATGCGCGAGATTGCAATGAGAGAGTACGAAACGAACGCGGCCACGGCAAGAACCCAAGAAACTCTTTCACTTCGACCCGAGGCGAGAATTAGGGCTAGCGCCGTGAATATCGTCGCCGATCCGGTTGCGTGCCCGCTCGGATAGGAAAAGCCGCTCACGTCTATCAGCCAGCTCACGTTTTCGGGCCGAGGCCGGGCGTAGTGGTGCTTCAAAAAGTAGATCGCGATCGATGAAATCGTTCCCGCGCACGCCAGAAACAAAGCATCTCGGTAGCGCTTCTTCATCACGAGCAGCATCGCCGCACAAACGCCAATGCCGATCAAGGCCTCGGGAGAGCCGATATCGGTGATAAAAACCATGATGTTCTCAAGAATGAATCCGAGTTCGGTTCGCAGGTGGATAAAGAAGACCTGCGAGGCCTTATCAAGCACGCCAATGGTTTCGTGCTCGCCCATGCGGGCCTCGGTGACTTCCGAGGTCAGAATCAGAAAAGCGGCCGCAAGAAGTCCTGCGGCCCCAAATCCAAAAGAGACGAGTCGATTGAATGGTTTTACTTGCGCCTTCATTTGAGCCAGATCTGCGGCAAGTCTTTAGCCTTCCAGTCCTCGCGGCCCAGAGATCCTAGGTTCCAGTTGTCTT
This sequence comes from Pseudobdellovibrionaceae bacterium, assembly GCA_019637955.1. Taxonomy (GTDB): domain Bacteria; phylum Bdellovibrionota; class Bdellovibrionia; order Bdellovibrionales; family Bdellovibrionaceae; genus JAHBUS01. The sequence goes on along the minus strand of JAHBUS010000003.1, from coordinate 350,232 downwards.
CAAGCATTTTCAGAATGCTGTAGATCGACACCTTGTCAGAATAGGTGCCCGGCTTCACCATCGGTCCGACAATGGAGGTGTAGATCTGATTCTTGGTGGCGGTGAATGATCCTTCATCAAAGGTTGAGATGAGGACCGTGTCCTTCATGAAGGCCGCATTCGTGACCAAAGGACCAAACATCTTTGAGTACCATTTATCCGCATACTGAATGCTGGTATCGTGCGCGCTGTTCTTGTTGTTCGGGACATAAAACACGTAGTTTGGCAGTCGCCCCACCTTGCTATCAGCTTGAAATCGCGAAGCGTTCACGATATTCGCGCACCGGGCTGGGTTTCCTTGAATGTTCAGGTAGCTGATAAACGGGTTGTGCTTTCGAGCGTAACCGCCCGAGGATTTTCCCGTGAAACATTTTTCAGGGTAATCCTCCACGTAGGCTTTCCAAGTCAGACCACGTGCCTCAAGCAAGTCGACGATATTCGTCAGATCAAGATCGACATTGTTATTGGTTTGTACGTTGTTGGTCGTCCCCGAGGTCAACGCAAAATAATTCGGCTGCGAGGGGCGTGAGATCGCATACATTTGATCAAAGTTGGCACCCTGATCGGCGAGCGATTTGAAGAAAGGCTGCTGAATGGTGCGCCCATACTCGGTGTTCTCAAAGATCACAATGATCGCTCGATTAAAATAACGACCTGAGCTTTGAGCAAAACTCAGCGTGGGACCCAAGGTAACCAGTAGAATCATGAATACTTTTAACACAGCAGCCCTCCTTCTTAATCAGTGCAGCTATTTGATTTTTATGTCTAGCGGGTGAACATTACATCCCTGCAATCTTGGCAAATCCTAACAATCAATCCTCATCGTCTTCGTCGTCTTCAGCATCAATGCCGCCAATTGCGGAGGCGATCTTACGCTCGTGCTTAAGAACCGAACCGGTGCCGGCATCAACGAGAATTTCGTTACGAAGGCCTTCGGTATCAATCACCTCAACGGAATAAACGAGCGAGCCGTCTTCATTCTCAAGAGCAATTGAGGCGACGTGGCCATTTGATTTATCCAAGGCAATCTTTGACGCCTCAGACATGGTGATTTTGGCATGTTTTGGATAATCAGACTTTCGAACGCCGCTCAGTCCAACGGAGCCCGCGACTTTATCGGCTTCACGCGCTAGCACCTTGGTTGCGATTGCACTCAAAGCCAAAAGTGACAACAGGACGGCTAAAACTGGTTTTACGGAACGCTTCATGACTTCCTCCTCAGCTTTGGCGAGCATCATTGCTCGCTTGAAGCCAATCTAGCGGAGGAACATGACAGCAGGATTACCTGGAGATTACGTTTTGAGACGGGGAATTTTAACGGTGAACGTCACGCCGGGGCCTTCATGTGGATCAACTGTGATCGATCCTGAGTGAGCCTCGACCAATGCTTTTGCAATGGCAAGGCCTAGGCCTGAGCCCTTGGTCGAGCGGCTGCGGTCACTTCGAAATAAACGGTCCCAGATTCGGCTCAAATCCGCCTCCGCAATGCCTGGCCCCTGATCACTCACTTCAATCATCAGTGCATTTTGGGACTCGATCGCACTCACGGAAACCATCGAGCCTTCGGGTGAGAACTTAAGGGCATTATCCACGAGATTTGCGATCACGCGCTTGATCCGCTTTCGGTCCATGACCCATGCACTTTGAATATCAGCTCGGACCTGCAGAGACTGCTGCTTGTTCTCTGCAATGACCTCATAAAGATCAGCGACTTCGCCTAGTAGCTTATGAACATCAACGGGCTCGAGCTGAAGCGCCATCGTCCCGGCTTCAGCCTCTGACACGCTTAAGACTTGATCGACAAGCGCTGAGAGCTCTTGAACCGCCTCAGCACAGTCCGCCAACGCTTCTTTTTGATCGCGGTTGTCTTTTAGAATAGCGTCTTCGGCCACCGCACGCACGCGTGCCAAGGGCGTTCGAATATCATGCGCCAAATGATCAATCGACTCTCGCATGATGAACATGACTTTTTCCAAGCGATTGATCATTTTATTGAAGGTACTTGCCAGATCCTGAAGCTCTCCCCGCCCGGGAGCAACGCTCACCCGCCGGCTGAGGTCACCTGCCTCAATTTCGCGCGTGGTTTGAATCAGTTCACGAACGGGCTTCAGCGCACGGCTTGCGTACCAAACGCCAACAAGCCCCCCAAGAATAATCATCACGATGGCAGAAATCGTAAATCCTGCCGAAATGCTTTCAAGCAATGACTGCCGATCTTCGCTGCTGCGTCCGATTTGAACGAAGTACTCGCCGCCAACTTTTTCAGTCAAGAGGTCAAAAACGTCCTCATCATTAATCGCTTCAAACTTATGCCATCCCAACTCGGGTACGCCCGTGGTTTTTAGAATTGAATCCAAGTCGAAGTTTTTTTCTCGAATGTCGGGCTTAAGATAAATGAGGTTTCCTTGCAGATCCAGCACACGGATGAGAAACGGCGCATTCAGCGCAAAATTCTTCTCCGCTGACAGCGTGGTCTTCAGACCTTTGACGTTGTCGTGCACGAGAATTGCCGCCACCTCTTGCAGCTTAGTTGAGATCACTTCATGGCTAGATTTTTCCAGCGAGTAGGCCACTTCAAAGTAGGTTGCAAAAAATGAAATCGAGAGGCCTAAGGCGAATGTCACCGTGAAAAGGCTCGCGATACGAAACGCGACCGAACCTGAGAGTTCTTTAATGGACACGCAGCGCATAACCGACCCCACGAATGGTTTGAATCAGCTTTTTCCCAAAACCCTTGTCGATCTTCGCACGAAGACGGCACACGAGAACGTCCACGACATTTGTTTGCGGGTCAAAATCATAACTCCAGACCTTTTCCAAAATCTGCGTTTTGGTCAAAACCCGCTCCCGGTCTCGAAGCAGGCACTCAAGAAGGGCGAACTCTTTCTGGTGCAGTTCGATTTTCTGCCCAGATCTGCGCACCGTGCGCGAGAGCAAGTCGAGCTCAAGATCCTCGAACGTAAGCTTGTTGGATTCCGGGGTTTTGGCCGTTCGCCTCAGCACCGCCTGGGCCCGGGCCAAGAGTTCGGAGAAAGAAAACGGTTTTACCATGTAGTCATCGCCGCCGCGCTGAAGACCTTCGATACGGTCTTCCGTTGAACGCTTCGCGCTTAAGAAAATAACAGGCGTTGAACTTTGAGTTTTACGAAGCTCAGAAACGAGAGAAAATCCGTCAACTCCGGGTAGCATCACATCGACGATCAAGAGGTCAAACTGCTCACTTTGCGCAAGCGCCAGTCCTTCGGTTCCCGTGTTCGATGCTTGAGGATTAAATCCAGCCTCGGCAAAACCTTTGACGAGCATCTGCACGATTTTTTGATCATCTTCGATGATAAGCACACGCATATTCACCCCGCCCTCTAAACATCTACTGCTTTTCGTCCAAAATGCAAATACATCAAGGGAGCAACAGTCAGCGTGGAATAGAGCGTCCCGATCAAACCGCAAATAATCGCTATAGAGAACGGCCTTAGGATCTCGTCACCTTGCGCTAGCCCCAAGGCAATCGGCGCAAACCCTGCCATGGCGGCCAAGTTGGTCATCAAAATTGGACGCAGGCGGCTCAGCATGCCCAAGCGAACGGCTTCATGCCAGTCCTTCTCGGATGCGAGGTCTTGCACGGCCGCAAGCGCCATGAATGAGTTTGCAACCGCAATTCCCGTGACCGAAACAAGACCCGAGAACGAACTAACATCAAGTGGGATGCCGAGCACCACGCAGCCTAAAAGGCCTATCACCGGCGGAATCATCGAGGCGGTTGTTAAGGCGCCCGAAATCGGCAACTGATTGGTAAAAAGCAGCGCCATCATAAAAATCATCGCAAGACCCGTTAGAAAGGCCAGAATCAGCTCTTTGAAGGATTGCTGCTGAAGTTCATAGTCACCCGCGAGGCTGACCTGGACACGGCTCTCCTTGTTTTGCGCAAGTAAACCTTGAATGTCCTTCACCACGCTTCCCAAATCGCGATTTGAAAGCTCAGCGGTCACGGTTTTAACCGGCGTGCCATCAATATGGCTTGATTCCGTTCGGCTCTGAATGATGCGAACAGCGCCAAGATCCAGGGCTTTCTCAAGCCCACCTTTGGTGGTGTAAATGGAGACTTGACCCAAGTCAGGCCTTTCGGGCTGACCTTGAGCTCTGAGGCGAATGGGAATGGCCTGCGGCCCCACCTGCACAGAGCCGTTATCGATTGAGAAAAGACCCAGGCGAATCGCCTCATTCACCGCGCTTGGATTTTGTTCAATGCCGCGAGCTTTGCGTTCATCGATATCAAAAAAGATCTCATCTGCCGGGTCCGGCTCTTCGATGCGAACCGAATCAAGGCCCGATATTTGCGCGAGCTTGTCTTTAAGATCATGAGCCGCCTTTTCCATCAAGGCTTCATCGTCGCTTCGCACATGAAGAACGATGGGTTTTGCCGAGCCGCTCAAATCATTGAGCCGGTCCGGAAGAATTTGAAACAAGTCAAACTCATACCCCGGCACCAGCTTCATGGCTTCTTGGTTGATTTGATCCTTGAGTTCAAAAACCGACTTTGAGCGCTTGGACTTGAGCTTGACGATAAATTCTCCGGCAAATGGCTGGTTATTCACCTCGCCAAGACCCGTGCCGACTTTGCGTAGGAAAAAGTCCACTTCCTCAAGGCTTCGCAGGTAATCCTCTAAAGGCTTGATCGCCGCTACCGTTTGCGAAAGCCCTGTCGGCGTTTCAGCTCGGTAGTCGATCACGATGTCACCTTCATCCCACTCAGGTAAAAACCCAGTCTGAGCGAGCGGCAGTGCCAAGAGTCCCAAAAGCGGGATCACAAGCAGCAACATCACGCTCCTGAGTTTCAGATTTAAACTCCAGGCAAGCACTCGGTCATAGGCTTTCTCAAGCTTTGACGACTGAGCGTCCTTGTGCTCGGTGGGAGCTGACTTGGAGTCAAACAGCAGAACGAGAGCGGGCACAAAAAGAAGCGCCACGATGACCGAAATTAAAAGAGCCGCCGTATGAACGTGCGCCATGGGCGCAAAGAACATCCCTGAAAGACCCGAGAGAGAACCGATCGGGGTAAAAACAAGCGCAATGGCTGCTGTTCCAAAGATCATGGGCTTAAGAACCGCTTTGATTGTGTTTGCGAGCGCTTCTTTTTGCGTTAAGCCCTTATCTTCGCGCAGGCGGCGGCGGTGGTGGTACATTTCAAGAATGATCACCGTGTTATCGACCACAAGGCCGATGGCAGCCGTGAGCCCCCCTAAGGTCATCAAGTTGATGGAAAGACCCATGGCCTTCATCGCCAAGAACGTGAGCGCGGCCGCAAGCGGCATGCTCAAAAGTGCGATGAAACATGATTTTACATTTCGCAAAAACAAGTACGTCACGAGCGCAATAATGAGCATTCCCGCAAGCAAATCGATCAAGACAGCGGTCGTTGAAGCCGTCGTAAAATCATTCAGGTCCCAGCTCTTGTAGCTTAGGCCTGGGTCTTTCTCGCTTAAGCTTTTTACCAACTGCGAAATGCCGTCCGACGTGATTTTCTGATCGATTCCGCCTTGATAGAGAATCGAAAGAAGGACGCACTCGTTCCCATTAATCGCGATATGCTTTTCCTTCCATTCATTCTTAAGGACGACTTTGCCCAGATCTTGAACCCGAATGCCCCGCCCAAGACTTGAGTCGATGACCACATCACCGATTTCTTGCTCCGATCTTAGATACTTGCCGCCATACGCCAGTAGCTGGCCGCCAGCATTTTGTACCGGGCCCAGAAAATCGACGCCGTTTGAATTCTTAATCCGGTCATTCACATCAGCGGCGGAAAGATTGTGCTCCGCAAGCTTTCGCGCATCCAGTTCAACGCTAAACTCGGGCCGCTCGCCGCCAAGTACGCGCGAATCAAAGATTCCAGGCGTCACCATCACAAGCGGGCGCACTGTGTATTCAACAAAGGTGCGAAGCTTTCTCAGATCTTGATCTTTGTGTGTGAAGCAGTACTCAGCCGCCGGAAACGCGTCTGCTGTGATAGGTCGAACGGAAATTTCTGCCGCCACCGGCAGGAGCGCGCGCGCCTCCCCGATTTTGGCATTTACGCGCTGAATGGCGAGCGAGATGTCTTCGTTCTCGTTCAAAAAGACATCGATCACGGAACTTCCGCGCGAGCTGAGCGATTTAACAAGTCTCACTCCCGGAACCGCCCGTAATTCTTTCTCCAGAATGGCCGAGACTCCCCATTCCATCGTTTGCAGCGGCGCCAGCCCATACTTCACTTCAACAACAACCCTCGGGTAATTCACGTTTGGAAACAAACTTCGCGGCATTGCCCGGAAGGCGCCAGCGCCCATGAGCGCCAGCATGATGCCCAATACGAGGATGACATTTTTTCTTTTCAAAATTTCCTGAATGATTTTCATTTTCTAGCTCCGCCAGTGAGATATTCTAGCTCGGCATCGGCTGATTGCATGACGAGGCGATTGGCCAATCGATTGCGAACAGCTTGCAAGTGTTTTTGGAAGAGATCGGTCGTTCCGATGGCATCGAGTCTTTTTTGTGCGTAAAACCGGAACGCCTGATCAAGCAAAGTCCGGCTCGCCTGTTCAGCCGCTTCAAAGCCTTTGCTCGCATCTATAGATCTTTGCAGCTGAGCGCTTTGCAGCCGAACTTGGTTGTTGTAATCCAAAACTCTGCGATTAACCGTAAAGCTTGCTCTCTGCGCTTTGGCGTTGAGCAAAGACTTCTGCGTTCGGCGCGTAACAAAACCATCTAGCGGTAGCGAGATCCCTGCTTCCATCAGCGTCTGCGGCCCATCACTTGTAAAGACGGTGGAATGATCTCGTTGGATTTTTGCGTAAACAATGGGTAGCGGCACGGACAAGTAACCTTCAGCCTCAGAACTTGCGAGTTCGGCATCAGCCTGCAGGACTTTGATCAAGAGCGGATCGCCAAGAACTTCTTCTTTTCTCGCTACTACGCTTGCAAACTGAAGCTCTCCTGGCTCGGCTGCATTTGAGAAACGCTTGATTGTTTCATCCACTGGCTCAGCTAAAATTGCCGCAAGCTGAGCATAAGCCAAATCAAGGTCCGCCGTTCGCACTAAAAGGTCAGCCTCGACCAAATCTCTTTGCACCTGAAACTGCCCACGCGAGAGCCGGGTATCCACGCCGACGCTTTTCTCTCGATCAAGAACGCCGCTCACCCGTCCAAACTTATCGAGCGCCGCTCGAAATGCCGTGATTTCATTCTGAATCTCAACGATAGAGAAATAAGCTTTCTTAACGTCACGAACGATTCCCCGACGCGTGATTTCAGTCTGAAGTTCGGACGCCTTTTGGCTTTGCGCTGCAATCTCAGCTTCGGGTCCAAAGAGTTTCTGTAAATCAAAGCTCGCAGCTGCGCTGACAGACGACGTGCGCCCGTCATTTGAGACTTCGTTGCCGTTTGCGTCCGTCTGAGAGCGGTCAAAGTGCAGGTGCCCGCTTGAAGCTCCAAAACTGACCTGAGGAATGTATTTGCTTTGCTTGGCTGACTTCACGCTAAGGGCCTGCACTTCGCTCTCAGACCTTGCGGCCGCAAGATCAGGAGATCTTTCGAGCGCCGCCTGAATCAAGTCTTTAAGCTGCGCCTGAGCCTGCGTGCAGGTGATTAGTGCAAACGCAATGAACAACAAAACCTTCATGTCTCCTCCGTCTCTAAGAGGATATTCCGGGAGTATTGCGGTGAGATGGCGACGACATTACAGCTCTGTAATCTAGGCTTTCGCGCCTCATTTGAGTTGCAGATGAGATGGGTTTGAGAAACTCTAAGGTCATGCCTAAAAAAGAAACACAGGTCTCAGAGTCCTCCCATGCAGCCTCGCAAGAGGGAAAATCCACGGTCGTGAAGCTCGGTTTTGTCTCATTTTTTGCCGATATCTCGAGCGAAATGCTCTACCCCATCACCCCCATCTTTCTCACGACGGTGCTAGGAGCCTCCATGGCATCCGTTGGCGCAATTGAAGGCGTAGCCGAGGCCATCGCAAGCTTGCTGAAAACTTATTCCGGCGCTTGGTCCGATAAGATTTCAAAGCGTAGACCCTTTATCATCACCGGGTATCTTCTCGCTGCCGTTTCAAAACCGATGATCGGTCTTGCCGGGAGCTGGGGTGATGTTCTCATCGCGCGCGGCGTGGACAGAACAGGAAAAGGGATTCGAACTGCTCCGCGAGATGCGTTGCTAGCGGAGTCTGTTGATGACAAAAATCAAGGGGCGGCCTTTGGTCTTCACCGAGGCATGGACACGTTGGGAGCTGCTATTGGGCCGCTTGCCGCGATTTACCTGCTCACGGCCTACCAGGACAATCTTAGACCGCTTTATTACTGGGCCATCGTGCCGGGCCTGCTTTCGGTTGCCCTCTTGTTCTGGGTGAAAGAAAAACCAGCGAGAGCGTCCCAGACAAAATGGCAAAATCCTCTGAGCTCCGTTCGTCAAATCGATAAGCCTTTTCGGCGCTATCTCATTGCCTGGGGTCTATTTTCGCTCGCTAATTCAAGCGACGTCTTTTTGCTGATGAAAGCCAAGTCCCTCGGACACTCCACCCAGACCGTGATTCTCATGTACTGTGCTTACAATCTCATCTATGCGATCTCAAGTCCCTACCTCGGCGTTCTTTCAGACAAGCTGGGGCGGCGAAAGTTGATGATCTTTGGGCTCGGCGTTTTCGCTCTCGTCTATCTGGGCTTTGGCTTTGCGCAAGAGACTTGGCAGATTTGGGTGCTCTTTTTGACCTATGGTCTCTACATGGGAGCAACGGACGGCGTTGGCAAGGCCCTTGCGCTCGAGCTTTCGCCCGGTAAGCCCAAGGCCACAACACTTGGCCTGCTTGGAACCGTGACGGGCTTTTGCACCATTTTTGCGAGCGTCTTTGCGGGAATGATTTGGGATTCACTTGGTGGCGCGTGGCCCTTTGTGTACGGCGTTTTAGGCGCTGTCTTCGCGCTTTTGATTTTAAGCGGGGAATCTACTTCTCAGGCCGCGAAACCGGAATCAGCTGAATCGTAACTTCGTAGACTTCATGTCGAGGCCCTGATTGCAGCTCGCGCTGCAAACGCCGCCGAAACTCTTTGATCAATCGCTGGGCGTCTTTGATTTTTTTCACATTCACCGCAAACGTGAGTGACGTTGTCGCGCTCAACTCACCAAAGCCTTCGATGAGGTGCGCCGCATTTTCCCTTTCAAGAGTGAGAGTTTTCCCGGTGGATGTAATGAGCTTTTCTTCGATCAGCCTTTTGATCACTTCTTCTAGTTTTTTTGCAGGCTCTCCCAGACGTGCGGCCATCCACTCGAGGTCGTTGCGAAATCCTTGCGTTCCGATGAGCGCCAAAATGCTCGACTCCAAAAAAGTCATTGCTCGCAACGTCGGGGCAGGCTCAAAGCGCTGATCTGCGAGTAATAGAAATCGCTCCCTCTCATTGTCTTTCAATTCAAGCGCGTCCGAAATCCTGAGGGCGACTTTGAGTCCAACATTCGACTTACCCGAAAGTAGATCGGAGAGCCGGCCATTTGAAAGGCCAAGATCTCGTGCAAACGCGCGCAGCGAATACGAAGGATTCTCGCTCTGACGTTTTTGCAGAATGCTTGTGAGAAAAATTCCGATATTCATGGCTTCGGGATCATGGTGTCTGAAGAGAGCGGGGCTCTCAAGCGAGCTTCGAAACATTACAGTGATGTAATGTGGTCCATGTTTTTCTCGGACCACTTATCGGTTTTCGACAGGAGCAAAACCCGTGATTTCGAGCCGATTTTAGCTAAAAGAATCTTGCCCAACTTTTCAGAGATCGGGCGACTAGAGGGGCGCGTTCAAAAGAACTCGCCCCTCTTTCTTTGTCCAGGTAATCCTGGACCGTAACCGGCAGCCCGGAGCCACCAGTGCTGGCGTACTCGCCAGATGTAGGCGCCGTGCCGGAGGCACGAAGCTGTCAAAGAGTCCATGTAATCGTGGACATCTAAGCGGCGAGCCGGAAGCTCATAGCTGTGAAAGCGGAGTGAACAACCACTGACGTAAACGCCAGATGAAGGCGCAGGGCAAAGCCCCGAAGCCGACCAAGAGGCCGTCAGGACTCCAAGAAGGAGCGAACTACGCGCAAGACCGACGAGGACGTCCTTCGAGTCTCCATGAGGCAATCCTCGCAGCAAACTCCGCATTCGATCTGTTAGGAGAGTTGGCCGGCATCCGCCCCAGGCACTTCCACCGCCGAACGCCAGTGAGGCATGTAGGTGCAGCGCCAGAATCGCGGAACTGTCAACGTTCCATGTGCTGAGGGACAAGTAAGCGCAGGTCGGGACGAACCGGAGCTGTCTAGGCGGAGCTAGACGACCGCGAACGCCTAGCGGAGCCACCATGAGGCTAGCTCCGCTTTCCAAGTCCATTTAGAAAGACACCCTCTTCCCTGGTCCATGACTGAAGGCCTGGATCTAAGTTGAGAGTAACGCCACTAAAAATCTTTATAGCACCGAGGCGAATGACAAAATTAAACACGAAAAGCATGATTCAACTATGCGCAATCATCAGCCCTTAGTTATTGGCCATATCGAGAAACTTCATCGCAAAGCACTCGAAAATCATGTTCGAGAAGTTAGGAACTACTCAAAAGGTAAGCACGGGATTTACGCGCTCTACAAAGGAACAAAAATTTACTACGTTGGCCTTGCGAAATCTCTTTCGGGGCGCCTGAACAGCCACCTGAGAGACCGTCATAGCGGCTCTTGGGACACGTTCTCGCTCTACATTACTTCAGACTCCAAATTCTTGCGTGAGCTTGAAACCTTGATTCTCAGAATCTCTCTTCCTGTTGGGAACAAGTTCCGCGGACGCCTGCGTGGTTCAACGGATTTTAAAAAGGACCTCATGGAAGAGCTCAAGCAAAAACAAAAGGCTGAGCGCGATTTCATCAGCGGCAAAAGCATGTTCCTTCGCACCCCAATTCCAGTGGGCAAACTCAAAGATCATCAAACCAATTTGGTCGCCATCGGAATTGTCTCAACTCGCCTGATCGGAACTTACAAAGGTCGAACCTACCGAGCAACCGTCGACCGAGATGGCTGGGTTCGCTACAAGGGAAAAAAACACCCCTCACTTTCCGCAGCTGGAGCCGCCGCTCGAAAGACCCCAACAAACGGCTGGCTTTTCTGGAAGTTCAAAGACAAAAACGGTAAATGGCAAAGGTGCGATACCCTGAGGTGATGTTCGTGAATTGGTACGTCGTTCTCGAGATAGTATTAATTTTGCTCGCACTGTTTAGCGGGTACAAAAGCATTCGAGCTCTGGATCGCGCCAAAAAACCACCTGTGTCTGAACATAAACGCCTTTTGCTAGGCTTTGCGATCTATGTACTTACGTTCATGTCTCTATTTCTGATTCTGAATTTTGTGCTTATTCCTGCTGTATCCCGACTCGAATGGTTCCCCCTAATTGTTGCCCTATTCTCCGTTTCGTTCGCTTCCCGGCTTTATCTTTTCATAGCTAAGCAATTCGGCCTCATTCACGAGGCGCCGGCGTCCGAAACCAAATAACTAAGAAAATTGGGAAATCAGATTGATTTCCCAAATCCTTGAAACTAGCTTGCCCTCATGATTATCGGCCTCGGCTGGCGCGCATTCTTCGCTAGCATCCTTATCGCCATTGGACTTACGATCTTGCTCCGCATGGCAGGCTGTAACGTGCTGATTCTGTAGATTTTTGATTGTAACGGTTAGTTTCTAGCGAAGTCGGTAAGCTCGGAGACATCCATTGATCCATCTGCGGCTTTTAATGCCTCAATGTATCGATCGCGTCTTTCGTTTTCCGGAATCTCACGCCCCCAAGCAAACTCGGATTTTCCCAGTTGAACTGCCAATAAGTCAGCTGCGATTCGCGAGTGACGCCCATTTCCATTTCGAAATGGGTGAATCTGTACGAGCCTGTGACTGAATCGAATTGCGATTTCATCCTCGGAATATATTTTGTTATCGATCCAAAACCTGACGTCGTTAAATAAGTTGCCGAGATCAGGCTGTATCAGATGTGGAGCGACGCCAATTGTTGTGAGCGCCCGCAAGCGCAGGTCGCCAGCCCATCGCCAGGTTTGATCAAACATTCTTTTATGAAGAACACATATCCCAGATACAGATAAAAGTTCGGTTTGCAGTACTCGACTTTTTCGGGCCCATAGCTGGCCTCTTAAGATATTCTCCGCTTCAAATTCGTCAAGTTGCTTTTGAGTTGTTAAATTGGGGATAAGGTCCCTTAGATCCTCTTCAGTTAAAGGCGTTGCTCCCCTAGCGGACTGAAACGTCATTCCGTTTTCCAAATTCGCCGGTCATTGTAAGCAACAAAATCAGACGCCAACTCTTCTTTGAGTTCTTTTATCTTTTTCTTAGACAACCCCTGATTCTCTAGGGCCATATTTCGATTTAATTTATCAACTTCAATTTCAGCAGCTCTGATCGCATTTTTCAGTACCGATGACTGAAGTGATTTTTTTGGACGAAAATAATAAACAAAATCACAATCCATAGCCTCAGCTGCCGCCTGCAGGCTATGCAGAGTCACATTACCCTGAACCTCAGATTTTTCTAATTTTCCGATTCTCTGCTTGATTACACCAAGGCGTCTTCCCAAATCTTCCATCGACATACCAAGTGCACTACGAATCTCGTAAACCCAACCATCTCTGGGCATTTCGATGGGATCAGTTTTCCCAAATTGCTCATCTAGTTGCCTACGTCTTAGCGTCTTAAAGCTTGAGTCCACTGTACTCTCCTACAACTACTTATCGTCTATCTAAATATAGACTTTATAGCTATTAATATCTACTTGCAAATAGACTTCTAAAGTTATTATGTCTACATATATATAGACTAGTGGGAGTTACTTAGTTATTTTGCTTTATAATATTAGATAGTTAGCTGTGTAAGCTGTACACCGCCTCAATGCGAGACTCAAAGCTAGGCCAGGTACAACAAATATATCCCAAACTTCTATATGATCAGGCCAGATTTAAGATGATTAATTGCTGCCGATTTGTCTGTCCCAAATCCGGCTGTGCAACCCCACCAAAAGAAGAATTCCCCTCTCTCCGCCCACCATATTCGCGGAGCATATTCGAGAAGCAAGTATAAATTTTTAGTCTGTTACCAGGTCGACGAAAAAGACTCCTTTATCTGAGTCTTTCCCATCATTCGCATCAAAAGTGCCACCGAATGAACCTTCTCCCTCAGCGTTGAGCACAATTGTCTCACTCCATCCATTCCCCGCATGATTGAGGATCCAGGATGCTCCTGCAGGCCTTCCCTTATAAAGGTAAATATCCCCATCGATCTTGTATGAAATCTCCATCAAACTGTCTGTGATGATAATTTCACCCGGGTGTTCCTCGAGCGAACTCTCGTTGGGACCGAAGGATACGAAGCACTTTTTTCTCATGCCTATGAGTACCACTGATTTTTCTGTCAACAAAGTATTTGTTTATGAGAGCTCCCCAGTACCCGGACCCGGAACCTCACCTGCTCCCAGCAATCTTAAGGGGCGTGCCTTGTCTTTCGACTCCCGGTGCTCCACTTCGTACTTCTGCCCTTTTGCAAAATGAGATCGCATGAGCCCTAAAAGCTCATTGCACAGCTCATCCTTAGCGAGCTTGTACGCGAGCATCGTCAATGCCTCGACCGATTCTTTACTGATCACTTTCCTCTGTCCCATTTGATCTCCTTGCTTGCTTTAAGATCTCGTGCAAGGGATGCATGGCCCTCAGACCGCGTAAATTCCCTATAAGACCCGAACGCCGCCCATATCCGGTGCTTGGGACATCTAAAAGTTGAATATTCTACCAGCAAAGGTCCCCGCCATTGCGTCTGCGAACGAAAGTGCAAGAATAGCGACCCATGAACGTCTTCCCCTCAGAAAGCTCACGTCGAGCGCTTTTTTTCGCTCTACCTGCGATAGCGCTAGCTATTTGGGTCTTCGCTGGCAGCCATGCTCAGCTACGTCCGAATGAAGCGAACGAAAGTCCTAAAATGATGAGTAAGCCGGGCAAAGTGCTTGAGAAACCCGCGCCTAAACTGGAGTTGCATTTAGTAAAACCTAGTGAAATCCAGAGCTGCGAAGATGCTCAACTGTCTTTCATTCAAAATGGCATCGACGAGTATTTGAAAGCTCATGAATCCGGAGAAATGAGTCCCTGCATTATCGGTCAACTGGACGAGTACGCCAAATCACAGTGTGAGCATGGTCCGAATTACAACTCGGCAAACTGCCGGTCCGCTCTCAGACAACACCGCGCAAGGCTCATTGCTAGCAGCAGTGAAGTGAATCAGAATCTGGCGCAAATGCCACTACCGACCTTGGTCAACAAATTCATCGGGCTTGGCGCCGCCGTCAATGATGAGATCTTGGCTCAGAAGCAGGAAATCGCCCGCGCTATTCTAGAGGCTGCTCCCGAGAACCCGGATACATACAAAATTCTCGCGAGCCTTTCTTTTTATGAGAATGATCCGAGCTTTTCCAGCGGCCTGGCGTGGATTGAAACGGGACTGAAGAATGCGACGTATGACGAACAACTCGAAGATCTTTTTTATTACTTTCACTCAGTTAAACCTGATGACTCTTTCGATATTCTTTATCAGCAAAGCCAAACACCATCTGCGCGCTTTTATCAAGCCGGCCGCCTGGTTGGTTCAGGAAACCTGAAGGACGCTGAAAATCTTTTGGAACAACTCGTTTCCGATGAACCCGGCAACGAACGCTATCAAACCGCCCTTAAGAATCTCCGGTCCGGAGATCCAACACCCGTTCTTCCTCAGTTTAATATTAATCACATTGACTGGTAGAGTCCCGTACTCGGGACATCAAGGCGCAGGCGGCGTGCCGCTGGAGCTGTGAAACGGCGGGTAAGCGACCCGCGTGCCGCAGGCACGCAAATCCGAGCGCACCCGCCGATCCCGAATTGCAAGTCCCGCGCCCCCCTTCCCTGCACCCAATTCCCCCTCGCCTCCGCGCCGAGTACTCTCGGCATATAGGTGAAGGGTCCGTGGACCCGGAACTGTTAAGGCGGGATTTGCGCCCGCGAACGCATCGCGAGAGCTACCTAGCAAATCCCGCCCTCCTCGTTCCGGCACCCAATTCTCCCTCGCCTCCGCCGCCCGGATTTTCTACGCTTCACTTATGCTCATTCGGATTATTTACACCATCTTACTCGCCCTAGCTCTCGCCTCCTGCGCCACCAGCTCCGGCCCCATCCGTCCGGCAAACGGACGCCCCGACCGCTTTTCTGATCAAATCGAGCGCAACAATTGTACGTTTCAATGCCCAGGATCGGTTTCGTACGTTGATCCCGCTACGGGTGCGTGTGGGTGTAGTGGGAATCAGCGGTAAACGCAGATAGTCAATGATTGCCCAGCTTTCGAGCCTGCACTTTCACTTCATCTATGTAGTGCATAGGTATCCCGTCTTTGACTCGATACTTTAATCCCTCCAAAATGTAGGTCAAATATTCCTCGCTCGGGCCTTTGTATTCATCAGGTTTCGCCTTGTTTCCTTGGTAGGGATACGCTTTCAATTCTTCTCCGGACGAGCTAAGAACCCTCACCTGCTTTTTCTCATACGAATTTTTATCGCTCGGGCGATTATCTTTCCAACCCTCTTGGCGATCTAACTTGGACATTTGGTCTTGCGTTAATTTAAAAACACAACCCCAAACACTGCTATTAGACGAACACACAAAAGAGGCAACATCACAATCGTTTTTGCGACTGTACTGAGGAAAACAAATCTTTGCATTCTCTAAGCGAGCAACACATACGAACACGAATTCCTTTCCGAATTCTTTCACTTGTTTCTTCGGTGACAAATTTGATCCGTATGCGAAATATAGCTTGTCCATCCCCTCATTCTGCCCGCAGGATTAAATTGATGTCATTTATAAAAACCCATAAATCGAGCGCCCGCGATAGAGCTATCCTTGAGAACTGGATCTTCATTCTATTGATTTTAATCCCAAGCGTTGCGCTGATATTTGGCTCGGCGGCCTATATCGCCGAGAGCATACTGGAGCGCCCACTGGGTAACTGGAACGTCGTGGTCTCATCTTTTGGCTTCGCCGCGCTCCTTGCCTTTACCGTGACGTTACGAAACCATTCCATTCTTAAAACCGTCAGCAGCACATTCTCCATGGGCATCCTAAAGATCGACTATTTCGATCTCTTTAGGCTTAAAAGGATTTCGCTGGTACTCACCTTTCACGAAATCCACGAAATTCGCATTGCAAGCACTTCCCTCTCTTGGCTCAAGATCGGGAACGATCAGGTGAAAATTCTCTACGTCACGCACGGACCCACCGACCGCGTCCCTCGAATCAATATCTTTGACGTGATTTGGAAGACTGAGCTCGATGAAAAGGTTCAGCCGTTCTTGGATGCGAAGATTCCGGTGAGGGTGTATTGATGTTAACTAAGTACTTAAGCCGATTAACAATTTATTCTTGGTCCTTCATTGTACTTGGCGCATGCGCTACTCTTCCACCTTCAGAAAAATTCGAGAACCCCTTAGGCGGAGTCTGGGTCCTCAAAAGCATTTCCTGCCCAACCAGCAAAGGTCTAGAGGACCTCGAAGCCGCAAATTCTCAACTCAAGAAAAATCCGATGGCCAGTGCGTTTTTGGTTTATAAGAATAAAGCACGATTCGAAGATACTCGGTACGGCTCCAACAATGGGCTTCCGAGCGTATGCAAGACTATAGCGAATAGCACCTGGATTGTGTCCGAAACTGAGATTACCGTTAGCGACACAGTTCAGCGAGGGATTTCAGATAACGATCCGAGCTGCCCGCTCGAATTCAAAGAGGCAGGTGCTCGCTCCCATAAGTATAAGCGACAAGGGAACAGATTGTCGCTGATCATTCAGCCTCGCCCCAGCCAAGGGAAAAGTACAAAATTGTGCGAAGATGACACGGTTGAGCATCACTATGAAAGATATAGATAGTCAGGATGCCAGGAGAAATTTGATGAAGAGAAATTATCCACTTACGCTAGTATGTTTGTTCTCGCTTCTCTCGGGCTGCTCTGTCGCGGGCATTCGCAGGCACCAACCTAGCGTCCAAAACATTCGCACGGCTGAATCTCTTAAAAATCAGTATTCTGTGTCGGGTGTCGAATCGGACAACCCGAGAGCCTCGCAGCGCTTGAACAAGCGCTCCATGGGTTGCCGCATGGTGAACTATGAACTCCCCACACCTCTCTTTACCTTCGTCAAAGACGCGCTAACGGACGAACTCGACGCCGCTCGAAAGCTCAGCCCTTCTGGCGCTCCAATCTCGATTTCTGTCATCGAGATCGATTCAGATACCTCTGGCATGAACGACGGCTACTGGAACACGCATCTGATTTATGACGTGAATGGCAAAAAGTACGATATCAAAAAGACCACCCGCTTCGAATCCGCCTATATGGCCGATGTCGCCTGCCGAAATACCGGCAATGCGCTGACCGATGCGCTCGCGGAGAATTTCGCGGGGTTTTATAGGGAGTTGGCGGGAGCTGAGCAGGCCCAGCCCACAAAAGGAACCAAAAAGTGAATTCAATCTTGAGCGTTGGCTTGAAGGGCTTGATCACTCTAATAATCAGCTTGCAATTCATCTCTTGCACTAAGGACGAAGACGCAGACAGTGGCGGCCAAATTTATACGCTCTACCGAAATGGTGTTATTTCTAAAGACATGCGACTTCACGTCGCAACTTTTCCAACAGACGGCGAGAAACCCGACTGGAATAAAGAGAACTGTGAGAAAGTCGCGAATTTCTTCAATGAGTCGCAAAAAGAAAAAGGACATGATGCGAGATTCTGGTGCGAAAAAGGCGTTTTTAAGAAATAAAATCGATTTCTTACGGCAAAGGATCGAGATGAGCCAAAAGACCATGACTACCCCTAAAAAGCCCAAGAAAGAAACTTACCTTTGGATATTCTTTGTCGCACTTATCTTTATTTCTATCCTTAGTTATTGCGTAGGGGCCTTTCATAACCACCTACCAGCATTCCTCCTACCACTTGTCGACGGATTTGGAGGAAACATTGTAAGCGGCATAATTGGCAGCTTACTTTTTCTAGTTCTAGCCTTCTATTTGAATGCCCAGACCGAAGAAAATATCGACCATATCAAAGAGGTGACTACGAAAAGCGAAGTCACGCTTAACAGACGCGAGAAGCTGCTTGAAACAGAACGTGCAATCTCAGCTTTCGAGTCATTTCTGAAATATGAATCTTTTCATAATGTGCGTTTCCCCGCGATAGATCCGGGCAACACAGGACTTGGGCTTGAATACATCATATATCCCGTGCGAGACGAATCAGGACTCCCGCGAAAGAGAGAATCTGAAATGGAGTCACTTTTTGTAATAAAAATGGGACATCCGGTAGCAATTGAAGTTTTGGAGACGCAAGACCGAACCAGATACGAGGAATCGCCAATAAGAGAAGAGGAGTACTACTTTTGTAGGTACTTTAATGACTCATGGCATATGACCACTGGAACTGGCGGTCATACTTGGCATGAATTTTATCTTAGTAGCAAAATCGGCCAAGTTGAATATGGCGTAACCGCAAATGAATATATGGAAACGTATTCGAACGAACTCGAAGAGATGAATTTAGTTGCGACTCTTCAAATACGAGGAGATGGAACCCAATTAAGTGGAGTCGGCGGAAGCACCCCACATATGCTGTATACTGATAAAAATGGCCTAGTTCACCTGAAGATTTGGAAGTCCAAACTCAAGCATGTGTTTTACACTAATCCTGTGAACTCGGTAGGCGATGATCACTGGGTACTTACAATCGACAATGTTCGAGGTTATGCGCACGGCAAAAAGCTTGAAAATATAAAAAATGAAATATCAAAAACTCTCGCAGAACTAAAAATCGAACCGAAGAAAATTCCTTGGTATAAACTTCCGGACCACAAGCAAATCCCCAGAGCAAACCAAGCCTAACCTCATTTTTAATCAACCGTCAGCCACTTCGCCAAAAACTCCTCGTCGAGCGACGCGAGACATGTAAGCGGAGGGCCAGAGGCCCAGAACTGCCAACCGTCCATGTACTCATGGACAAGTAAGCGAGCGCCCGGAGGGCACAGAGCTGTCAACGCGTGCGCGTACTCGCGCACATGTAGGTGCAGCGCCAGAGGCGCGGAACTGTCAAGGCGTGGATGGACGACCGATGAGGACATCGTCCGAGTCTCCAGAGGCCATCCACGCAAAGCTGCGACCAGCGAGTCAGCGACGAGCAGCCAGGAGCAGATCCCGCAATCCGGAACGACCGCGAACGCGCAGCGGAGCCCCCAGGAGGCAACCTCCGCTACCCGACTTTCAATCTCTTCGAGAGAAACTCCTCAATATACCGAATATGCTTCGCCGAGGTACTCCGAGGCATGTAGGCGAAGGACGAGACGTCCAAAGCTGTCAAGGCGGAGTCGAGTGACTGCGAGGACGCAGTCGGAGCCATCGAACGAGACTCCGCCCCTTCATCCGGTATCAACTTCAGTTGGTTAGGATCAATATAATCCGAATCAACTTCGTCGATCTCGCCTTGCTTAAACGCTCCCACGAATGCCTCCTACCAATAAAGAAAAACAAATTCAGATGAGGTTGCGACACAAAGTCGCGGTTTCTTTTTCACAACTCGCTCCTTAAGTTCGAATGGCGCGAAGGGAGCTGATGGCTCGGCCTACGGCCTCGCTTTTACCCTTCCCGCCTTCACAGCTTCAGCCGTCCCGGCTTTCGCTTAGACCCACGGGATTACCCGTAGACTTACATATTATTTACACATATCTTCAGAGGGAGCAAGGGAGTGTTGGGGATGACCTTGCGGGTTAGACCTTGGGCCATTCGGGGCGAGGGGGCACATGGCAAATATCGTAAAGTTGCTCGAAAGCATGCTTGAGTCCGTCACGCGTGAGCCCTTCCGCTCCCCAGAAGACTCCAGGCGCGGCGAAGAGGCCAAGTCCCTCATCAGATACCTTCTCAGGCAAGAGGAGTCGGATTACGACCGCGTAGACCCCGAAGCCGATCATCAGGCCGCATGGCGAAGGCTCAAGCCCCTGATGGTGCTTCACCCGCTGAAGCCGTTTCTCTATCACAAGTTTAATTATCAAGACCTCGCGACGAGGTACGGCGATGCGCCGCCCTCTCCGACCAAGAAGTCACTCTACAACCCCGCCAGGTTTCCGCATTGGGGGCCAGAGCATTTCTTTAAACACCTGCACACCCAAGTTGCCTCCGACACGCGCCTTCCGGATCGAGATCGGTATTACTTGATGCTGGCGCTTCGCTTACTGGAAATCAGTGCGCGCCTTCCGGCCTTGCACCGCAACCCCGTCTTTGAACGAAAGGTTTGGCGCCACGCCCATGCGCAAGTGAAAGCGCTTGGGCATCTGAATGATTTTACAAATGAGACAAATCTGAAACAGAAGGTGGAAAAGTTCTTAAGCTGCCAGTGATAAGAGATCTTATCTTCTTCAGTTTATTTTGCATTCGGAAGTAGCACACAGAAACGATTAACCAGCCTCACCTGAGACATCAAAATCTGCAAAAACATCTTCGTTCTGCTCTTCGCCGCCCACCAATCCATCAGCGCCATAAGAGAAGACATCAATATTATCGTCGATATTGGAATAGAGGAGATTGCGCCCCCACCCATCATTTGGCAGGCTCCTCAGGTAAGGCCCTCGCCATGCCTGGCAGCGATCGACCTTGCGAACGAGACTATTCAGCCCCTCTAATTCGTCAGGAAAGAAACCACAGTCCTGCCGGAATCTATTGAGCGCGTCTCGGACTCGACTCAACGCAAGTTCCGTTTCTTGGCATGGATCCGAAACACCTCTATTTACGTCATCGTGGATTTCAGACCTGGAGATCGGAGCGCCTGTAAAATGTGAGGCAACGGCAGCCAACAAAACGAGCGCAAGGACTAAAACGAGGATCAAAACCCCTGCATTAACACGCTTTGGTCTTTTCAAATTCTTCCAAAATGTCATTCTTCAATTCTCGCCACTTACGAATCCAAAGTCCATGTAATCATGGACAAGTAAGCGATCGTCCGGAGGACGTAAGCTGTCTACGCGGGAGCTGCGACCAGCGAGTCAGTGACGAGCCATCAAGAGCAGATCCCGCGCTGAGCGAGCATTGGCGTACTCGCCAGAGGTAGGCGCAGGGCAAAGGCCCGAAGCTGTCCAGGAGGCCGCCAGGACTCCCACAGGAGCAAGCCCCGCAGTCCCTAAAGATCTTCGAGAATCTTACCCGGGGTCGTCTTATAAAGCGCAGCAACTCGCTTCAGCGTTACGAGAGTGATATTCTTTCCCGACTCGATCTTTTGGAGATGCTGCCAGTTGTTCCAGCCATGCTCCTCGACCTGCTCGAGAGTCCAGCCTTTGCTTGTTCTTAAGGATCGGATTTTGGCTCCGACTTTCTTCAGATACTTTGATTCTTCGCCGCTAACGCTTTTTCCTGCCATGCAGAAAGCGTTGCAAATAAGCACGATAATGAGCAAGCACGATAGTATGTATTTTAACCGTTTCTGAAACGCGGATTGGGTTTTATGTCCGAACTATCTGAAATGAACAGGAAAATTAAGGACGCCTTGACGTCGAAGATCTCGGCGGACTTGCTCCAACTGAAGCTCGAAACTGCAGGACTGACCACAGATCAGGCCTCCATGCTTTTGCAAAGCCCCACCCGCTGCCCAGCTCATCATCTGATCCTTGCCGCAGCCTTGGCAGACGTGTCGCTCGAGCTTCAAGGAATCATTTCGCAGCTGATCAACAATTCGCAAAAAATTTTCGTAAAACCTTAGTCATCACGACCAATTTCAGATTTCATTTGGTTCCATAGTGGGATTACGCCGAGTCTTTTCATGAACATCATGTATGCTTTCGCCGAAGGCATCGCCGCTGAAGCCACGCTCCCCATCAAATCGCGGTAACTTCGGTCCTCGCGAATCGAATCGAGCACGCTTTGGAAGTCCAAAGGCTCATCAGGTTTACTCCCACCCAGCCGTGAAGCAAATACGATCCCTGAGTACACCCCCGCGATGTCTGCTTTCAGGATTACGAACCCAGGGTGATCTTGCGCAAAGTTTGCGGCGAACGGATCATAAAGAGACCGATAACCGATATGATTAACCAAAACGGCGGCGGCGGCCGATTCTTTAGAAAAGCCCGCTTTTCGAAGCTGTTGAAAAATGAACGCGCTCATCCAGAAATGGTAGTACTTAGACGTATCACACTCCGATATCACATTAGCAGGAAGACTGTAGAGATTGCCGGGCTTGACGAGATCGAAATAGGGAAGCGCCATGGACAGACGCACGAGGCTCACGAACTTAGGATTGGGCGGCTCGAAATGCGGCGTAGGCGTCCAGTAGACTTTGTTGAAAAGTTGCTCGTTGAGAATAAAGTCAGAGCCATTGGTGGAAATGACGGAAAGGACGTTCAGCGCCTTTTCCTGCGCAAGTTGCTTCTGATCTCCGGCCTTCTCGAAGCTCGTGACCAAATCTGAAAAAATATCTGAACGTATATCTTGAGGCCGAGCAAGATGCTCTCGTAAGATTTTCTCATAGTTCCACAGGCCCTGAAGATACGGGTCCTTCAGGGATGAGTCTAAGACTTCGATGCTGACCTTTAAATTGGAAATATCGGCAAATGCATTGCTTTCACCGGGATAAGTATTGATGTTCATCACATCCATGATCTTATCGTGACTGTAGATCGCCGCGCGTACGCACTCATCAGGATCCTTGACACCAATATCCCCGCAGGCTTTAGTGGCCCCCATTTTACGAATCGCTTCTGATGAGGATGCCTCAAAGATTGAACGCGGCGGTCTTGGCGAGCGGTTTTTCATGACCTCTTTGATCTGATCGATCGCAATTCGCTTCGGAGCCTCACCCTTTTGGTAGCGAACACTCCAATCTTGATAGATTTGGTCGATACCGGCGGCCTTCGCCGGAAGGTCCTGATCCCAGTCTCCGTTGATCTTGGGATGCAGCCGGTCTGCATACTTGGCCATGAAAGATTCATTAAACCTTAGCGAAACCGACAGAGCGAAGAGACGTTGACGTTCGGAGGCTTGGAAATTGTCGAGCCAGGGAAACCGCCGGTAGCGCAAGAGCTGCGGGTTTTCCTTAATGTAAGTAACTAAGGGTGCCAGCTCCGTGATCTCAGGGCTTGGAACGGGAACCGCCGGATCGATGCGTCCGACGTCTCCGCGCATGAGCAGCGTTAGCCTTGTTGAGCTCATTTCGCACATCTGTCTCTGCGCCGCAAGGCTCGCGGGCGCACGCGCCGTTTTAAACTTGTCACCGGAAGCGCACGAAGAAAGCAGCGCGAGTAGAGCCAAGCACCCGAGAGGTAAATATAGCGAAGAAGTCATAACTCACCTTAGCACGGTAGACAGCCCCAAGCACGGGACCAAAGGTCCAGTAAATATCCAGCCTCGAGGGACGTTGAGAAGTCTGATTTCTAGGCGCCCGCGCCTTTCCACCACTGCCTTCATCGTTGACCTGAAAAAGAAAATAGAGGAGTTTCTAAGGCTCGCGTAATCGCGAGCTCTAAGCGCAAGCCCGGAGGAGCTGGAGCTGTGAAGGCAGCGGCTGACGACCAGTGAGTCTGCAAGACGAACAATCAGGAGGAAGCCGCAGCTCCCATCTCCCCGGTTAAATCAATGAAGGATTCCTGCTTTCACGCCGGAACGGCAGACCTGCACTTTGTTGAGAATAAAGGCGATACAGATGCCGAGATGCTTTTGATTTCGAGGAAATTGGATTCAGCGGATGTGAAGTTTTAGGAGCATACCGATCGCTTAGGTCGCAAATACGAGTGCGAGTGATGTGGAGATGATGGTGATTTCTAAGCTAACTGGAGCATATGCTTCAATCTAGTCTCCAGTAGGCAGGAGCTCCTCCAAGTGGGCCTCGAGATGTCCCGCAAACTCTTCCCCAGGACGCATTTCGCTCTTGGCTGTTGAATATGCGAATATTCCGTTTGGATTTGAGTCAAAATCGGCCCATCTGGATATAAAATCTCTCAATATTTCGTCAGGTTCACGGTGTAAAAATACCCGCTCAAACAACTCAATGGTCATTACATCCAGAAGATGTAGGTTCATCTTACGACGAATCCCTGAATTTACAAAAAAAGTGATAAACCTTGCTGCTGCAGTGTAATTGTTCGCTTCAGAAACGACAATGGCGATTACTGGTTTTCCTCGCTCATCAAGCTTGCGCACGGAAATCGTTTCACCGATTTGATCAAACGCACCTCCAGTGCGTTCATAAAACTTAAGCAGGGGAACCCCAGAAGCCTCAAGCCGATCTCCCAATCCTATAAGTGACTTTTTAAGCTCCACAACAAGTATAAATTCGGAGGACTCGACGATAAAGTCCGCTCTCTTCTGTCCCTGCACTGGCTCAACCTTTTCCACGAAGGCATGGCCGTATTTGAAGTTCAACGCCTCGTGAACGTAGTCTTCAAAAGCTTCACCAAATACAACAAGCGGATTTCTCACTTGAAACCGGTCAGAATTTCTTGAAACAAGCTCGTAGCACTTCTCGGTGGCAGACTTTAAATAAATGCCAGGCGAAGGACACATCATCGTTCTACTTAAATCTCGATTTTCAATTCGGTCATCAAAACCATAATTCCCCAGATTTAGAAGAGGAGTATTATAAAAATACAGCGGGAAATACTTCTTTAGCTCCTCTTTTGCAGATCGACACTGAACCAACCATTCGGTGGCATCATCTCTTGAGCATGACATTCTCGATATAAACACTCCAAAAGCGGAAACGTCCGATCCCATTATTGGTGCTGCAAAGGACTCGAGGTTTTCAAGATACAAGAATCCTCGAGTCTCTTTCTGCACCATGTACAACCAAGTAATTAAAGCGGATCGAAAAAACAATTTCTGATCCAAACCTAATATCGAATCGACAAGATTACGATCTGCTGCAGAAAGACGTGCAATGAAATTCTTTAAAATTGCAAATGAACGAACAATTGAATGAGGCGTTCCGCCTTGGTGCGAGTGTTGAGACTCTATCGACCTCAATAAAAATGCACTTATGGAGCTGAGAGAATTATCAGTCTCCACTTTTGGGACGTGATATTTTTGAAAATACCTCGACTCGGATGCGTACATTGCGATTTCTTCTCTAACTTCGGGACTAGGCTCTTCTTGGAGAGTTTGCTCCGGAAGCTCCAGGTAGCGGTGTGCGCAAACCAAAACATCACGTGTCGTAGCCGACTTTCTATTATGAACAGTGCCGGCGGCACTTGAAAAGGCGAAGACTCGGGGCCCAAAAGCCGCGATCATAGTGTCGTCTCTGGTTCTCTTTTTCGGATTAATATCCGTGCGCCAGCTTTCAGTCATAGCTAAAGCCATAAGATCGAACTGATTGAAACTCCGAATCAATTGGATGAACTTTTCAAGGTTAGGCCTAAACGATCTCAACTGCTATTTCGCCATGTCGGATGATTTTGACTCGCAAGCATACTTAACAATGAACGCCGTGGAACACTCATGATTCTTGTACTGGTAAGTCTTGCCTTCAGCAGCACAGTCTTTTTTTGCAGCATCTATCGTAGGAGCAAGGCAGCTCGTGCATGTGCCGCACCAAGGATCTCCAACCATCGACCGCACGCCAGTTAGGCGCTCAGCCTCTTCGTCGCCGCGCATACGGCCAGCCGCACAACCAATCAGAATGAATGTCAGAGCAAGAATCATTTTTGAAAACATCGGCATACCCTTTTCGAACGAAACAAGCCTAAATCTTTTTTAACATCCAATTAATAGACCTATAAAAAAACAGCTTTAACCGATGCTCACGTAGCTTTTCCGTGATGAATTCTTTCGACCGATAGAAACGGAACAAATCATCAAGCGGGTCGGCTGGATCTCCCTCTGGAAATGGGGCCAGATACTTCAAGATTTTTTCATCCCTATCTCGAGCAGACTCCAGTATTCGAATAAATTCCACATGATCTATTGGATTTCCATCTGATAGTCTTTCTCTCAATGCAGCAATCGCGTCATCAAAAACAAGCTTCGATGTTGCGGCATGCGTGCGGATCGTAGAAAATAACTCTTTCGGCACCGCATAGTACTGACGAGAATATTCCAAATCCTGCTCTTTCCAAATTTGCACTCGAGCCTCACGTTGGGCAATTCCAGAGAGATACTTTCGGTAGAAGAATGTTATGATTGGCACTGCGAATGAATACCCGAGTGCTATAGCAAAGGGAAAATACACAAGCTTTGCATCCGACGTTCCAAATACATACTCGGAGATGTAGGCATTTCGGCTGGCTTCCCCACCAAAGACTAAGAAAACAGGAATGGGCCAGTTAATTATGCACCAGGAAATGAAAAACGAGCCAAAGAATGGCGAGGAAAATCGGTCTCTAATTGCTTGGAAGATACCTTCGAAAAATCCAACCTGTTCCTTCGGTTCACTCATTTGCTCTTCCTTTTCGCCTTCGGCAGGCAGTCCTCACTCTTCCACTCCGAAATCCCCGAGTCCTTCAGCTTCTCAAAGCCCTCGACATCATTCTTGAGCGAGTAGCCCGCCGCCGCCTCGATCTTCGCAACCGACACGACCCGCTCGCGCATGACTTCGCCTCGGTCGGATTGATTGTACACAAAGCCGATCATCTTTCTCGGCGCAGTTTCGTCGATCACGACCTTAAACATTTGCGGCGGGATCGGAACGCCTGTCGATAGAGTCTTAAGACCGGGCTTTAGATATCCGCCCGTGATGACCGTGACGTCCTTCTCCCCGCAGGCCCAGAACCTCACCTGATCCTCCAGCTCGACCCATGTGGGCGAGTTCATCGCATCTTCTTGGGGTACCATGTTCGATAGATAAAAAGACTCGTCCATGGCCTTTTGGCTTCGTGCGAAGTCCGCGGCGGGAGCGAGGTGCCCGGGCGCGTAGGGCGAGTCGACCTTGCTCTTGCGGTAAGCCGCTAGCGAGTAATACGGCAGGTTTCGCTCCCTCAGCATCGGATCGATCTTGAAGTTCTCTTTGCGCTTTCCCGTCCGCGTCGCGAGGTCCTCGCGCTTGAGCCGGTAGGTCACGTGCCGAGCGAGCTTATAGTTCGTATCGTAGTAAACCGTGTAGCAGGTGTGCTTTAAGACCTCGACGCCGGGGACATCCATCACGCCCGGAAGCTTCGTGCGTTTGGCGTAGGGCTCGAACTGACCAGGTTCCGTCGGCCTTTCGGTCTCGACCTGCATGCTGGAACCGGTGGGCTCGGGGGCTGGGGGTTTCGTGGCGCAGCCAGCAAAGATAAATGCCAATACAATGAGTGTATTCTTCATGAGCCCCTTCAAATTGTTTGCTGAACTGGATCTCTAAGATCTTCAAAATAGAAATTAACGTTCAGCTTTGATCCATTTGTTTTTAGAACAACGAAATTGCGCTGGCTTCTAAAATAGATATTCGTAAACTCACAAATTGATTCAGCATTTTTTTGCTGACTTTCTTTAAGAGCGACAGTTCCAACCCCTGAGGTAATCTTCTCAACTAGCGCTGGCATCGTTACATAGCTCATGGGTGACGAAGTAATCTGGTAGAACACGAAGTCCGCTTTCCGCTTACCCATTTCCGGAAATGCGATTTGAGACATTCCCCCTGTGTGAATGTCTCCACAAAGAAGATAAACCTGCTTTCTTCCTTCATCAGATAGATTCCAGATGAGTCCCTTGAACCACTTTAAACTTTCGACATGCTCTTGAGCACTCCATGCATCCATGACGTCATCATTTAAACCGGCAACGGTATCAACGGCCCCGATCCCTTCCAACAAAGCCATTAGGAAACATATGAAAACCACGAAGCCTAGACACGCATAGGGCAAAATTAGCGCCACATTCAAAAGACTGTTCTCGCCAGGAAGCCCACGCCACCAGTTAAATAGACATAGCAGCACGAGCGGCACGACTCCCAATAGATTCCTACGGCTTTGAGCATCGGCAATTTCCTTTTTATCTTTCGTTTCTTCTTTAAGCTTTTCCTTCGTACGACTCCAATGTGCCCAGCTAAAGTAACCGATAGTTATAATGCTTAGAATGCTGCCTGCTGCAGAATCTACCAGATCAAAATTCAGCGAAGCTGCGCTCAATATGCCAGCTTGAGTGTTACCACTTGCCAGATAAAAGTGAGCGATCCAAGTAATACCGTAGGTGCCCAAGACACCCGCAGCCACTCCGAGAGACCAAAGAATTCCCTTTCCCGCATTCGGAAAGTATTCTCTGATACTCGATTTACTTGTGAGCGCTACGATCCCCAAAAAGACTGAAAGCGTTAGCGCCTGTAGCACCCCAGGGAAAGTCTTGCTGTATGAATATAAAACCCAGTAGCCAATTAGAAACAAAACAGTCCAGTAGAGCACCCGCCCTGGAGACTTGCGATAGCTAATCCAAGCCCCGAGCTCCCACATCAAATTAGAAAGACTTCCCAGGAAAAACTCGATCCTCCCGCTCATCCTGGCCAACGTGACGGGAGAGACAATGTAGATCGAATCGCACCCGTTGAAATCGGGTGCTTTTGAGTCAATCAGAGCTTGATGATTCTTACTAAGTATCTGAAGTTTTCCGTTGCTATCAGCAACTCCTCGCTCTCGTCGCATGTCGAGAGACAAAATTCCAACTTTTCCGATTTTTTTGGTGAAAGTAGATACTGACGTATCGATTGAATTAGGATTGCGGCAACGCTGCATTTCATCGAAGGCCTGGAATAGCAAACCGCCGTACCGTTTCCACTTTTCCCGCCTGTTTACGTAACGTTTATTTCGAGTCTTTTCTTGAATGTACTCCAGAATTTGATCGCTAAATGGAATCTTCAGTTGTTCTTTACGAGATCCCCACCCGTCAATAATGTCATGGTCATCCCACATCAAGAACGCTGGCAGCTTAACCATCACCTTTCTGTACTCGGGATCGCCCCAGTACTTGAGATAAGCTCCAAAGATCTTTTCGCGCATCTCTGCTGGTTTTTCGTGATCAAACTTTGAAATGTCTTCGGTGAATGTATCATCCATGTAGACTTGATCGCCGCCCAATATGGCGAGCCGAATCTTGGGATTCTCGACCACTAGTTGCGACAACCGCTTCCACATATTCCATGTATTTGCGGTGTCGGTCCCTGAGTCTTTCTCATAGGCTTCAATTCCATGACAGCTCATGAAAACGGTTTCTAAATCGTCTTCATTGGAAGCGAATGTGTGAAAATATAGGTCCTCACTCGAAAGCCCTTCACCGACCCACGGAGCATTATTTACCTCGATGTGATATGAGTACTTGGTGTCAGCCAAAAGATTCTCAAAAGTATGAATCTGAACACCGTAAGTTGTTGGCTGCAGCGGTACCCCGACGGGTTTCGCAAAAATCCAAGCGTCTCTTTCCGAAGCTCTTGCCTTCACGACTACCACTGGATTTGCCACTAACCCTGGCCCGAAACTCATCCAAAGAGACATCGTGCTCTGCCCCGGCAGACACGGAAAAGGACCGATCCATTTAGATACATCCATCTCACCCATTTCCCCTCCACATCCAATTTCCCCGCCTTAATCGGACCAAAATAAACGGGCATTTGTCCATGTTAAAAACGCTATGCTCGCTAAATAGGTGGACTTAGATGAACATTCCTGCAATTCTTTATTAAACATATTATATTTATATTGTGCTTAAACTATTCAATTCCAGGCGGAGACAATTTACATGAACACCGTAGACATTTGTGATTGGCTACCCGAATTTCAGGTATCGGCGGAAACGGACACCGATCTGCAGGAATACTTTTTCAAGGTTCCAGAGGTACAAAAGATAACTCAGAGTAGAGCGTGGCTGGTGCTAGGAAGAAAGGGCACTGGTAAAACAGCGATCTATGAACACTTGCGATCAGCAGATTCTGGTAACTTAAATAATTACAACGTAATCTCTCTGAACTTTAAAGATTATCCATGGCCAGCACATAGAATATACAAGGAATCTTTGGCCGGAGAGCTTTCCGCATATCAAAAAAGTTGGCGCTACCTGTTTTTCGTAAAAGTAATCTCTCGCCTAATCGAAATAAAAAAAACTAAAGGAGAGGAGCTCTCGAAAGAGTTAAGGTGGGCTGAAAGCTATATCAACCGAATCTATGGAAACCCTAATCCCACCTTGATGGAAGTTTTAATTTCGAAGCTGGCCCGAGTCCAGAAAGTTGAGACTCCAGGAATGGAGCTTGGTGAAATATCTGCTGGGCTAGGCTCTATAAGCCTCGACGAAGTCGCAGCCGATAAAGAACTTCAGTCGAGGTTAAGAACTAACGCATTTAATCTGCTTTCCTATTTCGAGGACATTTTTATTCGCAACGCAGACCAGTATAAATTTCTAATTGCTCTCGATCAACTTGATGAGAATTGGCTAGCTGGAGAAATCGATGAGTACAGCAAGGTACTCATAAACCTGGTGAATGTATGTCGGAACATCTCAATTGATTCGAAAATTAGCAAATCAATTAAGGTAGTACCCTTCCTTAGATCAGACATCTATAATCAGCTAAGGTTCAACGACAAGAATAAACTTCTGCAAGACAGTGCGATCGAAATCAAATGGGAAACTAGCAGTTTAGACAAGATGTTCTTTGAACGCATTAAGAAGCATAAACCTGCCGGCGTGAGCTTAGATACAGACAAAAAAACAGGTTGTATCTTTGAAGCAGCTTTTGTAAGGCAAGGAACACCAGCCTTCACTTACATTACTCGAAGATCTTTTTACCGGCCCAGAGACATAATTGTATATATAAATAAGATTCGCTCTTGCCACGAACCTAACAAGACTGGTCTCTTTAGTACGAATGAGATATATCAGGCAGACAGAGAAGCATCTGCTAGTATTTACAATGAGATAATCGACGAGTGGACGAATCAGTTTCCTGAAATAGAAAAGCTCTTGAACGTATTGCAAACGATTCAGGTAGAATCTTTTGATCTGAATTTATTCAAGGAGAAATACTCGAGCGAGTTTAGCAACGCTTCCGAAGGGGACATGCGCTCTCATCTTCAATTTCTTTTTGACAACTCGATCGTCGGCCAAAAAAGGCAAGGTCGCTGGGAGTACATTTGCAGCACCCCCAATCTGAAAATGAATATCGAAAAAGAATATCGAACTCACCCAGCCCTCAAGTATCGACTTCAGTTAATCGAAAGTCGCACGACTCAAGCGGAAAGTAGTACAGATTAGCTTAAGACATTGAGGCATCGGAAGCGTGTGATGCCATAGAAAGCTGGAAGAACCGGGTTGAGCGGTGCCGCCTCGATCCCTCGCTTCGAACTACTTCTTCTTAGTCGCCGCTTTTTTAGTGGTCTTCTTCCCGAACGCAGCTGAGGGATGTAAGCGGAAGGCCAGAGGCCTGGAACTGTCAACGCGGAGGTTGACGATCAGCGAGCGCAAAGCGTGAGCCATGAGGCAAACTCCGCCAGATACCAAAAACAGAGGGAGCGGTGTAAACTCGCTCCCTCAATTCAAACTACTTCTTCTTAGTCGCTTTTTTAGTGGTCTTCTTAGCAGCTTTCTTCGTCGCTTTTTTTGCAGCTTTCTTAGCCATGGAATTGCTCCTCATAAATCTTCGGCATCATTGCCTAAGAAAATGGTCTCTGTGCGCTCGCCAGGAGTCAAGCGCACGGTCCAGCGTCCACACCCCGTGTACATGTAAGCGCCGAGGTAACCCTCGGCAAGTAAGCGGTTGCCCGGAGGGCAAAGAGCTGTCTACGCGTGCCCGTACTCGCGCACATGTAGGTGCAGCGCCGGAGGCGCGGAACTGTCAAAGCGTGGATGGACGACCGATGAGGACATCGTCCGAGTCTCCAGAGGCCATCCACGCAAAGCCCCGACCAGCGAGTCAGTCGACGAGCCATCTGAAGCAGATCCCGCAATCCGCCGAGGTACGCCCGAGGCACATAGGTGCAGCGCCAGAGGCGCGGAACTGTTGAGGCGGTGCGAGCGACCGGGAGATCGCAGAGCTCCCCATCAGGAGCGAGCAGCGCCTTCCGAATCCAGCGACAGGAGCCGCCTCTCTCCCCGCGCATGAGCGCCATCGATCAACCAAGCCCCCTAGGAACTAGCACCACACCTACTCCTCGCTTTGCCGAATCCCCCCGATCAGTTTATCAGTCTTCAACTATACACGACCGACCGGAAGAATACTGCCTTGATAGTTTCGATCTTGATGACAGTCGCGAGCATTCGACATATATAAACAATATGAAAACATTGTTGCTTAAACCCGACCTCCCAAGGCGTATCGCTCTTTTTGCTGCAGGAAGCGGGGGGAATCCTGAACGTCATTTGCCATTATTGAATTCGTTAGCGGAAAGTGGGTGCACCGTTATTGCACCCCCTTTCGAGCGGATCGTCTCCGCTATCCCGACTTCAGACGAATTGCTCTCAAGGGCAAATGCATTGCAAAGTGCCCTTATCTCCGCCTCCGAATCAGACCTTCCTGTCGTAGGAATTGGCCATTCTATTGGAGCGACCCTGTTACTCGGCCTAGCAGGTGCGAAATTATACATGAAATCTGGAACGGTAATACCGGTTACACGCGAAGATCGACTTAAGAATCTGGTACTGCTCACGCCCCCGACAGGATTCTTTCAGGGACCGAATGCTTTAGACTCGGTTCGTATTCCGATACAATTGTGGGCTGGGGAGCTTGATAACATCACCGCGCCTTCACAAGTTGAATTTATCAAGAGAACAATGACGTGGGCTAATATTGATTTTCGCATTGTGAAAGGCGCAGGGCACTTTTCATTCATGAATACTCTTCCTCCAAATGTGATTGATCCAATGCCAAATCGCGAAGAGTTCCTTGCTGATCTTGCATCAGACGTCTGCCGCTTCGCCCTTAGCTAGCGATCGTCAAATACTCCCACACGCTAGCCGAGGTATGCCCGAGGCACATAGGTGCAGCGCCAGAGGCGCGGAACTGTTGAGGCGGTGCGAGCGACCGGGAGATCGTAGAGCTCCCATCAGGAGCGAGCACCGTCTCCGACCCCGCGGCAGGAGCCGCTACTCCCCGCGCAGGAGCGCTTTCGATCTGTCGATCGATGTTTCGGCAAGCTTCTGGATCAAGGCAACCGCAAATTTGTTTCCAAAATAAGCAATTTGTGCAAGCCTAGTGCATGCTTTCAATGAGAAGCTCTTTCGTCTTGTCGTTCGTTCTTCTGTCTCCGTTTGCTCTCGCTAAAAACGGAGGACTTCATCGGAGCCAAATTCAGTCCGTCATTCAGACGAACATTTCAGGCGTCATGAATTGTTATGAAGAGGCCGAGCGAAAAACACCCGGCATCGCAGGAAGAATTAAAATCACCTTCGAAGTTGCTGCTGATGGTCGTGTTCGAAAAACTCAGATCTCGGAGAGTTCATTAAAAAATAAGCAAGCTGAAGACTGCGTCGTCGCTGAAAGTAAAAAATGGATTTTCCCAAAGCCTGTGGGTGGTGAAATAGTTGAAGTTCACTATCCATTTGCTTTTGAGAAAAATTCACCACTTCAAAATCAAGAACCTTAATGTTGTCACTGGAGGCACATGAACTTCTCCCACGCGGAATTAACAAGCGGTGCACTCAATTACGCGAACACGTATTTGTCCCAGGAAAACCTCGGAAAAGACGAGAAGCTTCAGATGCTGTCGTGTGCTTACGCCTTTTTGTATTTAAAGGCCGCGGGCCAAAGCTCATTGAAAGAACTTGGCGAAGCCCACCTGCTCATCGCAAGGTGCTTTGAGCGACTTGGAGACAAAGCTTATGAAAGAGAGCACCGAGAGCTCGCCCACGGGTACCTTGGGCAAGACTCGAACGGTTGATTAGCTGCCTTGCCGACTTCTATCAAAATGTCACAAATTCTTGCACTCCCCTCGATAAAACGCGAGCCCCGTCTGGGAATAGTCGACCACGACACTCTCCGCCTGCGCCCCGATACTCTTCGCCTGGCTCACGTTCGCCTCCGTCACGGCCGCCTCGGCTTGTCGGAGCATTGAGCTCGCCTTGGCTCCAAACTTATCTTTGATGCACTCTTGGCTGATCTTGACAAGATCCAACCAGTCCTTATCGACACCAGCGGTGATCGTTGACAGAAGAACCGCTAAATAGGCAGCAATGGCGCCTTTGTGGCTCCGCTTGTACCCCTCGGCATCGAGCTTTTTGTAAAGAGCCTTTGCCTTCGGGTTGTTCGCTTCAATGACCGGCATCGCGCCCGCCTTGAATCCCATTCCCAAAACCACCAATACCAGAACCAAACGAAATGATTTTCTCACATGAACTCCCCGGAGCTTTGCTCCTGCTTAATGATGAATGGGGACTTTGCACGGCTCGCTCCAACGCCGACCACGCCTCAAATCCACTTTAAACGGCCGAGAGCCGGACTGTGTCCGAGGTTAAGACGACATCATTCTTCACTTTTTTGTTTGCAAATGACGACGGCGATGTATAACCATGTCGTGCAGTGCCGCAGTCCTTGATTGGATTCGGCTCGCCCTGACGGGCACTTTTACCCTTGATTGGGACATTAACTGCTGACGCAGACGATTCTAAACGTATTGGTAGGAGATAAAATGAAGAAACCCAATTCTGGTATACTTTCTAAAAAGCCAAATTTCAGCTCTGCAACACTCAGCGACGCCTTCAACGAAGTTTGTGAAATCTTTGATCGCCATCAAGATGACATTAATTCTGTCTCTCAAGACATACGCAATCTCGAGGCATACTTAAAGCATTGCAATGTGCAGGTTTCGTTCTCGGAATGCTACGGGGCTAAGTCTGATCGTTACGAAATCTCTTGGGGGCCTGCCGATGAAGAGTCTAAAGATTTTAGACTGAAATGTGAGCGCCAAGTATATTCTTTCGATTTAGATGGATGGGTTGTGGGAGATCACGGGAGACCACTCATTGAGTGCCCGCTTTCTACTAGAATGGCGACCTATCCCTACCTTCCAGATTTCTTTAGATCATTAGCAGAGCAGATCAGAGTGTTTAGTAGGAAGAAGCAAGAGCCCGCTCCTAATGAAATCTTGTTTGGCCTATCAGACGAAATTCCTTTCTAAAAATTAACTTACTTATACTTAGCAAAGCCATTGCGCACAATTAGCGCTCTTTGTCTTATCAAAATGCCCGTGGGGATTGCCCATTGACCATTTTAGGAGAAAACCCATGAAAGATTCTAAAGATGTGACTTGCCCTAAATGCAATCACGTATTTGACCTATCAAGCGCCCTGAAAGGGAGCATCGAAAGTGATTTGCGCGAGAAGTTGCGTGAGGATTTCGAACAGAAGGAAAAACTTTTAAAAGATAGTCTTTCTAGTAAAGATGAACAAATCACTAGCCTTCGTGAATCCTCTGCTCGAGAGAGTCAGGAACTTAGGGAAAAGCTGAGATTAGAGCTATCTCAGGAATACCAATCACTTTTTGCGATTGAAAAAGCTGATTTGCAGAAGCAGATATTGCAACAGAAAAGTCAGGCAGCAAATGCGTTGAGGCTAGAAATTGAGCTCACGAATACAAAATTGGCACTCCAAGAAATGCAGGACAAAAATGATCAAAAACTTGAGCTTGAAGTTTCAAAGAGACTACTTACGCAGGAGCAGGATCACGCATTAAAAGTAAAACAACTTCACGAGGCGAACCAGGCGAATTTTCTAGCTTTCGAAAATGAAAAGGCAATCTTGAAAACTAATTTAGAGAAAGACCTCACTGAGAGTATTCGCGAAAAATTCATCGTTGACCAGAAACATCTTGAGGAGCGTCTTGCCGCAGAAAAGCTCAAGTCGCAAGAGGCACAAAAAAACGAACTGGAGTTCAGGAGATTGAAGGTATCTCTCGAGGAACAAAAACAGACCCAGGAACTGGAATTTCAACGAAAGTTGGATGAAGAGAGGGATCGAATTGCTGAAGAGGTGAGGCAGCGAACTCAAACCGAATCAGCTAAGATAATCGATGAACAGAATCTGAAGATGGCAACTCTTCAACGCGCACTAGACGACGCAAGACTCAAAGCTACCCAAGGCTCTCAACAAACGCAAGGCGAAGCATTGGAACTTCGCTTGGAAGAGGAACTAGCGAGGATGTTTCCTAATGACGAATTCGAACCCGTTGGGAAAGGGGTACGCGGGGCTGATTTAATTCACCGAGTGAAATCGCACTCCGGAAAGCATGCTGGCACCATCGTTTGGGAATTCAAGCAAACAAAAAATTGGAGCGACGATTGGGTTGTGAAGCTGAAAGAAGATCAACGCGAGCTCTCCGCCGAATTAGCTGCTATCGTTTCCTCTGTGATCCCGAAAAATCACGGCCAATTAGGTACGACTGATGGCGTCTGGATCGCTCAGCCAGCCTTAGCAAAAGCACTTGCTCAGATGCTTCGAGAACAAATACTGCATGTGTTTCAGGCCCGCATCACAAACCAGATCCCAGCCGATCAGAAAGAAAATGTTTTCAAGTATTTGACAGGCACAAAGTTTAAACAAAGCCTAGAAGCAGAGATTTCTACAGTTTCTAACCTGATTCTTGATCTACAAAAGGAAAAACGCGCATTCTCCAGAATGTGGGCCAGTCGAGAGCAACAGCTCAATCAGCTCCTTGCACTTAAAGGCTCTCTTTATGGAGACCTACAGGGAATCCTAGGGAAAAGCTTGCCGTCGATCGCCACACTCGAGCTTGAAGAGCCCAATCCTGAGGAGCCAGGCGAATAGATTTTTTTTGCCGGAGCAATTCGTTCATCTGCGCGAATCGCTCCCCACCCAGATACTCCATCTTTTTATTCGAACGAACCGAAGGACTGTTAGCCGAGGTACACCCGAGGCACATAGGTGCAGCGGCAGGAGCCGCGGAACTGTTGAGGCGTCCACGTAATCGTGGACAAGTAAGCGATTGTCCGGAGAACAAGAAGCTGTCTACGCGGGAGCTGCGACCAGCGAGTCAGTCGACGAGCAATCAGGAGCAGATCCCGCAGTCCCCGAGCGACCAGGATGCCGCCAGGACTCCACCAGGAGGCAAGCTCCGCACACCCTTACTTCACTATTCTCGCCTTCTTCAGCACCGCATGAAGATTCACCGTCCACCCAATCCCCACCCGCTTCGGCGGAAAAAGAGTGTCATCTTCGGGATTCCACATCCCTTTGTGCCAATTCTTCCAGTCCCAATTGACCGGCATTCCCGCAAAAGTTTTCTGCTCGGGCGTCTTGAGCCGATCTCGGCGAGCCCTCATCGCAAGCTCCACCTCAGGACTAACCTCGATCTCAATGATGTCTCGCCCTTGTTTGGACTTGAGCGGCTCAGCAAATTGAAGTTGAGAGTGCGATTCTTCAGAGAGATACAAATTAAGCGCTTCGCGAAGGTTGACTTTTAGCTCCTCGAGATCGTCTCCTTGACTCCGGCAGCCCGGTAGCTCCAAGCACTCAGCCCAGTACCCATCTTTGGTGTTGTGAACTTGAAAGTGGTACTTCATTCGTGGCCTCGATTTAATTTTGTGCGACTGGGAATCTTCCCCAACCTAAAGCTCACCTTAGATCCCGTCGCCGAGAGCACTCGCCAGAAGTGCTCAAAGCTGATGCCAGCAAGAGCTCCATTACGAATGGCGGTGACCTTCGATCGTGGAACGCCGGACACCGTAACGAGATCATCCAAGCTTAAACCTGATTTTTTTACAGCTCTCGTTGCTAGAGCTGAAATCTGTGCCTTGAGATCAACAAGCGACTGGTCGCCTGGACTCGAGAGGCCAAGAGCTTCTGAAATTTCTTTTGAATTCGTTAATGGCGTGTTTCGTTTAGCCTTCATGTAAAACCTCGATTTCAGCCTGCGCGGCTTTTCTTGTCGACCAGCTCACCCGTGACGAATCGATGCAAAATGCTCTGAGCAAGTGTTTGGTAAGGGATTCCTAAGCGTTCAGCCTCAGTTTTCAGGTCACCAAGGGTGATAGCGTCAATCCTCATCGTGATCGTGGCCTTCTTAGCTTCCGGGTACACCCTTGCTGGACCTTTACGCGCACGCATTTTCTTCAGATCATATTCTTTCTTCATAAACTTTCCTTTCTGCGATCGTGGCTTTACGCGCAGAGATAATCCGAATCTTATCATCGGTCTTCGCACAGTAGACGACTACGAGCGTCCGCGGAACAGCAGACAATCCAATCCTGATGAACCGATCTTCGGACTCGCTACTCGGGTCATCGTAAAACTCGAGGTAATTGGGATCTGCGAAAACCGTCATCGCCTCCTCGAATCTCACCCTGTGCTTCGCAAAATTGCGCACTGACTTTCTTTCGTCCCATTCAAATTCCAAAATAGCCTCCTCAATTATATGACAATGTACGTACATTGTAAATTTCTTTGTGTTCTAAATATTTTCCCCCCGCCCGGTCGCCCCCACGAAGTGGGCGGGGGGAAAATTTGAGAGACTGGCGTGGTTTGCTGGGTTTTGATGACCTTCAGGGACTCGTGACAAGCGCCGTAACGGAGGGCCGAAGGCCTGGAGTGAAGGTGATTGGCGCGAGGCCCTGATCAGCAAAGCCCAAATGCAAACCATGACAGTCTCGATCAAAATAAAAAGAGGCGTTAGCCTCTCCTTATCCGGCCGCAGGCCGGGTTCCCGCCCGCGTACTCGCGGGCATGTAAGCGCCGAGCAAAAGGGAGGCAAGTAGGTGCAGTGCCGGAGGCGTCCACGTACCCGTGGACATGTAGGCGCAAGGCCGGAGGCCTGGAGCTGTCAACGCGGAGGTTGACGACCGCGAGCGGCACGCGAGCAGCCAGGAGGCAAGCTCCGCTCCCCGCTCCCCGCTCCCCACTCCCCCGCGCAGGAGCGCGTTCCAATCCCAACCCCCGATCCACTTTGACGAGAGTCGAGGTCTATCCGAGACACATAGGTGCAGCGGCAGGAGCCGCGGAACTGTTGAGATGGTGTGAGCGACCAGGAGGCCGCAGGACTCCAATCAGGAGCAAGCACCATCACCCCCGATCCACCTTCACGAGCCTCACTTTCGTCCTTGGATACTTCTTTATCGAAAGACACTCCCCCACCCTCAGAGTTTTCACTTGATTCGGATGAATCAAAAACTCATCCACGCGCTTCAGACTCTTCTCCCCTGTCCTGACATCCCAAAACCCGAGCCCCTGTGCCCTTTCGGTCTTTTCCCACCCAACTTTGGTTCCTGCCATGCGCGAGACCAGCTCCGCGCTCTCCGGCAACTTCTGCATAAACGCATACAGCGTACTCGTATTTGCCATCACCCTCGCGGCAAACTCAGGACTTACTCGCTTCAAATCCGAAAACTCCTGATGCGCAATCGTGAGCATCATTTTACTACTTCTCGCTCGGTCCAAGAATCCCACAAAGTCTTCATTCGCGATATCCGCGAACTCATCAATGATGACCGCGAAAGGTTTTCGCTGCTCTTTCGGGATTTCGGCGTCGATCTTGGCGCTCGCGGCTTTAAGATCCTGCAAAAGGAACCTCGCCATGGTTTTCGCGGTGCTCGGGTACCTGCGGGAATCGAGAAAGATCAATGTGATCTTCGAGTCCCGCGCTGATTTGAAAAGATCGATCTGATTCTCCCCTTCACCTGAAATCAGGTTTCCAAAATCACTGAGGACCAGACTGTCGAGCTGGGTGCGAAGGCCCGAAAGAGATTTTTGTCCCTCCGGGGTCGAGATGAATTGATAAGCCTCTTCCAAGCACCGGGCCTCATGTATTTCCTCCTTCGCCAACTTCCGAATGCATTTGGCTATCTCATCGCCGCGAGTGGAACACTCGCGGACTAGCGCCGGCGTGCAGGTGATTTCCTGTCGAGCACTTAAGCGTTTGAGCCCGATCAGGAGTTTGAGCAGAAAACTCGCGCTTTGATGTTTGTAATAGGGCTCTGACCAATCTAAAGCGGCCATGATCTTGTCCCGAAGCTGGTTCGCGGTGTCGCCCTGAAAAGGGTTGTAGCTCCATGAGAGTTCGGGATTTGAGATCGAGAAGATCTGCAAGTCCTCGGCACGGCCTGCGTCCGCCGCGATTTTCGAGAAGTGAAGAATCGTTTCCATGTCGGCCTTCAAATCCATGAAGAGAAGACCTTTGCCGGTTTGGATTTGGTGTTTAATGACGTGAGTGAGAAGCACCGTCTTGCCGTAGCCTGAAGGGCCCACCACGTGAACGTGGTGGTTCATCTGGGCTTCGGTCAGGGATTCTTTTTGGGGAAAGAGAGTGCGTCCTTGCACTCTTCCCAGCACGAGCCTGGGCTCGGTCATACGCCTACCTCTTCCAGAATGAAATCTTTAAGGTAGCGGGTGATTGGTAAGACCGAGAAGGCTTTCGTGTTTTTCGGGGTGACCGACTTGAGGGTCTCGAGCACCTTCGGATCGGTACAAAGGAAAATAACGCCGTTAATTCCTTGAGCCTTGATCTCATCCATCTCCAGGATCGCTTTGTACTCCTCAACCCGGTCTTCATAGACCTTTCGATTCTTGGGCGAGATCTCAAGCTCAAGGAAGTAAGAGTTCCCGTCATTTCGCTCGCACATTGCATCTGGAAGATCGCGCATGAGCTTCGCGAAGCCTGGGACGACCTTCAGCATTTCTTCGGAGTTCCACTTCTTAATGAAGTTTAGCTCCTCGAAGCGCAGCCGAATGTCGCCCAGGATTAGGTCATGACGAACCATGGGGTCAAAGATCCGCTTCACGGGCTCAGCCAGCAGCATGCCTTTGGCTCCCGTCTGAAGATGCTTGTAGCCCTCCAATGTGGGAATCAGGAGCGATCTTGCGGTGAGATCGCGGTCTTTTGATTTAATAAAGCCAGCTCGCAAGAGCTGACCAATCTCGCTTCTCGTCTGGTCGTTATCGCCAAAGCGCTTTAGTAATTGGCTCTTTCGGGCGTACTTCATGTCGAGAAGGAATTTGAGAATGCCGTCCTGGTTGACTGTCGCCCGCGGCGAGGAGGGCGAAGCATGAGCCTGAACTGCGGGCATAGGTTTTGGTGAATGCGCAGTCGTGTCTCGCTGTGCGGAGGAGAGCGACGCCTGGTCCCGCGAAGCGGGAACTCGCGGTGCTTGGACTGAATCACCCCCCGGGAAGGAGGGTGACGCCTGGTCCCGCGAAGCGAGACCGTGCGGCACCTGAACTGGAGCACCTCGCGCGCTCGCTTTGTTTGGGTATCGAACGAAAGGGTTCTTCCCGTTAAAGAACGAGTTGGGTTTTTGGGTGGACTGCTGAGTAGAAGGGTTATGTTTCATGTGACTTTTCCTTTTTCAGTTGGGGTTGGTGTTGGGCGAGGAACTCGCCCAAAGGGAGAATGCGAAAGTAGTCGCCGAAGATTCGAGCTTCGTCTTCGATGACCTTCCGAACGGCGGTTTTGGCGACGAGAATGGTAACGCTCTTGATCGCCGTCTTTGAGCCATTGGTCTCGCGCATGTATTTCACGTACCGGTTCAACTTTTCCCGGTACAGGCTTCGTACTTTGCGCGAGATCTCCAGCTCAACGGCGATCAAGGTCCCGTCCGGGGCCTCATAAACCCCGTCCGGAAAGTAATCTTGAGAAAAGCCGTCGAGAAGATCGGGGTTTGCTAAAAGCACCCGTTCGGAGAACCAAACGCGCGCTTCGCCCGATTTCTCAAGAGCCCTTCGGATTTTGATCATGAGCCAATCATGATCAAAGGTGTTGTAGTTGATCCCGAAGCTCGGACGCGGAAGCTTCAGGCTCGAGATCGCTTCCTCGCAAATGCGAAAACCTTTCGGCGTTGTGACGAAGAGACTTTCGCGAATTTGATGAGAGAACTTTCTCATCAGCAAATCTTCGCTTTCTAGCTTCTGAAGTCGCTTAAACGCCCAACGCTTCGATTTGCTCTCACCGCCTGCCACGAGAACCTTGAAGAAGTTCTCATAGACATCCGTTGAGCTCGCAAACTTCATCTCGCAGACAAACCGCAAGATCTCCGCGTCCCTGTCCGTGAGACGAGTGTTCTTTTCCTGCACGACTCTTCTCTTTGCCGCTAGGGAGGGCCCGAGGGAGAGAGAAAACATGAATAATCCTTTCGTAAAAAGTAATCCCGCTCGCAGCCAACTCCCACCTCCCATGAATTGATGATGGTGGATGCCGGAGCTAATCCAGCACCCGCTCCAACTTGTTGCGAGTGGGTGCTGGATTAGCGGAGAGCGGCCACCAGCAGCAATTCATGGGAGGTTGCTGGGAGTTGGCTGCGAGCGGGTCTCACCGATAGATCACTTTGGTGACCATCTCGGTGAAGACGCATTTGAGGAGTTTTTTTCCACGCCCTGGAAAAGCGAGTGAGAACTTTGAGTCTTCCGAATGAAGAGCTCACGTCGCGCAAAACATTTCCCACCCACGAATCAGATCACTCTTGAGAGTGAAATTCGTAACTTATTGAAATCACGTGGGAGACTGAAATTTCAGTCCCACCTCGGACCCACCTGAAACCCACCTTGCCGGGTGGTTTTGGGTGGTGTGGGGTTATGTTTGCTCGATCTGAACTGCGCTAAGTATGCGAAAACACTCACTCGAGATTTCGAGAGCTTGGCTCATTTTTCGATTTTTTCGTGGGTGTTTTTTGGAGGTGACAGAGGGATTCGCACCCCCGTACACGCTTTTGCAGAGCGCTGCCTAACTACTCGGCCATGTCACCGGTCAAGAACCGTCGACTCTATTTCTGAGGCCCAGGATTGTCAAACACGGCTCTTCGAGCACGTGCTGATAAAAAAGGCACTTTCCTCAAAGATCCCAGCGTCGCAGCTTCTCAAACGTCGTCACGGTCAATTCGAGAGCCGCCGTGAGATGCGGGCCTCGCACCCGAGGACTTCCCTCCCAATCGCAGAAGGACTGGGCCAAGCGCATTGTTGCGATGCGACGCCTCTCGGAGCCGGCCATCTGGTCCAAATCCTGAGTCTTCCAAAACTCCCCTAAGCGCGACCGGATCAGGTCATTGGATTCAACCCCCGGCTCACGCCCCTGCCCCCGAAGCCGCTCGCGCCGCTCTTCGACCTGCTGGCGAAGATCCCGCACGAGCACCTTTTCTCCCGAACGCGTGTCGCTGTCCAAAAGCGCGACCGCTTCGAACCGGTCCAAGAGAGGTCCCGAGAAACGCTCGGAGTAAGACCGGCACTTGGTCAGCGAGAAGCGGCAGCGTGCGGTCAAGCGCTTGCCCGGAATAAAGTCGCCACACGGGCACAAGTTCGTGGTCGCGATAAACTGCGCCCGCACCGGGTAGTCTTTGACCCGGCTCCCACGGCTCACACGCAGGCGTTTTTGTTCGAGCGGTTCCCGTAACGATTCCATCACTTGCGGCGAAAACTCCAAGAACTCATCGAAGAGCAGCATCCCCAGATCCGCGCGCGCAAGCTCTCCGCCATGCGCCTCACTGCCACCACCAACGAGCGAGTGCACGGGGATGCGGTGATGCGGTTGAATGAAAGGCCGCCAGCAGACCGGCGGAATCACGCCGCGCCACTGGCGCCGCAGTGAACGCTCTTCGTTGATCGAAGGCGAAGGTTGGAGCGCATGCAGGATTTTAGCGGCGGTGGTCTTGCCGGACCCCGAAGCGCCGGCGAACAGCGCCGAATGCCCACCGAGCGCGAGCACCCCCAAGAGCCGTGCCCGCTCCGCCGAAATCTCGAGATCCAACACCGCCGCGGGCGGCGACCAGTCCAGCGGCGCCAAGCTCGCGGGCACCTCACGGGGTTCACCCAAGTCTCGCAGAGTTTTGACCTCAAAGCGGCGAAACGGCATGGCCTCCGGACTCACGCCCGTCACGAGCGGCATTGATTCGGGAACCTGCATCCACCCCAAACCGCTCGGAGCCTCGACGTCGCCGGTGAGCGAAAGCTCCCCGTAATAAAACTCGCCGTTCACCTCACGCCTGACCTGTCCCGATTCCATCAAGTAAGCGGCGGCGACCGCGAGCTCCAAGCCGCGGGAGGACTTTTTAAGGTGACTGGGCCTCAGGTTGACCAAAATTTGCTGTGCGATGGGGAATTCAAAACCCTGCGCGCGGATGGCGCTCTTAATCCGCCGGGCGGCCTCTTTGAGATGGGCGTCGGCGCGGCCAAGAAAGTGAATGTCGGGAAGTCCCGGCCAGAGTTCGAGTTCGACTTCAACCGGGATCAATTCGTCATGTTCTTCGATGAAAGACAGCAGCTTCATGCGCGGCCGTCACTGCCAAGATCAGTCCTTGGTCTTCTCGAGCTGATAGTCCGACAGAGGATGATGCTCATCCACGGTGCGGACCAGGTTGGAGGTGGTCACGTTGGTGTAGATCTGCGTGGTTTGCAGGCTTGCGTGTCCTAGCAGCATTTGGATCGAACGCAAGTCGGCGCCACTTTCGAGCAACGCCGTCGCGCAGGCGTGACGGAAGCGGTGCGGACCAACGGGTTCGGCAAAACCGGCCTTTTCGGACCAAGCCGCGAGCCAGCGCCAAATATCCACACGCGAAGGCCGGTGACCACGGTCATTGATCAAAATCGAAGAGGTGCGGTCCGCCTTCAAAAGCGACGGGCGAACCTCGCGCAGGTAGTGACCGAGATTCTCGGCCAAGTGTTCCGTCAACGGCACCAAGCGCTCTTTGTTGCCTTTGCCGAGGATTTTTACCCAGCGGTCGGTCTC
This sequence comes from Pseudobdellovibrionaceae bacterium, assembly GCA_019637955.1. Lineage (GTDB taxonomy): Bacteria > Bdellovibrionota > Bdellovibrionia > Bdellovibrionales > Bdellovibrionaceae > JAHBUS01. Next base: position 305,542 of record JAHBUS010000003.1, on the reverse strand, counting down.
ATTGTAATCTTCGAGATCGAGCGAGATGAGCTCACTCACGCGGCAGCCCAATCCGTAAAGCAGAAGCAAAGTCATGCGGTTACGGGCAGTTTTGAAAGCATCTTCGCTCTCGGCCGCCGTGAAGAGACGGTCAAACTCCTCTTGCGAGAGAGTTTTGGGGAGGCCGACTTTGACTTTGGGCGGACGCAGCTCGGTGAGCTCGCCGGCCTTTTCGCCACGGCTTTCGATAAAGCGGAAGTACGTGCGCAGCGAAGAGATCACCCGGGCCTGCGAGCGGGCCGACAGGTTTTGTTTTTTCATGTAATCGTAAAATGCCGAAATGGGCTGATGGCCCTTACGGAATTCCGTGAACAGCTCGAGATCCCGGCGGTAAGCCATGATGGTATTCTGCGAGCGCCCTCTCACATGTTGCAAATCATCGAAGAACTCGACCCAAAGAGGAAGCATATTAAACACATCAGACAAAATTCATTCCAAATTGGCAAGCTCTATTTCACTCAAGGTTGTTGGATGAGACTTTGAATGGCCGCGTGAATCGATGATCCCCACAACTGAACTTCTGCGTGCAAGCCAGCAACAGAAAAATGAATCCCATCGGGTCGGTACATCAGTCCCAAAACATCGGTGTCCGGTCCCGCAAAAACATTTCCGGCTCCCACGAGTTGACTCTGGGCCGCGCGGATCTGTTGTCGTTGCGCATTTCTCTCGTCGATGCATTGGCCCTCGCAAGAGAGTGTTCGCCAAAGCGCCAACGAAGAGGAGCTCCAATCATGAGGATAAGTCGCTTGCGCCACGATCCAAGGCACGGCGGTTCCGGCCGCCTCTCGCGAACCTTGGATAATGGCGAGCAAAGACGTGACGTACGTGTTCTGCGGCATCGACACATCCGACTCTCCCTGGTGCCACAAAACTGCGCGCACTCCGCCCGGCCCGAAGTAAGCCACGGTTTGGGTCATCCGTTTGTAGAGAACGCCAACACCACCCGGGCTTGTCGACGCGTTTGCCTGCCACTGTGAAATCGAAGAGCCACCCCAGCCTGTCGGCGCAAACGCGACCGGAACTCCGTACCCCGCGGCGATCGAATCACCGAGAGGGCACCAAGGCGCACCACCCGACCCTTGCGGATCGACGTTCGGGAGCGGATCCTGACAAAGCTGCCAAGTGGCCCCGTCAAAATAGACCACCTTCCCCGTTTTGGTCCGCTGAGGCTGCTCGCCAAAGAAAGTGGAATTGGACTGCCCCGCGGTGACGAACACCTCACCCACGCCGATGTAGTCGAGCGTGGCAACCGGGCCCGCGGCATGATCTTTGATCGCTCGCACTTCAAAGAAATACCAACCCCCATTGGGAGTGTTTAAGGAGCTCGACACGCCGGCGCCGCTCGCGAAAGCCGCCGAGGCGATGGTCGTCCAATCGACAAGGGTGGAGCGGTCATCGCGCAAAATGCGGGCTTGCACGCAGTCGGCGGCTCCCGCCAGAACAAGATTCACTGGAAGCTGGGCCGCGCCGCCCTGGCGTTGATACACGCGCAGGCGCATCGGACTTGTGATCGCCGCGACCGCGGGACCTCCGGATTCGGTCGTCACTTGGCAAACATTTTCCGCACCCACCGACGGCGCAATTCCGCTCGAGGGGATGATGGAGCCTTGATTTTGAGAAATGGGAGAGGGAACCGCGGACTCCACCGCCGAGCCCGAGATCATCGCAAGGGACAACTCTTCATCCGCGCGAAAACCAACAGAACAGTTTTGAAAAAACAGAATGAGAACGACTAAGAATAAAAAAGACCCGCCGGTGCGCCGGCTGTTCAGGCTTCCCACTTCATAAATGATAGACGGACGAAACGGGCCTGTCGACCATGATCCGCCGAATCTCATTTTGATCCAGGACTAGTAGGTCGAAATCGATCCGCAAGGTGATCCATTCACGTAATCGAGAATGATATTGAGACCAACACGATTGTTCATCGAAGCCGAGCTCACACCGCCACCATCGTTGTTGTAAAACACAGCGTTGCCGAGGCGGAAAAGAATGCGATAACCGTTGGGACCCATCGCCTCGTACTGCCCACCTTGAACCGTGAGCGCGTACATGCTTGAAGGTTGCAAGGGACGGATCATGTAATCGCCGGGCATCGCACCGCAAATGAGCGATGAGTTGTTCACGCGCATGTAACCGGTGAACGCCGCGGGACCTTGATAATAGACGACCGCTTTGGGATTGCCGTAAGCGGGCATGCCGCCGCTCTGACCTTGCAAATCGAGAGAGAATTGCAAACCGCCATCGGTGGTTTGTCCTTTGACCGCCGTGAGAAGCGCGGGACCTTGCCCGAACATTTGGCAGCTTCCACAGTTTTGCCAATAATTGGAGCCGGGAGTCGCGGCGGTGCTGCCACCGTCGTTTTTATTACAGGCCACGATGGCGAGTGAGGCCACGAAAACCAGGGGAATCAAAAGTTTTTTCATAAAGACCTCCTTCACCTTTCTTGTCGCACCAGAGGTGCGCCTTTTACTTAATGGCCGCAGCTTTGTTCATTCCGCTGAACGTCGACAGCAATGTGTAACCATCACCGGGGTAGAGCGCCGATGTCGTCACGACCCGCTCGCCCACTTTGAACGTTCCGCACTCGTAGGGAGAGGGCGGCAGCAAGAACCAGCAGTTTTCGCCCGAGCCGCCCATGTACTGGGGAGCCGGAGCGGTTTTAAAGTTTTTGAAGTACACGCGTCCCGTGAGTTCGGTGAGACCGCCGCCATCACCCAAGTCAATGCCGCCGTCGATCACGATGATGATCGCGCCGTAAGCATCTTGGAAGAAGCCGTGCCACACGCGCTTACCGCCGTAAGTGAACCACTGATTGAACTCGGAGTTGGGCTGACCGACATACCAGTTCTTATAAGACACGCGGTTGTAATCATAGCCGTTGGGATTCTGGGTGGTGAAAACGCCCGTGTAGAGCTGACCGTTGTCCTGGTAGCCAATCTTGACGGTTCCGCCCGCGCGGCCGTTCGACTCATTGAGATCCACATAAAGACGGAAGTTCGTGGGCGCATTCAAAGGGTGCGAACCGACATAAGTGGTCCATACCGAGCGTTGATTCGAGTCGGCCCAGTTCACATTCAGCGCGACCGAGGCGCCCGATCCACCGGCGAAGTAGTCCGTGCCGGTTCCCGGCGTGGGCGTCGGTGTGGGGGTGGTGCTGGGTTGATTGGGGCTATTCGGCGTGATTCCCGAATCATTGGTGGAGAAGCCTCCCTCATTTTTAGAAGCGCACGCGATGCCGAGCACCGACATCAGGGCCACCAAAATGATTTGGACGAACACAGTTTGCTTTTTCATAGAGGGCTCCTTCCTCGAAACCTTACAATTGCGAGGTGTGTGCCGTTTCTGAAGGGCGGTGCCAAACGCGTTTTTCGCCGGATTTCAAAGACTTAGGTGCGCTTCAATCTGAGACACTCGGCCGCTGGCGATCGACAGCGACAGTTTGCGCACCGGGGTCGTCAAATGATTAGACGGTGAAGAACCCCACAAAATGCGATGGAGGGCCGCTCGAGAAAAGCGAAAAAAGAGGCGAAACCCCTCACGTTTTCGGTTTACTCACCGAAAAGGGTCTCATGCACATCCGAACCGATATGGCCCTTGTTATTCTTGTCCTGCTGTTCTTCTCGATGCGACTCGTGGTGAATTTCTAATTTCACCCGCGATCGGTGAGAGCGGATAATAGTGTCTGAGAATGTCAGACGCTCCGCTGCCCGTCTCGGCCATGCGCCGGCTGCCCCACTGACAAAGCCCCACCCCATGACCCCACCCCTGGCCTTTGAATTCAAAATGATCGCCTTGGCGCTCCACTTTGAAGAAGGTGCTGCGCAAATCCGAGTAGCCCAAAGCGGCCCGGAACTCATCGGCATTGACCGTGCGTTCGCGGCCATCGACCAAACGGATCTTCAGGCGCTCCGCGCGGTCCTGAGCCGAAGGCGCCAGGGCGAACAGCGACTCGATGTCGCCGGGAATATCGAACTTCTTGCTGAGCTTGGCGCGGATCTCATCGACCGTGAGACTGAGGGTCCATTTCGAACGCGGATGACCGGGGCACGACGAGTCGACGATGACCGGGCCCTTTTCGCCCGTTCCCCACACATTCTTGGCCGCCGTCGTGCGGCCGCCGCAATCGGCGTGGTAGTAGGCCTTGGCGACTTGGCTCTTTTGATTGAGCAGCACGACCCCGCTGGTCTCTTCAACCGCGCGGCGGGCTTTGGCGATCATCTTGTCGTTGTCGAGCTTACGCGAAACGTGATTGAACACCTGATCCAAAATCGTGCTTTCAACATCGTAGTGCAGTTGGCGGCGTTCGCGCATGAGCGCGAGCGTGTAAGAGCGGGCCGCCACGGCCTGCGACTTCAAGGCTTCCAGCGGCCAGGCGAGCGGCATCTCGCTCGAGAGCACGCCCACCAGGTAATTTTCGATCGGCAGCACGCCGATCAGATCAAAACCTTTCATCTTGCTCGTGAGCACCAAGCGACCCGGCAGGTCTTGGGTGCCTTTGCGCAGATCTTCGCCTTCAATCACCAGGGCCTCGGCTTTTTTCAGCTCGAAACGTTCGATCTTTCCTTCGCTCTTTTTGATGCGCCAGAACCAGCCCATCTCGGTTTTGACCCGCTCGATTTCAAGCGAGCCCATGCGGTTCATCGCAATCGGGTTGCTCGAGGCCGACCCGCCTTGCACGCGAAGGCCAAAGCCCTGCAGGCGCACGGTGTTTAAGGCCGAGGCCAAGCGCACGCGCACGGGCTTTTCGATTTCTTGTTTCCAGGTGAGGACGGGTTTCGGGATCGAGGCCTGAGCGGCTCCCACAAAGACAACGACAGGCAAAAGGCCAACGGCCAAATGTAACTTCAAGGCGCCCCCAACATCCGTGTTTGGCCTTGGCGGCCCGGGTAAACCTTATGTCACCAGGATTTTGAGACGAAATCAGCTCGCCGGAGGGCTAGGTCGTTAGAGTCTGTCGGAAAGTCCAGCCTCGGAGAGCGCACGTTTGAGCGCGTCCCAAACGGGCTTCTTGAGCTGCGGATTTTTTATGCACTCCAGCGGATGGTGGGTCGTGATCAGATTCAATTTCGGGCGCTGCTGCTGCAAAAATTCGGAGATCTCGGGCGAAAAGCTCACGACGGTGATCTCATTGGGGATGTTCTTTTCTTCGGTCGAGAGCTCCACCACGGGGAGCTCCCAAACCGCGAACTCACCGAACTCGAGCTTCATGGCCATGAGCATCTTTTGAAAGATCTCGAGCTCCAAAATCTTTGGGCCTTCGGGCTCCGCTAAAAAGAGGATGCGCTCCTGCTGGAGCTCGTGGCTCGCCGCCTGCGCGAAGACTTCACGCACGGGCATCACGATTTCGGAGACGCCCAAGACCTCTTTTAAGTACAGATCCCAACCCATCCCCTGGAATTACCCTCCCCTCAGGCTCAGGTCCAGAAAGAAATGGCCGGTCTCAAGTTGAAACGCCCGGCCACCGAAGAGTGTCGGGTCAGGCCAATTTTAAAGGGGGATGAGATGGAAATTTTCCGCATCAATATCAAGCCGCAAGCCGATATCGAACGTCACGAAGCCTTTAAAAAATCCCAGCACAACTGCCCGATGTGCGACGCCAAGCTCGAGTTCGAGTTGGCCGCCGGCCCCACCATGATGAGCCTCATCGAAAAAGCCCGCTGCACCGAGTGCGACGTCGACATCCGCACCGAAATGCACACCGAACAATAACGAAAGGTAGCTGCTACCTTTTGGCTTCGTTCCAGAGGTCTTCGAAGAGGAGCTTGGTCGCTCCCACGGCGAGGGATGGAAACGCGCCGTCGTCAATTTCGCCGTAACCCACGATCCACAATCGCTGCCACAATTCCTTCATCGCCTTTTCGTAGGCCCGCTCGTAAAACTTGCCGCGCATGTCCGCCGCGAGTTTGATCTGCTTGGTTGAGAGGGGCGAATCGGACATCAAAACCTCGAGCAGATTTTGCGCGTCCCGCGAGAACGTCTCGCGGATGTACGCGTCTTCGCCGATCTCTTGCATCCGTTTGAAGTCGTTTTTTTCGCGCAGAAGGTCGATGAAGCGCGACTTTGAAAAGAACGTCGCGCGGTTTTGCAAATACTTGGCGTAGACGACATCGCCCGAGCGCGCGAGATTCTCGCGCAGCCGCCACATCTCGGCAACCTCGCTGCCCGCCTCTTCGGTCCAGTCCCAGACCATCTCTTTGCGCGGCAGCAGCTCGGACCAGAGCGACTTGGGCTCGGCCTTGTTTTTCACGGGGTACACCAGGAGCATCCCGTTTTTCTCGATCGCTTTGATGGCTTTGGATTTTGTGAGGGGGCTCGCCATTCCCCGACTCTAATCGCGGGAACCTGAAATCTCAAATTGAGAAAGCTTAACGACTGGCCTTGCGAGCCCGCGAGCGCCTCTCGTAAAATAAAGCCACTGGGGACTCATGCACCAAATTCTGTTTTTTCTCATTCCGATGGCTCAGGCCTTGCCTCCGGTCGCCCCGCTTCAAGCGCCTTCCATGGTTCACAATGTCGTCGTCGGCGGGCAAGAGCCCGGACGGGGCCCCAATGCGTCTTCGCTCGACCGGACGGTGCGATTGACCTCCGTGCGGATTCTGCGCGTCCCCATGGTGGGCGGCAACCCCGGCGCGCCGCAAACCATCTGCTCAGGAACTCTCTTAAACGGCGGCCAGGTGGCGACGGCCGCGCACTGCTTTTCTGGACAACGCGTTCAGAGCGGCGGACCCGCGAAATACGTCGTTGAGATCACGCGGGCCGATGGAACCAAACGGCAGGTCGAAGTGCGCGGCGGCACCTCGGCGATTGATCCCGAAACTCTGCGCGCGGCCAAAACGCCCAATCTGTCCAACGACATTTCGATTCTGAATTTGGCCGAAGACACCGGCCACCGCGGCGTTCCCATCTGCGGCGCCGATGTCAAACCCGAGATGGGGCGTTTTGTCGCCGCCGGGATTGGAATTTCAAACGAAGATCCCCGCGCGACGACGACGAGCCCGCTCCGAACGATCGACATCAAGATGATCGGACGCGTGCCGAGCGGCGAGATCAACGGCCGGCCGCAAGTGGGTGACGGCTCGATTTGCATGGGTGATTCGGGCGGCGGTCTTTATCACAGTGACGGCGCAAAGGTGTGTCTGTACGCCGTGAACTCCGCTTTTCAAACCGAAAACCCCAAAGCCGAAGAACTGATCGAGCGCTGCCGAGGTCAAGGCGTCAATCACCGCTTCGCGCCCCTGCAAGGGCGTGACGAGTTGGTCAAATCCTTGGGCCGCGGCGAAATCCCCACGGTTCCCGTGCAAAACGCGCCGCTCCCGCCCCGCCGTCCCGCCGAAATCGGCGGCTCTCGCTAAGCTTCGGCGTCGACCGGGGCTTCGTCTCCACCCTCGTTGAGTTGCAAAAGAATGCGTTCCGCCAGAACGCGGTTGAAGCCTTTGATCTCGGCGATCTCATCGGCCGAGGCCGAACGGATGGCTTCGACACTCGGGAACTTGCGCAAAAGGTCTTTTTTTCGTTTTTCGCCGAGACCCACCACGAGGTCAAGTTCGCTCTCGAGCGACGTCGCCTCACGCAGTTTGCGATGGTACGTGATCGCGAAGCGGTGCGCTTCATCGCGGATGCCCACCAAGATGTGGAAGGCCTCCGTGTTGGGCTTGAAAAGAACGGGATTGGCGCGACCCGGGAGAAAGAAGCGCTCTTCGCTCGCCGCGACCTCTTGCGATTCGAAATCGCGCTCAACGCGCGACTTCGCGAGACCCACCACCGGAATCTCGGTGCGGCCGAGCTCCTCCAGCACCTTCATCGCAACGCCCAGCTGGCCTTTGCCGCCGTCGATCACGATCAAATCCGGATCGTCGTACTCGTCGTGCGCGAAACGGCGCGAGAGCACCTCTTTCATCGACGCGAAGTCATTGGTGCCTTCGACCGTTTTGATCTTGTAGCGGCGGTAATGCTCTTTGGCCGGAACCCCGTCTTCGAAGACCACCTGCGAGGCCACGGTCTCGGCGCCTTGGAAGGTCGAAATGTCATAACACTCGATGCGCGTGGGCGCCGCCGGCAGGCTGAGTTTGGTCTTGATCTCTTCCAATCCCTGGCGCTTTTCTTCGGACTTGTTGACGTATTTTTCGAAGTGCGACTTGGCGTTTTCGCTCGCCATGTCGGTGAGCGAGCGCGTTTTTTCGCCCGTGGCAAAGCGCACGCTCACCTCGCGGCCCGAGCGCTCCTGCAGCACGGCCTCGAGCAGCTTGGACATATCAAGACCGATATCGAGCGGAAGCAAGACTTGGTCCGGAATGATGTTGTCTTCGTAGTATTGATTCAAGAACGACACCAACCACTCGCGCGGATCTTCGTTGGGATCGGTGGCATCGAGCATCGGGAAGTAGTGCGCGCGCGTGCCGAGCACCCGGCCCTGGCGCACGTGCACGGTTTCGATCAGCGTGCCGCGGTCGTCACCGAAGAAGCCAACCGCATCTTGATCGTCCTCGCTCGCCGAATTGATGACGGCTTGTTTTTGCAAGATGGCCTTGATCGACTCGATCGAATCGCGCAGGCGCGCGGCGACCTCGAAACGCTCTTGGCCCGAAGCCTCCAGCATGCGCTCCTTCAGCGACTTGATGACCTTTTTGTCCTGCCCCTTCAAGAACGACTTCGCTCCTTCAAGATCGGCGCGGTAATCCTCTTTGGTGATGAGCTTCACGCAAGGGGCCGTGCAGCGCCCAATCTGGTGGGTCATGCAAGGGCGCGTGCGAGACTTGAACACCGAATCGGTGCAGTCGCGGATTTGAAATGTCCGGTTTAAAAAACGGATCGTCCCGTGAACCGCGCCGCCGCTGGTGTAAGGGCCAAAGTAAAGACTGCCGTCTTTCTTCACCTTCCGGGCGAGGTAAAGACGCGGGTACTCGTCTTTCCACGAAATTTTGATGTAAGGGTACGACTTGTCGTCTTTGAGCCGGATGTTGTACTTGGGACGGTGCTTTTTGATCAGCGACGCCTCGAGCAAGAACGCTTCGACTTCGGTTTTGGTCAGGATGTAGTCGACTTCGTGAATGTGGCGCACGAGCACGCGCGTCTTCGGCGAATGATCGCTGGAGTCCGAAAAGTAGCTGCGAACGCGGTTCTTTAAATTCTTGGCTTTGCCGACATAGATGATCTTGTCGGCCGCGGATTTCATCAGATAGATGCCCGGCTGCGTGGGGTATCCACGGACGCGTTCGCGCAGCTGCTCAAAGCGGGTCAGCGCCTTGACCAACTCTTCGCTGGCGGGCTTTTCTGAAGAATCGTCCGCGTCGCTCGTCATGAGCCTCCGTCTTGAATCTTGGCCGAATCGGCCTCGACCTCACCCGAATGCATGTTCAAATCCAGAATCTGCAAACGCTTGATCTCATCGCGAAGCTTGGCGGCCTCTTCGAACTCCAGGCCCTCGGCCGCCTTGCGCATTTTGGTGCGCAGTTTGTCGATCTCTTTTTGAATCCCCTCAGGCTTGGCACTGAACTTCTCAAGACGCGCCTGCGACTCGGACTGTTCTTTGCCAATGGGCGTGCGCACCGTGCCGTCGAACATTTCGCCGAGGCCTTCGTTGATGCGTTTCTTCACCGTCGCGGGCGTGATGCCGTGCTCGGTGTTGTAGGCAGCTTGGATCGTGCGGCGGCGGGAGGTCTCGTCCATCGCCTTTCGCATCGAATCCGTGACGGTATCACCGTACAGAATCACCCGGCCGTTCACGTTGCGGGCCGCGCGGCCGATCGTCTGGATCAGCGAGCGCTCCGAACGCAAGAAGCCCTCTTTGTCGGCGTCGGTGATCGCCACCAGCGACACCTCGGGGATGTCCAAACCCTCACGCAGCAAGTTGATGCCGACCAAGACGTCAAAAACGCCCAGACGCAAATCGCGGATGATCTCCACCCGCTCCATCGTGTCGATGTCCGAGTGCAGGTATTTCACCTTCACCCCGAGCGACTCGTAGTACTCGGTCAAGTCCTCGGCGCTGCGCTTGGTGAGCGTGGTGATGAGCGTGCGCTCTTTTTTGGGAATGCGCTCACGGATTTCTTTCAAGATGTCGTCGACCTGGTGTTTGACCGGACGCACTTCGACCGGCGGATCGATCAGCCCGGTGGGCCGGATGATCTGCTCGACGATGATCCCTTCGGACTTTTTGAGCTCATAAGGACCCGGCGTCGCCGAGACGTAGACGACTTTGTCCATCATCTGCTCGAACTCCTGAAAGTTGAGCGGACGGTTGTCGAGCGCCGAGGGGAGGCGAAAGCCGTGCTCGACCAGCGTGGTTTTGCGCATGCGATCCCCACGGTACATCGCCCCGATTTGCGGCACGGTGATGTGCGACTCGTCGATAAAGGTGATGAAGTTTTTCGGGAAATACTCCAAAAGCGTGGGCGGCGCTTCGCCCTCGCCCCGGCCGGTCATATGGCGCGAGTAGTTCTCGATCCCAGAGCAAAAACCCATCTGCTCCATCATCTCGATGTCGTAGAGCGTGCGCTGCTCGATCCGCTGCGCCTCCAGAAACTTCATTTCTTTTTGAAACTGCTGAAGGCGCTCGCGAAGCTCGTCGCGGATCGTGCCGATCGCGCGCTTCATTTTGTCGTCTTCGGTGACGTAGTGGGAGCTGGGGTAAATGCCGATTTGATCCAGCTCTTCGAGCACTTCGCCCAAGAGCGGATCGATCCACGAGATCTTCTCGACGAAATCGCCGAAGAACTCGATGCGGATCGCGCGCTCATCCTCGTAGGCCGGAAAGATTTCGACGACGTCGCCGCGCACGCGGAAGGTCCCCCGGTGAAAGTCGACGTTGTTGCGGTTGTACTGGATGCGGATGAACTCGCGCAGCAAGTGGTCGCGCTTCATCTCGCTCCCTGCCACCACGTGCACCATCATGCCCTCATAGGCCTCGGGGCTTCCGAGACCGTAGATGCAAGACACCGACGAGACGATGATGACATCCTTGCGGTCAAAAAGCGATCGGGTCGCCGAGTGGCGCATCTTATCGATCTGCTCGTTGATGGCCGAGTCCTTCTCGATAAAGGTGTCGGTTGAAGGGATGTAAGCTTCAGGCTGGTAGTAGTCGTAATAAGAAACGAAGTACTCGACCGCATTCTTCGGAAAGAGCTCTTTGAACTCGGCATAAAGCTGCGCGGCCAGAGTTTTGTTGGGCGCGAGCACCAGCGCGGGCTGGCCCATACGCTGAATGACATTGGCCATCGAGAAGGTCTTCCCGGAGCCGGTCACACCCAACAACGTCTGATGGTTCAAACCCGCCTCGAATCCGCTCACCATCTCTTCGATGGCCTTAGGCTGATCGCCCGAGGGCTTCATCTCGGTCGTGAGCTGGAACTTCTTCTTGGTTTGCTGTTGACCCGTGCGCCCCTGGCGCTTCTCGACGTCTACTTTTGAACTTCCCAAAATGACCCCTCTGGCAGATCCGCGACCGCGATTCCCATCTCGGTCAGTTTTTTGCGGAGCTCATCGGATTTCGCGAAATCTTTCGCAGCTCTCGCCTGTGAGCGCTCAATGACAAGGGCTTGCACCATTGTGGGGTCTAATTTCATTTTGGCAAGCAAGCGGTCGTCCAACGTCTTCAAGAAAGACGCTGCCGGCTGCTGAAACAAGGCCATGAACGCGCCGAACTTCTTGATGAAATTGACGAGCGACAAAGATTTGCCGCTGACCGCGGGGTTGGCCTTCATCCCGCGCTTTACGGCCGCATTGTACTGACGGATGACATCGTACACACAGGCAAGCGCCTCGGGCGTGCCGAAGTCGTCGTTCATCGCGGCTTCGATTTGCACCCAGGCGTCGCCGCAGATTTTCTCAAAAGCGGGCTCGGGCTTGGCCTCCGAAGTGATCAACGACTCGGCCAAAGCCATCGCCGAGTAAATGCGCGCCAGACCCTTGGTTGAGTTCTCAACCGCCTCGTCCGAAAGATCCAAGACGCTCCGGTAATGAGCGCTGCACATCATGAACTTAAAGACCTCGGCACCATGCAGGTCCATGAACTCGCGGCCGCGCATGATATTGCCAAGCGACTTGCTCATTTTCGAGCCGCCGAAGTTGATCATGTTGTTGTGCATCCAGTACTTCACGAACCCGTGGCCCGAGCAGCCCTCGCTCTGCGCGATCTCGTTTTCGTGGTGCGGGAAGACCAAATCCAGTCCGCCGCCATGGATGTCGATCTTGTCGCCCAGGTGTTTGCGGATCATGGCCGAGCACTCGATGTGCCATCCGGGACGGCCTTCGCCCCAGGGCGATGTCCAGGCGGGCTCGCCAGGTTTGGCCCCTTTCCAGAGCGCGAAATCGAGCGGATCTTTTTTATCGTGATCGCGGTCGATGCGAACGCCCGCCATCAAATCTTCAGGTTTACGGTTCGACAGCTTTCCGTAATCGGCAAACGAGCGGATCGAGTAATTGACGTCGCCCTTCACGGCGTACGCCTTTTGCTTTTCGACCAGCTCCCCGATCATGGCGATGATCTCGGGCATGGTGTCGGTGACTTTGGGGTTGAGATCGTGCGGACGCAGTCCCAACCGCGAGTAATCGGCCTGAAATTCTTTGATGTAGCGCTCGGCCAGCTCGCCCGACGACACACCTTCGACATTGGCTTGATGGATGATCTTATCGTCCACGTCCGTGTAGTTGTACACGAAGGTCACCTTGTAACCGAGATGCTCGAGCCAGTTGCGAACCAAGTTAAAAAAAATCGGCCCGCGAAAGTTCCCGACATGCAAAAGCCCGTACACGGTGGGCCCGCAGAGATACATTTTGACGTGCTTGGGGTCGTGCGGGGCGAAAGTCTCTTTGGTGCGCGAAAGCGTGTTGTAAACGACCAGACTCATAACTTTGCCAAGACCTCATCGGCGCGCTTCACCAGCGACGCTTTTTTCATGAGCGGAACGAGCAGCTTCAGATCGGTGCCGTGGGGCTTGCCGATCACGGCCACGCGCACGGGCATGAACAGATTTTTGCCTTTGGCGCCCGTCTTCTCTTTGACTTGATCTTGGATTTTCGAAAATTCCTCTTCGGTGAACTCATCGCGCGGGTGCGCGCTGATCAGATCGCGCCAAGTCTGCACGACGGCTTTGGTGGTGTCCCACTTCAGAGCCTCTTCGGCCTCGGGCAAGACGACGAACGATTTGTCCGAGAGCGGACGGTACAGCTCGGCCGAATCGACCAGGGTTTCCATCGCGCTCTTAAACACGCCGACGCTCTTTTCTTGCCACGCGGGGTCCGACGGCAATTCCAAGTTCAAGCGGTCCAAGAAGGGTTTGAGCTCCTCAAAGATCTGGCGGTTCGAGAGCTCACGCAGGTGAACCGAGTTCATCCACTTGAGTTTGACGGCATCAAAAACCGCGCCCGCCGGGTTCAAACGGTCGGTGCCAAACTTGTCGGTCATCTCTTGCATCGACATGACCTCTTTGCCTTCGGGGTGCGACCAACCGAGCAGGGCCACGAAATTGTTCAAAGCCTCGGGCAGGTAGCCCTCCATCTTGAACTCGTGGCACGACGTCGCGCCTTTGCGCTTGGAGAGTTTTTTGCGGTCCTCATCCAAAATTAGCGACAAGTGACCAAACTGAGGCGCGGGCCAATTCAAAGCTTCGTAGATCATCAACTGACGGAGCGTATTGGGAAGATGCTCCTCGGCTCGTAAGACGTGCGTGATCTTCATCAAGTGGTCATCGACCACGTTGCAGAAGTTGTACACCGGCATCCCGCCCGTGCGCAGCAAGACGAAGTCGCCCACCATATCGGAGGGAAATTTCACTTCGCCGCGAACCAAGTCCGAGAAGATGTAATCCTTGCGAAGGTGTTTGGTTTTAAATCGAACGACGCCCGACTTGCCATTTTTGATTTCAGCGAGCGCTTTTTCGACCGGCCAATCGGCGTAGGGGCTTTCGACGTGCGGGGGTTTTCCTTGCGCCATCAAGCTGTTTCGCTGGGTTTCGATCTCGGCGTCGGTCATGAAGCAGTGATACGCCTTGCCGCTATCGATCAGCTCTTGCGCGTACTTCTTGTAAATGTCGAGACGCTGGCTTTGGCGGTACGGACCGTACGGGCCGATGTCCTTGAGCGTTTTGGGATCCGGTCCTTCATCCCAAGTCAGACCGAGCCACTGCAGATCTTCAAGAACCATCTTGAGCGACTCTTCGGTCGAACGCGCCTCATCGGTGTCTTCGATGCGCAGAACGAATTTGCCTTGGTGCTGGCGCGCGAACAAAAAATTGTAAAGCGCCGTGCGGGCGCCGCCCACGTGCAAGTAGCCGGTGGGAGATGGGGCAAAGCGAACGCGCACTTCATCGGCGATCGGGCTGGTGACGACGGCAGCGGCCTTCGAGGGGACACTCATAGGGAGACCTCCGGTGGACGGATCGCAGATGTGCGGCCCGTTCGAGTTCTCCAGCCTAGCAACACTAGGGGTGCGATGTCAGCGACGAGAACGCCGAGGCACGGGATCTGGCGGACCTCGACGCACCCAGTCTCCGAGGCGGAAACGCCCCGCCTTCACACGCGATCGCCCGAAAAAGAAAAACCCGCCGGTGGGCGGGTTTTTTTGCCAATCAGGTTCAGCACCAAACCGAACGCAGGCGGATGTCTTAAAGACCGAAGATGGCGCGCACGTCCTCTTGAGCGGACAGCTCTTTTTCGTCCACCGCCAAGGTCAACTCCTTCATGAGGAGCTTGCGCGCGGTTTCGAGCATATTGCGCTCGCCGTAAGAGAGCTCTTTGTCCACTTTCAGAACGAAGAGATCGCGCAGAACTTCGGCGATTTCGTAGACCGAACCGGTTTTGATTTTTTCCATGTACTCGCGGTACCGGCGGTTCCAAGTCTGATTGTCAATTTTGACATTGGTCGTTTTGAGAATTTGGATCACTTTGTCGGCCTCTTCACGAGAGATGATGGGGCGAAGGCCCACGCTGGCCGCATTGTTTTTGGGAACCATGACTTTCATGCCGGTTTCGCGGATCTGAACGATGTAGAAGTCCGCTTTCGAGCCCATGATTTCTTTGGTTTCGATCGAGATCACTGTGCCCACACCGTGACCTGGGTACACGGCATTGTCGCCGACCTTGAAGTCGACGGCCTTAAATGGCATTTGGGCTTTTGAGCGCTCACGGATCGCGCTCTCACGAGGTCCCAGTTTATTCATGCAAAGCCTCTCTCATGTTCGCTCCAGGGGGAGCGGGATCATTAACGCTCGAGGTTCGGGTGAGCTTCGAGCCGCCCAAGTTATAGCCCATATGACACGATCTATCAAAAGAATTGGCCCCTCGGGGTGCCCGCTATGAAAAAACAACACCCGTGAACGCCAAAACCCCGCCTTGAGGCAGGGTTCTGGAGATTGAAATTCTTTATTGATTTCAGAGACTTAGAAAATCTCTTGAAAGTCCCTTACTTGACCGTGAGAGCGAGTGCGTAGGGCTGTTTACCGCTCTTGCCCATTGGCACATTGGTGCCCTTGATCACGAGCGTGTAACGGCCTGCGGGCAGGTTCGCCATTTCCAAGATTTCATGGTTGTTCTTGGCGTCACGAGTGCCGATCTCCTGCCCGTCGGGCGTAAGCAGCGTCATGTCCAAGTTGTTCACCAACGCGGTGGCCGCCGACGGCGTTCCGGGCGCATCGAAGTACACCATGTTCGCCAGAAGGTTTTGGCCCTTCACCACGTTAAAGGCGATCTCCACTTTCTCACCCGTGCCGACACCGGTCTTGTTGTCGACGAGCTGAGTGCCAGCCCCGACATTCACGACATTCGCCAGATCCGCGCGGCCGTAGCCTTGATCGTTGTTCGGGCGGTGCGTGAGCTCTTGCGTGGGAGTGCCTTCACCGTACTGACCGGGGTAGAGGTCCACTGCCGTGTGCATCAGAAGCGCTTTGACCATGGCACCCGAGGGGTCTCCCAAGCCGTGCTTTTTGATCAACACTTCGCGCGCGATCGCGGCGGCACCGGCGGCGAGCGGCGTCGCCATCGATGTTCCACCCGAGTAGGCGTAGTGGTCGTTGTATTTGCCCCAGAGTTGGTTCGCGCCGGGCACTTGCGAGAAGGCCGACAGGATGTTGGTTCCGGGAGCCACGATCTCGGGCTTCAAACGGCCGTCACGAGTGGGGCCGCGCGAGCTGAACGCCGCGATGCCGTTCGGGTCGTCCGAAAGTTTCGAGGACCAGATCGGTTCCGCGGGCCAGTTGGCTTTGGCCGAACCGAGCTCTTTGATTTGCTTTTGAATGCCGCCGAGAGCGTTCAAATTCTCGCTCGCGCCGACGGTCAAAACGTTCTTTGCGGTGCCGGGAGTACCGATCGAGTTGCGATCGATCACGCCGTTGGCATCTTTATCGACGCCGCTGTTCCCCGCGGCGAAGAGAACGAGCATCGTTTGGTTGTTGAAGAGAAACTCATCGGCTTGAACCGCCATCGAGTCGTAAGCGCCGAAGTCGGCGGCTTTGCCCCACGAGTTGGTGTGCAAGCGCGCGCCATCATTGAACGCGGGCTGGAACAACTGCGAGAGTTTCGGCGGAACGGTCAAGTTGTCGATGATCGGCGACCACATGCCTTCGGGGATCAGCATCGCTTTGGGAGCGCCGCCTTGGAATTTTCCGCCCGAAGCGGTGCCGCGGCCCGCGACCGAGCCGGCCACGTGCGTGCCATGACCCATGGGATCTTCCCATGTTTTGGCGCCCACGCCGACGGCGTAACCTTTGAGGACCGCGCCTTGAAACTCACCCGAAACGCGGTTGATCTCGCCGAGATCCAAGCCGGTGTCGGCCACCGACACGATTTGGCCTTCGCCTTTGAAGCCGGCTTGCCAGGCGTTTTCGAAGTTCATCACTTTGGTGCCGGTTTCAAAACCGGTGTAATCGCTATAGTCACCGGGAGCGAGCGTTCCGACGTCTTCGCCCATCGGCAGCGCGAGCGGCACGATTTCGGCGCGCGGCTCGACGAACTCAAGCGCGTTCACGCGCGAGAGCGCGGGCACGGCGGCGGCGTTCATCACGACGTCAACGAAACGTCCCGATTTTTGCACGACTTTCATTTGCGGATCGAGCTTTTGGATTTGCTCCAGCGCCGCTTTGACTTCGTCGTTGTGAATGAAGGTCAAAGTGAAGATGTCGCGCTTTTGCGAGGAGAACACCGAGAAGGCCGGCAGCGCGGTCGAGAGTTTGAACTCACCGCTGAAAGGCATGAAGCCTTGGAGGTCCGAACCCAAACGAGTTTTCATCGCTTGGCGCGAGCCGCGCACGACGAGCGCGTCTTCGGGAACGTAGCGGTACACTTTCGCGCCGGCCGCCTTGAGAGCTTTGTGGTCCGCGGGCGTGATGACCGATTTAAACTGAACGATCCAGATTTGCTCGTCCTGCTCATTGGCGGCGAAGACGGACTGAAGTCCGCGAAGATCGACGTCACCTTTTTCGAATTTGAGCAGTTCGCCTGCGCCCGCGTTGAGCGAGAGCGCCACGGTCAATGCTCCGATCAGTCCTTGTAGAGACTGTTTCATAGGAATCCCCTCCTTAGTTTCACGAATCGTGAAGATCCGCGGGGCCATCTGTTGGCCTTGGGCTCACGTGAGCCCGCCAAAAATCTGACCAAAGTCGGGGTGTAATGAAAAGAAAATAAAACCGGGGATGCCTTAATTTCGCGAATGATTTGAAGCGTCAGCGCTGCGTGCTCGCCGGCGTGGGTGCGGGCCTGGCGGTGGTCGCGGACTTCTCGGGCGCGCAAATCGAGGGTTCTTTCCGCATCACTTCATCCACGCACGCTTCCAGCTCGTGCGATCCATCGTTGCTGGTGTGCGGGCGCCCCTGGCAGGCGCGCTTGAGACGGTCGACGCTCCCTTGCCGGTCGCGGACGGCGTTCAAACAACCCAGAGACTGACGGAAGTTGTTGCTGAACTGCGAAAAGCAGAAAGACACCAAGCTGGCATCGAATTGGCCCGTGGTTTCGGCAAAATAGTCCAAGCAGTTCGCCCGGTCCGAGAAGTAATAGCCGCGGCCATTGACCTGAGAACAGAGTTTGAGAGTTTCGGCCGAAAACGCGCGCCCCTTGATGCTCTTGAGGCAGTAGTCGAGCGAGTTGTCATCAAGCTCGGCGCAGAAGGCAACCGCACCGGGATCATGAAGCCCCGCGGAGGCGGCCTGGGCGCAGTTTTTTTTGACGCCCGTGTACACCATCGAAATTTTGGAACAGCGGACCTGCAGCGCCTTTTGCGCCTCGATCGTTTTGCCGCTTTCTTGAATCAGGTTTTGCACCCGCTCGGCTTGAGTCATGAGCTGGGCGGAGCTTACGGCCGAAAATCCCACAATCGCAACGACGGTCATCCATCTGATCAGCATAGACTTTGATGATGAACCGACCCTCTTGCCGCTCACAAGTCCTGTTCGGGCCCCCCGACCCTCTTTATCGAAGGTTCAAAAGAAATTGATCTTCAGGCGATCCCTGCCAGGGCCGTGGGTCCGTGCTTGTCAAAAAGCTCGGCTCGCAGATGCTCATTCTCGGGCTTGGCCAGCTTGGGATCGGCTTTCAAAAGATCGAAAGCGGCCTCGCGCGCCTCCATCAGCGTCGTCACGTCGCGAACCAGGTTGGCCATTTGAAACCCGGGGAGGCCTGACTGGCGGCTTCCTAAAAACTCCCCAGGTCCGCGCAGCTCGAGATCAAATTCGGCGACCTTAAAACCATCGGAGGTTTTTTCCATGAAGGCCGTGCGCTCGCGGGCCTCTTGGCTCACGGCATGGCCCATGATCATCACGCAAAAACTTTTGTGCTCGCCCCGCCCGACCCGCCCGCGTAACTGGTGCAGCTGCGAAAGGCCGAAGCGCTCGGCATGCTCGATCACCATGATGTTGGCGTTCGGCACGTCGACGCCAACCTCGATGACCGTCGTCGAGACGAGCACCTGGATCTCGCCTTTGCGAAACTGATCCATGACTTCGTCTTTTTCGTCGGACTTCATGCGGCCATGCAAAAGGCCGAATTTGTACTTGGGAAATTGAGTTTTCAGTTTTTCAAATTCTTCGAGCGCATTTTTCAGATCGATCTTTTCGGACTCTTCGACCAGGGGGTAGACGATATAGGCCTGACGCCCGCGTTCGATCTGCGCCGCCATGAAGTTCATGGCTTCAACCCGTTTGGAGTCAAAGATCACGCGCGTCTGGATCGGGCTTCGCCCGGGAGGAAGCTCATCCAGAACCGACACGTCCAAATCACCGTAAACGGTCATCGCCAGCGTTCGCGGAATGGGCGTCGCGGTCATGACCAGGAAATGCGGCGATACGCCTTTGCGCTTGAGCTTGGCGCGCTGCTCGACGCCGAAGCGGTGCTGCTCATCGATGATCACAAGTCCCAGCGAGCGGAACTGCACCACGTCTTCGATCAGCGCGTGCGTGCCGATCAAGAAATGAATCTCTCCGGCTTCAAGGGCGGCAAGAAGCTCGCCGCGCTCTTTGGCTTTGGATTTCCCGGTCAACAGCGCCACGCGCAGACCCAACGGTTCGAAGAGTTTCTTGGCGTTGCGAAAATGCTGTTCGGCCAAAATCTCGGTCGGCGCCATCAAGCCCGCCTGATGTCCCGCCTCGATGGCTTGCAGCGCTGCGAGCAAAGCGACCATGGTTTTTCCGGAGCCCACATCCCCTTGCACCAGACGCGACATCGGGTGCTCTTTGGCGAGGTCCTTGTTGACCTCCTGGATCACGCGCTTCTGCGCGCCGGTCAGTTCGAACGGCAGGCTCTTGATGAGACGCTCGCTCAACTCGCCCCGCGCTTTGATGGGAACGCCCTGCTCTTTTTGCAAACCGCTTTTGCGGGCCGCGAGGTAAAGCTCCATCCAGAAAAACTCTTCGAAAATGATGCGCCGGTGGGCCGCCGATTTTTGCTCCATCAATGCCGCGGCGTCTTCGGGCGACGGGGCGTGCAGCTGCTGCAGGGCCTGCCACCGGGTGATGAGTCCGTGTTTTTCGCGCAAGGCGGCCGGAAACTTTTCGACCGGGACGGCCTCGGGCGGGAGCTGCTCGAGCACCAAACGCACGAGCCGCGCGATTTTGGTGGACGAGAGCGTTTCGATCTCGACGTAAATCGGCACGAGCACGTCTTGCAAGTCCTCATCGGGCTCGATGTCGCGCAAATCGGGATGGTGAAACTCGAGCTTGCCGCGGTAATCGGTCACCTTGCCAACAACGCGAACCTCTTGAAACGGCTGAAAGCGCTCGAAGTAGCCTTTGTAGGGAACGCGGAAATACTTGCAGTGAATCTGCCCGCTCGAATCGCGAATGAGCACGTCGTAAATTTTGCGTTTCGAGCGGCCCATGTGAAACGACGAGACCTTGATGACCTGGGCTTTGAGGCTCACCAAGTCATCGCCTTTGAGCGTGCCGATATTGCGGGCCGCGCGGCGGTCTTCGTAGGCACGGGGGTAATACGTCAAAAGGTCCAGCACGGTGCGAATGCCACGTTTGGACAAAAGCGCGCCCAGCTTCGGACCGACCCCTTTGAGGTACTGCACGTCCGTTTCGAGTTTCAGCTTGGGCTTCTTCGGTTCATCTCTCACGAGAAAAGCGTAGAAAAACCCTGGTCCTTTGTCACGTCTCAAAACGGGATTTTGGAGCGCATGCTCGAGAGAGGGAGTACACTCAAAGCATGGACACTCCCGGATTTTTCAAAGTCAGAATCAACACCCTGATTCCCGGCAAGCCGACGACGTTCGATCTGCACTTGCGGATCAACAACCAAATGATCACCTACTTGCGCGCTGGCGACAAAATCGAAGCCGAAAAGCTCCGCTTGCTGATGGCCCGCGATTCGGGAAATCACTTTCTCGTCAAAGAAGAGGACCGCCGCCACTACAAGGGCTACGTCCACAACCAGATGATGTCCGGCGATCTCGACGTGCGCGAAAAGGCCCTCGTCTTGCGCGAGTCCTCGATGACCCTGGTCGAAGAGCTTTTCGAAAACCCCGACGTCAACAAAGCCCTGGATCAATCGCGCCCTATCATCACGCAGTTCGTGGAGTTCATGGAGGCGGAACCCTCGGCGATGGCGCACTTAATCTCGCTCTCGGGCCACGACTTTTACACCTACAACCACTCGCTCGACGTGAGCATTTACTCGCTGGGTTTGGCCGAGTCCTTGAGCTTTACGAAAGCGGACCTTGAGGAGATGGGCGTCGCCGCCCTTTTCCATGATATCGGCAAGCGCCAGGTGAACATCGACATTCTCTGCAAAAAAGGCCCTCTCAACGACGCCGAATGGGCGCAGATGCAAAAGCACCCTCAGTTCGGCCTGATGATTCTCAAAGAAAATCCCACGGTCACCGAAGGCATCAAGGCCGCCTGCTTTGAGCACCACGAGTCGTGGGCCGGCAACGGTTACCCGCAGCAGCTGGTGGCCGACGAGATCCACCCGTTCGCCCGCATCGTGGCGATCACCGACACCTACGACGCCATGACCACGCAGCGCTCGTACAACGTGCCGATGACCCCGCACGAAGCCGTGACGATGATGAAAGAGAAGCTCGCGGGACGTTACGACCCCGAGATGCTCAATGCGATGTATTCCGTTTTGTTTAAAATGAAGGCCGCCGCTTAGGAGACGACATGAAAGCGATCCTGTTTTTAGCCCTGACTTTTGCCGCCCCCCTCACCTTCGGCGCGGACATTGAACCCATCAAGCCCGAATCGGCTTGCGACCGCTTCTTGGATTCACACGGCCAAGAGCTCTGCTTCACGGCCACCCGCGAGGTCGGCGATTCTTACGTGGTCGCTCTCTGCAACGATCAGTTCTCGAACGACGAGTTCATGCGCTGCCTGGACAACGCCAAGCTCTACACCTTTGACCCTAAAAAGCTCGGCACTTGTAAAAACGACGAGTCGTCGGACGAAGAACGCGTGAGCTGCATGAGCACCGTCGGTATCAAACGTGCGGTCCACAGCGACACGCAGCGCCTGCCCGCGAGCGCTCCCGAGAAGAAGAGCAAGAAATCCAAAGCGAAGGCCAAGAAAAAGGTCGAACGCCTCTAAGAGCCCACGATTCAATTTTAAGATTTTAACGGCGCTGTTTCGGCGCCGTTTTTTTGGGAACGGTCTTTGGGGGACCCGCTTTTTGCGGCAGGGCCTTGCGCGACCATTCGAGTTCGCGGAATCCACCCGACCAGTTCGCGGCCTTTGAGAAACCCAGATCGCGCAGGATCAAAGTGGTTCCGGCCGAGCGCACACCGCGCTCGTCGATCACGTAGATGACATCCGACTTGTTCACGCCGACGGCCTTGAGGCGCTCTTCGATTTGCGGGCTGGCGGTGCCCTGCGCGCTCAAGAACTCGGCCCAGGGGACGTTCAAGAGTTTGGGCATGAGATTCATTTTATTAAACAGATCCGCGTCTTGCAGGTAGTCCTTTTCGGGGCGCACGTCGATCACCACGATCCCCGACTTTTTCGTCTGAATGTCGGCGACGGCCGCGGCGCGCTTCACCTCGAGGGACTCGTCTTCGACCGGCTTCCACAGGGGAACTTCGGCGGGCATGGCTTGCGTCGTCGGGGGCGCCGTGTTCTCGGGCGCCAGTTCTCCGGGCGCGATCGGTGGTTGCGGCACCGGTTCGCTGGTCATGGTCGCGCGGATCGAATCGAGCGCGGCGAAGCGCACGTTTTTGAGTCCCATGCGGCGAAACGTCCACGCCAGGCGCCCCTCTTCACCATTTCCGGCCCGGCCGCTGCCGAGAACCAAAACCTCGGTGTCGGGACCGATCCCGAGCCGCGCCAACCGGCGCGCGTGAAAGAACAGATCTTTCTCGAGGTAACCCTCCAGCGGCGCATCCTTTTCGATGAAATCCGTCCACTGAATCGAGACCGCCCCGCTGGCATGCGAGAGGGCGTACGCGAATGGAGGCCGTGCATCGACGAGCAGCGTTTTATCGCTGATCACGCTCGCACGGACCGACTCCTCTTTTTTGGTGAAATTGTCTTTCGACTCAAAGGTTTTGGTGGGCGGCGTTTGGCAACCCGCCACCAGAAATCCCGCCACCAAAAAAAGAAGAGCTGCTCTCATCGGACTCCTCACCGCTGATGTTTCATCGTCGGGAACAGAATGATGTCGCGGATGCTGGGACGGTTGGTCAAGAGCATCACGATGCGCTCGATCCCCAGACCCACGCCGCCCGTCGGGGGCATGCCGGTGTCGATCGCGAGCATGAAGTCTTCGTCCATCGGGTGCGCCTCTTCGTCGATCGTGCGCTTGGCCTCTTGATCTTTGAGGCGCTGGTACTGCTCCTCGGGGTCGTTCAGCTCGGAATACGCGTTGCCGATCTCCATCGCGCCCGCAAAGGGCTCGAAGCGCTCGACGAGACGCGAATCCTTACGGTGGATTTTGGTGAGCGGCGAAATCTCAACGGGATGATCCATCACGAAGGTCGGATTCCAGAGGTGCTCCTCGGCCGTGCCTTCGAAGATTTTCATGATCACTTCACCGCGCGAGAGCGCGCTCAATTTTTTGGGATCTTTGTACTGGCCATCGATTGAAACCAATTTGGCTTGCAGATCCTCAAGGCTCGCCTTGTCGGGATCGACTTGACCGTACTCGCGAACGCCGTCAAAGACGGTCAAACGGCGCCACGGCGGCGTGAAATCGATCTCTTTGTCTTGAAACGGCACGATGTACGAGCCGGTGATGGTTTTCGCCAAATGCGACACCAGCTCTTCGAACTGGTTCATCTGGTAGTTGTAGTCGGTGTAGGCCTCGTACCACTCCATCATCGTGAATTCGGGATTGTGAGTGCGGTCGATCCCTTCGTTGCGGAAGTTCTTGCCGATCTCGAACACCTTTTCGAAGCCGCCGACGATCAAGCGTTTCAAGTAGAGCTCGGGCGAGATCTTCATGAACAGTTTCATGTCCAGAGCGCGGTGGTGCGTATCGAAGGGGTGCGCGGCGGCACCGCCGTAGATCGGCTGGAGCACGGGTGTTTCGACCTCGAGAAAGCCTTTGGCTTCCATCCACTTGCGAATCTCGCGCACGATTTTCGAGCGCGCTTCGAACACCTTGCGGCTCTCGGCATCGGTGATCAAATCCAAGTGACGGTGGCGGTACTTGATCTCGACGTCGGCCACGCCGTGAAACTTTTCGGGAAGAGGCTCCAGCGTTTTGGTCAAGATCGTGAAGTTCTTCGCGTGCAGCGAGATTTCGCCTTTTTGCGTTTTGAACGCGTAGCCTTCGACGCCGACGATGTCGCCGAGATCGACGAGATCAAAAGCGGTTTTGGCTTCGGGCGAAAGCTCCTCGAGCTTCACGTAGATCTGCAGCGAACCGCTCTGATCCTGAACGTTGAAGAACGAGGCTTTTCCCATCGCTCGCAGGGTCATCAAACGGCCCGCGATACGGAAGTTGGAATCAAGGACCTTCTCGCCCGCTTGCAATTGCGCCTCGTACTTGGTGCGAATGTCCTGCGTGCTGGCGGTGCGGTCGAACGTGTACGGAAAGGGGTTGACCCCTTTTTCACGGAGCGCGTGCAGCTTGCGGCGTTTTTCCGCGCGGAGCGGATTCTCGTTTTTAATGTCGGTCATAGTTGTTCCAAATCAGTCTTATTTTTTCAGTCTAATTTTTTGCCAGCGAACGCATCTTGAACGTCTTTGAGAAGCTGGATCGCCTCTTTCTTGGGACGTTGGAAGGCGTTGCGGCCCATGATCGAACCGAAGCCGCCGCCTTGCGCGAGCTCCTTCACTTCGTTGATCAAAGCGTCGGTGCCCTTGGCCTCGCCGCCCGAGAAGATCACGATGCGTTTACCGGCGAAGCAGGCCTGAACAACGTGCTTCGTGCGGTCGGCCAGCGTGCCGACGCGGATTTTTTGCGCTTCGTACACCTTGCGGGCCGCTTCTTGCTCGATATGCGCGGTCGGGGGTTTGACCTTGATGATGTGCGCGCCCAATTGAGCGGCGATGTGCGCGGCGTACGCGATCACGTCGATGGCCGTCTCGCCCTCTTTCGAGATTTGCTCGCCGCGGGCGTAAGACCAGATCACGACGACGAGACCGGCTTTTTTCGCTTCACTCGCGGCATGGCGGATCTCTTCGTACTGCTCTTTGCGCATTCCCGATCCGGGGTAGATCGTGAAACCGATCCCCGCGCAGCCAAGACGAAGAGCATCGTCCACGCTCGAGGTGAGCGCCGAGATGGGGGCTTTGTTGCCCCAGAGAGTGTCGGAGTTGTTCACTTTGAGGATGAGCGGAATTTCGCCCGCGAAATCGCGCACGCAAGCTTCGATCGCACCGAGGGGAGCCGCGTAGGCGTTGCAACCCGACTCGATCGCCAGTTCCATGTGGTAAGCGGGATCGTAGCCATCCGGAGCCATCGCGAACGAGCGCGCGGGACCATGCTCGAAGCCCTGATCGACAGGAAGAATGACGAGCTTTCCGGTTCCCTTGAGACGGCCGTGGTTCATCATGCGGGCGAGGTTGGTCAGAACCCCGGGATTGTCAGCACCATACCAGCTCAAGATCTCACGTACGCGCGGCGTCATATTTCATTCCTTCCGATTTTGAAAGCAGACAAAAAAGAGGCCTGAGACTAATAACAAGAGGCGCCCGTTATCAAGGAGATTCTCGAATGAACAAAGTGCGTTTTGAACAGACACCGAACCCGGCCACCATGAAGTTCCTGTTCGATCAAAAAGTGACCGACAAGACGCAAGAGTTCAAGACCTCGCAAGAGGCCGAGATCTCCCCGCTCGCGGCCAAAATTTTTGGCTTTCCATGGACGTCGGGCGTCTTTTTGGGCCCCGATTTCATGGCCGTTACCAAACAAGACTGGGTCGACTGGGAGGTTTTGGCCGAACCGCTCTCGGGCCTCATTCAGGAGCACTTGGACCGCGGCGAACCCGTGTACCTCGATATCGACACGACGCTCTCCACCAACGACGAAGACCCCAATGACCCGCCTTTGATCAAAGACATCAAGCGCGCCATCGCGCGCGACATCCGCCCGGTGGTGGCCTTGGATGGCGGCGACATCGTGTTCAATAAACTGCAAGACGACGTTCTCTACATCCAGATGAAGGGCGCGTGCAGCGGCTGTCCGTCGAGCCAGGCCACGCTCAAAGAAGGCATCGAAGTGCGCATGCGCGAACTCTTTCCCGGCATCAAGGAAGTGGTGGCCGTCTGATGAGTTCGACTTTCAGCCAAAGCCCCTGGGCCATCGAGACCCGGGAGGTTTCGCGCGTCTATCAAACTTACGTGAAACCCGAAGGGCTCGCGAACAGCCTCAAAGGGTTTTGGAAGCGCCAGCACAAAGACAAGATCGCGCTGCAGGCAACCACGCTGCAAATCCCGAAAGGCCAGATCGTGGGCCTGGTCGGCGCCAATGGCGCGGGCAAAACCACGCTCCTCAAGGTGCTCTCGGGACTGGTGCGTCCCTCCAGCGGCGAAGCCCGCGTTTTGGGCTTCAATCCGGCCGAGCGCGACTCGCGATTTTTGCGGCAGATCTCAATTTTGCTCGGTCAAAAAAACCAGCTCTGGTGGGACCTCACGCCTCATGACAGCTACGCCCTGCTCGCCGAGATCTATGATCTCGACAAAACCGCGGCGAAAAAGCGCGTTCACGACTTGGCCGAGATTCTAAACTGCACGCACGTGCTCGAAACGCAGCTGCGCCGGCTGTCACTGGGCGAGCGCATGAAGATGGAAATCATCGGCGCGCTGTTGCACGAACCCGAGGTTTTGTACCTGGATGAGCCGACCATTGGCCTCGACATCGTGGCGCAGAGCTCGATCCGCAAGTTTCTGGAAGAATACGTGGCGCTCAAAAAACCGACGGTCATTTTAACCAGCCACTACATGGATGACATCGCCAAACTCGCCGACCGCCTTTTGCTGATTTCGCAGGGTTCGATGGTCTACGACGGCACCGTCGAGGGCTTCACGCGCAAGACCGAGAGCAAGAAGCTTTTGCGCTTCTCGCTGGCCGAACCTTTGGCGGCCGCCCTGCCGATCATGAATTTGCACACGCTCCCTGCGGGTGAGCAAAACTTGTCGTTACAAGTCACCAACGAGGAGCTGGCTCCCGTTTTGTCGAAGATCACATCCTTGAGCGGCGTTAAAGATATCACCATCGATGAGAGGGATTTTGAAGATGTCATTCGCGAGTTTTTGGAGAAGGAATCTCGCCTTCTTCCGTCTCGCGGTGCTCACCAACCTTGAGTACCGTCTGAATTTTTTGACGGATGCGGTCCTGCAGCCGGCGGTCACTTCGATGATCGAGGTCACCCTTTGGTTCGCGCTCTTCGCGGGCGCGGGCGTGGCCGAGATCAACGGCTTTGGACTGAACGCCTACCTCGCTTACGCGATCTGGTCGGCCTTCATGGCCCGGCTCACGTCGACGTGGATGTACGAGTTCCGCATGGCCGAAGAGATCGACTCGGGTTCGATCAACTCGCTGCTCACCCGCCCCTTCTCCTTCTTCGAATACTACATGAGCCAATTCATGGGCTACAAGACGATCACCACGGTCGTTTCGCTGTTGGTGCCGCTTTTGACTTGCTGGATTTTTGACCTGACCATCATTTGGGACCGCCTGCTCCCCGCGCTGGCGCTGGTGTTTTACTACCTGCTGGTCGTGCAGACTTTGAGTTTCATCGTGGCGACCTTGGCCTTTTATCTCAACCGCATTCATGCCCTCACGGTCGCGAAGAACATGGGACTTTGGCTGCTCTCGGGCGAGCTTGTGCCGCTCGATCTTTTTCCCGAAGGGATCAAGAACGCGCTCACCTGGCTGCCGTTCGCGAACGCGGTGTACATCCCCGTGGGTTACATGACCGGCCGATTCGGTCCCGATCTTTTTTTGCGCGGCTGGATCACGGCGACGTACGGGTTGATCTTTTTCGGTCTTCTCGCGGTTTTGAGCTGGAAGCGCGGCGTGGCCCGCTACGCGGGAACGGGGGCCTAAGATGATGAAGTACCTTCGTCTCTACAAAGCCTTCATGATCGCCAGCCTCAAGGCGGACCTTGAGTACCGCATGAATTTCGTCTCGCGCATCGTGACCGACATCTTCTGGTACGTGGCCCAGATCGTGACCTTCGAAGCTCTTTTCTTGCACACCGACAAGCTGGGCTCGTGGAACCTCGCGCAGACGCGCGTCTTTCTGGGCCTGCTCTTCGTGGTCGATGCGTTTTACATGATCATGCTGAGCGAGAATCTCGACAAGATGAGCGACCGGGTTCGCAAAGGCGAGATGGATTTGCTTTTGGCCAAGCCCGTGAACTCGCAGTTCATGATGAGCCTTCAGCGCGCCAACACGGCGATCTTCGGCAACTTGGTGATGGGCCTCGCCTGGCTGATCTGGTCGCTCTCGCAGCTCCCCGACTTTAGCTGGCCGCGCCTGTTCTGGCTGATTGTCCTGGTGCCTTGCGGCCTCATCGCTCTTTACGGCATCCGCTTTATGATTTCGGCGACGGCCGTGATCTTCACCCGCAGCGAAAACCTGCAGTACATGTGGTACCAACTTTACCGCCTCGGGATGCGGCCCGACTCGATCTATGCGCCTTGGCTGAAATTCTTGGTCGTGACGCTGCTCCCGGTGGGACTGATCGCGAGCGTGCCCTCGCGCTTTTTGCTGGGGCCGCCAGATCTGGGCGCCTTCGCGCTCGCCGTTTTTGTCGCGGGCGCGTTCCTGTGGATGAGCCAGCGCTTCTGGAAGTACGCCCTCACGTTTTACACGTCGGCCAGCTCTTAGGTGCCTGGCACCTTCGAAGCGGGCGCGTCGATTACTTTGCCGCGATGATCTCGTGCAGGGCGAGGCCGATGGAGGCGCCCGTGCAATACTCACCGAAGTTGGTCGGCGCACCAAAAATAAAGAGATACGGCGCGCCCAGGTTCGCGCCCACTTGGTAGCTCACCGGGATTTTCTCCCACGCGTACGCGTAGCAGCTCGCCATCGTCGCGCCCGCCATGGTGGCGTACACCGCCTTGTCACCGTAGCCCGAGAGTTTCAGCGTCTGCTTGGTCCAACCCATCATGTCGCGGCCGAGTTTTTCCATTTGCACGAAATCGGCGAAGCGGTCCGCGCCGGGAAGGCGGCCCATGTCATGGTATTGGCCCCAGCTCGTATTTTGAACGCCCGCACGGATCGCCATCGCGATCGCGGACGCGCTTGAACCCGCGCCGTTCAGACGCGCGATCGCCGCGAAGCCTTTTTGCACAAAAAGATCACGGCGGGCATTCGTGCCCAGGCCGTCATAGCCGCCGGCACCGCGAAAGCGCCACAAAAAGCCACCCAAGAATGCCGAGAGCGCCTGGCGGTCACCGGCGTTGAGCTCGGGGTGCACCAATCCCCGGTTCCGCGAGATCGAGGCCTCGGCCTCTTTTTCAAGTTCAGCCAAAAATTCGAGCGCCTCACGCCGCTCGCCCACGTTTTCGGCGAGCTTGGAGAAGGTGCCAAGATTCATTTTACGAATGGCATTGTCGACGCGGATTTTCATCGGGCTGTTCACAAAACCCGCAGGGACATCGGTTTTGGCGAGCACGCGAAACACCGCGGTCATCATGGCATCCACGTCGCTCATATCGACGCGCGAGAGATCGGCGTCTTCGAGGCTGCGGTAAAGCAAAATCGGATTGCCCAGAATCTCGCGCACTCCTGCCCCTTGAGTCTGGCGGTCTTGCGAGCGCGTGGGCGCCTGCTCAAAGGCCTGAATCATCTGCAAAGCGCCTTGAAACAGCGTCATCGTCTGCCCGTTCTCTTGAAGCGTGACGAGGGTCATGTCCTGCGGCACCAAGCCGCGAACCGCACGGGCCCGCTGGAGCCACTCCGACGCTTGCGCCCCCGCCCTCAAAGGGAGGAGCGCCGTCAGGGCCAGGCCCGCCAGAAATGCCGTCTTAAAAAGTCGAGTTTGAAGCATGGTGGACCTCCCGAAATCCGAAGGATTTCAGAGCGAAAACCATTCCCGAAAAAAGGGGGCTGAGCTGTGCGAGGATCCAGCCTGTCAGGTGGAGAGCGGCGAACTTTTTGACGGTGACGCCGTCACGCGCTCGCTCCAGAGATCGCAAAACTGAAGGGTGCGCGCGGCCCCCCAAGAAAAGGGCGCCTCGGACCGGTAGGTCCACGTGCGCACGGGCCGTGGCGTTTTGAGCTCGAGAATCTCGCCAACGCCTTGCGGTCCCAACGAGCGGACGAGTTCGCTGGCGCAAACCTCCGCGACCTCAAGATCGTTGAAAAGCAGCGCGATCCTTCCGGTCTCGGCGATCAACCACGTCCAGCGAAAGGCATCGTGGTAGTGCCGAAGACCCACGGCTTTGGTGAAAAAACTGATTTCATCGTCGTGATACCGAGGATGAATGGGAAGTCCCAAACCGCGCAGCCACAGGTCGGAGCGCTTCAGGTCCTTCCACATTCCGTCAACATGCGTCCGCCAAGACGGAAACTCCAGGCCCATTTCGATGGCGTGAAGCTGCGTCTCGAGCGAAATCTGCGCCCCGCCCGAGCGCAAAGGGATCAAGCCGTTGACGCGGGCAAAGGTCGCATTGA
This sequence comes from Pseudobdellovibrionaceae bacterium, assembly GCA_019637955.1. Taxonomy (GTDB): domain Bacteria; phylum Bdellovibrionota; class Bdellovibrionia; order Bdellovibrionales; family Bdellovibrionaceae; genus JAHBUS01. The sequence continues at coordinate 275,016 of JAHBUS010000003.1, read as the reverse complement.
AAAGCGCCGTCATGCGCGCGAGATCGCCCGGGCTCACCCACTCGAAGCGCTGAGCGTGGTGCAAAACCCAAAGTAAAAGCAAGTTGCAATAGCTCACGCAGCCCGAGCGGCGCGCGCTGTCTTGCCAATCTTCGAACTCCTCTTGCGTGAGAAGCTGGCGCCACCCGCCTGTGAGGGTTTCGTAGTAACGAAAAACTTTTTTAAGCTCCTCATGATGCGCCGATAAAAATCCCGGATTCGCCATCGAGAAGCTCGCGAGCAGCACGAGCAGTCCCGCATCGAGCGCGCGCGTTCCGTGCTCACCCAAATACTCGGCTTTGAGTTTGGAGCCGCGCCAGTCGTTTTTTTCGCCGGCTTCCATTTGCAGAGGACGAAAGAGCGTCCACTTCAGCACGGTCCACGCCGACGAGCCGCGCTCCAGAATCCGCGGAACCAGACCGTCGCTGGCGGTTTGCTTCAAAATCGTCGAGAGGTGGTGTTCGGCCGCGGCCCGCTCACCGATCGCGCAAAGCCCCGGCACCGCGTAAGCAAAATCGCGCGTCCAAAGGCTCGCGAAATGATGCGCGCCCGCTCTCAGGAAGGTTCCCGAATCGTGCGTCACCAGATTGGCGCGCAAACTTTGACTTGCCACTTCTCTCAGCCGTTTGACATCATCCACCCGGTTATCATCACCCATCGGGAGGCCCATGGTCAAAATGTCCGGCATTTATCAAGGCGAGAAGCACTGCGAATTCACCCACGGCCCGTCTGCGAGCCGGCTCGAAACCGACGCCCCCAAGGATAACAATGGCAAGGGTGAGCGTTTCTCGCCAACCGACCTCATGGGTGCGGCGCTGGGCTCTTGCATGTTGACCGTGATGGCGATCGCCGCCGAGAACGAGGGCCTTTCGCTCAAAGGCGCGCGCGTTGAAATCACCAAAGAGATGGTCCCCAATCCGCGCCGCATCTCGCGCCTGCCCGCAACGATCCACATGCCCCCCGGCATCCCCAAGGAGCGCCGCGAGTGGCTTGAGCGCGTCGCCCACACCTGCCCGGTGCGCCAATCTTTGAGAGCGGATCTCGAAACGCCGCTCGAGATCGTTTATCCGGATTAAGAGCGCGCCCGTCTCAAATTGAGGCGAGAAAACACCTGGACCAAGGTCTTTATAGTTCACCCGCTTTACCGATAAGTCTTCAAGGGAGACCTCTCGCGTGAAAGCTTTTACCGCGCTCGCCATCAGTTCGCTGTTTGCCCTGGGCTTCGGTTCCGGTTACGCGGTCAACGAAAGTCAATTCGCCCGCAACTGCGAGGACTCCGCCCGCGAAACCTACTTTCAACAAAGTTTTGATGATCTGGCCGCCGAAAAAACCGACGTGGCCTTGCAAGACCTTGAGCCCGTCTTTCACTGCGAGAATCTCAGCGGACAAGAAGAGATGCACCGCTCGGCCCTGTTTTTTGCTCTCGGGCACTACGCCCCCGCCGAGAAGTATGTTCTGCGGGCCATTCAGATGAATCCGTACGATGCCGAGGCTTTTGGCCTTCGCGGTCAAATTTACTTTCAACAGGGCCGCTATGAAAAAGCGTTGCGAAGCCTGAACCGCTCCATCGAACTCTCGCCGTCGAGCGAGATTGAACAGGCCCGCGTCGCCGCGCGCGCGCAGCTCGATCCCCGGTGGATCCCCGAAACGCGGGGTCCAGCTTCAACCAAAAAGTCCGATTAAGCTCACAGCTTAGCTACGCACCCCATCATGGGATGACGTGGCCGTCTTTTGCCTTTCACAATAAAGCCTGACGAATTTAGAAGGTGAAAGGATCCACCGTGATGACACTTTTTTCGAAAGTCTTTTTGGCCGTCACCCTGACCGCCTCGATGTCTTGGGCTCAAAAGCAAACTCAGTCCGCCACCGTGGAGAAGAAAACGCCGCCGACGGCGCCTCCCACGAATGAGCCGCCCCAAACCGGCACCGACATCAAAGGCACGATCGCGCCTTCACCGACTCCCAAGCCCATGCATTTCGATGCCCCCGCTGCGGATGAACCCAAAGCCGCTCCCACTTCGGGCGCTTCGTGGTCGCGTCCCCTGTTCGGCGTTCACGCCGCGCTCGGCTTTCCTCACGTGACCACCGTCGGTCTTGATCTTGTCACCGCCTCCCGCACCTGGGGCTTCGCACTCATCGGCGGCGCCTTTAACGCCGACGGACCCGAGAACACGAAGATCGACATGAAAAACACCGAAGTTCAGGCCCGCTACCATCCTTGGGCCTCGGCCTTTTACGTGGGATTGGGTTACGGCAACCATCAAGTCAAAATCGAGAAGACCGAAAACATCCAGGGCTTCGACGCCAAAGCCGAAGCGAACGTGAAAGCAAACTACTTCAAACCGCAACTCGGTTGGATCTGGCAGTACGATGCCGGCTTGTCGGTCGGTTTCGAGCTGGGCTATCTCGCCCCGAGTGGCAACACCACCGATTTCTCGTCGAACGCTCCCGGCGCTATCACCGGCACGCAGGAGTACATCAATCTCGAGAAAGACGTGAAAGACAACGGCGACAAGTTCGGCAAGATGGGCCTTCCGTTCGTCACGCTCCTGCGCCTGGGCTGGATGTTCTAAGCCCGTGTCTGCGGGTGATTGGAAAGAATTTTACCGGGCCGCCGACGAAGGCAACTTCGAACTCGTCAAACTCCATATCTCCCGCGGTGTGAATCCCAACTATCAGCACCCTGAAATCCAGATGACCGCGCTGGTCACCGCCATCGAAAATGGCCACAGCGAAATCGCGGTCTATCTTCTTGAAAACGGCGCCCGTGCCGATTTGGAATCGTACTTTCATCAGCGCACGCCGTTGCAGTCAGCTCTAAAAAAGAGGGACCTCCGGGTGCTCCAAGCTCTGAGCGCAAGAGGCGTTCGCCCCGCTTGGTGGAAAAGGCTGTTCTTGTGAACGCGGGGCATAATGGTCCAACGCTTTCGTCGAGATTTCCTCAAATGCCCCAAAAGGCAGGTTTCTCCGGGCCTTTTACGAGGAACCACGATTGCACTTTCGAGAGTGGGATCGCCAGTCAAAAAGGAGACAGAGGATGACAAAGAAGACTCGTGCCGACAAAACTCTGCGTTCCAAATCGCAGAAATTTTTATGTCTCTTTGTTTTTATCATCACCTACAGTTCACCCCTGCTCAGTCATGCCGCGCCCAATCCGCAAAGCACGCAAGCGCTTGATTTTGCCATGGCCTGCGAGGTGTCCAAAATCGCCCAGCGAACCAAACAAGATCCCGCGCTCAAAGGACGTGAAGACGAGGTCCGCTTGCGCATGTCGAGAATGGCGCTGGCGGGACTGCGGTCGGCGGATGCCCTGACGGCCTACAAAGATGCCAAGGACGCCAAAGCCGAAGATCGAAAGAAAATTTGGCATGAGGCCGCCAAAGAAACCGGCCTCAGCAACTGGTCTTGTCCGAGCATCGGTAATCTTTGACGAAGAGACTGGATGAGCACCTTTTCAACAAGAGGCCAGCACCTGATTTGAGCTGGCCTTCAATGCGAGCAGTCACCGAATCGGAAGTGAAATGACGTCGGCCCCTTCACTGTCCGCGTGAAAGGCACCGCAGGGCTTACTGACCCATGATGTAAGCGAACATGAGCGGCGCCACGATGGTCGCGTCCGACTCAATGATAAAACGAGGCGTGTCGACCTCGAGCTTACCCCACGTGATCTTTTCGTTCGGCACCGCGCCCGAGTACGAACCGTAAGACGTGGTTGAATCCGAAATTTGGCAGAAGTACTTCCAGCACTTAACATCGGTGTACTCGAGATCTTGATGGAGCATCGGCACCACGCAGATCGGAAAATCGCCCGCGATCCCGCCGCCAATTTGGAAGAAACCGATGTCCGCTTTTTTCGATGCCGACATGTACCACTCGGCGAACGTGGTCATGTACTGGATGCCCGACTTCATGGTGCGCACGTCTTTGATGGTGCCCTTGATGGTGTGACCGGCGAAGATATTGCCCGTCGTCGAATCTTCCCAACCCGGAACGACCATCGGGAGATTTTTCTCGGCGGCCGCGAGAAGCCACGAGTTTTTAGGATCGATCTGGTAGTGTTTTTTGAGCGAACCGTTCAGCAAGATTTTGTAGAAGAACTCGTGAGGCAGGTACGACTCGCCTTTTTTGTCGGCTTCGGTCCAAACATCGAGGATCGCGCCTTCGATCCGGCGAATGGCCTCTTCTTCAGGGATGCAGGTGTCGGTCACGCGGTTCAAGTGCTTGTCGAGCAGCTTTTGCTCGTCGGCGGGCGTGAGTTGACGCCAGTCAGGGATGCGCACGTAGTGGTCGTGAGCCACGAGGTTGTAGACGTCTTCTTCAAGGTTCGCGCCGGTGCAAGAGATCGCGTGGACTTTGTTTTGACGGATCATTTCGGCCAAAGACAAACCGAGCTCCGCCGAACTCATCGCGCCCGCCAGGGACACGAGCATCTGCCCGCCTTGGTCCATATGTTTGCGGTACGCGACCGCGGCGTCTTTCAAAGCCGCCGAATTGAAGTGGCGGTAATGATGATCGATGAACTGAGAAATGGGTCCAACTTGCTGAGCCATGCGTCCTCCTGAAGAAAAATCAGGACCCGAACCTAGAACGCGAGAACCGGGGGTTCAAGCTCTTTCTTCGAGGCGCTTTTTTTCGCGGGCGGCACGGTCCACTTGCTTGTGGTGACGCAGGGTCATCCAGACAAAACCAAGACCGAAAAGAATCACGCAGGCCCCGCTGAAAAGAAAAAAGGCGAGAGCCATTAACGGGCCTCGCTTTCGGGACGCTTTTGCAGACTCGGATCCACCGGCACCAGCAGATCACGCACGACCCACGAGGCCATCGCCAAACCGAAAGCGCCCGTCACGAAGCTCGCGGTGCCATAGATCAAATTGCGTTTGTCGCACGAGTGCAGATTGTTCTGACCTTGCGGGCAGACGCACTTGAAGCCCTCGCCGTTATCGTAATGCAGCTCCACCGGCAGCATCGGCTCTTCGGCCGAGAACACCGTGGGGATGCCGAAAGACTCTTTCGCCGGGAAATCGTGTTTTTGACGCAAAATTTTGCGCAGCTGCTGCGCGAGCGGATCGGTGTGCGTTTCGCTCATGTCTTTGACTTGCACCGCACTGGGATCCAGACGCGCGGCCGCGCCCGTTGCCGACACCACTTTGAGGCCCAGACGGCGGCAGGTGGCCAGCAGGTGCGCCTTGGCCGTGAGGTTGTCGATGCAATCCAGAACGTAATCGGGTTTGCGCGCCAAGATCTCGGCCGAGTTTTCTTCGTTGTAGAACATCACCATCTCGTCGACACGCGACTGAGGATTGATCTTGCGCAGGCGCTCGGCCATGATCGTCGCTTTTTTACGGCCGACCAAACCTTGCAGCGCGTGCAACTGGCGGTTGGCGTTGGTGATGCAGATCTCATCGAAATCAATCACCGTGAGGTGACCCACGCCCGAGCGTGCGAGACTCTCAGCCGCCCACGACCCCACGCCGCCCAAACCGATCACCATCACGTGCGTGCGGAAGAGTTTTTCCATGTTCTGATCGCCGACCAAGCGGCCCATGCGGTCAAAACGGCGGTGCATGACGTACTTGGTTTCGGGCGGTTGAACCGGCGATGGCTCAGGGATTTGTGGACTGGTTTGCGGAGTGATTTGCGGACTGATTTGCATAGAGGAGTTTTTCGAGATTTTCGCGGCTCTTGTCAAGAACTTGGGCCCGGCTGAGCCCCTTGATTTCGGCCACTTTGTCCGCCACCAGTAGAAGCGAGCTGGGCGTGTTGTGACCGGCCACCACGCCCGGCGGCGGCTGATCGGGGCTGTCGGTTTCGAGCAGCAGGCGGTCCATGGGAATGATTTTCACGGCCTGATGAAGACGCGTCAAATCCGGGCGGCACACGGGACCGCCCACGGAGAGGTGCAGATCCCGCTTGAGCCAAGCTTCCGCCTGGGGCGCCGAACCGGTGAACGCGTGCACGAGGCCACGCACGCCGGCACCAAAAAGATCCAACACCCGTTCGGCTTCGTCCACCGCCTGCACCAAGTGCAGGATGACCGGCTTGGCCCCGACACGGGCCATTTCGAGTTGGGCTTCGAAGCACGCGATCTGGCGCGCTTCGCTGTCTTTGCAGATGTGCGGGCGAAAATCCAGACCGGTCTCCCCGAGCGCCAAAGCGTGCGGCAGCTCACGCGCCAATTGATCCAAGGCACTTTCGCATTCGTCGGCGGTGTGATCGCTCACCCAATAAGGGTGCAGGCCGAACGCGGGCAAGATGCCGTGATGGCGCTGGGCCAATTCACGCTGGCGCTGCCAGTCCTCGGGACCGACTCCGCCTTGCAGAAACGAATGGATGCCTTGGGCCTCGGCCTGCTCGACCAAAGCCCCCGGGTCGTCGATCCGGGGATCCGCTAAATGAAGGTGGGCATCGACCCAGCCCGGGCGCAAACGGTTCACGTTCGAAAGTCTAGCAGACCGGTTCAGGACTCCAAAGAAAGCGTTCAGAAACCGATGAGGTTTTGCACAGTGCAAAAGAATTTTGCCCCGAAGGAGTGATTGGCGATGAAGACGAAGCAGCAAAACGGAGTTTGGATGGGCTTTGATATTCTCACGGCGTCGGGAGCTTTTCCGAAACCGGAGAAAATCTGCTTCTGGGAGCAGCATAAATACAAGAACGCCGAGCCCGAAGCCCCTTTTCACTACGCCGCCGACGCGCTGGTGGGTCTCTCGCTCGTGCACCTCAATCCCCATCTGCAAAACCCCTTCGTGTCCCCGCAAATGAACTACGGTTTCGCGAACGAATCTTGGAAGGCTCTTGAGCCCCACCACGTTCTGTTCGCCCGTTCGCAGCCCCGCATTCAAGCTTTACGGGACCAACTCAAATCCGAGCCCACCGAAGCCGTCAAACGCTTCGAACGCGCCTTCACCGAAGCCCTCGATCAGGCCAAACAGCCCTGGGGTTTTGACCTCTCGAAACTGCACGACTTGGTCGACGCGATCGACTACCTCGAAACCAAAGAAGAGCGGCCCCTGATCTACGATTTTAAAACCCGCTTCTCGCGCGAGACGTTGATGCAAATGCACTACTTGCACTCGATGCTGTTCAACCTGCGCGCGCTCTTGGCCATGGACTACAACGCCCACGTGCAAGACCCCACGCACGAAGCCGCGAAAGTCGATTCGATCTCGGATTATTTGCCCAAGGCCGAGTACGTGGCCAACGACGCCCTTCTGTACTGGTCGTTCAAGCGCGCCAAGGACGAGATGTCCAAATCGGCCGTCGAAAAAATGGAACAGGCCTTTTACACCTACTCGCACAACGCGGCGGTGTTGGTGGAAAGCCTTCCCCAAAGTTTTTTAAAACAAATGAATTGGACCGAACTTGAAGAGACGCTCTATCTCGTGCAAATGGACTGGTTGCTCGGCACCGACGCGGGCCTGCTGTTCCGCCTGCGCGAGGAGCTCTACGGCTTGGTCGAAGGTTACGACAAGGTTTTCTATCCCGACATGGAAGGAAAACCGCAGCAACCGGCGCACGCGTTGAACGTCAATGTTCAGGTCACGCCCGAAACGCTCTACCCGTCCACCGAAGCCGCCTAAGACCGGCTATTCAAAGCGGTACTGCAGTGCGATCCCCGACGAGAGGTAGTACTGCAGATCCTTTCGCGAATTGTTGTAGATCGCGACCATTCCATTGTCCAAAAACCGCATGTGGTACGCGATCGTAAGCGCCGGGCTGCGCAGCCGAAAGGCCGTGCCAAACTCCACGCCGCCGCGAAGCGCGTTTTGCTCGTAGTAATCCTTGTACGGATACTTCGATGGCGAGTTGAAAAAAAAGCGGTCGCGTTCGAGAGAGAACATCAAAAACAATCCGAGATGCACCGGAACCCAAACGTGCGTGGGACGCTCGATGGTCCACGGCGAAAAACGGTAGACCGTGTTGAGCTGACGTCCACTGCGGGAGCCGTTCGAATAAAAACCGTAAGACAGATCCACCTCGTGATGTGGACTCCACTCGTAGCCCCCACCCAGCGAGTACTGCCCAAAGAAGCCGGCGCGCTCGATCGAGACGAGCCAGTTGCCCGCCAGAGCCGGCGCGCACAAGAACGACAACAGAAGGGTGAAAATCACTGCTTGAGCGTGACCGATGTGCTGGCTCCCGATTTCATTTGCCGGATCGTGAGGGAGGTTCCTTGAATCTCCAACAAGACCCAGTCGTTTTCGACGCGCGGAACTTGCAGAACCGCCGTCCCGGCGTTGTCCGTGAGTTCATAAATATGATTGTGCCCATTGAGCGTGAGCACCACCTTCGCGTCCGCCTGAATCGCGGTGAGCTGCGCCCTCGTGGCGGCGCCGTAGCGGGCGTCATCGGTCAGCTGCGCGTGCGAAAAAATGACGACGGGCTTGGCCGACCCGTCGACCGCGTCTTTGAGCCACTGCGGATCGAAGTGCTCAAGATCCTCCAGGTCATTGGTGTGAAAGAAAATCCAGCGTTTCGAACTGGTTTCAAACCAAAAGTTTGGTCCACCAAAGGCTTTTTGAAAGAGCGCGGGCCCCGCCCCGATCGAATCGTGATTGCCCTGCAACGTAAAGGCGGGCCGGCGGATCTGCACGTAAGAATCGATGAACTGATCGAACTCGAGATTGTACCCGCTGTTCGTGAAATCGCCGAGGTTGACGACAAAGTCGACATCCGCCGCGTTGTTGATGGCAAAGATCGTTTCGTCCAATTCGCGGTAGTTCTGGTGCGAGTCGGCGATCACCGCGATGCGAACGGTGCCGTCGGCTTCGGGATTGCCGATCTCCCCTTGCGACTTCTGATTCAAACGGCGTTCGCTGCGAAGAAGCTGATCCGAATACGGCGAATCCAAAAAGGGCGCGCACCCCGAAAGCGACGTCAGAATAAGCAGCAAAATGCCGACGCCTGAAGTTCTCACAATTCAAACTCCATCCGAAACCCTCCGTAGACATCGGACGGCATCGTCGTGCGCGACCCGATCGGATGAAACACCTGACGGGCTTGGTACATCGTACGGTTGAAAGAGCCGCCGAGCACGAGCCCGATTTGCACGCCTTCGGACGCTTGCAACCGTCCGGCCGCCTCAAAAAACGTTTCTTGATAAATCACGCGTGTGTCATCGTCGGTGCGGTTGGTGTTCAGGTAAGAGCGCGCCGCCAGCCCCCCGTTCACCCCGATACCCACGTTCTCGCCCACCTGATGCAAGGACTCCAGATGCACGCCGACGGGCGTGAGCGTCACCTGCGTGCCCGAAAGTTCGGAGGTCTGTCCCCAACGCAAAAACAAAAAGGGAAATCCAAATGTCGCTTCAAAGGTCGGCGAAAACATTTGCCGGACGCCGACGTACGGAACAAGTTCGCCGTTGCGAAAGCCGCGGTTGTTCGAGCTGTTAACGGCGAGCACCCAATGCCTGGTTTCGCTCACGCGGATCGCCGCGATCGCGCTGGCTTCCACCCACTTGTCTCGAATGTCGCGAAACGGCTCGTCGCTGGCAGATTCGTACGAAGCGAAAATCGAGGTCTCGAGGTTCTCGTTGGGCTGGTAACTCGCACCGAAGCCGATCGAACGCGACGTCAAGTTGGTGCCGATCAGTTCGGGCGTTTCGCCGACGGTGAGGCCTGTCTTGGCCGGGTGAAGGGCTTCGTTGTGAATCTGTGCCGACACCGCCCCTTTTTCTCCCTGCAGGACAGGGATCCGCAGATCGAGTCCGTACACACGTACGGGGGCGTCTTTGTCTTGATCGGGTTTGGTCCAAAGATCCGAGCGCGTCGAGACCAGAAGACGCAGGCCTCGCGACTCGATCGTTGGGACCAAACCAAGGACGCGAGCTTCCGAGGGCGTCGCGGCGAAGAGGCTGAGAAAAATGGTGGCCAAAAGGGTCATTTGAAGATCCGGCCCGGCCCTAAGCGGTGCGGGTGCGAAGTCGGAGGTAGAGTTTGCGCACGAAGTAGGCGATCAAAGCGACCGCCAGCGCGCCGAAGATCACGTACTTAAATTTTTGCAAGGCGCCCAGGATCGGTTCGCCGTAATGGTAGATCAGCAAGATCTGCGTCGGCACGCTGATGAGCGCGGCCAAGCCGTCGACCAGAACGAACTGCCACATCGAAAAGTTCGTCATGCCCATCGCGATGTGCGCCGGGAAGCGCAGGCCCGGGGTGAAGCGAAAGATGAACGCGGCGTAGACGCCGTACTTTTTCATGAACTCATTCACGCGCGCCATGCGCTCATCGCTGAACAGACGCTTGAACCAGTTGCGCTTCATGAGCTTGCGCCCAAAGAAACGGCCGATGGAGAACACGAGCAGATCGGCGAACACCACCGAGAAGAGGGTGATGGCCGCCGCTTCGTAGCCGTTGACAACCGGGGCTCCCGGATACGGTGGTGGAAAATGCTCGGGATGCGCGCCCATGTACGTGATGATGCCCACGCTGACGATCGTCACCTCTTCGGGCATCGGAAAACCGAAGCCGCTGGCGATCATCATCGCGAAAACGCCGAAGTAGACGACTTCGGGCTGGTAAGCATATTGCGAGAGCCATTGAAAAATGGGTTCCTGAGCAAATGACATTCACTCAACGCTAACACCGTTTCTTTCAATTGCAGACCTTCGTTGCATCGTGTAAGCCCGCAAGAATGAACTCTTCGGACCGCATTCAGTTCGCCCTTGTTCCCGAGGTCACCGACGGCCTGGACTTTGTGCGGAGTTTTTTCGCACTGAGCAAGAATGCCCTGGAGGAGCTCGTTCGTTTTGGCGCGATTTATCGCAATCAAAAACGTTGGTCGCCCGACGAGGTGCCCACCTTTCAAGCAAATGACCTGATCCGCGTGCACCTTCGGCCCAAACGCTTTCCTCAAGAACAGCTGACAAAAATTCGTGTGGCCCACGAAGAACAGGATTGGATCGCGGCCTGGAAACCGGCGGGCGTTCCGTCTCACCCGACTCTTGACAATCAAATTGAAAACGTCAAAGCGGCGCTCGAAGCGCAAACGGGCCGTGAACTTTGGGGTCTGAGCCGCCTAGATGTCGGCACGAGAGGTCTGCTTTTGTTCGCGACATCCCACATTGCGGCGCGCGTGATGAATTCGGACACGCTTCCCACCAGCGAAAAAATCTACGCCAGCATCGGACCCGCGCCGCTACGAGGGTCGGGACTTTGGACGCACTGGATGAAAAAGACCGACCGCGCTCCCCGCGAGCTCTCGCCCACCGAGTCTGCGGACTACACGGTTCGCTGCGATCTTGAGGTGCTCGGGCGTCAGAATTTGGAAAACGGATGGTGCCGGCAAGAGATCAAGCTTCTCACCGGACGCACGCACCAGATCCGCGTGCAAATGGCTTTCGAAAGCGCGCCGCTCTTGGGAGACGCCCTGTATGGCGGAGGCCCTTCTCTGTCGCCGTTGTGGGAGGAGTTCGCGCTATCCTGCGAGCGGATCGAGGGCACTTACAAGGGTCAGCGGTTCTCGCTGGAGCGCCCCGTGGATGTAGCGCCGCTCGAAGTTTTGCTACAGCTGTAAGCTAACTTTAAGCGCCCTCGCCGAAAACCTTCTTTTTATAAATTTTCTTAGATTTTGAATGCCGCTCAATAACCTCAGACGGCTGAGCAATGCTCAGGTCGGGAAATGGCTCCAATAGCTTATCCATATCGCGGACTTTTTCAACCAGATCGACGGTTTGCTTGACGACAGAAGCGAAAACATTTCGATCATTCGACAGATCTGGCATTTTGAGAGCGGCGCTTAGATTACCGCCCATTTCAGCTAAATTTTTTGCATGTTTCCTCAACGCCTCGAAGAATTCGCCGGGAACGGTGTTGTAGATTCTGTAGTACTCGAGGTCCTGATCTTCTTTAATTCTGATTCGCACTTCACGCTGAGCTAGCTTTGCAAGAAAACGATCATACATAGCTGAAACAATAGGCCCACCAAAACAGTAAGCCCCACCGATCAATGCGGGCCAAATCACTGTATCTAGTGCTGAAGCTGCGTGTAAATACTCTGCGATGTAAGTAGCTCTCGAAGCATCTCCCCCAAATACCAAGTAAATGGGAATTCGCCAGTTGAGAATACTCCATGACAAAATAAGCGGTCCAAAAAATGGAGAAGAGAATCTAGACTCGAGAATGGAGATGAACTTCTCGATCGCACTTTTCTGATACTCTACTCTATTCAATCAAACCTCTATTTCATAGGTCATGAATGCTAAACACAATTTAAATTGCCTTCTATTAATTCTGCCCTCAGGATTATATTAGTGTCATATATAATTCCTAATCACGCAGGAAATAGTCGGCAATTCGAATCTAAAATGGCTTGCCTGCTAATCGTGATGACTAGTTTTTCATGAAACTGAATAAGTTCCTCTGGGATATGTATCTAGAGTCATCAAAGGGAAAGCAATGGCTTGAGTTTTTCGCCAATCTTGAGGAAAGACATGCAAAGCACGACGTGTCTCTCCAAGAATTTACTAGCAGCTGGGCCTACGAGGGAACCCTGCATCCGAGTAATTATGATGTTAAGACCGTGATAGAAAGCGTTAGCGACGCAATTCGCGAATTACGACAATGTGAAAAAGACAAGCTGATCCCGAGTTCAGTAGATTCATGGCCTGAGGCTGAAGCCTACTTCCAAGGGGTCGACACTCTCTGCCCCGATGAAGATGAGGAAGCATCACTTTTCGAAGTAGACGACATTAAGACTCTTTCGGCAGCTTTATACTGCATGTACCCCAAGTTTTTCTTCCCATACTATTTTTATCCTAATTTTTATGCTCTCGAAAAGATCTTTGGTGAATTCGGGATATTCCTCCCTCCTGTCCCACCGAAGAGCGACTACGACGCCAGGTTTTTCTACTACCTTGAGATATGCAAATCTCTCTTCAACTTTTGGGTCTCTCTGGATCTAGAGACCGAACATCTTCCGGTTTTTCTCTATGGCTTCGCTCCCGAAGTCGTAGACCTGAAGTTTCCCGAAATTTCAAATCTACCAGAGCCTAATAGAGCGTGGTTCGTCGGAGGAGGAATCTCAAACAACGGTGATTTCGAGTTCCTCGACAATATCGACGAAAGAACTCGAACTTTTTGGCAGGGCAGTAAAGAGACCTCTGTGGGCGACATTATTGTGATGTATTGCCTCAGCCCGAGGAGCCGAATCCATTCAATCTGGCGCGCTGTCCGGCCCGGTGGCGTTGAACCATTTCGTGGATTCTACAACACTGTTTGGATGGGTCTTCCTCAACTTGTCGAACCAATAACTCTAAGGGAACTCAAATCAGATCTATTATTCTCACAGTTTCCTCTAGTTAGGTCGAACATGCACGGAGTCAACGGAAAGCCGATCGCAAAAAAATACTACGATCGCCTACTGATCCTTTTGGAGAGCAAGGGAATGGACATTAGCGCTCTTCCTAGGCTTAGCGACAAAGAAATCGCCAATACGCGAATTAGGACAGAAAGAGACGTCGAAATTCAAATCCTTGAACCACTGCTTAATGAACTTGGATTCAAGAAATCGGATTGGCGTAGACAGGTTAAGCTCAGGGTAGGTCGCAAAGACAAAGTCATCCCGGACTACCTAATAAACGCAAAAGACAACAGCAGAGAAAAATCAATTACTGCTGATTGGGTTTGGGAGGCAAAGATGTCGATCATTACTAATGACCAACTTCAAAAAGACTTTGGACAGGTCTGCTCATACGCGCGCCTCGTAAACGCTAATGGGGTTGGCCTGTTAAGCAAAGAAGGCATATGGCTTTGCACCAAAAAAGATGGTTTTTCATTCAAAAAGGTAAAGCACTGGCCAGCGACACGAGCCTTTGAAAGCGATAGCCTCAACGAGATTAGATCAATTGCTGGCAGAGGCAAAGTCGCAAATTGCCTTAAATGATCAAAATCCACAGCATCTTTGACGCCTGACACACAGACAAGCCGACATTCACCGAGTCTCAGCTTTTGAATAGTTGCTCAAGTCCAACATGGTCTTTTGAATCCAATCGGCGTGCGCGCTGACCGGGACCGACGTCATCGCCGATCCGTAGCAAACGGGCTGACCTTCAAATTTTCGCATAAACGTCGTGACCAGAATTCCGACCTGCATCGAGGAACCATCGTCATTGCGCTGAACTAGCGCTCCCCCCGAGTCGCCTTTGCAGATGAAGGTTCGCTGCAAACTTTCGGTGGCTGAGACCAAACGATCGCCCGGGTTCAACGGTGAATGCGAAAACGCATCGCCCATCCATCCCATGTACGACGCCCGCGTGACGGTCGTTTCACCGGTCACGTCGCCTTGCTGAAGCGTCTGCGCCGTTTGATCCATCATCGGGTTGGGATGCTTGGAACCCGCCCCCACGAAATAGAACTTCAGAATCGGAAGCGCGAGCCAGTTTTTAGGCGCGAGCGCGACCGGCGCCATGTCGGCCGGAAAATCCCGGTCGGTGTAACCCACCGCCAAGTCGTAGCCGTTCTGCGTGTCGCCATCGCGGAACAAGGGGTGGCGCACATGACGGACGATCTCGGCGATGGGCTCCATGAGCCCGTCCGCGTTCGAGGGTTGAGAGGCGCCAGAGGCGTCGCGGGTCAAGGGATTGCGCCACAGAACCAAGCGCGCGGGACTCTCTTGAAGATGGGAGAGACAATGTGCTGCCGTCAGAATCAAACGGCGGCCGATGATCGTGGCCGAACAGGTGCTCCACTTTTCTCCGCGCACGATCATCATCGCCAAACCGAAACGCGACGACTCGGCGGCGGTGCTGCCATGGATGAGTTTATCGGATGCGTCCCAATTGAGCGCGATGTTCGAATTCGAGCCCGGTCGAGACGGCTGGCAAGCCATCATCATGAAAAGCGAGACGAAGAGAGTGAAACCGAAGAACAACCGCATGAGATCCCCCAACACTGAGAAGGATTGCAAGGGTCTCGCCCGCCCAGAGCCACCAAGGCGCGACCGGGACGTTTCATTTTGAGACGTGTCGAGAAAAACTTCGACGCCTGAACAGAGCGGAGACGGAGGAACCACGGGGGACAAAGCCGCTTACAAATTGACGTTAAAGTCTTTCATGATCTCTTTGGCGATGGGGTTCTGAATTTTGCGTTGAGCGGCGATCAGCCAGATTTCCTCGAAATGACCTTCAAGCTCGCCGATTTTCACCATCAAACCATCTTGCAACGGCGCGCGCACCGCGTGCTCGCCGATGACGATCAAGCCCTGGCCATCGGCCGCCAGCGTTTTCATCAAGGCGGTGTCTTGAGTCTCGGCGATGACGTCCACTTGCAGCAGATGGTTCTCGAAAAAATGCTCCAATTCGTGGCGCACGCGCGAATGCGCGGTGGGCACGATGAACGGCTGGCCCGCGAGCGAGCGCGGAAAATTGGCGCGCAGATTGATGAACCGGCGCGACCCGCACACGATCAGCGGCATCTTGACGAGCGACTTGGTGAACAGGCGCTCTTCGGTGAGGCTCGGCGCCGCCGCGTTGGACAAAACGAGATCCAAGCGGTGCTCGATGAGCTCTTTGATCAGGTCAGGCCCGTCGCCTTCGAGAATCGAGATTTGGCAGTCCGCTTTGGCGTAGGCCGTGCGCATCAGCGAGCGCACCACCGATTTCGGCACGCTGTCCAGCGCGCCGATTTGCAGCTTCATGCGTTTTTGTTTGTTGGGACGGTCTTCAATGGTTTGCAGCATCTCTTCGCCGAGATGAAAAATCTCGTTCGCGTAAGACAGAACCACGCGGCCCATTTCGGTCAAAACCAAGCTGCGGTTCTTGCGCTCGAAAAGCTGATGACCCAAAAAATCTTCGAATTGCTTCAGCTGCATGCTGAGCGTCGGCTGCCCGAGTCTCAGCTTTTGCGCGGCCTTGGAGATGCTCCCCTCGGTCGCGATGACTTTGAAATAGTAGAGGTGATGGTAATTGAGCTGAATCATCCGGGAACGATTGTTACATGATCGTCCAGAAAGTCATCAGGTAATACTGGTTGTCTTGCTCACGGAAGAGGCGGAACTCCCCGTTCGTGGGACGGCGGATGTTCACTTGGTTCTCGACGCCCACGATAAAGCGCAGTTGGCGGTTGACATTGATCCACGTGCTCGGCGCGATCTTGAAGCTTTCCGAGACGAGATCACGCGAATCGGCTTCGTTCGAATCGTGGTACCACTCGTACACCCAGCCGACCGAGAGCTGCGGCGTGAAGTACTTGTTCGCAAAGCGGCTGACCTCGATGTAGTGATCGTACTCGGCCATCTTGTTGTTATTGGCGCGAATGGTGGTGAAGGTCTGACCCGCGGGATCGACGTTCACGCGCTCGCTGCGATACGCTTTTTGCGTGTTGAAGAAATACTCCGGCTTGGCGTTGTACGTGACGGTCCAATTGCGATCGAGGGTTTTTTTGAGGATCATCCACGAACGCACGCGCGCGGCCCATTTTTTTTCTTGCGACGACTCGCTGGTGGGCGCGTAGAGATAGAAAGTTCCCGAAAGGTCAAACTCACCGGGGAAGCTCGCGATGTTGTAATTGCTGTAAGTCACGTGCAGATCCGAGAGCTTGGTGCTCATCGGGCGCGTGTTGCCGAAGTTGTCGTAAACGCCGGCGGTCTCGGTTCCGAAGGCCGGGCGGATCGCGAAGCGCTGATCGGGTGCGAACTTATAATTGAACGACAGGTATTGGTAGATGTAGGCCGAAGCGCCCCCGCGGTTGGCGTATTCCATTTCGGCGGACGAGAAGTTGAAGTAACTGAGACCCCATTTCGAGAGACCCAAGTCCGACATCTGGCCGGTGGTGTTGAAGATGTACTCATTGTCTTGAGCGTGAGCCGTCAAAGGCGCGGCCAGGGCGGCGATCAAGGCCGCGAAGGACAACAAACGGACGACAGGATTCAAGCTCATTGAGGTCTCCTCTTTGCTGGGCGTGTTATGACCCAAAACTCCCGCTTTTCGCAAGTCCTCTTTGTGTTATGGTGGGCGCATCTTCAAATCCACAGTCAACGACCGTAAACGTCGGGAGGACCCATGGCGGCAGCAGGAAAAAGCGGCATTTTTTTCAATTCGAATCGACGCGTGCTGAGTGCCTGCAGCACGGGATTCCTCCTGGGTCTCGCCCTCTGGGCGATGGGCTGCGCGAGCAAATTGCCGTCGGCCGGAAACCCGCTCAAAGGCCCCGCCCCCGAGAACCGCATCAGCATCATGTCTTACAACGTCGAGAACTTCTTTGACGAACTCCACGACGACAACCGCGAGGACTACACCTGGCTTCCGATTCAGACAAAACTCAAGAGTTCCGAGGCCAAAGCCTACTGCGCCAAGCAGAGCGGTTACCGCCGCGTCGAATGCGAAGAGACCAACTGGGATGACGCCGCCGTGCGCACCAAAATCAAGCACACCGCCGACGCGATTTTGCAGGTGCATGAGCGCGGGCCTGACATTCTGATTCTGGTGGAAGTCGAGAACTTGCGCGTCCTCAAGCGCCTCAGCGAAGAGGGCCTTCCTGCCGCTGGCTACAAAACCATCGAGCTGATCGAGGGCGACGACATGCGCGGAATCGACACCGGCTTGATGTCCCGCTTCCCGCTCGCCGGCAAACCCAAGCTCCACCGCGTTGAATTTTCGCCGTCCAAAGACCCGACCCGCCGCCCCTGGGGCACGCGCGGGATTCTCGAAGTGCCTTTGCGTCTTCCCAATGGCGCCACTCTCTACGTTTACAGCCTTCACTTCCCCTCGCAGTCCAACCCGATTGAAGAGCGCCAAGACGCCATGAACACGCTCACGCGCGCGATCAAAGCTTTGCCCGAAGGATCGGCGTGGGTTGTGGGCGGTGACTGGAATATCACCGACATCGAAAACGAAGAGAGCGGCATCTTCGACAAGCACATTGGCGCCATGGGGCTCGTCAGCCACAAGGTCGGCTGCAAGACCTGCAAGGGCACGCACAACTACCGCGGTGTTTGGGATTACCTCGACATCTTGGTGTTCTCGCAAAACCTCGCGGACGGCAAAGGCGTGGGCTACAAACTCATTCCCGACACCATCATGACGCCCATCTGGGGGCAGTACCAAATGCAGTGGAGCGGACGCCCCGAGCGTTTCAATCTCAAAGAAGGCAAAGGTGTTTCGGATCACTTGCCGATCTACGGTGAGCTCGAGCTGATTCCCGGTGCGGCGGTGACCACGCCGGCGCCCGCCGTCGAAGCGCCGCCCGCTCCCAAGGCTCCCGCCAAAAAGAAACCGGGCCGCAAATGACCGGCCCGAACGAGGTTCTGAAATTCTGGTTCGAGGAGCTCAAGCCCGAGCAGCAGTTTAAAAAGGATCTCGCCCTGGACCGCTTGATCAAGGAGCGCTTTGGCGCTCTTCTGGAGCAGGCCGCCCGTGGCGAACTCGCGTCGTGGCGCGAGACGCCCCAAGGGCGTTTGGCTGAGATCATCGTCTTGGACCAATTCTCCCGCAATATCTTCCGTGACGACGCCCGCTCGTTTGCGCAAGACCCGATGGCCCTGGCGCTGGCCCAAGAGGCCGTGCGCGATCCTCGCCACGGACTCTTGCCGGTGAACCAGCGCGCGTTCTTGTACATGCCTTACATGCACAGCGAATCTCTCAAGATTCACGACGACTCACGCCGGCTCTTTTCGCAGCCGGGACTTGAGAACAATCTGAAGTTTGAAGAGAAGCACCGCGAGATCCTCGAGCGCTTTGGGCGCTACCCGCACCGAAATGCCATCTTGGGACGCGTGTCGACGCCCGAAGAAATTGAATTCCTCAAGCAACCGGGATCGTCGTTTTAATTTTGCGATTTACTGTTTGAAATCCTGCACGCTCGTTTCGGGCGGCGGCAGCTCATTCTTGTCGGGTTCGGATTTAAAGATGAGCGGGTACGTGATCACCGTGACGGCAAAGACCACGATCATCAGGATGGCGATATCACGGATGGTTTTTTTCGACATGTTGATTCCTTAAAAGAGAAAGAGCTGCGACCAATCGACCACGAACCAACCGTTCAAACCGCCCGCGCGCTTGTCGCAGGGGCTGGTCGTCAGGCGCGATTTGCGGTCGGGGTTTTTGGCGTTGATCAAGGTCACGCTTTCGGCATCGTAAACGACGGGATCGTTGTTTCGCGATTGATCCGGACGGTACGAAAATTTGATCACGCTTTCACCTTGGCGGCCGCCGCACACTTCGAGGCTCTCGGTATTGACCGTGCCGGTCTTGGGCGTGAGCGAGGTGCGGAAGTAGGGGCTGTTTTTGGCGCCGGCGATCTCGCTGACCCAGTTGAGTTCCGAGCGCAAAGCGTGGCGGGCCACGGTTTGCTCATTCTCGGTCACGAACTCGATATCGCCCGAGGTCAGCGTGGTGATCGAGTACGTCTGAACGTTGCGCGCGTTGACGACCACTTTGCTCAAAGATTGGGCCTCGACGATGCGGAACTTGAGCGGCTCGGTCGAGATGCGAACCGCTTCAATTTTGAGCTGATCGCGAATCTCGGCGCGGTCGCGGATTTTGTCTTTCGAGAGCGTCATCGCGAACGCCGTGAGACCGGGATCGTTCAGCTCGGCGGTCGACACTTTGAGCGCCGACATTTTGCGGTTTTCGTCGAGCGTGATCTCCATCGAGATGCGGCCGTTCTGGCTTAAGAATTGGGGCGTCACTTTGCGGGCGCACTGGCTAAAATCCAGCAGCACCTGCAGGTTCGTGGCTGAGCGGGGCACTTCGGTCAGACGAACGCACGTTTGCAGCGAGAGACGCTCGCGGGCCTCGGTCACCAAACCGCCGAGGGCGAGAAGCTGAATGACTTCGGATTGACGGTCCAAGAGGTGGATCGCCGTCGCGGCATCGGCCATCGGCGGAATGCCGGCAGCGCCGCCCACCGTGCTCTGCCCGGTGTTGCCGCCGCTGCTACGCGCGCGGCGCGAAGCTTCGCGGGACTTCTCGTCGCGGGTCAAGACCGCGGGGTCTTGGGGCGAGCAGGCGGTCATCAAAAACATCGAAACGAGCGACAGGGCGATCAGTGTTTTCATGGCGCCGGAGACTACAGGCCCATCTGGCGGCTGTCGAGATCGGCCTCGCGCGTGACGCCCTCCTTAAAAATTCTTCACGAACTTGGCGAGCAGGCAGGGAATTCCGCCGTTGAGAACTCGCTGTTTCGAAAAGGACCAGAGAGGACCACCATTTGGCGCGTTTTCACGGGGCCAACGGCGCTCCAGTTCGAGCGCCAGGGCTTCGGGAAGAATCACGGCGACGCGCTCAGGCTTAGGTTCTAACAGAATTCTGACAAGGTCCTCGGCCGGGATTTTCTGCAAACGCTCCCCATAAGGAGGGTTGCTCACCACCCAACGGGGATTTGTGCCCGATGGCAGTTCTCCCGGCGCGAAGGTCTCAAGCGTCTCGGTCAACCCCTCGGCGAGACTTTCAAGACGGGCCCGGGCTTCGGGTTTTTGATCGGCGCCCATCAGCCCCGCCCAGGTGGGCGCGCCAAAGCCGCGGTAGTTTTGCCGGTAAGTCGGAGACAGCAAGATCTTCGGAATCCATTTTTGCGATTGAAACGCATACGCCCGGTCAAAATTGGGTTGATACAGCCGCGAGGCCTCAGCGAGCAGCGTCCCCGATCCGGCCATGGGATCGATGAGCGTGACGTTTTGCAGACGCGAGAGCGGCGCCTCCCCGATCAAAAATCGCAGCAGTGCGGCCGCGAGCGTTTCGCGGATGGGCGCCACGCCCCCGAGATCGCGCCCCGAGCCCCGTCGGTGCAGGTGCTCACCCGTCAGATCGAGCGAGAGTTCGAACTCATCGTTCTCGGCGCGCAAGTAAAACTCCTGCGCCCCGTCCTCTTTGAGCTGTTTCCAAGCACGCTGGGCGGTTTCGAAAATGCGCTTTTCCTGACCCAATTTGGATTTTTGCGACGAGACTTTCAGCGAGAAGGTCTGCGCGCCGATCCATGGGGCCGGGTCGATTTTTTTCAGCTCCCGTTCGAGCAGCGAAAATTCGAGGGCGCGAAAGCGTTTGAGGCGGAGCAAGAGGCGGGACGCGAGCTTCGAAAAGAAATGGATCTGCAGCCCGATCAAAGGATCGGCTTGCACGCGCACGCCGCCTTTTTGGGGCTCGAGTTCTTGGTAGCCTTCCGTGGTGGGAAGATTGCCGGCGCCCAGAAGAAAGCCTTCGATCTCGCGCAGCTCTTGCGCGAGGTCGTTTTCAAAACCAATCGGACAGACGACGAAGAATTCAGCCAAAGCGCAGCCCCTCATCCCGTTTCATCAAAATCACGGCGGTCACGGCGAAGATCACCTGGTAAATCAAAAGACCCATCCACCAACGGCTGAGAACCGGTTCGCCCAGCGCCGCCGCCCAGACCAGTTCGCCGTAGTGGCGCGTGGGCAAAAACTCGGAGGCTTTCTGCACCAGACGAGGAAGCGCGTCGGGCGGCAGCCACAGGCCTCCGGCGAACGAAAGTGGCAGGTAAATCAAATTGGCCGTCGGCACCGCCGCGCGCGGATTGCTGACGAGGCCAATGATGATCCCCAGCGAGGCAAAGAGAAAACCGCCGCCCCAAAGGCTCAAGAAAAAATTCAAGAGGCGCGCGTTCGGCACCAGATAGTCGACCGACACCATCGCCGTGAGCATCACGCCGAGCGAGGCGAGCACCGCGAAGAAAAGACCGGTGAGGATTTTGGCGGTCCACAGCGCGTGCGGCGAAACCGGAAGCGTGCGCAGATGCAGCATCCAACCCGACGCGCGGTCTTGCGCGAAGCTCACGCCAAATTGAAAGAGCACCACGCCCAGGACGGCAAAGCACGAGAACGACGAGATCAAAATCAAGGCCGCGCGTTCATCCGTCGCATTGGGCACGCCGAAGAAGAGAAAAAACATCGAGGGAAAGAGCAGCGTCGTCACCACGTAAAGAGGTTGACGAAAGGTTTCACGGATTTGAAAGGCGCACAGGCGAAGAACGGGGTTCATCACGCCCTCCCCGTTTCGAGCAGCACATCCAGCGCCTCTTCAAGCCCCGCATCGGCGACTTGCAGATCCAGAACCGGCGCCTCGCGCTGCGCGAGGTAGCGCACCCAGTTCCAGCCCTGCTCGGTGAGAACCTGCACCTCGAGACCTTCGCGCGTGATCTCGAAGGCGGGCGGCGCGCCGGTAAAATCGATCGTCTGCGACAAATCAAAGCGCAGCCTCTGCAGATTGACCCGCTCGTGAATTTGCGCGAGCGAGCCCTCATACAGCACACGCCCTTTTGCGAGTAAGAGCACCCGGTCGGTCATCGCTTGGATCTCTTGCAGGTCATGCGAGGTCAAAAGCAGCGTGAGGCCTTTTTGCACCTCGCGCTTGAGCGTGGCCCAGAGAATTTTTTTGGAGTCGAGATCCAGGCCCGTGGTGGGCTCATCCAAAACAAGCAGCTCAGGGTTGCCGATGAGCGCGGCCGCCAGACCCAGGCGCCTGCGCTCGCCGCCACTGAGCACACCGGACTTGCGGTCTTGCAAAGTGCCGAGTTCAAGCAGCTCGATCAGCTCCGGCACGGATCGCGGCGACGCGTGAAAGCCGGCGAGAAAATCCAAAATCTCGCGCACCCTCATGGGACCTGGAAACTGCAAATCTTGCGGCGTCACGCCAATTTTGGTTTTGGCCGCCAGGGACCCGGCCGGTTCACCGAACACGGTGACCGAGCCCGTCGTGGGACGGCGAAGTCCCAAGAGAATTTGCAGTGCGGTGCTTTTGCCGGCGCCGTTCGGACCGAGCAGGCTCACCACTTCGCCCTTGGCGAAGGAGAACGACACCTCGTTCAGAACGAGGGTGGCACCGAATTTTTTGCTGACGCGGTCAAAGCGAACGGCCATGCCGCTCATTTTGAGAGCGAAACACGATGGGGTAAAGAAGATTCAAGATCAGAACGAAGAAACAAAGTCCGGGTGACACCAAAAGACCGACGCCCACGCCGTAAGCATCCGATAACGCCCCGACTCCGAGGTGCATCAAAAGAACCGAAACGCCCGAGGCCGTGACGGCCGCGGTCGCCGCCGATTGGATCTGGACCGGGAAGGTTTCGCTGAGCGCCGTCATCGTGAGCGGGTAGATCGGCCCCATCACCACGCCGAAGATCAAAAACCAGAGTGGATGGTGGTAAATCCCGAGCAGCGCGAACGCAACGGCCAGACTCAGCGCCACGCGCAAGCACAGCATCACGGGCACGCGCATCGGCAACAGGGCGAGCGCCAAACGGCCGGCAAAAAGACCGGCAAAGAATTGAAACGAGAGCGTGCTCGCCTCCGAAATCGACCATCCCAAAGATTTGTGCGCGAATTGCGCCAGCCGGCTCCCCGCCGCGATCTCGCCGGCGACGTAGCCCGCGAACATCAAGGCAAAGTACACGATCGGAAAACTGATGTGCTTGGACCCGCTCGGCGGTGCATGGCGGTCGGACGGCTCCAAAAATTCGGACACCCTCGCGATGAGGACGAGGATCACGACCCCCATGACGGAGGTCATCGCAAACGCGACTTGCAACGGCAACTGGCGCGAAGCCAAGAATGAGATCACGAGCGGCGCACAAAAACTCGCCAGCGCGTAGATGGTGTGAAGCCCTCCCGAGATCCGGGCCCGCAAGTGCGAGGGGGCGGCGACCAAAACCATCACGTTTTGCAAAACGCCGAGAAAGCCGACCGACAATCCCAGAATCGCCGAGCTCAAAAGAAAGACCAGGTAGTTCGGCGCCATCCAAGCGAGCGCCTGGGAGAGAAACATCAAACCGACCGAAAGCCAAAGGGCCCACTTGTAACCCGCTTTGCGCGCCAGCGCCGGGACCAGGGCCGCGCCGACAAAATTCATCACCGAGGAGGCCGCAAAGTACCAAGCGCCTTCTTGGCTCGACAGACCGAAACGCTCCAGCAGGGCCGGAAAGAACGGCCCGCGCAAGTTGTCAGAAAGTCCGAGATAGAAAAGCGTGATGTAAGCGAAGATCAGATTGGGATGAAAGGAGACCTTACTTTTTAGCGGCATCTTTTTTGAGAACGGCAAGCACGTTCATCAGCTCCACCCGTCCAATATCGCCCAAGCCCATGGATTTTTCAAATTTAAATGAGATCAGGTCCATGGCCCCGGGCTTTTTGCCCTTGTAAGCCAAGTACAAGAAGATGTCGTCGACCATGAAATCACCCAAAGGACTGATGGACTTGATGAAACCGCGGAACCGGGGCGCCGACCCGAGAATCTCCTTCTCGGTGAGACGGCCATCACGGTTCGTGTCGTAAACGACCATGAGGGTCTCAACGTATTGAAGCACCACGAGGCCCGTGCGGATCTCGGCGTACTCGATCGTGCCCTCTTCGCGTTGATCCAGGGCCGCGACGGCGAGCATCGACTTGTAGAACGAGTCCCACTGCTCATTGGTCATCATCTTGGCGAGCGTTGTCATGCCCGGCAGGTTCTCCAGAACGCTGGAAAAATTTGTCCGCAGGACTTTTTCGAAGCAATCGTTGCGATAGATGGGCTGATCGAAAATGTCGATCTTGCCGGTCTGACACTGGGCCTGGTTGGCCAAGGCGAGAACGTCTTGGGTCATGTGCGCGCCGCCCGAGATGAGCACGCTGAGCTCCTCGGTCAGCTCACGCGCGTCGAGCCAGTCGTCGCCGTTGCCGTGGAACGTGAAGAAGTTCGCCTCTTTGAACGTGCGGATGGCGGGGTCTTCCGAGCGCGGATCCAAGAAACGCACCTCGCGGCCGAAAGCCCGGAAATCCTCTTGCATGTTCAAAAGACCCTGCTCCTTGATTTTGAGCTGCCAGGCGTCCGCGCCCTCGCCTTCGCCGTACGCGCGAAGCACCAAACGGCTGACCGAGCGGAGCGCGTTGAGCAGATTGAGACCCGCGAAGCTGGTTTTCGCCGTCGGAACGTCGTAGCGCATGAGCACTTTCATCGACTCGGTCCACTGCACGGGCCGCGAGTCTTTCAGCAGGGCCGCCCACTGCGCCCAAGAGGCGAGCAAAGCCTCACGCTGTTCGGGACCTTGCTTGAGGCCCGCGATGTTCACGAGAACGGGTTCGCTCTCGATCGCGCCGGTGAGCGTGGCGGCGTCGACGCCGTCAGAGATGCGGCGGTCCTTGAAGAGATTCATGATCAAGCTCTGCGCCACACGCCAAACATTGTACTCTTGGCGCAAGACCGACAGGTGCTTGCGGTCCAAAGCGACCACTTCAACCGCTTGAGCTTGGCGCGAGGCATTTCGATCCAAAACGCGCAAGACCACCATGCGGTACGATTTCTTAACCGTGTCGACGTTGAGGTTGAGTTTCAAAAGATTGAGCGACCAAATTTCATCGAGAACGCCGTCCAGCGCGCGCGTCTCGAAACGGCCGTCGTTATTCAAAACCGGCGCGCGGTCCAAGAAATCAAGGCCGCGGTCCACGAACTGAATGACGCGCGACCAGCTTTCATGCGTATTGAAATCTTGTTTTCGCAGGCGGTAGAAAAACTCGAGCGCCATCGAATACCCGTCGAGCGCGTAGGCCGAAGCCTCCTGCCATTCGCGCTCGGACGCGATTTTGGAGTGCGTCCCGAAGAACATGTTTTTGAGCTGCGACAAGAGCGGCATCCATTTGAGAACCGGCTCGAGCGCGCGGGTCTGGCCCAAGAAGCCGCGAACCTCCGACACCAGACTCTGCAGGTCCGAGAATTCGTAAAGCGAGCCCGCGGCTTTGGTCTCACGCAAGAGGCGAGACGCCACGCTTTTCACGATGCGGTTCAGTTCTTCGAGCTTTTCGGTCGAAACGTCGGGAGCGCCGGCCTGAAAGAGCAAAATGCGCATCCAGCCGTTGAGCTTGAGCGACTCCTCTTTGAAGATGCTGATGAAATTTTCCATCTGCTTGAGCTCGGTGCGCGTCATCGAGCGCGCGCTGCCGCCGATCATCAACAGCTTGAGTTTCATGAGCTGTGACATGAAGTCTTTCGAGACTTGATTCTTTTTCAGGAGATAGCGGTTCAAGAAGTGTCGCAGTTCTTCGTCGGTGTAGACATTGGCTTCGGAGCCCGCCGTGAAACGCGAGAAGGTGTCCAGAGCTTTGTTCAGACAGCCGTAGGCCGTTTCGACGTCCCCGACGCTCGCCTTGTCTTCGATGAATTTTTCGAGTTGGTCCGGCAATTTTTCGAGACAGTTCATGCCGGCCGGGCTCAAATCGATGGTTTCTTTTTTGGCTTTTTCTTCGGCGGTGGCCGAGCTTTTCAAAAAGCGGTCACAGCCGGTCTGCATGATCACAACCAACGAGAACGCCAGCAAAGCGAGGCGGCGCAAGTTAGAAGACATACGTCACCCCGGCTTGCACCAAGTCGTTATTCTCGTATTCGGAATACACGGTTTTGCGCGCCAGCTCGTTTTGCTCCACGCGCGCCAAGATGGCGCTCGCGCCGAGCGACCAACGCGAATCCAGCTGGTACGCCAAATCGCCCAGGACCGATTCGAATTCACCGCTCGCCCCGCGCGTGTAGCGAACGCGGCCCGTGAGGCCCTCGTGGCGCTTCCAGAAAAAACGCGCGGAGGCCTCGACGGCCTGAGCGCTCGTCGTCGTGTAGCGGTGCTGAAGAATATCGCCCAATTCGGTCGCTTTCGGACCGGCGGCGCCCTCGTCGGGTCCGTTGATCGTGATGCTCATCGCGCGCAACTTCACGAGCCCCAGACGAACGCCGACAAACGGCGAGATCATGTCGCTCTGACCGAAGGTGCGGTACGTCCACTCTTTATCGAACTCCGGGTCTTGCGGCTTGTCGCGAAGTGCTCCCACCCCGATCTCGTAGAGGTCGCTCGCGTATTGAAGGTCGGCCGAAACCACGCTGTGATAATAGATGTTCGGGTTGATCTTCACGTCGATCTGATTGCCGGGGATGATGCGTCCGTCGGCCGCCAACGACAACTGATTCGAAGGTTTGTAAGCGTACGCGGCTTGAAATGAAAAACCGTTGCCGATTTCACCGATAAAGAACTGCGCGGCGAAACTCTGATTGAAAATGATTTTGTTGGTGTCGGGTTTCATCACGTCGTAGCGGAACTCGTCCACCGCGCCCGTGCTTTCGAAGCGTCCCGACTTGGGGGGTGGGTTGAACCAAGGATTCACGGATTCAAACTGACCGTTCTTCACCGAATAACCGGCCCCTTGATCGGGAATCGCGATCATCGAACCGAACAGCAAAAGGCCCCATGGCACTTTCTCGGAATCACCATTCAGACGCGCGAAGATGCCCGTGAGCCCTTGGGACTCGGGACGAAGAGGATTCCAGCGGAATTGGGGCTGATAAATCCCCAAGTTCCATCGCTCATCCAATTGACTCCAGTTTTCGAGTTTGCGTCCGACCGAGAGAAAGCCCTCTTGATGGTAGAGCTGGCGGATGTTGAGATAAGAAAGGGTCGTTTGCGAAGGCGAGAATTGACCGTCGATTTGCGCCTGCAGGCCCGACTCCATGCTTTCGAGGCGGCTTTGGCGCGAAACACCGGCCGTTTGCAAACCGGCAAAGAAAAATCCGTATTGTTTCGCGGTGGTGGCGTCAAAATCGGGAGACACAAAGGTGTCCGATCGGAGCGCGACGGTGCCCCGAGCGCCGGTCCAATCGGCGGCGGCAGGCAAGGCGGCGGTCGTCATGATCAAGCCCAGGAGGGCCCACCCAAATCGCATAAATCCTTTCATGGCCTTTCGGCCCCGGGAGCGCAGCTTCAACTTGAAGTGCCAGATCCGGGCCATGAGCTGAAGCCCCCACCAGCGCCTCAAGCGCTTTTCGCGTGTCGAACTTTTGGGGGCCGGGGCCCAAAACCGGCACAAATTTCGGCGACAAAATCCGATGACTCTGCCATCCTTATGATCGATGACGGCTGCACCCAAGATTCTCATCCTGCGCTTTTCCAGTTTCGGGGACGTGACGCAAACCTTGAGCGTTCCCACGCGTCTTGCCGAAGGCTTCGGCAAAGGGGCCGAAATCCATTGGGCCGTGCGCACCGATTTGGCCGACCTTCTGCACAACCATCCGCACATCCACCGCATCTGGGCGCTCGAGCGCCGTGAAGGTTCGCGCGGTTTATGGAAGTTGATCGCGGAGCTGCGCCGGCAGAAATTCACGCACGTCTACGATGCCCATACGAGCCTGCGCTCGCGATTGATCTGCTGGAGCCTCTGCCCCCTGCTCAATCCGCGCGCCTTGACGACCTGGCCCCGCATTTTAAGAAAATCGCAAAAGCGCTGGAAGCGCTTCTTGCTCTTCAAACTGCGCAAAGACACCTACGAAAAACCCCGCTCGGGTCAGCGCGACCTGCTCGAGCCCTTGGTTCAATGGGGTTTGGCCAAAACGCTCCCCGCCCCGCCGCAGATTTTTCCGGGGCCGGCAGAATTTGAAGTCGTCGATCAAGAGCTCAAGAAAATCGGGATGACCGGCGATTTCGTCACGCTCTGCCCATCGGCGGCGTTCGAGCTCAAGCGTTGGCCGCTGGAACATTGGCGCCGCTTGATCGAGCTTTTACCGGATGAAAAATTCGTTCTGATGGGCGGTCTTCACGACAAGTTCGTCGGAGATCTCGTGCAGGTCGACCCGAACCGCGTGTTCAACTTCGCGGGCCGCCTCAAGCTGATGGAAAGCGCCGCGATGATCGCGCGCGCGCGCCTGACCGTCTCGAATGACACGGGTCTTTTGCACGTCGCCGAACAGCTCGGAAAACCCGCCCTCGCGCTCATGGGCCCCGCTCCTTTCGGGTTCCCGTCGCGCCCAAGCACCAAAATTCTCGAGATCGATCTGGCCTGCCGTCCTTGCAGTAAGCATGGTCAAGGACCTTGCGTGAATCCGAAGTTCCACCGCTGCATGGTGGACATTGAGCCGCGCGCGGTGGCCGCTCTCGTTCAGTCGTGGAAGGGCGCACCGTGATCTCGAGTTTTGTCGCCTACGGCGTGTACCGTCTCGTGCTCGCGCCGATCGCGATGTTTTTGCTGCATCTGGCGCGGCCGTTTCTGGGCGGCAAAATCCGCGAAATGCTGCGCGAACGCGAGAAACCCAATTGGACGCCGCTGCTCACCCGCCCCGTCTGGATTCATGCCTCGAGCGGCGAGATTGAGTACGCCAAATCCGTGATCCGCGAACTCAAAAATCAGTACCCCGAGCTGCCCGTTCTGGTGACCTATTTTTCTCCGAGCGCCAAGCGCCTCTTGAAAGGCACCGAAGCTGATTTGGTGCTGCCGCTCCCCTGGGACACGCCCGCGAACGCCGACAAATTTTTGAACTTCTACAAACCGCGCGCGGGTCTCTTTGCCCGCACCGATGTGTGGCCCACGTTCGCGACCGAAGCGAAAAAACGGGACATTCCGCTTCTTCTTTTTGCCGCCACGCTCAGCGACGACTCGAGCCGACTTCGTGGCCCCGGCGGCTGGCTTACGCACTGGGCCCTGCGCCAATTGACCGCGATTTTTTGCGTGTCGAAAGAAGACCGCGCGAACTTCGAGCGCTTGTCCAAGAGACTTCCGGTCACCGTGGCGGGAGACACCCGTTTTGATCAAGTCCGCCACCGCTTGCAGGCCGCCAACAACCTGCCGACGACCTTGGCGCCGGCGCCGGGCGATTTCGTTTTTGTCGCCGGCTCGACTTGGCCCGAAGACGAAGACGTCTTGCTCCCGGCCTTCAAAGAGCTTCGGCCTGATGGCATGCGGCTCGTGCTGGTTCCGCACGAGGTGACGCCCGGCCACTTGCAAGATCTTGAAGACCGTTTGCGGCAAGGGGGCCTCGGCGTCACGCGTTTTTCTCGCGCGCAAAGCTGGAACGCGAACGAAGTTCTCTTGGTCGATCAAGTCGGTGTGCTCGCGGACTTGTACCGTTGGGGAACGGCCGCCTTTGTCGGCGGCTCGTTCAAAGACAAAGTTCACAGCGTGATGGAGCCTCTCGCGGCCGGACTTCCGGTCTTGGTGGGTCCGCACCACGTGAACAACCGCGAAGCTCTGCAGTTTCAGGGCATCAAACTCGCCAACGGCGACACCGCCGTGCGTATGGTCAACAACTCGGCCGAACTCTCCGCCAAACTCCGGCAGTGGAAGAGCGCGGGGCCCGTCAAAGCCGAACTGACCGGCGTGGTGAGCGGCCTTTCGGGCGCTTCGGCCCACGTCGTGAATTGGGTCGAAGGCGAGCTCGGTCTCCCGCACCTCGGCCCGCCAAAATCGGCACCCGTCTAAAACTTCGCCGTGGCGGTCTTTACAAAAGGGTCCACGAGCGTCTCGCCTTGGGGTTTTATTCGATCCCGAGAACGTTGTTTTTCGGCGTTTTGAGCACTGTTTTTGGAGGAGGCTCCCCGTGGCCGTGAATGGCCCCGGAGTCAGATTGAAACGCCTGAGTTTGATCGCATTCTTTGTTCCCCTCTTCGCGTTGGCCCAACAGGGCCCGCTTCGCGTGGCGCAAGTTCAATCCAATCGCCCCTCCTCATCGCCCGGCGCCAGCCGCGCGCAAGCCCCCGTTTTGACCGGTGTCTCCACGCTTCCCGACGACGACCGCGAGGCGGTTTGGGACAAAAAAAATCTCAAAGCCACTTGGCGCCTCGCCTTAAGCGGATCGCGCCGTGAAGACTCTCTGGCGAACCGCCGCACGGGCTCGTCGTTCGCGGCCATCTTGAACAGCACTTACGACCTCACTTCGTTCGTGAATCTCACGGTGAACCCGCGCGCGTATTTTCAAAACGGTCACGTGCAGGCCGACTCGGCGAAGAACGGAAAATCCAATGCGCTCGAGCTCTCGGAAGCGTCGGCGAATCTGCATTGGGATGAGGCTCTGCAGTTCTCGGTGGGCGCTTTGAATCAAACCCGCGACCTGTCGGGTCTCGTTGTCGATGACCTCGCGTTTCCGGCGGCCCGTCTGACTTTGCAAGCAGGCGCCAGCAACGATTCGTACGCCGCGCTCGTGGGCCAGACCGCCGTGCCGACGTCGTCATCGCTCACCACCAATTCGCGCGACTTCGAAAAAACGCCCTCGTTCACCAGTGGCGGCGTGAAGTCTCAAGCCAAGCTGGGGGCGTTCACGCTCAAAGCTCGGGCGATGTACTTTGAGTTCCGGGATCTGCCGACCGGCATCGCCACCGACGCCGCGATCTTAGGCAACACCACGGTGCAAGGCCCGGCGGCCGGGATCTCGGAGTTCGCCTACGATTACCGCGGCACCGAAGGCGGCCTCGGCGCGCGCGTCGACTTTAATAAGTCGTTCGGCATCGAAGTCGACGCCAACGGAATTAAGAATGACGGCGCCCCCTCGGAACTCAGCCAAGGCTACACCGTCTTCACCAAGGCCGACCTTTGGATCGGCTCGGTGAAATGGAGCCCGTCCTTTGAGTATTTCAATGTGCAGCCAGACGCTTCGGTCGCCTACTACAGCTCGTCCAGCTACCAGACCAACCGCGTGGGCTACGAAACCGGGCTGGCGCTTCAATATAAGAAGATCTTCCGCCTCTCGCTCAGCGGCGGCGAGCGCGACGTTTTGTTCGAAACACCTTCGCAAAGCCGTGAACGTTTTTTCTCTCTTTCGATGGAGACCGTCGATGCGCCTCTTTGACCTGCTCTCTTCATTGATCATGACCTTGGCTCTTTTGAGCCTGGCGGCCTGTTCGCTGCCCAGTCCGCAGACGCGCGACGTGGAGTCGAACGCGAGCTTCTTCGTCGACTCGGTCAAACCCCAATTCACCACCCAGAGCACGCACGCGCTGTTCTCGGTGCCCCTGGCCCGCACTCTCAGTATCAAGGCCTGCTTGAAGGCCAATCGGCAGTCGAAGCCCGTGATCAATCACGCCTTTGAAATCACCGGCGATGACTTCAAGACGCAAACCGTGTCGACCGATCTCGACGGCTGCTTCGTGATCAACGAAGAGATTTCGTACAACGCGATGGCCGCCGCCCAGAGCATTTTGATCGAGCGCGAGGCCAAAGCCGTGGGGACGGAAAAGGGCGCCCGTAAAATTGAGGTCGTCGTCAACCCCTGGTCGGGCGAAGCGCTTTCGCTCAAAGACACGCGCGTGCGTCCCAACTCTTATGTCACGCAGGCGCAGGCCCGCGAAACGATGAAAGAGCGCGGCGCTCCCGCCCGCGCGTTGGTGTTGGACGGCGTGCGCATCACGCTCCAGCCTTTGACGATCAATGGCCTTCAGCGCAAAGCCTCGCTCGACATGACTGGCAACTTGATGTTCGAAGGCACCGACGTCAACGGCGCGCGCGTGACCTTTCCGCTCTCGCGTGGAAAATTCAAACTCCAGTACACGCTCTTCTACCAAACGGACCAAGAGCGCCGCACCGTCCGCCGCGTGATCCGCAAATCCGAGCCGATCCAAGTCAGCGAACTCGTTCAAGGCGCGCTCTCGGTGAGCGAGCAGTTCGATCTGCCTGCGGGCGGACTTTGCCGCTCGGGCGTTGTGTACCTCGGGATCAGCCTCGAGCCCGTCAATTCGCCCGTGGGCTTGAAAAAACTGGAGGGCGTCTATTACTACGGCTCTTGCGAGACCCGCGGCACCTCGTGGGGAACGGCCGTTTCGGACTTTAAAAACCGCTTTGAGACCAACCCCGCCCTCACCGTCGATCAGTACATGACCGAAGCCACGCCTCCGGCCGAAGCGCCCGCACCGGTGCAAACCCACGCCATGGAGCTGCGCCCGGTGGCGGTGAGCACCATTTCGTTTGATCAAAGTGGCGGCGTTCTGCGCAAGCGCAATCTGCAGATTCAATCCTGCTTGCGCTCGGGCTGGGACCGCATGCCCGTGCGTCTGGCCGAGCTCGAAATCGAAACCATGAGCGGCGAGAAAAAACGCGTGATGACCAACGACGAGGGCTGCTTCATCGTCGACGACCAGATCACCTTTAACTATTACGCACAGGAATGCTGGAAGAGCGCCCAGATCCAGATCGCCCACAAAGCCACGGGCTTCACGCAAAAAGTGGACCTTCACTACAATCCGTGGATGCAAGGAGACGCGTTCCGTGACGCGCGTTTCTTGGACGCCTCCGCGCGCCAGCTCCGCTGCGCCCAAGGCCAAGCCGAGATCATGCTCAGCAGTTACTACTTCACGAAGCAGCAGTTCCATTACAAACTCGACAAGCATTTGAATCTCGAGATCCAGAAGCAAGGGCCCTTCGGCGCCTCCGTGCGTTTGAAACGCCCGTCGCTCAGCGACCCCTCGGGATACCTCGAAGAAAACCTGCCGCCCGGGCTCTATGCCGTGCGCCTCGCGGTGGTGGATCAGTACCTGCGCGATTTCTCGAAGGCCGAAAACAAAGTCTACGACGTCTACGAAAAAGTTCTGCCCGTGCGCGCGGGCTCGCAAATCGCCGAGGAGATTCTGCTCGCCTCGAAAAACATCAAGGCCATCGGCAATGCCAATCAGCTGATCGCCGAAATCCTGCCGCTCAAGGCGGAGGCCGGCGAGATTTTGGCGCGCGACCGAAACACGCCTTTGGCTCAGCTCATCGACCGCTCCTCGAATTTGAAGGTCGCGAGCTTCCGCAGTCCCTTGAACTTTTCGAACAACGGCGATGCCGGCACGTTCACCCAGATCGATGGCACCCAAGGCTCGGTGATCGATCTGCTCAAAGAACAGCTGCAAAAAGACGAGGCCGCCGCGAGCGCCCGCGACGCGCAGGCCGCCGATAAAAACAACTATGCCCGCGCCAACCGCTTGACGGTGATGAATCTCAATGACGAACGCGCGGTGGGCGGACTTCTGCAAGCCTTGAGCAACCCGCTGCTGTTCACGAACCCCACCGCCCGCGCGATCCCGAACCGCGCTGTCGGCCTCCAGGATCTGAAGCAGCTTGTCGACACCGGCTGGCAAGACAAGCTCATGATCAATCTGTGCACGTACTGGTTCCACGATTTCTGGCGCCGCCCGCTCCCGAATAAAAATCACGGGTTGATCTTGGGCGCCCCCATGCAGGCCAGCACCATGCTCGGCACCGAGTGCGTGCGCACGGCGCGCACGAACCCGCGCGCGATCTTCGATCTCGAAACGAAGTACTTCGTGAAAAACCCCCGATTGGTCTCGATCAATGAGAATGCGGTTCCCTTCCGCGACTTCTCGATTTCTCAGTCGTTCTCGCTCAGCCGCGGGTATTCGAATTCGTTGAGCACGTCGACCAGCTGGAGCGTCGGGGCGGGCCTGGACCTCTTGAAATTCTCGGGCTTCCCGTTCTCGGCCTCGACCGGCGTTAGCTACAGCGTCTCGAAATCCGAAAGCACGTCGACCGGCCACGGCACCAGCGTGAGCTACTCGGGTTCGGTGGGCGTGATGATCGAAACGCTCAAGCTGAACATCGAGGCCCCCGAGTACGAGAAGTGTTTGGTGGTGAAACTGAATCCCAATCTCTTCGTTAAAAAAGAGGAGGGTCTCTTCGCGGGTAAAAACCCGTGGACCGCGTTCTTCCACCGCGACTTGACGGCCGCCGAGCTCGAGCACTTCGCCTTGTCGGGGTACATGCTCTGTGAGGGCGAGACGCGCCGTGATTTGAAAATGACCGAAAGTTTCTACGTGATGAACCAGCGGGCTTCGGGTGCGCAGATGCTCGATGACGCGACCGAGGCGAACCGCCCGTTCTTCGTCACGATGCGCGGCGATTTGGATTTGGTGCGTTTCTTGTCGTACCTGCACTCATCGCAAGGCGCGCCGGCCAGTTTTGAAGCCGAGTTCCAACGTTCGCAGCTCTTGAGCGATCCGAGCCAGGCGGTCTTTATCCGCGGCGTGAAGAGTTCGCCTGGCGTGATAACAAGAATCGAAGGCTCCGCACCCCAAACCAACTAAAGCTCTCGCCGTCCACCAAAACGCGCGCGTAAGGGGCCAGCTCCGGAAGCTGGTCCCATTTTTCGCCAAACGGGAACGGCTCCGAGCTCAGCAGAAGCAGCGTCGTCTCGGGCGGATGCGCCGCCAAATCCAGCTTCGGGTACTTTTCGCTGAACTCGGGCCAAAGAGCCGCCGCGCCCAGTTTCGCGAACATCGAACCGATAAAGGTGTCTTGACTCACGCCCATCCACGGATTTTTCCAAATCAGATACAGCACGTGCTCAAACCGGCGGGCCGAGCGCACCTCACGGCGAAGCTCGGCGGGGATGTCATCGAAACGCCACTCCAGATCCGGCGTCACCGACGCCTGCGTCCAGAGCCGGGCCTGCTCGAGCAAACGCGGCTGCACGGGCGCTTCGAAGAGACCCGCCAGGGTTTGCATCTGCCGGGGCATGTCCGCGACCGAAGTTGCATGAAAGACGTGCACCGCACAGGGGGCTTCGGCTTTCATCCAGGGAAGGTTCTCTTCTTGATCCAAAATCAAGAGATCGGGATCAAGAGGTTTGAGTTTCTCCCACGAGAGGTCTTTGGTGCCTCCCACGGCCGGGATCAAGGCGATTTTATCCTCGGGATGGACGCAAAAACGGGTTCGACCCACGACGTTAGCGCCGGCTTCAATCAAAGTTTCCGTTAACGAAGGCACCAGGCTAACAACGCGCATTGATGATCCTTGACCAAAAGTGTCGTCCTTGGATGAATGAGCCTTTTGCCGCACTCTTCGAGGAGGACACGATGTTTCAGGCCCCAGGCTATCACGCCACCCGCCATTACAAAAAGAACGAAAAGGCCCGCTTTGGCTCCGGCGACGTGTTGGTTCTTTTTGGGGAGCTGTTCAATCGCGGTTACGCCAATGGTTTGGTGGAAGAGGCCGAGCGCCGCGGGATGAAAATCATCCGCGCCACCGTGGGCCGCCGCGAAAAAGACGGCTCGCTCCGCGCGCTCACCGCCGAAGAAGTCGCCCAGCAGCCCGCGCCGCTCATCAACGTCCCGCTCGAAGCCGGCTTTGATCTTGAACCCGCCAGCGACGGGCTCTCGCCCGTGGACCGCATCAAAGAGGTTAAACTCTCGGATTGGGAGTCGTGCAAGATCGACAAGTCCAAGCTGATCGAGTCGCGTGACAAGGGCCGCGCCCGTTTCACGGCGGCCGTGCGCGCGTATTTGCAAGAACTGAAAACGCAGCTCCCCGCGGGCAAGAATGTTCTGTTCGCGCATTTGATGGCGGGCGGTGTTCCGCGCGCCAAGATCATCATGCCGATGATGAACCGCTCGGTGAAAGGCACCGGCGATCGCTTCTTGTCGAGCGAGCGGTTCTGGAAATCCGATCTCGGCCAGCTCTGCGAAATGAGCTTTCGCGAAGTCACCGCCGAGACCTTCCGCATCTTGATCGAAGAGACCGCGAACCTTCGCGCCGAGATCGAAAAATCGGGTGCTTTCGTCTCGTACAGCGCCTACGGGTACCACGGCACCGAGGTGATCGTGAACGGCCAGTACGATTGGCAAACGTACACGCCTTACCTGCAAGGCTGGGCGAAAAAAGATCTCGAGAATTACTCCAAAGAATTTTTCAGCAAGGGCGTTCGCTCCTGCGTGTACAACTGCCCCGAGATTTTGACCAACTCCTCGAGCATCTTCCAGGGCGTCGAGATGCCGCTCTACCCGCTGATCGAAGCCTTGCGCAAAGAAAACGCGAACTCGCCCAAAACCAAAAAGGTCGAAGCCGATTGCCAGGCCTTGCTCAAACCCGGCGTGACCCTGGCCGATGTGCTGAAGGTTTGCCACGAAACGCTGAACAACCCCGATGTCCGCAAGAAGATGAATTTCGACAAGTGGCCCGAGCATAACGATGAAAAACAGCTGTCCGTGGTTCTCGACGCGAGCGAAGCCGTTTCGTCGATGCACACGGATTCAAAAAGCCTGATGACCGCCGTCTTGAGCGAGGTCGTCTTTTCGAGCTGCGGCGCCGTGATGGTCGAAGACGTGGCGGCGCCCAGCGCCCCCGTCACCTGGCTCAATCACGACGTGGTGGCGCGCACCCACTTCGAAGTATGAGTGGGGTGAGCGCGGGTGCTGCCTACGAAGCCGCGGGCCTGAAGTTCTTCGGCCTCTCGCTCAGCGGAATTCGCACGGCGATCTCGATGCCCGAGTACGGCCTTTCGTTCGATGTGGCCCAGGGGTACCCGCACACGCTGCGGATGAAGAAGTTTTTTATTTCACACGGCCACCTCGATCACGCCGCCGGCATCCCCTACATCATTTCGCAAAAGGCGATGCACAACGAGCCACCGCCGGTGTTCTACATGCCGCCCTCTTTGGTCGAACCGCTCACCGACATCATGAAGCTTTGGGCCAAGATCGAAGACCACACCTACACGCTGCGCTTTGAACCCGTCACCGAACACACCCGCGTGGAGCTGAGCCCGCAGGCCTGCGTGCGCACGTTCAAAACTGTTCACCGAATCGAGTCTTACGGTTACACGCTGTTTTCGACCGCCAAAAAACTCAAACCCGAGTACCAGCACCTCAAAGGCCCCGCACTCGCCGACATGCAGAAGAACGGCGAGCCGATCACGCAGGCCATCGAGACGCCGCTCGTGAGCTTTACGGGAGACACGCAAATCGAGTTCTTGGATTCCGCGCCGTGGGTGAAAAAATCAAAGGTCCTCATCTGCGAGGCGACCTACCTCGACCGGGTCAAAAGCGTCGAGCACGCGCGCACGTGGGGTCACACGCACATCGACGAGCTGATTCCACGTTTGGATGAGATTGAAGCCGAAAAGATCGTTTTGATCCACGCTTCGAGCCGCTACTCCGATGCCCGCGCGGCGCAGTTGATCCGCGAACAAATTCCCGAGCGCCACCGTGAACGAGTTGAACTTTTCCCGGGACGCTGACCATCTCACCTTGAGACAAAGTCTCGACGTGAATGATCGATCTTCTCGTCAACTCTTGGGATTTTAGCGAGGGACGCCGAAAAAGAGGCGATGGGAACCACTCACCAGAAGAGGCCGGGCACAGCTCTTGGCTCTGAGGCTGGATTTACAATTGTCACGCAGTTGATCGGCTTGGTCACGGCGGTCCTGGCGTTTTTAGGTGTCGGCGCTTTTATTTTGTATGCGGGCCGTCTCTACCAAAAATCCCAAGCGGTCAATCAGATGCTCACGATCGAAAATGCGCTTCTTTCGTGGTCGGTTGATCGCGATGCCGTCGCGGCCGTGGCGCCCGATCTGCGCGCCGGCCAAATCCCTGTGGGGGCCGAAATCAAGATCGACGGTCGCGCGATCGCCAAGATCAATGGCAAGCTGGAACTGGGGCGCGATCTCGCTCCGTGCGCGGCGGATGGCCGCGATTGCTGGACCTCCACCGAGCTGAGCCTGCGCTGCCAACCCGACGCCACCGGCAATGCCTGCTCGATGGCTTACCGGATCGAATCGTCACGCGCGGATGTCACCCGTTTCGGGGTCTTGCACGCGAACGCCTTTTCGAATGAGGACTATTCCATCCCTCTGAGTTTCGAAATCACCCAGCGTGTTGAGAGCGCGGAGTGCGACCGCAATACCGACCTCTTCGCTTCGGGCTTTAATAAAAACACCGGCAATATCATCTGTCTCAAAAAACCCCGACGGCCCTGCGAGAGCGGCCAGATCTCGCGCGGCCTTGCGTACAATGCTTCGACATCCAGCTTGGAGCCCGTGTGCGAAGACACCCCCACGATCTCCTGCCCGCAGCACTATGCCGTGCTCGACCTGAACCTCGTGAGCCTTCAGCCCGGACAGGCGCCGAGCGGTCAATGCGTGGTGGTGACGCAAAAAGAAGTGCCTTGGAAGACCAATCCCGCGCCCGCACCATCGGTGTCGGGGCGCTATTGCCCGGTGAACTACAAAACCAAAGGCCAATGCGCGCTGACGAACATCGTCTCCACCTCCCCGAGTTGCAACTACGCTTGCAACTGCACCACGACCGCCGAGGGTGTCACCACGTGCGACACGTGCACCTGCACGGCGGCGGCCGTTCCCGGGTCCGTGACTCTGCAAGACGGCACTCGCAACGCCTCGTGCGCCGTCAAGGTTCCCGCCCAACCGACCTGCAGCTGCGGCGCTCAAGCGACTTGGAGCGCAAACGCCCGCCTCACCGGGACCTGTCAATTGGACGAGTCGGTCTTGCCCGAAACGAGGCCGCTATGATGAGGCCGCTTCAAAACCAAAGGGGCGATGCCTTTCTGCTTTCGATTTTGGCCTTGGTCATTTCGATGATCGCCTTTCTCAGCCTGCAGACCATCGGGCATACGCTCGAAAAAAAGATCGCCGTCAGCCGCGCCCGCGCGCAGATGTCGCTGCTCGAATCCCAGATCCGGCAACACTTCCGCCAGCCTTCGGCCTTCACCGGTTGCCAGTCCGCGGCCGGAGTGACCGCGTGCCAAATCAACACCGGCGCTTTCAGTACCTGGTCACGGGTCCCGGGACGTGGCGGTCTCTGCGGCGCCGTGACCGCGGGATCGGCGTGTGAATTCCGCGCCGAGATCATGAGCTTCGACACCGGATCGCGCAAAATTCAGGTGCGCTTGCAGCTCTCAGGAGCGCTGCAAATGAACGCCTCCGATTTTACGATCGATGTCCCCGACGAAATTTTGCAGTCGTCATCGTTCACGTGTGCGGATCTGGATCCCGCGCGGCCCGTGATGACGGGCTTTGACACCACGACCGGCCGGGTGATCTGCCGCGGACTGACCAACTGCCCTGCGGGACAACATATGGTTGCGATCACCGCCTCGTCATCCGAACCTCAGTGCGCGCCCCTGCCCCAAGGCCAAGTGAGTTGCGGCGCCGGCCAAATGCTGAGCCGCTTCGAGTGGCGCGGCGGCGGCACCGTCAATCATGCGTGTCAGAGTCGATTGGATCCCTTTAGCTATTTTGGTGGTCCTTAATGTCTCGTCAAAAAGGAATGTCCGTCGTCGAAGTCTCGATCGCCCTGGCGATGATGGCCTTCGCGGGGCTGGCGATCGGGGCCGTGATCAATCACGTTTCGGTGCAAGAGCGAACGGCACGACTGCAAGTCGATCTCGACGCCACTCACATGCAGCTCGTGCACGCGCTGGAGCGCCTGGACAACTTGCGCGAGATCTTCGAGGTGGGCGAGGGCGCCGACAGTCCTCTCAAGCGCTGCCTCACCGGAAAAGGAAACAACTGCACCTCTTTCGAAACGGCGCTCGCGCCGCTCGACGCCGTTGCGGGAACCCCGGCCTCACGCAAGGGGCAAATCCTCGGTGCGTGCGCCTTTCCCAATTCAAACTGCCCCATCGAGCAGCGGGCCTCTTTTTCTTGGAGCTGTGCGGATGGCCGCGAGTGCCTGATGCTGAACCTCACGATCGAGTCGCGCATCCGATCTCCCGGGAACTTGGTGGGCGAGCGCAAAGCGTCCCTCAAAGTTCCGGCCCGCAGCCTGGTCTCGCGTGGCAAAATCGCTTTCGACTGCACGTCCTCCTCGCTTCTCTTCGCCATCGACTACAACCGCCTGAGCGCTCGATGCGAAAACCTTTCGGGAAGCCTCGCCTCTCTCTACACGATGCCTCTTCGAACCTTCGCCAGCACAACGCCGTCCGAAGTGACCAATCCTCCCGAAGAAACCGGCTGTCCCAATGGCGTTCGTGCCCTCAATCTGTTTGCCTCACGCAAGGAGTGCGGAACCAGCACGACCACCAATCCCGAAGGTCCGACGGACAATCCTAAAGTCGACGAGACCTGCGACCCCGCCTCGATCAGCGCCCTCTCTGAAATGATGATTCAACGCCTACCCGAGAGCGCCACCACCATCGCAACCACCTGCATCGACGGCGTCACGCCGACCCTTGAAATGAACATGCCGGGCGAGCCGTTCCGCACCGCACGCTTTATGAACACCTGCGGCAACCGCCATTGCCGGTCCAAGGGTTTTGATTCGGGCCGCGTGATTGAACTCAACGGTGACAACGCCTTGCTGGAGTGCCGCTACTCCCAACCTCCGGCCACCTTCCAGAATGCCTGCAAAACGCTGCTTGTCTCGAGCTCAGGATTGATGACCAATGTTCCCATCACGACAGATCAGATCGCCACCGAATGCATCGATGCCGCTGTTCCGGATTTTGCCGCCAATCGCAACTTCACCGCGTCTCCCGATGCCTATGGACGCTTCATGCAGACTTGCGGCAAACGCGCCTGCCAGAACCGCCAGTACAACGACGGACGCGTGATTGAATCTTACGGAAACGACTCTCTTCTTGAGTGCTACAATTCTCCCAGCGAGCTTTTTGTGCCCAAGACGTCCACCATCGAAGACGTCGCCCGCAATTGCATCGATTCCGCCAATCCGGAGCTGTCGAACAATATGCCCGGCGGCGGCCAATCCGATCGCTTCAGCACCACGTGCGGCGATCGATACTGCCGCAACGTTTTAAACTTCCGATCGGGCCGGGTGGTCGAATTTACGGGTGGCCAAGCCTGGCTGACCTGCGTGCGCTAGCGGTTAAAGAATTCGTCGAGGCCGGGCCAGATGCGTTTGCTGAGACTCTTGCGTGCGCGGAAGTGGCTGACCCACTCCGTGCTCGGACGGCGGTTCCACTCGCGAAGGAGGCGCGAGGCGAACATCACGGCGGCAAAGTTGTCACCGCGCAAATCCGGCGGGGCTTTGAGTGCCGTCAACATCTCGGGACCATAGAACGAACGCTTCGGAAAGCTTTCGCGCTCATTGAGTTCACCGATGATCATCGCATCGGGAACTTGTCCCAGCATGGTGCGGCTGAGCGCATGGCTCGGGCCTTCACCTTCGGGCTCACCCGCGGGGCCAATCAAGAACAGACCTTTCGCGGTCCAAGCCTTCAGGGCCGCGACCAACTCTTTGTTTTTCTCGCTGGCGACGTCATTCCAAGACAAGAAGAGCACCGGCACCTGTGAGCTCGCAGCCTCAAGGGCTCCGGGGACCTGCTTCCAGTCGACGTTCCCCTCGGCATCATAAGGCGTGAGGTTGCGGAGTTCGCACTTGGCGCACGCCGCGAACTGTTCTTTAAAGAGCGGCGGCATCTTCGCTTCGAAGTCCGCTTTGGGCGCCCGGGACAAAACGCCGAGCACCTGCATCTTTTGAAAATCTTCGGTTTTGGTGGGGGCCGATTGAGCCGCCAGAGTCCAAGACAAAAAAGCACCAGAAATCAGATAGAAAAGAGCTTTCATTTTAGTCGTCCTCGCCCGATGATTTTCATATGTCGGAGCCACAGATTCAACTGCATTTCTCGGGGGACGCCTATTTTCGGGGTGCTCTCAAAGCTATTGAATCGGCCCAGCAGGAGGTCCTGCTCGAGAGCTACATCTACGACATGGACCCGATCGGTCTGCGCTTTTTTTACGCGCTTGAAGCCGCAAAGCATCGCGGCGTGAGCGTGCGACTCCTCGTGGATGGGATTGGCTCTTTCAATTGGATGCGCGACATCCGCAACCGCTGCCATGGCGCCGGCATCCCGCTTCGCGTGTACCACCCGCTTCCTTTTTCGGGAGGACTTCGTCTGTCCTGGAAAAACCTGCGCCGCTACTTGTTCTTTGTCCGCAAGGTCAACCGCCGCAACCACCGCAAAGTGATCATGGTCGACCGCAAAACGGTGTTCATGGGAAGCCATAACATCTCGAAGGTGCACACCAAAGAGTTCCTGGGGGCGGCCGCCTGGCGCGACACCGGAATCGAGCTGCGTTTCGAGGCGCCCAATGCCGACACCGAGATTTTGGCCAAGGCATTTTTGCGCACGTGGCGTCTCTCCGCCCTTCGTCGACTCTGGGCCCAACCCGCGCGTTTGTTTCGCCGCGGGCCCCGTCTCAAAATCAAAGACCGCAAACCCACGCGCTTTCGCCTCAACTCGCGCCCCTGGTCACGCTACCTGGTCAACCGCGACCTGCTGAGACGCATCCGCAAATCGCAAGCGCGGATCTTGATCACCAACGCCTACTTTGTTCCGAGGCGCTCGGTGCTCGTCGCCCTCCGCAAAGCGGCCCGTCGCGGCGTTTTCGTGGGACTGATTTTGCCCGCGAAAACGGACATCTGGTTCGTGCGCGCGGCCTCGCAAACCTTGTACCGAAAATTGATCGAGGCCGGCGTGCATTTGTATGAGTACACACCGAGCATCTTGCACGCCAAGACGCTGGTCATCGACGACTGGGGCACGGTGGGCTCACACAACATGAATCACCGTTCGATGCTGCACGACCTGGAGGTCGAATCGGTCGTGACCGAAATCCCGACCCTGCTCGAATTGACGGACCAATGGGACCGTGACGCCGCGGTGTCGAAGCTGTATCGTTTAAGTGATTTGACCGACTTCGCTTGGTACCAACGGGGGCTTTCGCGAGTGATTTACTGGTTTCGGTATTGGCTATGAAAATACGCGTGCTGTCTTACAACATTCACAAAGGTTTCGATCTCTGGGGCAACTGGACGCTCGAAGATATGCGCCGGGCCCTGTTGGACACCGGGGCCGACATCATGATGTTGCAAGAGGTGGTGGGTGAAAACAAAAAGCACCAGCGGTTTTATGCTCAAAGCCGCGCGGACCATCAAAAAACGGAACGTCAATTCGAGTACCTGGCCGACACGGTTTGGCCCCACCACTCCTACGGCAAAAACGCGGTCTTTCCCGACAGCCACCACGGCAACGCGATCCTCTCGAAATACCCGATCCTTTCGACCCACAATCTCGACATCAGCACCAACACCTACGAGTCCCGCGGGGTTCTGCATGCCAAGATCAACTTGATCCCGGCGGGCCGCCCCCTGCACTTGGTGACGACGCACCTGAATCTGCTCGAAGGGGGCCGGATCCTGCAAAGCCGTCAGCTCATCGATTGGCTGCGCAAAGAGGTCCCGGATGACGAACCGGTCATCCTGGCCGGAGACTTCAACGATTGGCCGCAGTCGCTCACCACCTTGTTTGAAGAATTTCTAGGTCTGCGTGAATGCTTCAAGGTCCAGCGCGGAAAACACGCCCGCACCTACCCGGCGATCTTTCCGCGTTTGATGCTGGACCGGATTTATTACCGTGGACTTCGCCTGAGTTCGGCCGAAACTTTTTCAGGTCCGCCCTGGATCTCGCTCTCGGATCATCTTCCGCTTTTCGCCGAGTTCGAAATCGAGTAAGGTCCGCTCTCATGAGCAAAATCAAAATCGCGGTCACCGGCGGCCCCTCGGGCGGAAAAACCACTCTTATCGAGGCTTTACAAAAAGACATGACAGGATTGCTTTCAGTCGTTCCCGAGGCCGCGACGCTGATTTACCGTGGCGGTTTCCCGCGAAAATCCACCGCCTCCGGCCGGCGTCACGCCCAGCGCGCGATCTGCCTGGTTCAGCGGGAACTTGAGGATCTGGCCGAGTCCGACTCCAAAACCGACGTCATCGTTTGCGACCGAGGCTCATTGGACAGCATCGCCTACTGGCCCCACGACGAAGCCGATTTTTTCGCGAGCCTGGCCACGAGCCGCGAAAAAGAACTCGCACGCTACCAGTGGGTGCTTCACCTCGACACCGCCGATCAGGACTTCTTTGACACCAGCAACCCCGTGCGCACCGAAT
This sequence comes from Pseudobdellovibrionaceae bacterium, assembly GCA_019637955.1. GTDB lineage: Bacteria > Bdellovibrionota > Bdellovibrionia > Bdellovibrionales > Bdellovibrionaceae > JAHBUS01. The sequence continues at coordinate 230,650 of JAHBUS010000003.1, read as the reverse complement.
CTCACAAAGAGGCCCTCGAACTGAATGAGCGCATCAAATCGGCCTGGATCGGGCACCCTCAGCGCATCGTGATCACCCATTCGGATGAGTTTCTCGATAAAATCGCCAAGGCCAAAAAAGCCATCCGTCTCATGATCCAAGGCCAGTCGCCCGCCGAAATCTCCCAGACCCTGATCGCCACCCACGTCTCGTTTTGAAACTCAAAAACCTCGCCCCTCGCGCCGATAAGTCGTCATGACCATGCTGACGCGCTTTCGACAATCCGGCGGCTTTCTCAAGCTCCTTCTCCTCGTTGAATCTTGCGATGGGGCCAAACAACGCCATCTCCTCGAACTCGTGGCCCAAGAGGATCCGGGATGGGCGCATCTGCTGAGACTCAAAACTCTCAATGCCGAGCGGATTTTGTCTTGGCCCGAACCGGTGCTGGGCCAAATCTGGGCCACCTTGCCGCTGCAATTGGTGATTGCCCTCTGGCAAAAGTCGCCGACCCAAATGCGCGAAAAAATCGAGCGCTCGCTCCCCCGCTCCTACCAGACCTCGTTCCGCAAAGGCATTGAAGACACGCCCGTTCTGGACGACGCCGAAGTCGCGACCGCCCGCCTGCGGCTGGTGTCGCACGTCCGCGAACTCGCGCAAACCGGCACGCTGCAGTTCCGGAATTTTGACCCCGGACTCGTTTTGAATGGCCCCTTAAGCGAGCACTTCGAACCCTTTAAAAAAGTTGCCTAACCCCCCGTCCTTCAAGACAATAGGGGCGTGACGTTCACTTCTCTCGCGCTCTCATTCTTGCTGCACTCGCCGGCATTTGCGGCCCCGGCCGCCGAAGCGCGCCAGCTGTTTTTTCCGATCGAAAAAAACTCGATTCAAATTCTCCCGCAGCGCTTTGAGTACCAACTGCTCTCGCCGCTGGCCTTGCGGGTCGGCGACGACGTTCTCAATGCCGGCACGCTGTCGTTTCAGTTCGCGCAGCCCCACCCGCTCAACGATTTCACCCTGGCCCGATTTCGTTGGTCGGGCGCGCTCTTTTCGGAGGGCGATATCGTCCTTTTGGATTCCACCGGCAAGGCCTTGTGGCGCCACGCGGTTTCGAGCACGTCGGTGCGCCGCGACTCCACCAAGCGTCCCGATGGTTCACGCCTGGAAACGCTGACCTTTGAAGACCGCGAATTTCCCGCCAGCGTCCTGAGCCGGATCCGCCTTTATCCGTTCTTTCGCTTTTGCTTGAGCCGCGAAGAAGACCGCACGCACGTGCTGTTCTGCGCGCGCGATCAGTACCTGAAGCTCGACAAGAACAAGAAGTATCTGCTGCGTTCACGCACCCGTCCGGGCGCTTTGGGGCAAATCGAGATCAACGGCCAAGCCGTCGATCCGCAAGGTTACATCTTTCTGGAAGGGGTTTCGAACCCCGTCAACCTGCACGCGAGCTTTCCGAACGGCGCTTCTCTTGATATCGAGACCCGCCAACAAAAGGTGGAGTTCCGCGATGTCACCCGGTCCGAAGACGGCAAGCGCATTTTGATCAAGGCGGTGGGAGCCGAGCCCGCCGACCCCCGGCGCGTGCGCAAGACCGGCGAGGGCGCATGGGTGGCCGAGATCGAATCGGAACGCCCGCATCTTTACGTGAAAGGCGCCGCCGGCATCCCGATGAAACAGGAGTTCGTCCTGTCGGGACCGCTTCGGCCCAACGACCTTTTGCTCACGGTCGAAGACGACATCCCCACCCAGACTTACGCGAGCGACCTCGCCTTGCGCGTGCGACGGCCCCAAAACTGGAAACCCGAGGCCGGGGACAAGTCGCGCGTGAGCGAGGTCAGCGACTCCGGCTTTACGTGGACGCTCGAAAACTTGGCTTTTCAAGACGACAACCGCCGCTTCTTGAAACTCACCAAAGAGGGTCAGTCCTTCTTTGCCGCCGCCGAAATCAAACGCTATCGCGCCCATGAGTATCAACTCTGGGCCGGAGCGCCGCTTGAAGCGGGACTTGCGTACACGCGCTGGCTCGAGGGTTTTCGTTGGGGCGTGCGGGTGCAGGCCGAAAAAGAACTCATGAAAATGTCCGAAAACAACCCGCAGCTGGGCCGTTTCGGTGCCGAGGCTCTCTGGACACTGAACAAGGCCATTTTGGATGTCGAGCCGCAAACGGGACTCTCGCTCGGCGTTCAGAACGCGATGATCGAGAGCCAAACGCAGCTCGCCCTGGCCCTCGGCGCGTTCACCCGCCGGCCGGCCCGCGATTCTTGGCTGGATTGGGGCGACACCCTGCTCGCCCGGGGCGAGTTCGCCATGGGACAAGGCTCGGGCTCCACCAAACTCAAATCCCTGATCGGCGCCGAACTTCTCTTTGAGAAGGCCTGGACCGATGAGCGCCGCTGGCTCTATGGCGCCGCCCTCAAAAGCACGCAGGTTGACCTCGAAGGCACGTCTAAAAATCTGATTTGGATTTCGGTCCGCGCCGGAATTAGCGGGATTTTTTAAAGAGCGAACCCACCAAGGATTTTAAGTCCGAGTTGAGCAGATCCGTTTTGGTCGTGTTGGTGCTCGAGAGCACGGTCAGCTCGCGGCGCGCGACGATCATGCTGTTATCCATGGCGATGGCTTTCTCGAACGCTTTGCGCGCGGCCGCCGAATCGCCCTTGGCTTTGGAGTAAAGACCCATCACAAAGTTGTAAACCGAATCGAACTTGTCTTCGGGCGCGATCTGCATGAGATCCATGTCGACCTCTTTGATACCTTGAACTCGGTTCTTCGGATCGAGCGTGCCCAACTTCGCCCACGCCAAATACAGGTGCAGCTTGTCGATCTTGGGATCAAGCGCCGCGGCCTTTTGGATCATGGCCAAAGCCTCTTTGTACTGAGACTTTTGCAACAGATTGCGGGCTTCGTCGAAGAGAGTCGAAGCCTTGAGCTTCATCTCGACCTCGCCCTTCATCAGTTCTTCTTTCATCTTGTCGCGGTTGCCCGAGCGCGCGAAATCGTAAGCGCCCTTCCCGATCTGCAGCAGCTGACCGTACAAGCCGTAGAGCTCTTTTTCGGTCACCGGCGGCTCGCTCCCCAGGAGCGTCAGGTACTCTTTGTAGACCTGGTCGCTTTGGGACTCGGGAAGACTCGTCATCTTGGACATCAAATCGAAGATCTCAAGACGGTTTTTATTGGTAAACTGCTGCATCATTTTTCGCATCAGCTTCAGACGCTCCTGCGAGTTGAGCACGCGGCCCTCGTCGAACGAGATCAAACCGAGCGTGAGCAAGAAATGCAGAGATTTGTAGAGCGTGTGCTCCGGAAAGATCTTCGAGTCGATCAGTTCGGTCAGAGTTTGCCCCGCCGTGATTTTATCGATGACGCCGTCAAGATTGGCGACGAGAGGACGGCGCAAAACTTCCGGGCGCAAATCGAAACTGGCGGTCTTCACGACGCGCGCGTTCGCCCACTGCATGAAGTGTGCGCGGAACCATTCGGTCGTGATCTTGGAGGCGACCCAGTCGTGCAAAAAGTTTTCGAACAGCTCGCGCGAAATCGACGGCGAGGTTTTCTCGACCTCGGTCATCACGAAGTTCACCTTCACGTTCTGGTCGACGATCGTGCGCGAAAGACGGATGCTCATTTGATTCGAAAGAACGATGTCGAAGCCGTGCGGGCTGACCAAGTTGCCTTGAATCAACCGTTCGCCGAGCTTTTTGGTGCTCTTGATATTGAGCGCGTCGTCGAGATCCTCGCGGAGCAAAAATCCCGACTCGATCAGCAGCTTTCCGATGTACGTCGACTTGTCGGCGATGTCCACGCCCACGATGTCGCCGTCGGCGAACGAAATCCCCGACACTTCGCCCTTGTCGGCGACGATGTTCAAGTGGCCCGAAAGGCGCGACTCGACGAGAATTTCATAAATGAACGGCAAATCGAAACCGTGAATGTCTTCGAGCGCCTCGATCGCCTTGCGCTTGTCGCGGGCGCTCGCGCCTTGGCGGTTGAAAAGTTGGTACAGAACCTTGCGGGGATGAGGGCCTTCGGCGCGCGTTTCCGCGCGCTTGACGTAACGCAGGAGTTCTTCGTTCGCGAACGGTTTTTTCAAGAACGCGATGGCGCCCGCCGAACGAAGCGACTCCTTGACGAAGCTTTGGTCCGTGAAGATACCGCTCATCAAGACGATGTCGAGAATTTCTTTCGGAAATTGCTGCCGGATGGACTGAGCGAAATCGACGCCGTTTTCCGTCGGGAGCAGGCAGTCGACAAAAAGAGTGCTCACCCGGTGGCGCCCGAGATAGTCGCGGGCCTCATCGGGCTTGGACGTGATCAAAGCTTGGATGCCTTCGCGCTCCAAGAGTTGACCCCAAGCTCTGGCGAGAGCCTGATCATCTTCAAGAATGATGATTTTTGAGTCCGAAACGGCCATGAAGCTGACACCTCTCCAGACATGCTTTTCGGTCGAAATGACAAAGGGCTCAAGTTCCTTCGCGGAGCGAGCCCTTGGTCCAGCTTTTCGATCTCAGAAGACGCTTACTTCTTAATGAACTTGAAGTACTTGGCTTCGACGACGTCCATCTCCATGGGCGCCCCAGACTCGTCCGTGACCGCCTCCGGAGCTTTCACGCCGTTTTCGGTGAACTCTTGGCCATATTTGAAGAGAACGTTCTTTTCCGAGCCGGAGTCATCATTGTAATAGGGAACGTAGAACGAAATGACCGATCCTTGCGAGGGCAAGAAGCCTTGAACCATGTTGATCTGGTCGACAATGATCTTGGGGCACTCGTGGTACTGCACCTTGGCCGCGCCAGCGGTGCCGATCCACTTGATCCATTCGCGGATGCCGCAAGAATTGATCGACTTAATATTGCCCAGGTGCAGATCGATATTCGTCGCGCCGCTGAGGTCGTACGGTTTGAAATCCGCATCCTCGTCGATCACCCCCGAAACGACAACGTTCGCATTGGCACCGGCTTTTTCGACTTTGATTTCGTATTTGGACATATGGCCTCCGGGGTTTGTCGATTTTAGAAGGAGTTCTATCTTCTCATTCGGCCGTGATCAAATGAAGACTTTTCTTCAATTCGGCCTTACGTTTGAAACTCAGATTCCTATACACGAGGGAACTGACGATCGTCTTGCGCGCCTTCTCGACGCCAAACGCGAGAAGCGACGCATGCTCCAGCATCAACACGCAGCCCAGACCCGCCCCGCCCGGCTCGCGCAAGTTGATCGCCTGTCCGGCACCGCGCGAGTAAACGTCTTGCATGCGCGTGAGCACTTTGGAAATGTCCAGGCTCCCGAACGGATCTTCACAGGCGAGTCCGAGCCGTCGCCCGTCCACCGCCATGTGAAACACGCATTCCGCGGGCCGGTCGATGCCCATGCGTTGGGCCTCGCGCGGAGCATCGATCATCGCATTCATGAACATCTCTTCGAAGAGCGCGATCGTCGACTCGACACAACCCTGGTTGCCGTTTTGCGCGGCGAACGCTTCGATCTTGGCGCGCGCTTGTTCTTTGTGCGCGATGTCGCCGACGATCACCCGCTGGTAGCCCATGCCTTTACTGAGCAGCACCTGCAGAGGGTTTTGAAAGTACTCCTCTTGCTGACGGCGAAGACGGACCCATGATCGCACGTCGTCTTCGAAGTCCTTCGGCTCGCTCTGTAGAACCGTGGGCGCTTGTCCCTCGCGCACCGCCTTGACGATGTCCGGGGGCTCCATGCACTCGGACCAGCACGCCGACTTGTGCGCGCCATCCTCGGCTTTCCATAATGACGAGTGGATCAAAGCAAAATCGGCTCCGTCTGCCAAAACCTCCGGCGAGAGGTTGTACTCTTTGATCGCATCAGGCTTTATAAACTTCATGTGGCCTCAACTTGAATCATGAAAAAAGTGATATCGTCGATGAGCGGCGCGCCCTTGCGGTAATCCTGGAACTGATCGACCAGGGTCTGCACGGCGTTGTCCACGGACGGATAATCTTTATTCGATGACAGGATCCCCTTGATAAACTCACGCTCCCCCCACGACTGGCTTTCGGGGTTGTGAATATCGGGGATGCCGTCCGTGTACAGCAAGATGCGGTCGCCCTCTTTGAGTTCGATCGTCACCTCTTCAAACTGAGTGTCACGGGCTTGGCCCAAACGGGGGCTGTTCACTTCATTCAAAGGCACGAGATCTTTTTTCTTCGGCGGTTGATCCGCCTTGGAGATCAAAAAGGGCGCTTCGTGACTGGCATTGGAGTACGTAAATGTTCGCTTTTGCGGGTCGTAGCAACCCAAGAAAAACGTCATCATGATGCGGCCGCGGCTCACTTCGAACACCGAACGGTTCAAAAGTTCCAGCGCCTTCGAAGGCGACACATCCAAACGTTCGATGATCGTGGCGGCCGATTTCGCGGCGCTCGTGATCAGCGCGGCGGGCGCGCCGTGGCCCGTGGCATCGCCGATCCAAACGTAAACCTTGCCGTTGATCTCGCAGTAGTGCCACCAATCGCCGCCGCACTCCGAGGCCGGCTCGTAAAAGCCCGCGACGCGAAGCCCTTGCAGCACGGCGTTCGGCGCCGGGAACAGCGTCTCCTGAACCGTCTGCGCGGTCTTGAGCTCGCCCTCCATCCGCGCCTTTTCGGCGGTCTCGGCCATCAGACGCGACACCTCGGCGGCCATGGCGTTGAACGAATCGGCCAAGCTGCCGACCTCATCGCGGTTGGAGATGTTGACGCGGATATCGAAGCGCCCCTCGGCCACCTTGCGCGTGGCCTGATACAGATCGGTCAGCGCGGAGGTCAAGTTCGACGCCGCCAAAAGGCTCACGATCACCGTCACGCAAATCAGCACGGCGAAAAAGATCAAGGATTTGCGGATCAAGGTGTCGACGGCTTTTAGAGCCTCGCGCTTAGGAACGAGCGACACCGCGAACAGGCGGCCAAAGTTGGTCACCGAGTACGACGCCAGCAGCGGCTCGCCCGCCGAATTGGTGACTTCATCCGTTCCCTGTTTGGTCTGCGCGTCGTTCACCTGCAGAAACGGCAGCTTCACGCGGTCTTGCACGTTCGTACCCACGGTGCCGGCGGGACCGAAAAGCACGCGGCCCGTTTGATCGACCAAAAAATTTTCGGTTTGACCGGGCGTTTGGTAGACCTGAACCAGATTCGGAACGCGCGCCATGATCAAGAAAAGCGTGGTCTTCTCGGGCGTCGTCTCGGTCGCGGGCACCACGATCTTTTCGCCCAGAATGACCCGGTCGTCGCGAAACGGCACGATCACGAGACGGTTTTTCTCCGAAAGTTCGGTGAGCATCGCACTGGTCCCCGCGACGTCACGCCATTCGATTTGAAATGTCCCTTTGTTGCGCTCGAGCACGTCGAGCTCTTTGAAATCGCCAGCCTCACGCTCACGAACGGCCGCGATCCACTGAATCGGACCGTCCGCCGAAAACAGGCCCTTGGAGATCGTGGCGAAACGCTCATAACTCAAAAATTCTTGCAAAGCGGGCTTGGCGCTGGTGAGCGAAGACTCCAGATCGGTCGTCGTTTGCGAAGCCATGGTTTTGGCAACCGACGACGACGACTCGAACACGTACGCCACTTTGTCGTTTTCAAAAACGCCCACGGCCACGAACAAATACACCGCCAGAATGACGAGTGGAAGAGTGGTCATCAACAAGAGGATCTTGTAGCGGATCGAGAGACCTGCTTTTCGGGCCATGACCCATTATGAGACTGGCCCGCCCGATTTGGGGAGAACTTCCGAGACAAAGCCCGACCTTTGTCTATCGAGATTCAGGTCCGCTTTTCCGATGAGTTCAGAGTCGTGGTGGACATTAAAAAGCTCAACTCTCATGACAAGGTCATCCTTTGCGTGGCTCTCTTCAGCCTCATCGGATTCCTATACCTGATGTACGACGACTCGATCCTCACGGATTGGTCCGACCGGCCAGACACGGCGGCGATCGGCGAGATTGCCTCGGTCCGCGGCGACGTCCGCCAAAAACACTTCTCTCGCTTCAGTTGGAAATCGCTCCGCCGGGGCACCGGACTTTTCGAGGGCGACAGCATCTTCACGGGCGCGGCCGGCAGCGCCGTCGTGGTTCTCAAAGACGGCACCAAAGTGAACCTGACGCCAAATTCGCTCGTCTCGTTCAACGTCAAAGAAAACCAAATGGCGCTCAACCTGCAATTCGGAACGTTCAAAGGTCAGCTCGCATCGCCCGGAAGCCTCAAGGTTCAAGTCGGCGACGAGACCATGACCCTCGACGGTTCGGGCGCGCAGGTCGAACTCAAGTCCGGCAACGGCGTTGAGTTGACCGTGCTTGAAGGAAACCTGGGCGTCAATTCGGGCGGCTCCACCACGCAGCTCGACCCCTCGAAGATGCTCACGATCAACTCGCAGCCCGGAAAGAAGGCCGCGCTCCTGGAGTCGGCCGCCCGCGCGCGGTCGATGTTCGAGGGCGATGGCGAGGCGCCGCGCGAGCTGAAACCGCTCCCGAAGCAGGCCGAAGATGAAACCGAGGCCAAAGCCAAAAAAGCGAAAAACGCCTTCGTCAAAATCACCGAGCCCGCACCGAACGCGCGCCTTTCGGTGCGCACGGATGAGAGTTCGCAGCCGACCGAAAAACCGGTCGTCAGGATCAAGTGGGACGACTCCCGCGAAAAACCCGCGAGCGATTACCAAGTGCAAATGGCGGCCGATCCCTATTTCCAAGACGTGATTCTCACGCAAGAAAGCAAAAAACAAGAGTGGACCACGCCGCCGCTGACGCCCTCATCGTATTACGTGCGCGTGCGCCCCCGCTCGGAAAAACGCGAGTGGTCGGAACCGGTCCCATTTGATTTCGCCTACCAACCGCCGGGTCCGATGCCGCCTCCCAAGGCCCTCTCGGCCCCCGCCCCCCGAATTGGCAACGCCACCGGTGAACCTCTCGCCTTCACGTGGGCGCCCGTCCTGCGCGCCGACCATTACGAAGTCGAAGTGTCCCGCGATCCCGAATTCACCAACGTCGTCCGCCGCGCCACCACGCGCGACACCCGCTTTTTGCTGAACTACGACGAAACCGGATCGTACTTCGTGCGCGTGCGCGCGGTTTCGGCCAAAGGCGCGCCTGGAGATTTTCAAAATCTCGGCCGCGTCACCATCGGCAACGATCAACCGCTTCTCGCCCAGGTCGACCCCATCTCCATCTTAGCGGCGACTCCCGAGGCCGAGCCCGAACCCGTGCCCGTGGCGCTGCAATGGTCGCCCGCGCCGCTCGCGAAGCAGTACGAAATCGAACTCTCGGAAACGCCCGACTTCGCGGTGTCGCAAAAACTGACCTCGACCGATCCCAAAAAAGACATCCGGCTGAAACGTCCCGGCACCACCTACTACCGGGTGCGTGGTCTCAATGCCGCCGGCACGGCGGTGACCGAATACTCCTCGTCGGGACAGCTGCGCTACGACTTCCGCCTGCCCTTGGCCGCGCCCAAACTGATCGAGCCGATCGCGGGCGTCACGCTCTTCTTCCAGCAGTCGAAGAGCACGCCGTTCTGGATGGGTTGGGGCTCCGTGCGCCAAGCGACGACTTACATTTTACAAATCGGTCAAGACCCGGAGTTCAGCAAACCGGTTCTGCAGCACCGCACGGATCAGCTGAGCTTTTTGATGAAACAAAACCTGCCGCTCGGAAAACTCTACTGGCGCGTGAAAGCGCAAAACACCGAGCGCGAATCTCACTGGTCCGAACCGAGGGCCTTGACCGTCTTGGGAGGCCGCGCACCCGCCTCCGGCAACTCGAACTCAAAAACTAAAGGGAAGTGATGATGGACACGAAAATTTTTGACACCCTTCTGGAGCCGACCTTCGTTCTCAATCAAGAGAAGAAGATCGTCTATTGCAACGAACCCGCGGCGCTTTTGACCGACATCTCGGCCCGCAAGCTGGTCCGCTCGGGCACCCCGTTCGACGAGGTGTTCAAATTCGAAGTGCCCCTCGAAGGCCTGCAGAATTTAAGCGCCCTCGGCGATGCGAGCCCTTATCAAGAGGTCAAATTCACCACCGACGCCGGCAAGGACGGCAAAGTCCAAGTCACGTTTCAGCCGTTCGCCTTTGAAAACGAGCAGCCCGTGTCTTGGCTGGTCTTCTTCCGCGACGTGACTCTGGAAGAAACCTTGCAGAAGAAGTACCGCAAGGAGTTCGAGCAAAAAGAAGGTTACATCAAAGAACTCGAGAAGGCCCGCGCCGAACTCGAAGACTACTCGAAAAACTTGGAAGTCAAAGTCGCCGAACGCACCGCCGAACTCTCGAGCTTGAATCAGCTGATGAAAGCGCTGCTCGACAGTCTGGGCCAAGGCTTCTTCATCTTCAACCAGACCGGCGACGTTCTCGAAATCGCCTCGAAGGCCTGCGAGACCACTCTCGAAACCGACCCGCGCGGCAAGAAAATCTGGTCGGTGCTGGGCCTCACCGAGAAGCAAGTGCCCGGCTTCCAAAAATGGACCACCACGCTCTTCGCCGAAATGCTCCCCTTCGAAGATCTGGCGCCCCTCGGTCCGCCCCGCTTCCCGCATTCGCAAGGCAAAGAGATCGAGCTGCAATACTATCCCATGCGCACCGAAACCGGCGCCATGCAGGGCGTGGTCGTGGTTGCCACCGACATCACGTCGCTGGTCCAAGCGCAGCGCGAAGCCGAATTCGAGCGCGCGCACGCCTCGATGATCTTAAAGCTCCTCGAAAACCGCCGGCAGGTGGCGAGCTTCATCCGCGAGTCCGAAGCGATGCTCAAAGAGCTCTCGAATGAAATCCAAAAGCCCGGCCTGGATTCTGAACTGACGTTCCGTTTGCTGCACACCCTCAAAGGGGGCGCGGCGACGTTCTCGGTGAAGGAGTTCGCGGACCACTGTCACAGCGCCGAGACTTTGCTCAGCGAGTACAAGAGCTTCCAGAATCAACAGACCAAAGAGGCGCTCTCGAAGCAGTGTTTGGAGCTTTCGCCTTTGTTCGAGAAGTTCTTGAAAGACAACGAGATGGTTCTGGGCAACATGCAAAAACTCGCCGAACGCTGGGTGGAAGCGCCCGCTTCGAAGCTGAGCGATTTCGCCGAAGTGCACTTGGGTTTCTCGTCGCTCGCGAAATCGCGCCAGGCGTTTCAAGAGTCGTTCTTGTTCGAGCCCGCCTCGTCGCACTTCACGCACTACAATGAAGTCATGCAAAACGTGGCCGAGCGTCTCGGCAAAGTGATCGCGCCGATCCGCTTTGCCAACCCCGAGTTCAAACTTTTGCCGGAGCCTTACGAAAATCTGTTCGGCACGATGATCCACGCGTTTCGCAACGCCGCCGATCACGCGATCGAAACCCCCGACGTCCGTCAAGAACGCGGCAAGCCCGAGGCGGGACAGATCACGGTGAAGTTCGAACGAAAAGAGAACGACGTGATTTTCTGCATTCAGGATGACGGCGGCGGGATTGACCCGGCCCGCATCCGCAGCAAACTGCAATCAATGGGCGTTTCCACCGAGGGCGAAACCGACGAGCAAACCGTGCAGCATATTTTCGATTCGCAGTTCTCAACTCGCGACGTGGTGACCGACCTCTCGGGCCGCGGCGTGGGCATGGACGCGATTCAAAAAGCGGCGGCGGCTCTGGGCGGAAAAGCTTGGGTGAACACCCAACTCGGAAAAGGCACCGAACTCTTCGTTCAAGTCCCCTGGATCGACCAATGGTCGACCGACAAAAAATTCAAAATCGCCGGATAGAGTCAGCCATAGAGAGGCGCCGAAGGCGCCACGGGCAAACAGCAAGGGCCGCCCTTAACCCGCGGCGCTCACCTTGGCCCACACGCCCTTGAGCTTTTCCTCAAAGGCTTTGGCGGCGAAGGGTTTCACGACGTATTGGCTCACGCCCGCCATGATCGCCTCGGTCACCTGATCGCGCTCGGACTCCGAGGTGAGCAGAATGAACGGCAACTTGGCGAATTGGTCGGACGCGCGGATCTGCTTTAAAAATTCGAGGCCCGTCATCTTGGGCATATTCCAGTCCGAAACGATCAGTTCGATCGGCGTTCCGGCGGCGGCTTGACTGATCACGGTGTTGAGCGCGACTTCCCCGTCCGCGGCCTCGACGATGTTTTTAAAGCCCATCGCACGCAGCTGATTTTTAACCAGGTCACGGATGGTGGGCATGTCATCGACGACGAGAATCTTGGTGGTCGGAGGAAACATTGAGAAACTCCCCGCGGTCAGTCCGCATAGGGATCAGTATGGATCAAACTCCAGTGTGCCTCAAGCACACCTGTCAGTTGACGGCCGCAGGCTCGACTTCAGTCCTTAAAGATCCAGAGAAAGTCCGCACGCGGCCCATCAAGTTCGCTCGGGCTGAGCGCCTCGCGGCTCTCTTCGTGCGTGAGGCCCGTGAGGTTCACCTCCGAAAACGTCCACACCTTCGCGGCGCCGCGCGCGCGCAGACGGTCCGGAAGGCCCCCGCCATACTGAACATGAAACTCGCCGACGATGATGACCAAAACTTGCGAGGGGTCTTGTTGCACGGACGCCAAGGCGGTCCATGCCATGGTCTCGTCCCAAACACTTTGCGCCATGAAGTAACGCTCGGCCGCCGCCGCATCGGGAAGATGCCCCCCGACCGCGTCTTTGAACCGGGCGAAGTAACGGTCGTTGCCACGCGTGAGCCCCGGCGGCAAAAGTTGGGCCTGTTCGGGCGAGAGCGAATCGAGACCTTTTTTCGCAACTTGCGACGTCACCGCGCGCGGAATGTTGAGCGCGACGGTGCGCCCGCCTTCGGAGGCCTCGGGGAACAAAACTTGGTCTTTATAAAAATCGAACGGGATCGACCCCCACTGCACCTGGCGCAAGAAGTCGGTCTCGGACAACTGACCGGCACGAAAGGCATCGGTCAGGGCTTGCTGCGGGTACTCCAAAAACTCCATCCCGACGCTGACTTTCAGGCCGCGGGCCCTGAGCGCGCGCAAGATCTCGAGCTGACCAGCCTGACTTCCCGCCTGCCCATGCTCCTCGCCGATCACCACGATCTCACCCGGCTGAACTTGCGAAACCGCCTGTAAAACACTCACATTTTTCAGAGTTGAACCGCGGAGCAGGGTGCCCGAAGAGGCGGCGGCGGCCGAAACCGCGCAGGAAAATCCGGCAAGAGATAAAAACTTGAGTGATTTCAGTAGCATAGGAACACCTCCGAGACGCGGGGATTGTACTCGATTTTCGCAAAAAGGTCTATTGATGTTCGCGCAAGTCTTTGATAATCCTACCTCTCTTGCCGAATCCTATTTTTATTGAGCGAGGTCCGAAATGGCTAAGAAAAGTGGACGTATCATCGTCACGTTGGAATGCACTGAAGCGAAAGCGGCGAAAGTTCCCGTTTCTCGTTACACCACCACCAAGAACAAACAAAAAACTCCGGGTCGTATGGAAAAGATGAAGTACAACCCGAATATGCGTAAGCACACTCTCCACCGAGAGACCAAGTGATCCTGACGGATAAAGAAATTCTGGCTCACACCGAAAAAGGCTCGATCAAAATCGAGCCTTTTCGTCGTGAGTGCCTCGGTTCGAATTCGTACGACGTTCACCTCGGAAAGACACTGGCGGTTTACAAAGACCGCGTGCTCGACGCCCGCAAACACAATCAAATCGAAACGTTTGAAATCCCCGAAGGTGGCTTCGTTCTAGAGCCCCACCATTTCTATTTGGGCGTGACCGAAGAGTACACCGAGACGTTTGAACACGTGCCGTTTCTCGAGGGCAAATCCTCGGTCGGCCGCCTGGGCATCGACATCCACGCCACCGCCGGCAAAGGCGACGTGGGATTTTGCAACTACTGGACGCTCGAAATTTCGGTGAAGCAGCCCGTGCGCGTTTATGCCGGGATGCCGATTGGTCAATTGATCTACTTCGAAATCAAAGGCGACCTGCTCGTGCCTTACAACTCGAAGCCCTCGGCCAAGTACAACGGAAAGACGAATCTTCCCGTTGAATCCATGATGTTTAAAAATAAATTCTAGAATCCCCGGCGCGCGGACGCGCGCTCGTCTGTAGGCCCCGGCGCGCGGACGCGCGCTCGTCTACTCCGCTTCAGCGTCGCGGTCGTGCGCGGCCAGAGCGTTGATCTCTTCTTGCGAGAGAGCGGGCATTTGCATGTTCACGTTCTCTTCGGGCGCTTCGGTGGGTTGAAATTCGCGGCCATTCGACTCGGGTGCGGCAGGGATCTCCTCGCCGGACTCAAACAAACCATTCCATTCCACATCGTCCACCGCAGGAGCGGCGGGCTCGCCGATCGGCGCGTGCATCGCGCGAGGTCCATTGCGCAAAAGATCGCGCACGCCATCGCGGAAGCGCGAACCCGGGAACCGCGTGCGCGGTCCACCGCTGCCCGTGCGCTGAACGGTGGCCCCCGCCGGAGCGCCGCCTTTGGCGATCGCATCGGCGATGTAACCCAAAACCGTGGCCAACTGACGGCGGTCCGCTTGGATCGTCCAAGCCGATTCGTCGTTGATCCATTTGGTCACGAAGTACAGCTTCTCGCCGGCGCTCTCGGGAGCGCGGCCTTTCACCAGGATGTACGCGAACAGACCGCGCAAGAACTTTTCGTTGTCGTTTTTTGCGACCACGCGCAACGTCTCGCGGAACACCGGGTACGCCGCCAGCGCCTCGGTTTTGTTCAGGATGCCGTCTTTGTCTTCGTCAAAGCGCACGGTCACCGATTCGATGTACTGAATCACGTGCGGAACCAAACCGACATCGCCGAATTTGGCTTGGCCCGATTGGTCGTCCACCCAGCCCGCCGATTTGAGGATGTTGATCATCATCGCGTCGAATTCGAGCATCTGGTTTTGCGCGGCTCCGCTGGGCAGCTTGGCCATAAAGGCCGCGAACTGCGGCACCGAAGAGAAGATCGTGGCGAACCGTGAACGGTACACGTTCAAGTAACACAGAAGCGAGATTTTCGAATCGCGGGCCTTACTGTGAACACGCGTGACGTTGCAGTTGTTCTTGAACGCGTCTTCCATCGAGTCGCCCAGCTCCAGGCCCGACATGATCAAAAGAACCAGATCCACGCCTTCACGGTGACTCAGGAGCGCATCGCCGTTGGCATGCGGCGAGAACAGATTGGCCTCGCGGAACCGGCTGTCGGCGAACGTGGTGTTCGACGCCTCGACCAAACCCAAACGCACGGCAAAGGGCTTCAGATCCGCGTAAAGCGCATTGGCCTCGCCATTGGTGATGCCCTGGTACTCGCGAATGCGATCCATGCTTTGCGCGTAGCCGTTGGTCACCAGGCGCACCAGCGCACGGGCCAAGTTGATCTTATCCAGGGATTTGCGCGAATACAGAATCGGACGCGGGTCCGACATGTACCAACGGCCCAGAGAATCGAACGTGAGCGGCACGGGTGAAATCAACGACAGACGCATTTCTTTGAGCGCCGCCGAAGGCTTTTGGCCTTCGATCAAATGCAGGAGCTGCGTCGCCGTCAAGCCGCCGCGTGAAGGCGCCTGGCGGAAGGCGGACTGAACGAAGCTCTGCCCGTCCGCCCAGAGAGCGAATTCACTTTTTAAAACTTTGGTCGCTTCGGTCGTCAAGCCCTGCGGCAAGTTGCCATTCAGTCGCGAAGCCGGGCTCAGCAAAAATCTCTGGAACAAAACTTTCAGGAGCGGATTCAACGTCGGCGCATCGAATTTGTCCGGAAGCAAATCAGCCTTATCCAAAGCCGTGAGCAGGCGCTCCAGTTCGGAGAAGCGGATCACCGCTGGGGTTCGCCGCGCCGTGCGCAGCGCGAGCAAGCGGTCCACGCTGGCGGTGACTTGCGGCACCAGGTCCGACAAACCGCGAAGGCCGGCGCCCTCGGTGATCGTGCGGCCTTTCACGAAGTAAGTGAAATACAAGAACTTCGAGTACAGTTCGCCAGCCGTCCCCAGAAGCGAGGGCCACTGATGGCGCAGCACCACCGAATTGGTGTCGTCCACCACGATGTTTTTCCCGGCCAATAAGATCGGCAGGTACTTGTCGGCGGAGTCTCCCCAACTGGGTTGTCCCGGCTCGGGCGGCAGCAGGCGCGAGATCTCATGCGCGAGTTTTGAAAGGTCGCGCAAATCGTACTGCGTCTCGAGAATTTTTCCGAGACCCGCGGCGATTTCAACCAAAGCCGTTTCGGCCTCCAGAGCGTATTTGCGCGCGTCTTCGGGCGCCATGTTCTCGGCACGCCAATTTTGCGTGTAGTAGTCCAAGTACCCATAGGCACGCTCGGTCATCAAGCGGATCGCATCCACCTTCCCCCGGGCTTTGTCGAACTCTTCGGGCACGAACTCATCGGTGTTGCCGCCAAAGAGAAGCTGTTTCACCTTCATGGCTTCGTCGACCAAGGCGGGCGTGCACTTGAAATTGGGGAAGAGGCCGCCCAACGATTCGAGAATTTCGAGCAGCTCGGCCTTGCGGAATTTTCCCTCGGGTTTTTCGCGGACCATGTCGCCCAAATACGAAAACAAATCGTCGGCCGACTTGGCCAGATAAAGGACGTCGTTGCTACCGGCATCTTCGGGTGCGTTGGCGATAAAATAATAGTAGCGCAAGTACTGGATGTAGCCGCGGGCGCCCAGCAGGCCGAAGCGGCGCCATTCATGGGCCGCGACCACCCGTTCATCGCCGCCGACCAAAGATTTTTTCAGTTTGTAGACGAGCGGCAGGGCTTTGCGGATGCCCGCAACGAAATCCCAGCTCTCGCCGAAGTGCTTTTGCAGCTCTTCGAGCAGATTGGCGAAGTTCTCAAGATCGTAATCTTTTTGGTTCAAAGCGATGCGATCGCCGATCCGTTTGGCCGCGACCTGGATCTCTTGATTGGCCTCTTCAAAAAACTTGATGTCGCCTTCAATGTCTTTGCCACCGACGGCCCAGCCTTTGGAGTAAATCTTCATGTACGGCAAGACGCGCAGGCTCAAATCGCGGGCGTCGTTCGCGAAAGACGCCAACTTTCGCAGCTCTTCGCGCGTGACCTTTTCGCTCGATCCGCCGATGAACACTTGCTTTAAGAGCATCAGTTCGTTCAGAAGCGGGTCGCTGATCTTGCTGTTCTCGTCCAAGAAAAAGTCTTCGAAGAACCGGGCCAGTTCGCGCGCCGTGTACTCGTCACGGTTGCCGCCGCGGACCTTGCGGTAAAAAAGATCGATGGCGCTGCCGAAACAATTCCACACGCCTTCGACCTGCGGCGCTTTGGCGTCGCCATGGACGAAATCTTTGAGAACCGGGAGCGAGTCCTTCAAGCAACGCGATTCGAACCCGAGCTTCGCTTCGGGCGCATCGGCCTTGGGGGGCGCTTCGTTCACGGGAAGCGAACAGCTCGTCAGAACCAACGTGCCGATCAGGAACGCGGTCGTCATCGATTTAGAAAACATAGCTGAGCCCTCCGTAGACGCGGTCATTGGCCCGGAACTGATTCAAGAAGCGCTTATCGGTGTTGGTCTCAGACCCATCGTCGGGTCCTAAAAGGTCCACGCCCACCGTGAGCGTCCAATCTCGGGCCGGAAGGTACTGTCCCATCAAGCTATAAAGGCTTCCCTGCTGATCGAATTCGCGGATGTAGCGCAAGCTCGTCAACAGGGGGCGCCCGTAAAGACGGGTCGACGCTCCCACGCGGAAGGAGGCCGCATTGGTGTAGTTCAAACGGTACGGGAAAAGGCTGCCGCGCACCTCGCCGGTCTCGTCGATGTCGCGGGTCTCTTCTTCATCGGCTTTCAAGTAATCCAGCGCCAGCGTGACCGGCTCAACGAATCCGGGCACGTCCACTTGGGTTTGCGAGTGAACCGCGTAGATTTTGAGACGGCCCGGCTCCTGTTTGATCCAATCGGTCGTGTTCTCGCCGAGGGCGTCTTTGTCATTTTCGGGTTTTTCGGTCTCGGGCTCATCGGTCAAGAACGACACCGAGAGCATCGACCTCTCAAAGAGCCATCCCGCATCCGCGCCGTACAGACGGTGGTACGACACCGTTGGGCTCACGTCGACTTCGGCTTGGCTGCCGGTCGCTTGCAAAGCCAGGTTGTAATCGTACTTGATGAAGAGGCTGTTGATGGGTTTGCGCGCGAAATTGGCCGACGCCCAGGGGCCGGGCTCATGGCCGCCGTAGCGAAGCCGCATCCCCGCGCCGGGATTGCTGACGAGCTTGTTCAGCTCGGGCATCGAAATCGAGTACGCGAGCTTCGTGTCGCGGTTTAAAACCGACCCGGTGTCCGACGGCGTTTTGTACCAACGCGAATCCGAACGGAGCGATCCGTCCTTCTCGCTGATGTCGGGATTGATGGTGGGAACGAAGATCGGCGAGACGTACGCGAGGACCTCGACGTCCTTGTAGCGGCTGCTCACGAACAGACCGGTCAAACCTTGATTCACGGGACGAAGGGCGTCGATGTTGTACTTGGGCTCCCACAAACCGAGCTGCCAATCGTTGTCGACCTGGCTCCAGAACTCAATCTTGCGGCCCGCCGAAACCGTCAGGGCGTCGCCGCGAAAACGGGCCGAGGTGTAAAGCTCTTGAACCGAGAAATACGAATTGTTGAGATCGAGGTACTTGCCGCCCGTGAAATCCAGGCGCGAGGTTGTTGAGGACGTCTTGTAGTCGAGGGCGAGATCGGCGGCCATGAGTTGAGACTGATTGAGCTTGGGATTGTCGGGCGATGGGGTCGCGTACTGCGTGAACTCATAACGAACAGCGCCGGCCGCCTGGGCTTTGGAAGGAGCCGCGGGCGTCTCCCCCCTGGGAAGAGTGCTGGAACTCTGCGGGGCTGCTTGCGCGGGCACGCCCAGCAAAGCAGACACGCCCAGCAAACAGAAACTCGTCACGAGCATCGAGATGCCTTTTGAATGCATCGGGTCCCCTCTTGTTCTTTGTTCGACGGACGATATAAGCCCCGAAACCTCAATAAGGTCAAGAATTTGATGCGGCGCCCTAGAGTCCCGGCTCCAGCGCGTCAGGTCTCATGTAATGACACCTTAAAATGGATAAACCCGAGCTGGCGCTGCCCCGTGAAAGAGGGTGACGGGGGGCTTGAAATTTCTATAATGATCCCGCGCACCTTGGGGTGCCGCGAAGGAGAACCATGAGCTCACTGTCCACCCTGCTCAACAAGATGTGGGATGATTATTGTCAACTGAACCCGGCGGCCGCTCGTCTCTATAAGCTGTTGAGCGCGGAGGGTGAGACGGTCCTCAATGATCATATTGCTCTGCGCACGTTCAACCATCCCCGGCTGGGAATTGAGCAGCTCGCCCGCGTCTTTAAAAAACACGGTTACGTTGAAAAGGGCGACTACGTTTTTGTCGAAAAGAAACTCTATGCGAAGCACTACGAGCATCCGGACGAGACTCAACCCAAGATTTTTATCAGTGAGCTTGAGCTCGACAAAGTTTCGCCGTTCATCCGCGAGGAGATGAATAAACTCGTGGATCAAATTGCCGACAGCGAGTTGCAAAAAGACGAGTTCGTGATGTCGGGCCGCCCGTGGCCGATGTCGTATGCTTTGTTCCAAAAACTCGCCGCCGAGAGTGAGTACGCCTCTTGGGTGGCGGCGCATGGCTTTCGCCCCAATCACTTCACCGTCAACGTGAACAAACTCAAAAAGTTCGGGAATCTTCCGGATCTGAACGCGTTCATCGAGAAAAACGGTTTCACGCTCAACAAGTCCGGCGGCGTGATCAAAGGAACTCCCGCCGTCTTCTTGGAACAAAGCTCGACGATGGCCAGCGAAATTCCGGTGGCCTTCAGCGAGGGCACGCACAACGTCCCGGGCTGTTACTACGAATTCGCCAAACGCTACCCGCTTCCCAACGGCAAGCTGTACCAGGGTTTCGTCGCCGCCTCGGCCGACAAAATCTTCGAATCGACGAACCGTCAGTAACGGCGCGCGCGCATGTGGGAGCTCAGTCAACCTTGGTGGGAATTTATCGCCCGCGGAGCGATCGTGTATGGCTCCGTCTTTGTGCTCCTGCGCCTCTTAGGCAAGCGCTCGATCGGACAGCTGACGCCGTTTGATTTTGCGCTTCTTCTGATCATCAGCAATGCCGTGCAAAACTCGATGAACGCGGGCGACAACTCCGTGACGGCGGGTTTGATTTTGGCCGGAACGCTGGTGTGTCTGAATCTGTTGGTCGGTAAGTTGATCTTTCACTCGCGACGCGCGGAAAAATGGGTGGACGGCGGACCGGTCCTTTTGGTGCACAACGGAAAAACGATTCCCAAGGCGCTCGCGGCCGAAGAAATCACACCGCAAGACTTGCAGACCGCCCTGCACCGAGAGGGCGTCATGAACGTCGCAGACGTCCGCTACGCCATCCTCGAACCCAACGGCCAAATCTCCATCCTCAAAAAGGACACCAAAAATTAAGTCAAAACGCGAGATCTGCAGAATGGCACTGCGGCTATAGAGAGCCGCCGGAGGCGGCACGGGCAGATAGAGCGCAGGATGCGCGAGAGCCGCCGGAGGCGGCATGGGCAGATAGAGCGCAGGATGCGCGAAAGCAGCCCTTAGGCTGCTTTCGTCGTAACGCGGCGGATGGTCTCGACGTCGGCGGCTTCTTTGTCCCAGTGGCGCTGGTGCACCTCGAGGAAGATTTTGACCAGAGCCTGGTCGAATTGCGTGCCCGCGAAGCGCTCGAGTTCTTTGTAAATCACATCGACCGGAAGACCTTTGCGGTACGCGCGGGTCTGCCCCATCGCATCCAGCGTGTCCACGATCAGAATCACGCGCGCGATGAGCGGAACATCTTCGCCGTGAAGCTTGTCGGGATAGCCCTTGCCGTCGACGCGCTCATGATGGCCGCGAACGGCCGGAAGGATTTGCTGAAAGAATTCGTGATGCGCCATCGGCTGGATGATCTCTTCGCTCAAAATGGGGTGCGACTTCATGATGTCGTACTCCGAATCGGTCAGCTTGCCGGGTTTGTGCGTGATCGCCAGATCGACGCCCATTTTACCCACGTCGTGCATCAGGCCCGAGAACTGCGCCACGCGCTGTTGGTATTCGGTGAGGCCCGCGAACTTCGCCAATTTACGGGCGTGCTCGCCGACGCGCAGGCAGTGCGCGTAGGTTTCGGGATCGGCCACTTTGAGTGACGTGAGAATGCTTTCGACCGCCGAGAAAGCCCACTCCGGAATGTCTCCACTCGCGAGCAATGGCGAATAAACACGTTTAGCGAACAAGCAACCCTCCCCCGTTCACCTGTTCATTATCGGTGTTTCGTTTCAGAACTCGAGAGAGGTTCCCACCTTGAGACGGAGCTTCAACAGAAATTCACAAAGGCCGGGAGGCGCCGACGGCGCCATGGGTGGATCGAGCGCAGGGCGCGCTACTTCGTCTCGCCTTGAGACAAAAGCGCCTGGGCCAAGGGCGAACCGTCTTTGACATCCTGAGAGCGGGCGTAGTCGGCCATGCTCTTGCCGTCGCGGGTTTTGTGCGAAACGGAGGCGCCCTTTTGGATCCAGTGCAAAGCGAGCTGGGTCTGCGCGCCCGCGATCGCCGCCATCAGCGGCGACTCGCCGTCCGCGTTCAACTCGTTGAGGAGCGAAGGGCTCTTGGCCAAGATTTGATCGGCAATCTCGCGCGCGCCCACGCGGGCCGCTTCAAACAGGATGTGCTCTTTCTTTTTTCCGTACTTCAAAGTCAGGTCCGCGCCGGCACCAATCAACTGGGCCGCGATCGGCGTGTCGTTGTTCGAAACCGCGTACAGCAGGGCACTGTTGCCCGCTTTATCGACGTGATTGATTTTGACCTTTTTCTTGAGCAGAAAAGCCACCGCTTCGGACTGTCCCGTCGAAACCGCCTTGATCAGCAGGCTCTCGCCGTTCGAATCGCTCAGCGTCCAGTTGAAAGATTTGGGAAGACGGCGAAGATCTTCGATTTTGCCTTCGGCGGCCGCGTCCAGCGCTCGTTTTTGGGCGGTCGAAATTTTCGCCTGCCCGAACGCCGAAATCAAAGACAGCGAAACCATCACGAACCACTTCATCGCGAACTCCCTCGTCGACGGCAGGCGTTCGCCCACCGTTTTTAGCGGCCCGACGTTTCGGCCGTTCGGCTCTCGAGTTTTTGCAAACGCGAGTCGCCATCGAACGGCACAAAGCGGGTCGCCTTGTAGTCGATCGTACTACGGCCGCCGAACTTTTGAAAGAGCTTGACGACCTGGGTGCGGATCTTTCCCCGCGCATCGCGCCAGCTGGCGGCGGTGCCTTCAGCCGAATAGATGTAACCGAAGTAGATGCGCCCCTCCTCGGTGTTGATCATTCCGCCCAACGTGATCGAGGGGTTGACGGTGCCGGTCTTGGCGATCAAGGCGTCGCCGGTTTCGTCATTGTTGTACAGCGCGCTGACCGTGCTGCGCTCGCCTTCGGGATCTTGGCCCGCGACGGCCATCACGTCTTGCAGGAACGCATCGTACTTGCGCAGCTCATTGCGGAACGCCACGACAACCTTC
Source organism: Pseudobdellovibrionaceae bacterium (assembly GCA_019637955.1). Classification (GTDB taxonomy): domain Bacteria; phylum Bdellovibrionota; class Bdellovibrionia; order Bdellovibrionales; family Bdellovibrionaceae; genus JAHBUS01. The sequence goes on along the minus strand of JAHBUS010000003.1, from coordinate 208,235 downwards.
ACGATCGTGCGGCAAGTCGCCTCATTGTAGACGGATTTTCCGTCTTCCAAATCCAAACGGTCGCCGCTGCCGTTGACGAAGCGGATGTCTTTTTCTTCAAGCCCCAGATCGGCCTTGATGAATTTCGCGAAGGCGTCCGCGCCGCCCAGGCTTTCGAAAATCTGATTGGCCGCGTGGTTGTTCGAGTTGCGGTTCATCTCTTTGAGGGCCGCCCCGAGAGGCGCCGAGCGGTAGATCACCGTTTCATCGTAAGCGCTCTCGTCCAATTGCGACGACGACATAAAGTGAATGTCCGAAATGTTGAGACGGATGGCCGCGGGAAGGGTCAGATTGTGCACGCTCTTCGCGCGGGCCACGAGCTGCGGATACCCCGTGCTGATGCTGGAGACCACGCTGCGGATTTGGCGCATGACCAAATCTTCGGTGGGTGACGACAGCGTGAAGTGCGACGCCGCGATGTGGTTGCTGCGAACTTGATCGATGAATTTGAATTTTTCGTCGTAAGTCAGGTTGCGGAGTTTGGTGATGCCCCGGCGGTTGAGTTCGGCCGTCAAGAATTGGAACATCTCGCGGCCCGTGTAGGGATCGCGCGAGCCCTTGATATGGGCGTCGTAAAGACCGTCTTCAACTTTGCGCAGGTAAACGGCCGTCGAGTAGCGGGCATTCAAACCAAGCTTCTTGGTGGCCCAGTAGGCGGTCATGACTTTCGAAACCGAGGCGATTTCGTAGCGTTTGTCGACGTTCACGCCTTGAAGCTGCTCGCCCTCTTTGTCTTGAAGATAACAGCCCGCGCGCATTTCCGACGCGGCGATGGCCACGGAACCACTGAGCATCACGGCGGCCGTCAGGCCCAACACAGTCTTTTTCATCGCTCACCACCTACGTTCAGGAGCGCGCGTCCTATCGCGGATTCAAGGACCCTCCAGGTCCCGGGGATTTCCAACAGCAGCAGACTAAGCAGGCCGGGTGCCAGTGAAAAAGGGCGTCAACACCATTTAAGAGAGAGGGGCCTGACCATCTTTTTGACGGTGGCCGTCGGAGGGCGCTGGCGCCCCCCTTGCGAGCCGTGAGCGGCGGCGCCGTTAGAAGCTGTAACCGAGACCCGCGGTTCCGTAAAACAAACCAAATAAAAAACGCTGGGTCGCGGGGGTGTTGGTGCCGGCCAAGACGCCGCTGGTTTGGGTCCAATCGTACTGCCGGATTCCGAAGCCCGCCTCGCCGAAAAAGTTCTTCGTCCACAGAACTTTTCCGTGAAAATTGAGCGCCCAGTTTCCCTGTCCTTCGGGAGGATTGATCGGGAGCGCGACCGAAGAGTTCAAGAACATCGAGTAGTAAACGAACTCAAGATCCACCCACTTGGGGTAACGCATGAACGGAAGCAGATTGAAAAGTTCGTCGAAGATCTTGGGCATTGACCGCGCCCAGAAAAATCCGAAGCCCAGCTTGTCGGCCTTGTAAATGTCGTACTCAAAGCTGTCGTAACTCATGAGGCCGCCCCAAGACTCGTCGCGGCCCCACAGACCAGGGCTTAAGCGGTACTTCAGATCCACCGTTTGCGACTTCATGGTGCCGCTGGATCTTCCAAACTTGAATTCGCTGAGAGACTGAAAGGCCTTCGCAGACGCGCCCCAACGCTGACGCGAGAGCCAGTAATTGGGCCAGCCGAAAATGTCCTCGAACCAATAATTGAACGCGAGCTCCCCGTTCAGAATAAATTTGCCTTCAAAACCCAAAAGACCCGACATGCGAGCGCTGATCTCGCGGGGAAAACCTTTGTAGATTTCGTAGTAGGCTTTGTAGCGTTTGCCTTTGTTGTCGATCAAGAGCTCGGACTGATTGTGCTCGCCGCGGTGGAGCGCCTGAACGTCCCAGTCGAACTCCCCGTCCTTATCGACGCTGACTTTGAGCTCTTTGGACGAGAGCTTCACGCCCGCGGGCACGATCCCCTGGATGGTCGGACCGTTGGCGTAAGTGCCGAGCGGCGAGCGTTTGTAAATGTACAGACGCTGATCCTCGGTCGGAACTTTCTCGAGCGTAAAATCATAGCGGTAAATCCCGCCGCCCTTGGCGGGCATAAAAACCGTCGGCGCCTCTTTGGCAATGTTCATGCGCCAGTACTTGCGGAAATCCCCGATGGTCTGTTGCCACATGAACACGCGCGTGACCAAACCGTCTTGGTCGGGATTGACATCGATCACGGGAACCGTGGGTTTGACGCTTTCGCTGACGAGCTGGATCTGGCCGCTCTTGGTCTCGACAAAGTCGGTCAGGATCAACGGCTCGGGGTAGCCGCCAAACTCGTAGGTGAACCCTTCCGCGGTTTCGGCGAAGAATTGCACCGGACTCTTGGGGTCCACCGCGACTTTCGCTTTGAGCCCGACATCGTCTTGCTGAAAGATCACGCGGGCCGGCCGGGCGAGAACCGGGAGCAAACTCAAACGCTTGGCCCCGGCGCGGCCGGCCGCGATTTCCATCTCACCCGTGCAGAGGCGCGTGTACGACATCTCGCCGCTGGTGCCCAAACAGACGCGAAACGCGCTTTGGTACTCAAGCACGCGCGCGGCGGTCCGCACGAAATCGGCCCGCAGAAATTGAAAGTTCTTTTTCAGCTTCCAGGGTTTTGATTTTTCTTTCCACGACTTGATGTCTTCGGAGGTCACCGAGAACGCGTGGAGCACTTGCCCCGCGCGCGTGATAAACTCCACCTCGGCATTGGCCGGAACCAACGCCTCGGGATAGGTCACGATCAACACGGGACCTTCGGGAGCGTCGTCATTGTAAGCACCCGAGCCTTCGAATTCACGCACCGTCAGCAGCTCGACCTTGACGGTCTCGCGGTTTACAGCTTGATCCCCGATTTTGAGGGTGTCTTGTTTCTCAAGGTCATAGTCGACCTGCGGCGGCGTCATGGTGACGCCCGCGCCTAAAACCCGAAACGGCAGCGGCTGCGTGTAGGGGTCGCGCTGCGCCTCCGCCGAAACGCACAGCGCCAAAACTCCGCCCATCAGGGCGATTCGCAATGGGAATGGTTTAGGAGAGTTGCTTGCTGCACATTTCAAGTTGTCGTACCCTCGGTTCACTTTTAAGTGTAACCAAGCCCGTTTCGACACCACAAGAAAAATAAGTCGCACCACCGGTGTGAACCTGAAAGGACCCCATGGCCTCCGCACGGACTCAGTACAAAATGCGCATCACGAAGCTCCGCGATCTCACGCACGACGTGCGCGAGCTGGTGGTCGAGACGACGGAGCCGGCGGAGTTCAAGTTTAAAGCGGGCCAATTCGTGATGTTGCACGTCCCGCAAGACGGCGCCAAGCCCGCTCTGAGGGCGTACTCGATCGCGTCGACCGAAAAGCAAACCAACGGCTTCCGGCTCTTGTTCAAATACGTGAAGGGCGTCGACGGCTATCCCGATGGTGTGGCTTCGCGCTACGTGTGGTCGCTCAAGGGCGACGAGACGCTCACGTTCACCGGTCCGTTCGGCCGCGTGTTCTTCCAGGAACCGCCCACGGAGCAGATCATCTTCTTGAACACCGGCACCGGCCTCTCGCAGCACTTGTGCTATCTGGAGTCCAAAGCCGATCAGTACCCCGATTTGAAATACCGCCTGCTCTTTGGCGTGCGCCACGAGACCGACATTTACTTCGAAGACGAGCTCAAGAGCCTGCAAGCCCGCCTGCCGAACTTCACGTACGAGTACGTCTTGAGCCGCCCCACCACCGAGTGGAAGGGCAAGATCGGCTACGTGCAAAAACATATCAAAGACTACAATTACACCCAGATCCCGACGACGTTCTACCTTTGCGGCAACGGCGGCATGATCAAAGACACCAAAGCCACCCTCGAGGCCGACCAAATTGACAAAACAAGAATCCACGTTGAAGCCTTTGATTGACGGGCGCGCGAGACGCACGGCTTTGATTGAACTCACGGTGGCCTCGGTGTTCTGGGGCTTCGGGTTCATCGCCACGATTTGGGCGCTTCAATTCTTAAGCTTTCCCGCGGTGATTTTTTACCGCTTTGCGGGCGCATTCGCGTTCGGGGCTTTGCTTTGGTTTTGGACCAAACCGAAGTGGGCGGATCTTAAACGCGAGATGCGGCTGGCGTGGCCCACGGGCCTGTGGCTCGGCATCACGCTTTTTTTGCAGACCTGGGGTCTCTTGACGACCACGGCCACCAAGTCGGCGTTCATCACGGTTTTGTACGTGGTGATCGTGCCGATCTTCGCGGCCCTCATCGACAAAGAAAAACTCTCGCGCCGCAACGGCTTGTGTTTGGCGGTGGCGCTCATCGGCACGGGGCTCATCATTCAGGTGGATCTGTCGACGATCAGCATTGGCGATGTTCTCACCCTCGGCAATGCGGTGGCGGCGGCTTACCACATCCGCCTCATGAGCCAGATCGCCCCGCGCGCGAAGAGCCACTACAATTTTAATCTGTTTCAGTGCCTATGGACGGCGATCTTGGTGACGCCGCTCTTTTTCGTGGAGTGGGTGTGGCCAGATCTGTTTCAAGGCAGCTGGTCGCTGGTGGGCATCAGTCGCGAAGCTTGGATCGGCCTCTTGAGCCTGACCTTTGGTTCGAGCTTGCTCGCGTTTTTCTTGCAGGTGCGCGCCCAGCGAAAACTCTCGGCCACCGTGGCCGCACTTTTATTTTTGATGGAATCGCCGTTCAGCGCGTTCTTCGCGGCGTGGCTCTTGGGTGATCGCCTCAGCTTCACACAGATGATCGGTGCCGTGCTCATCTTCGTCGCGTGCGCGGTGGCCAGCCTGCGGCCCGGCCACCACAATTTGACCGCCGATAAAATCGCTTAGTTACCGAAGCTCTTTGAGCAAAGGCTTTAAGAATTTTCCGGTTTCGCTGTCCGAGACTTTGGCGACCTGTTCAGGCGTGCCGTCGGCCACCAAACGGCCCCCGCCTTTGCCGCCGTCAGGCCCCATGTCGATGACGTGGTCCGCGGTTTTCACGACTTCCATGTTGTGCTCGATCACGAGCACGGTGTTGCCCTGATCGACCAGCTCATGCAAGAGCTCAACCAGTTTTTTGACGTCGTCAAAGTGCAGACCCGTGGTCGGCTCATCCAAAATGTAGAGCGTCTTGCCGGTGCCGCGTTTGGAAAGCTCTTTGGAGAGCTTCACGCGCTGGGCTTCGCCGCCCGAGAGCGTGGTCGAACTTTGACCCAGGGTCATGTAGTCCAGACCCACCCGGTGCAGCGTCTCGAGCTTGCGGTTGATGTGCGAGTGGTTCTTAAAGAAGGGCATCGCCTCGGCGACGGTCATCTGCAAGATCTCGGCGATATTTTTACCATTGTATTTGATGTTCAACGTCTCGCGGTTGTAGCGCGAACCCAAACAGGTCTCGCACGTCACGAAGACATCGGCCAAGAAGTGCATCTCCATGCGGATCTGCCCGTGACCCAAGCACGTCTCACAGCGCCCGCCTTTGACATTAAAGCTGAAACGGCCCGGCTCGTAGCCGCGCAGCTTGGACTCGGGCATGTTGGCAAAAAGATCGCGGATCAGCGGCAAAAGTCCCACGTAGGTCGCCGGCGTGGAGCGCGGCGTGCGGCCGATAGGACGCTGATTGATCTCGATCACCTTGTCGACGTTCTCGAGACCCTTGACCTGCTTGTACGGTGCGGGCTGATTGGAGGCGCGGTAAAAGTGCTGCGCCAAAACCTTGTAGAGCGTGTCGATGATGAGCGTGGATTTTCCCGAGCCCGAGACGCCGGTCACGAGCGTGAGCGTGCCGAGCGGAATGCGCAGGTTCACGTCTTTGAGATTGTTCCCCGAGGCGCCCAAAATCTCGATCGATTTTCCATTGCCCTCGCGCCGCGTGCGCGGCACCGGGATGCGCATTTCGCCGGACAGGTAGCGCCCCGTCAGCGAGTTCTTACTTTTGGCGATCTCCTCCGGCGGGCCCATCGCCATCAAGTCTCCGCCGAGCTTACCCGCGCGCGGGCCGATGTCGATGACGTGATCGGCATAGCGGATGGTGTCCTCATCGTGCTCAACCAGGATCACGGTGTTGCCGCGGTCACGCAGCTCACCGATGATGTGCAGCAAGCGGTGATGGTCGCGCGGGTGCAGACCGATCGAAGGCTCATCCATGACGTACAAAACGCCGATGAGACTTGAGCCCACTTGCGTGGCCAAGCGGATGCGCTGGGCTTCACCGCCCGAGAGCGTGCGCGCCGAGCGGCTGAGCGAGAGGTAGCCGGTGCCGACGCGGATCAGGTAGTGCAGACGGTCCAAGATCTGCTTGGTGATTTTATCGGCGACGATCTGGTGTTTGGATTTCACCGTGATGGACTCAAACCACGCGCGCAGCTCGACGCAGCTCAGGTCCGCGAGCTCGGCGATGTTCTTGCCATTGACATGAACCGAGAGCGCCTCTTCTTTGAGGCGCGCACCGTTGCACGTGGGGCAGACGGCGAACTCAATCGCTTCGCTTTCATCTTCGCCCTCGGCATCCGAGCTGGTGTCGAGCTTCTTGTCATTTTTCAGGCGGTAGCTGACTTTTTTGAGCACGCGCCCATCGCCCTCGTCGTCGTACTGCTCCTCTTCGACGAGATCGAGCGTGCCGAGGCCGTTGCAATCCGGGCACGCGCCGCGGGGATTGTTGAAACTGAACAGGCGCGGCTCCAAATCCGGAAAGCTGTACGCGCAGATCGGGCAGGCCGAGTGCAGCGAATAGCCCGTGCGCTGACCGCTGAGCGTTTCGATCACCACCCGGCCACTGGCCATCGACAGCGCCGTGTTCACGCTCTCGGCCAGACGCAGGCGGATGCCGTCTTTCATGACGAGCTGATCAATCACCAGATCGATGTCGTGCGTTTTTGTTTTGGCGAGCTTTTTGGCTTTTTCGAGTTCGACCATCTCGCCGTCGACTTTGGCTTTCACGAAGCCCTTGCGCGCCCACTTCTGGAACTCGGCGAGGAACTCCCCTTTTTTACCCTGGGCCATCGGCGCCATGATGTAGAACTTGGCGTTCGCCGGAAGCTTGAGAATCTCTTCGATGATTTGTTGCGGGGTTTGCGAAGCGACCGGAATTTTGTGAATGGGGCACTCAGGCACGCCGACCTTGGCGAACAAGAGGCGCATGTAATCGTAAACTTCGGTGGCGGTGCCCACGGTCGAGCGCGGATTCAGACTCACCGACTTTTGATCGATGGCGATCGCGGGGCTCAGGCCCGTGACCGAATCGACCTCGGGCTTTTTCATTTGCTCGAGAAAGTTGCGGGCGTAGGCCGAGAGGCTTTCGACGTAACGGCGCTGGCCTTCGGCATAGATGGTGTCAAACGCGAGTGAGGACTTGCCCGAGCCCGAAAGCCCGGTGATGACCGTGATTTTGTTGCGCGGAATGTGAAGGTCGATGTCCTTCAGATTGTTTTCACGCGCGCCTTTAACGATGATGTCTTGATTCTGATCGGCTCGAGCCACAACACCTCCAAGTGGAGACACGCTGGGGCATCTCCCGGGCAGCCAGCAGCTGCATCGAGAGAGGGTCTCAGACCTTGGCTTTTCGTGCAAGCTGCCCTTCGCGGCGCTGGCAGTCGGAGCACACGCCGTAGAGCTCAAGAACGTGGCTCGTCAGCTTGAAGCCAAACTGATCGGCGATCTGATCTTGCAGGCGCTCAATCGCGTCGTTCTCGAACTCGACGATTTTTCCGCAGTGGGTGCAGGTCAAATGATCATGGTGCGACTTGGGTGTGATCTCGTAGCGCGCCGGTAAGCCCCCCATGCGCACTTCCGTGACGAGCGAGGCCTCCGTGAGCTTGCGCAAAAAACGATACACGGTGGCAAAGCCCAGCGAGGAGTCTTTTTCGCTGACGATTTCGTAAACTTCTTGTGCGGTGACATGCGTGCGTTTGCCCGAATGCAAAGCTTCGAGAATCAGCAAGCGCTGGTCGGTCACTTTCAAGTGCAGGCTGCGGATCATTTGCTTGAACGCGGCCTCGTCGAACTTTTCACGTCGAAGCAGTTTCTCTTCGATGTTCTGGTAACGAGGAAGATCAGGAATTTGCGTTTTGTCAGCCACGAGAGCCTCCGGCAGGAGGCCATTTAATTAATAATGATTCTCAAAATCAAGGTAAAAATGAGCCCCGTCCGCGAATGCGCGCGACGGCATCGTGGGGGTGCAGGCTCTCCAGGTGGCGGACCTCGCCCGAAAAGTCCACGAGCGCGGATTCGTTCCACAGGGCCTTTTTGATTTTGCGGGCGGCGTCTTCACAGAACATCAGGTGCGTGCCGTTGCGGCGGGCGAACTCCTGCTCGTCCTCACGCTTCACGACCGTTTGGACCGGTGTTCCCAGAACCTCTTCGATCAGGTCGACCAACTTCTCAACGCTGAACGGGGCGCGGGATTGAATTTCGACCTGGATCTTCGCGACGCTCCGCTGAGCGTGCGGGGTCGCGGCCATGCCCGACGGCGACTCGAGCCACGCTTTGACCTCGTCGGTGCCCGCGATGTTGCTCGAGAATCGCTGCGAGAAGTCTTGCGCCACCAATTGGCGGGCCAGGGCCGCCGACTGCGGGCAGGTGCTCGAGTAGGTGACCTCGGTTTTCAAGAAACGCCGGATGAGCCCCGAGCGCTTGGTGACGCGCATCTCGATCGGGTACGACCGAAATCCGCGCAGCTCGGACTTGAGCGACTTGCGCGAGAGCAGCGCTTCGAATTCGACGCGCAAGTCCGCTTCGGTCGAAAGACCCGCGTGCGTTTGCAGAAAGTTTTCAACCAGATTCTCAAGCAGGTCGAACGAGAGCGACTTGCTCGAGAGCTCATCGACGACCGCGCGGTAAAGGCGCGACATGTGAATCCCGCGCGCCTGCGCATCGACGAGGTTCACGCCGGCTTCCGCGCGCGCGGCCAGGGTCATCGCCGCGCCTTCGGCGGTCACGAATTTAACCGGGGTTTCGATCGCGCTCATGCCGACCCATTCGAGACTCACTTCAAGCGAGCCGTCGGTGCGGGCCTTCTGAATATCGGGCATGGAGGGGCGGGGCGTTTCGATGTCCATCGGGCAAGGATCTAACACAGTTTGCACCAATGGCCCAGGCTTTGATTCCCGGGGACCAAGTGGGGGTTGAAAAGATTATAGAGAGGCCCTAGGCTGGGTCTACATGAGCGCGCCCACTCTCGTCCTTGCCAGCACCAGCCCCTACCGCCGCGAGCTTCTCGAGCGCCTCGGCTGGCGTTTTGGCGTTCAGAAACCACTCTTTGACGAAGAGGCCGCCAAGTCCCGCGCTCCCCGCGAACCGCAAGCCCACGCGGCTTTTTTGGCACGCGGAAAGACGCAGAGCCTGGTTTCGTGGCTGAAAGAGACTCACCCCTCCGACAGCAAGGCCACGCTGATCGGCGGCGATCAATTGGTGGCTTTGGATTCGCAAATTCTCGGCAAACCCGGCACAAGCGAAAAAGCGTTTGAGCAAATCCGCAAGATGAGCGGCCGCACGCACGAACTGCACACTGCGATGTGCGTGATTCAAGGCGAGCGCATGGCCGAGTGGGTGCACACCACCCGTCTCACCATGCGCAAACTCAGCGACGCGCAAATCCGCGAGTATGTGCGCCTCGATGAACCCCTCGATGCGGCTGGCAGTTACAAAATCGAAAAACATGGCGTCGCGCTTTTTGAATCCATCGACTGCGACGACTGGTCGGCCATCCAGGGCATTCCGCTTTTGGAGCTGTCGCGCGTGCTCACGCGCTTGGGTTTTACGCCCTTTGGTTTATAAGGAGATTTCACGGATGAAAAACGATCTCTACAAAAAAGCCCTCGACGCCCGTCTCAAGGCGCACGCCCCTTACTCGGGCCACCAGATCGGCGCGGCCCTCGTGCTTGAAAATGGACAGGTCTTCACCGGCGGCAATATCGAAAATGCGAGCTATGGCGCCACCGTCTGCGCCGAGCGCGTGGCCATCTGGAAAGCGATGAGCGAGTTTCCGGGACAAAAGATCAAAGAGATCGTCGTGGTGAGCGACGCGCCCAAGGCGTGGCCCCCGTGCGGTCTGTGCCGCCAAGTGATGGCGGAATTTGCCAAAGCGGACACCCAAGTGCACGCCGGCAATCTTCAGACCCTGCAGAAATCAATGACGTTTTCGGAGCTGTTTCCGGACGCATTCACGCCTGAACATTTGGACAAGTAACCGGCGAACGCCGAAGCCGCCACTCACCCCTCTCAACGAAAATCCGCGGCGCCCAGAAAACGGCGCGTCAAAATCGAATCGCGCCGGAGGTCTCTCAAGACTCGAGCGGCTCGCTGAGTTCATCAAGAGTTAAAGAGAATCCAGGAATGAAATGGCGGACGAAGTAGTCGACTTCCGGACGGGATTGCAGCGATCGCACTTTGTCCTCGATCGATTTTTTGGCTCGACTGAACTCGGTATTCCCCGCCGCAATCTCCTCGAGACACTTGATATACGCACAGAGTGAATCCGCCGCTTTGATGAGATCGCGGATCTCGCCCTCTTCGTCAGACGCGGCGAAAAGTCCTCGGTATTCGCTTTGGAAATCAGGTGGGAGCAATTTCAAGAGCTGCTCGGCCGCGCGTCCTTCAATGGCCTTATAGGCCTCACTGATTTCAGGATTGGAATACTTCACCGGCGTCGGCAGATCGCCCGTGATGACCTCGGTGGCATCGTGAAAAATTGCGCAGACCGCGACCTTTTCGGCAGGCACGCGCCCTTCGAAATATTTGTTTTTCACCAGCGCGAGCGCATGGGCCACCATCGCGACCTGAAGGCTGTGTTCCTGCACATTCTCGCGCTGCGTGCAGCGCATGAGGCTCCAGCGGTCGATCAGCTTCATCCGCGCCAGGTAGGCAAAAAAATGGAACCCGCTCGCCGCCACTCTCAGGCCTACTTGCGGGTGGGTTTGAAGTCTTTCAAGAGATCGCCGAACGTGCCCAGGCCCTTGCCAGGGTTCACGGGGCCCTGCGAATGGGTGCGCCATTCTTGATCTTCTTGCTCGCCAGGAAGTCCCAAGGTCAGACGTTTTTCTTCGAATTGAATCTGCGCCACCATCACGTCGATGCTGTCGCCTTTTTTCTTGTTTTCGTACGTTTGCGCCTCACCACTGTCGCGCCATTTCGAGCGCGGGAGCAAACCGCTGATGCCGGGCGCGAGCGAAACGAAGAGACCAAAGGTCTCTTTCTTTTCGACGGTGCCTTTGACCATCGTGCCGACGGGGTACTGGGCGGTGACCTTGAGCCAAGGATCGCCCTCGCCGCTCGCCTGCTTCATCGAGAACGACATGCGCAAGCGGTCGCCCTGCTCTTCGGCTTTGATCAAAGCGATCGGCACCTTTTGCCCGACGCTCACGACATCGGCCGGGCTCGCGACGCGGCCCCACGCCATTTCGGAGATCGGGATCAAACCCTCAAGACCGTTGTCGAGCGCGACGAACGCGCCGAACTTTTCGAGACGCGTGATCGTGCCGGTGAACTGATCGCCGGGCTTCGCGGTCTGCAAGAACTGACCTTCACTCTCGACTTTTTGCTGTTCGAGGTGGCGGCGGCGCGAGACCACGATGTTGCGGCCTTTTTCTTCGAACTGGGTGATCAGGAATTCGTATTTCTGACCGACGTGCACGCTTGAATCGGTCCCGGGACGCAAGTCCATCTGGCTGATCGGACAAAAGGCCTTGGCATTGCCGATCTGCACGCGGTAGCCGCCCTTGACGACCTCCAGCACCTTGCCTTCAACCGGAAGCTCCATATCAAACGCATCTTCGATGCTTTCAAAACCCGCGGCGGCGCCCTTGGCGTCTTCACGTCGCAAGAGCATCTCGCCTTCACGCACGCGCAAAACGCGGACTTCCAGCAGGTCACCGACTTTGAACTGCAGGACCTTGTCGGGCCCCATCAGCTCGAGAGTCGGGATCGAACCGTCGGTGGGCGTGCCGGTCGACACGAACGACGATTCTTTGCCGATCGAGAGGATTTCGCCTTTGAACACTTCGCCGACTTTGCGGCGGCTCACCGAGAGCGATTGATTGAGCATGGATTCAAAGTCTTCGCCTTCAGTCGCGACGTCGTCGCCGAACAGATCTTTTTTCTTCATGATTGGTATCCCCACGATTCACCCGTGACCTCGTCACGGAACTGGGCCGTCACTGCCGCCGCACAGTGCTGGCGGAGCCGAGGCGTGATGTCATTTTCGCCCGAGACTGTGACCGACAATTGCGAAATTGGCAAAGAAGATTCGGGCGTGGACGCCGGGAGCAAATACTCGCACCAGCCCTGTTTCAATTGACCGCCAAAGCGGATCTCGGCCCGCACCCGGGCGCTCAAATAAGAAGCACCTTGCCACACCCAGCCATGGACCTGGCCCAACCCCTGAAGCTCCAGACGTTGGAGCTGCAGGGGTCCCGCCAAGGAAAAGCGGCCCCGCCAAAAAGACAAGGCGCGGTCCCAAACCTGGGCGGCCGCGCCGAAATCTTCGTTCGAAGTCTGAGTCGAAATTTGCGTTTGCAATTCGCGCTGATGAGCATCGAGATCCATCAAGTTCAAGGTCATCCCCGACAGAGGATCGACCTCGTTCTCGATGGTCACGCGCATTTCGGCGCGCTCGAGCCGGTTTTGGATTCGAACCTCAAGATGGTAAATCCGAAAGAAACCGGCGCGCATGAAATCTTAAAGGCTGTTCAGCAAAGTTTGGTTGCGCTCGATCTTGGCGTCTTTTTTCACGCGCTCGAGCCACGAGTTCATCAGGTCGTAAGAACGTTCGCGGTCGAGATTTTCCGCCACTTTGTCGCCCGCGGGGATCGGCTCACGCTTGTCGCCCTTCCATTTGACCAAGAACAAAGCGCCGCCGTCGCGGGCCAGTTTTTTGGGCCAGGGCTGCTTTTCGCTGACTTCGAGCGCGAGCGAGGTGGCCACGACGCTGCCCAGCTTGGGCGCCGTCTCGGCGCCAATTTCGAAATAGCCCGACTCTTCCCACGACAAACCCAAGTCTTTGACAAACTTCTCGACCGACGCGGTCTCGCCTTTGGCGACGGCGTCTTCGAGTTTTTTGACCTCGTCATCGTACCTTTCGGTTGCCATCAAACGGCGCGCGATTTGACCGCGAACGGTCTCAAGTTTGGCTTCGACGGCGGGTTTATGGTCGGTGACTTTGATCAAGTGGTAGCCGAAATCGGTTTTCACCGGCTCGCCCACGGTGCCGACTTTTTGCGAGAAGGCGGCTTTGTCAAACTCAGGAACCATTTTGCCACGGCCGAAGTAGCCGAGATCTCCGCCCGAGCGTTTCGAGCCCAAATCTTCGCTGTTTTCGGTCGCGAGCTTGCCGAAGTCCTCTTTGCCGGCGCGCTTGGCGATCGACATGATTTTCTCGAGCGCCGCTTTGTCGGACTTGGGATCTTCGGGGTTGACCTTGATCAAGATGTGCTGGGCTTTCACCTGCTCCTCTTGACCGTACTGAGCCTTGTTCACCTCAAACTCACTCTGGACTTTTTTGGCAAAATCCTCGTTCGCCAAACGGGCCTGAACATCCGCGTCGGTGATCGGCATCTTGTTCACGACGGTTTGCTTTTCGATGCGGACAAAATCGACATTGCGTTTGCGTTCACGCATCTCTTTGGTTTTCTCGATTTCCTGGACGGTGGGCGAGGACACGATTTCGAACATCCGGCGCAGGCGCTGCGTCTGGCGCTCTTTGCGGATGCGGCCTTCGAACTCACCGGGCGTCCAACGGTTGGCTTGCAAGATGCCCAGGTAGCGCTCGCGCTGAAAACGGCCGTTGTCTTGGAAGGCCGGGATGTCCCGGACGATCACGTTCTTGACCTCTTCGTCAGTGGCCAAAATGCCAATCTTCTCGGCGCCTTGGGCCATCAGTTCGGTGGAGATGAGGTTTTCCAAAGCTTGCTGGCGCACAAATTGACGCTGTGTATCCGAGGTCATCTGCCCACCGAACATCGGCGCGTACATTTGCTCGAGACGCTGAGCCTCTTGGCGAAGGTCCGCCGCAGAGATCAAAGTCGCATTCACCTGAGCGGCGGCGCCGGTTCCGGTCGCTTGGTGGGAACCGGTCATTCCGAAAAAGACGAAGACGACGATGATCGCACCGAACACAACCAGCGCGACCACGCTTTTCGGGTTCATCCCGCCGTTGTTCATGTCTTTTTTCAGTCGGTCAAACATCGAACGCTTCATTCTTTTTCCCCTCATCTTGCTGTTTGAAAGATCCCATCTGACTCTGAGTCCGCGGGATTTTCAAGCGGAATTGCTTTGGGAAATGTTTTGCAATTGCCCCCCCCATTTGCGACGATTTGAGTGTTCATTCAGCATGAGAGCCTTGAGGTGATTCTTGAATTGGTTCAACTTTGACTTGCGCAAAGCCGCCGTCTGGTTCGTGGCCGCGCTTTTACCACTCGTGTCGATCAACATGCAGCAGCGCCCGTCGGCGGTGCCTTGGTTTGACCAGCCGTTTTCGTTCGTGGCGGGCCTCGTGCAGAACGGTTTTTTCTCCTTCAGTGACGGCGTGCGCGGCACGACTGCTCTCTACGTCAACCTGATCGACATCAAAAAAGAAAGTCAGCGCGTCGCTGATGACAACCAGGCGCTCAAGTCGCAATTGCTCGAGATGCAAGAGCTGCAAAAAGAAAATTCGCGCCTGCTCGGCTTGCTCGATTTCCAGGCAAAAACCAAAATGCAGATGTTGGCGGCCCGCGTGATCTCGCGGGACCTGCTCACGGACCACGCCACCATTCGCATCAGCAAAGGCACGCACCATGGCCTGAAGGCCGGCCAAGCCGTCATTTCCACCGAGGGCGTCGTCGGCTACGTGTTCCGTCCCGATGCGTTCACATCGCAAGTCTTGCTCGTGACCGACCGCTACGCCGTGGTGGACGGGATCGTCGCGCGCAGCCGCGCTCGCGGCATCGCGGAGGGCAAAGGCCCCGATGCGCTGGCCTTTCGCTACGTTGAAAAATCCGAAGACATTCAAAAGGGCGATCTGATCGTCACCAGCGGGATCGACAATATCTTTCCGAAGGGATTCCCCGTCGCGATCGTCGAAGAGGTTGAGAACAAACAGTACGCGGCTTCGTTGCGCGTCGAACTCAAGCCCGTCGTCGATCCCGATAAGCTCGAAGAGGTCTTCGTGATCTCGAACGCCAAAGAAGAGGATCTCACCAGCCGTCTCTCTCTCGATGCCGCCTCCGTTGAACCCGCGAAGGAGACTGGGCCCAAGTGAATCAATTCCGTCTCGTTAAAATCTTTTTGATCTGGACGGTGTGGGCGCTGATCTTGGCGGGCCTGCAGACCACCGTTTGGCCCTTGATCTTGGGCGGCGTTCCGGCGCCCCAGCTCTGGCTCAATTTGGTTTTGTACTTCATCCTGTTCCGCTCCCTGCGCCACGCGCTTTTGTTCAGCTACCTGCTTGCGCTGATCTTCTTGCCGTTTTCGAGCATTTCGATCGGGTTCTTCTGGGCCGTGCTGCTCGTGCTGGTGCCGATCGGCTCCTCGATCAAAGAACACGCGTTCTGGCCCGGCGCCCGCTACTTTGCCATGGGGAGCCTCGCGATCGCTCTCGGCTGGCACCTCGTGAGCTTCGTGCTCTCGCGTCTGCTCGAAAAAAATCCGGCCGATTTGCACATCTTCGGCCGGTTCACCGAAATTTTGCTCACGCCGCTGGCGAGCATCCCGCAGTATTACGTCATGCAGTGGCTCGACCGTCTGGTCAAAGACGACCCGATCCTCGACTTGAAAGGGATTGAAGAATGAGTGAATTCATTCAAAACCCCGATGAAACCAAAGAGCTGCTCCCGCGGTTTCGGATTTTTTACGTCGCGCTCACGCTCGCCGTGATCATCTTCTCGATCCGCCTGTGGTACCTCCAAGTTCTGCAGGGCGCGGAGCTTCGCGAGTTCTCCGAGAAGAACCGGATCAAACAAATCAAAGTCGCCGCTCCCCGCGGCCTCATGCTCGACCGCGAAGGCCGCATCTTGGTCGAAAACCGTCCCGGTTTTGAAGCGATCCTTTCGCCCCAGTACATCGAGAATCTCGAGAGCGTCGCCGCCGTCGTGGCGCCCATCCTGGGCACCGAACCCGAAAAGGTCGTTCAGCGCGTGCAGCGCAGCCGCCGGCAAAACGGACCCTACGCGGCCGTCCGCCTCAAAGAGAATTTGAGCCGCGACGAAGTGTTTCGCCTGAAGCGCATCCGCCTGGACACGCCCGGCCTCGAGATCCGCGAAGCCGTCATGCGTTCGTACCCCTTGCGCGACAACGGCGCGCAGTTGTTTGGCTACGTGAGCGAAATTTCGAAAAAGCAAATCCCGCTCTACAACGAACTTTACAAGGGCGTGCAGTTCGAACAGGGCGACATCGTCGGTAAATTCGGGATCGAAGAGATCCTCGAGCGCGACATCCGCGGTGAAAACGGTTACCAGTACGTGCAGGTCGATGCCTTCGGCCGCGAGACCGTCACGCAAACGCCCAACGTTTACGGCGAGCAGATTAAGGACCGCGAATCCATCGCCGGCGCCAACGTCATCTTGACCATCGACCGCGACATCCAAGAGGCCGCCTGGAAAACATTCTCGGGCGAAGGCCGCATCGGCGGCGTCGTCGCGATGAAAGCGAACGGCGAAGTTCTGGCGTGGATCTCGACGCCGAGCTTTGATCCCAATGACTTTGCGGCCGGCATCTCGGCGCCGGTTTGGAGCAAACTGATCAACGACCCGTTCAAACCTCTGCGCAACAAAGTCATCCAAGATTACTTCGCGCCCGGTTCGACGTTCAAAGCCTTGATGGCAGTCGCGGCGCTGCAAGAAAAAGTCATCACGCCGACAACCTTGATCAACTGTCCCGGCTCCCTGCGTTTCGGAAATCGCGACTACCACGATCACTTGCGCGGCGGTCACGGCACCATCACGGTTTTCGAAGCGCTCGAGCGCAGTTCGAACGTGTTCTTCTATAAAATGGGGATCTCGCTCGGCATCGAAAAAATGTACAACTACATCTTCCCGATGGGGATCGGCTCCAAAACGGGCGTCGAGCTTCCGCGCGAAGCCGCGGGCCTGATGCCCAACAGCGCCTGGAAGCGCCAAGCGATGGGCGAAGAGTGGCAGCCGGGCGAAAATCTCTCGAACGCGATCGGACAGGGCTTCGTTCAAGCCACGCCCATTCAGCTGGCCGTCTCGTACCTGGCCATCGGCACCGAGGGCAAAGTCGTTCGGCCCTTCCTGATTAAAAAAGTCGCCGACCTCGAGGGCAAAGTCTTGCGCGAAACGCAGCCGCAGGTTTTGCGCGACCTCCAAGAACACCAGTCGACCGGCGTGCACATTGATGCCGCGACCTTCAAAACCGTCAAAGAGGGGCTGCGCCGCGTGGTTCAAGGCTCTCGCGGAACCGCCCGGCAGATTCGCATTCCCGGCTTTGAAATCGCCGGCAAAACCGGAACCGCCCAGGTCCGCGGCTTCGCGGCCAACGACATCTACTCGAAATGCGAAAACCGCCCCATCAACCAACGCCACCACGGCTGGTTCGTTGGTTTCGCACCCGCCGACAATCCCGAAATCGTCGTGGCCGCACTGGCCGAACACTCCTGCCACGGCTCCTCGGGCGCGGGCCCCGTCGTGCACGCGATCATGAACGCGTACTTCTCGAAGCACTACCCCGAAAAGATGGCCGAAGCGGCCAAACAACAAAAAGGAGCTCCGGCGGCCCCCGCCCCGGCTCCGGTGGAAGGCGAGTAAAATGGCTGACGTCGGGCTGCATGTCGAGCAGCGGACCATTTTCAAGAAAATCGATTGGAACCTGGTGTTCGTCATCCTCGCGCTCAACGTGATCGGCTTGATGAATCTGTTCAGCGCGACCCACGGCCCGCACTCTTTGGACGTGCAGCCGCTCTTCGTGAAACAGCTGATCTTCTTGGCGACCGGTTGGACTTTGTTCTTTGTGATCACCTTTGTCGAGTACACGATCGTGAGCCGCATCGCCTACTTCGTTTACTTCGCCAATCTGGGCGCCGTCTTGTACGTGACTTTCTTTGGGCGCGTGGCCCTGGGCGCGCAGCGCTGGATCGACCTGGGCTTTTTTAGCTACCAACCCTCCGAGACGATGAAGCTCGCGATGATCATGGTTTTGGCCAAAGCGCTTTCGAGCCGCTCGGTGAGCGGTGCGGGCATGGGCATCCGCCAATTGGCCCTGCCGCTCGTGCTCATGCTCATTCCGTTCGGTCTCGTCGTTGAGCAGCCCGACTTGGGAACCGGCTTGATGATCGCGGCGATCAGCGGATCGATGATGATTTTCATGAAGATCCGCAAAGCCATCCTGGCGGTGGTGATCAGCCTCGGCTTGATCGCGATTCCCGTCGCTTGGGAGTTCGTGCTTCGCGACTACCAAAAAAATCGCGTGATCAACTTTCTATCCCCCACCAACGATCCCAAGGGTTCGGGTTACAACAGCATTCAATCGAAAATCGCCGTCGGCTCTGGCCGTTTGGTCGGCAAGGGCTTTCAAAAAGGCACGCAGTCGCAGCTCGAGTTTCTACCGGAGCGCCACACCGATTTTATCTACAGCGTTCTCAGCGAAGAGCACGGTTTGATCGGAAGCCTGGGGACCGTGGGTTTGTTTGCAGTGCTGTTCGTGATCGGCCTTCGCATCGCCTCCACGGCGCGTGACAAGTTCGGCGCCCTGCTCGCGGTGGGCGTTCTTTGTTACATCTTCTGGCACATGTTCGTGAACATCGGCATGGTGATCGGGATTCTTCCCATCGTGGGGGTTCCGCTGCCGCTCCTGAGCTACGGGGGCTCCTCGATGCTCACGACCATGACGGGCCTCGGGCTCGTCTCCAGCGTCGCCTACCGCCGGTATTTATTTTAGGTCCTCAGAAGAGTCTGTTTCAGGAACCAGGAGCCCTCTTGCTGGGGGGCTCTGAAATCCGATAAAACACGCTCATGCCAAGTTTGATGGATTCCAATCTTTTGCTGCTGATCTTCGGTGTTCTCGGCGTGCTCGTGGCCGGCCTCCTCGTCGCGGCGATGTGGCTTGCGTCCCCTCAAAAAAAGAAACGCGCCCTCGCCCAACTGGCCGAGAGCGCGTCTTTGTCCAAGGACGACGTTCTCAAAATCGCGCAAGATCTGCGATGATGAATTAGCGGCGAACCGGCGGCGGCACGGGGCGCGCACCTTCAGCGCGGCGGTCGTGCTCGGGGCCGTCAACGGGTCCACGCAAATCGTGATGCGGATACGGGGGCTCCATTTCCGAAACGGCGGGGCCTTCGCGCATCGGAGCGGGTCGTCCGATGATCGCCTCGTCCACGGCTTTGGCCACGGCGCGGTCCACGTCTTCAATCGTTTTCGCTTTGCCTTGAGTCAGGCCGACCAACTCCCCGTTTTGGATTTTCTCGACCGAGATCACGTACGCCTCACCGATGCGCGTGGCCTTCGGGCGCAAAGTCACAGCGGCCTCTTTGGGAGCCACGACGCGCTGACCGGGCATGCTGTTGATTTTATCGGCCACGAGTGAGGTGAGCGTTTCGGCTTTGAGGTTGTCACCGTAGGCGATTTTCGCGCGTTCAACAAAAACGGCTTCGGCGCTGGCGGTGCCCGCGAAGGCGAGAACCGAGGCCATCAAAACGATTGAGCTTTTCATAAGTCAAATTCTCCTTTATTTGTCATCGGAACATCCGATTCAAGCCGGAGATTTGCGAACGCGGGGCCAGCACGGGCCGAAGTCCCGTTCCAATAGGCTCTTTGCCGGGAGAAAGGTCCGTCCAAAATCTCCCCACGTGGGGAGATTTCGTCCGCCATCAGCGCCACGAAAATAAAAACCCCAGCCAAGGCCAGGGTTTTTCGGATTCAAAGATGAAGTTTAAAAACTTAAACGTGCTTCTGGATGAAGCTGACGATGTTGTCTTTGGGAAGATTTCCCATCACCTGATCCACGGGCTGACCGTTTTTGAAAAGGATCATCGTGGGGATCGAGCGGATGCCGAATTTCGCCGCGACGTTTTGATTGTTGTCGACATCGAGCTTCAAGATGGTGACTTTCTCGCCCATCTCTTGGCCGATCTCTTCGAGCTTGGGACCGATCGCGCGGCAAGGGCCACACCACTCCGCCCAGAAATCAACGAGCACCAAGCTGTTGGCTTTGATCTCATTTTCAAAGTTTGCGTCGGTGACCGGTTTGGTAAATTGACCCATTGTGCCTCCAAGATAAGGGATAAAACCTGCTCCACATCAGTGTACCACAGGCCTGGTCTAAATTTGGGGATTCAGTGGGGTTTGTCAATGTTGTGGGACACTCACCCGGGCGGAACGGTCCTCAGCTCTTTTTAAACAAGGCCTCAGCAAATTGACGCCGAAGTTCATCTGATTGCTCGAGCTCTTGGGGGTCCCAATCCTTTTCCAATTCCTTTTGGCGATCTCGGACCTTTTGCCGGTCAAAAGTGGTGGATTTGGTGTCGATTTCAAGACCCTTCAGGGCGCGTTCATAGCGGCTGGCGCGGTCATTGAGCACGCTCTTGATGGCCTGGATTTCGGTGGGACTGGCCCCCTCGGCGAGGCGGGCTTTGGAGTATTTCTCGATCAACTGCTCGGCGCTCAGCTTGAACAGACGTGCCAGTGTTTGCAGCATCTTTCCCATGGGCGATGGCAGCTCCAGAAGTGAGTCCATGCGGATCTTGGCCAACTCATCGGTCGTCGGGCGCTGCGTGACCGGCAGGAGAATCACAACCTTGCCGGTGAACCGCGAGTTCTCTTTGAGGCGTTGGGCGACGTTGACCGCCGACACTTTGCCGCCCCGGCCCGCGGTCATGACCAACTCAGGGTTGAACGTGATCAACTGATCCGACAGGAGGGCTTCGTTGACGATCCCCACGACATCAAACCCCACCTTCATCAGATCGGTTTGGGTGCGAATCATTTCGGCGTAGTCGTCATAGACCAGAAGAATCTTTCTCGACATCCCCTCGAGGTTAAAACCCGGCTTCTAAATAGGCAAGAGGTGCCGTGACATCCTGAATTTGTGGCGAGTAGACTAAAGACCGCATGAAGGCGCTTTTTGGACGCAAAGCCATCCAGTATCTGTTTTTTGAAATGTGGCCCGGGCTCATCCTCGGTCTCATCGTCTTCGTCCTGATTTTGTTGATGTTCCAGGCCCTGCGCCTGACCGAATTTTTTCTCGTGCACGGCATCGGCATCAAGGTCATCGCCGAGATCATCTTGTACCTCGCCATCAGCTTTTTGCCCGCGCTCTTTCCGATGTCGCTGCTCTTCGCGGTGGTGCTGACCTACAGCCGACTCAGTCAAGACTCCGAAATCGTGGCGATGAAATCGCTCGGGTACTCGCAAGGTCTTCTGCTCGCCCCCGCCGTGGCGCTCGGGATCATGGTCGCCCTGATCTCGGCGCAGACCTCGTTTCACCTCGCGCCCTGGGGCAACCGCCAGTTCGAACTTTTGATCAACGAACTCGGGCAAACCAAAGCGGCGGCCACTCTCAAAGAAGGCACCTTTTCGGAAGGATTTTTTGACCTGGTGATTTACGCCAACGAAGTCGACAGTCAGCGCGGAGAACTGTCGAAGGTGTTTATCTACGATGAACGCGATCCCAACTCCCCGCTCACCATCATCGCCAAATCGGGGCGCATCATTCCCGATCCCGAGCGCCCGGGTCAGAGCATCTTGCTGCAACTCACGGACGGCGATATTCACCGCAAGGGCGATGCGCACACGAAGATCAAATTCCAAGATTTCGACATCCGCCTGCTGGACCCCGTGCAGATCGAACAGCGCGAGAAATCGCCGCAATCGATGACCATCGAAGAGGTGCAGGAGCAGATCAAAAATCCGGGAGACAAACAGCCCGAAGACATCCGCCGGCTCAAAACCGAGGTCCATAAGCGTTGGGCGATTTCCATCGCCTGCATCATCTTTGGTGCCCTGGGCGTGGGCCTGGGAACGCAAACCAACCGCCGCACCAAAGGCAATGGCCTGATCTTGAGCCTCGTGGTCATCATGGCGTATTGGATCTTGTACGTGAGCCTTGAGGGCACCGCGCGCAGCGGTCAGCTCCCGGTGGCCGTGGCCCTGTGGATTCCGAATGTGCTTTTTGCTGGATTTGCGGCTTATCGTCTGAAGAAAATTTGGAATTAGTGCCGGGAAGAAAAACAGAGCGATGCAGTAGCGTCCTTACTACGTCGGTCGTCCGTGACCCACATCGCCCCTCCCTTGCATTTGATTGTTGAAGTGTTTGCGCAAAAATTCAAAGGCTTTTTTTAGTTTTTTTCACTTTCATTGATCCACTCTTAAGGTTCAACCAATCCCACTAGATCTAGTGGGCCACATCGAAACTAGCACCTAGGGAGGATGAAAACTCTGTCGGACGCTGACAAGGCCCTTTCAAAAACATGACAAGATCTTGGGCATCGCAAATGGGCGTCGCGCCAGCGTTTATCAAAAGCACATTGCCGCTTTGTCGGGGTTCGATCGCCGATCCGGGCAAAACCCCGAGGGGGCGCGGCAGATCCAGGGCCAATTGCGCCGTGAGCCACGTGCCACTGCGGTGACGGGCTTCCACCACCAATGTGCCGCGCGACACACCCGCGATCAGCCGGTTTCTCATTTGAAAATGCCACTTACGCATCGGCGCGCGCGGATGAAACTCACTCACCAACGCGCCTGAGCACTCGAGCACCGGCAGCACCCAGTCCTTCAGGTTTTCGGGATAAAGTGCGCCCAGTCCCGACGGCACGAAGATCAACGTCGGCCGCTCGTAGCGAAGACACAATCGGTGCGCCATCTGATCCACGCCCCTCGCTCCGCCGCTCGCCAACGCGAGCGGCGCACGCTTCAAGACAAAACCCAAATGCTCCTGCATCCACGCGAGCGAACCCGGTAACGGTTCACGTGCCCCCACCACCGAGAGACTCGGCGCCGACAGAGCCTCGATCGAGCCACGGACCGAGAGCACCCACGGCGGCTCCTCGAGACTTTTCAGCGTCTCTGGAAACTCGGGATCTTCGGGGGTTAAAAAGCGCGTTCCGCGCTCCGCTTCGCGCGCGAGTTCAAAAGCGCCCTTCTCCCAGAAGGAAGCGGCGCGCTCGCGCCAAATTTCGAACTCGGGAAGCTCGCGAAAAAAATCGGGCGACGGCGGCCGCAGGCCCCGGGACCATGCGCTCACCAGGCGAGGGCGGTCGGCGAATTTGAAACGCAGCTTGTGAGCCGCTAAGTAACTGACGAAATGAAAAAGAGAGTCGGTCTGCATGAGACTTCGACTCTCTTCAAAGCGGCCGCCACGCGTGCGTGCGGTTTTATTTCACGTGAGGCGTGCGGTTGGCCGAATCTCCGACGTGGATGGCTTCGATCGCCGACGACACGAATCCCGTCGCGAATCCGGGGCTCGTGCGCACGATGCGCACGGTGCCGATCAATCGCGGATTCTCGGGTTGGTTCGAATCTTCGTCGCGGATGTGCTCACGTCGGTACATGTTGACCGTCTGACCGGGCGAGAGGCCGCCCGATGCGCCCGCATCCAAAAAGAGAACGTCGCCAGGGCCAAAGATCTCGCGGCTTTCGCCGCCCGGTCCGCCGATGACTTTGGTGTTGGCGTCCGAACCGCCGCCGCCACTGTCATCAACGACGACGCGCTGAACCTCGCCCGACATCAACTGCGAGCCGACTTGCACGGGACCAAACGCCCGGTTCACCATCGCCCGGTACAAACCATCCGAGGACTTCACCGGCTCTTGCAACGTGAGTTCACCCTCGATCTGCAAAATGGTTCCGGCGCGCTCACCCACTTTGAGGGTGCCGGTGTCACGAACGACGAGCAGCTTCTGACCGGCCGCCGCGCCTTTGGATTTGACCACCACGTACTGATTTTCGTGCGCGGCGTGCATCCCCGCTTCGGCTTCAACGATCTCGCCGACGCTCGAAGCCCCCTCTTCGGTCAGGTACGAGAGCAGCGTGATTTCCGACGCCCCCGGGTTGCGGGTGACGGGACGGATTTGCATCGAGTACGGACGGTCGGGATTCTGACGCAGACTCCACGTCGGCAGACTCGCGGGCAGATTCACGGCGCCGCGAGGACCTTTTTTATACGGAGCCGGGAGCTTCACTCCCGAAATGTCGGCCTCGATAAATTGCGGCTTTTTTTGGCGGATCGCGGGGTCTTTGCCTTCACCCGCGCTCTCCTCCGGCTCCACGGTGAGAACGTCGTCTTCTTTTTTGGCGCCAGTCGCCGCGGCCGTGGCGGCACCGCCGCCTTCGCCCTCCGTCGCGGCGAAGCTCGGAGCCTCACCCAGCGTTCCCGGAACAAACTGAACCGCGTCTCCGGGTTCGATTTCGTGCGGATTGAAGATGCCCTCTTTATTCAAAGACCAAATTTTCGGCCAGAACTCGGCATCTCCAAAGAAGGTTTCGGAGATGTCCCAGAGCGTGTCGCCCTGTTGGATTTGGTAATTCTGCTCGGTCACGCCCGAAAGCGCCTCTTGCCACTCTTCTTGCGGCGTGGGCGTCTGCGCGAATTTCTTGTAGGTTTGGTGCAAGCGGCGCTCGCGGCGCAAATCGGGGGCGTCCTGCGCGTGCGCGCGGGCCGGGCCCGTCATCAACAAGGCTGCTAAAACCGCGGGATGAAGGCATCTCGACAGGCGGCTCATTGAAAACGTTTCTCCGCGATCTTCAGTTCGACTTGAGCGCGCTGCGCTTCGAGCGTTTTGGGATAACGCGCGGGAATCTGCGCCAGCAGTTTATTGGCGGCTTCGTTCAAGTTCATGCGCCGGTAGGTCATCGCCTTGGCGAACATCGCTTTGGAGGATTGAGGGCTGCGCGGGTTTTTCAAGATGAGATCGAAGGCGCGCAGCGCCCCACCGTAGTTCTTGTAGCTGAGCGCGAGCAATCCCGACATGTAGTGGACTTCATTGATCCGAGCGCTCTTGGAGTAGCGCTGCGTGAAGGCCTGATAGCGCGATTGAAAACCGATCTGGTTGTTCAAATCGAACTGCTCTTGCAACTCGGCCATCAGTTTGGCCTCGGACACCACGGGAGTTTTTTGTGCTTTCAAATCCAGCACCAGCCGTTTGTTCTGAGGATTCACGCTCACCGGCGCGGGACGCGTGGAGCGCGAGGCCTGACCCGCCGTGGGTTTTTTCTGCATCACCATTTGTTTTTCGCGGGCAAACTCGGCCGACGCGCCCGTGTCCCGGCGTTGGGCCAAAGACTTTGAGACCGCCGGGGCATTTTTCGCCGAGGGCTTTGATTTGACAGGCTTTTGCGCACAAGACATCAGCATCGCGGCCAGAACAAAGATGAAAATTCTCATGTAAAAAGCATGACACAAGGACTCATGAAACGCCAACACCTCTGCTCGATTAAGTTATCCACAAAATTTGGGGATAGAATTGAGTGAATTGACCTGGACCATTGACTGGGCAAGGGTTTCAGCGATTTGCTGCCATTCACAGCACTGGTTATCTCTTTGTTTTTACTCAGAAAACATGTGATTTTCGACAAATGTGAAATCCTCTTATTTAAGAAACTGAAATTTTGTTTATGTCCGTCTTTGGGTTTCGACTTGGGCTCTTTAAGAACCTGTCATCTCTGGGGCATTTCGCGCAAATTGCTAACTGCTTGATTCATGTCTATATTTGCCGCCTTCCTGGCATCATGGGCCCTGCCCGAGTCACTCTCGCTGCTGAAGAACTTTGCAGCCCTCTCGCTGTCAATTCATGATTTCTGTCTCTTAAAACTGTCAAATAGCGAGCATGCGGCTTTAAACTCTGCACTTTTTTGTGGCAAGACGCCCGAATCTCTCGCGATGAAGCGGCTCTACATTGAGTCCGGCCTCTTTCACCTGCTCGTGGTGTCGGGAAGCCATCTGTCCTTTCTCGAAAAGGTGCTCGAGCGGCTTTTGGGAGCACGTCTCTCCAAATGGTTGGTGCCGCCCGTCTTGTTCGCGTTCGCGCTGATGAGCAACTGGCAGCCGCCGGTCGTGCGCGCCTTTTTCGAATCGATGTCACGCCTGAGCCGCCGAGAGCCCGCCCGTCACGTTTTCGATAGCTGGCTCTGGTGCTTGGCTCTACACCCGTCCTGGGTCCTCTCCTCGTCGCTCCTGCTTTCGGTCACCGCGCGGCTCGCGCTCGTGCCGAAACTCCAAAATGAAGCTCAGCGCGCGCTCTTGATTTTTGTCCTCTTGCTCCCGCTCCTGGCGGGCTGGAGCGTCTCCAATCCCTGGCTCGCGCTCATCGGCGTGGTGCTCGCGCCGCCGAGTCTCGCCCTTTGGTTTCTGATCGGCGCGGTGGAACTGGTGGTCCCCCCGGGTTGGGGCTGGCTCACCGAGATGAACCGCTTGTGGGAGGCGCTGTTGGCCGAAGCCGGCACGCTCGCCCCGCCCGTGATTAAGCTGACCTCGCACGCGCGCCTGTGGGGACCTTTTTACGTCGTGCTGATCTTTCTGTCCCTGCACGCCTGGAGCGTGCGCGCAAAGAGGCGCGCGCCATGAATGCCGCGGTTTTGCTTTTGATCCTGACGCTGCTCACGCCGGCTTGGCCCGAAAAGAAAAAGGGAGAACCGCCGGTTCTCCCTTTAAAAACGAATTTGAATCTTCCCGCGTCGATTATTGGCGGTAAGGACGGTACTCCATCCCCAAATCGCGAGCCACGGGCTCGTAGCAAACGTATCCACCGTACACGTTCAGGCCTTTGAAGAGCGCCTTGTCTTTGGCGATGGCGTCTTCAACACCCATGGCGGCCAGCATCGACGCATATTTCAGCGTGACGTTGGTCAATGCATAGGTCGACGTGCGCGACACGACGCCGGGCATGTTGGGAACGCAGTAGTGAATCACGCCGTCCACTTCGTAAGTGGGGCTCGTGTGCGACGTGGGTTTGCACGTTTCGATACAACCACCTTGATCGACCGCGACGTCAACGACGACGCTGCCGCGGCCCATGGTCGAAACCATTTGTTTCGACACGAGCGTGGGGGCCTTGTGACCGGTGATCAAAACCGCGCCGATCAACAGATCCGACTCGGCCACCGCCGTCTCGATGTTTTGCACGTTCGAGAACAAAGTGGTCACGCGCCCGCCGAAGATATCATCGAGGTACTCAAGGCGAGCGGTGCTCACGTCGAGAATGGTGACGCTGGCGCCAAGACCCACGGCCATTTTTGCCGCGTTGGTGCCGACGACGCCGCCGCCGATGATGGTGACTTTACCGGGACGAACGCCCGTCACGCCGCCCATCAAGATGCCTTTGCCGCCGTGATCGCGCTGCAAGTAGTACGCACCGATTTGGGTCGCCATGCGGCCCGCGACTTCCGACATCGGCGTCAAGAGCGGGAGCGAGCCGTCTTCTTTTTGAATGGTTTCGTAAGCGATCGACTTCACTTTGCGCTCGGCCAAAACTTTGGTGAGCTTGGGCTCGGCGGCCAAATGCAGGTAGGTGTAAAGGATTTGGTTTTCCTTCATAAGATTGTATTCGTCGGGAAGCGGCTCTTTCACTTTCACGATCATATCGGCCTTGGCGTAAACTTCGGCCTTGGTGTCCAAAATTTTCGCGCCCGCTTGCTCGTACTGTTGATTCGAGATGCCCGAGCCCACGCCCGCATCTTTTTCGACGAACAACGTGTGGCCCTCTTTCACGAGCTGCTTCACGCCCGCTTCGGTCATGCCGACGCGGTTTTCACTGATTTTAATCTCTTTGGGTACACCGATAATCATGGAGAGCCTCCCTCATCCTCGGAACAAAAATCGAAACTTGAGAGGCGATATTGCCAGAAGGTCCCCGAAAGTGAACCGATGTGCCTTGCGTTACCGCCCTGGAGACCGAGCGCGTCAGGCCCAGCCGGCATTGCGCAGACGGGCCTCTTCGGAGAGGTCGGCGCCGAGTTCGACCAGACGGTAGCAGTCTTCCGATTGCAGCAGCTGGCGGACAAATTTGTTCATGAGGTCGTGGCCGGCTTTGTAGAGCACCAAGTGGCCCATCAGGGGGTAGCCGAGCGTGACGAGATCACCGAGAGCGTCCAGAGTTTTATGCCGCACGAATTCGTCGGGCCAGCGCAGCCCCCCCGGATTGACGACCCCTTTGTCGTCCAGAACGATGGCGTTTTCGAGACTGCCCCCCAGAGCGAGACCGCGGGACTGCAGGGCTTCAACGTCTTTTAAGAAGCCGAACGTGCGGGCGTTTGCGAGTTCGCGGCCGAACGACTGCTCGTTGATGTCGAGATCCATTTTTTGTTTGCCGATCGTCGGGTGCGGAAAGTCCACCGTCACGGTCACGCGCAAGCCTTGGTACGGAAAGATCGAGGCCTGCTTGTCGCCTTCGGCGAAGTGCACGGGCTGCGTGATCAAAAAGTATTTGCGCGGTTGATCCTGCTCGACGAGTCCGACTTTTTGCAGGCCCGCCAAGAAGTCGCGCGCGCTGCCATCGGTGATCGGAATTTCGGGGCCGTCGAGTTCGATGACGAGATTGTCGATGCGAAGCGCGCTCAGCGCCGAGAGGCAATGCTCCACGGTGGCCACCGAAAAGGCGGGGCCGCCGAGAGTGGTGGCGTAGCCCGTCGCCGCCACGTTGCCCGCCGCCACTTTCAGAGAAGGACGGCCCGGCAGATCGGCGCGCACGAACGAAACCCCGGTGCCGGCGGGAGCCGGAACGAACGAAAGGGTGCAGGGTTTCCCGGAGTGCAGGCCGATGCCTTGGACTTGAACGCGATTGCGAATGGTCTTCTGCAAGAACATTCGGCGACTTTACCCCGCGAAAAGGCTGGGCACAAGTTCCATTTGCCCCG
The DNA here is from genome assembly GCA_019637955.1 of Pseudobdellovibrionaceae bacterium. GTDB lineage: Bacteria > Bdellovibrionota > Bdellovibrionia > Bdellovibrionales > Bdellovibrionaceae > JAHBUS01. Next base: position 179,503 of record JAHBUS010000003.1, on the reverse strand, counting down.
CCTTTCCTGCTAAAATCAGGGGATGGACTGGCGCCTCGTCACCGTGACTTTTTTACTGTTTTCGCTCTTGATCGGTTGCCGGTCACCCACCTTGCGTGAGCGCATGGAAGCCCGGCAGAGCAGCGCGCGCCCCAGTCCCGCCACCTACGGCATGGACGGCTTTTACAACGACCTTGAATTTCCCGACCGAGACAAGCCGCGCCCGCTGGATTTCTTTTACAAGCACTGCAATCTTTCGGGACGCTCGCCCTACCCCAGCTCTCAGGACTGGGAGTGCTCCGAGCCTCAATAAGGGATTTCGATCCTCAAAACCCGACCTAAATCGGGCTCCACCCCTCTTCAGCCGCGCGTCCCTTTTTCCGACAAGAATTTTGGAGAAAAGGAGTCCCGCATGGCCATGATTGATCGTTACAAGAAAAAAGGCGGCTTCGTTCAATTGCTCAATTTGATCGAGACCACCGCGCCCGCGAAAGCCGAAAAATTCTTGCAGATGATCGCCGAGGAAAGTCCCGTGTGGGAGGCCGAGATCCGCAAAAAATGCATCTCGCTTGACCGCATGTCCACGTGGAACCAAACGTACTTGATGGAAGTGTTTCCCCGCCTCACGCCGAACGTGATCGGCACCGCCCTCTCGTCACTCCCTGAAGAGAAGAAGCAAATCTTTTTGGGCGCGCTCGCCTTCTCGGAGCGCCGCAAAGTCGAAGACTTTTTAAAAGAGGCCAAACCCCAGCCGGGCGAAGTGGCGTCTTGCCAAATGAAGATCATCAATGAGGTGCGCGCCATGGTTTCGCAAGGCGCGCTCAAGCTCGACAAGGTCGACGCGGAACTGGCGATTCCCGAGAACATCGAAGATCAACTCAACTCCGGTATGAGCCCCTCGGCCTCGGCCAAAGACATCGATGTGGCCTTTGATTCCGTGGCGGCGAGCGCCGGCGTTCCCGCTTCGGGCGGCGGCTCCTCGAGCGAAGAGTTGATGCTCCTGCGCAAAAAAATCGTGAGCCTGACGCAAGAAAACCAGCTTCTGAAACAGCAGCTGCAAACCATGAAAGACAAGCTCGACACGATTCGCAAAGCCGCGGCCTAAACGACGCGCGGGGCGAAGCCTCTTGCCAAAAGCGAAAACATCAACGCAAACTCAACTTCAACGAGGTTGGGTTTATGCTCTTAACACGCCTTTTTCTGCCGCTGATCTTCGCGCCGATTCTCTTTGCGGGCACCTCGGTCCGCGCGCAAACCGTCCCTCCGGATTCTCAAGTCTTGCATCCCCTGAGTCTGCGCGCCCGGGCGAGCGCCCTGCCCGCCCGTTTTGAACTCTTGGTGTGGAATGTTCTCAAAGGCGAGCGCGGCGAGGCCTGGGCTCGAGATTTTCGCACGCTGAGCGCAAATGCCGATGTTCTTCTCTTGCAAGAGGGCATGCGCGACTCGTTCATGCCCGCGGTCCTGGATTCGATGAACAATCTCGACGCCTTTCTCGCGACGAGCTTCACCAACAACGATGGCACCTCGACCGGCGTGATTTCGGCTTCGACGGTGCGGCCCAGCTCGATCCACTTTCGGCGCAGCCCCCACCGCGAACCGGTGACCAACACGCCGAAGATGTCCCTTTTCGTGACCTTGCCCCAGGCCGCCGGCCCTTCGATCTTGTTCGTCAACACCCACGGGATCAACTTTGTCGACGGCTCGAAGTTCGAAACTCAAATGCGCGACATCGCCCAGGTTCTTGAAGCGCACGCCGGTCCCCTCGTTTGGGCGGGCGATTTTAACACCTGGAACGGCGGCCGCCGCCGCTTTTTGCAAACGCTCACGCAGTCGCTGGGTTTGCGGGAACTGATTCCGGAGGGTCGAACCGAGTCCATGCCCCTGGATCACGTTTTCGTGCGCGGCTGTCCGAGCGCGCGTTTGGTCGTCCTCGAGTCGATCCGCTCCTCCGACCACAAGCCTTTGCAGGCGCAGCTCAACTGCCCTTGAGCCAGATTGACGGCCGCGATTTTCGGGCGCAGCATCTGAAGAAACGTGGAGGTGCTCGTTGAGACTCATCCTGATTTTCATGTCCCTGTTCGCTTCGATCTCTTTGGCCTCGAGTCCCCGGATGGCGGCTCCGGTTTATAAACTGAAAATCGACCTCTCGCTTGAGGGCCGCCCGGCCTCCTCCTTCGGTCTCGTCGTGACCGCCGGTGAACGCGCCCGGATTTCTGAAAACGTCGACGGACAAGAAACCTTCATCGAGGTGCTTGCCGACAGAACCGCGGATGGCGGTGTCGATCTGCAGTTTCTCGTGGGACAAATGAGCAAAAAGGGCGAACGGCTCGATCTGGGCCGCCCCAGAATCGTGGCGCGTGAAAACATCCCCGCGAGCATCACCGTGGGCGATGACGGTGGGGAGCAGATGTCGCTCGCCGTTTTGGCTCAAAAACACTCCCGGTAGCGCCCGCCCCCTCGACCTTGGTTGGCCGCCGTGCCGAGTTTTCTTTAGAAAACGTTAAGAGACTCGACTCACGTCCAGAGAGTTTTGCGGCCGCATGGCCGAACAAGATGACGTGAGAAATTTGTTTATTTGCCTCAGTCTTTCGATTTTGACCGCTGGCTGCGCCGGCGAAAAACCGTTTGATGGCCTGGTCGCATCGACAAGTTACTCGGGCACCCTGCTGATTTCGACCGTCGCGACGGACCCGGCCACGGGCCCCGGTCTCGCGTCTTGGTGGACGAAGGACGGCGCCTTCAAGGCCACGCTCCGCGATCTCTACCCGGGCGGCGAATGGGTGTCGGGCTCGGGCTTTATTTCGCCCGACAAATTCGTCATCGCCGTTGAAGGCGTGGACCGGCTCGAACTGTTGAATCTTTCCAACAGCACCTCCGCGAGCATCACCAATGTGAACCTCACGGCCACGACGCTCAAACACGTCGCCGTGAACCCGGCGGACAACTCGATTTACGTGGCCGAAGCCAATATCAACACGGTCGAAAAATTCTCGGTCACCGGTCAGCGCATCGGGGCGCCTTTTCTGCCGACCACCTCCGGCGGTTGCGTGCTCGCCAATCCTTGGGGCGTGGCTGTCATTCCATCGACCGAACAGGTGGTGGTCATTTCGTCGGCCGCTGCCGGCCGCTTCTCGCGGTACTCAAAAGACGGCACGTGCCTCAATCACGTGACCGCGGCGCCCTTCAACACCGGAACGCCGGTGGCCGTGGCCTACCATGCGCCGTCGAATAAACTGATCGTCACCTTTGCCGGTTCGCACGCTTTAATTGCCGTGGATCCCGACGGGAGCAATCCAACGACGATCTTTTTAAACTCCTCGATCATCAATACGCCGCGCGCGATCGCCGCCGACGCCGATGGCTTTCTTTACGTTGGCAGCAGCGGCACGGACACCATCGAAAAACTTTACTGGTCCGGCACGGGCTCTGCCGTGCGCGCCATCACCGGACCGTTGATCGGCCCGGGCGCTTTTTCGCAAAATCCCACCTCGATCACGGTGGTTCCATGAATACATGGGGGGCGCTGATTCTCGTTTTTACGCTGCCCGGTGCCCTTTGCTGGGGACAAGCTTCGTCCACCTACACCCGCCGCGGAACTTCTCACTGTCGTTTCCGATCTCGTATCTCGAGACGCGCCTGCTCAACTCGGATGGCTCCCAGGCCACCTACAAGGGCGGTCAGGCGGGCCTCGGCCTGGATGTGCAGGTTTGGGGCGAAGAGACGAGCGAGGTTCGCTTTTTTGGCAGCTACATGGTCGGTGAAACCAAGGGAGACCCGTCCAGCAACACGGCGAAGCGCGACGAATCTTTTTTTGGCCTCAAGGTGTTTCCAAACTCCAAACTTTTCTTGGCGGCGGGACTTGGGCGCTTGGGACTTCGCGTGCAGAACACGGGCTCTCAGGAGGCCGCGATCAGCGCCAACATCGCAGGTCTCGGCGTCGGCGCCGAATTTCCGATCGGCACGAGCTGGTACGCGGGCTTTGGTGCCTGGTACAAAACGGGATCCATCAAACAAAACGAAAACCCCGCGATCGGGCACAACTCCTCGGCCGACAACACCGAGATCCAACTGATGCTCATCTGGTCGCCGCCGTCCAGCACGACCAACATCTCACGGCCGCGCTAAACTTAAGGACCTCGGAGCGAAATGTTCTTGCCTTTTTCTGACGCCGGCGCGATCTTTAAAGTCCTTTAATTTACAAAGGGCGCCGAGGGCCGATGAAGACAGTCGCAAAAATAGGCTTGGTTTTGATTTTTTTGATCTTCTGTCTTCTCACCCTCCCCGCGCTGCACTTCTTCAGCACCCTGAGGCCCGCCGAAGCTTACACCGAGCTCACGCATCTGAGCGACTTGTTCTCGCGTCACGAGGTGAAGTTCTCCTCGCAGATCCGGTCCGGAACCGCGGATCAACGCGTGATTTGCACCGCGTGCAAGGCCAACGCCTCCCTCCACCAAAGCTGCGCGCATGCGATGTCGTCCTTCGTCGCCGAAAATTTGGTCACCCAAGCCGGGTCAAAACTGTTTTGGGACTTGGATCATCACTTGCGAGGACTCGCGGTCCGCCTCAAATATGGCCGCGACACGCTCGAATCCATTTATTTGGCCTTGCTCGCCAATATTTTTGGCAAGCAACACGTCGATCAAGTCTGTGAAGATTTCTTTTCGAAAAACTGCCAAGAGCTCACACCCAAAGAGGGCGCGCTGCTCGGGCATGCGTTTCATCTTCGCCAGCCGCCCGAACTCCTCGCGTCGGAGTCTCCCGAAGATTACGAAGATTGCTGGCGGTGATTCAGGGTCCGCTATCGCCCACCGCGGAGCTCAGGTCTGTGTCCAAGCCCGTGCCGCCCTCACGGCCGTCGGCCCCGAGCGAGAAAATTTCGGGATGGACGTCATCAAAGCGATAACCGAGCTCGTGGCCCCAACCGTCGCGCAAATGCGTCTCTTCGAGGTAGGGCCCCTTCCAACCTTTGCATTTCGTCTTGGCCGTCAGGCCTCGATAACTCTCGGCCTGCGAAGGAAAGCCGCCGCAATCGCGTTGGTACGACCGGAGCGCGGCCTCCACATGCTTGATCGCTTCACGAGTGTCTTCTTGGGCACGCGAGCGCTCCCCGCTCTTCTTGTTGAAGAGCACGGCTCCGGCGAGCATGACCATAACCACGAGGAGTCCCACCCCATATTTCACCGATCGATTCTCCCGGCTGACAAAGGACCTCTGGTCTGACGATAAAACCTTTGCGGGCACCCGTCCATCGTCGCGTCGTGGCGCAGCGCTCAATCCAGCACATGGCGAAAACTCCATCCTGACCGCACGCTCAAGGCAAAAATTTAAAGTATTTTAGTTCAATATTGGTTCAAGACTTGAGGTCCTTGGGCCGAATGATTTCATGGAGGAATCAAGGTGATCCCACAAACGAACTTGTTTGACCTGCTCGCCGCGCTCGCCGTGTTGTTTTTTATCCTGTGCTTTGTGACCGCGCTTCTGTTCTGGCGCATGAACTTGCGCCATTCGGAGAGTTTTCTCAAGACGAGTGCTTTGCTCAAGATCGAGCGTGACTGCGACCTCCAAGGCCGCTCATTCGAATTGGATCTGCAGCAAAAACGAATTCAACGCGCGTACTGCGAGGCCCGCGCCGAAGCTCTCGCCGCTCAGGACTCGCAGTACTTTTCGGTCTTACGAAGCGAATTTGAAAAGCGCTTAAGCGACACCCAAAACTCGAATCAGAACCACGGCTAAAACCACAAAAAACACCAACACCATTTTCATCGCATCCTCACGAAATCCCACCATTGAAATGCCCCTTCCGGGACGCCCCACCATCCCCCTGATTTACATATAATTTACATCTGTTTTTCAGAGAGACAATGGCTTTGTGAGGCGCTCTTAAAAAGCTGGATCTTGGAGGGGCTTTTTGCCAAGGATCAGAGGGGGCCAACGCCGGAGTGGTTCACACCCTCGCTCTGATTCTTTTCGCGCGCACCAGACTTGGTGGATTCGACCGTCCCATTGGGCGTACCGGTCATTTCGGCGTTGCGACTACCTTCGGCCGGCGCGTCGCTGGAGTCTTGTGAAGGATCCAGAAACCGTCCCTCTTGATGACGGTCATTGGGACCCTGGGGGCCGACGTTACGATTTTGGCTGGGCATGGGGCCTCCTTTGTGGATGGTTGTGCGGATGTTTCAAAATTACGGGCATTCCCACGTATGGGCCCAGTGGATAAAGACCCACTCGCGGGTCATGAGCACGGGAGGCTCTTCAACGTGTCGTAATTGGATCACGGGCCCATCGACAGGGCGGGCGTCGTTTTCGATCTCAAGTCTCATTCGCGTCTCCTTTGCTTGGTGATCGTTTGTTTCTTTTGAATGAATTATTTTGCAACCCCAGGGCCAAGGCGTTGGTCGGAAACGTCCGCTGTCTGTTGGGTCTGAGCTCCAGTCATTCGTGCGGCCAGAACGTAGGTGGTCTGCCCGATTTTAACAAAAAGCAAACATGCGATCGCGCAAAGAGCGGCAATCGTTAAACACTGAACTGACATCCACGCGCCCTGTTTGCAGTAAGTCCGGATCGCTTCCATCGCGTGTCCCTCCTGATGATTCATTCTTGCAAGTATTCGGGCCAGGGAAACAGCGGTCCCGCGCACGTCTTTCGGGGCAATTCGGTTCTTTCCCGCGGCCCGCTTTGCCCCGAAGACCCCACGCACCGGTGATTTCGAGAGTCTTGCGATGGCCTTCGCTTTGCAAAATCGCAAGGCTGGAACCACCCACCTAAAAGGACGACAGATGAGTTACATCGATGCCGCCAATCAAAAAGAAGCCCGACGTCTTCACCAGGCCATGAGCGAACTGAAGCCCAGCTTGCTTTCACGTCTGATGAGCGACAAGCAGATCAAAGACCAACTTCAAGCCGAGATGAACCAGCGCCTCGACCAGATCGGTTTTGATCAAGACAAAATCGCTCAGCGTTTGGTGGAACTGGATCGCGAATGGGACTTGGACCGCGCCCTCAAAGTCCACGCGGGGATCCTGGCGGCCTCAGGAATCACCCTCGGCCTCACGATGAATAAGCGCTGGTTTGCCCTCCCGCTGCTGATGGCGGGCGTGCTGTTTCAAAACTCCACCACCGGCTGGAGCCTCGCCGTTCCGGGACTGCGACACCTCGGGTACCGAACCCAAGACGAAATTGGTTTTGAGCGCGCGATCTTGATCGCCCGTCAAGTGGGCGGCGAAAAGAACGTCGGTGACCTGCACCCACCGCGAATCAGCCCGGATCTGCCGAAGGCCGACGAACTCCGACATTAACGAGATAAAAGTCGACGGCTCACCATACCTTTCATCTATGGTGAGCCTTCTCACCATCAATTTTACCTTGGTCACTCCTTTGCGTAAAAGAACGGCAGAGGAGACGATCATGACCCCATTCAAATCCCTATTCGCCATCACCTTTTTGACCTGGAGCCTTCAGGCGGCCAGCCAAGAATCCGCATCAATCCCCGTTTCGGTCCCCGTCGAGCTCGGCGGCCACCAGATGCGCCTTTTGGTGCAACTGCGCCCCGGCGACATCACCTGCGTGGAGGCCCACCAAGGCGGCTTCGGCCAGCACATCCCGGGCGTGATTTCGCTCGAACCCATGAAAGGCGACACCGGTTGGTGGTGGAACAAAATCACCGACTACGACCAACGCGTGACGCGTATTAAGCGCTTCAGCAAAATTCTTCCCCAAAATGAAAACTGCGCCGACTACGCCGGCGAACTTCCGCAGTCGAACCTTTACGTAGAGTTTAAGCGCGTGGTCACGGGCCAGGCCGTTGCCGTGAATGGCCATCAACGCGCCGGCCTCATCACCGAAAACGTGGATATGATTTTGTCGCCGAAGCTCACCCTGACCGGCTCCAACAGGTGGACCGACTGGGTTGTGCCCGAAGGGGCCTTTGATCCCAAACGTCCGTTCGACAACTCGCTTTTGAACGAGTTTCAAAACTTTGAGCAGAAAGACCTGCGCCTGACCACCGACGCGCAGAATGGACTGGAGTGCCGACGCATCGAAAACCGCGTGAACCTGGTTTTTAAGGCGCGCGAATCGGATTTGAACAACGAAATCCAGCTCCGCCGCGTCTTCGCGGATGAAGAGGCCTGCACCGATGCGCTCACGGCGCTGTCGCAGAATCTGGAAGCGCGCGGCCGCACATGGCTCACGGTGGACCTGACCGGCAACCGCCGTCTGTGGACCACCTCTCGCGGCGACCAGCAAGACTGCGACACGGTCCGTGTTGAGCGCATCGAAACCGAGATCGAAGGGATCAAGTTCGTGGGCACTAATTTCATTCAAACTTCCCGCGGCGGCATCTGTCGGAACTAACGTTTTTTAGCGCGAGAGATTTTTGTCTTTGACGGCGCCTTTCGAGGCGCCGCTTTCTTTTTGGGGGGCGCTTTCTTTTTGGCCGCTTTCATCTCCTGGCGCCACTGGGCCATGAGGGCGACGGCTTCTTTTTTTTCGGCTTCGGAAATTTCGTTGAATCCGACATTGCCAAGGGCGCCGATCAACACGTACGCGTAGATCGCGTTCAAGTGCCGCGGATGCAGATCGACCAAGCGCTTCGCGGCCTCCTGCCATCCCATCTTGACGAAATGTTCAACGGAGCGGATGCCCGCCTGAATCATGCGCTTCTCCATCACGGGCCCCAGCCCCAGCAGGTCCGAGAGGCGCTTGGCTTTTTTGAGCTTTTCGGCCGGCAGCTCCTCGCGAAACATCATCGGCGTTCGCGAGTAAGTCCCCGCGTCTTCTTTCACGGCGCGGCCTTTTTTGGGTCTTTTTGAATTGGGAATCGTCCCCAACAGAGGATTGCGCCGGCGGATTTCGCGCAGAACAGCCTCGGCGTTCGATTCAAAGTCCTCGGTCTCGCTGGGAAGATAAAGCCACTTCCCGAGCACGGGGTGCTGCACCAAAAATGGAAACTGCGCGCGCGCCTCGTCTTGTTTTTCGCGCTCGACGGGAAACATGCAACCGAACCAAAGCTCATAAGGATAAGTTTGTCCGCGGTGACTGCGGCTGCCTTCGCTTTCGAAAAGCGCCATCACCATCACGTCGTCATAGGAATAGGTGAAGCCTCCGAACATGGGCTTGCGCCGGTAGCCGGGAGTTAAGAGCTCTTCAACCCAGGCCAGGGTGTCCGGATTTTTCATTAGACTTCAGGAAGGCCCAAGTGCTTTTTGCCGTGCTCGGTGAGCACGCGGCCGCGCTGGGTTTTTTGCAGCAAGCCCTCTTGAATCAAGAACGGTTCGTAGACCTCTTCAAGCGTGTCGCGCTCTTCGCTGAGAGCCGCCGCCATGGTTTCGATGCCGACGGGGCCGCCGCCAAACTTCTCACCGATCAGTTGCAAGATCCGGCGGTCCATCGGGTCGAGACCGCGCCTGTCCACGCCCAATTTATCCAACGCGTATTTGGACATCTCGGCGTCGATCCGGCCCGAGCCTTTGACCTGCGCGTAGTCGCGCACGCGTTTGAGCAGGCGGTTCGCGATCCGAGGTGTGCCGCGGGCGCGGTTGGCAATTTCGGCGAAACCGTCGTCGTCACCCTCGATGCCGAGGATCTGGGACGAACGCGCGAGAATTTGCTGCAAAGCTTTGCGGTCATAGAACTGCAAGCGTTCGACGATGCCGAAACGGTCACGGAACGGGCCATTGAGAAGTCCCGCGCGCGTGGTGGCACCGACGAGCGTGAACGGCACCAGTTGAAATTTCATCGAGCGCGCGCCCAGGCCTTCGCCGGTCACGATGTCGAGATAGTAATCTTCCATCGCCGTGTAGAGGTACTCTTCGATCGCGCGGCTCAAGCGGTGAATCTCGTCGATGAACAAAACCGAAAACGGTTTGAGACTGGTCAGGATCGCGGCGAGATCGCCCTTTTTTTCGATCGCGGGGGCCGAGGTGACTTTGATGTCGACGCCCATTTCGGCGGCGAGAATTTGCGCGAGCGTCGTCTTCCCCAGGCCCGGAGGGCCCGAGAACAGCACGTGATCGAGCGGCTCTTTGCGAGCCTGAGCCGCCTGCAGAAAAACGCGCAGCTTTTCTTTGACCTCGTCTTGGCCCGGAAACTCTTCGAACCGGTGCGGACGGAGCGTGTTTTCCCAAGAAATGTCGCCTTCGATCGAGACGGACGAGATCTGCTGACGCACGTCCGCACTCGAGGTGAACAGAAATTCTTCAGACGTTGCTTCGATAATTTTCACCATCGTTCACCTCACATCGTGGTCAGAGCGGCCAAACCTTGGCGGATGCCCTCTTGCAAATCGACATCTTTCGGCAGGTCTTCAACGACCTTCTCAACGTCGCTCACGCGGAAGCCCAAATTGACGAGCGCCGACGTCAACTCACGGTTCTTGCCGGGAGCCACAGCCGGAGCGGCGCTCTCGATCAACACGAGTTTGCCTTTGAGCGTGAGCACCATTTGCTCGGCGGTTTTTTTGCCGACTTTCGGGAATTTCGAGAGGGCCTTGGCGTCGCCCTGCTCGATCATGTTCAAAATTCTCTCGACCCGGTCACCGGAGAGGATGTTCAGGGCCATCTTCGGACCGATGCCGTTCACCTTGAGCAAAGACAAAAACAGATTTTTTTCGGCGCGGTCCGTGAAGGCGAAGAGCTGCAAAGCGTCCTCACGCACGTGCGTGTAGGTTTGCACGAAAATCTCTTGTCCGCGCTTCACCGAAAGTTCGGCGAGCGTGCCCAAAGACGCCAGGCACTCGTAACCGATCCCGCCGACTTCGATCAGCACGTGTTCTGACGACACTTCCTGAATTTTTCCGCGCAGCGATCCGATCACTTCAGTCTCTCCATTCGGCCTTCGGCCAATGTCTTTTGGCTCTGGAAAACCGCCAGGGCCAAGGCGTCCGAGGCATCCAGGTTGACGAGCTTCACAAGTCCCAGCAGCTTTTGCAAGGCTGTTTGCACGTCTTCTTTGCTGGCGCCGCCATTGCCGGTCACGCCTTTTTTCACGGCACGGGTGGCGTATTCGTGGATCTGCGCGCCACTGCGCGCGGATTCGGCGAGCACCACTCCCCTCGCATGGCCCAATTGAAAGGCACTTTCGGGGGATTTTCCCAAGAAAATCTTTTCGACCGAGATGATCTGAGGGACGTGTTTCTTCATGAGCATGTGCAAGCTGTCGCCCAAGGCGAGCATCCTTGCAGGGAAGCTGGCTTCGTCCGAAAGCACAATGACGCCATGATTCAAATGGCGGATTTTTTCGCCCGTCACTTCAATCAAGCCAAAACCAGTGCGGTGCGATCCGGGATCGATGCCCAGAATAATCAAGGGTGTGTCACTCATCCCTGTCATTGAAGCGAGCGAGAACGCACGGGTCAAAAGAAAATGTTGCGACCCTTGCCATTTTCGGGGAGTCTAAAGTCATGAGTCAGATCTCCGCCGCAACTCTCGAGAAATACCAAGAAATTCTCCAGAAAGACCCCAACTCGAAGGTCTTTGCGGCGCTTGCTGACGCCTATCGAGAAAAAGGGTTTTACAAAGAAGCCGAGGCGACAGCGCGCAAGGGAATCGAACGCCACCCGCACTACATCGGCGGCTACGTGGCGCTCGGCCGACTCTTGTGCACCCTCAAACGTTTCGAAGAGGCCTTGCCGCATCTGAACAAAGCGGTGCAGATCTCGCCCGAAAACCTGCTGGCCTACCAACTTTTGGGTCAGGCTTACATCGAGTTGCAACGCCCGCATGACGCCCTGAAAGCCCACAAAATGGCGCTGTTTTTGAACCCCACGAGCGAACGCTCGCAAAAAGCGGTTCAAAAATTGGAGTCCCTGTCGGCGACCGATTACGAAGACGATCTGTTCCAGATGAAGCCGCTTCCCAAAGCCTTGGAGGCTTTGGACCTAACTTCGCCCCAGATCCCCGTCGCCAAACCGATCCCCAAGGCGCCAACCGAAGACCCCTCGCGCCGGATCGAACGTCAGCTCTCGTTGATCGATGCCCTCTTGGTTCGCAACGAACTCAAAAAAGCCAAGCATATGGTGGAGGAACTCTTCCAAGAGCATCCCGAAAATCCTCAGGTGCGAAAGCGCTGGGAGCTTCTGCGTGATGACGAGGAGGAGGCCGAAGCCGAGACCTTGCGGCCCCTGCTGTCGCGCGAACGCGCGGTCGTCGACAAACAAATCCAGAGTCTGCAAAAGATCCTGCGCAAGCTCGAAGAGATGCGCGAACTGCGATAATTTTAGGCACTACCGACCGGACGCGCCGCCCCGAGCCCAGGCTTGATTTCGCTTCGGAGCCAGCCTACTTTGACGGTTCTTTTCTTCATTTCAGGAGCAGGTATGTACGATTTGTCGGATTTTAAAAAAGGTCTTCGCGTGATGGTTGAAGGCTCGCCCTATCAAGTTCTGGATTTCCAACACGTGAAACCCGGCAAGGGCAATCAGTTCACCCGCACCAAAATGCGCAACCTGCTCACCGGCCAACAACTCGAGCGCACCTTCAAATCGGGTGAGCGTTTTGAAGTTCCCGACGTCATGAACAAAGAGATGTCGTTCCTGTACAAAGACGACACCGGTTACAACTTCATGGACAAAGAGTCGTTCGAACAGATCACCGTCATGGAAAACGAGATCGGCGACGCCAAAAACTACCTGACCGAGAACCTCGAAGTCGTGATTTTGTTCTACAACGAACGTCCCGTGTCTTGTGATGTGCCCAAAGCTGTGAACCTGAAAGTCACGCAGACGGACCCCGGCATGCGCGGTGACACCGTGACCGGCGCCACCAAGCCCGCGACCCTGGAAACAGGTCTAGTTGTGAAGGTCCCCCTTCACATCAATGAGGGCGACATTTTGCGTGTAGATTCGTCGACCGGCGAATATGTTTCACGCGTGACGACTTAAGTCCTAATACTTCGCAGCAAGTCTGCATTTTCACTGAAATTTTCAGCAAAATAGAAGGGTGCTTGAACTTGAGATTCAGTCCCTTCTTATTTTGCACGGCAATGCCGAAGGCGCCGCCCGCGCTTTGACCGAAAAATACCGGTCACAGAACCTCACGCTCGCGCAGAGCGAACTCATCGCCACGTTTTTTATGCACGCGGGTCTTCCCGCTTCGCTGCTCGATTTTTTGTGCGGCCAAATCGAAACGGGTTCGCCGATTCCGTGGGGCCATTTTGCCGAAGCGCTCACGATGGCCGATGGCGGCCGCCTCGAAAACGAAATCATGACCGCCCTTCTCGAAGCCGCCGAAGAGCAGATGCTGGGTTGGCACTTGGCGCGCAGCCACGCGCTGGATTCTTTTAGCGACACGCTCGCCAAAGAACGCGAACTGCGCCGGCGCGCCTTGAACGAAAAAGTTTTGCATCACAAACGCGAGCTGCTCATGCAGATCGACACTTTGCGCTCGCAGGAAATGGACGACGAAGAGGGGCGCCTGCTCGAAAAAGTGCTGAAAATGTTTCCGCGCGACCCGCAGATCCAAGATCAGTATCAAGAGCACCGCACCCGCAAGGCGCTTCGCTTGCTTGAACACAAAATGTCCAAGCCGCCCGAGCGCAACTACGACGAGTACGAGGCCACCCACGATGCCGAGAGCTTGGGCATTCTGAGCGCGATTCAGGCCTCGATGCAGGAGATTTGGAGCCAAGAGGGCCAACCGGCGCAAATGGGCACCGATTTCGGCGTCGCGCACATGATGTGGGAGAACCCCGAGGGCGTTCTGGCCTTTGTCACACCGCCAGGTTCTGACAGCGCTGTTTGGCTTCGGCTCGAAGCTTTGCTAAGAACCAGACGGTACGTGCAACTGCTCGCCGATTTGATCGCTCTCGAGAAAAATGTCTTCGACAATCCCGATGCGACGATCGCGATCACTTACCTGCGCGCCCAAGCCCTTTGGGGACTGGGTCGCCGTTTTGAAGCGATTGATTTGCTGGAAGGCCTCGTGAACATCAAGCCCAACTACATGGCCGCGATCACCCTGCTCTCGGTTTGGCGGGGACGAGCTCGATGAGACGCTGGATCCTGATTCTGGCGCCCGCCGTTTTTTTGATCGCCTTGATGGTCACCTTGGCTCAGCTCGCAAAACCCCGCGTCGAATCGTGGGTGCTCAAAAATCTGGAGTCGCTCTCGCGCGAAAACGCGCCCGTGATCGTGACCGCGCAGGGGTTCACGTTCGAATACTTCTTGCCGCAAGCTCAGCTCACCGGCGTGCGCGTGCAGCTCAAACCCGAGCTCGACATGGGCCCGATGGTCATCGACGTTGACCGCGTCAGCGCCAAGCTCGATCTCTTGCAGATCTTGGCGGGCCGCCTGCGCCTGTCGGGCGTGACCGTCGAGGGCTTGGGCACCCAGGTGGATTTGGATCCCCTGCTCGATTCGAAGTCGGAACCCAAACCGATTGACTGGGGACCCATCTTTCGCGCCCTCAAAAAAATTCCGGTGAGCCGCCTGGCCTTGCAAAGCGCGAGCGTGCACCTCGTCAGCGCCAAGCGCGAGATCGATGTCGACTTGATCGAGTTCGACGTGCTCGCGCTCAACGAACAAGACCGTTTGCAGATCCGCCTGGATTTGCAAGATGCCGATCTGGCTTGGAGCGACCTGGCTTCGCCGCTGCGGATGCAGGCCGATGCCTCGCTGAGCCCGCAAGGTTTGGACGTGACGGATCTGCGCATCTTGGGTTTGGGAAGCCTGATCCGCGGCACCGCGAGCTTCACCAATCTTCCGTACCTGCTGATCGCGCCCGAGGGTTCGGCCCAGTGGGAAGTCAAAGCGGCGCTCCCGCAAATTGGCCAACTGCTCAAGAAAATCAAATCCGCGCCGAAACTTGAAGGCGCGGCCGAAATGAAAGGCCACCTCGAACTCGCGCAAGGCTCGATCGTCAGCGGGGGCTTTCGCCTGTTCGGTTCAAACTTAAAAATCGATCAGTTCAATGTCGGACAGGTCGAGACCGAAGGACGTCTGTTCAATGACACCGTTCAGGTGGACAAGCTCATGCTCACCCACGACGCCGGCACCGCCGACGTGCGCGACATCGAACTCAAGCTCCGACGCGAAAACGACAAGATCGCGGGCGGCGACCTGAAGGCCACGTTGAATGCCGAGGCGCTGGATCTTCACGAGCTGCTGCTCAAGCTCGGCATTGGCGATTTGCCGCTCGAGGCCTTTCTCACCGCCAATGTGAAATGCCAAGGCCCTTTGTGGCCGGGTCTGTCGATCGCCTGCGAAGGCAAGGCCGAGGGCGATCAGATCGAAGTGCGCTCGGGCGAAGGCCTGAAGAAAACCATCGTGCAGATCGAACATGTCGAGACCGACGGCAAGGTGACTCTGGACCTTGAAAAAGTCGTTTATGAAGCGAACCTGCATGTGGGACAAGATCAAGGCAAAAGCTCGGGCGTGATCCGTTACGCGACCGGATTTGAAATCGACTTCTCCACGCCCCGCCTCAACTTTGGCAACATCCGCCACTTGGTCGGACTCAAACTGCAAGGCTCCTCACGCATCACGGGCAAAACGCTCGGCAATAGTGACGGGGCGCGCTTCTCGCTGCAAGCCGAAGGACAGGACATTTACTTCGAAGACTTTTTCTTGGGCCAGCTCAGAACCGGGCTCCGGTACGACAAGGGCACGCTTTACTTTGAAAATGCCAGCGGCTCGGTGGGTGCGACCACGTACGCGGGCCAGGTCATCGTGGACCTGCAGCACGACCGCATGCGCGTGAATGCCCGCACGGACCGCGCGGATTTGATCGACATCACGCAGATCCTCGCCCGCCGGATCAAGATCCCCGTCGAGATCACGGGGTCGGGCGTGGGCAGCATCGAACTTGAAGGCCCGCTCGAAGTGAACAAGCTCACCTACCGCGGCCGCGCGCAGTTCAGCAAAGTGACGGCGGCCGGCGAAACCTTTGATCAAGTCGAAGCGCAGGTCGCTTCCGATGCGGGTGAGTTCCGTTTCGAAAAGGCCGTCGCCACCAAAGGCAAACATCAGATCGAACTGTCCGGCGTGGGCCACCCCTCCGGCGAGATTCAATTTTTGGTGCGCGGCCAAGAGCTTCCGCTCGAGCAGTCCGAGAACATCTCGCGCCTGGGCTCGAACGTGAGCGGAATCTTAAACTTCACCCTGGACATCGCCGGGCAGCTCAAATCGCCCAGTCTCTTGCTCAAGGCCAACGCGCAAAACTTGGTCGTCGACGAGCAAGAGCTTCCCGAGACCAATGCCGAAGTGAAGATCACCGAACGCGCGATGGAGGGCACCGCGAGCCTCGTCGGCGGGCGCCTGGTATCGAAGTTCAAGTTTCCTTTCGAAAACAATGAAGACTTCCGCCTGAGCGTCGACGCCAAAGAGTGGAACTTCGTTTCGCTCTTCACGCTGCTCGGCGCGGGCAACCTGATCAGCGAGTACCAAGCCGGCGTGACCGGCACGTTGGATCTGCGTTCGGACACGGGCGGTTTTTGGAACTCGACCGGCAAGAGCGAGATCGCCAAGCTGTACCTGCGGCGCGGAAGCCTGAACCTGGAGAACCCCAAGCCCATCTCGATCAACGTGCGCGCCGGTTCCTTCGCGTTTGAAAACTTTTTGCTCACCGGCAGCGGCGCGCGCATCGAAGTCGAAACGCAAGGCTCGACCCGCGACCGTCTCGATGCGCGCATCAAAGCCGAGGCCGAGCTGCGCTTGTTCCAGATCTTTTTGCCCTTCATGGAGGAGTTCTCGGGCCGCGCGAAAGCCTCGGTTAATATCGGCGGCGGCATCTTTAAACCCGAGATCCTCGGCTCGGCGCAAACGCAGGCCGCCTTCGTGAAGATCAAGGGCTTTCCGCATCCGTTCGAAAAAATCGACACCGACGTTCAGTTCTCGCAAAGCCGCATCCTCATCAACGGCGCGCGCGGCGAGCTGGGCGGAGGAACCTTCAATGCGGACGGCACCATTTCGATCAACGGCCCTCGCGACCTTCCCACGCAGATCCGCGCGCAGGTGAACAACGTCACGCTCATCGTGCCGGAGCACGTGCGCACGACCGGCTCGGGAGACCTGAGCTTCTCGGGCAACTGGTTTCCCTTTACGCTGTCGGGCGTGTACCGGGTGCAGAACGGCTTTATCGACAAAGAGTTGGGCGGCGACGACATTTCGAACCAGATCCGTCAGAGCAGCTATCTGCCGAAAGTGATTTTGCAGCGCTCGTTCGAACCCGTGATTTTGGATTTGCAGATTTTGATCAACAACCCGCTCGCCATTCAGAACTCCATGGTGGACGGGACGATCACGGGACAAATTCAAGTGAAAGGCCCTCCCTCAAGCCCGCTGCTTTTTGGCGCGATCACCGCCGAGCGCGGCACCAAGCTGCTCTTCCGCGACAAGACCTTCGACGTCAATAGCGCGAACATCCGTTTTAACGACCCGAAAGAGCTCAATCCCGAACTCTACGTTTCGGCGAGCGCGCGCGTGAACGAGTACGACGTCAACTTGCTGGTGCAAGGAACCGCGAAGAATCCGGTCATCCGGACCTCGAGCACGCCGCCTTTGTCGGAACAAGACATCGTGTCGCTGCTCGCCCTCGGCGTGACATCCGCCGACGTGGACAAACGTTTGCAGCAAAAAGACCAGGAGCAGTCGGGACAGTACCAGGTCGGCACGGCGCTCTTGCAGCAGTTCGAACCCGTCAAAAAATTTCAGAAAGCCGCCGGCATCAACGTGCAGTACTCGTCCTCGTACGACAACACCCGCAACGTCGAAGTCCGCAAGTTCACCGTGACCAAGCAGCTCACCGAAAAAACCAAGATCTCGGTCGCCTTCCCGCCCGACAAGCAGCCCGACGAGTACCGCTTCGAGTACCTCTTGACCCCGAACGTCTCGGCGATCGGCACCTTTGAACAAAAGAACCGCTCCGAAACTCAGACCATTCAAGAAGTGCAAAAAATTGAGAACGTCTTGGGCCTGGATCTCGAATTCAGACGGGAGTTCAGATGATCCGCCTGCTCCTGCCCGCGCTTCTCTTGATTTTGCAGACCACCGCTTTCGCGCAGACGCGCAAACTGGATCTCTCGGCCTTCTCCGAAAGCACCCGTGAAAAACTCTACCAACGTCTTCCGGGTCTCAAATCCGGCGCGTGGACCTACGGCGACTTGGATGTTTTGCTCCAGTTCCTGATCAAAGATGAGCAGTACGATTCCGCGCGCGTCGAGCGGCTCTCGGAGAGCGACTACCGCGTGGTTGTCGGCAAGATCCGCCGCGTGCACACCTTGCAATTCACCGGCAACACCATGATCAACGACGCGACTTTGCGCCGCGAGACGGGCCTGGCCGAAAAGGCCCAGTTCGACCCCAGCCAGCTGGTCGAAGCGGGAGAGAAGATTCGCACCCTGTATGAAGGCATGGGGTTCCCGCGCACCCAAGTCGACGTGAAGTACTTCGACACCTCGCCGACAGACGTGAACGTCGCGGTCGAGATCCGCGAAGGCCCGCGCACCGAGATTAAAAAGATCAACATCGAGTCCTCAAACCCCGAACTGAAAGCCAAGCTGACCCGCCTCGCGGGCCGCTTTGAGGGCGATCCGCTCAACGAGCAGACGCTCGCAAAATTGCGGGCGCGCATGCGCAATGACCTGTCCAAGGACAGCTATTGGCGCACCGAAATTCCCGAACCCGAGATCAAGCGCAACTTCGAAGAGTCCGAAGCCGAATTGACCTTCGTGATCAAAAATTCGGACAAGTACTACTTTGACACCGAAGGCTCTCTGGGAATCAGTTACGCCGAACTCAAAGGCGACAACCCGGGTGCACTGAACCTCGAAAACTACTACACCAGCAATCCCAGCGTGGCCGGCGAGCTCGCCAGCAAGGCGCGCTCCTTCTACCTGTCACAGGGCTACGCCCGCGTTGAAATCGAGGCTCAAGAGAGCGACGGCGCCCGCCCCAACACCAAGCGGGTTCTGCTTCGAATCAATGAAGGCCCTAAGATTAAGATCGACAAGTTCGAAATCAGCGGCAACTACTCGCAGCCGCAAAAATTCTACGTGAACTTTATCAAGGACCACTCGAGCGAGCAGGTTTCGAAAAACAATTACGTCAAAGACGATATCGACACGGGCCTCAAGAACTTGGTCACCGACCGTTGGAACCAAGGCTACCTGCGGGCACGCATCGTCTCGACCCGCACGGTCTACAACAAGGACCGCACCGAGGTGAGCGTTCTCGTCAATTTGGACGAAGGCCCCCTCACTCACGTGCAAAAGATCAGCTTCGAAGACACCAAGGCCTTCACCGATGCCCAGCTGATCGAGGTCCTCAAGATCGAGGCCGGCAAGCCCTTGAGTCTTTCGGCGTTGGATCAGGCCATTATCAAAATCAAGGAGTTCTACCGTTCGCGCGGCTTCCTCGAAATGTCGCTCGTGAACGAGAAAGAGGGCTTGGTCTCGTACAACGAGGACAACACCTTGGTGCATTTGAACTTTAAGATCTACGAAGGTCCGCAAGTTCGCGTCGCCTCCATTTTGATCGAAGGCAACTCGCTCACCCGCGAAGAGGTCATCTACAAAGAGCTCGAGTTCTCGCGCGGCGACGTTCTGACGCCCCAACTGATCGACGAGTCGATTTCGCGTCTGCAGCGCCTGGGATTCTTCAACTCGGTGGAGATCCGCACGCTCGAAGAAAAAACCATGGTTTCTGAGCGCACGGTGCTCGTGCGTGTGAGCGACCGCGACCCGGGATTGTTCAACTTCGGCGCGGGCGTCAACAACGAGCGCGGCCTCACCGTTCGCGGCTACACGGGCATCGCCTACCGCAACATCGCGGGCACGGGCCGCGGCGGCTCCTTGCGCCTCGAGGGAAACTACAACGTGAACGAAATCAGATTCCTCGAGAACAAAGTCACGCTCGGCTACGTCGAGCCTTATCTTTTCAACTCCCGTATCCGCGGGCGCGTGAACCTGACCCGTCAAACCGCCATCTCGGATTTCGACAAGCGCCGGGCTTCAGAAGTGAATCAGACCACGTGGTCGCTCGAGCAGGACATCACGTCTCACTTGCTGGTGACCTGGGACGTGGTCAACATCGCGACCATCCGGGACTTCGTGATCCGCGAGGAGGCCACAACCTCCGAAACTTTGAACATCGGCTCCACCGCGGTCACCGCCGATCTCGATCACCGCAACCACCCATTCAACCCCACCGCCGGCACGTTCACGCGGGTGAATCTCGAGTACGGCGCCCCTTTCCTGGGCAGCTCCGAGCAAATCGAGTACAGCCGTGCCTACGGTCTGTTCACGCATTACCTGCCGCTTTTGAACACTCCCAACTTGGTGTGGGCGAATTCCCTGCGCGGCGGGTACATCAAGAACATGTCCGACCGCTCAAACGGCGCGGTTCCCTACGACAAAAAAGGATTCATTCTCGGCGGCCAGGGCACCATTCGCGGTTTCTCGCCCGATGAAGCGTTCCCAACGGTTCTCGACTTCGGCATCGACCGGTACAACATGAAAAATTCGGCCGTGATGACCTTGCTCAAGTCGGAGATCCGCTTTCCGATTCCGGTTTACGCCAACTTGGGCGGCGCCGTTTTCTACGATGGCGGCCAAGTGAAGCTCGATTGCAACGCCGACGATGTCCCTTGCAACAACGTCAAGATCGGTTGGCGCGACAGCGTGGGCCTCGCCATTCGTTACATCACGCCCGTCGGCGCGGTCTCTCTCGAGTACGGGTGGAAACTCAAAGCCAACGGCGACCGGCGCGAAGACCCTGCGGTCTTCCACTTTTCTATTGGGACATTCTAAGGTTGACCCCTTCTAAGGGTTTATTGCAACGGTTCCGGTGACGGAATCAGCTGTCGGCCGTAGCGCAGGGGCGGCGCGAACAGGCCGGCGGGCACGATCTTGATGTACTGCCGCCACTCGCGCATCTCGGTGTTGTCATTCACGAACGTGATCCAGTTGTTTTTCAAAATCATTTGCCCGCGAAGACCGGCCTCAAAAACTTGAATCGCGGCGTCGCGCAGTCGCTCCCCACCCGGACTTTCGGGAAACAAACGGTTCATCGGTGAATGCCCACCACGGCGGGCGAGGTACAGCTGCGCAGAGCCGCGAGCGGTTTCTTGAAAGTGCTCCAAAGCCCCGGGCGCCGTGGTGGCGCCATCGGTGTGGCCCTGGAAGTACGTGACCGGAACGCGTAAGGGGTAGAGTTTCGAATTGTAGGGCTGCGTTTGTTCGGTCATCCACCCCAGGGCACCGCAAAGACCGGCCCGAAGATGATTTTGCACCGGCGTGAACTCACCGTCGTTGAAAACGAACTCCCACGTCGAACCCTCATCGGTCATTCCCAACTCGCGGCACGCGATGTGACCGAACGTGAAAGCGCCAAAAAGAAACGAGTCATTGTAATAAAACGATTGGTCGCTGTACCGGCTCAGATAAATCAAAGGCTCGTCGTCGCTGAGCGCCTGCTCCAAGAATGTCCGCAGCGCCGTCTCGAAATTGTCCTCGTACATCAAACTCCGTGCGACGTCGTGAAACCAGGTCTTGGGAAGATCCGGATTTTTTGAAACCTCGATCACTTTTGCGCGCAGTTCGGGAGAAAACTCATCCCACGCTTTACGAAGCAGGGCCAATCGAAAAGGCGCGGCCCACAGTTCGCGGCCGCCTTTACTCACCACGCCCTCCAGAACCACCGCGCGCGTGTTTTTGGCGAACTTGTTCCCGTAAATGGTCGCGGGGACGGTTCCGTACGAATGCCCGTAAACCGAGATCTTGTCGATGCCGTAAGATTTTCGAACCTCGTCGGCGTCGCGGGCCACGGTTTCGGAGCTGGTGTAGGCGCGGCTCTTCAAGATGAGAAAGGTGTCGGGTTTCGAAAAACCGGTGCCGCGTTGATCAAAGAAAATCACGTTCCATCCCGGAAGAGCGCGCGAAAGCGCCCCTTGCCCGTGCGAGTTTTGCCCGGGACCGCCGCTGAAGAACATCATCGACGGCAGCTTGGGGTCGAACGGCTTCAAAGTGAACGTGTAGATCTGTGTCTGAAGGCTGTCGGCCACTTCGTAGTGCAGCGGGACGCTGACGAAGCGGCCGATCTCTTTTTCGAAACCGAGGCGGAAGTCGCTGTTCAGCAGGCCCTCGCGGATGGCGGGTCCGCTCTGGTAAGGCTCCATAGGCGTGAGTTCCAGAACGGTCCCGAAGGCCGTCATCGACGCAAACACCATGAGAAGGAGCACGAGGAAACTCATAAAACCTCGTTATTCCAATAAAAATGCCACACGCCGCCGTCACGGCGATCAACCAATTGCTCCCGGCAGCCCTCCACGGGACGGGCTCTGTCTATGTTTTAAGCAGGGACCCCAGAAACGGCAAAATCGGCGTGTTTTCAAGCTGATGCGGACTCCCATGACACCCCCCTTAGGGATGGCTAGATTTGACCGGTTCAACAACTCAACGACGAAGGAATCTCTCATGCGCAAACACGCCGTCCGTGTGTACCCCTCGAAAGAAAAACTCGCCCGCGAAAACCAACTCGCGTGGAAAATGGCCGAGATTTCGGCCGACAACGCGCCCATCGGTGACGCGGTCATCGACATGGTCATCAACCGCATCATCGACAACGCCTCGGTCGCGATCGCGGCGGCGAACCGCCGTCCCGTGGCTTCGGCCCGCGCGATGGCGATCGCGCACCCCCGCGCCAAAGGCGCGACCGTTTTCGGGATGCCCAATGATCAACGTTTTGATTGTGAGTGGGCGGCGTGGGCGAACGGCACCGCGGTTCGCGAACTTGATTTTCACGACACGTTCTTGGCCGCCGATTACTCGCACCCGGGTGACAGCATTCCGCCGATTTTGGCCGTGGCTCAGCAGATGGGAAAAAACGGCAAAGATCTCTTGAAAGGGATCGTCACCGCTTACGAAATTCACGTGAATCTCGTCAAAGCGATCTGCCTGCACAAACACAAAAAAGATCACATCGCGCACTTGTGCCCCGCTTCGGCCGCCGGCATCTCGACGCTGCTCAATCTCCCCAAAGAGACGATCTACCAAGCGATTCAGCAAGCCGTGCACGTGTCGTTCACGACCCGTCAATCGCGCAAAGGCGAAATCTCGTCGTGGAAAGCCTACGCGCCCGCGC
Organism: Pseudobdellovibrionaceae bacterium; assembly: GCA_019637955.1. Lineage (GTDB taxonomy): Bacteria > Bdellovibrionota > Bdellovibrionia > Bdellovibrionales > Bdellovibrionaceae > JAHBUS01. The sequence goes on along the minus strand of JAHBUS010000003.1, from coordinate 156,453 downwards.
ACTCGAGCAAACTCGCCGTTGAAGCCGTGGACCGCGTGATGCGCGGTGAAGGCGCGCCCTCGCCCATTTACGAAGGCGAAGACTCGGTCATCGCTTACATGCTCGATGGCAAAGACGGCAAATACGAAGTTCCGCTCCCTGAAGTCGGCGAAGAGAAAAAAGCGATTCTTGAGACCTACACCAAAGAACACTCGGCGGAGTACCAGTCTCAGGCTTTGATCGATCTCGCGGCCCGCATGAAAGAGAAGATTAAAAACTTCGACGACATCAAGAGCATCGTGATCCACACCTCGCACCACACGCACTACGTGATCGGCACCGGCGCCGGCGATCCGCAAAAAATGGATCCCAAAGCGTCGCGCGAAACGCTCGATCACTCGATCATGTACATCTTTGCCGTGGCCCTGCAAGACGGCAAATGGCACCACGTTCACTCGTACGCGCCCGAGCGCGCGCAGCGCCCCGACACCGTGGCCCTGTGGCACAAGATCAGCACGCTCGAAGATCCCAAGTGGACGGCGGCTTACCACGATCAAGACCCGAACAAAAAAATGTTCGGCGGACGCGTCGAGATCACGATGAACAACGGCGAGAAAATCGTCGACGAACTCGGAGTGGCGAACGCCCACCCCGCGGGCGCCAAACCCTTCAAACGCGCGGACTACATCCGCAAGTTTGACACGCTCACCGAAGGCATCATCACCAAGGCCGAGCGCGACCGCTTCATCAACCTGGTTCAGCGTTTGCCTGAACTCAGCGCCGAAGAAGTGGGCCAATTGAACGTGCAGATCGAAAAAGGTCTCACCTCGAACGTTCGCGACACCAAAGGAATCTTCTAATGCTGTTCCCGACACTGACCGCCGCTGAAAAACGAAAACAGTTCCGTGCCGCTCTGAAGTCGGGAAAACTTTTGCGCTTCCCCGGGGCGTTCTCGCCCCTGGTGGCCATGCAAATCGAAAAGCTCGGCTTCGAGGGCGTTTACATTTCGGGTTCGGTCCTTTCGAATGACTTGGGCTACCCCGATATCGGCCTCACCACGCTGACCGAAGTCGGTCAACGCGGCCGCCAGATCGCGCGCGCGACCAAGCTCCCCTCGATCATCGATGCCGACACCGGCTTTGGCGAGCCGATGAGCGCGGCCCGCACGATTCAAGAGTTCATCGAACTGGGCCTGGCCGGGTGCCATCTCGAAGATCAGATCAACCCCAAGCGCTGCGGCCATCTCGATGGCAAGGCGCTCGTGGCTCCCGTCGACATGATCCGCAAGGTGAAAGCCGCAGCGGATGCCAAGACGTTGGATTCCAACTTCTTGATCATCGCCCGCACGGATGCCCGCGCGAGCGAAGGTCTGGACAAAGCGATCGACCGTGCCAAGGCGTATATCGATGCAGGGGCTGAGATGATCTTTCCCGAAGCGTTGGCGGATTTGAAAGAGTTTGAGACGTTCCGCAAAGCCGTGAGTGTTCCGCTTTTGGCGAACATGACTGAGTTCGGAAAATCCAAACTCTTCACGACCAAAGAACTCGAGGGCGTTGGCTTTAACATGGTGATTTACCCCGTGACCACCCTGCGCCTGGCGATGGGCATCGTCGAAAAGGGCCTGAAGCGCATTGCCGCCGATGGCACCCAAGAGGGTGTCGTGGCCGAAATGCAAACGCGTCAGCAGTTGTACGACTTGACCAACTATGAGGCGTACAATTCGTTCGACTCGAATCTTTTTAATTTCAAAGTAGAACAGACACAAAAGTAAGGAGTTTTCCATGACCGAAAGAATCGTCAATCCGGACTACGTCGCTGAACCCGAGAAGATGAACGTGAAAAAAGGCCTCGACGGCGCCGTGATCGACACGACGTCCATCTCGAAGGTCACGCCCGACACGAGCTCGCTCGTCTACCGCGGCTACCCGGTGCAAGAACTCGCTGAAAACTGCAAATTCGAAGAGGTCGCGTACCTCTTGTACAACGGCGAACTCCCCACCAAAGCGCAGCTCGCCGAATTCGAAAAAACCGAGCGCGGCTACCGTGAAATCACCAAAGCCAACCTCGAAGTCATCCGCATGCTTCCCAAAAAGTGCCACCCCATGGATTCGATCCGCACGGGCGTGAGCTTCTTGGGCTGCGAAGATACGCGCATCTGGGACAAAACGTCGAACCTCGACAAAGCCATGATGATGCTGTCGAAAATTCCGACGATGGTCGCCGCCGATTACCGCTTCAAAAAAGGTTTGGATTTCATTCCTCCGAACCCCAACCTTTCGTTCGCCGAGAACTTCTTCCACATGTGCTTCGGCAAAGTGCCGGACGCGAAAGTGGTTCGTGCGTTTGACGTTTCGCTCACGCTGTACGCGGAGCACAGTTTCAACGCTTCGACCTTCACGACTCGCGTCGTGACGTCGACGGAGTCGGACATCTACTCGGCCACCGTCGCCGGTATCGGCGCGCTGAAAGGCCCGCTCCACGGCGGCGCCAACGAGCAGGTCATGCACATGATGATCGAGATCGCCGATCCCGCCAAAGCCGAGCAGTGGATGAAAGACGCGCTCGCGCAAAAACGTAAAGTCATGGGCTTCGGTCACCGCGTGTACCGCTACGGCGACTCGCGCGTTCCGACCATGAAGAAGTACGCCCAAGTCATGGCCGATGTGACCGGCGAGCAAAAATGGATGAAAATGTACGACGCTCTCGAAAAAACCATGGTCGCGGCGAAGAAGATTCACCCGAACTTGGATTTCCCCGCGGGCCCGGCGTACTACATGATGGGTTTTGAAATCGACTTCTTCACGCCCATCTTCGTGATGGCGCGCACGACCGGCTGGTCGGCGCACGTGATCGAGCAAGCGAACAACAACCGCATCATCCGACCGCTCTCGGAATACATCGGCGCTCCCGAGCGCCACGTAAAACCCATGTCCGAACGCTAAGGTGCCTGGCACCTTCCGAGCATTCGCGTTAGCGGAGGGCGCGTGAGAAACGCGCCCTTTTCTTTTTCATCCTTTTGAAAGGCGTTCCATGAAATCGATCGTGAATCTTCTGCTGCTTCTGACCCTGGCCTTTTCGCTCGGCGCTTGTTCGCAGCTTCCCAAGGCCGACCCCACCGCCACGCCGCCCGATCAGGAGCTTGGCCCCACGGATGCCGACGTGATCGCGAGCCTGCCGTCGATGACCTTCGACGAGAAAAAAGATCTCGAGCGCATCACCTTCGGCTCTTGCTCGGATCAAAAGCGTCCGCAACCTCTGTGGACGACCATCTTAACCTTCAAACCGCAGCTGCACTTGAATTTGGGCGACAACATCTACGCATCGAAACCGGACGAGCGGCCCTTGCTGAAGGTTTACGCCAAGCAGGCGAAGCTCCCCGAGTACATCGCGTTCCGCTCCGTGGTGCCGATGCTTTCAACTTGGGACGACCACGATTACGGCCAAAACGATGGCGGCGCCGACAACCCCGTCAAAGACGAAGCGCTCAAAGACTTCCGGGCGTTTTATCCGGTCGATTCGGCCATGATCCCCGAAGGCCGCAAGGGCGTTTACCACTCGGTGATCATCGGGAAACTTGGGCACAAAGTGCAAATCCTCTTTTTGGACACGCGCTACAACCGCAGTCCGCTCGAAAAGAACCAAACTCCCAAGCACGCGCTGGATATCTTTCAGGCCACGAAGGACAAAAGCAAAACGATCCTTGGTGACGAGCAGTGGACTTGGCTCGACAAGGAGCTCAAGAAGCCCGCGGATCTTCGCATCCTCATCAGCTCCATCCAGTTTTTGGGCGAAGACCACGGCTTTGAAAAATGGATGAACTTTCCGCATGAACGCGAGCGCATGTTCGAACTCTTCAAAAAACGCCGTCTCAAAAGCGTGCTCATCATCAGTGGGGACCGTCACGCCGGCGAGATCAGCCGCATGAAAACGCCGCAAGGAACCGTCATCACCGATATCACCGCGAGCGGCATCAACAAAACCAGCACCATCGAGGGCGAGAAAAACCGCCACCGCATCGGCGACAAGTACAACCCCGAAAACTTCGGGCTGGCCGACATCGACTGGAAGAAAAAAGAGGTCAAACTCCAACTCATCAATCTCGAAGGCAAACCCGTCTCCGAAACCATCCACAAAATGTAGCGGGTGCCAGGCACCTTTTAGGGGAACGGCGCGTCGTTTAGGGCCAGGGTTGGCCGGGGTCGGTGGTGAGGGTGCTTGAGGGCACGCAGGTGCAGGAGCGGCAACCCTCTTTGGTGGTCACGCACTCGCGGCGGGTGCCGCCGCTGATGCAGATGGGCTCATAGTTGGCGCAGCCTTTCTGCGCATCGATTTGATAGGTGTTGCACGAAGCCAAGGTCAGCATCAGGAACGCCAAAATCATCCACTTCATGATGTCAGCTTACGGAAAAACAAAAGCGTGGTCAAAGGACCGCGCTTTTTCTTGTTTCAGATTCTGAAACTCTACAGTCCCGAGCCGCGCTTGGACCGGGCAAAGTCATTCGTCGCCTTCTCGCGATTCACGCTCTTGTCTTTTTTGACGTCCTCGGCGCCGATCAATTGACCGAGTTCGAAGCCCGATTCGCGGGCCCAATCGGTGATCTTCTTGATCTTGTCTTTCTCGAGGGGACCGTACGAGAACGGCGTGCGGTGACTGCGCAGGCCCAAGAGCATGGTCTCGGCCATGCAAGCGAGCGTGTGCCCCGGCGGCGTGGGGAACGCCGAACCCAGGTAACCGTCAAAGCCCGGGATCTTCACCCAGCCGCCTTGCAAAACGCGGACGTGCGGGCATTCGGTCAAAACACGAGGGTCCACATCGGCAGGCGTGGCCACATCGAGAATCGCTTTCACCTTCGAACTGAGATCCTCCGGAGCGATCACGTAACCGGGAGCATTCGTCACCGACGCCACAAAGTCGCAGTCCGCGAGGACGCTCATGTCGGTCGAAACCGCAATTTCGGTCTTGGACTTCTGGCGAAGCTCGCTGGCGACCTCTTGCAGCTGCGACTCGCGCGCCGGGCGCCCCACCAAAATCACCTTGCGCGCTTTCCCGGCCAGCCAGTGCGCGTACGCCTCACCGATATTGCCCGAGGCGCCCACAACGGCGACGCAGGCTTCTTCGAGAGGAAAGCTCATCTCCTTCGCGGTCCGCTCCAAGGCTTGGCAACTGGTCACGAGCGTGTAGGTATTGCCCGTGGTGAGCCCCATCCCGAGACTGTCGAGCGCGTAACCGTTTTTTGCGAGCACCGAGGTGAGGCCGCCGAGGCCCATCACTTCGCAGCCCAAATCACGCGCCAACTCCAAGCCCTGTTGCAGGCGGTTCAGAATCAAACTGGATTCACGGTTTCGAAAGGCGTGGATCATCGACGCGGGCGTTTCGTAAAGACCGATGATATTGACCTCGAGCACCTCACCGCCCGACATGGGCAAGTGCACGCGCTCGAAGAGCGAGGGCCGGAAAAAGCCTTCGCCCTGGCGGTACCAAGGCTCGATCACCTCGCGGGGAACCGCGGCCATCGAGGGGTCAAACTGACCGAGGTCCTCAAAGCGCAGCAAGTGACCGAAAAACCCGATCCGGCGAGACACCGCTCCCCGGTCAAAGCGCGACGCGCGCGGATGGGAGCGGAAATCGCGATCGGTTTTATCGAAGAGAATTTTATGATCGGGGTCCCACAAATGTTTCGTGATCATCGCAAAATCGCCGCGGCGAACGCACTCGCAGAGTTCGCGCAGTCCCGAGATCAATTGCTCCACCTGCGCCGGCTCGACGTGCACCGAGGGCTCGAAACGCAAAACGCCCGGATTGCTGAGCGAGGGCGCGACGCGCACGCCATGGCGGTTCAAAAGAAAACTTGCCATCAAATAGCCGCTCAAGTGATTGCCCTGAAACAAGCGCAGCATGTTCGAAGGATTGTCCTGCCACGAGCGGAACTCAAGGCCGAGCATGAGCCCCCGTCCGCGCGCCTCCACCAGCACGTCGGCAAAATCCGCGCGCAACTCTTGAAGGCGGGAGAGCATCGATTGGCCTTTTTCTCGCACGGTCTTCAGGTGATCGATGGATTCAGCTCGCTGCACGGCTTCGCGGGCCAAACGGCACGAGAGATCATCTTCGCTAAAAGTGGAGCCGAGGCGGCTCAGGTTTTTTTGGTAACGGCTGCGCCGGATCAGCACCGCCGACACCTTGGTGAGACCCACGCCCAAGGCTTTTCCGAGCACGATCACGTCGGGGCGAAGCCCGATGCTCTCGCAGGCGCTCAAGTGCCCGGTTCGACCGAGGCCGCATTGAATTTCGTCGGCGATCAAATCCAGCGAGAACACGCCCGCGATCTCTTGCAGAGCCGCGACGTGCTTTTCCGCCAAAGCATAAATACCGCCTTCGCCCTGCACGGGTTCGACGAGCAGACCCACCACCGGGCTCCATTCGCCGCGATCAACGACGACCTGACCTTTGCGCTCAACCAAAAAGGGCAGCTCCCGCGTGAGAAGCTGCACCTGCTCGAGCCAGGCCTCGGGTTTTTCGAGATCGAGCGTGATTTTTTGCACGCCCATCGTGTGAGGGAGGTATTTCAGTAAGGGACTGTCGGAGGCGCCCATCGCCGCGACGGTGCGTCCATGAAACGAGCGTTCGAGCGTGAGCACAATGGGAGCGCCCGAAAGAACTTCGTGCTGGCGTTCCAGGATCTGCTCCACCGTGACGCCGCTTTCACCCCAGGTGAGACGCTTGGTGCGCAGAGCATCCAAGAGTCCGCGCTGACACGACGGAAAGTCGTCGCGGCGGAACTGGTACTTCATGAGGGCGTGCTGCAAAGCCACTTCCACGGCTTCCGAACCGGAACTGGCCCAATGAACGATGCACTCCTCGCGAAAGACGGTCTCAAAGGCGCGGCTCATCTCGCGTGAAGCTTCGGCGGCTTCGGTCCGCAAAGAGAGCTGCGCTTGCTGCACCTGTTTTTCATCGAAGAACTGCTTCACGTCTTCGATCCAATCCGCGGGATTGTGCCCCCACAGATTGGTTCCATAGCCGCCGAGCAAATCCAAAACGCGCACGTCGGATCCTCGCGGCGAGGTGCCCCAAATCCAATCGCCTTCGGCGCGGAAGAAGCGCCAATCCAGCTGGAGCAGACGCATCTGCTCGCCGGTGTGGGGACGAACAAAGCGGATGTAATCCGCCATTGATGACGACGGAGATTTCGGTTCTGACATTGGACTTTCCCTCGAGCTTCAGATTAGAGTATTTCCATGACGAAGACATCCTCGCCAAATCCAAGGTCCGTATCCGGCTGGGCGCCTCGCGTGGGCGTGTTTTTGCGCGAGCGCTACCCTCTGAATCCCGTCATGCTTGCTCTGTTCCTGCAAAGCCTGGTGAGTCTCGGCTTCATGACATCGTTACTGGCGCCCCCCGGCCCCGACCAAAGTTGGCCTTGGCTCCCGATGATCGCGCAGAGTCTTTCGGTGCCGATGTTCTACCTGTTGATTCGCATTGCCGATGAGCTGAAAGACGAAGAGGTGGACCGCACCCTGTTTCCGGACCGCCCGCTCGCGCGCGGCGCGGTTCACCGCCGCGACTTGGTGATCTTGGCGCAGGTCCTCGAGATGCTGCTGTTGATTTTGAACGTCGTTCTTATTCAGTCCGCCGCGACGTGGATTCTCTTTTCGGTCTCGGCGTTTTTTATCTTTTTGATGTTCAAATGGTTTTTCATCGAAAGAACTTTGCGCGCCTCGCTTCCGCTCGCCCTGCTCACGCACAACCCGAGCGCCTTGATCATTTCGCTCTACCTGATGTCCGCGCACCTCGAAACGCACACCCGTGATGTCCTCGTCTTTGCCTTGGGCGCCTGGGCTTTCGCGGCGGCTTGGGAGATTGGCCGTAAGATCCGCCGCCCCGCCGACGAAACGACCTACGTCACTTATTCTAAAGTTTGGGGCCCCCGTCTTCCGGCCCTGCTGGTCGTCTTGCTGCTGGGGATCGGCATCGCCTTGCAGGTGAGCCTTTTCGCCAAGCGCACGTCTTTTGTGGCCTCTCCCTGGATCGCGGTGGGTCTCGTGGTGCTCGCATTTTTGTTCGTGACGGTTCAGTCTTTGCGCTTCGTCTTGAATCTCGAGCGGCGCCCCAGCGCCGATCCGACACTGCCCGTGGGCCTTTCGATGCTGCTGTTCTTGGCTTGGAGTTGGTTGTGGCACGCGGGAGTCCTTTCGGTATGAAGAGCCTCGAGGTCACGGCGTCTTGGAACAAAAAATTCTTCGAAGATTTTGTGGCCTTTCGTCAATCCTTGTACCGCGATCACGCCTGGGCTCTCGATGAGCACTTGAGCGATCTCGAAAAACTTTGGGGTCCCAACTCCCCGCTCGGCCGCGAATTCCGCGCTTACCTCCTGCGGGACTCTCAAGGTCAGGTGCAGGCGCGCGCTCTCGTTTCGGTGGCCCGGGCCGCCGCGGAGTTCACCGCCTTGGGTTACTACGAGCGGTTGGAGGCCGAGAGCGGCGCCGACCTTCTGGCGCGGATCGAAACCGATTTGCGCACGCAGCCCTTCTTTCGGGTTCAAGGCGACAAGCGTCTTGCCTTGCGCGCGCCGATGCAGGGCCACTTTTTTAACAGCTACCGGTTGATGGTCGAATCGCACGAAGACCCGTTTTTTGGTGAACCCGTTTTTCCGGCCTCCCATGCCGAGGATTTTCGCCGGGCCGGATTTCAGATGGCGGGGCAATGGCGCACGGTCGAGATCCGCAAAGACCAAGCGGTGCCGGCCTTTGACCGCATCTGGAAGGCGACCGAACCGCGCTGGAACCGCAGCGGCATCAAGATCCGCCCGCTGAACTTGAAGCGCTGGCCCGAAGAGCTTCGCCGCCTTTACGACGTCTTGAGCGAAACCTTCAACCAAATGCCCAACTATGAGCCGCTGGCGTGGCCGGCGTTCGAAGCGCTCTTTCGCGATTTGTCTTTTCTGCTGGACCCGCGCCTCGTGCTGTTCGCCGAAAAGGACGGACAGACGGAAGGTTTCGTGGTTGCGGTCAAGGACGCGCTTCCCGTTCTTTTGCGCCTTCAGACGCGCAGCCGGCGATGGCCTTGGCTGGCCCGATTGTTTCAACTCAAAGCTCTCGGCGAACTCAAGTCCCATCACGGGCGCCTGCTCGTTCTTTACATTGGCAAAAAACCTTCGAGCTCTTTACCTTGGCTCGGAGCCGCGCTCGGAAAAAAAATCACCGACGAAGGCCTCCGCCAAGGTTATGAATCGGCGTACATTTGCTACCTCGCCGACAAAAGCCCGATTTTTACCAGCTTGCCGGGGGGCCTGCGCGACGTGACCCGCTACGCACTTTTTGAAAAGGAGCAACCCGCATGAGTGCGCTGTGGACCGCCGACCCGCAAAGCTCACCGACCTCCTTGTATGGCGGTAAAGGCCGGCAGCTCGTTCAGCTTCGCGAGGCGGGTCACCTCGTTCCGCCTTTTTCGATCTTCACGACGGCTTTCTTCGACGAGTTCGAACGCGCCCGAGGTCAACTGCCCGCGGGGGCCCTCGCCGCCGCTCGCGAGTGGATGCAGGCCCAAGGCGGGACCTTCGCGGTTCGCAGCAGCTCGCACCTCGAAGATGGCCACACGCAAAGTTACGCGGGTCTTTTCGAAACGCTCTTGCACGTCGAACCTTATCAGCTTGAAACCAGTCTCAAAACCGTGCTCACCTCGGCCCACGCCGCCCGCGACAAAGGCTATAGCGCCAAGGCGCAAAAGATGGCGGTGGTTCTGCAAAAGATGATCGAGCCCGACTTCGCGGGCGTTGCGTTTAGCCGCAATCCCACCGGGCCTTCGGCCCCGCTTCGCATCGAAGCCTGCCGGGGCTTGGGAACGGGCGTGGTGGACGGCACGGCCGAAACCGAAACGATTCTCAAGATGCGCCTCGTTCCCGCGCTCTCACGCACCGGCCCCGAGCTTCTCCCGAGTGAGGCGCTCGAACGGATCGAAGCCGCGCTTCTTAAAATTGAGAATGAATCGGGTCATCCCGTCGACATCGAATGGGCCTGGGCGAACCGGCGGCTTTATCTCCTGCAGTCGCGCCCCATCACGCAAAGCTTCGAACCGCTCAAAGCGCTTTCGGATGCCAATTTAAGCGAGAGCTATCCCGGGCTGACCGCTCCGCTCACGTGCGATTTTGTGAGTCGCATGTACGAGGCCGTCTTCACCGATTCGGCCCGCCTCTTGGGAGCAAGCACGGCGCAGCTGCGGGAGCTCGCTCCCCACTACGCCAAGCTCGTCGAAGATCTCGATGGCCACCTGTACTACAATCTCGAAAACTACGCGGCGGCCATGGGCGCACTGCCCGGAGGCGCGCGCGAATTCAAAGCCTGGTTGGAGCTGATCGGATTTTCGGACCGCCTCGACATCCGCGTTCCCAAACTCAAATCTTCGACGGCGTTCGCAAAGCTGCGAACCTTGGGTCGATTGATCCGCCTCTCGATGCGACAAACAAAAGAGACGAGACGCTTCTTGGACCGAAGCGACCGGCGCTTGGCAGAGCTGCATCAGGAATTTCAAGATTTGAAACGCGGCCAAGCTTCGTCGCAGAAAATTTTCGACCGGATCGAGCGCGAACTGTCGTTGCCGCAAGATCTGGCCATGGGCATCTTCAACGACTATTTTTTGATGTCCAAAGCGGGAAAAAAAAATCTGGCGGCCCCCACGAACTTGCACCTCGAATCCGTGCGCCCTCAGCTGGAACTGGCCCACCTCGCGCGGCACTTCGTCGCGGCCGACCGGCGCAAAGCTCTCGAAGATCTCCTGAGGGATGAAACGCTGAGCGAAGACAACCTGATTGAGATTCTCGGGAGCCGCTTCGGCCCCCACGCCGCGCAAGACGCTTCGGATTTCTTGATTCAATTTGGCGAGCGCTCTTTTGGCGACTTGAAGCTCGAAAATCTGACTCTCCGACAGGATCCCCGCTCGTTTTTACTTCTGCTTTTGCGGGCCCAGCCGTCTCCCAAAAAACCGCCGCCGCCCGTGGAACCCACCGGCCTGTCCAAATTTGAAAAAGCGTTGGTTTACCGCGAGCACTGCCGGCTCCTGCGCACCCGCTACTTTGGCTGGTTCCGAGATTTGTACCTGCTTCTCGGCGCGGCTCTTTTTCCCGGTTCACGCACGGACGTCTTTTTCTTGCGCTTTGACGATCTCAACCGCTGGCGTTCAGGCGAGTGGACACGCGAAGAACTCTGGGCGCAGGCCCGCAAAAACCGCGCGCTCAACGACATGAGCGATGAGCGGCACTACCCGGCGCTCGCGCTGGTGCCCCGCTCCTCTCGCTCACTCCCACCCATGAACGAAACCTCCGAGAAAAGTTCGCGCTCCTTGCAGGGCGAACAGGTCTCAGCCGGACGCATCGCGGGTTCAGTTCTCAAGGTTAAAAATCCCAATGACATCCCGGCGGGTCTGGACCTACGCACCTGCGTGCTCGTCACCGAGACCACCGACCCCGCCTGGGTCTACCTTTTGTCGGAGTGCCAGGCTTTGATCTCCGAGCGCGGCAGCGCTCTCAGCCACGTCGCGATCATCGCGCGTGAACTGAAAAAGCCTCTCTTAGTGAAAGTGCCGGGGGCGCTCTCGCTGCTCAAGGATGGCGAATGGATTGAGGTGAATGCCGAGGGGCTTATCGTTCGAGCCGCAAAAACGACATGATCCCGGCAAACTCGGGACGCGCACTCAGCGCCTGAAAAAGTCGGGGCGAGGCCTCGGCCGAAAACATCTGACTCAAGTAAGCGCGGTTGTTCGGTAGATCCTCAATGAACTGATCAAACTCGTTCTGGTACTTCTCGAGGCGGGGATGGTATTTTAGCAGGGCCTTGAACGTGTGCCGGGCCGAGTAGGACTTGAAAAAGACCTGATAGAAAAACGCCTTCAAAATCCAAAGGTTCAAACGCTTGAGCCACTTCGGCGCGGGATCCCAATAGCCTTTTAGAAGCTCATCGGTCAGGACCAGATGGCGCATTTCATCTTTGAGATGCTTTTCGTGCATCTCGAGGCTGACCTCGTCCATGTTCGCCTCTTTGAGCATGCGGCGGCTCAAGATGGTGGTGCGCTCTTCGACGTACATCAAAGCCACGGTCCAAAAAATCAAAAAACGTGGACGTTTAAAAATCATCTCCACGATCCACTGCGTGGCCGGCGTTTTTTCAAAGACGCGTCCAAGCGGATACTTGCGGGCGGCCAGCTTGAGCCACGCTTGGAACATCTCGACGTGCTCGCGCTCTTCGCGGTCAAACGTGATCAGAGCTTCGCGCTCGGGCGCCTCGAACTTCTCCCCGCGCGCTTCCAGACGGTCGGCGTGCAGCATCGGCGTGATCTGGCCTTCGAAAAAAATAAACTGCTCCACCGTCGTGAGCGCAAAGAGATGGTTGTACGTGAGCCGTTCTTCGGGGGTGAGGTCTTTAAAAAAAGGCGCGTAAGCCAGATGCGAGATCGATTCGGTGATCCAAAGTTTGTCGGGCGCCAGCTGACCGGCCTCGAGCAGGACACGCAGCTCGGCGTGCCGATGAGCGGCGCTTCGCGATTGCTGATTCAGCTGGGTGAGAATCCGAGTGTCCATGTCAGCATGAGCCTAGCGTGATTTCGCCGCGAGCGCCACGGGTTCTCCGAGACGAACCAAAGTCTCGACGCCCTCGCTCGTGTTTTTCAGCAGGTCCGCATCGATCTCGAAAGCCCCCGCCTCGCCGACCAAGACGATGGTGCTGCCGCCCATCTCAAACCAACCCATCTCCTCACCACGACCGAACGACTCCGCGGCGCCCCAACGGATGCGCCCCACCACGAAACCGCCGATCGCGCCGTAAAGAACGGGACCAAAGCGAGCCGTCTCGGCCCGAAGCCACTCGCGCTGATTTTGAAAAAACACGTCGGGTCGGTTTTTCCACCCCAGTGGGTGCACCGTGAACAGGTCGCCCGGGACGTCTTGCTTGGTGAGCACTTTCAAATCGTCGGGTGCGTGAAACCGGTGGTAGTCGAGCGGCGAGAGACGAAAAATCAAGACCGGGCCCTCGCGCATTTGGGGGGTGATCAAGTCGGAGTCTTGAACCAAGTCTTCAAGAGTCAGGCGGCTCCCCTTGATCGCCAACAACGGACATTCACTTAAATTTTGATACGCCAGCACGCGCCCCTCGGCGGGCGCTCCCATCACGTTTTCAGTTTTCGGAAACGGACGCTGACCGGGGCGAAAGCGGCGGTAGAAAAAGCGGTTGAACGACGAGAAGGGACCGTCTTCATACTCCTCGGTGCGGATGCCATGCTCCTGAACGAACTGCTCGATGTTCGCCGCCGTTCGGGACGAATCTTGGTACTCACCGTAGAGTTTCGAGAACCACGGCTTGACGAAAAATGACTTCGAGAGCAGCAGTCCCAACTTGGTGTCGAACAAAAAGTGAAAAAGGCCCGCAGAAAACTGCGTCTCGCGCTCCATCCTGCCGGTGCGGCGGTTGCGGACCCACACCTCGCGGCTCATACGGGCTCTTTTCGCAGTTTCAATTTGAACAGAAGATAATTTCCAAAGAGGTGCACCGCAGGGCCGATCAACACCAGCATCGGAACGTAAGGCGCCGTTTCCGGCCACAAGAGAGCGTAGCAAAGCGCGCAGCCCAGTGCCGAGTCGCCTTGATCGATGACGATAAAAATCCACGCGTTTCTTTCGGCACGCGCGCCCTCGGCGATTCCCCGGCGCCGTTTGAACCACGAATTGGGGAGTTCAAACAAAACATAGGCAAGACCGAGCATGAGCCCCAGAAACCAGCGGTCCACAGGATTCTCGGGCCACAGCCATGCCCAATCCGCAAACCACAAGAGCGTGAGCCGGTGAGCGATCTCCACCCCCAGCAGCGTGAGCGGCGGCATGACCAGAAATCCACGCCAAGTTTTATTGCGTCCAAACAAGGGCTGCGAGAGCGGCTTTTTCGCGAAAGCCAGCAGATCCCATTTGACGATCGCCATGTGCAGGCTCGCCGAAATGAAGAGCGGTAAAATGAGCAGCAAGACACCAGTCATAGGCGCCGTTCCCTCTGAATTTCCTTGATGAAATCCACAAATCTAACTGTAATCAGACGAGAGGTCTTCGACAGATTCAAGGAATATCTATGGCGACATCCCCGCGCATCTTCGATTTTCACACGCATGTCTACCCGATCCCCGATCTGCCGTTCGGTTTGCAATCGATCAAGAAGGGCGCCCGGTCCCTGATCGCCCCTTGGACACGGCAAACGCAGGCCCTCGCTGCGGGCCTTCGGCGCGCGCCCGTTTGGGCCCGGGGCGTGACCGAAGAGCTTTCGATGGGCTATTTGATGAGCCATCTGTTGATCGAGAGCAGCTTTCGTGACTTTGAAGACGCTTGCCGCAAATCCGGCATCGATGGCGCTCTGCTCGTCGCCCACCCGCCCTTGATTCCCAACTCTTTTATCCAAGCCTGCGCCAAGGACCGCCCGCACCTGATTCCGGCCTGGCAGTTTCCGTTTTTGGACCGGGGCGCGCCGATTGATGCCTTTGTGGCCGACATGAAGGCGAATGGCGTGCGCGTCTTGAAGATTCACCCGATGGCCGACGGCTTCGGTCCCGAAGATGAGCGCTACCGCGCCTTGCTCGACGTGGCCTCCAAAGAAGGCTGGCTCGTGGTTCTGCACTCGGGCGTCGTGCGCTCGCATTTGGCATTTCAAGACCCCAAGCTGGGGGATCCTCGCTTGTTCTTCGATTGGTTCCGTCAGTACCCCAAAGTCAACTTCGTGGTCGCGCACTTCAACATCCACGACCCCGAACAGCTGCTCGACATCGACTTGAATTTCGACAACGTCTGGTGGACCCTCTCGTGGCAGACCGCGGGCAGCATGGGACGCGCGATCGAGAAACTCGGTGCCGAGCGTCTGCTCTTTGCCAGCGATTGGCCCCTCTTGGGCGGCAATCAGCAAGTGATCAAGGACCGTCTCATCGAAGCGATGAACGAACGCTTGCTCGATCAAGACGAGCGCGCGCTCATCTGGTCGGGCAACGCCAAGACACTCTTGAGCCAAGCCCGCGCCTGGAAGGCGGCCTGGTAAAATGCTGCGCCACCGTGCGGACGCCCTTTTGATTGTGCTCGCACTCCTTCAACTGGCGCTGATGGGATCTGCGATCAACGGCGTGGGAAGATGGCCGTCTTGGGCCTTGGGGCTTGCGGCCCTCGTTCTGATTTTTTTGATTTGCACCAACTACCAGGTCGTCGCGCACAATTTTATCCATCAAAAGTTTTTCAAATCGCCCGCGCTCAATGCGCTGTTCGCCGCGATCAACGGATTGAACTTGGGCGTGCCCTCGTTTTTGTACCACGCGCACCACGTGAATCATCATCAGTTCAACAACGGCCCCGAAGACCGCTCCTCAACTCTGCGCTATGGCCGGAACCAGAAACCCGAGTCTCTGCTGGCCTACGCTTTTCTCTCGCCCTTGCGCACGCCGCTAGGGACTCTGTTCGTGGAGTCGAGCAGCACCCACGCGCGGGCGCGCCAGGTTTTCGAGTTGTCGTTCTTCGTCCTTGTGGTGGCGGCCGTCGGCTTTTGGAGCCTGGGTGGTTTGACGTTTTATCTCTTGATCTCCTATTTGGGCCAAGTCTTTGCCGCGGCCGAAAATTATTGGGAGCACTGGGAGGCGGTTCCGGGAGACCGCTTCAAAAATGCCGTGAGCTGTTACTCGGGTTGGTACAACCTGATTTGGTTTAACAACGGCTACCACCAAGAGCATCACTACCGGCCAAGCCTCCACTGGACGCGCGTGCGCGAGATGCGGCACGAACTGCCTCAGGAGAGCGAACGTCCCGTGGTGCAAGGGGCTCATTGGTTTTACTGGAGACGGCGATGAAGCATCTCCTCGCGCTGAAAACTGAACCGACGTCCCTCAAGATCGCCGCCACCTTCGGCGGCAAAGGCCGGCACCTCGCGCACTTGCTCGAAGCGGGTTTCTCGATTCCGCTGACTTACGTTCTTCCCGACCGCGCGCAGACTCTTTCGCCGGCGGAGCTTGAAGAGGTGCGAAAAGACATTCGCGACCTTTTGCGCGAACATCCCGGCCAGACCTGGGCGGTTCGCTCTTCGGTCAGCAAAGAGGATGGCAGCGATCATTCCTTCGCCGGTCTCTTCGAAAGCTTTCTGGATCTGGCCACGGAAGAGGAGATCTTTGAGTCGTTGCTGGGCGTTCTGGACTCGAAAAACACCGAGCGCGTCCGCCTCTACTGCGAAAAGGCCGACATCGACCCCAACGACCTTCGTGTCGCGGTGGTCGTTCAGGTTTTCGTCCGCGCGCGATTCTCGGGCGTTTGCTTCTCGGTCTCTCCTCTCTCGGGTGACGATCAGGAGATGTTGGTCGAGATGATCGAGGGCCGCGGCGACCGCCTGGTTTCAGGCTTGGTGTCGCCCAGCCGGTGGATGCTGTCTTGGCACGACGAGGCCCCCCTCATCCGCGCCCGCGAAGGCAACTTACCCGTGAGCGAGAGGATCTTGACTCAGCTGCGTGACACCGCCTGCCGGGTTCAAGCCCATTTTGGCTGCCCCCAAGACATTGAGTTCGTCGTCGAAGCTTCGGAACAAATTTTGCTGGTGCAATCGCGTCCCATCACCAAAATCCAATTCTCGCGGACGCTGGGCCAGTGGACCACCGCCGACCTTCGCGATGGCGGCGTTTCAAGTTCGATTCCCTGCACGCTGATGGCTTCGCTCTACAAACGCACCTTGGGTTCGGCGATGGCCCACTACATGGCCGATTTAAAACTCACGCGTCAAATCAAGGACGGCGAAAAATCTGGGGTCGAATGGACCCGCCTCTTCTACGGAAAGCTTTATTGGAACCTGACCGCTTCAAAAAATGTGATGAAGCAGCTCCCGGGTTACCGTGAACGCGCGTTCGACGAAGACATGGCGATCTCACCCGACTATGAAGGTGACGGCGAAACGACGCCGGTCTCCTTGCTCGGGATCGTGCGGGCCGTTCCGGTTTTGATGGCTTTGCACAAGCTTTATAAAATCCACGATGGTGCGGCCCAGCTTCGTTTCAGCGAGCTGCGGGACCTCAAAGACAAGTTCCGGCGCACCGACTGGCGTTCGCTGAGCGACGCTGAGTTCGCGGACTTTTCTGAAGATCTCTTGATGCGGGCCTACCCCCGACTTGAAGAGTTTTATTTTCGAACGATCTTCTTGGCCTCGGCCGCGAAACAAGATTTCAAAATTCATTTTGACCGCGCCGAGCAAAAGGGAGCGGGGCTCTCCTATGGCCGCTTGATGGCGGGTTTGGGCGACTTGGCCTTTTTGCAGCCGAGCAAGGCTCTGGGCCGTATCGCCGAAAAAATGCGCCGCGAAGACCTGGACCTCGAGGCGCCCCAGGTCCGCCAAGAACTCGAAAGATTCTTTGAAGACTTCGGACACCACAGTGTCTCGGAACTCGATCTGCGCCAACCCCGCTGGAGCGAAAACCCCGGTTTCATTCATGATTGGCTCCGTCAAATCTTGAAGCACCCGCCCAATCCCCCGCAAGCTTCAAACGAAGCCGCCGAAATGATCAAAGCGCGGGAGTATTTTCAATCGACGGTGCTCGGGCGCTTT
The DNA here is from genome assembly GCA_019637955.1 of Pseudobdellovibrionaceae bacterium. GTDB lineage: Bacteria > Bdellovibrionota > Bdellovibrionia > Bdellovibrionales > Bdellovibrionaceae > JAHBUS01. The sequence continues at coordinate 138,894 of JAHBUS010000003.1, read as the reverse complement.
CGCGCCGGGTCCTTTTTCAAAACGCTGGGGCGCGTGCGCCACTTCACGGGCCTGCGCGAAGAGGTGCGCGATCACTCGACGCAAATGTACGGCTTGATCCGCCAGCTCGCTCTCGAATCGGCGCGCCGTTTCGAACTCGCCTCTGGACAGTCTTGGCGCGAGCGTGTTTTTCAACTGACCGATGGGGACTGGATTCAAGCGCTGAAGGCGCTAGCGTCCGCGGTCACTCCAGAGGCCAAAACGCACTGGGCTTTGGAATTGTCGACTCGAGCCGCGAGGCGCGAATGGTACCCGCTCTCGTACCGGCATCATCCAGGGCAGAATGAACTCGGCGTGGGCCTTCAGGTTTCCAAAAAACGAGACCCGTCGGAAAAAGAGTGGAGCGGAATCGCTTCAAGCCAAGGCGTGTACCAAGGCCCGGCGCGCGTGATCCGCACCCTGGAAGAGGCGCAGAAACTTCAAAGCGGTGATATCTTAGTGGCGGTGTTCACGGACCCGGGATGGACGCCGCTGTTCTTGGTGGCCAAAGCGGTGGTCCTTGAAACGGGCGGCCTGCTCTCGCACGCCGCCGTCATCTCTCGCGAATACTCCATCCCGTCTGTTTTGGGCATCGAGGGGATCACCGGCCTGATTCAGGACGGCGATCTTCTTGAAGTCGATGGTGACAGCGGGATCGTGAGAAAGATCAAGTGACGATCTTCCGCAAGTCATTTACCGCAGAGTTTGCTGGTACTCCAAGTTCCCGAGACGATCGAAATCGAGATGTCGACCGTCTCCGGGAGGATCGGAAGGTCACAAACAACCGACTTTGCGGTGTCCAAGATCGACTGGCTCACCCAGGTCAATTCCTCTTTACTGACTACGCTTAATTTCTGTTCATTGATTTTGATCACGTAAACGGGCTGCCTCTGTGCCGTCAAAGTGACCTCAATTTTCTCGGCATTCTCAAGAAGAAACGCCTTTCGTTGGGCGTCCCGGAGCTCGAGCGCCTTCTGCTCGTTCTTGCTTTTCTTCAGCATGTCTTCAATTTCTTTGTTCGAAATCCGCTGAAGAACTTTTCCATTTTCGTCTCGAACTTGCATTTGGGCCCCTGCCGGAAAGCCCATGAAAACCAATGCGATCACCAAAAGTCGAATCATTTGTTCCCCCGAAATGAGTTTCTGACACTCTAATCCGGGAGAAGACTTATTATAAATAAATTATATCCGTATATAAATAACCTAGACCTGAGTGATCAAGCCGCTGCCCACTCTCGCGTGTTTTTTCAGGTTTCAAGAATATTCTCGCCCTTTTCGGGAGGAGCGGTGGCCGCCGCTTGTTTTTTGATATTTCCGATCTCCGAGGGCGTCGCGGGAGGAGCTTCCGCAGGAGCCTGCGCGGAAACGGACGGCGAGTTTCGACGATCGCCCGGCGCCCTGTCGTTCGCCTGAGCCTTCTCGTCGATCGTGTGCGCGCGGCCCAGCGCCAAAGGATTCTTGAACGTAATTTCGCGCGAATCTGCCTCGAGCTCGATGCCCGCGTCTTTCAATCCGCGAAGCACGCACTGGATGGCGGCCGATCGAATCCCGGCACGCCCGTGCTTGACGGCATTGAACCAGAAGTACACGCGGATCTTGATCGTCGTCGGAGCAAGATCCGCCACCAAGACCATGGGCGCCGGCTCTTGCTGCACGCCCTCGACGCCCTTGAGGGCCTCGAGGGCCGCTTTTCGAACGGCTTCGATGGAATTGCCAATGTCGACGCCCACGACGAAATCGGTGCGCATGGCGGGATTGCGCGTATAGTTCCGAATCGTGGCGTCGGTGACTTTCGAATTGGGAATGGTGATGACCGTCCCGTCAAAGTCCATCAAGCTGGTCCCGCGGGTTGTCACCGAATGGACGATCCCCTCGACGTCGTCGATACGCACCCACTCCCCTTGCCGGAAAATTTCGCGCATCGAAATCATCAGGCTGGCGGAATAGTTCTCGAACACGCTCTTCATCGCCAGACCGATCCCGATCCCCACGAAGCTCGAACCTCCAAGGACGGTCACGGCCAAGGTCGACAAGCCGCTGGATCGCAAAGCGAAGTAAAGGCCCAGAACGATGATCACGAGCGCGACGACGTTGCCGACCGACGAGGACAAAAGAACGTTGCGGGTTTTGGTGTCGACGATCCGCCGTGAAAGGCGCGCGCCGTAATAAGACAAGAATCCAAAGAGGACCAAAATGATCAGAGCCGACAAAACGTAAGGAGTCATGCGCTCGGCCTTGTCGATGATCGAGCCGACCTCTTCTTGCACCGGCGAGAGCACGGCGCGGCTGCGGCTGTCTTCGATGTTGTCGATCACGGCCACGACGCCTTTGGTCTGTTCAATGATCTTGAGCACCCAGGTTTTTTTGGCCTCGGAGTGGATGCGCCCGCTTAAGAACACCAGACCCTCTCGAACTTCGACCTTGAGCTCGGGCACCCAACCCGAGGTCTCAAAGATCCGCTGCAGACGCAGCTCCAGATCGCGGTCATCAACCGACTTGGGAGCTTCGACGGACTTGGGAAGATTTTGACCGGTGCCCTCGGCGGCCTTCTCGGTTTGCGCGATGGCGGGCGAGAAGACAAAGATCAGCATCAACGCCACAAAAAAAGTCAGGGTGATCGTCAGGCTCTTCTGTCGAAAATTGTGCGCGTTCAAAGGTCCTCCCGAAGTGACAAGGTTCAAGGTGACCTTTGCAAACGGGAATGCCAAACGACAGCAAAATCAGCGCAAGAAGAGAGCCTCTCGGGGCAGAATGCCCAAGTCAGACCGGGCAATATTCCGGTCCTGAAACTATCCTTGCATCAATATATTGAAGGTGAAAACGGCGACCATTGCGAAAACAAATAAGGTGGATTTCATGGTGACCTCCTGTCTCCATGCCTCTTTGATTTGCAGGAGTGAGGCCAACGCTGTGCCCGCTCGGTGCTTTACCAGGCCCAACGAGCCCCCGCATAATAGGCGGCTTCGGTGGTGAGCAAAAGCTCCGTGTCTTTAGTCCCGGAGTTGATGAGCGCTTCGCCATACAGCGTGCCGGCGTCGAAGACCGGGATTTCAATCGTGCTTTGAAAAAGTCCTGAGCGCACCGCACTGCCGGCGCCGTCACCCGTGGCCACAAGCACGCGGTTGATCCACTGCCAATCCGACGACGGCCCCAAGTCTGGAAAGCGCACCGAGGCCGACCAAAAATTTTGCGTGAGAAACTCAAGGCCCGGCCGCGAGAAGCGCCGCAAGTTCTCGAGCAGATACGGTGAAAGCTGCGTGAGCGCCGTTTTGAGGCGCTCCCACTCGCCTTCGGTGTAGCCGAGATCGTAGTGGATCCATTCCAGGCGCGCGTCGATGCGTCCCTCCCAGCGAAGACCCAGAACCGAATAGGTGTCGACTTTCGAAGAGCCGCGTCTTTGCTCCACGAGCTGCTCAAAGCCGCCGGTGTTCACGAGTTCAAATTTTTTCGCATCCACGGTGTGCCGGGCTTCGCCGTAGACTGAAAAACCGGTCGAATCGCTGCGCAGCTGAAGGTACTCACCAAAGAAGCTGGCCGCATCGGCCTCCTGCCCCAGGATCCCACCGATCAGGACGGCCGCCGAATCGCTCTGCCACTCTCCGCGCACCGCCCAGAGCGGCGAAAAACTTTGATCCTGCCGGAACGAAGGCTCATTGTTCGAGACCGGCTCCGCGAGCAGGCTCACGCTCGTATTCATGGAGGGCGTCCACACCATTTTGGTGAAGACATGGCCTTTTTCTTTGAAGAAGAAACTTTTGCTCTTGCCCGTGAGGTGAAAAAACGGATTCGTCGGGTTCACGAACTCCGCCGGCCCCCACCCATCAACGAGAAGCCCCGCCGTCAATTGCAGCGTCGGGAAGGCTTGCCACTCGGCGTACAAGTCCGTGAGGTCGGCCTTGCCTTCGGAGTCGGTTTTGTCTTCACCCGCGCCGCCCGGCACGGTGCTGTCCATCTGCACGCGGGTCCAAGTCCCCGTCCAACGCGGACGCGCGACCGTCTTAAACGCGCCGAGCGACCATCGCAAATCCGCGCGGGCATCAAGAAAGGCCTCGTTCGACGGCGTGGCCAATGCCCGGTTCGCCGGGTTGATCACCGAAGCGGTGGGCGTGAGCGCGCCGCCCACGCCGATGAGTTCGGCATTGATCGACCACTCGGCACGCGGCGCGGGCCGCAAGCGGCGGAGCGGCCGGGCCGATTGAGCCCAAACCTCGCCGGCGGCCAAGAGCAAAAAGAGCGTGGCCGCTACACGTGCCCGAGACAATCCACGATCTTTCGTTGAACGGTTGAACGGCACGACACGTAGCTGGTGACAACGGTGACGAGCATGAGCAGCGCCAGCGCGACGACGTACAAATCCAAATTGGTCATGATCCGAAACAGCGCGGGCTCCGAAAGAACCCCGGCCTTGTAGGTGATCGAAGCGTTGTTCACGACCGCCGTGACCCCTAGAGCCAGCAGCGCACCGCAAATACAGCCGATGAGCGACAAAAACAAAGCCTCGCGCAAAAAGATCGAAAGCACCTGGCTGCGCTGAAACCCGAGACTCAAGAGCGTGCCGATCTCACGCGTGCGCTCTTTGACGATCTTGAACATGGTGTTGGTGACCGAGAGAACCGAGATGAACGCGACCACGATGGTGACAAAATTGCGGAAGATGTTCAGGAGACTCATGGTCTTCAGGTACATCTCGCCCAAGCGGTGGTCCTGCCAAGCGATAGCATGAAGATGCGGGGCTTTGTTTTGAAACTGACGGTTCATCCCGTCGATCCAGCTCGAAACCGAAACGCCAGGCTTGAGCTTCACCGACCAGTACGAGAGCTTTTTGGTGTTCAAGAGCTGCTGCGCCAGAGGCAAAGGCAGGGTCAGGTAGCGCGAGTCCAAGTCTTTATAGCCGGAGTCCATCAAGCCCACGATGGTAAAATCCATGGCGTTCAAATTGCCGCTTTCGGTGGTGACCGAGAGCTGCACGTCGGGACGGCGGCAATTGAAAGGGCGCAAGACCGGCTTGTACCCGCCTTCAGGCAAAAGCGAGTATTCTTTTTTTTCGGGCTCGCAGCCCAATTGAAATCCCAAGCTCTGCCCGACCAGGAGCGGGTTCTCATCCACCGCTTTGTGCAAAGGTTTGCCGTACAAAACGTTCCAGCTCCACTGCTCGCGCATCCGCTCGCCGCGATCGAGATCGAACGCCTGGGCCAAGAAGATTTTCGAGGAGATGCCGGTGGTGACGAGCCCGCTAAAGTTTAAAAAACGCACGTGCTCTTGCACCTGGCTTGCGCCCTCTGCGTTCAGGTAAGCGCCGATCAGTTCTTGGTCTTTTTCGTCCAGCTCGAAGCGCCAAGGCTCGCTTTGCGCCTGCACGCTGGTGGCCTCGCGGTTTTCAAGGATCACGTCGCCGTACATGCTGCGGTTGCGATACCCGTCCCAATACAACCGCTCGACATCGAGCATGTAACCTTGAAAGATCACCAAGCAAAAGAACGCCGCCGAAATGGAGAGCAGCGCCGCCAAACTCTGGCGCCAGTGGCTCAGCACGTTGCGAAGGGCGATCTTGTTCAGCATTAGCGGCTCATCCGGTTGACGTTAAACAGACTGTCGGCATGATCTTCGACTTTGGGCGCTTGGTACTCGATCACGCTCTTGTTCTCGGGAAATTTGGCATCCGCAATCACGAGGCGGCTCACAAACGGAAACTCTTTGCCGCCCAGACGGAGACGGTTGTCGTACTCCATGCTGGCCACTTTAAAAGCCTTGCCTTGCAAGGTCAGAAACTCGGCCTTCTTGGCGAGTTTGTCTTTATCGCTGATCCAGTAGCGGATTTGATCGTACGTGAGGTTGTCGGCCTTGGCCTTTAAGAGCAGCACGTGCATCTTTTCGCCGCCAAGGACCTCGGTTTTTTCGAGCGTGGGCGTGTAGTCGCGGGCGTAGTGCGTGCTGGCGATGTCACCGTTGGCGGCCTGCCCGCTGAGCTTTTGCCTTGATGAAATGGCCACGGGCTTTTTGAGGCTGGGCTTGAAGAACCACATGTTGCGGTCATTGAAGAGATAGACTTCGCCTTTATTGCGCGCGGGTGAAAGCGCTTCGACAAAGGCATTGTGCTCCTTCGCCTTGACGCGAAAGCCGCGAACCGTGGTGTCGCCCTCTTCGGTGGTCGTGAGGGTGATGTTCCACGTGATGCCTTCTCGGATGCCGCCCCGGCCCCGGTCCGAAGCCTGCAAGAGGTCTTGAGCCGAAGGACCGGCCGCGAACGTCGAAACACCGACGCCGAGGATGAAAGCCGATAAGAGTGTTTTCATAAGTCTCTCCTTAAACTCCCGCATCGCTCAAAAGATCGATGGCCGAGAGTTGCAGTTTGCGTTTGGACACGACACGGGCCGTGACCACGGCGATCAAAAACAAAAGAACCGCAAGGCCGGTGTACAAAAGCACTTCGGGCGCGAGCATGAATTGCAAGTCGCCTTCGATCCCGGGCGGCGAAAACCGGATGTTCGCCGAATTCACCAAGGTCGCGATCACCTGCGAGATCACGAAGGCGGCGGTCAGGCTGAAAATCGAAAGCCAAATCGTTTCGCGCACAAAGAGCGTCACGATCTGTTCCGTCGAAAACCCCAGCGCCTTGAGCGTCCCCAACTCCTTGGCGCGCTCCAAGATTCCGAGCGTGAGCGAGTTGACGATCGAGAGGGCCACCATGCCGCAGATCAACACCACGAAAAAAGCGGCCATCACGTACAAAAAGTTCATCGAGCCGGTGTAGAAGTCGCCGATCCCATCCTGGGTGAAGTGATAGGCTTTGAGCGGCAGGCGGCGGCGGTCAAACTCCACTTGGAGTTTCGAAACGAACTTGCGCGACCCGGCCGAGTCTTTCAAGAACAGAGCCTTGTACTGATAGCCCTCGGCCTGAAGCAGATCTCGCAAAAGCGCCAGCGGCAGCCGGACCGAACTGTCTTCGGCCATCGCGATGCCGGTGGAGTGGATCAAACCGAGTTCGGCGTTCACCGCATTGAGATCGTTGTGAAACGTGCGCGTGACGAGCTGCACATTCTTGTTGGCCTCATTCAAATCTTTGAGATCGCGGTCGTGCCCGAGAATCTGCGCGATCCGCGGGGTGATCGAAATCAAATCCGGGCGGGCCAGCGTTTCGGGCGTCAGATCAAAATCACGCTCACGGATCCAATTCTTGGCCCAACGCGAGACCGTGTCGTGGCGGATGGCGCGGTAGTAGATTTCGCGGTCAAAACTTTGACCCAGAAAAGGCTGCGCGGTTTTGTCCACCATCAAAAGACCCGAGCCCGTCAAAAAGCGGCTCTCAAATTCGATCTCGTCGGAAAACCCCCGAAGCACCTCTTGCATTTGCGCCTCGAGCGCGTCGTCGATCAGGTATTTGCGCGGCGAGATCGAGAACCTCTCGAGCGAATCGGTCTTGTGCACCTGCACGTGCCCGTTCATGTTGACGAAGACCACGCTGACCTCAAGGGCCTTCTGCACGCGAAAGATGTACGCTCCCAGAAGCGACAGGCCCACGAAGCCCGCGGCAATCGCGATCCCGGTCGTGAGCGACCGGCGGCGGTTGCGGAGCAAGTTTCGGAGCGAGAGCTTCCAGAGCAGGCTCATGACACCGACTCGATCTGACCGTCACGGATGCGCAAAATGCGCGCGACCCGGCTGATGAGCTTGTCGTCGTGCGAACAGAAGAAGAACGTGATTTGGCGCTTTTGATTGAGCTCGAAGAGAAGATCGATCATTTTACGGGTGGTTTCGGAGTCCAAATTCGCGGTCGGCTCGTCGGCCAAAATCAAAGCCGGCCGTTTCACGAGCGCGCGCGCGATCGCCACGCGTTGGCGCTGCCCGCCCGACAACTGATCGGGCCGGTGGTGCGCGAACGTCTCGAGCCCCACATCTTTGAGGGCTTGCTCCACCAACGACTTGCGTTCGCTCTCGGGAATCTCGGGCCGGATCGTGAGCGGCAGCTCGACGTTTTCAAAAACGTTGAGCACGGGGATCAAATGAAAAGACTGAAAGATAAAACCGATCTTGTGGTTGCGCAGATCGCCCAGCTCGCGTTCGCTGAGGCGGGACACCGGCTGCCCGTCCAAGATGATCTCGCCGCTATCGGCCCGGTCCAAGCAACCAATCAGGTTGAGGAGCGTCGTTTTGCCCGAACCGCTCGCCCCAATGAGCGCGGTGAACTCCCCTTTGCGCAGCTCGAGATTGAGATCCTTGAGCGCGGGCACCTGGGTCTCTCCCAGCTGGTAGGTCTTACTCACGTTCTTCAATTGGATAAAATGGTCACGAGAATCAGCTGAATCCGTCATGGAGCCATCGTAAGCCTGTACGCCAGAGCCGACACTCCCTAACTCGACGAGTTACGCCCCTAAAATTGAAAAAGCCCCTTCGTCTTGAAGGGGCTTTCCCGGTTTCATTCACTCTCCCACCATTGGTGGGCTTTCAATTTTACTTATCGAGCGCGCGGAACCACAAGTCGAAGATCAAACGTTTGCGGCCATCGGCGAAGCTGACCACCGATTTGAGCTCGGTGCGGTTGCCGTAACGATCCTCTTCTTTGAAGTTGGGATCGTAGTTCAGGTCGATCTCGGTCAGGCCCGCGTCACGCAGCGAGGTGAGTTCGCCCGCTTCGACTTTGCCGTTCATGTTGCGGTCGGCCCAGAGGCTCAGGCGGCTGTACACGTCGTCGCTCGCGTCAATCTTGCCGTCGGCGGCGCGGATTTGGCGGCGTCCCCAAGCGTCTTTACCGTCATACTTCGCCAGAGCCGTGAAACCGTTGGTGGCGAATTTGCCGTCCGGTCCCAGGGTGTTGTCACCGAACATTTGGTCGACACCGAGAACTTTCCCGTTGGCATCGGCCAGAACCAGGAACTTGTAACGGTTGAAGTTCTGAACCCACGAGATGCGCTTGGGCGTGTTGGCCGTCGGCAGCGCATTCCAACCGAAGATATTGAACATGATCCCGTCGGTGGGCGCCGAGAGTTGAACGGCTTGAGCGTTCTCCACCGCGGCGTGAGTGTCCACGACGAGGGGCGAACCGATCACTTCACACTTCTCGGTGGCGCGAAGAACGTCTTTGCTGTGATCCGTTTGGTAGAGAACCCAAACTTCGGGCTGAATCGCCACGTCGGGAACGTTCTTGGCCGAGAAGAAGAACTTGTCGGTCTGTTTCGTCACGAAGAGAAGATCGGGCTGGACGTAACCGTTACCGGCCACGAGCATATTTCCGCCATCCACGCGTGTGGTGAGGTCGGGCGCCATGATCTTGATTTCGTACTGACCATTGGGAAGATTTTCGCAAGACGTGATTTTCAGCAGCTTGTGATTGATGAGGTTGGCGTAAACGTTGGTGTTCTGACGGCACATCACGGTGCCATCGAGCTTGCGCACCTGAACTTCGACGTTCGTGGTTTGCGTCAGCGACGAGCGCTCATTGTTATTGAAGTGGCTCGAGCACGCGTATTTAATGGGCGTATCGATCACGATATTTTGCCAAGGAGTTTCGGGGATGACTTCGACTTCGGTTTTACCGCGAGTCGAGCCCGTGGTGCCGTCAAAGACCATTTGTGCCTCGAGCTTGCTGCTGGCCAGCGCGGATTCACCGCTCCCGAGCGACAATCCTTCCGGCGTCGAGTTGCAGGCATTCATCGCGATCGTAATCGCCAGGCCCGTTCCGATCACCATCAGTTGTACGGCTTGCACACGATTCATTTGACCCCCCAGTCACGTTCTACAGGCTAAGAGAGCAATCCCCTTGCCTATCTCATTCTGATCGGTCTAGGACGAGAAAACCTTGAGCGATTAGGCACTTGCCTACCCGACAAACAGTTGTGCACCGGCTTCGCAGCTGACCACCTGACAGTCACTCGTCAAAGACTTCGGCACGAAGATGGGGGTTTATTTCGAGATGAGATCGAAGAGTTCCCAAACCGATCTCATCCTGACACTCTCTTGTCGCAATCTTGTCTCGTCCTGAGACCCCTTTTTCCGTGAACATCAAGTCATGAAGATCCAAATGATCGGCGCCGCTCTGGGAGCCGGCGCTCAAGACCAGCGATGCGCCCAAGGCCCCTCGGCTCTTCACGAAAGCCGGCTGATCGAGACCTTAAAGACGAAGGGCCTCGAGGTCGGCGACTTCCCGATTTTAAATTCATTCGGGCAGGCGTCTTATCTTGAGGCACTTCCGCTCATCGCCGCTTTTAACAAAGGACTCGCCGCCAAAGTCGGCACGCACTTTCTGCGCGGCGAATTTCCGGTGGTGATCGGCGGCGATCACTCAATTGCGGCCGGCACCTGGAGCGGCATCGCCAACTCGCTCGGCGGCGACCTCGGTCTTTTATGGATCGATGCCCATATGGATTCGCACACGGTTGAATCCAGCGAGACCGGCGCCGTGCACGGCATGCCGCTCGCGGCCCTGCTCGGCCACGGCGAGGTGGGGCTGTCTCAAATCGGAACCGCGAAAGCCAAACTCAAACCCGAGAACGTGTGCCTTTTGGGCGTTCGCTCTTTTGAAGAGGGCGAAGCGCGTCTTCTCAAAGAGCTGGGCGTGCGCGTTTACGGGATCGACGAGATCGAGAGCCGGGGTTTTCAAATTTGCCTGCGCGAAGCGCACGCCCAGATCACCCGCGCCACGGCGGGCTTTGGGATCACGCTGGATCTCGATGCTTTGGACCCCGTGCACTTTCCGTCGGTGGGAAGTCCGGTCGACTTTGGCCTTCGGTACGATGCGGTCAAGCGGGGGCTGGAGTCGCTCGCCTTCGATCCGCGCTTTTGCGCGTTGGAGATCGTGGAGTACAATCCTTCCTTGGACGAAAGCGGACTTTCGGCCACGATGGTGATCGAGATTCTCGCCTCGACGCTGCGGGCGCGCCAAGATGCGGAGCTGCTGGCGTGCACCGCAACTGGGACCTGATTTTTGCCGCGGGACCCCCAATCGGGTCCCGCCCAGATTCATCTTGATTCTAAGTTTAGAATCATTCTAATGTTGGCGGATGCCGCACAAACGACGCGCAAAAACGCACATCAAAATGCAGATGTCCCGTCAGGATATCGAGCAGTCTTTGCGAGACAAAGGCCTGCAGCCCACGCTTCAGCGCGTGGGTATTTGCCAGTTCGTGCTGTGCATGGCCGACCACCCGACGGCCGAGGACGTGCATGCGTGGGCCGAGCAAAATCTGGGCAAGATTTCGCTCGCCACCATCTACAATACGCTCGGCAGCTTGGTGGACGTGGGGCTCTTACGCGAGTTGAAATTTTCGCATTCGGAGAAATCCATTTACGACAACAATCTCGACGAGCACCACCACTTCTTTGACGTCAAAACGGGATTGATTCACGACATTCCCGTGCAGAACCTGGAGCTCAGCATGAATCTAGGAAAGCCGTTCAAAGTTGAAGGTTACGAAATTTTATTAAAAGGAACCGTTAAACCATAGGTCACAGACCTAGAAAAGGAGCATCACATGGGACGTTTTCTCGGCATCGGAGAAAAATTTCCGGAATTCAAACTGCAAGCCTGCGTTTCGCGCGAAAAGGGTAAAGAGTTCGCCGAAGTTTCGAACGCCAACGCCAAAGGCGCTTGGGCCGTTTATTTCTTCTGGCCTCTCGATTTTACTTTCGTTTGCCCCACCGAAATCGCGGAGTTCAACAAGTCTTCGAAAGACTTCCAGAACCGTGAAGCGAAGCTTTTCGGCGTGAGCGCGGATTCGCACTTCACTCACCTGGCTTGGCGCAACAACCACGAAGATCTGAAAGATCTCACGTTCCCCATGCTGGCGGACTACAACAAAACTCTGTCGAACGAGCTGGGCATCCTCTCGAAAGACAACGGCGCTCCCTTGCGCGCGACTTACATCGTTGATCCCGACGGCATCGTTCGCTGGGTGTCGGTCAATGACCTTTCGGTCGGCCGTAACGTGAAAGAAGTCGTTCGCACGTTGGACGCTTTGCAAACGGACGAACTCTGCCCCTGTAACTGGGAAAAAGGCCAAGAGACCTTGGGCTAATCCCGCTTCGTCCCTTCAAGGGATGTTGCTTGAGCGGGCCTTCACCAGAAGGCCTTCTCGCTGGAACATCTGATGGCGCGCGGTCCGCGCGCGGAATAGAGGAGTTATGGCAACTGTTGATTCTTATCTGGCTTCGGCTTACGGCGAACCGAACACGTCGATCCAACGCGATTTGCATTTGAATTTCAAAAAGGTTCTCGAGGACAGCCCTCTTGAAGATCAAGAGCGCTATTTGAACCTGCTCGCGATCGCGACCGCTTTGCACGACAAGGCGATGATGGAATTCGCGACCGGCGTGCTCAAAGAGCAGGGCCTCTCGGACGAAATGATCCTCGAGGCGCGCGAAAGTGCCGCAATGATGGGCATGCTCAACACCTACTACAAATTCAAAGGCTATTTGGATCCCGCAGTGCTCGAAAACTACGCTCGCGCGGGCCTTCGCATGCAGGCGCTGATGAAGCCCGTGAATGGCAAAGCGCGCTGGGAGCAGATGGCCTTTTCGGTCAGCGTGATCAACGGCTGCCCCACGTGCGTCTCCTCACACGAGAAAGCGCTGACCCAAATCGGCGTTTCGGCGGACAAGATTCACGATCTGGCGCGCATGGCCTCGATTTCCAAAGGCCTTTCGATGCTGAAGCCTTGACCGGCTTCACCGACGGCAGGTAAAAACGGGGCGTGACTTACACGATCAAAAAGACCGTGTCCGCCTCGTCCCGTTCGCTCCCTGCGAACGAGAAACTGGGATTCGGCCAATATTTTACGGATCACATCTTTACGGTGAACTACACCGAAGGTGAAGGCTGGCACTCCGCCGAGATCAAACCCTATCAAAATTTTAGTCTCGATCCGGGCGCCTCGGTGTTTCACTACGGCCAGGCCTTGTTCGAGGGCCTCAAAGCGTTCCGTCAAAAAAATGGCCGCGTCGTTTTGTACCGTCCCGAATTCAACGCCCGCCGCATTCAAGAGGGCGCCGAGCGTCTGTGCATGGCGCCGCCTCCGCTCGATCTCACGCTGCAAGCCGTTCGCGAACTGGTTCAAGTGGATGAGCGCTGGGTGCCTGAAGGCAAAGGGACCTCGCTCTACATCCGCCCCACGCTGATCGGCACCGAAGCTTTTTTGGGCGTTCGTCCGTCGCGCACTTATTTGTACTTCATCATGCTCTCGCCCGTGGGCGCTTACTACGGTGAGGGCGCGCAGACCGTGAAGATCTGGGTCGAAGACCATTACTTGCGTGCCGCCCCCGGAGGCCTGGGCGCCGTTAAAGCGGGCGCCAATTACGCCGGCAGCCTCAAAGCCGCTTTCGAAGCCAAGAAAAAAGGCTACGCGCAAGTTCTCTGGCTCGACACCGCCCGCGAAGGTATTGAGGAAGTGGGCACCATGAACGTGTTCTTCGTTTTCAAAAACGAGATCGTCACGCCCGCACTCAACGGCAGCATCCTGCCGGGCGGAACGCGTGACTGCGTGATCCAGCTGTTGAAGGCGTGGAATTTGCCGCTGAGCGAGCGCCGCCTGACGATGACCGAAGTCGTGAGCGCGCACAAATCCGGCGAGCTGCTCGAAGTCTTCGGCACCGGCACCGCCGCGGTGATCTCGCCCGTCGGCGAACTCGCGCACCGAAACGAAAAATACGTCATCAACAATGCGCAAGTGGGGCCTTTGAGCTCGCGCCTGCTGCAAGAAATCACCGGCATCCAATACGGCGAGAAACCCGACAACATGGGCTGGATCGAGCCGGTTTGATTTTGTCTTCAGCTCACGCACTGCGACTTCCGATTCGGAGACTGTTCGCGTTATCCTTCTGCCATCAAAAAACTCCTCGTTAGTGAAGCCGCAGGCCTGCCTGCTTGTGGTAACGATGGCGGTTGTGAACGGCGCACAAGACCTGCAAATTTTCGCGCCCCGAGAGGCCGCCCGCCCACCGCGGCACGCGATGATCAATCTGCAGACCGTAAGTGCTTCCGCAAATCCGTCCGGTTTTTTGATCCACATACTCGCAGCAGCCTTCACGCAAAAGATCCGCTCGCGCTTGCTCGGAAACATGGATCGGATCCGTTTTCACGGGCCTCGAACTCATGGGCCTCCTCGCGACAGGCTCAGCCAAAAACTCTAGAGACAAAGACTCGATCAAACCCGCCCACGTCGCGATCAAAACAGAGGCCCCCGGTCGGCGCGACAATTGATCTCGACATCGAAGCAAACTCTCGTACTGACGACGTGAAAACGTCATCTCGATGAGAACGGAGCCGTCTCGCTGAACCCGCAAAACCTCCGTCTTCTGAATCGGAATCCCCAGCGCCCCAGCCAACCGAAACTGCGTCTCACGCAAATCTTGCCCCTCGACTCTCATCAATAACCCGCGTTTCTCGGCGGCGGTCACCGTCTCTCCGGTGAGACGCTCCTTTTGCTTCACGGCACGCGCCAATTCGCCGATTTGCGAAAGATTGAGCGACCCCTCACGCAGCGGCACCGCCATTTCGGGAACTTCGCCTAACAGCCGCGCGGCCTCGAGCCGGCGCATGGCCGCGGCTCCCGAGTACCTGCACTCCTTGATCAGATACTCATAGAGCGAAGGATAAGCCCGGTCCAAGTAAAGGCGTCTTCGATCGACCTCCCGAATATGCTCGAGAACCCAGTAAAGGAGCTTGCGCTCCCGCACCACATAGCCCTTCAGATTTTGTTCCAATTGATCATCGCTCATCGACCGCAGCTGCATCACGCCTCCGCATGACAGCTCAGCAAAGGACGCGCGCAGACCGCAGAAAAAGAATCGCGGCCCGATCCCCTCGCGCTTCCGAGAATCGAAATCACATCACGCAGCAAATTTACGCTTATCGTCACCGAATCGGAAGTGAGCCTTCCGAAAAACCTAGCCCTCTTCGCCTTGCTCGGCCCAGAGCTCAACAAGCTCGATCGAGCGGCCATCGGGGTCCAAGACCACCGCCGATTTGCCAGATGGCATCGGCGCTTCATCCATCATCGTCTGCACGCCCGGCACTTTTTTAAGCTCGCTCAAAAGCCCCGTGAGGTTCTTCACCTCAAAACAAAGCGACAGATTCGGGCTCTGCACGCCGTCACGGTTCTCGATGGCGTAGATCACCACCGTCATGCTGCCGAGCTGACCTTGATAGGTCTCCGAACCCACTTTCACCGCTTTCGGCTCCATGCGCGCACCCAGAACGCGGTAAAACGCGGCAAGGTCTTTTTGGCGCTTGGAGTTAAATGACAGGGTCTGGAGTTTTGCGGACATTGGATGTTAGTTTACGGCGATGACGACGACACAACAAGAACCTCAGAAAATTTATCTCAAAGATTACCGCGCGCCCGACTTTCAGGTGGATCAGATCGAGCTCTGGTTCGACCTGCAGGAGGACTTTTGTCGAGTTCGCTCCTCGATGCAGATCGAAAAGACCAACGGCATCGTCAAAGACCTCGTGCTCAATGGCGTCGATCTGGAACTCGAAGCCGTTCACATCAACGGTCATAGAATCGAAGCCGACCGCTACCACCTCACGCCCGAGACGCTCACGATTTTGGATGTGCCGTCAAAGATGACGCTCGAGATTCAGATCAAATCCAAACCGCAAGAGAACACCTCGCTCGAGGGCCTCTACAAATCGAACAACTCCTTCACCACCCAGTGCGAGGCTCAAGGTTTTCGCAAGGTGACCTACTTCATCGACCGTCCCGACGTGATGACGACCTACACGGTGCACATCGAGGCCGACGACAAGACGTACCCGGTGCTTCTATCGAACGGCGACAAAATCCGCTCCGAAATTTTGCCGGGCGGCCGCCGCAGCGTCACCTGGCGCGATCCGTTCAAAAAGCCTTGCTACCTGTTCGCGCTCGTCGCGGGCGATCTGGGCGTGATCCGCGATCACTTCGTCACCTCTTCGGGCCGCACCGTGAACCTGGAGATCTACTCGGCTCACGGCACCCAAGAAAAGTGCCACTTCGCCATGGAGTCTTTGAAAAAATCCATGAAGTGGGACGAAGAGCGCTTTGGCCGGGAGTACGACCTCTCGACCTACATGATCGTGGCGATGGACGACTTCAACGCCGGCGCCATGGAGAACAAAGGCCTCAACATCTTCAATTCGCGCCTGGTTCTGGCGGATGCGAAAACGGCAACCGACTTCAATTACTTCTCGATCGAGTCGGTCGTCGCGCACGAGTACTTCCACAACTGGACCGGCAACCGCGTGACCTTGCGCGACTGGTTCCACCTCTCGCTCAAAGAGGGCCTCACCGTTTTTCGTGACCAAGAGTTTTCGATGGACCTGCACAGCCGCGCGATGATCCGCATTGACACCGTGGCCGATCTTCGCAGCGCCCAGTTCGCCGAGGATGCGGGGCCCAACGCCCACCCGATCCGTCCCGATTCGTGTTACGCGGTCGACAACTTTTTCACGTCGACGATTTACGAAAAAGGTTCGGAAGTGATCCGCATGATGCAAACCATGGTCGGCCGCCCGGGCTTTCGCAAAGGCATGGATTTGTACTTCAAACGCCATGACGGCCAAGCGGTCATCATCGAGGATTTCGCGGCGGCGATCGCGGAGCCCAACGGCCAAGACTGGTCGCAGTTCAAGCTCTGGTACTCTCAAGCCGGAACGCCCGAAGTGCGCGTGAAAGAGTCGTATGACGCCGCGGCCAAGACGTACCGTCTCGAGCTCGAACAGACGTGCGCGCCCTCCCCCGGCCAGAGCGAGAAAAAGCCCTTTCACATTCCGCTCGTGATCGGACTCTTGGACTCGAAAACGGGCCGGGAGCTGGAGATCCGCTCCGGCAAAGCGATCAAAAACTCCGAAGGCCAGTGGCTCTTGCATCTAAAAGAGCCCCGTGAAACATTCGAGTTCACCGGTCTTGAGAACCGCCCCGTGCTGTCGCTCAACCGCGGCTTCTCGGCGCCGATTCATTTGAAATGGGACGCCTCACAAGAGGACCTGTTGTTTTTGCTCGCCAAGGACACCGACGCGTTCAACCGCTGGGAGGCCGGACAAAAACTGATGATCCGCGATCTTTCCAAAATGATCGCGCAGAGCAAGTCGGGCCAAACTCCCAAGGCGGATGACGGTCTGCTCACGGCGCTCGGCGAGTCGCTGCGCGACGAGAGCCTGGATCCGAATTTGAAATCCAAGCTTCTCGAGATCCCCCCGCACTCGTATCTGTGGCAGCTCGAAGACGAGTTCGCGGCCGAGCATTTTGAGAAAGCCTCGCAGTCTTGGATGAGGGCCTTCGCCGTCCGCAACGAATCGACGCTGCTCGAGATCTACAAGCGTTTCCACGGCAAAAACGACAAGAGCCTGCACCACACGCACATGGCCGAGCGCAAGTTTAAGAACACCGCCTTGATGTTCTTGTCGACGCTCCCCTCGCACCTCGATCTGATTTGGAATCAGCTGCAAAGCGCCGCTCACATGACCGATTACGAAGCGGCGTTCGCCCTGTGCCTGGATCAAGATGGCAGTAAGCGCGAGGACGCGATCCAGCACTTCTTGAAAAAATTCGAGAAGGATTCGCTCACGATGAACAAGTGGTTCGCGCTGCAAGCGTCGGCCGAAAACGGACTCACGGCCGAGACGGTGCAAACGCTGTGGTCGCATCCGCAGTTCAATGCCAAAAATCCGAACCGCGTGTACTCACTGCTGGGACGCTGGGGCGACAACCTGACCCAGTTCCATGCGGGCAATGGCCGTCACTACCAGTGGCTCGCCGACCGCGTGCTGGATTTAGACCGCATCAACCCGCAAGTCGCCACCCGCATCGCGGGCGCGTTCGACATGTGCGCGAAGGTGAACGCCGAGTCCAAGGCGCAGGCCCGCCGCGCGCTGGATTCGATCTTGGACAAGGGACTTTCGAAGAACAGCTACGAGGTCGTGAGCCGCTCGCGGCAGGCGCTGAACTAGCAGAACCGGGGCCAGTGATGGCCCCTTATTTTTTCTTGTTGGTCTTGAGATCGATGAGAAACTGTTCGTATTTCTTTTCTTCACCCTCAAGCTTCGACCAACGCCGGACCTTGTCGAGATTCACAGGCTGGCTCTCACAAATCAAAATGGCGTTGATCAGGCTTCCGTGATCACTCCAATGATACCAGGCCGAAAGACGGTCCATCACGCTTTGCGTGGGGGACAGCATCTGAACCTGAGTTCCCCGGTACGTGAACCCGCCGTCAGGCTTGACCGGGACTTCATTGCCAATCGCAACTGGCCCACTTGGAAACTCAACGTAGAAATCCGAATCGATGTGCTTGTAGGAGTTATTCTTTCTCTTGAATCCAATTTCGGCAAGAGCCTGCTCAATTTTTTCGTGGGCTTGGGGCGAGATGAAATCCAGATCATGCGAGGCATGACGCTCATTCGTGTAGATCGAGACGCAGGCCCCTCCGACAAGAACCGCCGAAATTTCGTATTTCTTAAGTTGTTTGACCACCGCTGCGGCAAAAGCTTTGCGGTTCAGCCTTCTTGTGATCTTCATTTAATTAAAGAGTCTTATTCTTCTTGCGTGGGCGCTTACGAGTCGCGAAATACTTTTCTCGGTCCTCGATCGGCATGTTGCGAACAACCTTAGCCAGAAGAGCATCCAGCTCCGGAAACAGGAGCCATCTCTTGTTGAAAGAGTACACCCTGGCGCGGCCCTTGGGCTGCGCCACAAGAATGTCGGCTTGCTCCAGCTTCTCCAATGTTCTATTGACTTGCGTATTGCTAATCCCAAAGGCTTTCGAAATTTCGGAAGGATACCCTTCGCGAAGGGCCTCCAGGTAGAGAAGGCACTTAACGGTTGTTTGGCTTCCAAATAACTCCACAAGCATAATTACCTACTTTAGGTTATTATCGTCCTAAATTAGGGAATTATCAAGAGGGCTCCCACGGCCTTTCACAAGCGGGCTCTATTTTTAGCTTAGAAAACCTCATCTCGAACCTGGGCTAGCCCTACGCCCGGCCCTAGTTTTTGCACTGCATTCATGACGGCCGTCATATGTTTTGCCTCCAAAGAGACTAGGTTGGTGCCAGAAACCGAGCCCACCGGGCTCACAACACTGGAGGATTTATGAAACGTCTCTCGAAATGGACCGCCGCTTTGCTTCTCGTTGCCGCTCCCCTGGCCCAGGCTCAACTCGCTCCCGATGAAAAAGAAGTGCAAATCGGCATCAGCGGGGCCTTTGTTCCGGGTGGGTTCGACTCCAATTCGGACTCCTACGTGGTGATCAACGGCGTGTTCCCCAACGGCTGCTACCGCTGGTCGCGCTCGGAGCAAAAGGACGTGGATGCGTTTCATCACGACATCAAGTCCATCGCCATCGTCAAACAAGGCATGTGCCTGATGGTGCTGATGCCCTTTCAGAAAGACATCCGCCTCGGAAAACTCCCGGCCGGGACGCACGCACTGCGTTTCTTGAACGGAGACGGAACCTACCTTGAAAAAACCCTCGTGATCCAGTAACTGAGGGCCATGAATTCAATCTTGGGTGTTTGGTTTTTTGTGGGACTTCTTTATCAAGGGGCGCCGATGGCGCCCCCGAATCCCGATTTGAAGATCACCTTTTCGTTTGAATCCAGTGACCGCAACGAGCTGTTTTACCACCGCCTCGGCGAACGCGGCTTTTGTCGACGCTGGGCCAAGTACGAAATCCAGGATGGACTCTTGAAGCAGACCATCACCGAGGTCGATGCCGAGAACAACTCGTCTTGCGGGCAGGACACCGACATGCAGCTGGGTCGCTCGTCGGCTACGCCCTTTGAGATCCATGGGGATCGGCTGCACTTGCGTTTGCCGCTGGGAGAAGACGAGCTGATTTACGTGTTTGAGCGACAGACCGAGAGTCCATGAGAAGCGAGCCGTTAAAATGCTCGGCTGGTCTCCATGATCGAAACGGGCACGAAAGTGCACTTAGATGTTCCCGGAAAGTTCATCGTTTATCTTTCCCTGAACGAAAAAGAAGTGATGTCCATCCTCCTCAAAGACTATATCAAATCCACCAAAGACACCCTCAGCCGAGGCATCTAAGCGTCGGGGCGGAGGCCCAGAGCTGTGAACGCGGCCATGTAGGTGCAGCGCCGGAGGCGCGGAACTGTCAAGGCTTGGATGGACGACCAACGAGGACATCGCCTGAGTCTCCAGGAGGCCATCCAAGCCACATCCAAAAACCAGCGAGTTCGTGGAGGAGCAATCAGGGGTAGATTCTGCAGTCATAAATGCAGATTCTCTATCTCATCACTAGGTATGTTTTCGGAAATCTCTATAAATGGAAATAAGCAATAAAATTTCAACTATAAGGAGTATTGCTATTCCAACTACGGAGCCTAAATCATGCCTTGCCACCAAATCTTTGCAAAAGATGCCTAGAGGACCCAAGAGCAAGACTACAGCAAGTGTTTTAAATGGAACGCCTGAACCAAAAGTTGGCTTCATTCAAATACCCTTAGGGTTTTTAGGAAGGTTGGGTTGTGGGATGTACATCTGATTTACACAAGCTCCGCACCCTTATTTCGAAAAAACTTAACTAATCGATATCTTGGAAATTGCGACTTTTACCAGTCGACCTTCGAGCTCTCTCTCTTCAACTAAGACAACCGAACCGAGGTCAAATTCCCATTTTTCGCCATCGGGAATAAAGTTCTGGGGCGAGGACAAAATTCTGTATCCCTCTCCCCCGAGAACTTTTTCTGCACAGACAGGCCGCCAGACATCAATATCTTCATCTTCCAATCTTAAAAATATCGTTTCGGTCATACGTCTCAGTCTAATACTTAAAGCCAGGTCCGCCTACATGGAAAATCTGGCCTGTAGCATTATCGATGACTATAGACTGACCTGATCCTGGATCCACATACCGCGTAGCTGGACCGAACTTTCCTTGCGCTGCGATGCCAGGAGTGGATATCGCTCTATTAATCATCTCATTATTCCAGCCTCGCTGAACCATCTGACTCTGTATCTTCGGTGAAATAACCGAAGATATGTTAGGACAACTTTGCGTGGCTTTAATCGAAAGTCCGCCAGCAGCTCCACTTCCCGAGCCAACTCCACCGCCTCCTCCGCCAGACCCAGCTGGGTCATGAATCCTTTTAGAGGAAACTCGGTTCTGACCTGATTCATCTACCCAATTCACCGGATCACTCATCACATACCCATACAGATTCGAGTCCCCACCACTAAACAGGATCGGATCTTTGCTCATCCAGCGGCCGAAATAGGGATCGTAATCACGCGTCCCATATCTCACGAGCCCCGTGTCACAGTCATACAAGCCTGCGGCAAACCCGAATGGAGTCAGACCAGGGTTTGTATCAAATCGGACGCGGCCGAACTCGTCGTATTCCATCACCTGAATGACTTCACCAGTGGAAGCATTCACAACCATACGCAGACTTCCAAGGTGATCAGTCACCATTCGATAGTTCACACCTCCAGCGACGTAGTAATCTGGAACATTTACCTTGGAGCCGTAAACGTAGCGCTTGGTGATTAAGTTGCTGGAGCCCAGCTCCGCGACAATACGGTTTTGAAAATCGTAGATGAATTTACGATCCAGAGTTCCATTGATTTTTTTTGTAAATCTACGGCCAACCGGATCCAGCTCGTAATCGATGGTCTTCGACGGCGAAACGACCACTTGAGTGAGCGCGCCATTGACATCATAGGTATAGCTCGAAACTGTCGAAGTCAGCGTGTTTGTTTTTGTTGCGAGTTCACCATTCAATCCATAGGTCAGTGCAAAAACGTTATAGGCTTTTAAACGGTCTTGATCGTCATAAGTCGCGGTTGTTGTTTGTCCACGGACTGATCCGCCCGTGCGATTTCCGTTTGAATCGTAAGTGTAAGTCGACTCCGTCACATTATCACGCTTCACCTCGCTGAGACGGCCGAGGGAATCGTAGACATATTGAGTGCTCTTCAGCTGCTCGCCCTTGTAGGACTCGACCTTCTCAGTCACTCGTCCCATTAAGTCACGGTTAAACTCAACTTCATAAAGATCGCCCGCAATTGCATGAGTGGAAATATAAGTCTCGATCTCACCGAAAGAGTTATAAGTCCAAGAATCGGCAACGTCGTCCAGGACCGCAGCCGTAATCTGGCCATTTGGAACGTTTCTTGTAAAAATTAAACTTCCCGCACCAGTCAAGAGCTCATCGTTGTCATAGCTAAATCCAATTGTCGCATAGGTGCTGCTCGCATCACGAATCTTTTCCGCAGTGACTTTTCCCGCAGCGTTTACAGACTCTAGGAGATACCGAATGGTCGCACCGGTGTAACTAAAGTCTACGTAATTCGGAACTCCGCCAGCATACTCATAGTAAAAGCTTTTCGATCCATTGGTGACCGTCTGTGGCGATGCCGACTGCCATGTGTATCCGAATGTCGTATTGACGCCGTCGGCATTCACCGAGGTCAGCCGTCCAGTTGTACCGTTATACGTGTAGTTGATTTCCTTTGCGTCCGGTCGGAGCATTTTTGTGAGCTGCCCATCAGAGTTATACGTCAACGAGGTTCCGTAGGTTGGCCCAACCGAAAGGCTCGGGGGATCATAAGTCGCCAGCAGTTCCTTTGAGTTGAACGTAAAGTAGTGCATTGGGCGATTTGGCGGCTGGACAGAGACAAGGTTTCCAACGCCATCGTAACCATAGTGAACTTCAGACAGATCCGGAAAGATCTTGTAAGTGAGTCTTTCGGCATTGTCATAACCGAACATTGTCGTTTGGCTGAGGGGATCGGTTACAGACTCCAGCAGTCCGCTTAAGCTGTCGTACGCAAACGCCCAAACACGCGATCCTTGAGTCACCTCGTCAAGCTTTTCATTGTCGTACGAGATCACCACTGGCGTCTGATTGCCCAACTGGATTTCCACCGGGCGCTGGTACTGATCGAACTCGGTGACCTGTGTGCGGTTCAAGGGAGTGGTCACGGTCTCAGTCTTCGTGCTACCGCTATAAGAGACCGTCGTGATTACGGAACTATTTCCATGGTGAAACTGGGTTTGCAGTGCCGTCACCGAGAATGGATCTGCTACGTTTGAAAGCGACTCGCTATGACTGAATGTTGTCGATCGGGCAGCTAGACCTGATGCCGAAGAACTGGAAATCTTTCGGGCCTGAGCGCCAAAGCGCGGATGGCTGGAATAGTTTGTGCTACTGGAGAAAAGCCGGTCCGTGACGGATTCCAGGTAGTCGGAACTTTGGACAACACGGCTAGATGAGTCCGGACGGTCTTCACGGGTCGTTTCAGCCACAAGATCTTTCTGAAAGCTAGAAACTCTCCCCACCGCACTCGTCAGATTTACCTGGTTTCCAGATTGCGACAATGCCCAGCTTAATCCACCCGAATGAGAGTCTAAAGTTAGGTTTCCTTCGGAATCGTAGGTAAAAGAATTTGTGGCGAGATTCGGCTTGGTGAAGGTCGTGAGCAATCCACTGGTCGAGTGATAAGTCATTGAATATTCAGCCGAAGTTGGGTCTTCAACTCCAACTAAGTCATTGTTTCCGTCGATTGTGAGCTGGGTGACTTTACCGTAGGGTGATGTAATGGATGTCGCGACCCCTGAGGTCCTTGAAATCGTTGTGGTGCGTGAGAACGGCTCCTGGATCGAGGTGATCCGGCCACTACCATCGTAATTGAAAGTCAGAACGGTCTGGCCCGTGACGCCGAGCTTAACGAATGCGAGGTTCCCGTTTGAGTAAAAATAGTAAACCTCTCGGCCATTGAGCTCAGCAACCCGCGTGTAGCCCGAATCGGCAATCCCAATGACCTTTCTGTTGGTACCATCAGCCGAAAAAAGAGTCTGAGTATCATAGGAATAGAAGTGCCAGTTGCTCGGAAGCCACCCGCCCAATCCAATCTTTTTAGCAAGCACGGTGCCTACAACGACTTTATTTGTGAGCGATGGGCTGAAATCACTGCCCGATTGCGAAACGATGACCTGGAACTCACGAGGTCCTTGCAAGAGGATGTTACTGATGTCCTTGCCACCCCATTGGTAATTATAAGACAGATTCGGTGCGACCGAATAGCTAGCTGCATCTACGGTATTTCCCTGATTGTCTTTAACTGTTACTGAATACCCTAGAATATTTGAATCATAGGTTGAACCGGTTAACGGAACGTTTACTGAATAATGAGACGTCCTACCAAACTGATATTGAGAAAAATAAACAAGATCGAAGCTGGTTCCAACGACAGGAATTCTCTCACCAAGGTTCCGGTTTTCATTCTGAATAATAGATCCGCATGTAAGCGAGGGCGCTTTGAAGTCTTGGTTTTGCTGAATTGCAAATAACCCGTCAGCGCACCCTGCTGCATCGGCAACAGACCAGCGGATTTGATTTGAACCGCAAATATACTCATCACACGAATACTGAATGTACTTGTTTGATCCTACGACCATGGGAATCGACCGCATCATGTAGACTTTGGAGACGAAGGTGACTCCACCATCTGGAGAGCACTGTGTACCGAGGGCATTCAGACTAGCGCAGTAATCGAATACGTTTTTTACACTAGTTCGAACTCCGCTTGAGCAGATCGTTTGCGCGAAGGTGCTCTGGGAAGCAACCACTAGAGCAAACACAGACAAGTTAACTAGCATTTTCATAAAATTCCCCCTGCGCAAACACCCTAGTCATGGATGGCGCATCTATATATCGTTTGGATATATTCAAACGATCGATAAAGACATTGTTCAACTATTATTAATTATACTATCGCAGCGCGCGACTACAGGCATGCCTTACAGACCCGACCAGCACTCTGAAAAGATGTAATTTCATAGCCTAGCTTTTCAAATATACGGCGAGCCCTAACGTCACTTTCGATTCTTAAAGAGCAGACCGAAACCCAGCCCAAGACCGGCAATACAGGACCAAAATATTACGAAACCCATGTTCTTCATAAATTCCTGTTCCGATGGATCCCCTCTCATATCCAGCGCGTTCGGCAGGAGAACTCCCGTAACTAACAAAACAATCGGAGACAAAATGGTTAGGGCCCACGCAACGGTATTTTCAGAATTTTTAGCCACTTAACGTCCTTCGATAGTGTTTTTCCAAGGATCTAATACCAAGACCGGGTCTAGAGGATTAGACGAGATCCCAATTACATGGAAGTGTAACATGATTGTCGGAGCACGCTGCACAGAGAATTCCCATTTATCATCAAAGCCAGTGGCGTTACTCAGGTTTTCTTGAGCAACGGTAGCCTGATCCCTGCATCCAAAGAAAGGTTTACCTAAGCTACCTCCGCTGTATGTATGGACAAACGAAGACAAATTGTTGAGATTTCCAGCCAACGAACCCGATCCTGGCATACGCATTCCGGCATTCGTAAGTTCATTTACAGTTCTTCCAAAAACTCCATGAATCCGTCGAACGTCCTCAGGACTGTTACCAGTCCTATCAATGAAGTTCACCGGATCATTCACCGCATACCCATACAGATTCGCATCGCCTCCACTGAAGAGGATCGGATCTCTCGAGGTCCAGCGTCCGATATAGGGGTCATAGTCCCGAGCGCCGAATCTCACGAGCCCGGTATCACAGTCATAAAGACCGCCTGCGAACCCAAAAGGCGTAAGGCCGGGATTGGTATCCACTTGGACCCGGCCGAATTCATCATACTCAATGGATTGGATGACTTCGCCGGTTGAGGCATTCACGACCATACGAAGGCTGCCAATTTGATCTGAGACCATTCGGTACTCTGTCCCCGACTGAACGTAGTAATCAGGCACATTTGACCTTGTTCCGTAAACATAGCGGCGCAGAAACACATTGCCGGAATTGAGCTCAGCAATAATGCGCCCTTGAAGATCGTACATGAACTTACGCTCAACCACCCCGTTCACCTTTTTTGTGAATCGTCGGCCCAAAGGATCCAAGTCGTACGAAACCGTTTTGGTCGGTGTCAGCTCGACCTCCGTCAAAGCGCCCAGAGCATTGTAGGTGAAATTCACGGTTGTCGAAGTCATCGCGTTCGTCCTTGAAGTCAATACACCATTCAAAGAATAGGTATATTCGAAGACATTGTACTCATTGAGCCTGTCTTGATCATCGACACTTGCTGTGGTTGATTGGCCGCGAATCGATCCGCCAGTTCGATTGCCATTGTCGTCATAAGTGTAGGTTGCGGTCGTAATCGTATTCTTCTTTACTTCGCTCAGACGCCCAATCGAGTCATAGAGGTAATCAAAGACGACCGGATCAGCCCCTCGATATTTCTCCGTCTTTTTGGTTACCCGCCCCACGGCATCTCGAACGAATTCTTGCTCAAGAATTGCTCCGTTGGTTGAGTGCTCGACCGTGTATCTCTCAATCTCGCCAAATGCATTTCGTTCATACTCATCAGCAACATTGTCGAGCACAGAAGTTTCAACACTGCCGTCGTCAGAATTTCGGGTGATTGTGATCGAACCAGAAGACGTCAGCAGTTCGTCATTGTCATATCCAAAGTATACGGTTGAATCCGTGGAAGCTCCGTCTCGTACGCGCTCACTCGAAACCTTGCCTTGGCTTAAACTCGAGTAAATCTCGTAAGCTCCGAAGGAAGTAAACGGTGTGTAGAGACTATAACTTTTAAGCTGACCCGCAGTTGAGGTCAGGCTCATGATCATGCCATTTGCGCTAATTGCCGAAGGCAGGATGCTCGATGAAGGTGAATACGAATACGTATACGTAGACCCAGGGATAGAAACCGAGTCCAAGAGACCCGTCGTCGATCCATAGGAAAGCGTGATACTGACCGATCCTGGCTGAGTGATCTGCGTGAGTTTTCGATCGTTATTGTAAGTGTAAGATGTCGAGAAATTACTGATCAAATCAAGGGGCGGTGGATTGTAAGAAGTCACAACACCTTTTGCGCCAGTTACCAAAGCGTGCGCGGGCCGTCCCGGGGGCGTGACTGAGGCGAGGTTCCCGTCATGATCATAGGCATAGTAGATGACTTTCAGATTTGCCAGAATTTGACTTGTCAGTCTTTCCGCCGAGTCATACCCAAATGAAGTCACCTCGTTCAGCGCATTCGTTATTGAGGTCAGAAGATTTGTGACATTGTCGTAAGCAAACGTCATAGATCTTGATCCGTGCGCAATTTCGGTCAGATTTTCCGATGAATAGGTGTAGGTCACCGGTGCTTGAGACCCGATTTGATCGCTCGTAACTCGCTCATAGTTATCAACGACGATTGTCCGCTGTTTACCCAAAGGGCTTGTCAAGACGGTCGTTTTTGTGGATCCCGTGTAGACTTGAGTGGTTTTGACCAAAGAGTTTCCGAGATGCCATTCTTTAGTTTCTGTCGTGATCGAGAACGGGTCCGAAGATGATAATACTGCTGCATGGGATATATTGACGTTACGGCTCTCTAGCCCCGTGGAGGTCATCAGGTACTCGGTTCGCGCCTGGGATCCAAAACGAGGATGGCTACCGTAGTATATAGATCCTACAAATCCACGGTCTCTTATTGTGAACGTCGTATCTGTTTGCGTGACCTCTTTGCGAGATCCATCGGGCCTGTCTTCAAGGATCAGTCCACCGACTAGATTCTTTTGGAAAGTCGTAACAAGACCCGATGCCGTTGTTAGCGTAGAATTTGACGAAGTCCCGCCGAAAGTGAGGCTCATCCCACCAGAGTGCGAGTCCGAGACCAGAAGTCCGTTAGAATCAAAAACGAACGACGAGACTATTCCGGAAGGCTTAGTAAAAGACGCCAACAAGCCGTCGATACCGTAAGTCATGGTATAGCTTTCTGATTTGGGGTTTGTTAGCTGCGTGAGCCGACCGTTCGAGTCAATATTGGCTGTTGATACTTTTCCATTGGGGGCCTCAATGGACAAAAGCTTCCCAGAGCTGTCACGATTAAAAAGTGTCACCTGTGAAAAAGGTTCGATTAAGGACTCCAGAAACCCGTTCGAATCGTACGTAAACTCAGTAATCGTCGCTCCCGTTCTTCCCGTTTTAGACAGGCGAAGGCGCCCTTGCGAATCAAAATAGTGAACCAAGGCACCATCCAAGCTCGCCACTCGCTTAAAGGATCCGTCGGCAATGGCTTCAACGTTGCGAAATTCCCCAGTTGCCGAATAAACGCGCTTGGCATCTTCGGAATAAAAATGCCAATTCGAAGGCAACCATCCACCGAGACCGAGCATCTTCGCCTTTAGAGAACCTAGAATAACAAATGCAGGCAACGAGTTAGGAACATCCGTTGCTTGTTCTGCAAGAATGCCCTCAAATTTCTTAGGCCCTAACGTTGGCTGACCTAAATGATCAAGCCCGTCCCACGTAAATGAGTAAGACTGATTCGCAGAAGCGGGAAAGGTCTGATAGTCAAAGATGTTTCCAAGCATATCCTTCAACGTAAATGTGTATCCAGTTACGGTGGAAGCCACGAAAGAGCCCGAAACTTCAGTTGAGAATTTGTATGCCCCCACCCTCTCAGCCTGCAGACTGGAAAAGTACATCAAACTGAAGGATGTTCCAGTTACCGGAATTACTTCTCCGAGAACTCGATTGTGATTTTGCACGATGGAACCACATGAATTTGTTGGCCTCTCATAGTCAATAAATGCCAGCGCCGGCTTCATTTGAGAGGCGCAATTGTAACCGAAAATGCCGCCGACAACCGGAAAATTTCCACAGTCAGCGACACAATTGTATTGGATTCCCGTAGGTACACCCGTGAGCGGCATTGGGTAAGTAACAATCGAAAAATTTGCCGTTGTGTTCGGAGGATTGTCACACACAAGGGGATCACGACTCGTGCATGCAGAAGCCCATGCCGTCAAATTCAGTCTCTCTGAAGCACAATCGGCCTGCACCGCCGCAGCGTAAGAGATGCAAATCAGAATAACCAACACGAGTGAGCGCATATTTCCTCAGTTCTTCAAATCGTGACCAGACCCAATTGATGGCGATCGCATATATACTTATTAGATATATTGACGTTGAGGCTTAGCCTCACTTCAACCATTATTATTTATGCCGCACTAAGGCGATAACATTTTATAGATCCTATTTTTTCACCTTTCCCCAATGAAAATGTCTCATTACCTTCTCCGCATAAAAATGCAATGCTGTTCAGGCTTAAAGTTCGCATTGCAATTATACTGTTTAAATATAACGATTTCTTGGTTCGCTAGACACAAACTCTTGAATTAGGAGATCAGATGAATTCTCTTCGCGCGACTTTCGCTCGCCGAACATTTGCGGCCTTCGCCTTTGGCGCGGCCCTCACTGGCTATTCTGAAAAGTCATTCGCCGTGTGCAACAACATGTACCTGTGCGCGTCTTATGACTTCAGTGTGCCCGTAACTATCAACACCGCAGTTGATCCTGCCTTGATGGTGAATGGCAAAGTTGGTATTGGTACGAGCACCCCTGGATCTGCGCTTGACGTTGACGGGACTATCCGAGCGACAGAAATTTGTGATCGCTCGGGCTCTAACTGTAAAACAATATCCTCAGGCTGGAGCTCTGGCGGCGGATCAGGGACTGTGACAAGTATTGCTACGGGTACAGGCCTTTCGGGTGGACCCATTACAGGCTCTGGCACGATTGCCCTGGCCGACACGGCAGTTACGGCAGGGACTTATGGCTCTGCCACTCAAGTCCCTACGTTGACCGTCGATGCGCAAGGTCGCCTGACGGCTGCCGGCAACACCACGATTTCGGGCGTCGCCCCTGGCGGCTCAGCCGGCGGTGATTTGACTGGAACTTATCCCAACCCGACTCTGGCGGCATCAGGTGCCACGAGTGGCACCTATGGATCAGCGACTCAAGTTCCTCAAATCACGGTCGATTCAAAAGGCCGCGTAACCGCTGTTTCGAATGTGACGATCACTGGCGGCGGCGGAAGCTCACAGTGGACCACGACTGGCTCTAATATCTATTACAACACCGGCAATGTGGGAATTGGCACAAACTCCCCAGTCACAAAGCTCCATGTCTTGGGCGGAAACGCCAATATCAATGGCGTAATTTTTGGTAAGGGTGCGGGCTCAGGCTCTCAAAATACAAATGCTGGAGCACTGACGTTGCAGAACCAAACTACAGCTTCATACAATACAGCAGTTGGATACCAAGCATTAAATGCTTTGACTACCGGAAGTAGCAACACCGCAATTGGCGTTGAAGCTCTCAAATCTATTACAACAGGCTCATTTGCAGTTGCCGTCGGAAACTATGCTGGTACGAGCTATAACTACTCAATGGGAGGATATTTCACAGCTCTCGGATTTTATGCCGGTAACTCAACGACCGATGGCTTTGTCACAGCTGTTGGACATCAAGCTGCTCGTTATACAACTTCCGGAATTGTGACGGCCGTTGGAAACATTGCAGGTGTCAACAACACAACGGGACGCCTGACTGCACTAGGTCACGGCGCAGGAAATGCGAATATCACGGGCGTACAGACGGCATTAGGTGAATTTGCCTCTGTCAACTCGACTGGTTCATACAACACATCCGTCGGCTACGAATCTCTCTTTTCCAACACAACAGGCGAGTATAATACTACAGTAGGACATTATTCTGGTCGCAGCATAGGAACCGGATCCTACAACACAGTTCTAGGTGGATCTTATGGGATCAAACTTTCCGGATCTGCTACCAACAATATCCTAGTAGGAGCGTTTACAGATGTACCAAACGCTGGCGATAGCCACACAATGAATATCGGCAATGCCGTCTTTGCAACCGGGCTGAGCACTGCAGTTGGAACTCCGGCGTCTGTACTCGTCGGCATCGCTAAAAATGATCCGGCATATCGCCTAGATGTAGATGGCGACATTAATTCAAGCACGCAAATTCGCGTTGCCGGAACTGTTATTTGCTCAGGCTCTGGGTGCACGTCTGTATCCGACGCGCGCCTCAAGAAGAATATTCTACCGCTCGAGAGCTCACTTGACCGCATACGCAAGTTACGCGGAGTCTCCTATGACTGGCGAGATGAAAGATTCGGGAACACTCATCAAATTGGACTTATTGCTCAAGAAGTTGAAAAGGTATTTCCTGAGGTTGTGAAAATCGACGGCGAATCCGGCACGAAGTCGTTGATGTATGGGAATCTCGTTGCTCCGCTTATCGAATCCGTCAAAGAACTCAAGTTAGAGAACGAAAAGCTAAAAATGGCACTTCAGCAGTTACGCAAAGAAGTCAGCTCTATCAAACGCCAATGAATAATAAGGGGTCGAGAGTATGAACTGCTCTCGCTTTCCAACTCTAGGACTCAGAGAAGACATTTCTTCTTATGCGATGTCGATATTTTTCAGCTACTATCTCAACGAGGTAGTAGCTGAGATACGCAACAACAGTTGAGATGATGGTTCCAGCGACCAAATGCCTCTCGTAACTCTGCATAAATAGCTCATAATGCTGCAGATAATTATAAACTAACACATGGTTTAAAAATATTCCGTACGAGGCCTTTCCTATAAAGTCGTCCCACTTGCGCCTAGGCATCAGGCTCAGTACGATTAGGACAGGGAAAAGTGTTAGTATCGCCAGCAATATTTCTCTATTGTGTCCGAATTCCATGCTTGCGCGATCAAACATACATAAAAACAAAATTGCTGTAAAAATGTAGATAAAGGACATTGTGGATAAGCTTTCTTTATCCCGATTCCTTTGATAACTGGACAAGCTCGTTCCAAGAATGAATATAAAAAAGACTCCCGGCAATAAGCGATAAGTCCAAATCTCTGGCGCAAGAACCTCTGTTGCACCTATTGCAAAAACGATCATGCTCAGAATGACAGAAATTCTTCTAAACCATGGACTGACAAAAATGAGAGGGAAAATAAGATAGAATTGTTCTTCAAGTCCCAGCGACCAAGCCTGGGGAATTAGGAGGTATTTTTCAATTTCCGGAAGCCAAAAGAAATAATTCACCGGAATCAGCAAAATATTGAGGACGAAGGCCGGAAGAGAAAAGTCAGGAGAAAAATACCCTGAAAAAAACCAGAACTTTATAAAGAACAAACTCACCTGCGTCAGCAGAAGGTACAATAAATACTGAGGAAGAATTCTTAGAAGCCTATCAATATAAAAATATTGAATCTGTCCAGCGCTGCGATATCGCGATACCAAATGCCCCATCACATAGCCGGAGATCATGAAAAACCCAATGACTGCGAAAATGCCTATTTGAAATTTCATAGGGTAGACGTGTGTAATCACTACACACACCGCAAGGATGTACCGAAAAGTTCCAAACATGATCTTCATTATATTCGTTAAATCTCGGCATCATCAAGACTCAGATCCCTAGAACCATCGTGATAGCCAATGGTCCAGCAAGCTAAATGTCTTTGCTTCAATTACAGATTCGGAGTCATTAGAATCTATTTGTGACCTTTAAGCTTTCAGACCGTTCTATTTTCAGAGAATCTACTTTAAAGTTCGCTCTGGTAAGCGGCCTTCTCCTGCTATTAGTATTAATCCCGTATTCAGAATCCTTAAATAACCGTTCAACCAATTGGGATGACTACTATTTTGTATCAGATTATGAACCTATAAAGAATTTTGACGTTCAAAGTATTTTTTCAGAGACGACACTAGGCAACTACTATCCTATCACGATTGTGACGTTCGCAGTCGACTCGAAAATTTGCGATACGAATCCTACATGCTATCATGTGACCAGCCTTCTGTTCCATTACCTTTGCGTCATGTCTCTTTTCATTCTCATCTTTACAGTCGGCAGTCGAAATATTGTGGGGGCATTCATGGGTGCGAGTCTGTTTGCTGTGCACCCATTCAATGTTGAGGCAGTTTCCTGGATTGCTTCTCGAAACCAGGTCGTATCAACATTTTTCCTGTTGGTGAGCCTTACTCTGTACTGGACGAGAACGACTGGCAAGCGAGACATCGTCGCTCTGCTTTTATCGGCAGCTTTTTTTGGATTGGCCCTTTTATCTCGTCCGTCCGCTGTTGCAGGGGCTGCTCTATTCCCTCTCATTGACATTCTCCAGCGACGATTTAGCATGCGAAGTATATTTGAAAAAGCACTGTTCGCACTTCCGTCTATTGCTATACTCATAGTTACATTAAATTCCAGATCTAGGGTCGAGGAAGTTCCAATACCAGAAATTTTCGAGATGAATCTTATCGGAAGATTGCTCACTGCATTTCGCTCATTGGTATTTTATGTTAGTCGTGCATTATATCCTCGGGACTTGAGAGCATACTACGACTACTTGAGTTTTAGAATTGACGGAATTGACATCTTCATCTGTCTAGGACTAATCGCGGTTTTGATGATCGCATTTAGGTCATCGGAAACTAAAATCCGCCGAGTTGTAGCTTTTGGCATCTTGCTTTTCCCAATCATGTTGCTGACCACAATAAAGATTGTTCCTTTCGGAGAATATTCCATCGTCCATGACCGATACGCTTACACTTCGGTTGCAGGATTTTGCATTTTCATCGGCTTCGTAGCAACTATCAAAAATCTTTCTAAGTATTTGAAATCTGCTTTTTACGCAGCCGCAGGCCTGGTCGTTGCCATATTCTCCTATAAGACTTACTTCCAGACAAAGACTTGGGACGGTTCCGAAAATCTCTGGCGTAATGTTATTGCTTTCGAAGAATCCGCAGTTCCATTAAATAACCTTGGTATCATATTTCTGAAGCAGGGAGACCTATTGAAAGCCCGGCCATTATTTGAACGAGCCATCGCCGTCAGGCCTAGATTCTCACTTGCGTACTTCAACCTTGGCGAAATCATGGCCGAACAAGGCGACTTAAAATCGGCCCTTGATTACTATCAGACAGCGGTCCACCTTCGCCCGACTTACCACGAAGCTTATAATAATCTCGGAAATATCTACTCGAAAGATCCATCAAGGCTCGAGATCGCGAAAAATAATTTTCATAAATCGATCGAAAACGGGGCGGACTATCCAGAGCCATTCTATAATATTGCGGCTATCCTAGCCATGCAAGGTAAGTACGATGATGCACTAGGCGCTGCATTAAAGGTGACATGGAAGTATCCGACATTCATGCGCTCTTATATTTTAGTTGGCGATATGCATCTGAAACATGGAGACCGCGCTCGAGCGCGAGAAAACTATGAAAAGGTGGTATTGTCAGGGACCGAACTTAGTCACCTTGCTCAAACGAGAATAGACGCATTGAAATGAGAAGGTACTTTTTGGGCGCCTCCGTATTACTCACCTCAGTCATTTCGTCTGCCGAAGTCATGCGCGGCCCGTGCGCATCAGACTCCGACTGCGCCCTCTTTGCCGACGAATGCCGACGGCCAATGCCAATCCTTAAAGCCGCGGTGCCAACCAACGCCCACACCTTTTCTCTGGAAGATAAAACAGTCATCCAGACCTTTAATATGGACAAAAAGAAGTGCGATCAGCATCTCCTTGTCCATCCGTTCTGGCCCGCTCTCCCCGTCGCCAAATGTGTGAAAAACAAGGCGTGATTGTCGAAAGCATCCCGCCAAAGGCTGACATGTGAAACCCGTCCGAGCACTACTTTTCATTTCAGCATTAGGCGCCTTCGCGCCGGCCCTCGCTTACAACCATTTCCTTTGCAAAAACGCGGCAGCAACACCGTTCAACGGATGGGTTGCCTACCCGATGGGTCTTTTGCAGATTGGCGATTGCGCACTGATTGATGACTTGAGATTCGAGACTGGGTTTTATTTTTACAGCCGTCGGACATGGATAAGGACGGAAGTTGAGTCTGGAATTCCCGGCCCACATTTAGTCGAATTTGTCCGCGCTCTCGGCTGCAATCGCAACTTCTACACCCGCGATCTTGCCAATGATCTGATCAAAAACAAAAACGAGGTGTTCGGTCCGAACTTTGAGAGCAGCAGCCGAAAGGTGACACTCGAGGCGAAGAAGATCATTGAAACAGATCTTGGCAAATATATGCGTTGCAAGTCGGAACAGACTGAAGGGCCCGAACTGGGGTTCATATGCCGAAATGACGATGACACTTGTGTGATTTCGCTTCAAGTCGCTTGCAAGGGATTCGATGCTGGCTACCCGCTCGTAAAAGTGAAGTCCTTGATCTCAATCCAGAGTGAACCTCCCCAACCGGAAAAAGTCGCTCCGGATTCGGTCGGTCTCATTACCGGCGTTGTTGTGAAGGATGCTACGAACAAGTTCAGCATCAAAGGCAGAGACAAGACCTTTAGCCTTGAGGAAATTGAGAAATCGAAGTTTCAGGTTATTTTTCCGGAAGCGGAGTGCTACCCCAACAAGGACCCATTGTGAAGATAGTTCTAGCTATGGTCACCCCATTCTATCTTGTCGGCTGCGTGACACTTCCGCCCGACGGCCTGTTCAATAAAGATGAGATCCCAAGACTCGAAAGTCCAAAGTGTATTGGCGTGACGATTGAGCGCAAATCTCTTGAACTCGATGGCGAAATCAGGCCGATCAGAGGATTTGTGAACGAAAGTCAGACCTATTTCGATTTAAAAAACTTAGGGTTTCTCACGAATTGCCCAAACCCTGTCGACAACTATAAGATCACCATCAGTCTGACGCAGAAAAACATCGCATGGACCTACGTTAAAGGCTTACTGACAATTGCAACGCTGACATTGATTCCGTTCTCAGAGGACATCTCCCATCAAGTCACAGTCACGAAATCGAACGGGACGGTTCTTCTCGACAAGGAGATCGTGATTCAAAAGCGTGTTTGGCTCTTTTACTTGGGCAAATGGTTTGAACTCGAGGACAAGGCGACAGACACCTACAGGACTTATGTTCCGAACGCGATCTTCATGAAAGAAATCGGTAAAGCCCTCAAATCTGATCTGGAGTCCAAGTAATCTTGGACTAGTAAGCGTAGGCCTGGAAGGCCAGAGCTGTCTAAGCGGGCGCGAGCGCGAAGCCGCAGGCAAGCCCCGAGGATCAAACCCGCTATTCCCTTTTCTTCTAAACCGGGCCATTCATTTTATCTATCACAGCCCATGGCGCGGCCAATTTGCCAAGTGTCTGGAAGCCTATTAAGCACTAGGCAAGTCAGGAGACCGTGTCATGAAAGCAAAAGTTCTGTTCCTCTTTTTAGTCCTTGGATTTCTCCAGGCCCATGCGGGTCAGTCGACAGTCCTGGTCAAAAGCGAGATGGTCGAAGTTCAAAACCCGCTCACGGCCTTTCACTGCACTCTTGGCGATGGCGGCTATCTCTTTACGACCTTGTCACTGAATGCGCACTCCATCCCTGCTGAGTTTGGAGACAACTTCAAGCATTCGCCGGGCATCACCACTTATTTTACGAACCAAAGCGGAGCAACACCTTGCCATGAAGCGATGAAGCCCATCCAGGCTGAGATCGAAAAGCAGGGCGGAAAACTCAAAGTCTTGGTGACGAGAACCTTGGCCCATTTTGCGTACCCCGACAAAGACTGCAAGCTCTACTTGGCCGAGAATCTTGAATTGACCGTTGGGTCCATCACGCTATCGGGAGTGAACACGTACTTTATCCAGACCTTACCGGG
Source organism: Pseudobdellovibrionaceae bacterium (assembly GCA_019637955.1). Lineage (GTDB taxonomy): Bacteria > Bdellovibrionota > Bdellovibrionia > Bdellovibrionales > Bdellovibrionaceae > JAHBUS01. The sequence goes on along the minus strand of JAHBUS010000003.1, from coordinate 102,413 downwards.
GAAGTCCTACTTTGAATGCAGAGACTTGATCCCCGACCAGATCTAGGAGCTTCGGGAAAACGACTTACGTGTTTGAGCGCGAGCCGGTAAGCTGATACGATTTGGCCATGAAAACATCTTTGCAAGGCCTTCTAACCGTCATCTCATTCGCGATTTTTGCGGGCTGCTCCAGCCTCCCGCCCTCCGAGAAATTCGGAAGTCCTTTGGGTGGCACCTGGGCCCTCGAAGACATGGTCTGTTTCGACATGAAGTCGACTCCCCAACTGGCCGCCGCCAACTCTCAGCTTCGCCGTGGAGCCGTTGTTCACGTCATCAAAGTCGAAGGTTCTCAAGCCATTTCGGAGATCAACTCGATTGAGAAGAGTGATGGCAAACCCACCAAGTGCCGGCTGGTGACGACCAGCCGCTGGGACATTGACGCTCAAGAGATCACCGTCAGCCAGGTCAAAACGCAAAAGACGGCTGACAGTTCTGCCGACTGCGAAATCCCGCCGGCCCTCGTTTCGCCACGCAAGAACGTTTACACGCGTGAAGGAAATATCCTGAGCATTCTAGTTCACCCGATTGCCGGAGACCCCGAAGTCAAAGCGCAAGATCGGCTTTGCTCGGAGGACGCGGTCCTGAGTCGTTACAGAAGAATCCGATAACGAGGCGCCCGCAGAGCCCCTTTAATTTAGTAGCAGCAGAGGAACGGGTTCGAAGAGGCGCGCACCGAAAGGCCCGCCGTGTAACTGTTGTTGTTACAGTTGTAATGCAAAGCTTCGGTGGTGCTCACCGAGTTTTGCGCCCACACATTGTAGCTCGTGCTCGTGCACGATGGGATCCGCGATTTTGCACGGGCATAACGAAGCTCATCCATATTGCAGAGCTTGCGGCCGCGATCAAAACAAGTGATGGTCGCCGAGTCGTAATCGGTGCTGGTGCTGGCCGTGCGCTCGATACAGAACGACGTTTGCAGACCCGGCAGACCAACGAGATCGGCCTGATAGGTTCCTGAAGGTGCGCAGTTGATCGCGCCCATTTTGTGCGAGGTCACGACTTCCCAGCTGTTGGCATCGCGCTTCACCAAGGTGACCGAAGCGCCCGCCGCCATGTAGATCGAGTCGTTCGTGCTGATCGTCGAGGCCGTGTTGTTCATGTAGACGCGGGTGTAGTTGAACGCGCCCACCTTGTTGCTGATCGTGATCTGCGAACCGACCGGCAGCGTTTCTGAGAAATAGTATTCGCCCGTCGATCCGGGAAGTAAGAACGACTTCTTTTCATCGGTGCCATCAATCGTGTAGGGATTGCCCACGACGTCGCCAATCGAGGCCGAAAGAACCACGACGCCCGAAAGCGCGGGCACATCTCGCGGGTCCATCACGCGGAACGTGGGCTGATTGTCACCGGCGCCATGCAAAGGCCCCGCGAAAAACTTCTTCGCCTGCGTGTTGGCCAGGGCCAACGCGATGGTTCCCGACGAGGTCACCGGTGCACCCGACACTGTCAGAATTGACGGTGTTGTCATATTGACGCTGGTCACGGTTCCCACCGCGGGCGTCATCCAACTCAGCGTTCCCGTCCCGTCGGTTCGAAGAACCTGCCCGTTGGTGCCCGCCGAGGTCGGCAAAAATAGATCGTAACTAGTGAACGGAATTCCGGAAGCGTGCATCGAAACCGTGGCGCCCCCGTTGACGAACTCGGTCGTCGTCAAATTGGCGGAACCGGCGAAGAACTTGTTCGTTCCATCTCGTTTGATAATCGTGTCCGGCGTTGAGACCGATGTCGCCGAGGTGGCCGAATCCAAAACTTTACCCGCAACCGACAGCGTCGGGATGTCGTTCTCCGCGAGTGTGCGGAATGTCGGCGCGCCCGTCGACGAGGGCGGCGAGGCCAGGACTTTGTTCTGAGTTTGCGCCACCATGCTCACGGCGAAAGTTCCGGAGTTGGTGATGGTGGGAGTTCCCACGCTGAAGAATGACGGCATCGTCAATCCCACGCTGGTCACCGTTCCCAAATTTTGCGAGCCGATCGTGATCGAGCCTGCTCCGTGAGTGATGTCGATGCCAGGCCCCGCGATCAGCGAGCGCACCGATCCGCCCGTTCCCGCCGCATTGACCGCGAACACTTTGTTCGCGTCACCGGGAACCACGGCCACGCCGGAGCCGCCATTTTCGACGCTCAAGATCCCGGTCATTTTGCCGGCATCCACGCTGGCGATCTTCGCGTCGGTCACTTGCAAGTTGCCGATTTTCAAAGTCGACACCGCACCGTCGGCGAGCTTGACGGTCGTCACGGCGCCGTCGGCGAGTTTATTGGTGATGATCGAACCGTCACCGATCGAGCTCGAACCCAGACTGATCGGCTGCAAGGTCACATTGGTGATCCGCCCCAAGGCGTCGATCTCCAGAACCGGAAAGTTGGTCGCATCACCAAAGGTGGTGGGTGCGGGCAAACTCGAAACGTTGGTGTTAAGTCCCAGTTTATTGGCAAAATCATAGACCGCATTGAAGGCGGTCACGCTGAAGGTCGACGCGATCGAACCGTTGACCTTAAACAAGTTCTCGGCGCGGTAGCCCGACACCGATTGCGAGGTCACGGCCGAAGGCGCGTCCACGGTTTCAAAATCATCGGCCATGACGTCCGTCGTCCCGTCGTAGAAGTAAACTTTGATCCGGCGGCGGTCGTTGGGACCGGGATTGTACGTGGGAATCCCCGACTCCGGCGCTTTACACGTGTGCGAAGTTCCGTTCGCGAACGCCACGGTGATATCGGTCGGACCATAGACCGTGGGAGCAATCGAGCCGATCACGAGCTGGAACATCCCCGAAGAGCCGCTCATATCGCGGTTGATCACGGTTTTGTAAATCAAGCAGGTGCCGGGGGTGTTCCACAGCTCCACGGTAAAATCCACCGATGAGTTTTCGAAGGGGTCATCATTGGGCTTTAGGATTTGCCCCTCGTAAGACAGCGCGCCGACCGCCCAGCTCGTGGTTGAGAACAGGGTGCAAACGGCGAGGATCGCGAAAATCAACGTGATGGGTTTCATGTCGTTACCTCAGTCCCGCGCGGATCTTGTACCCGCCCGCCAAAACTCGTTGTGGTTTGATCGGGTTTGACTTCAAACCCGGCGTCAAAGAGCCCGGCGCCATCGAGGTGGTGCCGTCGGTCTTGCCGCGAATGGTGTAGGCCGATGTGAGATGCGTGATTTGCAGCGAAGCTTGCGAGGTCGCGCCGTAATCCGAAAGACCACGCACCGAGATCGAGCCCGACGCGCCTTCGGCCAAAGCGCCGATCGCGCTCAAAGCCGCACCCACCGCCGGGATGCGAATGGTGAACGATCCTTTGCTCAAACATTCGTTGGTGACCGTGCCGCCCATGCTTTGCGGCGTGCGCCAGTTGGCCGAAGAGTCCGCCACTTGAAAAGAAGTCACGAGTTTGTCGCACGTTCCCGAGAACGCCAGGTCGAGCGCCGCCGGATTCTTACTGGAAAAAACGGTTTTATTCAGCGAGAGCGACGAAACGCTTTCGGCGCTTTCGATGGTGGGGTCCACTTTCGAACACCCGATCAAACCTAAAATGAGCATAAAAACCAGTCTTCTCATCAAGTTACTTTTCGGCTTACGGGTTTTTGATCTTGATGAAATCCCGCTTCGAGCCAGGTCCAGATTCGGCAGGATCGAGGCGCTTTCAAAAACAAAACAGGCCCTCCGTCGGAGAGCCTGTTTTAAATTGAGACAATTTGGTTAGCCTTGAAGGCCGCTTAAGCCGCTTTGGCCGAAGAGGGGTTCAAGATGCCGCGCGACTTGAAGGTCGTGAAGCAGTCGTCCCAGAACTTCTCTTTGATCTTGGTCTCGCCGGGCGAGAACTTCAATTTGGGGAAGTCTTTCTTTTCGGCGAAGCCGCAGAATTCGGGTTCATGACCCGCGCGGACAACTTTGAGCAGCAACGAAAAGTGAGCGTCGGTCATCGGCTTTCCATCAACAAACATTTTGCGAAGGCCTTGCTCGGGTGTTTGCGCCAGGAACTGATAAAGACCCGGCAAATCGTATTGTGCACTCATGTGGTAAACCACCTTTCTGCCTGACTTATCGGCACGAGAACGGCCGGGATTGACGGGACTTGCGGTCAGAATTTCTCAAAACAGGACGTTTGACCTTTCCGCAAGATCATTCGAGAATTTGCTCAAATCAGCCGAAAGGGGTTTCATGAAAGCCGACTTCAAAGCCATTCAAAACGGCCTTATCTTCGACCAGTCGACGTGCATGTACCCGTCCCGCCTGATCGGTCACGTCAGCGGCGAGCAAAGCTTCACCGAAGAGTTCACGCACACCTTTGGTTTTGTTCATGACGGTCAACTCAAAATCACTTACCAGAACGGAATCGAAATCACGCTTGTGAAGGGCATGCACATTTCAGTCGCGGGCGCCTTTAAGATCTCGGGCACCGGCAGCGCGTGCCTGTTTCAGCGCATCGGCTTTCGCGGCCTGACCCAGTTTGGGGGACCCGTCGAAAAAACCGGCCGCCTCGGTTACATCGACAACTGCATGAATTCGATCTTGGTCTCCCCGCCCCGCGTGGGCGATCCCGTCCTCAACCTGTTGTCGTTTCCCCCGAACGTGAACCAAACCCTGCACGTGCACCCGAGCATCCGCTTGGGCACCGTCGTTTCGGGTGAGGGCGTGTGCGTGTCACCGGGCCGCCCGGAAGTTCCGCTTCAGGCCGGCAAAGTCTTTATCTTGGAAGAGGCCTATCCGCACAACTTCCGCTCGTTTGACAACGGCATGCTGATCATCGCCTATCATCCCGATTCGGATGTCGGGCCTTCGGATCAACAAAATCCGATGCTCAGCCGCACGTACCGCGAATTTTAGTTTTATTTTTGCTCGCAGACGAAAATCGGTCGGACTCGTCCACGCTCGTCGAAAGAGCTCTGCTCTGAAATCGTGAACGTCTCTTCAATCCACGCACGCAGCTTGTCTTCATCTTTATGTGGAGACAGGATCAAGCGCCCCTCGCGCAAGAGCCCTCGCTCAAGCCAAGCTTCGAGAATCTCGCGCATCTGATCGCCGCCAAAGCCCGCCATCACGATATTGCCCGTGACCGGAGCCGCAAGATCCTGACCGCGAAGCGCATGGTAACCGGTGTTTCCAAAGCGAAAGGCCAAACGGCGTTTGAGCTTGTCGACGAGGTGAGCGGCCGGGTCCACGAACTCCACGCGCGGAAACCCCGCGAGAAGCGCCCCTTCGCCCAGGTAGCCATGGTCACAGCCAATGTCCCACAAAGGACGAGCCGGATCCGCTTTTGAAAGCAGGTATTTCAGTCGCGGCGTCATGGTGCTCTTAGATTCGCAGACGGGTTTGGCAGTGCTGCAAGAACTCCGAACGGGTCTCGGGACGCGACTTGAAGTGGCCGCGCAAATCCGACGTGCTCGTCGAACTGTGATGATCTTCGATCCCGCGCGCGATCACGCAGTAGTGGCGGGCATTGATATGAACCGCGACGTGATCGGTTCCCAACACGTATTGAAGACAATCGGCGATCTGCTTCGTCAAGCGTTCTTGCACCTGCGGACGGCGCGAGAAGTAGCGCACGATGCGGTTGATCTTCGAAAGACCGATCACTTTTTTATTCGGAATGTAGGCCACCGTGGCGAGGCCATCGATGGTCTGAAAATGGTGCTCGCACACGCTGATGACCTGAATGTCCTGAACCAACACCATCTGGTCGTAGTCCATTTCGTTTTCGATCACGGTCATTTTGGGAAACGTCTCGCTTTTCAGGCCGCTGAAGATCTCGTTGACGTACATCTTGGCGATCCGGCGGGGTGTCTCGCGCAAAGAATCGTTGCTCAAGTCCAAACCCAGAACGTTCATGATGTCGGTGAATTTATCGGCAATGGAGGCGATTTTTTCTTCATCCGAAAGACCGTTGTCTTTCATGGGGGTCGGACGCACGCGGGCCAAAATATTGTCGGCGGTGTGGCGTTTTTTGGTGGTTCTGGTTTTGGCCATGGGACCCCTTTTCAAGGGCCCTAGCTACCCTACTTTTGATCTCGGATCAAGGCAGCGGCTTTCGCGCCGCTGATCAAGGCCCCGGCGGCGGTGCCAATTGAGTCCTGGCCGCAATGATCCCCCGCCCAGATCCACGCCCCTTGCGTTTTTTCAAAAACCTTCTCGTTTTGCTCCAGACCCGGATAGGCCCGAGAGCCCAAGCTCCAAGGGTGGCGGGTCCAATCGTGCATATGAGTCTCGACGAGCGGAAGATCGGGGCGCTTCTCGGCAGCCTGGGATTCATCGATCCATTTCTTCACCAAATGAGGACCCGCCTTCTCGGCGGCGGCCGCCGACCACGTCAGCGACAAGAGCCCCCACGAGTTCTCGATGAGGGCCTGCGACCGGTAGGTCGACTCCCACACGAGCGGCGATCCGAGCACGCGGCCCTGATCCCATTTGCGGCGCCAGTAACGTTCGCGAAAGCTCAAAACGGCTTTGGCTTGCGACGACATTTGCGGCGCCAGAAGCTTGGGTGCCTCTTCAAATTTGTCGAAGCCTTCGATGTTTTTGAGCACCGACCACGGCAGCGCGCAGATCACGTTGCCGGCTTTAAAGCGTCGACGTCCCTCGGGCGTCTCGAACGTCAGCTCGAAACCGTCTTTGAGTTTTTCAACCCGCACCAGTTTATGGCCCATCCGCAGGCGGTCGCCGGGAATCGCGCCCATCACACGGTCGAGCAAGGCCTCGGCCAGCGAGGAGCTTCCACCGCGGAACTTAAAACGCGAGGAGGACCAAAGGTCCACCATGGACTCACCAAAAAGAAACGGCTGCGCGAACGCCCACGCATGAATCTGCGAGGGAGCGGCGCCGTAATTCAACGCGCACCAAGCCTGGACGAGTTCGCTCCACGCGGCATCGCCCGACTGCGCCGACGCCCAATCTTGAACCGATTGAGGTGACTTCGCCAAAAGGCCTTCGCGCCAGACGTGGCGCTGGAGCGCCAGCTTGCTGCGTTCGCCTTGAAGACCTTCACGCTTGCGGGCCAGATCGCGCACGCGGCGCAAATCGGCTTCGGGAACTGGCGAGAGGCCTCCGCGGGTTTGCAAAAAAAGCTGGGTGCGCTGATTGCGAACTTCCAGAATTTCGAGCTTCAACTCTTTGGCCAATGACCAAAACACGGGCTGATCTTGAGAAAACCATTCAAAGCCGATCTCACCGGACTGGCTTGCCGGCGTCAGCGACTGAAGCGTCCAGGCCCGCCCGCCAATGCGGGTGCTGCCCTCGAAAATGCGGTACGCCTGACCGCGCTTGCGCAGTTCGTAGGCGGCACGCAGTCCCGCAAGCCCACCGCCCAAGATCACGGTGCGGTCCGAAAGATCGCCCGATTGACCCATGAACATCCGGTCCAAAGACGAACATCCCGGCAGCGCTAGAGCTGCGCCCGTGAGTCCTGCGTTCTTTAAAAATTGCCTGCGCTGCATAGCCTTCATCCGACAATCAGTGTAAGAAGGCCCCATGGGCTTGTCACTCATCGACGAACTGGTCGAAAAATCTTGGACGGTGCAGAATGATTGGGTGACGCCCGAGGAGTGCGCCTGGCTGCGCGCCGAAGCCGAGCGCCAAGACGCCGACGCCCGCTTTCGCCCGGCCGGAATTGCCGACGGCGTGCTCACCCCGGCCATTCGCAGTGACCGCATTCTTTGGCTGGGCGAGCAAGACGCCGTTTGGCCGTGGGTCCAAGAAAAGCTCACACTTTTGCGGCATCAGCTCAACGCCGAACTTTTTTTGGGCCTTGATCATTTCGAGGCTCATTTTGCCGTTTACGAGCCTGGTCAGTTTTACGCCAAACATGTGGACCGCAAAGCCTCGAACCCACCCCAGGCGGGGTCGCAGCGCGCCGTCTCTTTTCTCTTGTACCTCAATTCGAACTGGCAGCCTGAGGACGGCGGAGAACTCGTCATTCACCAGAACGGGCAAGAAATTCGGATTTTGCCCGAAGGGGGACGGATGGTGCTCTTCCGCTCTGACACGATCCTGCATGAGGTCCTTGCGCCGAAAAGACGGCGCTACAGTTTGACCGCTTGGTTGCGCACGCTCTAATCTACCGGGGCATGAACGCCTCTCCCCGCCACCTCTTGCTCGAGATCCTGTTCACCCGGTTTTGGGTCCGGGCCCTGATGCTCACCATGGGGCTTTTGTCGGCGGTTTGCGGTCTGCTCGGTCCTTTGTTTCAAAAAGTTTTTCTCGACCGTTTATCGGGCGCCGCTCAGTTTTCGTTTTTGCAGTTTGAGAGCGTGAACCAGATCCCGCAGTGGGGGCTCTTGGTGCTGACGTTCTTGAGTCTTTTGGGCGCGCTCGCGTTTTATCAAGGCGTGATTTACCTGGGCACCCGCGAATCGCTGTGGATGCAGCGGCACCTTTCGCAGCGCCTGTATGATCACACGCTGTCGCTACGGACCGAATCCTTGCACGGAAAGCCGGTCGGCGAGATCGTTTCGATCTACACCATCGACGTGCCGGGCGCGACCATCCTGCTCGAGCAGAGCCTGCCGCAGTTCTTAGGGATTTTGTTCCCGCTGCTGCTCGGCCCCTGGGCGCTGGTCACGTTTTTAAGCGTGCCCGCCTCGATCTTGATGCCTTTTTTGGCCGTCGTTTTGGTTCTCAACTTTTTGCTGGCGTTCCGCCAGAGCAAATTCTTTTTTCAGTTCAAGCGCCTCGCGGCCGACCGCGTGGGTTACGTGAACGAGTGGATTCAAAACATGCGCACGCTGCGCATTTTGGGCTGGATCGCGGCGTTTGAAGCCAAGATGTTTCACGTCCGCAAGGTCGAGACCCGCAACCGCATTCAGATGCTCAACAACGGGCAAACCATGAACGGCATCGCCTCGAGCATCACGTTCGTGCTCAACGTGGTTTTGATTTCGGTCTTGCTCCATTCGCAGTCCGAACCCATCACCTCGGGCACCTTGCTCGCGCTGCTTTGGATCGTCGCGGTTTTCATGACCCGTCCGTTCCGGCAAATGCCCTGGTTCTTCACTTTCGTCTTCGATGCGTGGACCTCGATCAAACGCATCAGCGAACTTTTGCAACTGCGCAACCGCGAACCGCTCCCGCGCTCGCGCGAGTTTCAAAAACTCATCAGTTGGAGCGCCGCCGGAGGCGGCACGGGCGGAGCAGACACTCCGGTCCCGGCGCTGCGCGTGCGGGGGCTCTCGCTGGACATTGACGGCCACCATCTCTTGCATGACATCAACTTTGACGTGAAGGTCGGCGAGTTTTTGGCCATCGTCGGCGAGGTCGGCAGCGGCAAGAGCCTTTTGCTCTACTCGCTGATGGGCGAAACGGGCGCCACCTTCGAACAATATTGGATCGGCGAGAACGATGCCCGCCGCCTCCCCTTGGATCAACTGCGCCAGTTTTACACGTTCGTTCCCCAAGAGGGCTTTATCATGTCGGCCTCTTTGCGCGAGAACGTCGCGTTCAACTATCACGTGGGCACCGAGCACGACGACAACATCCGGGCCTCGCTGCGCCGGGCGCAGTTCGATATCGACAAAGAGCGCGTCGAAAACGGTCTCGACACCGAGATCGGCGAGCGCGGCGTGAACCTTTCGGGCGGGCAAAAACAGCGCGTGAGCTTGGCGCGCGTCGATTTTTACCAATCGCCGATCGTTCTTCTGGATGACTGTCTCAGCGCGGTTGATGTCGACACCGAAAAAAAGCTCATCCGTGATCTTCTCGCCGGGCCCTCGCCAGCCGTCGGAGACGGCGGGGGCTGGAAAAACCGCTCGCGACTTTTGGTCACGCACCGCCTGAGCGTTCTGCGCCAAGTGGACCGCATTCTCTTTATGGAGCAGGGGCGTCTGAAAGCCGAAGGCCGCTTTGAGGACCTCATGCGCAGCAGCGCCGAATTCCGCGAGTACACCGCCAGTCTCGAGCGCCACGAAGTGAGTTCGACCCAGCCTCCCAAGCCCGAACCCGAAACCGTCATCGAAGATCCGGCCGTGGATCTGGGCGAAGGCCAGGAGGGTTGATGAAGCCAGACAAATTGATTCAGAACGAAAGCCGCTTTCAGGGCAAATTCGATCCCGCCGTTTTTGAAACGCTCAAGTTCGCTTACGCGCCTTACAAATGGAGCTTGATCTTTTTCTTGCTGCTCGGATTTTTTGGCCGTGCCCTTTTGCTGGCCAACGCCAACGTGATCGGCTGGTGGGTGGACTCGCTCTGCCAGGGACCGGGCTGCCGGGCGCTTCCGGGTTGGTTGGGTCAATTTAGCAATTCTGATTTCGTGACCCTGCTCGGCGTGATGGTCGCCGCCGGTTTTGTTTTGACCTGGGTGTTCCGCGTGGGATTTTCGGGCGTCTCCGCCCAGGCCGTCTCGACTCTCTACGACGAGACGACGCTGCGAACCTCGCGTTTTCCGATGTCGTTCTTCGACATCACGCCGGTGGGCCGCGTGGTCACGCGTTTCTCGAGCGACTACGGCAACGTGTTCCGCCTGTTTGGCGGGCCCTTGGCCGAATTTCTTTCGATCATCTTTGACCTGTTCTGGATGCTGGCACTCACGGCGGTCGCAGGTCCCCTGTTCTTACCCCTGATCCTGATTTTGGGTTATGGCCAGTACCTCGTTTACAAAGCCAACCAAACCCGTCTGCGTGAATGCCGCCGCGAGCTTTCGGCGAGCCGCTCCCCTTCGGTGGCGCATTTCTCCGAGACGGCGCAAGGGGCCTCGACCATCCGCAGTTTCATCAAGCAGGACAGCTTTTCAAAACGCTTTGAAGGTTTGGACAATTACTATCTCTTGCAGAAACTGAAAACCACCAAGGCGATCGTGAGCTTTGCCTTGCAGATGAACGTCCTCACGGCCCTGCTGCTGGTCGGCTCGGCCGGGATGGCGATGTGGGGGATCGCGAACGGCTACATGAGCGTCGGCGCGGTGGGTGTGGCCTTTGGCTTTATCACGCTGTCGGGGAACACCGTGCAAATGTTCTTTGACTGGCTCGCGCAGTTTGAAGAGGCGATGGTCGGCGTTGAGCGCATGAACCAATATCTGCGCACGCCTTCGGAGCCCGGCGCTCTGCTGCCCGCTCAAGTTCTTTTCAAAACCGATCACGTCACCGACACCCAGCGCGACATCCAAGAGCGCAAAACCAATCCGCTCTCGGATTTACGCGCGGCGCCCGTGCGCTTTGAAAACGTGAGTTTTCGCTACTCGCCCGATCTGCCTTGGGTGCTGAAAGACTTGAATTTCGAAATCAAGGCTGGCGAGCGTTTTGGGATCGTGGGCCGCACGGGCTCGGGCAAATCAAGCCTGATCCAAGCCCTGTTTCACCTCTACCCCATCGATCAGGGAAGCATCACCATCAATGGTTTGTCACCGCGCACAGACCCGGCGAGCACCGACCCGGCCTCTTTGGATCTGAAGGCTTACCGCCGCTCGATCGCCTTCATCGCGCAGGACCCGGCCCTGTTCCGCGGGACGTTGCGCGAGAATCTCGATGTCGACTTCAGCCATACCGATGCCGAGCTGATCGGTGCGCTCACCCGGGTCGGCCTGGAGGAATGGGCGCATGAGGCCGGTCTCGAAAAACACATCGAAGAAAAGGGGCGCAACCTCTCCGTGGGTGAAAAGCAGCTCGTCTGCCTTTCGCGCTGCCTCTTGCAGAACAGCCCGGTCGTCGTGATGGACGAAGCCACCAGCTCCATTGACCCCAAAAGTGAAGAAATCTTGGTCCGCGCGACCGAGGAGTTCTTTGCCGAGCGCACCCAAATCATCATCGCCCACCGTCTCTCGACCCTGCGGTCTTGCGACCGGATCTTGTGGCTACAAAACGGGCAGGTTCGGATGCTGGGGCCCATGCGCGAAGTCTTGCAGGAATTTGAAAAGGCCAACTTGTCCTTTCCCGCAAGCTCGGGCATTTTAGGTGAGTGAGCGAAATCGACGATAAATTCCAGCCCCATGCTCCCGACACGCCGGCCTCCGAGGCCGAGGGCGATCACGCGCCCATGATCGATCAGCCCTCACCCGATGAGGTCGATCCTTTCACCGCGATGGTCGAAAACTGGGGCGCCATGGCGCCGCTCGAGCGCAAAACAGCCTTCGAGGCGCTCGCGCGGCCCGAAGCCGTCGAATTGTTCTTAAGTCTCAAAGCCCACTTGCAGGCCGAGCTGCTACTGGAAGCCCAGCCCAAAGAAAAGCGCGCCTGGGTCCGCTTGCTCGCGCCCGATGACGTGGCCGATTTGATTCAAGAGATGGGCTTCGAGCACCGTGACGAAATTTTGGATTGTCTCGACAACCAAACCCGCCGCGAAGTCACCGCGCTTCTCGCCTACGCCGAAGACAACGCCGGGGGTCTCATGAGCTCGCGCTTTATCCGCCTGCGGCCGGATATGAGCGTGGACGAGGCGATCAGCTACCTGCGCATTCAGGCAAAGACGCAAGTGGAGACGATCTACTACGCCTACGTGATCGACGCCGATCAAACGCTGCTCGGCGTGGTGTCGTTCCGCGAGCTCTTCTCGGCGCAAGCGCACAAAAAAATCCGCGACGTGATGAAAACCGACCTGATCAAAATCCCCGTCGGCCTCGATCAGGAAGAAGTCGCCAAAATTTTCTCGGCCAACGAGTTCATGGCCGTGCCGGTTGTCGATGAGTGGGGGCACATCAAAGGGATCGTCACCTTCGATGACGTCGCGCACGTTTTGCAAGAAGAGGCCACCGAGGACATGCACAAACTCGCGGCGGTCGAAACTTTGGATGCGCCTTACATGAAGATCGGTTTTTTTGAGCTCGTTCGCAAACGCGCCGGGTGGCTGATCATTCTCTTTGTCGGCGAGATGTTCACCGCGACCGCGATGGGCTACTTCCAACACGAAATCGAAAAGGCCGTGATCCTGGCGCTGTTCATCCCGCTCATCATCTCCAGCGGCGGGAACTCGGGCTCGCAGGCCTCCACGCTCATCATCCGTGCCATGGCCTTGGGTGAGGTGCGGATCAAGGATTGGTGGCGCGTGTTCGCGCGTGAATTGGGCGCGGGTCTTTGCTTGGGTTTAATCTTGGGTCTTGTGGGGATGATGCGCATTTTGCTTTGGCCCACCCGCAGCTCTTTGTACGGCGAGCACTACGTGATCGTCGCCATCACCGTGGCTTGCAGCGTTTTGGGCTGCGTGCTCTGGGGCACGATCTCGGGCTCGATGCTCCCCTTCGTTTTACGTCTTTGCAAGTTGGACCCGGCGACCGCCTCGGCGCCGTTCGTGGCGACGCTGGTCGATGTGACCGGTTTGATCATTTACTTCACCGTCGCCAGCCTGATCATGGCCGGCACCCTGCTCTGACATGAAGCCGATCGTCTCGCACCCTGATTTTGAGGCTTGGAACAAACCCAACACCATGAGCACTCACAACGAGGAGCCCTCGCTTCAAGCGGAGATTCAAAAGATTCGGCCGGGGCCCGTGAATTTTTTGAACCGGCTTGATGCCGTCACGAGCGGCATCGTTGTCACCGTTCGCGACCCCGCAAAAATGAAAGAGTACCAAGACCTTTGGCAACAGGCATCGACCCGCAAGATCTACATCGGTCTTCACCGGCGTCCGAACGGGTTCGAGATGAAGCCGCAAGTTTGGGACCTCCCGTTGACCGATAAAACCGAAGGCCGCAAAAACCCGCAGGGTCTCTCGAAAGACCGCGTGCCCTCGCGCACCCTCTTCACGCCCTTGCTCGAAACTCGCTACTTTGTTTTGAGCGCGATGGTTTTGGAATCGGGGCGTCAGCACCAAATCCGCAAGCATGCCGCCCTGGCCCGCTGCGAGATCGTTGGCGACTTCCGTTACGGCGATTCGAAATACCTGGGGTCCTTGAACAGTTATGTTCCAGATTTGCGCTTGGGTTTGCATGCCGGAGTTCTGCAATGGAGTCCCGGTGAAATCAGGGCCGAGATCCCCGAGTTTTTCGAAAAGCACATGCCCGGCGCCCGCGCGGCGTTCGAAGCCTTTCTCTCACTGGACCCGTGACCTTTTAACCACCAGACCCTGTAAAGAGGGGTTGATGGGCCGTTTTTCCCCGACGTCCGCTGAGGGTTTTGAAACTGTGATGTTTTCCTGGCTTTACTCCTGGCGGTGCAAAGGCGAACCTAAGGGAGCGCCAGGTTCCAAGCTCGGCGCGGAGATCAACGGATTTTTACTTTACAGCCAGATCGATTCGGTCCAGGCTCAAATGATCAAAGGAGACTTTTCATGAAAACATTTTTGAAAGCAGCAAGTTTGGTTTTGGCTCTCGGATTTGCGTCGCACGCAAACGCGGGTCTTTTGCTCGAGCCCTATCTCGGATACGAATCTTCCGAAATCAAAATCGGCACCTCGACCGACAAGGTCACGGGTCCCGCACTCGGCTTGCGTGCAGGCTACAAGATGCCGATGATGCTTTGGTTCGCTTTGGATTACAGCATGATCACTGGTGGAACAGCGAAAAATGATTCGGGCGGAGCCGACGACAAAATCGACTCTTCGAATCTGTATTTCGATGTCGGCTTCGATCTTCCCGTTCTTGCCCGCGTGTGGGCTGGATACGGTCTCGCTCGCTCCTACAAAGCGACACCCGACACAGGCTCTAGCAGCGAAATCAAACTGGAATCGCCCCTGAAAGTGGGCATCGGCTTTACTTTCTTGCCTATTGTTTCAGTCAATCTCGAGTATTTTATGTCTAAAGCAAAAGAAGCTACGGTCGGAAGCGCGACGATTGATTATGGCTCTTACGATACACGCGACAATAACGGCTTGATCTTGAGCGTGTCGGCTCCGTTCAATCTGTAATTCACATCCTGACTTGAAATTGAAAACCCCACCTCGCGGTGGGGTTTTTTATTTTCTAACGCAGATCTCAACCAAAATGTAGCAGCGACCTTATGAGGCTTTGGCGAGATCTTTTGTCCAGCCTTTGATGCTGTCGAGGACGGTGTCTTTCGTTTCGCCGAACTGAACGCCGTAGGCTTGGTTCTGTTCGCTCCAGACGATGCGGCCTTCGACCTGCACCTGCTCCTGACCATCGGGGCTTGCGATCTGCAGCGTGACCACGCCTCCGCGTTCCAAGAGAGCGTCGGCTTTGAACGACACCCCGCCCATCGAGATCGTGTTCATCTGACCGACCAGTTCACGGTCACCGACGCGGACTTTGATCTCCGAGTTCATCACGAAGCGCTCGAAGCGGCGGCGGTTTTTCGGGTTCGCCAAAGCACGCATGCGGATCACCTGCCAAGCCAGGACCGGCAGCAG
This sequence comes from Pseudobdellovibrionaceae bacterium, assembly GCA_019637955.1. Lineage (GTDB taxonomy): Bacteria > Bdellovibrionota > Bdellovibrionia > Bdellovibrionales > Bdellovibrionaceae > JAHBUS01. The sequence continues at coordinate 87,170 of JAHBUS010000003.1, read as the reverse complement.
CGTGAGCGCCGCGATCGCACCGAGAGGCGAAGGGCCTTGAGGGCCCGCACCATTGCCAAATGACTGGCGCATCACGGCCGTCGAGACCAGACCGCAGCCACCTTTGGCCTCGATCGAATCGGGACTGCGGTAACCCGCGGGCGCCGACGCCACGTAAGACGGCTGATCCAAGGCCTGAGTGTTGACGTTGTTTTTCGCATTCACGATCGTGTTCAGACTGTTCGCACGCGATCCCGACGACATCTTAGTCGCCAATCCTGCCACCTGGTTGGACGAATTGATCACCAAGTTGCGGATTTGGTAAGCCGAGAGATGCGGAGCTTCGCGAATCGCCAGCGCCGCGAGGCCTGACACAAACGGCGCGGCCATCGACGTTCCGCTCATGTAGCGGTAGTAGTTGCCGGGAACGGTCGAATAGATACCCACCCCGGGAGCCGCCATGTGCACGGTCGAGATTCCGTAATTTGAGAACGACGCGAGCGTGTCCCAGTCATTTGTCGCCGCGACCGAGATTTGGCTCGGCACGGGGTAATTGGCGGGGTACATCGCGGAGCTGTCGTTATTGCTATGGGCATTGCCCGCGGCCGCGACGAGCACCACGCCTTGAGCGTAAGCGTACGCGAGCGCATCGTGCAGCGCCTGGCTGTAACTGCCACCACCCCACGAGTTGTTGATCACCTGCGCGTGGTTGTTCACGGCGTAATAAATCGCCGAGATCGCGTTCGAGGTCGAACCCGAACCGTCCGCGCCCAAAAATTTGAGAGGCATGATTTTGATGTGCGAGTACTGAAACGGACCGCTCATGATGTCTTGACCGGCGCCGACGATGATGCCGGCCACGTGCGTGCCGTGCTCGTCATCATCCATGGGATTTTTATTGCCGGCATAGAAGTTCCAGCCACGAACGTCGTCGATGTAACCGTTGCCGTCATCGTCGATGCCGTTGTTGGGGGTTTCGCCGGGATTCGTCCAAATGGCGCTCGTCGAGGTGAACACCGAGTGCGTGTAATCCACGCCCGTGTCAACCACCGCCACGACCACGTCTTCACTGCCCGAGTTCATTTGCGCCCACGACTCGGTCGTTTTGGTCGCCGCGTAGGATTGACGGTAGGTGCCGCTGCTGCCACTTTGCGCCGAAACCGAAGCCGCCTCTTCCGCCGAATAACGGCGGTTGTCAGCGCCGGCTTGCTCGCCATCCGCTTTGCGCAAAATGTAGTTGGGTTCCGCGTACTCGACATCGGGATTCTCACGCAGCTCGCCGAGGACCTTTTGCATGTCTTCGCCGGCTTTGAGGCTCATGTGGTGCATGTTCAATTTGCCAAAAGTCGACTTCAGCGCGAGCTTGCCCTGCATCTGGCCCATGAACAGAGCGGATTTGGATCCCGAAGGACGCCCCTTCATTTTGACGAGGATCTCGCCGGGCACGTAGTCTTGCGCCATCGCGTAAGGCGCCGCCAAAACCAGCAATAATGTGCAGATGCGTTTAACCACGGGCTCTCCCTCTAACGTGAAGTGCTTACCCCAGCCCTTTCGGAGGAAAGTCCAGTCGAGTTAAGAGCCTTCACGCAATTCTCACGGTGATCGTGCCAGGTTGAGAACCCGAGGATCCTCGTGACACAAAATGAGACACTGGACTAAGATGAGGTGACATGGCGTCAATTAATAAAGTCTTCTTCCGCGGCCTGATCACCCTTCTCCCCATCACCCTCACCGTTTACATCCTGTACTCGGCGATCATCATTTTGGAGAATCTGCTCGGCTCGTTCTTGCGCATTTTGCTGCCGACCTACATCCCCGGATTGGGGTTGGTGCTCACGCTGGTGTTGATTTACATGTTCGGCCTTTTGCTGAACAACTACATCACCGGCCGCATTTTGATGAGCCTGGAGGAGCGCCTCACGCGCGTTCCGTTCTTGAAAGCGATCTACTCCCCGCTGCGTGATTTGATGAATCTGTTCTCGCAGAAAGAGCCCAAAGAAATGGGCAAAGTGGTCCTCGTGAAAATCGGAGACTCGGGAATTCGCATGCTCGGCATCGTCACCCGGGAGAGCTTTACGGACTTGAACTTTGGGGCGCTCGGCCAAGACAAAGTCAGTGTGTACGTTCCCTTCAGTTACGGACTCGGCGGCTACACGCTGCTGGTTGAAAAATCGCAAGTCACCGAAGTCAACATCCCGATCGAAAAAGCCATGAGCTTGGCCATCACCGGTTGGGTCAAAACCGACACCAAGCCTCCCGGAGTCCGCGATGTCTAAAACGCAGCAAAGCACGCTCGCCAAAGCGCTCGAGATCAACAAGAACCCCGAGATTTACGGCGCGTTCGCCGAGATCGGCGCGGGTCAAGAGGTCGCCCGGTTCTTCTTTCAAGCGGGCCACGCCTCGCAAACCATCGCCAAAACCATTTCGGCCTACGACATGATTTACAGCGACGAGATCTACGGCCGCGAAGAGAACGGACGCTACGTCTGCGAATCGCGCCTCGGCAAAATGCTCGACAAAGAGTTCCACCTCTTGCACCGCCGACTGGATCAAACCCGCGGGCCGCGCACGACCTTTTTCGCTTTTGCGAACACGGTCGCAACCGGCGATCAAAAGCGCCGCTCGTGCCATGGCTGGATGGGCATTCGGTTTCAGAAAAAACCCCTGGGACCTCACAACGACATCGTTTTGCACGTGCGCATGCTCGACAAATACCGCCTGCAACAGCAGGAAGCGCTCGGCGTTTTGGGCGTGAATCTCGCGTGGGCGGCCTATCACGCGTCCGACAAAATGGAGACCCTGATCCCCGCCATCGTCGACAATCTTAAAGAGGGCCAGGTCGCGATCGACATGATCCGCTGCTCGGGGCCCGACTTGAAACACATGAACAACCATTTGCTCAATCTCGAACTCGTCAAACGCGGTCTCGCCGAAGCGATCCTGTTCGGTCCCGACGCCTCGATTTTGAGCTTGGGGGATCAACTTTTTTCAAAGCCCCTGATCATCGAGCGCGGCAACTTCCGCCCCGTCACGCGCACGCACATGGACCTCTTGCAAAAAGCCAAAGCCCAGTTCGGCAAAGAGTTCCCCGACTGCAAGAAAGAGCCGCTCGTTCTGTTTGAACTCCCCATGCGCAGCCTCAAAGCCGACGGCACCGACAACTTGGACGAGAAGGACTTTCTCGAGCGCGTGCGCGCGCTGGCGTCGACGGGCCATCACGTCATGGTCAGCAACTTTCTGCAGTTCTACCGTCTGAAGCAATTTTTGCGCAATTCGACCCGTGAGTCGATCGGGCTGATCATCCCCGCCAATCACCTGGAGCGCGTTTTCGATCCGAAACACTATCAAGATCTCGACGGCGGCTTGCTCGAAGGCATGGGAAAATTTTTGGACGAAGGCACCCACCTTTTCGTGTACCCGCACAAGATCAAAGATCTCTGCACGACGGCGCAAAGTTTTTTCCCGTCGGCGGAGCTGCTGCCGATCTACCAGTACTTCCGCAACCAGAAATGGATCTTGGATCTTGCCGGTTGCGACGAAGCCGACGAGTACATCCACTCCGAAGACGTGCGCCAGCGCATCGTCAAAAAGGAGACGGGTTGGGAGCAACTCGTTCCCGAGCCCGTCGCCCATTTGATCAAGAAAGATCATCTTTTCGGCTTCTAACCGCTCCAAATCAGTTCTGCTTATCCGGCGATGAAGATCCTCTTGGCTGGCGAGCCTTCGGTGATTCCCGTAAAACGGGAGTCCTAGGAGGCTCTCATGCGACGATTTTTTCTCACCACCACCGTTTTGATGTCTTTGCTCACTTTGCTCTTGAGCACCGCTCACGCCCAGAACTCTGCGCGCAACCCGTCCGTTTACAACTTACAGAATCAGATGGCCCTCAAAGGTTTCGACCCGGTCGCGGTCTTTCCAGAGGGCGGCGGCACGCCCACGCCGGGCAAAGCCGAACTGCGTTTGGATTACATGGGCGTCGTTTATCTTTTTGCGCGCGCCGAAAACTTGGATCTCTTCGTGCAAAACCCCGACAAGTACGAACCGACGTACGGGGGATGGTGCGCCTACGCGATGGCGTCGGGAACCAAGGTGGACATTCAGCCCCAACTCTTCACGCTGCACGGAAACCGGGCCCACTACTTCGTCTCGCAAAGGGCCAAACAAAATTTCGACCGCGACGTGAGGGGGCATGAAGAGCGCGCCGACCAGTTCTGGAAACAGATTTCGGGCGAAGACCCCCGCTTCTAGGAGGGTTCATGCAAGCGTTTCTCAAAGCCTTGGCGCCCGTGATCTTGGTGATCCTGTCGGGCTGTAACAGCATCGAAGACAAGACCGGCGGAGCCTCGCCCGACGTGCAGGCCGCCGGTACCCTGGATTTTGCACTCCTGAGTGAGCACCTCTTTGGACCGCGCTGCCTGTCGTGCCACGTTCAGTACGCCACCTACACGGGCGTGCGCGCGGAACTTGAGGCCATCGCCAAGGCGGTCGAGTCGAATCGAATGCCCAAGGGAGCGCCGCTCCCGGGCCCCCTCAAAGCCCTGCTCCGAGACTGGATTCAAAACGGTGCGCCCGAAAAAATCGGAGCCCCGCCGCCCACGGCACCGGCCGAACTTGAGCCCACTTGGGCCTCGGTCTCCTCGCAATTGGTGCACCCGCGCTGCACGGTTTGTCACAGCCCCAATGGACAGGCGCGGTTTTTGGACCTCTCCACCCGTCAGGCCTGGTTCCAAGCCCGCGACCGCGTCTTTGCCGACGGCACGAAGCTTCTGGATTTCGAAAATCCCGCGGCCAGTTACCTGATCCGCGTGGTGCGAGACGAAACCGAGCCCATGCCGCCGGTCTGGTCCAATCTTGAGCGCCTGCAAGACGCGCAAATCTTGGTCCTCGAGGAGTGGATCCGCCTCGGACTGCCGTGATCAATCCTCTGCCAGCGGTTTTTTCTTGAGAAAGGCCACGAGCGTCTCGTTCGCCAGTCCCGGCGTGATCTTGTCGATCAGCGGTTGGTCTTCCATCCCGTACACCCGGCCGAGATTCTCGTCGTCTTTGCGGTGGTAACCGTTGGCGAACCAGATCGGGTCCGCCTGCCCGGGAGCAAAGAGATAGAAGAACATGGTGTTGGTCAGATGGATCTGACCGAACGCACCGATCCCCAAGATCTGATCCTGCGTCGTCATGTAGCGAAGGCCCATGACCAGAACGGCATCCACACCCAAAGCTTTGGCGAGTTGATCGCGGTCCTCCTGGGAAAAGATGTATTTGGTGTTCCAGGGATTGGCGAGCCCCTTCACCAAATAAGTCCGGTTGTTCGGCAGCGCCACGGCCTGACCACGGTACCCCGAAAGTTTCGGACGTACGATGGACACGTAAGTCGGATTGTTCACGACCTTTTCAAGCGCAAGCACCGTCCAGCCCTTGGTTTTGGCCAAATGATCCGCGAGCGCGCCGTAAACTTGGGCCGCCTGCACGTGCTCCACCGGCTGCGCCGAGTGCACGGCCTGGCCGGTGGCCACGGCCGAGCCGACAGTGGCGCTGGTCACTTTGCCGGCGACGCCGCTGGAAAAGTAAGGCTTCAACTCGAACGCGATGATCGCGACGCTCTTGACCTTTTGCACCTCGGCCTCTTTGTAGCCTTCGGGCGGGATCGCTTTTTTAAGCAGACTCGTGCAGCCGGCCGTCAAGAGCGCGGCCGAGAGAAATAACAGGAAAGTTTTCATTTTTGTTGTCCTTAATTTTTAGAGTGAAGGGCACAGACGTGCGGTGATTTTGCCGTTCACTTTGTGAACACCGGCGGCCGCGAAAATACCCAGATCCACTTTTTGCGAATCGATGCGTTCGACCACCACGGTTTTGTCATCCGAACGGACTTCGCCATCGGCACCGTAACCGCGAATAAAAACGGTCGCGCCGAAACCCTGGTAGGTCCCCGTCGCCACGGGAACAAAGATTTCCACCAAACCCGTCCACCCGTAAGAGGTGTTTTTCACGCAGCTCACGAGTTGATCGGCGACGATCTCGATCTTGAGCATCTCGCTGCCGTCCGAGTATTTCACGATGGTGGCCAGGGCCGTACGGCCTTGCCATTCGCGGTTTGAAATTTGACCGGTGACCGGTTGAGCAAGAACCTGTTCGGAACCGGGTTTTTGCGCCGGGATCGAGGGCGCTAAGGGGCTGCCCGCGTCCACCGAAGCCGAGCACGCGCCCAGCATGAGAGACAGGGCGATGAGAGCGAGATTCACGTGTAATGTTTTCATTTGAACTCCTGGAAAAGGTTGTGGTCCCACGAGTAGACGCCGGCGGGCGCGGCGGCAATGAACGCTCCGTTCATTGTGTACGGAGCTGTACGGAACGCGCGTGAAACGGGTTGCCTCTATGGATTTGTCCTGGTTAAACCGCGTTCATGGGCGAGATCTATTTCGACAAACCGACCGACTATTTGAACTTCGAGTTCCGGCTGCGAAAGCACCGCAGACCGGCGTACTCTCTGCGCGCCTTCGCGCGTGATCTGGACATGAGCCCGTCGAATTTATGCGACTTCTTGAAAGGCCGCTACGGCATCAGTCAAGACCGTGCGGCCTCGATCGGCCGCATTTTGAAATGGAGCCCCGAACGCCGCGAACATTTCTGCGATCTCATCACCGCCACGTACTCGGCCCAAGCCCCCGCAAAAAAGAAAGCGAAATTCCGCATCCAAACGCGCGTCAAAGATGCGAAAGCCAAAACGTCACTCGATCAATTCCGCGTCGTTTCGGACTGGCAGCACATGGCGCTCTTGGTCTTTGTGCAGATGGAGTCCGCGCCCGTGATGACCGAAGATCTCGCGCAGCGCTTAAGCCTCACGCCCACCGAAACCCGCAAATATCTCGAGCGCCTGGAGCGCGTGGGTTTGGTTCAATCGCAGATGGGCCGCTGGAAAACCGCCGACACGGCTTACCGCGTGGGTGACGAATCGCCCTCCGAGGCAATCCGCACTTTTCATCAACAGGTCCTGCAGCTCGCGGCCCAATCCATCGACCAGGTGCCGATGCCCGAGCGTGCGAACTTGTCGTTGATGTTCTCGATCCAAAAAGAAAAGTTCCCGCTGCTCGAGCAGGAGCTGCGCGAGGTCATTTTGAAAACGCTCAGCCATTACGTTCAGCCCGAACCGCACGACAGCGTGCAAGCTCTCACTTTTCACATGTTTCCCGTTTGGTCCAAGGAGTCGTCATGACATCACTCTTGATCGCGGCCTCCCTCTTTTTGAGCGCTCTTGCCTTTGCGGGCGGCGTGGTGGTCGTTGGCAAAGGCGGCGGCTTCGCCGAAATGCAGGCCTACGAGTTCGATCAAAGCCAACGCTCGATCACGACCGTTTGCCTTCAAAACAACAACCCTTGCCGCCTCACCCCGCAAGAGACCGAATGGGTCCAGGCGCTTGACCGAGACCTTCAAGACTCCCGGCGCCCGCTCCTGAAAATCAACGTGACCTGCCTGGAGCCGATGATCCGTCGTGATGCCGAGGGATCGGTTTCGATCGAGGCCTGCGCGCTCTACCAAGAGAGAACGAAGGATCTTCGAACGCCGCGAGACGTGCGCGACATCATGAAGCTCGTTCTTCAAGCCTCGCTCTTGCGCGTGCACCCTCAAGAGAAACCCGAGGACCTTCGCGCCGTCCGCGAAAAACTTTTGCTCGCGTTTGAAAGCGTGCGCGAGGCTCGAAGCTACCCGGTGCCGCAAGCGGTGAGCGGCCTCACGCTTCACGACTGGTCGGTGCGCTTGGGCGCCAAGACCATCAACCGCCTGACCTTCGAGGGCGTCACCCGCTCCGTGGATCTCACCAAAGACCTCGAAGCCCAACTCGGCTGCGAGAACTCACTCACATGGGACCTGCAAACGCCCCGGTTCCAAGAGCGGTCCACGACTCGCACCGAAGCGCAAGCCGCCTTGGCGTGGAGCTGCGGAGGGCAAAGTTTCCGCGGCGAACTGCTTCTTGGTTTGGAGTTTGAGGGCGGTGAACTTCGTCAGCATTTGGTCAGGATCCTTCGCCGAATCCGCCTGTAAAATCGGGAGTCTATGGCTCACGCCTTGCAATTTTAGCAGGGCGTGAATCTGGGCATGACTAGGCCGCGACTGGCCCTTCTCTTCTTGTCGATCTTTTTGGCGGCGGCCAGCGCTTTTGCGTCGCCCGCGCCCAGCCGCCAAGTCCTGGCCGAAATGGCGCTTTACCAGGTGGGCGATTTGGTCGACTTCGCCGTGCGCTCGCCGCGCTTGCGCGGCCAGCTGACCGAGGCCGAAACCAAGCACTTGGCCGCTCTTTACCAGATCACCGAGAACGTCAAAGCCCATCAGCGCTTGATGCGCATCATGGACCCACCCGATTGGGTTCTCGAGCAGCTCAAAAGCCCATCACCCGTGTTGAAGTTCTCGAGCGACGCGGGTGAATTCCGCCTGAACCCCGATGAGCCCGAACGCTCGGCCGTGACGACCGAGCGTTTGGCGGATCCGATTCTGATCAATCTGCGACTTTTGAATTCGGCCAGCCGGGAGCCTTCTTACAAGTCGATGCTCCAACTCATGATCCACGAGCTCGGACACAAAATCGGACCGAGCAAAGTCCAATCGGTCGTCGATGCTTTGGCCGTGAAGATCATGACCTTCGCGGACCCGTACCTCTTGAGCACCGAACTCAAAGGCGGAGGCAAAGCCGAGATGCTCGCGCTCCCCAGCGAGTTTAAGCGCGTCACTTTCGATGGCGGACCCGCGCGAACGCGCGTGATTTTGAGTCACAACGGCCATGTCGTTGCGCACGATTTGGATCTGGCGCGCGTGGCGGCCCACCAGGGCCGTTTTGTCAGCGTTCCTGAAGGCTCGGGTAATATCATGGAGGTCCATGAGACCCGCCTCTCGCATCTCTCGGGCACACTGAACGGCTTTCAAGTGCGGCTTCAATTCGAAATCGAATCCAAATCGCAAATGATGATGCTCGATCCCGATCTGAACCTGCGCCCGGGCGCGATCACCGGAAACCGTCAAGCCATGATCCCGAATCCCAGGCTCTTGCCGTTGATGGAGGCCTCGATCACCAACTTGCGCGCCGAAGCTCGCATGAATGCCCCCCATCCCGGAGACTTCACCCAGTTTTACGTCGCCGAGATGGGCGCCTGGGATTATGCCGAAGCGTCGCTCAAATATCCGGTGCGCCAAGCCCATCTTGACGGTTCAGGACGCGTGTTCGCTCAAGTTGAAAACCTCGCGCCCCGTGCGCGCGCCGAGCTCTTACTTGAAACCGAGGGCGGCAGCCTGCTCGTGCGCGGTCGATCCGTGAACGGCGCCTTGATGTTTGAACTTCCCGCCCCGCTCCATGCGGCAGGCGACGTTCGCGCGTCGCAGATCGTGATCGAAGGTTCGGCGCAAACCGCGCTCCCCGAAGTTCTCATCCTGAAATCCGTTTCGGCGGAACGAACCGGCGGGCGCCTGGGGCCGCTTCAAGTCTTGAACAACGGAACATGGCAAACCTTGAGCGAACTGCAAGACCAACGCATCTCCGAACTCTCGAGCGAAGGTGTGCTCAAACTTCGCATCGAATCTACGGTCCCGCTGACGCAGATCCGTCTGCGCTGGAACAAGGGCGCCGCGCTCACCTGGCAAAAATCCGAAAATATTTTTGGTACCTACGCCGCCGTGAGCGAAGAGACGCTCCGCCCGAAAAAAACCGAAGGCGGATTTTACGAATTCGAAAGCCGCGAGGTCTTTGAGGCCGCGCGCCTCCCCGAAAGAGCCGAGATCATCGGCGCCGTCGATCAAGGCCAACGCGTGCTGAAAGAGTATGTGGTCACCGATGCCGGCCTGAACAGCGAGGTCCGCCTCTTGAGCCCCTCGCTCAAAGTGTACACGCAAGAGTTCATCAAAGTTCGTCCCCGAATCCTGGCCCCGTTTTGTAAGTCCATCATGAAACTGGAGTCCCGATGAAACAGCTCACCTGCCGCCTCCTCGCCGCCTTCACATTTTTGACCATCACCGTGCCCGCGCACGCGATCGACGTGAAATGCGCGATCGTGCACCATAAAAGTGCGCGCGACATTGAAGACCGCTTTCGGCAGCTCGAAGTGTGGTCGACTTACGAGTACAATCTCGTGGCCGAGCCCGCGCTGCTCAGGCACTTGGCGAGAATCTCGATTGAAAAAGGTCTCTCGGTTCCCGCGTTGAGCAACAAGCTCGACATTTTGCTCAAGGGCGTGCGCGCGGAGCGCCCCATGACGGGCCGCAGGCTACGTCAGATGGTTCCGAACCGCGTGCAACTGCGGCTGCTCATCGCGCATCTTGAAACCGGCCACCCGATTGGTTTGGTGGTCGATGCGTTCAACGAGGCCTTCGCCGCGCTCCCGGCCCGGCTGGAGCCGAGTTCGGGAGTTCCCGCCGATCAAGCCCTGAACACCGCTCTCGCGGATATTCAAAACGCGTCCCGCTAAGCGGGATTTAGGCCTTTGATTTTAAGAATTCGATCAGACCTTGCAGGCTCTGCGCGTTGCCGCCACTTGACGACATCGCGCCCGAAGCCTTGTCGGCCCAGGCATAAATGTCGAAGTGCGCCCAAGGTTTGTTGCGCACGAATTTTTCTAAGAATAACGCCGCCGTGATGGGGCCGCCCCAACCGTCGACCGCGTTCACCATATCGCCGAAGGCGGTGGGGAACGAAGCCGTGTAGCGCGAGTAGAGAGGCATGCGCCAAGCCAAGTCACCGGCGCGCGTTCCGGCCATCAACAGATCTTGCGCCAACTCATCGTGATTCGAGAACAAGCCGCCGATCTCGGTCCCGAGCGCGGTCTTGATCGCGCCCGTGAGCGTCGCCAAATCAATCACGAACTGCGGCTCATCTTTGCCGGTCTCGGTGACCGCCACGTCAAGAACATCGGCCAGCACCAAGCGCCCCTCGGCGTCGGTGTTGTGAATTTCGACGAGCTGACCGCTACGCGCCTGCAAGACATCACTCGGGCGCATGCTCGCGGCGTCCACCGAATTTTCGGCCAAGCCCAAGTAGAAATCCATCGGGATCTTGATTTTCGAAAGAACGGCGTAGAGCGCAAGTCCCATCACGCCCGCCGAACCGCCCATGTCTTTTTTCATCAGGCGCATCGCACTCGAGGGTTTGATGTCGAGGCCACCGGTGTCGAAGGTCACGCCTTTACCGACAAAGGCGATCGGTTTTTGCGTCACGCCTTTGGGACGATAACGAAAGCGCACCATGCATGGCAGATTGACCGATCCCTGACCGACACCCACGTGCAGGCCCATGCCCTCTTTCTCCAGACGCTTCATGTCCCAAACTTCGACCTTCATGTCGGGCGATTTCGGAAACTTGGTGCGCGCCAGCTGCGCCACCGTCGTGGGGTTGGCAAAGTTCGGCGGCAAGTTGACGAGGTGACGAGCCAAGTTCAAAGCGCGTCCCTCCGCGGACGCTTCGGCGATCACGTCTTTCAAAACGGCGCCGGGCATTTTGCGGACGGAGAGATCCGGCAGGCCCTCGAACTCTTTGCCGTGCATCAGGTTCTTGTAGTTGTAGGCCGCGAGTTCCAACCCGACGAGCAGGCCGCGCTCCATCGCGGGCTCGGTCCCGCGGAAGTCGATCAAAACTTGCGAGATGCCCGAGGCTTTCATTTGCCCCAGCGCCCACCCCGCTTGATCGCGGTACCAGGCGTACTCGGATTCTTCGAGGGCTCCCGCGTGCGAGAAAGGGCCTTGCGGACGGCGGCGGTAGATCACCCACATCGGACCGTTTTCGGTTTCGAGCACGAAGTTGTCACGGTTTAGAAAGTTTTCGGACGATCGGCGCCAAGCCGGCGCGGCCTTCACCAAGAGCTGCGACAGCGCATTCTTATCTTCAACCCCAAAGACCACAAGCTGACCGGCTTTTTTGCCGAGCTTCGTGGACACCACCTTCGTTTCAAGAAAAGAGGCCGGAACTTTCAACACATCATTCAGCGCAATCCGCTTACGGCTCATAAACACTCCCATCGAAGACCAAAATAAAAATCCCACCAAGGAGCAAAGGCCCAAGGTGCCTGGCTCCAGTCAGGGTGCCTGGCTCCTTGGGCCGGGGTCAAGAAAAGGCCCTGTGTCGAACTCCTCGACACGGCGAAGATCCTCAGCAAGGGCCCGGCTTCACCACAACGGACCGCCGCGGCGCCTCGACCCTGGCCCCGAACTTGTACCTGTTTGGGCGTCCATCCATTGGAGACAATATGGTCCGTCGCCTGACATTCGCCCTTCCTCTTCTTGCGGCCTCGCTCATGGCTTTGCCGGCCTACGCGCAAACCGAGATCGAGATCGATGCTCCCAAAGCCGAAACGGTTCAATCCGCCGAGCGCCTTGAGATCAAAATGGCCTCGCGGGTTTACACCCTCGAAGACCCCAAGCCAGGCTCGGCTGAGCGCGTGAACTTTGAACAGCTCAGCCAAGAGGAACAGAAGGTGTTCATGCGCAACCGCGGCGCCTTTTTGACCCAGGCCGCGAAAGCCCTGCAGATGCTCAAATATGGTTTCGGTCTCGGCAGTGTCGTGAAAGAGAAAATCAAATTCGGCATCCGTTCACTTAAAGATGAGAGCGCCCGCATCGCGATGAACGAGCTCGATCCGCTCGTGCGGGCCGATGTTGCGCGCGCGCGCGACCTCGAGATGGAGAAGCGCGCCGAGGAAAACGAGCGCCGCCTGCAGACAACCCTCAAGCAACGTTCGGAAACCATCATTCAAGGTTTTCTGCACGGCCTCGATCAAAAACTCTGGTCCCAAGCCCTTCTCTTCGCGCACTCGAACGAATTCGGCGTGATGGCCTCGGGCGGACTGGAGATGCTGGCCGGGATGGATAAAAAAGGCTGGGGCGGTCTCTTCGATATCGGGATCTCGATCGGTTACAACCGCGACACTCATGCTCTGGCCATTCAGATCTACCGCGATTTCGAAAAGTTTCAGAGCACGACGATGAAAGCCGTTTTTGTCGCCGGAATTTTAGGCAAAGCCGGGATGTACATGTCGAACCAGCGCCCCGGCGAAATGGCGAGGCACGGCATCAGCTTCTACCCGCCCATGATTCCCGGGTATTCGGCGATGACCCCGAGTCAGTTTCAGACGGGTCTGAGCACCGGGCTCACCTGGCCGCCGTCGCCGTTGGGTGATCTGCTGACGTACACCAACACGCTCGACAATAAAGTTCTCTTGCGCTTCACGTTTTCGCCCATGATGAAGGGCTTTGTGCGCATGGAAACGGGTCTGGGCCTTTCAACCCTCCGATTTTTCGTGAGCCCGGTTGAAAAAGCGATCAACTCGCTGCGTACACTGTTCTTCGGCTCTCGACTCTGCGGACGCGTTTTCTTACACTGAGGGGTGTGACCCCTCTCAGTTTGAACCTCAAGGTTCTACTTTTAAATGTCGAGAACCTGTTTCTGCTCTCTGATCAGCAGTTCACGCCCGAGCATTTGAAGCTTGACGAGATTCAGTGGCAAAAACTCTCGACCTCGATCTACAACAACAAGCCCTTGCAAAAAGCAAAGGCGCTCGCCAACGTCATCTTTGAAACCAAGCCCGACCTGATTCTTTTGTGCGAGGTCGGCGGTCTCGAATCGCTTCGCAATTTTAACCAGCTCTTTTTGAACGATCAGTATTCGGCCGCGCTCGTCGAGGGCAACTCGGACCGCAACATCGACGTGGGCTTTTTAATCCGCAAAGACCTGGGTGTTTACTTCGACATCACGACCAATAAAAATCGCAGCATCAACTACCTCTACCCGCACGAGCGCGATTCGCTCGATGCCGGCATGACGACCATCGGCGGAAAGCCGATCCAGAGTCATAAGTTTTCGCGCGACGCCGCCGAGCTGCACCTCTTCATGCGCGATCGCAATCAACCCTTTCTGATCGTGATTCTCACGCACTTGAAATCGCGCCTTGATCCGCAATTCAAAGATCCGGGCGGCTTTGAGCGCCGCCAGGCCGAGTGCACGGCCTTGCTCGAAATCTACCAAGAACTTGAAACCAAATTTCATCGCAAAGTCCCCATCGCGATCGCCGGCGACATGAACGGACTTGCCCTGAAAGCATCGCCCGAAACCGAGTTCCTGCAGATTTACCAGAAGACCGAGCTTGAAGATGTGTGTGAGGTGGCAGGTTTACCCGTGGATCAGCGCGCCACTTACTACCAAGTGGGCCGCTCGCACCGCCCTCCCGATGGACGTCAGATCGACTACTGTTTTCTGTCTCCACTCCTGCAAAGACACCTCAAAAAGGACTCGGTCCACGTCTACCGCTATAAGGACCATTTGGGGCTCCCGATGGACCCGCCAACGACGCTGGATGCCAAAATGCTGCTTCCAAGCGACCACTACCCTTTGGTCTTTGAATTGACAGGAATCCCGATCTTTTGATCGAGCCGCTTGACCCCTTCGGGGCAAAAATTTAAATTCGGATCTCGATGTCCGTACAGAAGCAAATGAACCCTCATTTCGAAGTCAAAGTTCACGTCACTTACGTGGAATCTGAGAGCCGTCCTGATCAGAATCAGTACTTCTTTGCGTACAAAGTCAACATCACCAACAAGAGCACCGCGCCCGCCCAGTTGATGTCCCGTCATTGGATCATCACCGATAGCATCGGACAGGTCGAAGAAGTTCGTGGGGCTGGTGTCGTGGGCGTTCAGCCCAAGATTCAACCCGGCCAAAGTTTTGAGTACGAAAGTGCCTGCCCGCTCGTGACCGCTTCGGGTCAAATGCGCGGCACCTACCAGATGGTGTCCGACATGGGCGAGAGTTTCGAAGTCGAGATTCCCGAGTTCTATCTCATCGCCCCTCACGCCCTTCACTGATTTTACTTTTCATTACTGACAAAGAACCCATCGCTGCGTCGTGATTTCGTAGAGCTGATACCCGCGGCACGAGGCGCCTGAACACATCACCATCTGCGTCCCGTAAGCCGAGGCGTAGTAATAGTAACCGTTGCACTGATATCCCGTCGTGGCGGTGGCCGTCCCGGTGCAAAGCGCGGTCGCCACGATCGAACCCGATGAGGTGTAGCAGTAGCCATTGTTCATGTAGTACCCGGTCGAAGAACACAGAGTCGTCGACACCATTTGGCCCGAGCTGTTGTAGCAATAGCCATTGGTCATCGTGTAACCGGTCAGCCCGCAATAAGTCGAACTCACCGCGGTCCCATTGCTCGCGTAGCAAACGCCGTTGTTCGTGTAGTAGCCCGCCGAGGTGCAGTAGCTTGAGGCCACCACCGTCCCGCTCGAGGAGTAGCAGGTTCCGTTGTTGAGGTAGTACGATGTCGCGGTCGTTCCCGTGGATGAAGAGTTGTCCGTTTTCGCGCAGGCCAGCGTCAGCATCGAAAGCGGAAGAAAGAGCGCCACCAAGATCAGATTTTTGATTCGTGTTTTCATGCCTCTCTCTAGAGCAAACCCAGCGCCCTCGCCCGGCTCGGCGGTAAATGCACAGAGTTCAGAGGCTTTTTGAAATGATGGAAACACCGTGGAAAAGGTCCTCTTTGACGAAGTCCCTGGGGGCCGCCGAAAAGGGGCACCAGGAAGCCGCAAAATAAACAGTGGCTCCACAATTGACGGCGTGGGTTTTACGACGGGAGACGCTCAATTAAGAGGTCGATCAGTTCGGACAAAGAGGCTTCCATCTCGCTCATTTCGAGAGACGGCACCAGCCCTGGCTTGCGCTCGGCCTGCTCGGGCAGGAACGGAACATGAACAAAGAGCTGAAACGCCAGCGCTCGCGGGTTCTTTTCCATCCAGCGAAAAGTCTGGTAATACAAGGAGTTGCAAACATACGCTCCAGCACTGGTTGAAATTTCAACCGGGCGCCCGCGCATCTTGAATTCGCGAACGTACTGACGGAGTGGAAGCGGATTGAGGTGCGCTGTCGGTCCATTGAGATCGATCGCGCTTTCGACTTTCGTGACCAAATCGGCATCGGCAAGATCGGCATCTTCGAGATTCAGCGCCACCCGCTCGAGGCACACCTTGCTGCGCCCAGCGGCCTGGCCGATGCTCAGCAGCCCCTTGTAACGGCCCGACTCGAGCCGGTCCCGAAGCACCTCAAAGCTGCGCTTGTAAGACACGGGTAAGATCTCGACATCGAGCCCGCGGCTGCGGGCCAATTTTTGCGCCAGCAGCTGACTGGGATTCAAAGTCTCACCGTTAAAAGGCTCAAAGCCCGTGATCAAAAGACTCATCAGGGACTCTTCATGTACATGCGCCACGCCGACTCGATGCCGAAGCGTTCAAAAACGTAGCGGTTGTGAAGACGGCCCTCTTGTCCGAACCAGAACTCGATTTGCAGCGGCAGCAAATGGTATCCGCCCCAATCGAGCGGGCACGGCACCTCTTGTCCTTGAAAACGCTTTTCGAAGTCTTCGACGCGCCTCTCGAGCCACTGGGGACCGTCGATCTCTTGGCTCTGCTCCGAGGCCCAGGCGCCAATTTGGCTCAAACGCGCGCGGGTGCGGAAGTAGGCTTCGCTCTCTTCGCGCGTGAGCTTTTCGGCGATGCCGGTCACGCGGACTTGCTGTGCGAGTTGGGGCCAGAAAAAGTTCACCGAGGCGCGGCCGGAACGGGCCAGCTCGCGGGCTTTTTGCGAGTTGTAATTGGTGTAAAACGAAAACCCGCCGCGAACGAAGCCTTTGAAGTAAACGACGCGGATGCTGGGAGTGCCCTCGCCGTCAACGGTGGCGAGCTGCATGGCATTGGGCTCCGGCACCTTGGCCTGCACGGCCTTTTGGTACTCGGACTCAAACCAGGAGAACGGATCTTGGGACGGAAAAGACATAATCACTCCCCCCTTACTTTTAGAGCCGGAGACCAGATCAATCAATCATTTCTACGAGGTGCGACACCGATCAAAATAAAAAAGGCCCTTAGCGGGCCTTTTTTATTTTGTCTTGTCTCACACGAGACGCGAACGGATTACTTTTTCGCCGAAACAACGTCGATCAACTCAACGTCGAAAACGAGAACCGAGTTGGCCGGGATGCCAGGACGGGGTGTGGGACCGTAAGCGAGTTCAGGCGGAATGAAGAGTTTCGCCTTGGTGCCGGTTTTCATCAATTGCAGAGCTTCGCTCCAGCCTTTGATGACCGCGTTCACGGGGAACTCGGCGGGTTGACCACGGTCGTACGACGAGTCGAATTGCTGGCCACCGACCAAAGTTCCTTTGTAGTGAACTTTAACGGTGTCTTTTTCGGTCGGCTTTTTGCCTTTGCCTTCTTCAACGATTTGGTATTGCAGACCCGAAGAGGTGGTTTGAACGCCTTGAGCCGATTTGTTTTTTTCGAGGAAGGCTTTGCCTTCAGCCGCGTTGGTCTCGGCCACTTCCATTTGTTTTTTGTTGATGCCCTCTTGGAGCTTCATCAACGCCGCCTGCATCTCTTCGGGTTTCAAACGGGGCTCTTTACCCGAAGCCGCTTCGATGATCGACGCCGCCAAAGTGTCTTTGTCGAAATCGATGTTTTGGTTTTTCAAGTTTTGACCGATTTGCTGGCCGATGGCGTAGCTGGCTTTTTGCAGATCTGTATCCAATTTAGGTTTACGTTCACAACCCATCACCAAGGTGCCGACGGCCGCGATCGCCAAAATAACATTGCTCGTTTTCATGATTGCTCTTTCTCCTTATAAAATTGATTCTGGACCTCATGATCTCAGCCGATCTTACTTACAAAAGCAAACCAAAAAGAAAGCGAAAAAGATGACGGGTCTTTTCTTTCTGACCGCGCTGATCAGCCTTTCCTCCTCGCCGATTTTTGTGAAATGGGCGCAAGCGCCGGTCGAATTTTTAGGCTTCTGGCGCCTGACTCTGGCGGGCTTGATCTTTCTTGCCTGGGAACTGACTCGCCACGGCTGGTCGCGGCTGAAATCCCGCTATCAGTCCGACAAGAAATGGCCCACCCTCGCGGGCGTCTTCTTCTTTCTTCATCTTTGGACCTACGTGGCGTCCGCGCAAAACACCTCGGTCGCTCACCTCGTGATCTTGTTCGCCACCAACCCCATCTTTACGGCGCTCGGGGCTTATTTTTTCTTCGGAGAAACACTCAAAAAGCGTCTCTGGATTGTTTATCCGCTCGCCTTTTTCGGACTGTGGATTCTGATTCAAGACAAAGTGAGTCACTCCCCGAACTCGGCCTACGGCGACACCCTCGCGGTGATTTCGGCCGCGCTTCACGCCGCTTATTTGTTGTGCAGTAAGCAAGCGCGAAAGACCTTTGAGAATGTGCCCTTTTCAATTGGTCTTTACGCCACCGCCGCCCTCCTTTTTGCCCTGACGTCTCTGATTCGCGGCGCTCCGTTTCAGGTCGAGCACGCCTCCGCCTGGGGCGCGGTGGCCGGACTCATTTTGTTTCCGACCTTTTTGGGCCATGCCCTCATGACAAACCTTGTCAATAAAATGGACCTGAGTATTCTAAGCTTCGGAAAGCTGCTGGAACCTGGGATGTCCTCCGCCATGGCATTTCTCTTCTTTCAGGAGCGGATCGGTCCACGCACGGTGATCGCCTTTGCGCTCACGGCGGGAGCGGTGCTGATTTTACTTTGGCCGAACAAGTGGCTGCCGGCAAAAAGGACAACATGAAAACAGATTCGACGGTTCTTTTTCAAAAGCAAAAAGCCAAGGCTCTCGAGTGGCGCCGATCGACCGCACCGGAGCGGCGCGCGCGCCTCAAAAAACTTCTCGAAGCGGTCAGCCGCTACGAAGATCAGATTCTCGAAGCCACGCAAAAAGATTTTGGCAAGCCGGCGGTGGAGACCGTGCTCACCGAACTTTTGCTCTCGGTGCACGAGATCACCCACGCGATCAAAAACGTCGAGGAGTGGATGCGCCCGCGCTCGGTCTCGAGCGGTTTGTTCTTGCTGGGCGCCCGCTGTGAAGTCCACTCGGACCCGCGCGGCGTCTGCCTGATCATCGGACCGTGGAACTATCCTTGGCAGCTCGCGCTTTCGCCCCTGGCCGCCGCTCTCGCCGCGGGCAACACGGTCATCATGAAACCCAGCGAACTCACGCCCCATTGCTCGGCGCTTTTGCAAAAGATCCTCGGCGAAATTTTTAGCGAGGACGAGGTCGCGGTCGTTCTTGGCGACAAAGACACGTCCACCGAACTTCTCGCCCTGCCGTTCGATCACATCTTTTTCACCGGATCCACCGCCGTCGGTAAAGTGGTCATGCAGGCCGCCAGCCGCCATCTTTCAAGCGTGACGCTCGAACTCGGCGGGAAATCGCCCGCGATCGTCGACGAAACCGCGGATCTTGCTTGGGCGGCCGAACGCCTGCTCTGGGGAAAATGGGTGAATGGCGGTCAAACGTGCGTCGCCCCCGATACGCTGTTCGTTCACCGAAGCGTTTGGCCGAACCTGCAAGACGAGATCCGCAAAGCCGGCGCGCGCTTTGCCCAGCGCACGAACGAGGATCTGAGCCAAATCATTTCGCCCCGCCATTTCGAGCGTCTCAAGCAAATGTCCAAGCAGTCGGCGGGTTGGAAACTCGCGGTGCAAGTCGGTCCGGATTCGACGAGCGACAACGAGCGCCGCTGGCCCGTGCAGTTTTTCGAACTCGAGAATGCGGGCCTGGCGAGCTACACCTCACTCGCCCGCGAAGAGATTTTTGGGCCCTTGATGGCCACCGTGATCTACGACGACCTTTCGATGGTGATCGACCGGCTGGGCCGCGAAGACAAACCGCTCGCGCTCTATTTGTTTTCAAAAGACAAGCGCACGCAAGAGCGCATCCTTCGCGAGACCACGAGCGGCGGACTGGTGATCAACGACGTGCTCGTGCACTTGGCCAATCCCGAGCTGCCCTTTGGCGGCGTGGGCACGAGCGGCCAGGGGCACTACCATGGCCACTTCGGATTCCGCGCCTTTTCACATGAAAAAGCCGTGCTCAAGCAAGGCCCGATCAAATTCGCGGCGCGCTTTTTTCAACCGCCCTACTCGGCCGCCAAACTCCAATGGGCCCGCCGTTTATTGAAAATCTAACTTCAAGGAGGAGATCCGTGAAATTGATGTTGGCTTTGGTTCTGCTTCCCCTGTTCGCGGGTGCGCAAGTCACCACGCAAATTCAAATTCCCGGCGTTCAAACGACCGCAACTCCGCCGCCGTCTGACAGCCCGCCGGCTCCCGCCGCTGGCGGCGCCGGTTCCGGCGCATCGGCGGGTTCCGCCGCGACAAAGAAAGGCGGCTTGAACACCAACATTTACGAAAAAGACAGCACCAGCCGAAGCTTCACGGCAAAAGTGAAAGTGATTCGCGAGTTCCAAGGTCAGTGGGAAGTGATGTTCGAAGGCGTGACCGGCTTTTACACCGTGAGCGGCGATCACCAAGCGATTTTGGTCGAAGCCGAAAAAACCAAATCGCGCGTGATCGTCAAAGTGGATGATGAAAACCGGCGCGTGATCTCGGCGATGCTGGGCGGAGGCGGTGCCGGCGCAGGCGCGGGATCCGCTCCCGGTCGCTGATCGTGACTTAAAATCCCCGGGGCAAGAACGCCACGGGCTTGAGATCGAGAAGCTGCTCTTCCACCCAAATCAAACTCTCGGGCGCGAGCGACATAAACTCGAGCCCCATTCCCGGTCCGCGGCCATTCTGGCCGCTCGAGCGCACCCATCGGACAATGGCGGTTCCCTTCAAATGGTGACCGGCATCGAACGAAACTTCATCACCCACGCGAACCGGCAGGCGCTCGCCCGGCCAGAACATCCCGCCACGAGCCAGGTAGCTCGATGCCGGCTGCGCGCGGAAGGTGTCCGCGCTTTCGCTGACGGTTTTTGCGGGGGCCTTGAAGGGTGTTTGCGCCCAACGTTCGCGCGAGGGCATGAGCAAACGGGACAAATTCTCGCGCACCGATTCCAAATGAAAGGGCTTGGTCATGAACCCTTCGGCGCCGATCTCGTAGGCCTCTTCGGCCGTCAAATCGGCGAAGCCGGTCATCAGCACCACGAGCGGAGACACCGCGTTGCGGTTTTTGAGTTCTTTCGCCAAAGTGACGCCATCCCCACCGGGCATGCGCAGATCCGACACCACGATATCGGGCGGATTCGCTTCCACCTTTTTCAAGGCCTCTTGACCGTTGGGAGCGTTATTGACCTCGGCCCCTTCAAGCTGAAATTCATCGCACAGAATTTCGCGCAAATCAGGTTCATCATCGACAACAAGAATGGCTTTTCCCTGTAACATCCCCTATAGAATAGGGGCATGCGTGCATTCCGTCCATTTCTTATTTGGTCCCTGGCCACGCTCGCCGTTCTCATGGGATTTCGCCTTTTGGCTTGGTCGCTGTTCACACGAACCGGTGATATCGAAAGCGGTGAACTTTTTGCGGCCTTGATTCTCGGCTTTCGCTTTGACCTGAGTGCGGTGTGTTACGCGCTCGCGCTTCCCACTCTCATCTTAACGGCGCTTTACGCGCTCGGATTGACGAGATCTTCACGTTACTTGAACTCAAGCTTAGTTGTTTATTTCAGTGTGATCTCGTTCGCGGTCGTGTTCTTGAGTGTGATGAATTTGATTTATTACACGTACTTTCAAGACCACTTCAACATCATGGTCTTCGGCTTCTTCGAAGACGACACCAAGGCGCTGATTTCCACCATGTGGAAGAACTACCCGGCCGTCTGGATCTTGGGTGGACTGGCCTTGACCTTTGTTGTGATCTGGAAGCTGCTCCGTCTCGTCTTTCACGCCCCTCTCTTTGCGGCGTCGAAGGACCGCCCTTTTTGGCAGCGCGCCCTTGCCTCGTTCGCGGTGATCTTCGTGATTGCATTGGGCGCGCGCGGAAGCTTGGGCCTTTTTCCGTTGGGCGTTGCCGACGCGACAATTTCAAACAAGCCTTTTGTGAACTACCTTGCTTTTAGTGGTCTGCACAGCCTGCACCGTGCGATCAAACTGCGCCTGCGCGAAACTTCGGTTTGGAACATCAACGCCAAAACTTATGGCTACCAGGATGCGCGCACGGCGGCCCAAGATTTTTTGGGACGGCAGGACCTTCCCGCTGCAGACGATCCGCTCACCTGGTTCCAAAAAACGATTCCCGCCCACAAGGGAAAAGGCGCGCCGTCTCCGCACGTCGTGGTTTTGATGATGGAGAGCTTTGGCTCCTATTGGCTCTCACTGGAAACGCCCGGCTTTAACCTCACCGGCGAACTGCAAAAACACTTTCGTGAGGACACGCTGTTTTTGAATTTCGTGCCGTCGATGACCGCGACCATCGGGAGCCTCTCGGCGCTGATGATCAACACCCCTCACCGGCCCGATGGGGGCTTTCTGACCGAGAACCGGTACTTGCAGGTTCCTTTTCGCACGGCGCCCGCTCGCATTTATCAAGAAGCGGGTTACAAAACCCGCTTCATCTATGGCGGCGCGGTGGGTTGGCGCGACATCGACAAGTTCGCGCGCACTCAAGGATTTGAGTCCGTCGAGGGCGACTTTGAAATTCAAAAAGCCCTGGGCCGCAAACTCGAAACGCATGACTGGGGGCTTTTCGACGAAGACGTCTGGGCGTATGTGCAAAAAACATTGAGCGAAGCGACCACGCCCGAGCTCGTCGTCGTCATGACCACGACCAATCACCCTCCCTACCAATTGCCGTCGACCTACCAACCTTTGCCGCTCGAGATGCCGATCGATTTAAGATCGCGCCTGAACGTCGATCCCAGTTTGGCGCTCGCGCGCTTTCGCGCCTTTCAATATTCCAATCAAAAGCTTGGCGAGTTTATGACCACGCTCAAGGCTTCGCCCTTGGCCGAAAAAACCTTGGTGGCGGCCACCGGCGATCACGGTTTTTTGATCGTGAACTTTAACGACTCCGAACTTCTCCAGAAATGGCAGGTGCCCTTTTACCTGTACATTCCGACCGCGCTGAAGCCTGCCAAAATCGACACGCGCGTCTTCGGTTCGCATGCCGATATTTTTCCCACGCTGATGTCGCTCTCGCTCCCCGGCCGGCAGGTCCCGATGATCGGGTCCAACATGTTGGACCCGGACGTGCGCCACGAGGCTTATCATTTCTCGCGCCTGGCCTTTTCGAGCGAAGGCGCCGTCTTGGTCGAGAATGCCCAAAGAACACGCTTTTTTGATTGGCGCGAAGACCGCGAGCGTCTGCAACCCACGTCGCCAAAGAGTGACCTGGAGGCGATGGCCAAACGCTACAAGGCGTTGATGTCTTTTTTAGATGAATATTACGAGTATGAGCGCAAACATGGTTTGAGGACGGGTTTATGAGGATCTTGGTCGTCGACGACGAAGCTAAAATGGCGCAATTTTTAAAGCGTGGCCTGCAAGAGGTGGGCTACAGCGTGGATATCGCCGAGGGGGGCCTCTCGACCGAAGCGCTCGCCTCCGAAAATGACTACGACCTGATCATCTTGGATCTCATGCTCCCCGATCAAAATGGGATCGACACCGCCAGGCACTTGCGGCGCGACGGCTTTGAGGGGCCGATCCTCATGGTGACCGCCCTCTCGACCACCAAAGACAAGGTTCATGGCCTGGACGCGGGGGCCGATGATTATTTGACGAAGCCCTACTCGTTCGACGAACTGCTCGCACGTGTGCGCGCGCTCCTGCGCCGCAAACCCGGCGCCCACACCTCCAGCACGGGCTCCTCGCTTCGCTATGCGGACCTTGAACTGGATTTGATTTCACGCAAAGCCAAGCGCCAGTCCAAAGAGATCTCGCTCACCGCCAAAGAGTTTTCGCTCCTCGAGTATCTCATGCGCAATGCCGAAAGGCCGCTGGGCCGCGTGAACATCGCCGAACACGTCTGGGACATTCACTTCGATAGCGAGTCGAACGTGATCGACGTGTACATCAACCTGCTTCGTAAAAAGATCGATGCGCCCTTCAATAAAAAGCTGATCCAGACGCTGGTGGGCGTCGGTTATGTTCTTAAAGAATCTCCGTAATCTCACCAAACGCGTTTCGATCCGGCTGCGCCTCTCGCTGCTTTTCGTGGCAATTTTCGGGGCGAGCCTCACCGCTTTCGGGATCGTGACCTTCGAGTACCTGGCCAACTCGCTGGCCAAAGAATTCGACGACGCTCTTTACAACTACGCGGTCGACGTGACCGAGTCGGTCACGCTCGACCCCTCGGGCGATCTGTCGCTCACGCCGCCTCAGCTCGATCGGTTTAAAGTTTATCCCTTTTCGCTCGGCACGGCGCTCATTCAGATCCGTCACCGCAGCGGTAAAATCCTGGAGCAGCTCGACAACTTCGGAAACTTCGAACTCCCCTACAAGCACGAGGTCGAACGTTTATCGAAGGGTGAGGACGCCGTTTACCGCACGATCAGCAAAGTCGAGGGCCTGCCTTCGAAAGAGGCCGAAAGTTACCGCGTGATCAGCTTTGCCATCGACACGAGCAATCCGCCGCAGTTGATTTTACAAATCGCGGTGCCGATGACCCTGCTCGAGAATCAGCTCACCAATCGCAAGTGGGCTTTTGAGTTTGGGATCCCGCTCATTCTTTTGATCGCCTCGATGGCCTCCTACTTTTTGTCCTCGCGGGCCCTGCGCCCGATCAACGAGATGATCGAAAAGGCCCGCGTGGTGGGCGCGACCAACCTCTCGGAGCGGCTCCCCACGCCGGGAGCGCGCGACGAGGTCCAAGCGTTGGCGATCACCATCAACGGCATGCTCGACCGCCTGGAGAAGTCTTTCTTAAGCCAAGAGCGCTTCGTTGCCGATGCCTCTCATCAACTGCTCACGCCGCTCACGATCCTCAAGGGCGAGCTTGAACAGGCCCAGCGTCATGGCGGGACCACGCCCACCGACATCTCCTCGCTCCTTCAAGAGGTCGACCGTCTCACCAAACTTGTGCAGGACCTGCTCTTGCTCGCGCGCGTGGATGCCGGGCAGTCGCGCCTGGAGTTCCGCGCCGTGCAGCTCGAGGATATCGTTCTCGAGGCGATTGCCCGGACCGAGAAAATCGCGCGCGCTCGCGGAATCAAGATCTCGTTCAATATCACCGGCAGCGAGGCCGAAGAAGACTCGTCCTTCGAGGGCGCGGAAGATCTGCTGTTTCATCTCGTGTTGAATCTCGTCGAAAATGCGGTGAAATACTCGCCCGACGACGGCACCGTCGCGGTGACGCTCGAACAGGCGCGTGACGGCCAGCACCTGACGGTGAAGGACTCTGGCAAAGGGATCCCCGAAGGCGAAGAGCGGCTCATTTTCGAGCGTTTCAGACGCGGAAAAACGGCGGGCATGATCTCCGGCTATGGTCTGGGTCTGGCCATCGCCCAGCAAATCGCGCATTTGCACAAGGCGCGTCTCTGGGCCGAAAACCAAGTCAATTCCGAGGGTTCCGTGACCGGCGCGGCCTTTCATTTTGACCTAAAAAACTTTTAATTCCCTTTTAAGCGGGCTTTTAACTCCCTCGTGTATCTTGAGTTCATAACCAGGAGCGCCCTTACGGCGTTCCCCATAAGAAGGAGATTTCACATGAAATCGATCATGACTGTTGTTGCTGCTTTGGCTTTCGTTTCTGTTGCTTCGGCAAATCAACCCGTTGCTCCTGCCGCTCCCGCTGCACCTGCTGCTCACACAGCTCCCGCGGTTGAAGGCGCTAAAACAGCTGAAGCTGGCAAAGAGATGAAAGCCGAAAAACACCACGGCAAAAAGAAACACGGCAAAAAAGAAACAAAAGAAACAACTGAGACGAAGTAATTCGTTTTAGCAGCGATCTCTTCGGAGATCCTTGTTGAATCAAAGGCTCGGTGGCTTTGGCGACCGGGCCTTTTTCTTTTTTAGCGTCCTAGTGACGGACTTCACGGCAGAGGCAATCGGGGCGCGATTCGGGAGAATCGTTCTGAACCGTTTCGAGCCACGAAGCCATTCGCAGCGCCAAATCGTAAGCGGCGTCGTACGAAAGAACCAACGAGGCTTTCTGAGTCTGGATCAGGCACGAATCCTCGCCCACGCGCGAGATCATCAAGTCTTCGCCTTGTTCGAGAAATTCTTTGCTCATCATCCGCCTCGCAAGTTGTAGAAGCTCGTGAACAGACCCTGATCGAACGGAACCGGGAAATCGCCGGGTCCGGGCTCGTCCGCGATGATGCCCACTTCAACGTCGTTGTGCATTTCTTTACGCAAATAATCCGGGAGCGGCAAACGGGGCGCCTCTTTCGCCATCAAGTACGTCTGGCCTTTGTAACCGGCCGTGGTCAAAGTGATGCTGTCGCCCTTTTTCAGGACGGCCGAGCGGATGGTGACCTTTTTACCGTTCACCAAAACTTTGCCGTGATTCACGATCTGCTTCGCCGCCGGAATCGAAGACGCAAATCCCAACCGGAACACGACATTGTCGATGCGCTTTTCGAGAAGGTTGATCATCGTGTCGACCCAGTTGATATCGGCCTTGCGTTTGGCCACGCCGATCATGCGTCGGAGCTGCGACTCGCGCAGCCCGTAGTGATAGAGAACCTTTTGTTTTTCTTCGAGCTGAAGACCGAATTCCGAGAACTTCTTGCGTTTCTGGCCGTGCTCTCCCGGGGGATAGGGCTTGCGCTCGAGCGCGCCCGCTTTTCCCATGCCGGGAAGTTCAACCATCAGTCGTCTTTGTCTTTTGAAGCGCGGAGTTTTTCCGGTTCTTTTCATAGGCTCGTAACCTTTCAAGTAGAATGACGGGACAAAATCGCAAGGTCCCAATCGTGCGTCGACTCGACATCTCTCCTCCATCCGTGGCCCAAGATTCGCGGCGAATTTGCTTTGAAGTTGCGCCCGTCCTGAAAAATTCTCAAGTCGGCGCCCACGGGGGATGACAAATGCTCACGAGTCGCAAACCCGATGGAAGCTCAATGAATAGAAAGTGAACGCGTGTTGAAAATGAAAGGGCGCTGAGAATCAGCTCTGAATGTCGCTGGTGGTTTGAATGTCGGCCCAGATCGCTTGGATGAAAGGCCGGTAAAGAACGGGTTTCTGGATGAACCCCGTGCAGCCCGAGGCGAAGCATTTTTGCTGGATCGCGGACGCATCGTAAATGCTGATGGCGATCAGCGCACCCCGATGCCCCCGTTTGCGGATTTCGCTCATCAGTTCAAAAGACAGAACTCCGGTGATTTTAACATCGATGAGAATGGCATCGTAGTTCGCTTCGCCCAAACGGGCATAAGCTTCGGCTTCCGTGCAAGCGGCGGCCACCTGAGCGCCCGCCAACTTGAGGTAGTTTGAATACAGCAAGAGGTGATCATCGCAATCTTCGATCACCAGCACGCGCCGTCCGCCGAGAACTTCGCCGCCTTTTTCGGAACCCTGGCTCATCGTCACCTACCCTGATACGGTACTATAGACACATGCCTTCAAAAGATAGAAGAAAGAGCGTCCACCGAAGGATTTGCGCTCAAGTTTCTAGCTTTTTCTCAAGCGCCGCGGCCGCCGGCCTCGGTTTCGGTTCGACTGTTAAGAACAACCGACACATTCGCGGTTGGATTCGCCGCCCATTCGTGCCGTTCGTCATGGACCGACGGATCTCAGCTTTATCGATGACTTTGTTGCAACAGTTGGCGCGATTGCCATGGGACCCACCGGCGCTTCCACGTGATGGAGGGTGCTGACGTCCGCTTCGTTCAAGGTGACGTCAACGGCCACCATCGAGAGATGAAAAAACTGGCAGGGCAGTTTCATGACCACGGTCTGATCGACCAGATGCAGATTCAAACAGTTTCCGTGTTTTTGAACGAAGGCAAACCCCTTTTCGCCCGTCGAACCGGGTTGCCGATGAAAATTCAGGGCATTCGCCAGCGGGGCGAGACCTGTGTTGAAGTCCTCTATCTGGTAGAAAAGCCTTAGATCGAAGCAAACCCCTCGGGAAGCCTCAAGACATCTTCACCCGCCTCCGATTGCTTTCCGCGTGGCTCGTTGCTAGTTCCTATTGCATGCCCTCCGAAACATGGCCGTTAGAACGCATCATCCTCAATGCCGAGCTTCACAAGCGCGGCTCCCGCGTTCCCAATTTTGAAATCGAGAACTCGGCGCTTTTGGCTCTCGCGCAAAAGCTCGGCGAATCTCCGAAGGCCGCTCTTCAAGAGCTCACCCACCAAGCCGTCCGCGTCTGCGGCGCGGGTTCGGCCGGGATCAGCATCGCCGAGACCCACGAAGGCCAAGACGTGTTCCGATGGCATGCCGTCGCCGGCCAACTCTCAGCGCATGTGAACGGAACCCTCCCCCGCCACTTCAGCCCCTGCGGCGCGGTTCTGGACCGGGATGAACCCATCCTTATGGGAGCACTCAGTCGCCATTACGACTATGTCGCTCAGCTGGGGCTCGAGTTTCCGGAAGTGCTTTTGGTGCCTTTTTACCACGACGGCGTCGCGATCGGCACCATCTGGGCCGCCTCGCACTCGCCCGAAAAGTCGTTCGACCTTGAAGATCTGCGGGTGCTCAAGTCTCTCGCCCAATTCACCTCGGGGATCACCCAGTCGTATTTCGATGCGATTCACCTCGAAAAAAGTGAATCTTTGTTGAAGCAAGCCGACTCCAGTTTGGTGAAGGCTCTTAATCAAGTTCAGCAAGAACGCGAAAACTACCGTCGCCTTTTTGAAAACACCGCCGAGTTCGTTTGCGTCCTGGCAGGATCAAAACACCGCTTCGAATACGTGAACGAGGCGCACAAGGCGATCTTGGGATTCGACGCCACCGGGATGACGGTCGCCGAGGCACAGCCCGAGGCCGACGGGTTGATCGGCATTCTGAACGGCGTTTTTCAAACGGGAAAACCCGCCGCCTTCCGCGAAGCCGCGGTCAAAGTCGGCGAACGGACCCGGTATTTCAATTTTATCTACACGCCCCGCCGCGATCACTCGCAGAAAATCGACGGCGTCATGGTCATGGGTTCCGAAGTCACCGACCAAGTCTTGACGAAACAGGGCTTTCAACTTCAGCGAGACGCGCTCGAACTCGCGCTGAACGGCTCGGCCATGACCGACGTTTTCAGCGTTCTGGTTCGCATGGTTGAGGATCAGGTTGGCAACGGCTTGATTGCTTCACTCATGCTCGCCGACAGAGACGGCAAACGTCTTTACCATGGGGCCGCGCCGAATCTTCCGACCGCCTACAATGAAGCGATTAGCGGCGTGCCGGTGGGCGAGGGCGTCGGCTCGTGCGGAACCGCGGCCCACCGCAAAGAGCCCGTGATTGTCTCCGACATCATGACGGATCCGTTATGGGCGCCTTACACCGAACTCACGTCGCAATTTGGACTCGCCTCTTGCTGGTCCACGCCCATCTTGAGTCCTCACGGCGACTTGCTCGGCACCTTTGCCTGTTACTCGAAACGCAAATGCGTTCCCAGCCAGACCGAACTCGAAGTCGCGCACGTGGCGGCGCGCACGGCCGCGCTGATCATTGACCGCAAACGGTCCGAGGACTCGGTTCTCGCCGCCAAGAATGAGGCCGAATCCGCGAGCGCCTCGAAGAGCGCTTTCTTGGCCAACATGAGCCACGAAATCCGCTCGCCGTTGGGGGCGATCATGGGTTTTGCGGACCTTTTAAAATCGCCGTCCTTGTCCCGAGACGATCAACAGCACTTCGTCTCGGTCATCGACCGCAATGCGAATCACCTGCTCAGATTGATCGACGACATCTTGGATCTCTCCAAAGTTGAAGCCGGAAAAATGGAGATCGAGTCCATCGAATTCTCGCTCCCTTCGCTCATGACGGACTTCAGCTCGTTGATGAATTTGAAAGCCCGTGAAAAAGGGATTTTGTTCGAACTCAAATACCTGACGCCGATCCCCAAAATGGTCAATTCGGACCCGACCCGCATCCGGCAGATTTTGAACAACGTCGTCGGCAACGCCATCAAGTTCACCGACCGGGGGCGCGTTCAGCTGCTGGTTTCTCATCAAGACCACCAGCTTGAGTTCAAGGTTGTCGACACCGGACGCGGCATCACGCCCGGGCAGGCTTCGAGGCTTTTCAAACCCTTCCAGCAGGCCGACGTCTCAACCACACGTCAATTCGGCGGAACGGGATTGGGGCTTGTTCTGACACGAAGACTGGCGCACCTGATGGGCGGAGACTTCCAGCTCGAGCGCAGCGTTCCGCTCCAAGGAAGCGTTTTTGTCGCGACCCTTCAAGTCGCGCCGGCCTCGGTGGCCTCAACGGCCCGCTTCGAAAGTGCGCACAGCCTTTCTGCCATGCTCTCGCAACCCGGGGAGCCGCTCAAAGATCTGCGCGTTCTGGTGATCGAAGACTCCGAAGACAATCAGGTCCTCTTTCGTCTGGTGCTGAACAAACTGGGAGCGAAAGTGGAGATCGGAACCGACGGTTACGAGGGCGTCAATATGGCCTTGACCGCGGACTACGATGCGATTTTGTGTGATATCCAGATGCCGCGGATGGATGGCTACGCCGTGATCCGCGAATTGCGCGAGCGTGGCTACGCCAAGCCCATCTTTGCGCTGACGGCTCACGCCATGAAGGAAGAGCGCGACCGGGCCGTCGAGGCCGGTTTTACGGGATTTCTGACCAAACCGGTAAACCGAGATTCGCTCGTGGGCGCGCTGTCGGATTGCGTGCGCGGCGAAGTGAATTGATTAAATCAGATTTTTAGAACGCGCCCGCGGGGGTTCCCCAGAAGGTGCTGATCCATTCTTTTTTGGCTTTGAGAATCTTACGGATTTTGGTGATCGGGCACTCGGGACTGGCCGGATTTTTTTCATTCATAAAATCTCCTTTAAGATGAAAGCCGAAGGCTCAAGAGAGCGCGGGCGGGTTGGATTCGAAAAAAGACTCAAAGCCCGCCCGCGCTGGGGCTCAATTACATTTTGGTGTTCGAGCGAACAGGAGCCTCTTCGTCTTCGTCAGAAGAGAGCTCTTCTTCGGTGTCCATGTCGAGATCAGCGTCTTCAGCGCGCTCTTCCGAAGTTTCGGTTTCAACCGAACCTTTGCGGCCAGCGGCTTGCATCTCAACGTCTTCGGCTTGGAAACCTTCGCGGTCCGAACGCTCGGGACGTGCATGACCCGCTTTGATAGCGTCTTGCGATTTGTCAGTGCGTGCTTGTTCTTGATTTTGTGTTGCCATGATTCCCTCCAGGAATTGTGTTGTTGCTGTCATCAGCACCGACACGCAATTGCAAGCCTTAGACCCAGAAGAAACCCACCGTTTCGGGGCAGACTTGGGACGTTCCTTTGACCGCGAGCGGATCTTTTCCCCGACTTTTGGGGCTGGGTGGGCGTGATCGGCATCGACGACGGTCCTCAGGTTGCATCGTCTTTCGACGGAGGACACGCTTATGAAACTCATCGATCACCTTTTCAACTTCATCGAGGACCGGTCCATCGGCGCTCGCCACCAGCGCGAGGCCCAACAGTACGCCGACTTTATCGGACAGGATCTTCAGTACGTCGAAGACCGCCTGCACCAGCTTCGCTTGGAATGGAGCACGGATGAGGCTCTCAAAGCCCAAGCCGCGCTGCTGGCGGCGGGAGGATTGGTTTTGGCGATGATGGGCCGAAAGCGTTGGCTCGCGCTCCCCGTGCTGGCCGGTGGGCTCTACCTGCAGAACAAGACGCGTCCTTGGAACTTTGCTTACCCGGGTCTTCGACGGATGGGGTACCGCACTCGATCTGAAATCGAGGCGGAGCGCGAACTTCTCGAGCACAAGCGGTACTTGATTTTGAACTCACCGTCCGAAGGAACGACGCAGAAAATCGAGGGCGATCCTTCCCCGCGAACGCATTTCTAATTTACAAGGACCTGGCGTCCGACCTTAAATAAGGGCGGAGGATTTATGTTGCTTGCGGTTTTCATGACAGGGTTTCTGGCCGCCGCGGCCCCGGCCTTGCCAGACGAGGCGATCTCTTGCCAAGCCATCGAGACGGCGGGCGCCAACGTCGAGGCCATGAAGCTGACCTCGACAGTGTCGATCATGGGCGATTTGATCTTTGTCGGCAGCTCGGCCCGGTACAACTACACGGTGATTTTTAAGCCTGACGACTTCGAGGACTACTGGGCTTTGATCGAAAAACTCCCCACTTTCAAGCCCGCGGTCCATGCCGAGGGGCGTTTTCGCACCCGGGATAGCGATCCCGGTAAGAAGTACGCCCACCTCGAATATTATGATGAGACTATCAACGTGATGCTCGTGTGCACGAAGTGAAAGCCTGCGATTTCGCTTTTCCTGCGGCGACTTTCTGCTACGATCTTTGGATATGAAAACGCCCCTCTTTCAAGGTTTTTTGATGGCTCTGAGTGTGCTTTTGCTTCAACCCATGATCGACGCGGGATCTTACGCTCACGCCCGCCGAAAAACGCCGATGCGCGCGTACAGCTTTCTGACCGAAAATGACAAAGCCTCGCAGGCCGAGTGTGATGGCGAAGCCAAAGTCCCCCGCAAGCTGAAGAAGATGGACCCTTACAAAAAATCGGGTGGCTACTTGGGTTCGGAGCTCCAAGATTCTCCGTTGGACTCCAGCGACGGGCACCAGCTTTGGAAGCATTTCTTTACGACCAAACCGCCCTGCAATGCGGTTCTCGCCAAAACGCCTTCGTCCAAAGACGAAGTGAAAGAGAAAAAACCGGATCTTCCGCCGGAAGAAGCGCCCGTCTCTGAAGACGAGCCCGCGAACCCCGAGGCTCAAGAAGAGTGATTTCCCTTAAAAAACCTTCGCCGCGATACGAACTGGTAGCATTCTGTTGAATTAAAATTGTTCAGAGCTACCCTCGGTATCCATCGACACAAAGAACTTAAACAAGTCTAACCCTGATTCGGTTGGCGCGACAGTCCGTCCCTGCCTCTCCAGGTATCCGAGCCCTATTAGCTTTCCGACACCAAGCTCATCATACTCGGAAATGAGTGCAGTAGATGCCAGGGATTTACCCACTATGGTGATGAGCAAATCCCTTAGGCCTGTCTTCAATATTTGCGACACCCCCGCGCGAATCTCACTTGGAACAGCATTACCTCTCGCAAAGACCAGGTCTTCAGAAAGGTCCTTGCCTGTCTCCTTTTCAATATCAAAAACGGTTTTCCTAAGAGATCCGATTTCCTGATCCTTGTCAGAAATAACTCTATTTAGAGCATCAACTTTATTAACCTCGGTTTGAAATCTTTTTTCCAAAAATTCAACTTCCTGTCTGTGAGAAATCAAATCTCGTTCTGCATGCACCCTGACGTTATTTTTCTTAACCCTCCCATTTTCAATAAATCTGTATAGGAAAGGCAGAAAGTGCGGCATTGAGAATATTCCCACCACAATTGCAGCTGGCACCAAAAATGACTGCGCTGAAGATACGATCCGACTGATCTCGCTAATTCTTTCTCGTACCGGCAGATCTGAAGCCGCAAAAAAAAGAACTTCATAGTTCCAAACCAAAAAAGTGAACGAATAGGTCCCAACTACTGGATCACCGAAACGTCCCTTTATAGCTTCTTTTGCTGACGCTGTCACTTGAGCAACCATAAGCTCCTTATCTGGCCGAACCTAGACAAACAGATATATTTAAGTTTATATATTCAAATAATATATATTTCCTAGAGATCTACCAGATAATTTTAGGGACATGTGCCCTTAAATTCTAAAAAAACAGGAGCATAAGATTTGGCTGATTACATCGACAAGAACATCATTCTTCAGGCCTACATCAACATAGATAAAGATCTTAAGAAAATCCCCCCAACGAAGCGATCGAAAATCGAATCTCACCTCCTCGAGTTTGCACGAGCAAGAACTAATTTCTTCATCGAATCTGACACACAGGTTGAGATTGAAGTAACCAGCGGATCGATCAAAAACAAAATCACTGTTTACGGAACCCTAGCGGCAATAGGTATCTCTAACTATAGTAGCTTCCGTGAGGGCGTAATTCTAATCTATTCCGATGTAAAACGTTTATCCGAGTTGATGATCGGCGAAAGTCTATATGAGTTCGGAGCGAGATCCGTTGATTTTCTTAGGGTCGAAGCTAGGGTAGGTGTGATTGGATCAGTGCATAGAATTGTGAAAGGCCTGGAAAGCATCTCACTTGCCACAGAGAATTCTGGAATTCGACGCATCAATAGGTATTTTGAAAAGGTAAATAATGAAATTGAGCGTATATTGACGATTTTGAAGACTGAAGAAGACAAGGTCTTTTTAAAAAAAGGCTTGCTTGAGTCTGCCAATACAATTCCTAGAAAGCCGCGGAGACCTCAGAAGGGCAACCACCCCTTGGATCAAATTACCTTATATGAAAGAGAATACCGTCGCCTGTTCGATCTGCTCAAGTAAGTAGCGAGAAAAATAGTACGAGTTCCTGGTGTTTTTCACGGGATCATGAATTCGCCTACCGCGCCGGTTGATCGGCGCGGAAGACTTCCACATTTTTGCGGTCACGAACCGTGACCACAACCGTGCGGCCATCGGGGCCACCGAAGGTCATGTTTGTGGGGTCTTTGCCGATCAACGGAATGCGTGACAGCAGTGCGCCTTCGGGCGAGATGCGGTCGATCGAACCGTCTTTGATGCGCGCGACGTAGATCACGCCGTTCTTATCCGTGCGGATGCCGTCGACGGTGTCGGGGGCAAACTTGTAGAGGCGGCGCGGGCCTTCGTCGGCGGGGCCATTCAAATCCAACACCAACAGGGCGCCCGAGATGGATTCGGTGAAGTAAAGCTTCGATTCGTCGGGACTGAGCTCGATCCCGTTCGCGGCCCGCACGCCGGTGAGCAAACGCGTGACTTCGCCCGACGGCGAGACTTTCCAGAGATGCCCTGGTTTTTTCGAATGCCACGAAGGATCGCTGACGTAAAGCGTGCCGTCCGCGGTGATCGTCAGGTCGTTGGGCTGATTCATATCGGGTTGATCCACGAACGTCGTCAAACTCCCCGTCATCGGATCATAGCGGTGGATGCGGTGTTTGACGTAATCGCAGATGTACAAGTGACCCTGACGGCTAAAGCGCATTCCCGCCGAGGCACCGCCGTCCGGAAGATCGAACAGAATCGTCATCTCGGAATCGCCCGCTTTCAAAACGCCGATGGAGCCTTTTTTGTTGGGACTGGCGACGTAGAGATTGCCTTGAGTGTCGAACTCGGGGCCATCGGCATTGCGCACAAAGCTGCCCTCTGGCAGAAAATCGCGCGACTGAAAGAGAACGTCCTCAGGCGCGCCGCTAGGCCTGCGCTTTTCGGCATGCGTGCATCCCGCCATCAACCCGATCAACGGCGTCGTCACCAACAAAATTCTTAAGCGCTCAAACTTCACAAAAAGTCCTTTCGACTCTCCGCATTTCAAAAAGGTGGTCGGTCGCGACCCCGGCAGGCACCTTAACCGGGCATGAAGCCTAGGAAGAGGACGGCGATCAGGGTGGGGGCGAGGGCGGCGATCAAGAGGCGGCCGGGGTGGACGCCGTTCGGGAACTTGTCTTGCAAGATCGAAAAGCCTGCCGCGTTCGGGGCGTTGGCGATGATCGTCAGACCGCCGCCGGCGATCGCGCCCGCGACCAAGAAGTACTTCGACGACTCCGAAAGCCCTTCGACCTGCGAGCCCAAGAACGTGAGTGCCGCATTGTCGGTCACCGCCGTGAGCGCCGTCGCGCTCAAGAACAGACCGATCGAGTTGAGCGATTTTAAGACCGGCGTGAGCCACCACGCCTGCAAGGGTCCGAAGACGATGATCCCTCCCAAGAAAAAGGCGACGAGCAAAGCTTCTTTCAAGCGGATGCGGTCTTGGTATTGACTCGTGACGGCCGTCATCCCGAGGAAAAACAAAAACGTTCCCATCGCCAGCGCCGGGTAGTGAGCGCACAAAACCACGAGCACCAAAAAAGCGTAGTGAAGGCCCACCACCGAAAAGGGCATGGTCTCACTATCCGCGACGACCTTGAGCGGATGCAGGTGCGAGCGGAGCTTGAGCCTGAAAAAGAGCACGAAGAAAAACGCGTTGATGGTGACCGCGCTCGCCGCCTTCCAACCGAAGTGCGAGAACACCGTGGCCAAATCCCATCCCCATTTCGAGGCCACCATCAAAATCGGCGGCGCTGCGTAGGGAGTGAGCGCGCCGCCGATCGACACGTTGACGAACAGCACGGCCAAAGCGACGTACATGAGATTTTCATTCACCCGGTGGATCATCCGCGCGAGCAGCAGCGCCGTGACCGTCATCGCCGCGGGCTCGGTGATGAAACTCCCCGCCAAGGGCCCGACGACCAAAAGGATAAAGACGTCCACCAAGACCTGAGGAAGCTTGGTCGCGTGCGCGAGAACGAGCGACAAACCTTGAATGAGCTTTTGCGCCAGCCAGAGCACGGGCTTGGTCGCCGCGATGACCATGATGCAAAAAACAAAGATCGGCTCGGTGAAATGAAGCTGCGACTGGTACTCGACGACCGAACCGAAACCGTTCATCACGCCCATGACGATCAAGAGCAGGGCGCCCCACAAGCCGAAAACGACTTCGATTTCGCCGGCAAAATGCAAAAGCGACGCGGCGGCCGAGTCTTTGGGAAAGCGGTGGGAAAAATCCAAAATCTTTCCGACCATGAAGGTGTGGAAAACGGCCAAACCAAAAAGCACCGCACCTAAGAGCTCAACCGTCGAAGGGTTCATCACAACACCCCGCCGCCGCCCAAGATCAAGAAGTAGCTCGTGTCCTGTTTCGGCAGCGTGCCTCCCGACGAGTCCTCGCCGGGATTTTGATACATCATGGTCTTGGCGCCCGCGCCGATCGACAGACCGCCGAGCTTGAAGACCAAGCCCGCTTCGGCAAAGGCCGCCGACAGGGATTTGGAGGCGAACCGGTAACCGGGACCCGCAAAGGCCTTCACGCCGAAGTCCTCGCCGACGGCGTTGTACTCAAAGCGCAGGGACGTGTCGAGACCCGTGGTGTTCTGCTCTTTTCCCTGGCGCGTGAAGACCGCGTTTCGCCACGACATCCAGTCGGCGAAATACCAGTTCAGACCCAGATTGATCTCGCTGTAACTGTATCCACCGTAAGAACCGGTGCTGGCGCCCAGGTCGTAAGTCAGGCGCGAGCCGCCACTGGTGCTGCTTCCCGAAGCCCGGCGCTGGGCCCAGGAGGCGGCCGGGAGGCTTAAGCAGAACATGAGAATCATTATCTTTTTCATCGTACCTCCGGCTCGAGAGCCACCCAATCACGCGAGAATCACTCTCGAATCCTATCAGCACGAAAACCCTTCTCAAAATGAAACGAACCGGGGTCCGGTGACATTTCTGTGACAATTACGCAGCGTTTCCGAGTTAGTTTGAGGGCATGTTTGGATTCCAAATCCGCCACTTTCTCAAGGAGAACGGCGCTCACGATGTGATCGTGAGCGAAGGCGTCTTGTTTGAAACCTGCATGCGCAAGATTTGGATCCAGC
Organism: Pseudobdellovibrionaceae bacterium; assembly: GCA_019637955.1. GTDB lineage: Bacteria > Bdellovibrionota > Bdellovibrionia > Bdellovibrionales > Bdellovibrionaceae > JAHBUS01. The sequence continues at coordinate 49,887 of JAHBUS010000003.1, read as the reverse complement.
GCGAGACCGAAGAGACCGTTTTGGACGGCTCGCTCTTGCGCGGGCCCGAGGCCTACCGCTTTCTCCTGGAAACCATCTGCGGACTGAAGTCTCCCCTCTTTGGCGAGACCGAAATCTTGGGACAGTTCAAACAGTTCCTCGCGCACCAAACCGTCAATCCGGAGTTTTCGTTCTTCAAACCTTGGGGCCAAGGCCTGCTGGAAGACACCAAGCAGATCCGTTCGGATTACCTGCGCGGTCACACGTCGCAGTCGTACGGATCACTTTTGCGAAAAAAAATTCCGCAAGGCCAGAGCGTGACGATCCTGGGCGCCGGCCTGCTCACCGAATCGATTCTGCCTTGGCTTTCGCAAAGCCCCACCGATCTCTGGGTGCGCAACCCACAAAAATCGAAAGCCAAGTTCCCCGGCATGCCCGTCAAAGCCTTGGGTGAAAAACCCGCGGCCGGCTCGTGGGTTTTGGTCGCCGCTCCGCTCTCGGAGAACGAACTCGCGGGCGTCTTAGAGAATTGCGAGAACTCGTGGATCGATTTGCGCGATAAAGGGGCTCATGAGGAGCGCGAACTCACGCCGATGGCGACTTCGGCGGCCTCCTTGCGTCCCGCCCTTTTTGAACTCAAAGATCTCTTCGCCGAGATCCAGCAAAATCAAGAGCACATTAACGCCTTGAAACATGAAATTCACTCGACGGTGGTACAACTCTCAGCCTTGCGCTATGAGAAAGCGTGGTTTCGACCTTTAGGCTGGGAGGATCTGTGCGTCTCATAGTCGCCGCGAGAAAATCGGATTTAGCAAGGCTGCAAGCCTACCAAGTCGGCGAAGCCCTCCAAAAAGCGCACCCGCAGATCCAAGTTCAATACCACTTCCGCGAAAGCCTGGGCGACCGTGAGCAGTCAAACCCGCTTTGGCAAATGCCCGCCAAAGGCGTCTTCACCGAAGATTTTGTCGGCGGCCTTGAGTCCGGCGAGTTCGACCTCGTCGTGCACTCGTGGAAAGATCTTCCCACCGAGAAACGCGAGAAGACCGAAGTCGTCGCGACGATGAAGCGTGCCGATGCCCGCGACGTTTTGCTCGTGCGCAAGGCCGCTTTCACCGAGAACCTCAAAACTTGGCGCGTGCTCAGCTCGTCGCCGCGCCGGAGCTACTTTTTGCAAAAAGCGTGGCCGAGACTGGCGCCCAAGAACAACCCGCCGCTCGAGTTTCACTCCGTGCGCGGAAATATTCCCACCCGCCTCACCAAACTGCACGAAGGCCAGGGCGAAGCCTTGATCGTCGCCAAAGCCGCGCTCGACCGTTTGATGTCGTCGACGCGCGAAGAGTTCGGCGACGCTCAGGGCGTGATCCGCAAAGTCTTGAACGACTCGCGCTTCATGGTGATTCCGCTGCAAATCGAACCCCCGGCCCCCGCGCAAGGCGCGCTGGCGATCGAGATCCGCAAAGACCGCACGGATCTTCGCGAACTCCTCAAAGCCATTCACTGTCCCGAGACGTTCGCGGCGGCCCAGTGGGAGCGCTCGCAGCTCGCCACCTTTGGCGGTGGCTGCCATCTCAAACTCGGCGCCCTGCAAGCGGAACTGCAAGGCTTTCAACTTCGTCTGGTGATGGGCGCGCCTCCTCAAGGAGAACCCGTCGAAAAAATCTGGCTCGAAAAGCCGGAAGCGGTGGCCGGATCCGGCTCACGGGTCCCCGGCACTTTCCGCAGCGAGGACTTTTACGATCTCGAAGCGCTTCCCGCCACCATGCTTGAGACGGCTTTGTACGTCAGTCACAAACGGGCTTGGTCCGCGGCTTACCACGCGCAGGCCGAGTATGTTTGGACCTCGGGCCTGGCGGCTTGGGAGTTCTTGGCCGAAAAAGGCGTCTGGGTGAATGGTTCGAGCGAAGGTTGGGGCGAGGCACGCCCGAACGTCGACGAACTCGCGGGCCAAAAACTCTCGTGGCTCAAACTCAGCCACGACTCGGCTCCCGCCGATTCGATGCCCAAGCTCACCACGTACCGAATGGTGCTGAAGACTGACATCTCACCCGAGGTGCGCCATCAGCTTGAGACCGCCACGCATTTTTTCTGGCACGCCGGCGCGATCTTTGATGCCGCCGAAAAATTTGTTCCCGCGATCCGCACCAAGCACCACAGCTCGGGCCTGGGCAACACGCGCGAACACCTGCAGCAGCGCCTCGGCAGCTTAAGCGCGGATCAACTCTTTTTAAATGAATCGGACTGGAGACGCTTCTATGGCTTCTAACAACTTTGGATCCTCGAAAGAACTCTTTGAACGCTCGCAAAAAGTCGCTCCCGGTGGCGTGCACAGTCCCGTGCGCGCGTTTCGCAGCGTGGGCGGCACGCCCATCTTTTTTCAAAAAGGACAAGGCGCGCACCTGACGTCGGTGGAGGGCGATCGGTACATCGACTTCTGCCAAAGCTTTGGCCCCTTGATCTTGGGTCACCGCAATCCCGAGGTGCAAAAAGCCGTGCTCGAGATGATCGACACCGCTTGGAGTTTTGGCGCGTGCGAGCCCTACTCGCTCGCCTTGGGCGAAAAAATCAAGTCGTGGATCCCGTTCGTTGAGCGCCTGCGCTTTGTTTCGTCGGGAACCGAGGCCGTCATGTCGCTCGCCCGCCTGTCGAAGGCCACCACTGGCCGCAAATATCTTTTGAAATTCAACGGCTGCTACCACGGCCACGTCGATTCGATGCTCGTGAAATCCGGCAGCGGGCTTGCGGGCCTGGCCAGTTCCGACTCCGCCGGCGTCTCGCAAGAGATCGCGGGCGAAACGCTGGTCGCGGAACTCGACGACGAAAAAGCGGTGACCGAGCTCTTCAGCAAGTACGGCTCGCAAATTGCGGCCGTGATCATCGAGCCCGTGCCCGCGAACTACGGTCTCTTGATCCAGCGTCAGGAGTTTTTGCGTTTCCTGCGCGACATCACCAAGCAGCACGGCTCGCTTTTGATCTTTGACGAAGTCATCACGGGTTTTCGCGTGGGCCCGCAAGGCCTGGCGGGTTTGTGGAACATTCAACCCGACCTCGTGGCCTACGGCAAAGTTTTGGGTGGCGGCTTTAACGTCGCGGCCTACGGTGGACGCCAGGACTTGATGGACTGGATCGCGCCGAGCGGTCCCGTTTACCAAGCGGGCACCTTGAGCGCGAATCCCGTTGGCATGCGCGCGGGCCTCACCACGCTCGAGCAGGTCGAGAAGAACGACGTCTACACCGTTTTGCGCTCGCGCACGGCGATGTTCACCAAAGAGATGCAGGCCCTATTCGACAAGCACTCGGCGCCCTTTCAGGTCGCGCACTTCGAGTCGCTGTTCTGGATCCACGGGCGCACCGACAAAACCATCCGCCACTTGAGCCAGATCCCCGAGGGGCAAAAAGAAAACTTCGCCAAACTCTTTCACCATCTCTTGCAGCAGCGCGTGTATCTCGCGCCGAGCGGCTACGAGGTCGGCTTCTTGTCCTTTGCGCACACCGAAGCCGTCTTGGGCGAAACGCTGAACGCTTTTGACAAAGCCCTGGGAGTTTTCAAAGCATGAACCGACAGAAGGCTTGGGATTTCAAATTGGCCGTCGCCGTCATCTGGATGATCTTTACGATCGCCCTGGCGGTGTGGCTCTTGATTTTTCACGCCCGCCTCTTTGCTTCGATCGAAGCTCTCGGGACGCCCGAGGCGCAGGCGATTTGGAAGCACAACAAAATGGTCGCCTACGAGTTGATGACCATGATCGTCGCTCTTTTGATGGGCGGCGTGGGCCTGTTCTATTTTATTTTTCGCGAGCGCGTGCGCTCGGAACAGATCCGTCAGTTTTTTGCCGTCTTTTCGCACGAACTGAAAACCTCGCTCTCGCGCCTGCGCCTTCAAGCCGAGGGCCTGCAAGACGATCTCAAAAAGTCGGGGCGCGCCGGACCCACGCTTCGACTCTTGGACGACATGGGCAAACTCGAAGTGCAGCTCGAAAACTCGCTGTGGGTGGCCCGCGCGGATGAGGACAAGTTCTTGATCGAGACTCTCCCGCTCTCACGCACGCTTTCGGAGTTGGCGCCCCAGTTTCCGGTGCAAGTGCACCTTTCGAGCGAAGCCTTTGTGCAGGCCGACCGCCGCGCGATGGAAAGCCTGCTCAAGAATTTGTTTCAGAACGCCGTCGTTCATGGCGGCGCGGAGAATCTTTGGCTTGAAGTGAAAAACCTTGATGCCGGGCATATCGAAATCACCGTGCGTGATGACGGCAGGGGTTACCAAGGCCCCTTGGACCAATTGGGCGAGCTCTTCCGCCGCCACACCAAAACGAGCGGCACGGGCCTGGGTCTGTTCTTGGTCAAAAAGCTCACCCGCTTGATGGGCGGCGACGCCGAGTTCGTTTCGCTCACGCAAGGTTTCGCGGTGAAGATGAATCTTCCTGGCTCGCTGCAAGCCCCGCCCAAGGGCAGCGGTCCCGCGCAAGGCCTGGGAGCTCGCCGATGAACCGCCTGCTTCTCGTCGAAGACGACTCCTCTTTGGGTTCAAGCCTGCTTGAGCTGCTCAAGGCCGAATCTTTCGACGTGGTTTGGGCCCAGTCGCTCGCCGAGGCGCGCACCTCCTTGCAAACGCACAAACCGGATCTCGTCATTTTGGACATCGGACTTCCCGACGGTTCGGGTCTGGATCTGGCACGTGAAATCAAAGACAAGAGCGCCCTGCCGATTATTTTTATGACCGCGTGGAACACCGCCGAGAACCGCCTTGAGGGTTACGAGATCGGCGCCGAGGAGTTTATTCCCAAACCGTTTCACTTCCGCGAGCTCCTGCTGCGTCTTAACCACGTGTTGCAAAACCATCAGGTGACGAGCCAAATCAAGCTGCCGCAGGGCCTGCTCGATCTCGAAAAGATGTGTTTTCAAGATGACAACGGCCAGATGACCTTTTTGGCCAACCGCGATTTTCAGGTTTTGCAGCTGCTCATCGAAAGCAGCCCCAAGCCCGTGACCCGCGACGAGATCCTGGACAAGGTTTGGGGGCTTGAATCTTTTCCGAGCCACCGCACGGTGGACAATTCAATTTTGCGACTCCGTCAGGCTCTGCGCGACGAACAAGGTCACTTGATCCGTTCGGTGCGCGGGCTCGGCTACCAGTGGATTTTAGGGGAATAGACCGGTGCGGGTCGCCCCGCGCCCGAGAAACAGACCGGTGCGGGTCGCCCCGCGCCAGGGAGAATGGTTATGAATACAAAATTTGTGAATGCTCTGAAACGCCAACCCAACGACGCGCCTCCAATCTGGATGATGCGCCAAGCGGGCCGCTACCATTCGCATTACCAAAACCTGAAAAAGACCTACACCTTTTCGCAGCTCTGCCTCTCGCCCAAGCTCGCGGCCGAAGTCGCGATGGGTCCCATCGAGGATTTTGATTTCGACGTCGCGATTTTATTCAGCGACATTCTCTTTCCGTTGATGGCGATGGGCGTGGACATCGTGTTCGAAGACTTCGGCGGCCCTAAACTGAAAACGCCGATGAGCCTGCAAACGCTGAAGAACGCGCCGCCCTTGGATCAGGCGATTCAGCACATGCTCTTTCAAAAAGAGGCCATGCAAGAAACCCGCAAAGTGCTGCCGAAAAACAAAAACCTGATCGGCTTTGTCGGTGGACCTTGGACCCTCTTCACGTTCGCGATTCAAGGCACGCACAAGAATGGCATCCGCGAAGCCAAGTTGGCGGCGCCCTCGCTCTGGAACGGCTTTGAAGAGCTCTTCGTTCCGCTCCTGTCGCAAAATATTCAGCTGCAATTCGATGGCGGCGCCGAGGTCGTGATGATTCTGGACACCGCTTCGGGAGAGCTGGCTTACGAGGAGCTGCAAGCCAAAGTGATTCTGCCGCTCAAAATTCTGGCCGCGACGTTTCCCGGAAAGCTCGGCTACTACGCCAAAGGCATTTCGACCGAAGCGATGCTGCACATTCAGCGCGAGATCCCCGGTCTTGCCGGCGTCGGCATGGATCACCGCGCCCCGATCAAATCCGTGATCCAGTCGTCGCGCGGCTTCGTGCAAGGCAACTTCGATCCCGAACTGATCATCCTGCCGCCCGAACAGTTCCGCCGCCAGCTCGAGATGTGGTGGTCCTCGTTGAACTTTCAAAAGCCCGAAGAGTGGACCGGATGGGTCTGCGGCCTCGGTCACGGCTTGCTTCCACCCACGCCCGAAGAAAACGTGCGCCACTTCGTGAAGTGGGTGCGTGAAAAATGCCAGGAGGTTCAGTCGCGATGAGCACGCCCTCGGCCCTTTTTAAAAAATACGATATCCCCGCCCCCCGTTACACGAGCTACCCCACGGTGCCGTACTGGAGTGAAACCCCCACGCTCGAGGCGTGGCTGGAGTCTTTGCGCCAGACGTTGCAAGAGCCCGGCAGCAAGTGGTCGATGTACATTCACATCCCCTTTTGCGAAACCCTCTGCACCTTTTGCGGCTGCAACACGACGATCACCAAAAACCACAAGCTTGAGAACCCTTATGTTGCACGTCTTTTAAAAGAAAAAGACGCGTACTTCAAAGCGGCTCCCGACTTTCAAAGCCGCCCTCTCAGTCAGCTGCACTTGGGCGGCGGCACGCCCACATTTCTCTCGGAGGAGCATCTGCGCGCCCTTCTGCAGGGTTTGCTCGGCGGCCTCGTCAAAGACGAGCACTTCGAGGGCTCGATCGAGGTCGATCCTCGCCGCACGCGCGTGACCCAACTTGAGGTGCTGCGTGAATTCGGCTTCAACCGCGTGAGCTTGGGCGTTCAGGACTTCGACCCCGAGGTGCAGCGGTTGATCCACCGCGAGCAAAGCTTTGAACAAACCAAGCTCATCACCGACGAAGCGCGCCGTTTGGGGTTCACCTCGGTGAACTTCGATTTGATCTACGGCCTGCCGAAGCAGAACCTGACGACCATTTCGCACATGATCGAAAAAACCGCGCAGCTCCGCCCGGACCGCATCGCGCTTTACAGCTTCGCGCTGGTTCCCTGGATCAAACCCGGTCAGCGCCTGTTTAAAGACGAGGATCTTCCCAAAGGCGAAGAAAAACGTGAGCTTTACGAAAAGGCGCGCGAGATGCTCCTGGCCGAGGGCTACCTCGATATCGGGATGGATCACTTCGCGCTTCCCAGTGACGAGCTCGCCAAGTCGTCGCAGCGCAAAGCTCTGCACCGCAATTTTATGGGCTACACCGATCAGCGCACCGACATCCTTTTAGGGCTCGGCGTGAGCGCGATCTCGGAGTCTCCGCACATGTTCTTTCAGAACGAGAAGATTCTTCCCAAATTCGAAAGCCTGATCGATCAAACCGGCTTCGCTCCTTTTCGTGGCCACGTGCTCAGCAAAGAAGACCGCCACGTGCGAAAGCAAATCTTGGAATTGATGACCCGCGGAGAGACCTCGCTTCAAGGCGACAAAGATCAAGGCGTGATCGTTGAGCGCGTGCAAGAGATGGTCAAAGACGGCCTGGCGCGTGTCGACGGCGACAAGGTCGAGATCCTGCCGGAAGGCCGCCCGTTCTTGCGCAACTTGTGCTTGGCGTTCGACCGCCGCTTCTTTTCGTCTCAACCCGAAACTCGGATTTTTTCGTCTTCGATATGAAACCGAAACCTCGCGTTCATATTATTGGTGGCGGTTTCTCGGGTCTGATCACCGCGTTTTACGCCCGTGAAGCGGGCTTCGAGGTGCATCTGTCCGAGAAAAACCGCTGGGGCGGCCTGCTCGGAACGAAGACCACGCCCGAAGGGCTGGTTGAAGAGGCCGCGAACGCCTTTTTGTGGACCGCGGAACTTGAGCGCGTCAGCTCGGTGATCGGCGTTCCGCTTCAGCGCACGCTCGCCTCGGCGAAAAAGCGTTACGTGGCCACCGACATTCCGCGGCCGCTGGCGCCGCGGCAGTTCTTGCCGGCGGTCTGGAATTTTATCAAGGCGGCCGTGCGCCGTCACCACCGGCCCTTTCCGCTCGAGACTCTCACCGGCTGGGGCCGGCGCGTTCTGGGCCCCGAATTCACCGAGAAAACTTTGCGTCCCGCCACGCGCGGCGTGTGGGGCGTGAGTGCCGATCAACTTTCGGCGTCCTTGATTCTGGCGCCGATGTTCCAAAAAAAGCGCGAGCGCCGCAAAGGCTCGGTCTCGCCCCAAGGTGGTTTGCAGGTCTGGATCGACGCCCTCGTTCGTCACCTCCAATCGCAGGGCGTGGTGATGAAGATCGAAGACTCGCGCGTGACGATCAACGACGGGTTTCTGGTGCTGGCGACCTCTTGGAAGCAAAAGGCCGATCTCCTGCAAGGCTTCTCACCGATGGCGGCCGAACTCTACCGGCAAATGCGCGCGACCAGCCTGACCAGCGCGACCGCGCACTTCGCGCGCACGGGCGAGAGCGCGTATCCCGGGTTTGGCATTTTATTTCATCCCGACCACCGCTGGAAAGCCGCGGGCGTTTTGTTCAATGATCAAATCTTTGAAAATCGCGGCCCCCACCGCTCAGAAACATGGATCTTCGACCGCGTTTTGAGTGAGAGCGAGGCCCGCGAAGCTGTTCTTGAAGACCGCGCCCGTCTCGGCCTGCAAGGCTCGATGCTCGCGCTTCGAGTCACCCACGCCGTCGAGGCGCTGCCTCTTTACAACACCGATCACGAAAGTCTTTTGATCAAACTCAAGGGCCTGACGCCCGAACTCAAAGCCAAGCACATTTACTTGATCGGCAACGAGCTGGGAGATATCGGTTTGACCAGCTTGGGGCTTCGCGCCCGCGACCTGGTTCGCGAGATGGCGGCACAGGCCGCTTCGGAAGGACAACGATGAGCGGATCCACGGCAGTTCTGATTCTCAATCTCGGAACACCCGACGCCCCTACGCCCCGCGCGGTGGGACGCTATTTGAAAGAGTTTTTGCTCGATCCCGAAGTCATCAACGGCCCGTGGCTTCTGCGCCAATTTTTGGTGCGCGTGCTGATCGTGCCTTTTCGAAAATCCAAGTCCGCGAATCTGTACCAAAAAATTTGGTCCCCCCGCGGCTCTCCCTTGGCATTTCACACCGAGGACTTGATCAACGACCTGCGCATGGACGATGACACACGTCCCGTGTACAGCGCGTTTCGCTACGGGCACCCGTCGTTCGCGGAAGTTCTGGATCAAATCGAGCGCGACGGGCACGAAAACCTGTTGATCCTGCCGCTGTACCCGCAGTACGCGACCAGCACCCAGCGCACCAGCAAAACCGAGCTTGAGCGCCTCGGCGCCTGGACGCGCTTCAAGAACGTGCGTTTTATCGACTCGTACCACGATCAAGAGTTCTATCTCGACTCGGTGACAAAGATGATCCGCGAGAAATTCTCGCCGCCTTCGCACTTGGTTTTTAGCTTTCACGGCATTCCCGAAGCGCACGTCACCGACAACCACCAAGGCTGCGGCACTTGCGTGCAGAGCGTGATGTGCCAAAAGACCGGAGACGCCCTTTGCTACAAGCGCCAGTGCACCGAAACCGCCGAAGCCGTCGCCCAGCGCTTGGGTCTCGAAGCCAAAGATTGGTCGCTCAGCTTCCAATCCCGCTTGGGACGCGCGCGGTGGCTGATGCCTTCGACCACCGACAAGATCGGCGAGCTGGTGCAAAAAGGCGTGAAGGACCTCACCTTGGTGGCGCCCGGGTTCTCGGCCGATTGTCTCGAGACCTTGGAAGAAATGGACGTCGAACTGCATGAGGTCTTTAAGGCCGCGGGCGGGCAAAAATGGACCCGCGTGATGTGTTTGAACTCGGAGCCTCACTGGGTGGACCAGTTGGGCCACTACTTGAACCGCCAATTGAAGGAGATGAACGATGGAAAGACCTCGCCGCAACCGCCGCTCTGATGCGATCCGCGCTTCGCTGCGCGAGGCCTACCTCTCGCCGGCGCACATGGTCTACCCGGTCTTCGTTCAAGAAGGCCACGGCAAGATCGACCCGATCAAGTCCATGCCCGGCCAGTCGCGTCTGTCGCTGGATGAGCTTTTGAAAGTCTGCGAGACCGCCTCGTCCCTCGGCGTCGCCGGGATCGCGCTGTTTCCGGTCGTCCCCGAGGGGAAAAAAAATTCGCTCGGTGATGAGTCCTGGAATCCTCAAGGGTTGGTACCGGAATGCGTCCGCGCGATCAAAAAGAAATTTCCGAACCTTCTCGTGGTCACTGACGTCGCGCTGGATCCCTATTCATCGGACGGGCACGACGGGATCGTCAGAGACGGCCTTATCTTGAACGACGAAACCGTCGAGGTCTTGTGCAAGCAGGCCGTGATGCAGGCCGAAGCTGGTGCCGACTTCGTCGCTCCCAGCGACATGATGGATGGGCGCATCGGCGCTATCCGCAAAGCTCTCGACGCCAAAGGCTTTACGCACACCGGAATCATCTCTTACTGCGCGAAATACGCCTCGAGCTTCTATGGTCCGTTCCGCGAAGCTTTGGATTCCGCCCCCCGCTTTGGCGACAAGAAGACGTACCAGATGGACCCCGCCAACCGCCGCGAGGCTTTGCGCGAAGCGCGCCTGGATACCGCCGAGGGCGCCGATCTCTTGATGGTCAAACCCGCGCTCGCCTACTTGGACGTGATCCGCGATCTGCGCGAGTTCTCGGACCTGCCGATCGCCGCTTACCAAGTCAGCGGCGAATTCGCGATGATCAAGGCCGCCGCGCTCAACAATTGGATCGACGGTGACAAGGTGATGCTGGAGTCTCTCTTGAGTATCCGCCGTGCCGGCGCGGATCTGATCTTCACGTACGCCGCCATCGAAGCGTCGAAACTTCTCAAGTAAGCCAGGAGCGGCGGCCCTCACCACCGTTGACGCAGACGGCTTCCGCGTCGAAAGTGGAGTCGAGAGCCCCTGGTCCTGTAAAAATCTTTTCCAAAATCGCGCGAGATCCCCTCTGCGCGATCAGCTTTCGGCGATTCTTGCGATCAAACATCTGAAGTGACGCGAACATCTGCAGATGTGTGCAGAAATATTTCACCGAAATTCTCGGAATCCACAGTTTCGTCAAAACAGAAATCAGAAAACAAAACTTTCCCGTCTTGAGAATTCGAAGTTAAGTGCGCGAGATCTTTTTTGTTTCATCAACAAGGTCCAGTTTGGCATGCATTTGCATAGAGAGAAGGTATTGGGGGAACTCATGACAAGCGGAACTTATAAATACAAACATCTGGTGGTCGCACTTGTCGGCGCTTCTGTCCTCTCAGCCTGCGCTCCGCAGAAGTTTGAAAACGTGGCCGAAGGAATCAACTTCAACGACCCCTTGAATGACGATCTTTCGTCGAACTTTTATAAGCTTTCGGACTCTTCGACAGTTTTTGAACAATCCAACTTGGATGAGAACCGCACCTCGACTTCGTTCCAGGTCCAGCTTGCCGATGGCACCTATCTCAATGATCTGCACGCTTCGGACTTTGTTCTCACCGAAAACGGCACTCCCGTCACCGACTTCAAATTGTCTTCGAATGCTCAGAGTATCGTCCAAACCGTCGACATCGTCTTCGCCGTTGACGTTACGGGCTCAATGACGTCGACCATCGAGTCGGCCAAGACCCGTTTGATCAACTTTGTGAACGGCACCCGCGCCCGCGGCTACCACACACGCATGTGCTTGGTGACCTTTGGCGATTACACCGTCCAAAAATGTAACAAGTTTTACGACAATGATCCCACCGATCCGGCCACCGAAACTCAGGTGCAGGAGTTGATCTCGGAGATCACCAAACTCCGCGCCCTGAAAGGCGCCGAAGACCCCGGCGGTAGCGACTTCAACGAAAACCCCATGCGGGCCGTGATCGATTCGGCCAACGCTCCCTGGGGCGAAACCTCGCAGCGATTCATGATTCTCATCACCGATGACGGCTTCTTGTACTCACCCGGCAATACCGGTTCAGTGGGCAGCCTGGCTCCGCGCTGGAGCGAAGTCTTGACGGCGATCCAAACGTCTCAGATGAAGATCTTCGCGGCGACGCCTTCGCTCGCGGGCTACGACAAAAAATTCCAAACTCAGCCCGGCATCGTCGAAGCCAGCGGCGGCGAGTTCTTCTTGTTCAACAACTTGATCAACGGCAGCATCACGCTCGACACCATCTTGAACCGCATCATCTCGCGCGTGAAAACCACTTACCTGGTTGAATACGTGGCCGACGAAATTTCGGGCCTCAACCCGGCCCTCGAACTCTCGAAGCGCGACATCAAAGTCGTGCTGCGCTCGGGCCTGACCGGCACGATCGTGTCGCAAACCAAACAGAGCAATCTGCCCTCGGGCCGCGCCGAATACCTGAAAGCCTGGAAGATCTCGGACAAACCCATCCTGGCCGATTCTCTGCGCGTGAAAATCAACGGCGTCGAAATCCGCGAAGGCTTCGCGCTCTTGGCGGGCTCACTCGTGTTCGTTCTGCCGCCCATCAAAGGCGTGAAGATCGAAGTCACCTTCCAATACGCCTCGCTCAAAGATGCCTTGCAGCTGACGCCCATGGTTTTGAACGCGAACGAAGATTTGAACGCGCTGGCGATCGTGCTCAACGGTAAAAAGGCCAAAGGCCCCGACATCGTGTTCGAGCGCTCGCTCGAAGGTCACTGGACGATCCGTCCCAGCGACACCGTTCTTTCGGAAGCCGATCCTTACGAGATCCGCAAAAATGGCGGTCTCACGATCAAGATCCTGAAGGCTTCGAAGCCGTAACGCATTTTTGCAAAATCACCTGGAACATCTCGAAGCCCCGGATCATCACGGGGCTTCGTTCTTTTTCGGACAGGCTCTGGCATTTGACGATGCCGGTGAGATCCTTTTCGTCATAAGAGAACTGCAAGATCCACAAATCGAGGCCCTCGATGCTCTCGGGGTTCCACACGTCGAACTGATCGAAGCGGTCATCCAAGACGACCACCCGCTTTTCGACCTCGGGCCCGTAGTAAAGCGCGCGGCTTGCGTAGGTCCAATTTAAAACGGCGATGCGGTCTTTGGGACCCGTGAGCTTTTCGCCCGCCAGGTGCATGGCTTCGTCCCAGCCCGCCACCTCACGAAGCGCTCCCGGAATGCGGTAGGCCACCCCCGACACCAAGGTCACCACAAGCAGCAAAACAAAAACTCCGGTCAGCGCGATCATCGTCAGCGCCCAAGCACGGGCACGCGTCTCGAGCGTCTTGGCCAGACCCACGGAAATGGTCAGAAGATAAAACAGGGCGGGCCAATGCGGCAGCACCACCTCACGCCACGAGCTCCAGAGAAAAAACAAACCGAACGTCAGCGCGGTCCAAAGCGCGAACTCGGCATGGACGCTCGAACGCCGCCAAAGATGCCAGAGGCCAACGAACGCGAACGGCCACAAGAACGGAGAGTACAGGACGAACTGCAAGGCCCAGGATTTCAGAAATCCCTGCCAACCGTCTCCCCCGCCCGCGACGTGACCCATCTGGTACAGGAAGCTGATCCAACCGTGCTCTTGATTCCAAATGATCACGGGCAAAATCAAAAGCCCCGCGAGCACAACGCCCAGATAAAACCCTGGCCCCCGCAAGAACGAAAGACCTTGGCGCTTTATGAGCGCGATGGCGACCGGCACCAAGAAAAAGAGCGCCGTGTACTTGGCAAGTCCCAGTAGTCCGAGCACGAGGCCGAGCAGCAGCCACTTTTTAACCGTGGGCTTCTCGACGAGGCTGGAGGTCACCGCGAGCAAGGGCCAGAACAGCAAAAGGCAAAGCGTGTCCGGAAGTAAGAAGACGAAGAGCACAAAAAACTGAAAACAAAGCCCCGAGGCAAGCGTCGCCCAGCGCGAACGCTCCTCGCTAAAGCCCAAACGGCGCAAGAAAAGAAACAGCTGCCAATTCGAAAAAAGGCCGATCAAAATCGCGGGCAATCGGGCCGAGAACAGCGACTCGCCGAGAACCGCATTGAACAACGCGTGCGTCCAACCCACCAGCGGCGGATGGTCGAAGTAACTCAAGTCCAGATGGCGCGCGTAGAGCATGTAGTGCGCTTCATCAACGCCCAAACCGAAGCTCGTGCAGATCGCAAGACCCAAAAGGGCCGGCAGGGCGATGAAGAGAAGCGTCAGCCGAGACAAGGCCGAACCATTTCGTAAACCTGTTCGGGCGTGATCACCTGCAAACAGCGGTTGTCCTCGCACGGCGTTTTACGGTGATTGAACGCCGTCACGCAGGGAGAACAAGCGAAATGGGCGTAGATGGGCGTGAAGTTCTCACCGAGCGCGCCGTAAAGCTTGGGCGTTTCGGGGCCGAAGAACACGTACGTCGGAATTTGCGTCGTGCTGGCAAAATGCGCGGGCCCTGAATCGTTGGAGATTAAGACCTTTGACATGGTGTAGAGCGCGGTCAAATCTTCGAATAAAATGTCGCCCGCGAAGTTGATCAAGTTGTCCCGGCTGGCGCGCACGCGGATCGGGTCGACCTCGTCGCGCTCGGCGGGAGAGCCGGTCAAAAGAATCTTGGTGTTCGGGTGACGGTCCAAAATCATTTGCGCCAGTTTTGCGTAGTGAGGCACCGGCCATCGCCGCTGCGGAAGAAACTCCCCGCCCGCGCAATTGAGCAGCACCCAGTTCACTTGCTCGGGGCGCTCGGCGTATTTTCCCAGAGCGGCGGTCACTCGGCCCTTGGCGCTTTCGGTGACAACGGACTGCGCCGCCGGAATTTCGCTGTCTTTGATTTCGCCTTTATAAAACGGAACGTCGGTGCCGTCTTCAAAGAGAGATTTCACGAGGGCCATGAAGTTTTTGGCGATGTGAATGTGCGGATTGTAAGCGACTTTGCGCGTGAGCACTTCGCCGCGGTAAAGACCTTCGTTGTGAAACGCGTGAAACCCGATGCGCTCGCGCGCGCCCGAAAACGCCGTGAGAAGCGACGTGTAGCGCGAAAACAGCTCGAGATCGACGATGGCGTCGATCTTCGTCCGGCGGCACCAGAGCAGGTACTGCAGCGAATCCCACGCGAAGATCCAGAGATTGTTCTCACGGATCAAAAAGAAGTTCTTTTCTGGAACCGTGCCCAGAAGTTTGAGACTGCCGACATTGCGCTTAAATATAACGAAGTAAATCTCGGCGCCCTGCTCTTTGGTCCACCGCAGGGCCGAGTCCGCGAGAATGGTGCTCCCCATCTCCGAGAGTTCCAAGAACGCCACGCGCTTGGGTTTGCCCTCGATCGACCGCGAGAACGAAAAAAAGTTCACGAGGCGCAGCCAGAGGCTGGCCAACGCACAAAGCGGAACCCCAACGTAGTAATCAATCACGCGCATGGTATCGACGGTCATGGTTCGGCGACACTACCTCAAAAACCCGCGCACGACAGGCGCAGACTTTGTGCGTCATCATGACAAAAAGTCCTCAGTCTTCGATAAGGTCCGCACCGGCGTTCGGGTTGAGAAGAGCCTTGGTGGTCAGCGCCCGCATCAGCGCTTCTAGCAGGGTCTCTTTCGTGGGGGTGGCGTCCGCCCTCGGCGGCACCTTGCCCGCAAAATACTGCGCCTCGCCCGTCACGAACACGTGGGCCGAGGGTTTTGTGGCGCCCACCTCGAACCGCGTGAGCGTGCCCCACATGCGGTTGGTCGGCGCGCGCGCGAAATTTTCGATGAGGCCACTGGAGTTCGCACGCACCTCTTCAAAGCGGTACACCCAGCGCTCGCTCGTTTTGGTGGGTGAGCTCAAAAGAATCGCGCCCTTCGCGGGCAAGAGTTTTCCGGCCAGGCGCTGGCACTCGCGCCGTCCGTAATCGGAGTAGCCGTTGTTGCGAACTTGTTTTTTGCTGTCTTGGGCACTGGGCGAGAGTGATTGAAAATCGCACTCCACCACGATCCGCCGGCTTTGCGGCGGAACACCCGCCCAGGGAGGCGCCTCCGGAATGCGCATCGACGTGGTTCCCAAGAGATCAAAATTGTAAACCTGTTGACTGACCTGCGGCGGATCTTCGGGGTCTTTCGGAATCGAACTCGCGCAGCCCACCAGCAGCACCAATGCCCAAAGGCCGTTCTTTAGCTCCACGGCAATCTCCGCGCGACGAAGAATCCCAGCAGCATCGCGAGCACGAACGCCAGCGGCTGCCCGGTGAATTTCATCAAAGACACGACCGCCGGCCCGGGACAATAGCCGGCCAAGCCCCAGCCGATCCCGAATAAAAGCGAACCCACGACGAGACCGCGCGTGATCCCGGTGGCCTCGGGCTTGTGCCACTGAGACTCCAGAACCGGCGTGCGCCAGGCGCGAGTGAAATGATAAACCGGCACGTAGACCGCGAGCGCACCGATCATCACCATCAAAAGCGACGGGTCCCAAGCGCCGAAGACGTCCAAAAACCCGATCACCTTGCGCGGATCGGTCATGCCCGAGACGCCAAGACCCAGAGCGAAGATCAAACCCACCAAAAAAGCCGAGAGCGCGAGCCTCATAGCACCCCCACCCGCGAAATGAGCGCGACCGTCAGAACGCCCGCCGCGATAAAGACCATCGTGGCCACCAGAGAGCGCTTCGAGAGACGGCCCACGCCGCAAATGCCGTGACCGCTGGTGCAACCGCGCGCCATCGCCGTGCCCACGCCGACCAAGAGCCCGGCCAGCGCGACCACCCAAATCGTTTTTTGCAAATGGCCCTCAAGAAACGCGGGATCGAAAAGCCGGAGCAACAATCCTCCCACCAAGAGCCCGCCCACGAAACTCGCGCGCCAGCCGCGGCCTTCGGGCCGGTCCCACGTGAGCTTGTCCAAAATCCCGCTCACCCCGGCCACCCGTCCGTTCAAAATCCAGAAGAGCGCGGCCGCAAATCCGATCATCAATCCCCCCAAGAGGGGCCGGATCAAAGGTTCCATCATGACGCTCCCACGTGTCCGCCGGCGAGGTTGGCCGGCACCGCCACTTGAATTTTTTTGGGCGGATCGAGTTTTTTATTTTTCATGATCTCGGCGAACTGCTCGAAAGGGATCGACTCGGCGAGATTTTTGTTCCAGCGTTTTTCTTGACCGATCGTCGAGGACGTGTGGCCGCTATAGTCGTGAGCGGGATAGACGAGCGTGTCTTCGGGCAGCGCGAAGAGCTTGGTGCGCACGCTGTGAAACATCTTTTCGTTCGAGCCTTGCTGAAAGTCCGTGCGTCCACACCCGCGAATCAAAAGCGTGTCCCCCGAGAAAAGGCGGCCCTCGACCAGGTAGCACACGCAGGTGTCGGTATGACCCGGGGTTGCGATCACCCGGATTTTGAGGTTTCCGAGAGAGATCTCCTGATTGTCGTGCAAGGGCAGGTCGGCAAGGCTCACGCCCGCAGCGGCACTCACCGCGCTCTTCGCGCCCGTGGCCTTTTTTAGAACGGCCGCGCCGGTGATGTGATCGGCGTGAATGTGGGTGTCGAGAACGTAGCGAAGCTGAAGCCCCAGTTCTTGAAGAAGCTTGAGATCGCGGTCCGCCGTCTCGAGAACGGGGTCGATCAGCGCCGCCTCACGCGTGGCGGGATCGGCGATCAAATAAGTGTAAGTGGACGACTCTTTTTCGAAGAGCTGATGAAAAAGCATGCGCCATCGTCTCTGCGAAACTAGGGGGCGTCAAGAGTGCGCAAGATTTCGCGCGCCACGAGATCGGGCGCCGTGGTCACGGATTCGTGCGTCGTGGTTAAAAGGCCAAAGCGGCCGCGCGCGCTGGCGGGAATCTGCGACCACAGGGCCGCGTGGGCCGTGACGGGAATCAGCTCGTCCATTTGCGCGCTCAAAATGCTGATGCGCGTGGAACCCGCACCGCGAAGACTCTGATCCATTTGCAGATCGCGAATCCCGCGCGACAGCGCCATCACGTCGGTTAAACGAGAATTTGTCGAATGCCAGAAGGAGTACATCGGCCAGGTCATCATCGCGCCGGCATCCGACCCCATCTGCACATTGGCTTCATAAAGACCGCGAAGGCCCATCATCTCGGACCACTGCTTGGCCCACCACATCACGGGCCCCACGCCCGGTTGATGCGTCTCGAGGTGGTCCACGAAGGGCGAGACCAGAACGGCCTCTTTCACGAGACCCGGATTCTCTTTGATCAAACGTGCCGCGATGCCACCGCCGTACGAATGGCCCACGAGAATGAGTTTTTTGCCGGAAAGGCCACGGTCTTGAATCAAGATTTTCAGGGCGTCGACCTGAGCACGGTACGAAATCGAGGCACCCTCGGTGGGATTGAGCTCGGCGGTTTTCCCCTGACCGAGCAGATCCACCTGCGTGAAACCCCAATCGGGATGCTTGAACTGCAGGCTTTCGCGCACGCGCGTCCACTGTGAAAGACCCTTGTCGATTCCGTTCAAGAAGAGGACCTGGGTCTCGGCATTCGGCGCACCGAACGATTCAAAGACGATGCGTTTGCCATTGGCGCTGACGCTCGAGAGGTGATCGGTGTCCAGGCGGTGAACCGCCCGGCACGCCACGCCCGAAGCCGACGCTTCACGCACCAGGATGAACGTGAGGGCCATCAAAATCAGGGGTAAAAGGCGTGCGAGGAGTTTCATCTTTATTTTCCCAGCTGCTCGCGGATTTTATTGAGCACTTCGATCGCTTGCGCGCCGGGGAACATTTTCGTTTCATTGGTCGACGGCTGAATCACCACGAGACCCGATTTCATCGGGAGCGATCCGGACGTCACCATCTTCAGAGCGGCCGAGTAGATCTCGGGGCGCTCCGAGGGGATCACGTGGCCGGTCTCCAAAACCAAAAACGCCAGCGCGTCTTCACGGGTTTTGAGCAAAGCCTCGAAGGTGTCGATTTGGTGGCGCAAGAGCGGCGGCGCTTCGTTGCCCGCGAGCAAGAACACGCGGCGGGTGCCGGGACTCAAGTCTTTGAGGTTCCAGGCAAAGCCTTCGGTCGCGCGGCTCAAAACGGTGTAGCCCTCGATCATGTCGTCGCGGCGCTCTTTCGGCAGATTGAACTGCTTGGTCATCGTCTCCACCTGCTGCGACCACTGCTGTCTATAAGCCGTGTCGAGCATGTTGCGGGTGATACCGGGACCAAAAATGGGATTGAAGAACTCACCCGACTTGAGCAACTGACGGTACTCTTCGAGCTTGGGATTGGTCGCCGCCGAGGAGGTCATCGGCACGGTTTCAAAGATCAGCGGAAAGCCTTTCAAATGCGCCGACACCGCGCCCGTGTACGAGAGCGACACGGGAATCACGTTGTCGGTGCCCATGTCTTTTTTGGCCCGCTCGGCCAGAGCTTGCACCTCATTGGCGAGGTCTTGCAGTTCAAATTTGTGATCGCGAAACGCGGGGCGCTCGTTTTTCGCGAGCGTGGCGACCGACAAGGGCTGAGGGCTCAGATTGAAAATCATCACCCCGTAACCCTGCGCCGCGAGCATGGTCACGGTGGGATCGCTCGCCAAGAGGGCGCGGTTCACCCCGGGCATCAAGAGCAGAACGGGGTCACTCGCGGTCGCGGGCTTGATGGATTGCACCGTTAACTGGCGGCCGGTGCCGAGCCGCACGACTTCGTTTTTAACGGCATCAAGGCGGGATTTGAGCGCGGCGACTTGCTTGAGCAGGGCCTCCGCGGCGGGATTCTGGATCAGAATCTGGGCGCACTTGGGCGCGACCACGGCGTCGGCCCAAGCGGGTGCAGCCAACGACATGAAGACAAAAGCAGTGATCAAAAGACGCATAATCCCTCGCTAACGCAAGGCCCCACCTGGAGCCGCCACTGTTAAGCAGAATCTTGGCCACCCCAAAAAGCCTTGTGATCCCGCCTATTGGAGTTGGCGGCGGGATCGCTATCAAAGTTTTAAACAGGGGCGTTATTGCGGCGCGACTCGAGTGGGTACTTCACTCGAATGGTTGCCAGCCTCCGGGAAGGTGGTTACAAACTGGAACCACTTTCGAGGGGGGCCTTGATGAAACGGTTTTTTGTTCTTTTGGTTTTGGTTTGTTGTTGGACCGCCGGCGCTCCTGCCCAAGCCTCAAACACCACCACCGACGCCTCTTTTAAAGGCTTTATCGAAATCGAAGCCGGCCGCTCGCTCTACATTGACTGGAAAAAGGCCGCTCCCGGCGCGCCGACCATCGTTCTCCTTCATGGCTTGACCTACAACATCGCCTCCTGGAACCAACTGGTGGCGGCGGCTGCGCAGTTCAACTACGGCATCCTCCGCTACGACCCCACCGGCATGGGCGAGACGCTCTTGCTCGATCAAGGCGTTCACGGCATCGTTCGCATTGAAGACCAAGCCCGCGATCTGGATCTTTTGACCAAGAAAATCGGCCTGCGCGGCAAATTGAATCTAGTCGGTCTTTCGTACGGCGGCGGCTTGGCGATCGCGTTCGCGCGCGACTACGCCGAGCGCGTGGACAACGCGATTTTGATGGCGCCCTTCACCGAGCCGCTCAAAGGCCAAGACACGATGATCCGTTCGCAGATCGCGTGGACCCGCCTGACCTTTCCTTTAAACCCCGCTTCAGACGATGATTTGTACGCGTATTTCCTGCGCCAAAACGTCTTTTACGTCTATCCCTTGACCGAACCCTCGATGCTCGAGAACTCGTACAAGCCCGAGGCGGTCTTTCAGATGACCCAAGGCATTCGCAAGTTTGACGCTTATAAAGCCTCGCAAAAGTTCCCGGCCGCCAGCGTTCACCTCGTGATCGCCGGTCAAGATCAGTACATCGAGCGTCCCGTCATGGAAAAATTCTGGTCGCAGGTTCCCGAAAAGGCCCGCGCCAGCAAACTCGTCATCCTGCGCTCGGAGCACAAGATCCCCGAATCGCAGCCCGAGTTCGCGGCCGCCTGGATCAACGCGATCCTCGGTAAAAGCAAAGACCTGGCTCAGGGCCGCTCGTTCACCGGCGATCCCCGAACCGGCGAAGTCGAAGTCTCTTCGAAATAAGCGATCTGATAATTTGTCTTGAGATCTCAATGGGGCCTTGCGTTTCGCCGGTCGGTGGCGCATTTTTCGATCCGTGGACACGCTCAAACAATCCCAAGAAAATTCGGCCTCCCGCTACCTTCTTTTTCCCGTGTGGGCGATCGCCATCGGCATGTTCGGATTTTTATTGAAGGTCGCCGCCCCGCTTTTTATCTGGGTGATGTGTTCCTTCATGCTCATGGCGTTTCTTGACCCCTGGTACATGGCTCTCAGACGCCGCGGTCTGCCGCAGTTTTTTAGTGCCGTCGTTTTGATTCTGATTTCGGTGATCGTGATCGCGTCGTTCATCTACACGTTTTTGCACTTTTCGGCCGATGTGATCGTGGATCTGCAAGAGTCCAAAAAAATCTTCGCCGACTATTACCACCAACTGATGCAATCGGTGAAAGGCCTGACCGACGGCTTGAATTCGCTGTCGGGCTCGGCTGCGGCCAAAGATATGGTGACCGGAAAACCGATCCCCCGGGTCGAAGTCGTTGAGGGCTCCCCGTTCGGCGGGTTCCTGGGCGAGACGATCCGTTCAGGCCTGGGCAACGCGATGACCGCGATGGCCTACTTTTTCTTGTGGCCGATCCTCACCTTTTTCTTGATGCTCGAGCGCGATGCCCTGGCCAAAGTTTTCACCCGCGGCTCGTCCAAACCCGAACAGCTCGGGCTCATCTGGGCCAAGATGGGCGTCGCGATCCGCGCCTTTTTCTTGGGAAACCTTCTTTTATTTTTAGGCACCCTGCCGATCTTTTTACTGACGTTCGAACTGTTCCAACTGAAGTCGATCCTGACGATCGCGCTCCTGGCGAGTCTTCTGAACGCCATCCCGTTCGTGGGGGCCGTCCTCACGGGAGCGCTTCCGGCTTTGATGCTCTTGTCGCAGCGTTTGGACGCGACCGCGGCGGTGTGGCTTTACATCGTCTGCGCGCTTATTCACTTCGTGGTTGCCAACTTTGTGACACCGAAGATTTTGGGGTCGAAGGTGAACATCAACGCGTCGGCCGCCACGATTTGCATCGTCGCCTGGAGTTTGCTCTGGGGCGGCGTCGGTCTTTTGCTCGCCATCCCGATCACCGCCGTGATTAAAATCCTTCTTGAGCATTCGGGCCACCGCTGGTTGGTTTGGCTCGCGGCCTTGATGAGCGAGCGGATCGACCGCCGGGTCCGCCTCAGCATGCGCTGGCGCCGGATTAAAAATGCGCGCTGAGCGAGCGGCGACGAGGCTCTCATGTGGGCTCTTCGCGCCAAGCTAGCTGTTGACCCCCCGCTTTTTGTACCGCTAGATAACGCCATGAATTTTCAGCCGGACCGTCTGCTTTTGCGCCGAACCTCCCGCCTCTGGGGCGTGCAAACCTCCTACCTGGATCAGCAAGGAGGCGTTCATGAAGCGCCGGCCTCGTCGCTCCTCCAGGTGATCTCCGGGCTCGCGGGACGCCCCATCGAATCCAATCAAGATCTTGAAGCGCTCTGCCAACTTCGCCACGAGCAGTTCGAAACGCAGGGCCTTGAGCCCGTTCACGTCAAGTGGGTGGGCGAGGACGCGCACATCACGCTGATTCCTCAACCCGCCGAAAGGGGCCAGACTCTTGACGTCCGCATCGAGGGCGAAGAGGGCCACGTTCATCAAAGCCAGTGGCACGTGGGTCACGACCGCCGACCCCGCCTCAAGCTCCCGGCCGATCTGCCGATGGGCTACCACACCTTGACCTTGCGCACGCCTGCGCGCGAACTCAGCACGCTGATCGTGTGCGCGCCGAAAACGATCCACGACCCTCCGGATCTCAAACGCTCGTGGGGAATTTTTGCGCCGCTGTACGCGGTTCGCAGTGATTCGGATTGGGGACTGGGCAGCTACCGCGATTTAAAAACGCTGAGCCGCTTGATCCAAGCCGCGAACGGAAAATGGATCAGCTCGCTGCCGCTGCTCGCGGGCAACTTCGACGCTCCCGATTGCGATCCGAGCCCCTACTCGGCGCTCACGCGTTTGTTCTGGAACGAAATCTATCTCGACGTCGAGACGTTGGTGCGCGAATCTGGTTCGCGCGAGGCCCTAGCCCTGCTCGAACATCCCGACACCCAAAAAGAATTGCAGCGCCTGCGCGGCGCCGAGTACGTGGACTACCACCCGGCCTACCAACTGAAGCGAAAAATCCTGACGGTGCTGGCGCGCGAATTTTTTGAGTCCAAAAAAGACGCCTCCGACGAGTACGCCGCCTTCTTGAAGCTCTTTCCGGACTTGGACGCGTACGTTCAGTTCCGCACGCCTTCGCCGGAGCACCAAAACTTTCACCGCTACGTGCAGTTCCAAACGCACCTCGCGCTCACGCATTTGAAATCGGTCGGTCTTTACATGGATTACCCGGTCGGCGTGAACGAGTCGGGCTTCGACTTTCAGCGGTACCGCGACATTTTCTTTTCGGGCGTCGAAGTCGGCGCGCCTCCGGAGCCGGTGTTTCAATTGGGCCAAGGCTGGGGATTTCCGAGCTACCACCCGCAGCGCCTGCGCGAGTCGCGCTACGCTTACGTGCGCCGCACGCTCGAAAACCATTTCCGCTACAGCCGCATTCTGCGCCTGGATCACGTCATGGGTCTTCACCGCGTGTTCGTCGTGCCTTCGGGCAAAAAACCCAAAGACGGCGTTTACCTTCGCTACAAGCCGCAAGAGTTTTTCGCGCTCGCGTGTTTGGAAGCCACCCGTGCCGGCGCCGATTTGATCGGCGAGAATCTCGGCACGGTTCCGGCCGCGGTCGACGACATTTTGGTGAAACGAAATTTCAAAACGATGACCGTCGGCCAGTTCTTGTTTGAAGAACCGCCCGCGAAATTCAAAGAGATGTTTCCCGAGAAAACGCTGGCCTGCTTGAACACGCACGACATGCCGCTGTTCGCCGCCTTTCTCACCGGCGAAGACTTGGATCAAGTCACACAGCTGGGAATCTTGAACCCCGCCTACACGGAGCAGTTCAAGGCCGCCCGCCTGGCAGGCAAAGAGCGCTGGAAAGCCGCCGTGGGCGCCAAAGAGGACCAAGATCTCTTTTTTAATGTGCTTAAAAACATGGCAGAAAGCCGCGCCCACTACGTGATTTTGAACCCTGAAGACGCCTGGCACGAAGCCCGTCCGCAGAACATTCCGGGGACCTACCGTGAAGTGCCCAATTGGCGGCGTAAATTCGTGATTCCCTTGGAAAAATGGGGCCAAAATAACGGCCTGAAAAACGCCTTTTCTTTGCTTGCGAAATCGCGTTCATAACCCTATCTTCCTCCCCCGTGAGGGGTGTTTGCTTTTCTTTTCTTTTCGGTTGGCTTTGCGTTTTGCTGGGGCCGGCGGTTCAGGCCGCGCCGTCCGCTCATTGGCTTTCTGACAAGCAAATTCAAATCTACGTTCCATCCTTGCAAGTGACCCAGCTGTGGCAGCCATCCGAGTCTCCGCGGCTTCGTCCCTTGGGCGACATCCGTTTCGAACTCATCAGCGACGATTCCACATCGATCGTGGCCTTGCCGGTGGTCAGCCGCCGCGGTGATCTGTGGCAGCTGTCGATGGACCCCGCGCGGGTGCGCTTCGAGGCGTGGATCAAGCGCCCCATGTGGGTGCGCGTTCTCAACGAACGCTCGCAAGAAGTTTACAAAACCACCGTGCGCCTCACCGGTCTTTTGGATCAATCCTACGCCGATCCCAAGCGGCCCCTGGGGCTTGAGTGGATCTCGGGAAAGCCGGCCTTGCGTGTGTGGGCGCCGACCGCGCAAAAAGTGGAGCTGCTCCGCTACGAAAGTTCGTGGGAGCCGCCCATCGCCGTTCACGCCATGACCGAAGAGTCGCAAGGTTTCTGGTCCCTCACGGGCGAGCCTTCCTGGAACGGCCACTTTTACAAGTACCGCGTGACCGCGTTTTCTCCCGCCAATGGCCGCATCGAAACTCATGAGGTCACCGACCCCGCTTCGGTTTCGCTTTCGCGCGGCAGCGAGCGCAGTCAAATCGTCAACCTCAATGACGAGAGCTTGATGCCGCCGAATTGGAAGAGCCTCGCCAAACCCGCGCTCGAGCGCCCGACCGATGCCGTGCTCTACGAAATGCACGTGCGCGACTTCACCACCGGGGACCCCGCGCTGAGCCCGCTGGCCAAGGGCAAGTACTTGGGCCTCGTTCACCCGAGCTCGCGTGCTTACGCCCATCTTCGTGATCTTGCGAAAGCGGGCCTCACGCACGTGCATCTTTTGCCCATGTTCGATTTCGCGGGCGTCCCGGAGCTGAACACCATCGCCCCTTTGGCCGAGAGTCTCGCGCCGTCGGCCGACTCCAGCTCACCGCAAGAAGAGATCGGCAAAGTCCGGTACCAAGACCCTTACAACTGGGGCTACAACCCCGTGCATTGGATGGTGCCCGAAGGCTCGTACTCGAACCAACCCGACGGCCCCGAACGCATCCGCGAGATGCGCCTGATGATGCAGCGACTGAACCAAATCGGCCTGCGCGTGGTTTTCGACGTCGTCTTCAATCACACCTACGCTTCGGGACTTGAAGATTACAGCGTCTTTGACCGCATCGTTCCCTACTACTATCACCGCTACAACGAGCGCGGCGAACTCCTGAAGAGTTCTTGCTGCGCGGACGTGGCGACCGAAAACATCATGGTCGAAAAACTCGTCATCGACTCGCTCGTGTTCTTGGCGAAGACGTACAAGATCGACGGCTTTCGCTTTGACCTGATGAACCTGCATCCGCGCACGCAGGTCGCGCGCATTCGCGATGCGCTGGCCGAGCTGACTTTGCGCCGTGACGGCGTCGAGGGATCAAAAATTCTGATTTACGCCGAGGCTTGGCCGTTCGGTTCGCTTGAAGACACCGCTCCCGGCAGCTCCTTCACCCAGCTTCGCAGCGCGGGCTTGGGCGTGGGCGTCTTCAACGACCGCTTCCGCGACGTCCTTCGCGGCGGTACGACCGACAACAAAGAAAAATCCGATCAAGGTTTCGCGACCGGTCTTTACTGGGACTTCAACCAAGAGCCCGCGAACACCAACACGCCGATCGACCGCCCGAGCCAGAGCGGAAAACTTTTGCACTACGGCGACATCGTCAAGGTGGGGCTGATGGGGAACCTGCGCGATTTCATCGTGCGCGATCACCTCGGCAACCAAGTGCGCGCGGGCGATTTGAATTACCGCGGCGTCGCGGCCGGTTACGCGGCCGAGCCGATGGAAACCATCACCTACGTGTCGGCGCATGACGGCTACTGCTTGTGGGACACGGTTCAAGCCAAGCTGCCCTTCCGCACGCCGGGACGTTCACCCATGACCGCCAGCCGCGAGGACCGCGTGCGCGTGCAAAAATTCTTGCTCGGCACCGCCGCCGTCGCTCAAGGCATTCCGTTCTTCGAGGGCGGCGCCGAACTGCTGCGCTCAAAATCGGGCGACGTCGACAGCTACGATTCCGGAGACTGGTTCAACCGCATCGATCTTTCGTACGCGTCGAACAACTGGGGCGTGGGCCTTCCGCCCGCTTGGAAAAACCTCACCGATTGGCCGTTCTGGCAGCCGCGTTTGGTCGACCCGGCGTTGCAGGTTTTGCCCGCGGACATCGCTTCGACGAATGAGCACTTCAAAGCGCTCTTGCGTCTGCGCCGGGCACAGCCTTTGTTGAGGCTCTCGACCGCGAGTGAGATCAAGCAGAACGTGTCATTTCCCATGGATGAAGACGTGTTCGGCGACAAACCGGGTCTGGTCGTGATGCTGATCCAAGACAAACAGTTCGTCGACCCCCGCCGCCGCGCCTTGGTCGTGGTGCTCAATGCCGCGACCGAAACGCAAAGCTTCCGCAGCTCGTCGCTCGCGGGACGCCAATGGCGATTGCCACCCGAGTTCGACGCCAGCGTCGACTCGGAACTTGCGCGGGTTCGGTGGAACAACAGCAACGGCAAGCTCGAGATCCCGGCGCGCTCCATCGTGGTGCTTGAGGATCTTCGATGATGAAACTCCTCACCGCCCTGCTCTTGGGCTCGTTTCTTTTGCCGATTTGCGCTAAGGCCGAAGCCGACACCGTGGTCACGATCCGCCTGTGGCACCAACTGATGTACGCGCACCGGGATGTCCAAGCCGAGGCGCTGCGCGAGTTCGAGCGCCACAACCCCGGCATCCGTGTCGAGTCGCTGTACCGGGATACCGAATCCCTGCGTTCGTCGTTTCAATCGGCCGCGCAAGTGGGCGGCGGACCCGAACTGATCTACGGGCCCTCGGATCAAGTCGGACCTCTTTCGACCATGGGTTTGCTCGCCCCTTTGGACGACCTCTACAGCGCCGACGAGTTTAAAGACTTCGACCCGCTCAGTTTGGTGAAACGGCACGGCCATTTGTACATGGTCGGCGACAATGTCGGAAATCACCTCTCGCTTCTTTACAACAAAAAGCTCGTCGCGAATCCGCCGCGCACGACCGAGGAGCTTTTTGCGCAGGGCCGCGCCTATAAAAACGGATTCTATCTGGTGTGGCCGATGCAAGAGCCCTTCTTCTTCGTTCCTTGGGTGGGCGGCTTTGGCGAGTCGTTCGTGGGCCCGAACACCGAACCGCGCCTGAACACGCCCGCGATGAAGCAGGCGCTCGCCTTTATCCGCCAATTGAAAGACTCCGGGTTTGTTCCGAAAGAGGCCGACTACGAGACCGCCAATGCCCTTTTCAAAGAGGGCAAGTCCGCCATGATCATCAACGGCGACTGGAGCTGGGGCGACTATAAAAAAGCGAAGCTCGACTTCGGCGTCACGCGTTTGCCTTTGATCAGCAGCACGGGCAAGTGGCCCTCGCCGTTGGTGTCGACCAAGGGTTACTCAATGAACGTCAACATCAAGCCCGAGAAGCTTGAAGCCACCCGCAAACTTTTGCGTTTCTTGCTCTCGGAGCCAGTGCAGGTTCAGTTCTCGCAGGCCGTCTCGACCCTGCCCTCACGCCTTTCGGCCCGCAACTCGGAAGAAGTGCGAAAAGACCCGCTTCTTTTGGCCACGGCTTCGGTGATGGAAGTCGGCACACCGATGCCGGTCGATCCCGAGTTGCGAGCGATCTGGGACACGCTGCGCACGCAGTACCAAGCCGTCTTGGGCGGAAGCGTCTCGCCGGAACAGGGCGCCGAGAACGCTCAGGCCGAAGCGATCAAACAGATCCGCATCATGAACGAAATCACGCAGCCCGATGCCCAAGCCTCGGTCGTGAAGCTCATCGCGCTCATCGCGCTTGTCTTGCTGGCCTTTTACATTTTCAAAAAAGCACCGCTCGTCATGCGCGACATGATGGGGCCGCAGCGCTTGGCTTACGGCTTTTTGATGCCGGCGCTGCTCACGGTCGGACTGGTGATCGTGTTTCCGTTCATCTACAACTTGGTTATTTCCTTCTCAAACCTTTCGCTGCGCACCTTTCAGGATTGGCAAATCACCGGCTTTCAAAACTACACCGCCGTTTTGATGGACCCCCAGTTTTACACAATCCTGTGGAAAACAGTTTTATGGACCGCGGTGAATATCTTTTTCCATTTGAGCCTGGGCGTCTTTCTCGCCATCCTCATTGATCAAACGTTGCCCGCGAAGCCTTTGCTGCGCACGCTGCTCATCATTCCGTGGGCGGTGCCTCAATACATCAGCGCGCTCACGTGGCGCGGAATGTTCAACCAAGAGTTTGGCGCCATCAACCAGGTGCTGCGCGACTACTTGATGATGGAGCCCGTGCAGTGGCTCAGCAAACCCTTCGAAGCGTTTTCGGCGTGCGTGCTCACCAACGTGTGGCTCGGTTTTCCGTTCATGATGATGGTCGCCCTCGGCGGGTTGCAGTCGATTCCCAAGGAGTTGTACGAGGCCGCGCGCGTGGACGGCGCCAATGCTTGGCAGCGCTTCTGGCGCATCACCTGGCCGCTCTTGCAGCCCGTGCTGATCCCCGCGACCGTGCTGGGCGGAATTTGGACTTTCAACAATCTCAATGTCGTTTGGCTCGTGTCGAACGGCGGTGAGCCCGCGGATCAAACCCACATCCTGGTGAGCTACGTCTACAAATCGGCGTTCGATCTGTACCGCTACGGCCACTCGGCCGCGCTGTCGATGGTGATTTTTGGCCTCTTGCTGATCGCGACGCTCTTTTACTTGCGCGTGCAGCGCCGCTATCTCACGAAGGGACTCAAATGAAAAAGTCCGCTTCGTTGATCGTGCTGATTCTGTTCTCGATCTTCGCGATCTTTCCGGTTTGGTACATCCTCGCGGTGTCGTTTCGCGGCGACAATGCATTCCAGGTCGTGAGTTGGGCGCTCTGGCATGAGGGCTCCTCGCTGGACAACTACCGCACGCTCTTCACGTCGACCCTGTTTCCGATTTGGCTGCGCAATTCGGTCCTTGTCAGCCTCGCGGTCACGATCATCGGGCTGGCCGTGTCGGCGACCGCCGCGTACTCGCTGTCGCGCTTTCGCACCCGTGGTCAGGGCATGATGATGGTCGCGCTCTTGGCGACGCAAATGTTTCCGGCGACCATGCTTCTTTTGCCGTTCTATATTTTGCTGGCCAAACTCGAACTCGCCAATCACTTCGGCGGGCTTTTGATCATCTACACTTCGACCGCGCTGCCCTTCTGCATCTGGCAGATGAAGTCGTGGTTCGACACGCTCCCCAAAGAGCTCGAAGAGGCCGCGCTGGTCGACGGCTGCAACCGCTTTCAGGTGTTTTACCGCGTGGTTCTGCCGGTTTCGGGCCCCGCCATGGTGATCACCGGTTTGTTTCAATTCACGACCGCGTGGTGCGAATACGCCATCGCCGCCGTGGTTCTGCAGGACCCTGAGCTTTATACACTCCCCGTCGGCTTGAAAAGCTTTCAAGCCAGCATGGCCACCGAATGGGGGCTTTACGCCGCGGCGGCGGTTTTGGTATCGATTCCAGTCGTGATCCTGTTCACCATCTTGTCCCGGGCTCTGATTTCGGGTCTCACCTTGGGAAGCGTAAAAGGATAAGCATGTCGTCGGTTGAATGTCGCAATATTAAAAAGGATTTTGGCGATGTCTCGGTTCTCAAGGACATCTCGCTGGACGTGAAGTCCGGCGAATTTTTGGTCTTGGTCGGCCCTTCAGGCTGCGGAAAGTCGACCCTTCTGCGCACCATCGCCGGCCTTGAACAGCCGACGTCGGGCGACATCCTCATCAACGGCAAAAGCGTCCTCAATCTGGAGCCCCGCCAGCGCGATCTGGCGATGGTGTTCCAGAGCTACGCTCTTTACCCTCACCTGACCGTTCACGAAAATCTCGCGTTCGGCCTGCGCCTTCAAGGTCTGGCCAAAGCCGAGATCGATGCGCGCGTGCGCGAGGTCGCGGGCACCTTGCAAATCGAGCCTTTGCTGGACCGCCGTCCCCGCGAACTCTCGGGAGGCCAGCGTCAGCGCGTGGCCCTGGGCCGCGCGCTCGTGCGCAAAACCAAATTGATTCTCTTCGATGAGCCGCTCTCGAATCTGGACGCGTCCTTGCGCGGACAAATGCGCTACGAAATCAAACGCCTCCACGCGCTCACCGGCAGCACGATGATCTACGTCACGCACGACCAAGTCGAAGCGACCACGCTCGGCGACCGCATCGCCATCTTGAACGGCGGGCGCATTGAGCAGATCGCGACCGCCCGCGAGATCTACGAAAATCCCGTGAGCCGCTTCGTGGCGTCGTTCATCGGCACGCCCGAAATGAACTTTCTCTCGGGCGATCTCGTCGGTCGCCCCGGCACCGAGATCGGCGTGCGCCCGGAAGACTTTATCTTGGATCAAGGCGACATCGAGGCTCGTTTCGAACTGCAAGAGTATCTGGGCTCGCACTCCCTGGTGCACGCGACCATCAAAGGTCAACCCATCCGCGTGATGTCGCCCGTGAGCCTTGCGAAGAAAACCGGCGACACTCTCCGGCTCGCTCTGCCCAAAGAAAAACTGCACGTCTTTAACCGCGAGAGCGGCGCCCGGGTGAACGCATGAAGCTCGGCTTGGTCCTGGTTCTTTTGTTGAGTTCGCTTCAGGCCTTCGCGCAGCTGACAAACGCGGCTCCGCGAACGGTCATGGTGCAGCTCTTCGAATGGCCGTGGACCGCCGTTGCCAGCGAATGCGAAACCGTCTTGGGCCCGCAGGGCTACGCCGCCGTCCAGGTGTCGCCGCCGCAAGAGCACGTGCGCCTCGGCCAGAACAACTGGTGGGAGCGCTACCAGCCCGTCAGCTATAAACTCGAATCGCGTTCGGGCACCGAGGCCGAGTTCCGCGACATGATCAAACGCTGCCGCGCTTCGGGCGTCGACGTGTACGTTGACGTGATCTTGAACCACATGGCCGCGCGCCACGAGAACGGCGTCGGCTTTGCGGGAACGCGCTACGAGAAGTACTCGCACCCCGGCCTTTACAGCGCCGCCGACTTTCACAATTGCGGGCGCTACAATGACAACGAGATCCGCAACTACAAAGACCGCTTCGAAGTTCAGTTCTGTGAGCTGGTGGGACTGGCGGACCTGCGCACCGAGAGCGAGATCGTTCGCGACAAACTCGGCGCCTATATGAACCAGCTTTTGGACATGGGCGCGATGGGCTTTCGCATCGATGCGGCCAAACACATCCCCGCCGAAGACATCGCCGCGATCTTGTCGCGCTTGAACCGCAGCGTGTACATCATCTCCGAAACCCTGATCGGCGGCGGCGAACCCGTGCAGTACCAAGAGTACACGGGCTTTGGCGACGTCAACTATTTCATCTACACCTACGATCTCGGTAACGCCCTCTACGACGGCCAGCTCGCGCAGCTGCCGCAAATCATGAGCGGGTATCTCGACAGCAAAAGCGTCGTGGTCTTTAGCGAGAACCATGACATCCAGCGCCTCGCGGGCGCGCGCATCCCGAGCTATCAAAAAAATCCGGAGTTGCATTTCTTGTCGCAGGTTTTCTTGCTCACTTGGCCTTACGGCTATCCGCAAGTCTTCTCGGGCTACAGCTTTCAGGATTACAACGAGGGCCCCCGCGTCGATGCTCAAGGGTACACCACCGGTCTTTTCGACGCGCGCGGCGGGTGCCAGGCCCCATGGAGTTGCGAGCACCGCCTTGCGGGCATGGCCGAGCTGGTTCAATTTCACAATGCGACCGATGGCGCTTTCGTTGCCACCCGCGTTTGGCGCGGGACCAACTCACAGCTGGCTTTTAGCCGCTCGCGTTTGGGTTTTGCGGCTTTGAATGCGGACGCCTCGGCGCTGGTCGCGCGCATTCCCACGGATTTGGCCGACGGCGTTTATTGCAATTTGCTGGACCCCTCTTATGACCGTCTCTCGCGCCGGTGCACGCAAAAAGTTTTGGTGCAAAACGGTCAGGTCCACGCGCAGATCGCGCCCCGCTCGGCGATGATCTTGCTCCACAATGTTCGAGGATCGAAATGAAGCCCGGCAAAAAGAAAACCTACACCGTGGGCCTCGACCTGGGCGGCACCAAGCTCGCCGCGGCCTTGATCGACCACAAAGGTCAGATTCTCTCGTTTCAAAAAGAGTCCATTCTCGAATTGAAGGCCGACACCAAAAAAGGCCCCGAAAAAATCGTTCATCTCATGGGTGAAATGATCGCCTCGTTTCAGTCGCGTTTTCCGGAAGCCTTTAAGAAGGGCGTCTTTAAGGGCGTGGGTCTGGCCTCGGCGGGCCCGCTCAACGTCGACAAGGGCAGTCTCATCTACCCCGTGAACTTTCCGGGCTGGAAGATCGTTCCCATTCGCGACCTGTTGGCCAAAGAGCTGAAGCGCCGCCGGATCGCCGGCCCCCTCGTCTTTCAAAATGACGCCATCGCCGCGGCCCGTGCCGAAGGCTGGATCGGTTGGGCGGAGGGTCTGTCGAGCTACGCCGTCGTGACGATCGGGACCGGCATCGGCTCGGGCGTGATCTTCCGCGGTCTTCCCGTGCAGACGAACGGCATGGGCTCGGAGTTCGGTCATCTGATCGCGCAGAACGACCGCATCCATTCGGCCAAAGATCTCAAAAAATTCACCGTCGAAGGCATCGCCTCGGGCACCGGGATCCTGCGCCGAGCGCGCGAGGAGATGGGCTTTCAAGGCGAATCGATCGAAGATTTGGTGAGCGCGCTCGACGCGGGCGAAACCAAATACAGAATCCTGTTCGACGAGGCCGCCGATACGCTCGCGGCTCTTTGCTACAACCTGAGCATCGGTTTCGGGCTCGAGAAGATTCTGTTTTCGGGCGGCTTGATTAAAGTCCGGCGCTTGTATTTTGACCGGCTCAAATCACGCTACAACGCGCTGATCACCGAGTTCAACCCGGGCTTTAAATGCGGGCTCGCGGTCGCCAAATGCCTCAATCAGGCCGGCGTCGTGGGCGCGGGCGCCCTGCCTTACCAGCAGCAGTAATCCCGGGGCACGGCCCCTGCATTCCAAAGCCTCGATGCGATCTTCGTTGCTGATTCTCATTGTATTGGGTGCTCTCGTCGCGGGAGTGCCGCAGAAGGGCCTCGCCCAGGGCCTGTGTCGAAGCCTTTTTCAGGCGGCGGCCTCGCATCCCATGCCCGCCTGGGCCCGTCTCAAGACCACCGAAGAGCGCGAGGCCCACCTTATTCAGACCCTCCAGAAGGGCGCCAAATCGTTTCAAATCTCGCGGGAGATGGCCAATGGGCTGCTCGCCTTGCCCGAGGCCGCGCGCGAGGACTGGATGCGCTCCCTGGGCCGCGCCTACCGCCAGATCCCCAAACAGGATCCCAACCCGATGGCGTCCTGGCATATCGGGGGCCGACGGCTTCTCGACCGCGCGCTCACTCTCATTGAACGGTACGATCTCAAGTTTCAACAGGCGCTGACGACCAAAAATCCCGAGCAGGTCCTGGGCGAGTTCTTCGACCGTCAAAACCGTTTGTTCGGAACCACGTACGGACTGCGTGAGATCAAACCGATCCTCGAGTACTTGCAGCATCAGCTCGCGCTTCTGCCGGAAGGCGGTCCGACAACGGTGATCACCTTAGGGGGAAGCTTCATCAATGGTAAAGCCAACTTAAAATCGTCGGATCTGGATCTTTCGATCAACTCCCGCCTTTTGCTCAGAGACGTCCCGCAGTGGCAAAAGGAGATCGCGGATCTTCTGCGCGTCACGCAGCCGGAATCGAATCTCAAGATCGAAGCGCATGGCGAACCGAAGTATTTTTACGGAAAAATCAACCCGGTGGTGATCGAGATCACGGCGCGCGAAGTGCGGCTCTTCGTCTTCGCGCCCGCACGAGAACATCAACAGGACTTACACCCCGCAGAACCGCTCGCCGTGCGTTTGTATTAAAACCAAACTTCCGTCTGAAATCCCAGCGAATCGATCGACTTGTCCGCGGCCGCCGAGGTGCCGGCCGCGCTGATTTGGTTGCTCTCGTTCCACTGCGTGCGCGAGTAGTAAGCGCGGATCACGGGACGCGCGAAGTAGCCCTTGCTCATCGAAATTTGCGGCGCGATCGTCACGCGCCACAAATTGCGCGCGCCCAAGCCGTCGCTTTCATCCACAACATTTGAAATCCCCGCCTGCCCCGCGAGGCTGATGTGCTCGGTGATCCAATACGTGGGGCGAACACCGGCGGACGTCCAACGCACGCGAGAGTCCGCGCTGGTGCCCTTGCTCAGTTCGTCGAACATCAGGGCGCCCGCGACCGACCAGCTCTCACCTTCGTACACGACGCTGTTCCAAGCGCGCACGCGCGAAGACCCCGTGACGTTGCACGAAGCATCGGTGGCGGTGTCGCAATCTTTCACCAAATCTCCCGAGGAACCCATGTTGCTCATGATGCTTTGACCAAAAGCGAGACCGAACTCGTTCCGGGTTTTTTCGGTGAGCGCGCTGCTGAGCCGGGCCGCCAAAAAGCCGCCGGTCGCGGCTTTGTAATTGGTTTCGGGGGTGGCCGTGGTTTTGGTCGAAGGCGTGGTGCCGGCAACCGCCCAGAGCGACAACACACCAAAAGCCGTTGGCATGTCGTCGTAGCGCACGTGAAGCGTTGATTTGGCCGCATTGCCCACGCGCGTGACCTGTCCGGTGGCACCGTTGATTTCATCGGACTGTGCATTTTGAATGACGGCGAAGGAGAGAACGCCCTTTCCAAAATGCAAACCGCCGATCCCCCCGCCCGGACCGCTGAAGTTGACGGGATAGAAGTCGTTCATATGAACGTCGCCCCAACGGTAGAAGCGTTTCCCCGCCCACGCGGTGAAATCCAGACCGTCGACGCGGCCACCTTCGGTGTACACTTCGCGCAAGACCCAGTTGTTGGGATTGTTGCCCTCCCAGTCCGTCCGGTTGTTGTAGGCGAACGCGAAGTTCGTGAACAAACGCCAGAACGGCGCGCGCTCGTTCTCGGCTTTGAGCAGCGTCGCGCCGATTCCAAACTCGCCGTAGATGCCGCACTCATTGCCGAGACGGAACTCGTTGCCGCCGCTGCCTTTGTTGGAGATGCACTCTTGTGCGCCACCGGCGGCATTGCTGCCACTGCCAGCTCGAAGGTAGACGCCGAGGTCTGGGGTCACCGCGTAAGAGGACAGGCTAAGAAAGAAGGCGGATAAAAAGATCGAGGTTTTCTGCATGGGGCCTTCGTAACACAAGTGCCCGGAATGTCCCGACAAAACACGCAGCATCAAGAAACCTGAAGGCCCGACCCAGGTGGCTCTGGACAGCCGGTGCCAGAGGTCTACACTGGAGGCAACTCCTGAGAAAGGTGCGGTTTTCTATGAACATGGATCGCAAATACCTCTTTGGATTCATTTTGTTTTTTGGCCTGGTGGCGGTGCTGGGAACGGCGTCGATCGTCTCGCTCGCCCGCGGAAACGCAGAGCAAGCCGAACGCGTGGCCAGCCAAGTGCAAAAGGCCGTGCTCGCCGAAAAGATCAGCGCGCTCTACGATTTTCAGCTCGCGCTGCTTCCCGTGATCGCCCTCAAGGCGTCGAACGCGGAACTTGAGCGCATCGAAGACACCCACCGCACCTTTGCCACCATGATCGCGAAGCTCGAATCCCTCTCGGCCAACGAAGATTCGCTGAGCTTAATTCAGAAGATCCGAACCTCCGAGCGGGAAACTTTTAGCTTTGCCGAATCGATCTTGCGCCAACGCCGGCAGCCGGGCGCTTTCGCGCTGGGCGAAAAGGATGTGCGCGAGATGCTGGCCTCACGCCCGATGGAGATCGACCATCAGCTGGATCTGCTGACGTCGCGGATGGACCGGCGCCTGCTGGACGTCCAAGCCGATGCTCGACGGGTGTCGGCGGATCATCTGCGATTTGCGGTCGCGCTGAGCTTTCTGGCGTTGATTTTTTTGGGCGTGATCGGCGTGCTTCTTTATTACTCGGCGCGCGCCAAGCGCCGCGAAGCCCTTTTGCAAGACCGCCTCTTGCGCAATGAGCGGCGCCTTTCATTGGCCCGCAAAGAGATCGTCGAGGTCGTCGCGCACGATTTGAAAAGCCCGCTCGCGACCATGGAAATGAGCCTTCGCATTTTGCAAGAAGATGAGAGCGCACGCCAAGGCGAATCCAAATTGGGACTCGAGATCGCCGAAAGATCGGTCCAAAGCATGAATCAGCTGATCCACCAACTTTTGGACAACACCAAAATTGAGAGCGGAAACTTGGTTCTAGAAAAAGACCGGTGCCCGCTTAAAAAACTCGCCCATCTTTACATCGAACCGCTTCGCCTCATGGCCCGTGAAAAGTCTTTGGATTACCGCGTGGTCTTTCCGTCGGGCAACGAATCGCTCAACTGCGATGAAACGCGCGTCGGGCAGGTGCTCTCAAATTTGATCAGCAATGCGCTCAAGTACACGCCCACTGGTGGCCGCGTGCAGGTGACCTGCGAAAATTCCGCTTCGGGCGCTCGCTTCGTCATCGAGAATTCGGGCACGGTGATCCCCGCGGACGTGCTCCCGCACGTCTTCGACCGGTACTGGCAGCCGCGCTCGTCGCAAAAACAAGGAGCGGGCTTGGGCCTGGCGATTTGTAAAGGTTTGGTCGAAGCTCATGGCGGCGTCATCCGCGCCGAAAGCGCCCCGGAGTTTGGCACAAGATTTACGTTCTTTATTCCGGACTTGGAGCCGGGCGATGAGACGGCAGCGGCGCGGACGGCGGGCGCGAGTGAAGCGCGCCAAATTTAGTTTCTGAAACGGTGGTCCCGGCACCGAAGACAAAGTGGCGGACCGTTTCCAGCATCTCGTCAAAATTGAAGGGCTTGGGAATGTGGTACGAAAATCCCGCTTCAAAGCACTGGCGGCGTTCGTTGTTCATGGCGTGAGCGGTCATGGCCACCACCGGTTTTGCAAATCCCATGTCTTTGAGGCGTTTCAAAGTTTCGAACCCGTCCATCCCCGGCATTTGAATATCGAGGAACACCAGATCGATCGGCTCGACTTGGCAAAGCTGAAGGGCCTGCTCACCGCAGGAGGCGGTCCAAACGGTCGCATCATGACGCCGCAAAAGCGTTCCGGTCAAAGCGAGATTGTCCGAAGAGTCGTCGACCACCAGGACACGGGCGCCGGTCAGACGGACCCCTTCGACGGTCTTTTTGATGGCGGCGGGAGCGGGTGACTTTTCAGCCTCGGCTTCTCGCACCGTTAAACGAACCAAGAACGTCGTGCCCTGACCCGGGACCGACGATTCGATCGACACGTCTCCGCCCAGAGCCACCGCAAATTTCTTCGAGAGCAGAAGACCCAAACCCGTTCCGCCAAAACGGCGCTTGGTGCTGGCCTCCGCCTGGGTGAAGGGCTCAAAGAGCCGCTTCTGCCTGGAGGCTTCGATCCCCTCACCGGAGTCTTGCACACGGATCATCAGTTGCTGGTGCCCCGGAGAGGACGAGGGGAGCGCGGAAACCCGCAGCGTGATTCCCCCCCGGCTCGTGAACTTCACCGCGTTGCCGATCAAGTTCATCAAAATTTGTCGCAGACGTGTCGGGTCCGAAAAGACGCGGTCCGGGACGCCCTCATCAAAAAAGCACGTGAGCGAGAGCGACTTGGCTTGCAGTTTTTCGCCAAAGACGCCGGCGACCTCACCGACGAGAGATTTCAACGAGAACTCAAGCTCCTCGAGCTGCACCTTGCCCGCTTCGACTTTTGAAAGATCCAAAATTTCGTCGATGATTTTGGTGAGCAGTTTGCCGTTGCGCTCGATCGAACACAAAAACTGGGCGCGGTCTTGCGCCGGGACCTTGTCGTCTTTGAGCAGTTCGCTAAAACCCAGGATGATGCTCAGGGGGGTGCGGATCTCATGGCTCATATTGGCCAGAAAAAAACTTTTACTCAACGAGGCTTGGTGCACGCGCTCTTGTTTGTCGAAGGCTTCCAGAAAAGCCGCGATGTAACGGGTCAGCGCCTGCATCACCCGAAGGTCTTCGGCGTCAAACCCGTGATCGACATCGTGGGACACCACCCAGATCGCGCCGATGACTTGATCGTCTTTCGTGGCCAAGATCGGAATGGCCAGCCCCTCGACGATCTCGGGACCATGCAAAGAGAGCGTGGGATAATAACGTGAAGGGTGGCTAAAGAGCTGAGGCTGACCGCTCTGGATCGTGTAACCAATCGGGTTGTCCTCGAGAGCGGTGAGCCGCCCCTCCGAGCAGGAAAACTCTCCCACGATGGCGGGCCAATGCAGTTGGCGGCGTCCATCCTCGTCTTTGACGAGCGCGATCCCCGCCCCGCCCGCTTTGCAAAGATGCCGCGCCGTCATGACCACATTGTTAAGAAAACTTTGGGAGCCATGCGCGAGTTCCTGAGCGAGCGACGCCATCATCATGTTCTCGGCCATCAAATTGGGCAGACGCACGCTGCGGCTTTCGAGCTCAGACGTGATGAGAATATCTTGGATGCGGGCCACGGTGGAGCG
The DNA here is from genome assembly GCA_019637955.1 of Pseudobdellovibrionaceae bacterium. Taxonomy (GTDB): domain Bacteria; phylum Bdellovibrionota; class Bdellovibrionia; order Bdellovibrionales; family Bdellovibrionaceae; genus JAHBUS01. The sequence continues at coordinate 11,197 of JAHBUS010000003.1, read as the reverse complement.
AGACATAGACCGCGAGTCTTCCCCGTTTTTTATGTTTTAAAAACAAAAAAGTGTTTCGTGGCTAAACATTAACAAACTCTCAAGACTCGTAACGTCTTCTTAACCCGCCGAAAGTCGCAAACACTGCGCTGTCGCGGATTTGACGTTAAACCTTGTTGCTTTATTAGGCAGATTTGCCTTTGTAGAATGGCAAGACACGTCACGGAAGAATGACGTCGTTATCAGAAACGTGGGGTCTTGCGAGGGGTCTTAGCGCGCGCCGCCGCGGATGGCCGATCGAACACCGGCCAGCTGCATGTTGTAAGAGGGCTTGTCGACGAGGTCCACATCCATCCCGCCTTTGGAGGTGCTGATATTCACCTGACGGCCGTTCATTTTGACGGTGGTCACCGGCGCCCCGGGAATATGAACCAGCATCGCATCGCCCTGCAAACAGATTTTATCCACGTAACTGTCGGAGTCCGAGTTCGAGGCGAGTGAGGGCGCATCACTCGAAATCGCGCTTTGCAACTTCAGCTTCTTCACACCGTTCACTTCGACGAAACGCAAATTCATGACCATTTTCAGATTGATAATCAGCGGGACCGATTTCGAACCCGACATAAAAACACCGTTCGAACGCTGATCGAGCATTTTGCGGAAAGGCTCCGGAAGCTTGGACTCAACCGCCTTGTAATCGGTGATGTTGCGGATACAGCCATCGGCGGAACGCGCGGGCGCCGGTGCCGCGGGGGGCGTGTCGGACGCCTGCGTGGGGCGAGGCTCCGCCGCTCGGGGCGCGGCTTGAGCCGGAGCCGTCGGAGCGGGGTTCGCCGCCGGCGCAGCTGCGGGGGCCGGCTGCGAGGGCGCAGGAGCCGCGGGCGAAGCGATGTCACTTTGCCGAGGCGGCGCTGCCGGAGTGGCCGGTTCGCTCCGAGGTGCCGGTGCGGGAGCTGCGGGAGCCTGCACTTGCGGGGCGGCGGGCGCGGCCTGAGGACGGTCTTGTGCTTGGGCGGGCTGGCGCTCGCTGTCGCGTTTGCGCTGTTCCGACGCCGCAATCTTGGCTTTCATGAACGAGCTCTTGGCCGACAGCATTTTACACATGTTGCGCTGTTCGCCCGAGGTTGAACCGGAGCAGTACTGCTGCAGCTTCGCCGCCTGCGCGTCGAACTCACCTTGCATGTTGCGTTTCACGAGTTCGTTGGCGACATCGTAGGCTTTGTAGTTGGGAAGAGCTTGGTATTTTTTCTCGCAATCGCGCGTGGGATACGAGCGGTCGCTGGTGCAGATCCCGCCCGAAGAAGGACCGTAACCGAAAAGTAGCGGGTTGCACTGGGTTTGACCCGCGCCGCAGCTGCCGGAAGCCGCTGCCGGTCGCACGCACGAGTTGTTCGAATCGCGCTGAGAAAGGTAACCGGCATAAATGCAGGAGTCCCCGCGCGCGGCCTCGGCTTTCGCCATCAAAACCGCCGCCCAGAACTCAGAGGGTGACGAGATCGAAGCCCCGCGAACCGGCGCCCCGGTCCGTTCCGAATTCACGGCCATTTGGCGCATGGATTCAAGGTACGAAACGCGGTCTTGCGCGTTCAGAGATTTGAAATCCTGAAAGGAAAGAAAGAGCGAATCCTTCGCCTCGACCTGAGACGCCACCGTGCTCAGGGAGAAAATCATCAGAATGAAAAGTCCGCGAAAGTTGCTCATGCCGTTTTTTGCTGCAAGAAGAAGTCCTTGTCTCGAGTTGGGACTTTGGTCGGATTGAGACGTGATGTCTGTCAGGACCTTCGCGGGGTCGAAAGATGAGCCGGATCATTCATAAACGTCAATGGTTCTGTGAACACCCGTCTGAAAGTTTGACGGCGGCGATTTTCTCTTCTTTTCTTTGGCGGCTGTCTCAATTTCAAGTTCTAATAAGGGCATGAAAGCAATTGTTTTCGTCCTTCTCGCGGCTCTCAGTTTCGAAGCTCAGTCGGGCGTCATTCAGAAATCGCCTCCAAGCAAGAAAACCGCCGAACGAAAAGTCGCCGACGATCTTCCCTTCGTCGCGGACGACAGCATCTCCTACATGGCCGCCAATTCGGACAATATGCTCGGCTTTGCGCGCAGTGAGGAGTTCATTGGCGTGTTGCAACGGCCTTACGCGCGCACTCCCCAGCTCCAACAGATTTATCTCTATGGATTCGGTGAAAAAACAAACCCGCTCACGCGCCGATCCTGCGAAGCCTTTGTGCAAAAAATGGTGGGTTCCTTCGAAGGCAGCATGCTGAAAAAAACCCGCTCCGAGACTTTTCAATCGTCCAACGGTCAAGGCTGTTTGGTCACGATGGAGGATCCCGACGCCACCAGCATTTCGCGCGAACGCCACATTTACATCACGGGCGTCGGCCGCCAAGTCTACGCGCTGATGTTCCAGTACCGAGTTTCCCCCACGAAGGCCGAAAGCTTGGAGATGCTCGAGTTCGTTAAGAGTTTGAAGGAACCCAACCAGCCCCACTAACAAGGGCAATATTCCCGCCCGAGACCGGGCATCCTGACCCAAAAACCCGGCCCTGCCCCCTCCCCTTGCTGGTCATGCTTTTGCACGGACGTGAAGGCATGTGGACGATGGACCTCCCTCTTCTTGAAATGATCATTCGTGGCGCGGTGGTTTACGCGTTCGTGTTTATCCTGCTCCGTCTCGTCGGAAAAAAACAGATCGGTCAGCTTTCCCCGTTTGACCTCGTCCTTCTTTTGATTATCAGCGAAGGCGTGAGCAACTCGCTGCTGGGGGGCGAAAATTCGCTGCTCGGCGGAATGGTGTGCGCGGCGACGCTCGTGGCCCTCAACTACGGCACCGACCTCTTGGCTTTTCAGTCCGCCCGCGCCGAGCGTGTCATCGAAGGAAAACCCGTCGTTCTTATCCGTGAGGGTCGATTGAACAAAGCCTCCATGGAGAAACAAAAAATTTCTCGCGGTGAACTATTCGGGACCTTGCGTGAGCACGGCGTGGAGTTTCTCGATCAAGTCAAATGGGGCGTGCTTGAAACCAATGGCAAGGTGTCGGTGATCCGCTTTGAAGGCCACCCTGCACCTCCCGCTGAACGCGAATCGACAACGGAAGGCCTCTCATGAAACTGTTTATCGCCCACTGCGGCTACTACGATCCCCGCGTGGGATCGGCTCTCTACGAGGCGCACACGAGTTATTTGATCGCGGCCGAAGACCCGGCGGCGGCCCGCGCACGCACGCGCGAACTCGCGGAATTCCGCGAGCTGCGCATGCACATCGACAATTTGCAGGAAATCGAAGCCGTGCAAGGCCACGAGGTCAAGTTGGTGTTCAAGCCCGCGCTGAAGGGCAAAACCCGCGTCCGCGGGCAAAAAATCGGCAGCCGCAAAGCGGTGCTGTCGGAAATTTAGCGAACCGAACTGGCACGCGGGCCGGTGCTGCGGCGAGGAGCCGCCGCCGAGGTGTTTTCGAGGTCGCGCAGCCATTCCAAATTCGTGCGGCAGGAGTTGTAACCGTCCTTGCGGTAGTTGCTCAAGGTCGCGGGGGCCCCGCTGTTCACCATGGCAAAGTGCAAACACATGCTGGTGCGGCAGGTGGCCGATGTCACCTTGGCGCTGTTTCGGCAGCCTCTCATCGAACCCGCGTTCAACGAAGTGCCTCCACTCCCAGGGTTGACGGCGTACCAGCACTTCGAAGAGCCCACGCGGTCCTGAAGCTCTCTCGACGGCGCGAAGCCGTCGAGATTGATCAGGTCGATCTGGCGCGGGTTCTTGACGAGGGAGGCGACCTGGTTCGAAATCGCCGCGCCGGAGGAGTGACCGGCAATCACGTAGCGTTTGTTGGGATTGGCATTGATTTCGTTGACCAGCCGCTGAACCTCGGCGCGCGAGCCCGACAAGGCGGCTTGCCGCGAGTAGTGAGCACCGGCCGGATAGGCGACGCCGCGAAAGTTGTAATCGTGTTGCCGGCTGGACTCGGCGCGGGCGCCTTTTTCCCAGCACCTCATCTGCTCCGGTGAAGAGGCGTGACCGCCGAAGAAAACAACCTCGACAGTGTCCGCGAAGGCATTGAATGAAGACGTGATCAAGACTGCGAAAATGAAAATGCGCATCGGCCCCCCGATCCCCCACCAGGCTGCAAACGCGGCTCCAGTCGGCCGCACGCCTTGATTGAGCTTGCTGAATAAGAACGAGACACCCGCCCGTCAGACCGACGATTTCCGACGTCTCAAGATGAGAATCAAATGCACAACCCCTCGCCCAAGGTCGCGTTGTTCCGATAGGAGACTGTGGGATTGAAGAACCTTGCCGCGCGCGGACTCATCGTCAGCCTTTCATTCTTTGCGTCTACGGCCGCCTGGGCGCAGGCGTGCGCGCCCATCCGCAACAAGGTGGTGTCGATTTCGATCGGATTCAACTACAAGGGAGACGCCATTCACCTGCCCGGCTCGGGAACGGATGCCGAGTATTACAAGAAACGCATCGGCGAGACCGTCGCCAATCAAGGACATGTCCTGCGTGACGGCGATGCTCCAGACAAAAAAACATTTCTGAACCGCCTTCGCGAACTCGTCAAAGGCAAAGAGTACGTGAACTTTAATTTTGCGGGTCATGGATTCATCTCGAGCGACGGCGAGTACGGAATCGCCCTCCCCAGCATTCCGCAAGATCTGGCCAAAAAGTGCGCCGGGAGCGCGTTTCGCGACCCCGAACAGGTGGGCCATCGTGACAAGATCAACGACAAACCCGTAAAGCCCCAGCTGGCCGACTGTTCGGAGATCAAGAATCATATGGTTTCGCAGTCGGAGCTGCGTGAAATTTTTGGCGACCGCAAAGTTTTTGGGTTCGCAGACTCTTGTCACTCGGGGGACTTGGATCTGGGAGAGAACTCGATGATGATGGTGGCCTCGAGGCGCAATGAGCTGGCGTCGGAGATCCGCGGCGATCAGCGGGGGGCCTTCACGGCCGCGCTCGACAAAAGACTTTTGAACTGCAACAGCGACGAAGACAAAGACGGCTTTCTCTCCCTGGGTGAGGTGGCCAAACGCATGACCCATGTGAAAGCGACGGGACGTCAGGCCTTTCTCGGTTACACCCGAAATGGACCGATGGGAGTCATGAGAACGGACGGCAATGTTCAACGCCCCGGAAGAACCGGCGCGATGGGAACAAGCTGGGCGTCGTGCGTGATGCTCGCCCGCAGCCAGTGCGCGACGAGCGAACTGAGTGGCGGCGCGAAACCCGCAAAATCGCCCACGACCACGTCGACGCGCAATCGACGCTAAGTCGCGCCATCTTGCGGAAAGGGACCCGCGTCTTCAGGGGTCTCAACGCGAAGATCATAGAGAACCTGACCCTCGGCGCACGAGAAATCCAAGAGCAGCCGGCGCTGGTAAAAATCTGCGGGCAGGCCAAATTTCAATCGGCGGTAATACTGCCAGAGCTGGACGTGGGAGCCGGCCTGTGTGCCCATCGCGCGGCAAAGCCCCGGCCCGATAAAACCGATCGGTCCGCGCACTTCGCGCAAGAGCGCGGTGGTGAACCGTCGCCACTCCATGGAAGGGTAAATCTCGGCTCCCCGCTCGGGCAAAGCGCCGAGCGCCACCGATTTGTTTTCGAAGAAACTCCAGACGGGTGCGGACTCCCCTTGCGCGGACCCGGCCGCGACGACGCGGTAGTAGCCGAAATCTTTGCGGTTCACATTTTGAAAGAGCACCCACTTCTGAGCGAAGCCAACGCCGCCGATCAAAGCGCGCAAGGGACGCATATTGAGATCTTGAAAGTCCGTCGACACGACGGCGAGATTCGCCCAGAGCGACAGAATCCAGAACACCAAAGCCGCCGTGCTGGCCCCCGTCCACCGCGGCGAAAAGGGGGCCGCGACGTCGGTTTGTTTCTGCCGTCCAAGCTTTGCCGAAAGTCCCTTCCAGCAAGCGCCTGGCAGTAACAGCAGGGCCGCCGCGATCGAAATCAGCGCGTAGGTTTCAAGGTCGAACAAAAGTCCCAGGCCGATCGCGGCCGCGATCATCAAGGTGACCGCTATCACCCGGGCCCATCTTCCGGCGAAGAACAGGAACGGAATCAGCGCCTCGATGTAAGGACTCAGCCATGTCAGGAACAAAAGAACTTTTCGAGGACTCCCCAAGAGAGCGTCGGCCCACGCGGTCGCGAACGACCCGGAGTGCAGCGTGTAGAACACCGCCGTTCCGTGCTGCCAGTCGATGCCGGTCTTTTGCGCGGCCGCGAACCAAAAGCTCAAGGCCACTTGCAGAAGTAAAAAGCCGTTTGCCCACGAACGGACCGTCCCTTTTTGAATTTGGTTCCAGGGCAAGAACATCATGAAAAAAAGCATCATGCGAAGCTGCGTGTCGCCGATTTGCAGAAGCAAAGGATTGCGCGCATGCGCCGATGCCGTCAGGTACCAAGCCAAGATCAACGTGAAGCGTGTCTTAAAACCAAAAATCAACGCCAGCGCCGTGGCCACCCCCAGCGCGAACAGGATCCGCTGAACCGAAACGTCATCGCTCAAGCGGTGAATCGAGAGAAAGTCGCCCCAATTCCGAACCGTGTGCACCAGCGCGGCCGGCGCCACGCCCGAACCCGAGAAGAAGATGTCCGCAAATAAAAAATCCCGCGCCTGCTGATAGAGCATCGCCAGGCCCAGGAGCACGCGCGTCAGCTGAAGGCTGCGCCCGTCGAGCTCGGTTGTCCGCAGCCACCACTCACTGAGTTTGTTTTTCATCGACGGGAGCTCCGATCTCTCTCAAAGGAAACGAATAGGCGCCGCCGTCGCTGTCGAGCCTGAACTCGTAGCGGTCATCTTGATCCGCGCACGAGTAGTCCAAAATCAGGCGTTTGCGGTAAGGGGGACGCTTCTCGGGGTAATTGAGCGGACGGTAGTGCTGCCAGATCTGGACTCCATCTTTGGCTTTGTCGCCCAAGAGACGGCACAGGCCGGGTCCCATGAAACCGACCGACTGGTATTTCGTGTCGCGAATGAACGATAGCAGCAAGCGGCGCCACTCCATCGAGGGGTAGGTCGCCGACCCACGGGCCGGAAGATCGTCCACGCTCGCCAGTTCGCGCTCTTCGAAGAGGCTGTGGAGTTTTCCGTCCTGAAGACCGACGATGCGAAAATATCCAAAATCTTTGCGGTCGATCGTGGTGAACATGGCCCACTTTTGCGAGAACCCGATGTTTTGTCCGAACCAGCTGGCGGCCCGCTGCAAACGATTCGGTTCCCCGGTGAGCAGCGACATCGAGTTCATGTGAAGCGAGAGGAGCAAGGCGCCTCCGACCACCGCATCGGACCAGGCAAACTTGCGAATCACGGGCGGCGCCGAAAGGGGCGTGCGTCCGCACCGGCGCTCGATCCAACCCCAAAAGGCCGAAGGCAGCGCCGCCGCCGCCGCCGTGGGCGAGATCCACGCGAACGTCCCGAGCGTGAGGCAAAGCCCAAAGCACCAGTGCATCAGCGCAAATGAAAAGACGCCGAGAAGACGCAAAGACGTGCCCGCGAGGAGCAGAAACGGACCGATCAATTCAAAGAGAAGGGAGGCGCGGCTTAAAAGCTGAAGCACCCAGATCGGCGCGTCCAGCAACAAATCGCCCAAATCCTTGGCGCGCGAGCCGGAATGAAGCGCGTAGAAGACCGAGGTGCCTTGAGTCCAATCGGTGTCGATGGTGATTTTCAGCAAAACCGCGAAGATATAAATCATCGCAATCTGCAGAAGCACCCCGCTATTGGCCCAAGACCGATAGCCATAACTTTCGGGACGCTCTTTTCGAAGCGCATCGAGAGACCACACCCGTCCCCACGGCAGGAAGATCATGAAGAACAGAATCAGATCGAGCTCAGTGTCACTGCCTTGAAGCATGTACGGGCAGCGCGCGTGCGACGAACGCGACAAGAGCCACGCGACGACCGTGATGGTGCGGGTTTTCCAACCGAGGGTGAGCGCGACCCCGGCGAGCACGCCGAGAGCCAGCAGAACGCGCACGGCATCGGCGTCGCCGCTGAACTTGTGCATCGACGGAAACTTGTTGGCGGTTCTCATGAGCGCGACGGCCGAGCGCGTGCACACGCCCGAGTCCGAAAAAAAGAGATCGGCCTGCAAGATGTAGTTGAACTGCATCCAAACCAGAAGCAGTCCCACCGAGATTCGAACAAAAGCGAGGCTTCTGAGATCGAACTCGGTGATCTTCAGCCACCACGCGCCGGCCTTCATAAGCATGTTTTTATTTTGCTTGCGATTTGACCTGCGGGCAAAAAATCGAGTCGCGACTGGACTCGAACGCTGTCATTTGTTGCTAAGTGAGTTTGAACTTAAGATTGTCCTGACAGAAAAATTGGTAGAGGATGCGTGAAGCTGGTCGAACCAGTGGGGCTAGTAGTTTCAAGAACTTACGAGATCACTTGGAAAAAGCAAACCCTCAATATCGCTGAGCTGGCGCGATTGCGATTTGAGGAAGGGCTCGGATCGCGAAGAATTTCGGTCATTATGGGAATTCCCAGGACGACCGCAATTAACGCTGTTCACCGCCTCGAAAGAGAGAAAGGACTCAGATAATGCCACGTTTTATGCAATGGATAATTTCAAGCTGTCTTGCACTTGGAGTGGGATCGGCCCTTTTTAGCCAGACTCAGAAAATGGCCCAAGCCGCAGTTCACGCTCACCAGCACGATCAAGTCAGCTATTCAAAATTTACCAAAGCTCTTTTAGGTGCGAAGCCGAAAAAGAAGTTTCAAAATCAGGATCATTAAGTCGTCCAGGGCCTCGGATTTCCGGGGCCTGTTAAAACGGCCGTTTAAGACCTCAACTTCCCGAAGAATCTTTTTTCAGGACCTTTAACTCAATCTTTAGGTCAAGGCCACTTGCCATCTGAATCAACTTTGGAATGGCTAGACCATTCATTCCGTCTTCATTTGCTCGCATAAAATTGGACATAAACGAGAGGCGCACGTCGGCTTTTTCGGCGATCTTGGTCCGTGTAAGACCAGACTCCTCTAATGCGTCCACTTCCGACCGGATCGCCTCAACCAGCTTTTTTTTAATGCCTTCAGTTTGATCTTTCATTGATAGCTGCACCTTAGCAAATTTACGGAATTCCGTAAATAACCAAATTCATTCTAAAAAAGTCTCTGCCGCACTCCAATAAGCAAAGTTACGGTTTTCCGTAACTTTTAACTATCTATTTACGGAAATCCGTAATATCCTGTTTTTGTTCTCGCAACAAAGGAGAGAAGAAATGAACAAACGATACATTCCCGAAAATTCCAAAGAAATCAAAAGAGACGATCTGACGGCTGTCGCCTATACATATGAAAGCTTGAACGGCGCTCTTTACGCTCTCGCTTATTCGGGTCGTCGCAATAAACCAGACTTTCACTATCGATTTGAAAACGAGGAAAAACGCAGCAATGCCGTCGCTAAGTATTTCCAACGAATCGAAGCTAATGCGCAATACAAGCAAGAACACAAGAAGAGACAAAAAGAATTGCAGTCAGAGTTTCTTAACAAAATTAAAGTGGGTTCTATTTTTTCGACTTGCTGGGGCTACGACCAGACAAATATTGAGTGGTATCAGATCACTCAAATCAAAGGTTGCGCGGTTCGTTTGCGCCAAATCGCCGCCAAGGTCGAAAATAGTGAAACAAAACCAATGAAAGGGATGTTCATCGGTGAGGAGCTGAAAAGAATTATCCGCAGCACCGGCATACGAATTGACAATGTCGTAACAGCCCATTTGTCAGACGGAAAACCGAAATATTATTCTTCGTGCGGTCGCTAACCCAGAAAGGGCAAGGTTGAGATTAAGCTTTGCCCTTCTCTACTTAAACAAAAGTGCAAAGTTAGAGCGGCACACGCCGACCCAAAAAAGCTACTCGTCGCCCTCTTTCGGCAAACCATTCTCACCGAGAACTTTATGGGCTTCAGTGTCGTAACGAAGCAGACCTTTCGTTCGCCAGAACATATTTCCCCAACCTTCAATTCCGGCCTGAATGGTTCCCTTTAAAAACGGGACCTGATTCTCTCCCAATTTTTTAACGTAATTTTCATTGAGATCCAAAAGTAGTCCCGTGCCCTTCGAGTAGATGCGGAAAAGTTTGTTTTTATCCGAGGCGCCTTCCACCTTGCACAACAGGCCAGCCTCAATTTCTTCCCTCACCAGAGCGAAATCTTCTTTTGTCAGCAGTTCGGCAAACGCCTGAGCTTCAGCCAACCTTTTCCATGTTTGGTATTTGATCCGCTGGCGCTCCTCCTCCATCGTTTTTGTGTCCGTGAAAGGAGTCGCCCGAAGACGTTCTTCGGTTCGGTTTTTAAGTGGCTTTGTGGTGTCCCGATGTTTTCGCATTGCATTTTCCCCGATATTGACCCCATTTTATGAGCCTCTCGCTTGATGCGTCAATTTTTATCGTGATTTTAAGTAGTTAGTCCCGTTTTACCGCCGTTTAACAATTCAAACTCAAGCCGTCGGGCCTGTTAAGATGTTATAAAATGTTACAAAAAAGGAGATAATTGGAGATTTTAGTAGAAAATTAAAGCATAAAACTCTAGTGGCCGTACCGTCGATGCAGCTCGATGGGATTCGCCGCGCTGGAGATCAACTGAGCGCACATCACCGACCTCTCACCGAGGTTGAGCACGCAGGAGGAAGACACATGGAAAAAGTTGTTAAGCTAAAACTCACCCGAAATTTGAGAGAAGAAGTTTTAACCGCAATGCAGATCCAAAGGGAATTGGGGCCAGAGATCAACAGCATCGTCGGAGGAAATTTATTTCGCTGGCGAGAAGAACAAAAAATTTCTTACAGCGAAATCTGGGAAAAGCTGAATGTCTCAGCCATTGAATACCGCCAATGGGAAACTGGAAAAATTTCCCCCCAGGGCTACCGCTTTCACGAAACTACGGAAAAGCTTGGTCCGAAATCATACTTTGAAGCCGGTATGATGGTGAACGAGTTGCTGGGCAAAGCGAACGAGTTCCGCTTGTTGGCCCGACTTGGTCGATGGGATCAAGGTTGTAAACCACTAGGCGACGCTCTCGGAGTCGTTTCAAAATTCGCGGCCTGATCGAAGGGCGAGGGGGCAGGCACCCGAAGCAAGTAGCTGCCCCCTCTAATAGTTTTCGTCAGTCTCTTCACAGACCGACACGGGTAAAGATAGCCCTGTTTCTATCGGCACTCTCTTTGGGAGAACATCCTCAAAGACTCTGGCACTTTTTCTGATCGAA